>CAVTIN010000015.1:0-137515 GCA_963734895.1 uncultured Chloroflexia bacterium | reverse complement strand
CGCGAGGATTGCACGCACCTCATCGTTGAGTGGCCAAGTGCAGCGAGCGAACGAGGACGAGCCCGGGCCTGCCCCTGCGCCCTACGCCACCGTGTCGAGCGGCTCGATCGCCTCCTCGAACTGGCTCGTGTACAGCTCCTGGTAGAAGCCCTCCGCGGCCAGCAGCGCCTCGTGCGTCCCACGCTCGACGATCCGGCCCTCATTCATGACCAGGATCATGTCCGCGTCGCGGATCGTGGACAGCCGGTGCGCGATCACGAACGACGTCCGGCCGCGCATCAGCCGGTTCATCGCCCGCTGGATCAGCACCTCGGTCCGCGTGTCCACCGACGAGGTCGCCTCGTCGAGGATGAGGATCGGCGGGTCGGCGAGGAACGCCCGCGCGATCGTCAGCAGCTGCTTCTCGCCGGCCGACACGTTCGTCGCATCGTCGTCGAGCACCGTCTCGTAGCCGTCCGCAAGCGTCTTGACGAAGTGGTCAACGTGCGCCGCCTCGGCGGCCTCGGTCAGGTGGGCCTCGGCGACCTCGACATCATCGGCGCCGTATTCGATGTTCTCCCGGATCGTGCCGTTGAACAGCCACGCGTCCTGGAGCACCATCCCGAACGTCCGCCGCAGGTTGTCCCGCGTCAGCTGCCGGGTGTCGATGCCGTCCACCGTGATCCGTCCCGCGTCCACGTCGTAGAACCGCATCAGCAGGTTGACCAGCGTGGTCTTGCCCGCACCGGTGGGGCCTACGATCGCGATCGTCTGGCCGGGTTCGACGACCAGGTCCAGGTCCTCGATCAGCGGCTCGTCCTCCTTGTACCGGAACGAGACGCCTTCGAACGTGACCCGGCCGTCGGCCGGCTCGACGAGCACGGCCGGGGTCACCGGGTCGGGGATCTCCTCGGCCTCGTCGAGCAGCTCGAACACCCGCTCGGCCGAGGCGACGGCGCTCTGGAGCACGTTGACGATGCTCGCCGCCTGGATGATCGGCATCGTGAACTGGCGCGAGTACTGGATGAACGCCTGGACGTCGCCGAGGCTCATCTGGCCGCTCGCCACGCGCACGCCGCCGATGACCGCGATCGCGACGTAGTTGAGGTTGGAGATGAACGTCATCGCGGGCTGGATCATCCCGGAGATGAACTGGGCCTTGAAGCTGGCCTGGTAGAGCGCCTCGTTGCGGCGGTCGAACTCGTCGATCGCCTCCTCCTGGCGCCCGAACAGCTTCACGATCGCGTGCCCGGTGTGCATCTCCTCGACGTGGCCGTTGAGCAACCCGGTCTGCTCCCACTGGGCGGCGAACTGCTTCTGCGACCGGCTCGCGATGAGCACGGTGACCACGAGCGAGGCGGGCACGGCGAGGAGCGAGATCACGGCCAGCAGCGGGCTGATGGTCAGCATCATGATCAGCACGCCGATCACGGTCAGGACCGACGTGATGAGCTGGGTCAGGCTCTGCTGGAGGGTCTGGCTGATGTTGTCGATGTCGTTGGTCACGCGCGACAGGATGTCGCCCCGCGACTCGCGGTCGAAGTAGGCGAGCGGCAGGCGGCCGAGCTTCTCGTCGACGCGCCGTCGCAGCCGGTAGACGGTGCGCTGGGTGACGCCGGCCATGATGTACGCCTGTCCCCAGCTGAACACCGAGCTCAGCAGGTAGATGCCCGCCACGATCGCGAGGATCATGGTCAGCTGTCCGAAGTCGACCCCGACCCCGGGCACGACGTTGCCCATGCTGGCGAGCATGTCGGCGAGGTTGCCCTGTCCCTGTGCGCGCAACCCGGACACGATCTGGGGCACCGGAACCCCGGTCAGGCCCTGCTCACCCAGCATCTTGCCGATGACGCCCTCGAACAGGACGTTGGTGGCGTTGCCCAGCAGCCGCGGGCCGAGGATCACGAGGGTGACGCTGACCAGGCCCAGGGCCATGACGACGCCGATCAGCAGGCGCTCGGGCCGGAGCTCGCCCAGCAGGCGCCGGAACGAGCCCTTGAAGTCCTTCGACTTGGCCGCCGGCATCTGCATGAACATGTGGCCCGGACCGCCGCCCGGTCCCATCGGACGCCGCCCGGGTGGCCGCCCACCGCCGCCGAACGTCCCGCCCCCGGCTCCGTGACCGCCGGACCCACCGGCACCGCCGCCGCCCGGCCGGCCCATCGGCCCGCTCATGCGACCTCCTCCTCGGTGACCTGGGACAGCACGATCTCGCGATAGGTCTCACAGGTCCGCATCAGCTGGTCGTGGGTGCCGATGCCCGCGATCCCGCCGGCCTCGAGCACCACGATCTGATCGGCGTGGAGGATCGTTCCCACGCGCTGGGCCACGATGATCACGGTCGCTCCGGCCAGGTCGCGCGCGATCGCGGCCCGCAGCCGCGCGTCGGTGCGGAAGTCGAGAGCGGAGAAGCTGTCGTCGAACACGTAGATGTCGGGCTTGTGGGCCAGCGCCCGCGCGATCGCAAGTCGTTGTCGCTGACCGCCCGAGACGTTGGTGCCGCCCTGCGCGATCGGCGCCTCGAGCTGGTCGGGCATCTCGGTCACGAAGTCGCGGCCCTGCGCGATCTCGAGGGCGCGCCACAGGGCTTCGTCGGTGGCGTTCTCGTCGCCCCATCGGAGGTTGGTCGCGACGGTCCCTCCAAACAGGAACGCGCGCTGGGGGATCATCCCGATCCGCTTCCACAGGTCGGACCGGTCCATGTCACGGACGTCGACGCCATCGACCAGGACGACGCCGCCGGTCACGTCGTAGAAACGCGGGATCAGGTTGATCAGGGTGGACTTGCCACTGCCCGTCGAACCGACGATGGCGGTGGTCTCCCCGGGCCGCGCCACGAACGAGATCCCGCCGAGCACCGGCTCCTCGGCGCCGGGATACCGGAACTCCACGTTCCGGAACTCGACCACGCCGCCCCGCGGCGGGGAGATCGGCGTCGGTGGATCGATGATCGCCGGCTCCGTGTCGAGGACCTCGCGCACGCGGCCGGCGGAGACCGCCGCGCGGGGGACCATGACGAACATGATCACCGCGGTCATCACCGAGAACAGGACCTGCATGATGTACTGGAGGAACGCCGTCAGGTTGCCGATCGGCATGCCCCCGCTGTCGACGCGGTAGGCGCCGAAGAACAGGACCGCGACCGTGGTCAGGTTCATGATCGCCATCAGGCTCGGGATCGTGATCGCGAACAGCCGGTTGACGGTCAGCGCGGTCACCATCAGGTCCTGGTTCGCGTCGTCGAACCGCTTCTCCTCGTGGCGCGTCCGGACGAACGCCCGGATCACGCGCACGCCGGCCAGCGTCTCGCGCATCACCAGGTTGATCCGGTCGAGCTTGCGCTGCATCGCCTGGAACAGCGGCACGGCGCGGGTCATCACGAACCCGATCAGGGCGGCCATGATCGGCAGGACGACCAGCAGCAACCCGGACAGCGGGACGTCCTGGCGGAGCGCCATGATCACGCCGCCGACGACCATGATCGGCGCCGAGATGATCAGGTTGAGCCCCATCAGCACGACCATCTGGATCTGCTGGACGTCGTTCGTGTTGCGGGTGATCAGGCTGGGGGCGCCGAACTGGTTGACCTCCACCTGGCTGAAGGTCTGGACCTTGCGGAACAACGCGCTGCGCACGTCGCGGCCGAAGGCCATCGCCGTGCGGGCGCCGAAGAACACGCCGATGACGGCGGCGATGCTCAGCGCGAAGGTCACGACCAGCATGAACCCGCCGGTCCGCAGGATGTAGTCGGTGTCCCCCTTGACCACGCCGTTGTTGATGATGTCGGCGTTGAGCTCAGGGAGGTACAGGTTGGCGATCGCCTGCACGAGCAGGAGCGCCAGGACGAGCACGATCGGCCAGCCGGTACGGGGCCAGGTACGTGCGCAGGAGTCCGATCATCGATGCGCCTCGGCGGGGGGGTGGGGGAGGGTGGCATGGAGTCGTTCGCGAGCGCGGTTGAGCGCGCGTGAGCCGCGCAGGAAGCCTCGCAGCTCGTCGTCCGTGAGCTCGTCGAGGACCTTCGCGAGTCGCTCCCGGCGCTCGGTTGCGAGGCCCTCGATCATCTGCCGGCCGGTCTCGGTGAGGGCAACCCGGATGACGCGCCGGTCCTCGTCGTCTCGCCGGCGTTCGACGAGGTCGCGTTGCTCCATCCGGTCGACGATCCCGGTCGCGCTGGCCTGCGAGACGTCGAGCGACTCGGCCAGCGTGCGCATCGGGATCGCGCCGTCGACGTCGAGCACGGCGAGCACGTGCAGGTGGACCAGGCTCAGCGGCCCGGCCGGCCAGCGGCGCATGTAGCGCATCATCGAGGACGGGGTATGCGACGAGAGCTCACCGACGACCTCGCCCAGGAGCTCTGAGCGGGTGAGGGACGACGTCTCGGTCATGCGCTCAACGTCAGGTAGATGTTCAACACGGCGTGAAGCATATCCACGCGACGGCCGGCTGTCCAGCGGGGCGGCGGCGGGGAGCGCGGTCCTGCCGCCCGGGAGCGCGGTCCCGCCCGGGCTCCTGACGCCCACCGCCTGGCCTTCGGCTCCTGCCGCGCACCGCGAGGTGCGGTGGTAGCGCCGGAGGACCTGTCAGGCACCGCCGGAGCCGGTGGTAGTCATGGTCCTGCCACAACTGCGCTGCTGGTTGGCCGCCCCCGCGGCCGATTCCGCGCTCGGCTCACGAGGTTCGCCCGCCGCGAGAACGCGGATTCGGTGTCAAACCCGGACTACCACCGCCGATCGCGGTGGCTGACAGCAGATTCGTCGATCCGCGGCGATTGCACCGCGACCCGCGGTATGTGGCGGGGGAGTCGGCGAGCGCCTGCCATGCAGGGGTTCGGACCTATCCGGCGATCGCCTTCCGGAAGCGCCAGCTCGCCAGCGCCATCAGCACGATCCCGTATCCCAGCAGCACCGCCACGTCGGGCGCCACGGATGCCAGTCCGCCGCCGTCCTGCACGAGCGACTGGAGCCCCCGGATCGCCCAGCTGTGCGGGATGACGTTCGCGAGCGTGCGCATGCTCTCGGGCATGAAGGCCAGCGGGACCATCGCCCCGCCCAGCGCCCCGAGCGCAAGGCCGGCGAACACGCCAAGCGACGAGGCCTGGTCCGCGTTGGTGGCGATCGCGCCGATCAGCAGCGCCACGCCGGCGCCCACGAGCGCGAACGACAGGACGATCGCCCCGGCCGCGATCGGATCGCCCCAGCTCACGTTGAACACCAGCGCCGTGAGCAGGATGATGAACACGCCCTGGAGCAGCGCAACGCCGATGCGTCCCAGTGCCTCTCCCGCGACGATGGTCGGGATCGAGGTGGGCGTCGACACCATCCGACGCGAGACGCCCAGCTTGCGGGTCAGCACGAGGCGACCCGCGGCGGTCATCGACGTCAGGAACATGAACAGGATCAGCTGGCCCTGGGCGCCGAACGTGAACTGGCCGAACCCCGCGAACGGTCCCGGCTCGCCGACCTGCGTTGCGGTCACCGTCACGCCGGCGACGTCGCCCCCGAGGCGGTCGGCCGCAGCCGCAGCCGCTGTGTACGTCCCGGCACCGACGCTCACCGCTGCCCGGGCCGCGCCGACCTCCATCGCCTGGTTCGCGACGGCGGCCTCCACGGGAGCCCGGAGGCCCGCGGTCACGTTCTCGGGCGTGCCCAGGTAGCGCACCTCGACCACGCCGGTACCCGCGAGCGCAGCGCCGTACCCGTCGGGGATCACCACACCCGCATCGACGCTGCCGGTCTCGACGGCCGCCCGGAGCGACGCTTCGTCGGCCACCTCGCGGATCTCGAACTCGACATCGGCATCGCGCAGGGCCGTCACCAGCGCGGCTGCGGCGGCGTCGCCGGACGGCGACACGACACCCAGCCGGGCCGTGCTGATCCCGCCGAACTGCAGCCCCAGGGCGACGATGATGATCACGGGCAGCACGAACACGAAGAACAGGTCGCCGCGGTCCCGGACCTGGCGCAGGAGGTTGATCCGACCGATCTCGATCGCCTTCGTCAGGCCGCTCATCGTGCCGTCACCATCCGCCGGGCCCGCGCGAACCCGATCGCGCCGGTGACCAGCCCCATGGCGAGCAGGACCGCGATCGACGGCAGCGCGTCGGCGGCGGATGCCCCCGCACCGTGCATCTCGCCGAGGCCGCGCAGGAACCACGCGTGCGGCGTGACCAGCGACAGCTGGGCCATCAGCTCCGGCGCCTGCGAGGACGGGAAGAACGTCCCACCGAGGATGCCCAGCGTGATCGCGACCGCCGAGTTCGCCGCGCCGGCGCTGTCCTGCGTCTTCATGAACGAGGTCACCAGCGTGCTGATCCCGATCGCCGAGATGACCGCCGCGACGATGATCACCGCCACGCCGACCGGCGGACCCCAGTCGGCGCCGACGAGCACCGTCGTCGCGACGGCGAGGATCGTCAGGGCCACGATGCCGATGAGGAAGCTGCCCAGCGTCTTGCCGGCGAGGATCGTGGTCGGCGCGATCGGGCCCGCGAGCATCCGGCCCAGCGTGCCCAGCCGCCGCTCCTCGAACATGCTCACCGCGCCGACCTGGGCCGCGAAGAACAGGAACAGGATGGCCATGCCGGCCGAGAAGTACGTGGTCTGGCTCAGCTGGCGGAGGCTCGTCTGGACCTCGACCAGCTGGAGCGACGGCACCTGTGTCGCCGCGACGATCGCCGCGACGCCGGCGGGATCCGGTGGTGCACCCTGCAGGTCACCGACCGTGAGGATCGCCAGCTGGGTCGAGGCGATCCCGTCGGCGAAGCGGGTCGAGACCGACCGAGCGATCTCGGTCGCCAGCCCGGCGTCCTGCCCGCCGACGACCTCGATCGACGATCGCTGGCCGCTGAGGATCGCGGTGCTGAAGCCGACCGGGATGACGATCGCGGCGTCGGCATCCCCTGCTTCGACGCTCGCCTTCGCCACCTCCGGCGTGGCGACGTCATCGATCGTCGCCACGCCGGCGACAACGAGCGATCCCAGGACGTCGTTGCGGAACGACTGCGACAGCGCCCCGCCGTCCATGTCCGCCACGACGTACGCGGCCTTGAACTCGGTCACGCCCGCGAGCATCTGGCTGAAGATCAACGCCAGGCCCAGCGGGGCAACCACGGCGAACAGGATCACCGAGCGATCGCGGAACCGCTGGCGGAGGTCCTTCGCCGCGATGAGGATCGCGGTTCGCATCGTCAGCCCCCGGCGTCCCGGAGCGCCTTGCCGGTGAGGTGGAGGAACACCGCCTCGAGATCCGGCTCCACGACCTCGACCCCCTTGATCGTGGCGCCGGCGGCGCTCACCGCCGCAAGCAGCGCCGGCAGCAGCGCGCGGGCATCGGTCACCAGGACCTCGATCACGCCGTCCTTGTGGGCAGCGCCGACCACCCCATCGACCGTTGCGGCCACCTCGGACGCTCGGGCCAGGTCCCCGGTCGCGGTCAGGCGAACCTGGTCCTCCTGCCCGATCAGTTCCACCAGCTCGCGCCGGGTGCCCTCGGCGCGGATCTCACCCAGGTCGATGATCCCGACCCGGTCGCACAGCCGCTCTGCCTCTTCCATGTAGTGGGTCGTATACAGGATCGCCATCCCGGACCGGCCGAGCTCGGCGACGCTCTCGAGGATGGCGTTCCGGCTCTGCGGGTCCACGCCGACGGTCGGCTCGTCGAGCAGGAGCAGCCGGGGCTGGTGCAGCAGTCCGATTCCGATGTTGAGCCGGCGCTGCATGCCGCCCGAGAACTTGTCGGCCCGATCGTTGGCCCGCTCCGTGAGCGCGATGACCTCGAGCACCTCGGCGACCCGCGACTTCAGGCGCGCGCCACCCAGCCCGTAGAGCCGGCCGAAGAACTCCAGGTTCTCCTTCGCCGACAGGTCGGGGTAGATCGCGAGATCCTGGGGCACGTATCCGATGCCCGCCTTTGCGGCGACCTTCCCGATGTCGATCGGCGCGCCGTCGATGGTCACCTCACCGGCGTCGCGCGCGAGGAGACCGCACACGATCGAGATCGTGGTCGTCTTGCCGGCGCCGTTGGGGCCCAGCAGGCCGTACGTCTCGCCCTCGTGGATCTCGAAGCTGACGCCTCGAACAGCCTCCAGCGAGCCGTATCGCTTGCGGAGGTCGGTCGCGCGAAGGACGACCGCGCGTTCACCGGGCGGACCGGCGGCCGCAGCGGACGCGTCGGACTGGATCTCGATGGACATGCCCGGGTGACCCTCCTCGCGCGGGATGAACAGGCGAGGCGCCATCGTCGGCCATCAGTCAACCCGCGCGCAAGTCCGAACGGCGCATCGACCTCCACCATCCGGCACGCGCGTTGGACGCCACCTGCCCGGGCGCGGCAGGGCGCGGCAGGGCGCTCCCCGACATGCTCGCGCACGCTCAGGCGCGCTTGCGCACCTTCCAGATCTCCTCGCACGGCCACTGCCGCGCCCACGCGTACGGCATCCACGCGTAGCGGGTCGTCGCGCCTTCGGGGATCTGCGGCTCGACGAGGTCCTCGACCTCGAGCCCGTTGGCGGTCAGCAGGCGGATCCAGTCACCGTGGCTCGGGTGGAACTCGACCGCGCCGTCCCCGTCGGGCCACTCGGTCCGGCCCATCCCGAACATCGGGCGCAGCAACTGCTCGCCGACTGGATCCTCCTCGAGGTCCGGGGTGCACAGGTACGCGACCACGTGGTTGGTCAGGAACGCCAGCCGGCCGCCCGGACGGAGCAGCCGGGCCGCTTCCGGGACCCACGCCACCGGATCCGCCCACAGGGCCGCGCCGTACTCGCTGATCGCGAAGTCGAACGACGCGTCAGGGTAGGGGACCCGCTCCGCGTTGCCCAGCAGGAGCGGGAAGTCGATGCCGTGCTCGCGCTGAAGCCGGACGGCGGTCTCCAGCTGGCGCGGCGAGTTGTCGATCCCCACCACGCGAGCGCCGCGCCGGGCCATCCACGCCGAGACGTACGCGGTCCCGCAGCCCAGCTCGATGGCGTCCATGCCGGTCATGTCGTCGGGCAGCATCCCCACCGTTGACTCCGGGATGCTGTAGATGCCCCACGACTCCTCGCCCGGCGCGACGGTCCACGCTCGCTCTCCGGACGCGACGTAGTCGGCCGCGTAGCCGTCCCACGCCGCTCGGTTGGCGGCGACGTGGTCAGGGAGCGCGCCGGGATCGGCCGCGACGGGATCGGCCGCGACGCGTGCGGCCCCGGCGGGATCGTGCGCCGGACCGGCGGGCACGTCAGCCCTCGCCGAGGTGCTTGGCTCGTGCGGCCAGCAGGATCTCGATCGTTCGTTCGGCCGCGGGCCGGAGGTCCACCTGCACGTGTCCGACGCCCAGGTCACGCCATGCGTCGAGCGCCCGGGTGACCTCGTCCACGTCCGGGGCGAGCGAGTCGGCCGAACCCGGCCGGCCACCGGCGGCGCGCTCGGAGTCCAGCGTCAGGCCCACGGTCACCTCGAGCGTCGCCGGGTCGCGACCCTCGGCCTCGCAGGCCGCGACGAGGTCCGCGCGCCGCTCGTTGAAGCGTTCCGTCGGGAAGCCGAACCAGGCCGCGTTCCACGCGTCCGCATGCCTCGCGGTGAGCCGCAGCACGCGCTCGCCCCTGGCGGCGATCAGGATCGGGATCCGGCCCGGCAGCCGCGCCGGCCGCGGTGGCGGCGGGATCAGGACTGCGTCCTCGACATCGTGCCAGCGTCCGTGGAGCGTCACCCGCTCGCTGCGCAGCAGCGGGATGATGATCTGGAGAGCCTCGTCGAACCGGCCCGCGCGATGGTCGAACGGGTAGCCGAACGCGGTGTACTCGGGCTCGTGCCACCCCGTGCCGAGGCCGAGGATCAGCCGGCCGGCGGCCACCTCGTCGAGCGTTGCCGCCATCTTCGCCAACAGCGCCGGGGGCCGGAACCCGGTGCCCAGCACGATCGTGCCCAGCTCGGCCCGTTCGGTCGAGGCGGCGAGCGCGGCGAGCAGCGTCCACGCTTCGTGGATCCCGTCCTCGTCCTCTCCCGGCATCCGGAAGATGAAATGGTCGTAGACCCACAGGCTGTCGATCCCACCGCTCTCCGCGAACCGCGCCAGCTGTCGGATCCGCGGCCATCCGGAGGCGCCCGGGCCATCAGAGTCGTTCATGGGGAGCACGATGCCGATCTTCATCGGGCCATGGTACGTGGCCAGGCCGGCGGCATGCCGAACGATCTCATGCGGCACGGCGCCCGTCGCGGCCCCGACTCTGGTGTGGTCTTCGCAGGTCTGGTGATCTTGACGTGGCGTCGATCCTTGGAGATGCCGACGCCCGATCCCGAACCGGACGGCGCGGCTTCGACGCCGCCGGGGCCGGGTCATCGATGAGGCCCAACGGCGCATCGAACGCGATCCGACGGCCGGCGGTCACGCCGGTCGTCGCGATTCCCGACAATGGGCGGGACGCCCGCCATGCTCGGCCCGGTCCGGCCAGGTCCGGCAGGCCCGCGTCCGACCGGCCGCCGCCGGTCGGGCTTCGTCTCCCCGGCCGCCGCCGGTCTGCCCGAAGGGGATCGATGTCGCTCCAGCTCCGGCGTCCCAGCCCGCGACTCGCGGCCGGCATCGTTGTCGCGCTCGTGTTCTGGGTCGTGGTCATCGCGCTGTCGGACCCGACGATCGACGTCAGCGATCCGTTCTCGGGCCAGTTCGTCACGGCGCAGGACGCCCGCTCCTACTACGGGTTCAACCTCGGTGACCTGTACGGGGGCCGGACCGACTGGAACACGATCGGCGCGTACCCGTACTCGCCGGCCTTCGCGCAGCTTGTCTACCCGCTCGACCTCCTGCCATGGCCGGCGTTCGTCGGGGCCTGGACGGCGATCCTGATCGCGGCCGTGTACGTCCTGACCGGGCCCGAGCTGTTCCTGCTCGGGCTGGCGGTGGGAGCCATGGAGATCGCCGGCGGGAACGTGTCGCTGTTGCTGGCCGTGGCGATGGTTGCCGGATTCCGCTGGCCGTGGACGTGGTCGCTGGTGCTCCTGACCAAGATCACCCCTGGCGTCGGGCTGCTGTGGTTCCTGTTGCGGCGCGAATGGCGGCAGCTGGCGATCGCGCTCGGGGGGACGGCGGTGGTCGCTGCGGCGTCGCTGGCGCTGATGCCTGACGCGTGGCGTGACTGGATCTCGCTGCTCGCCTCGAACACCGGCAAGGGAGGAACCTGGGCCGCGGTGCCGATCCCGCTGCTGATCCGGGGACCGATCGGTGTCCTGCTCATCGCCTGGGGCGCGCCGCGGAACCAGCGCTGGGTCGTGCCGGTCGGCGCGATGCTCGCGCTCCCCGCGCTGTGGTACGGATCGCTGTCGATCCTGCTCGCGGTGATCCCGCTCACGACGCCCGCGGAACGGGCCCGAGCCTGGGGCCGGGTGCGCCGGCTCGGACGGAGCGGTGTGACGCCGACCTGATGAGTCGCCGGCTCTTCCCGGAGCGCTGCCTCCCCCTCGTGGCTCCGTTGCCCCATCCTTTGCCGCTTCCTCCGTTGCAGCGGCTCCCTTCGCCTCCTTGCCGCCCCTCTGTGCGCCGCACGCATGCTTTCGAGCGCCAAGCGCAGTCGCGTGCGTAGCACGCACTCGGAGCGCTCCAGATCGCCCTGGTGAGCTGCGAAGGCCCCACTGACGTGCCGTTGCCGTGCGTGGCGCGCACTGTGGCGACAATCGAGGGCCGGATCGGTGCGCCTCACGCATAGACCGGCCACGCACAGACCGGCCAAAGGCCAGCTCGCAGCCCCGACTGCCTCCGCCTGGTGAGCCGCCGGTGAGCACCTCGTGTTTGACTGCGTCATGGCCCGCACGCATCTCCAGCTCGACGCGGACCGCCATGTCGCCAGGCTGCGCCACGCCCTGGCCGAGGATCTGCGGCGGCTGCGCGAGGACGCCGGCGCGACCCAGACCGCCATCGCCTCCCTCGCGGGCGTCCACCCGTCGGTGATCTCGCGGATCGAGGCGCGAGAGCTGGGCCCGACGCTCGAGACCTACGCCAGGGTCGCCGCGGCTCTCGGTGCAGACCTGGCGGCTCGTGTCTATCCCCAATCGGGTCCGGCCATTCACGACCGGCATCAGGTCCGCATGTCGGAGCTCGTGCTCGCCTCGCTCCATCCCCGCTGGCGGGTCAGCCCGGAGGTCGCGGTCCGCCGGCCCGTCCGGGGTTGGATCGACCTTGTGCTCCGCGATCCGGTCGCGGACGTCGTGATTGCCACCGAGCTCGAGTCCGGTCTCCGCCGGATCGAGCAGCTGGTGCGCTGGAGCCGCGAAAAGGCTGACGCGCTCACCTCGTCCTCGAGTTGGGAGTCGTGGCGCGAAGCGGCGGGCGATCCGCGGATCTCGAGCCTGCTCGTGGTGCGCTGGACGCGCGCCAACCGGGATGCGGCGTCCGCCGCCCGCCGCACGCTTCGCGAGGCGTACCCGGCGGATCCCCGCGACGCCCTGGAAGCCCTTGCGGGCACTGCGGTCTGGCCCGGCCACGCCTTGGTCTGGGCGCAGATCGACCATGGCAACAGCCGCCTGAGCGACGGATCCCCGCGGGCCTGAGCGGACGGCACATGGGCGGCAGCTGGCCCGCGATCCGCTTCGTGCGCGAGGACCCGTCCGGTATCCGCCGAACAAGTGCTCGATAGCGGCTCACGAGCTGCGTGCGTCTTCTCCGATGGGGACGCCGGGTCGCGGACGGCTCGAACGCAATGAACCCGTTCGACAGCGATCACCCGACGACCGCCCGCGGCTGCCCGCGGCTGCCCGCGGGCGGACTGTGCGCCCAGGACTGCGCGCCGGCGGACTGTGCGCCCACGACTGCGCGCCGGCCGCCCGTCGCGGACCGGCGGCGGAGCGCGATCGCTAGGCGGCGAGCACCGCGGCGAGCGCGTCGGCGAACGGCTCGAGGTTGGCGGGCGTGAACCCGGCGACGTTGATCCGGCCGCGACCGACCACGTACACCCCGTGCTCCTCGCGCAGCCGCGCGACCTGGTCCGTCGTCAGCCCGAGCAGCGCGAACATGCCGCGCTGCGTGGCGATGCCGCCCCAGTCGCCCGGGATCGACCGCGCCTGGAGCGCAGCGACGAGAGACTTCCGGTTGTCCTTGATCCGGTTGCGCATGCCGGCCAGCTCGATCTCCCAGCGAGGGCGCAGCTCCGGGTCGGCGAGCACGGTGCGCACGATGTCCGCGCCGTGGGCGGGCGGGTTCGAGTAGTTGACCCGGATCGCGATCTTGACGTGGCTCTGCACCGACGCGGCGTCCTCGGCCGATCGGGCGATGACCAGCATCGCACCCACCCGTTCCGAGTACAGCGAGAAGGTCTTCGAGTAGGAGGTCGAGACGAGCAGCTCGGCGCCCGGTCGAACCAGCTCCCGAAGACCTGCGGCATCCTCGACCAGGCCGTCGCCGAAGCCCTGGTAGGCGAGGTCGACGAGCGGCAGCAGCCGGTTGGTCTCGATGATGTCGCCGATCCGGCGCCACAGCTCAGGGGAGGGGTCCACGCCGGTCGGGTTGTGACATGCGCCATGGAGCAGGACGATGTCGCCCGGCGCCGCCCGGGTGAGTGAATCGAGGAGCGCTGCCTCGTCGATCCGCCGCCCGGCCTGATCGGTGTACGGGTAGGTCTGGATCTTGAACCCGGCGGCGTTGAACAGCTGCGGGTGGTTGGGCCACGTCGGCTCGCTCATCCACACGGTGCCGCTCGCACCGGTTCGGCGCAGCAGGTCGGCGGCCACGCGAAGCCCGCCCGTACCACCGGGCGTCTGGGTCACCAGGGCACGACCCGAGGTCACGGCCTCGTGATCAGCGCCGAGGATGAGGTCGCGGACGAGATTGCGATACGCGACTTCGCCGTCGATGGGCCGGTACAGCTTCGTGCCCGCAGCCGCAGCCAGCCGCCGCTCCGCCTCGGTCACCGTGGCCAGCACGGGCGTCTTCCCGTTCGCATCGACGAACACGCCGGACGACAGGTTGATCTTGCCCTCGCGCGGATCGGCTCGGTACGCCTCGGCCAGGCCGAGGATCGAATTGGGCGGGGCGGGAACGCGGGCGAGCGACGGCAGTGACACGGTGGACCTCGATCGGCTCAGACGGTTTCGGGGCGCCGGGACCGACGATACACGGCGGCGCCGGTTGCGGGCCGGTAGCGACCGGGTCGGACGCCGCTGGTCAGCAGCATCCCTCCGACACGACCGGCAGCGCACGGGCCGAGCGGAGCGACGCCGCGACATCGTCCCGGGCAGATGTGACGGGCGCCTCGCTGGCCCCCGGCCGGTGCGCCCGGATGATGGCCCCGTACATTCCGTCGCCGACGGCGTGGGTCGCGACGATCTCGATCCCGGTGAGCCCGGCCTGCTCGAGCCCGGCCGCGTACTCGCCGAACGAAAGGGCGCCCGCGATGCAGCCCGCGAGCGACCCGCGCTCCTCGCGCTCGGCGGTGGTCAGGCGGTCATCGGCGACGACGTCGCTGACGCCCATGCGTCCGTGGGGACGGAGCACGCGGGCAATCTCGGCGAACACGGCCGGCTTGTCCGCAGCAAGGTTGATCACGCAGTTGCTGATCACAACGTCCACGCTTGCGTCGGCAAGGGGCAATGCTTCGATGGTTCCCTTGACGAACTCGACATTGACCGCGCCGGCCGTTGCCGCGTTGCGACGGGCGAGCTCGAGCATCTCGTCGGTCATGTCGATGCCGATGGCTCGACCCGTCGGCCCGACTCGCTGCGCGGACAGCAGGACATCGATCCCGCCGCCCGAGCCCAGATCGAGGACCGTCTCGCCGGGGCGCAGATCGGCGACCTCGGTCGGGTTGCCGCAGCCCATCGATGCGAGGACCGCGGGTCCTGGCAAGGCGGCGAGCTCCAGCGGTGCATACCGGCCGGCCCCCCAGGGCCCGGATTCGGCGGTCAGGGTGATGGCCGAATCGCCGCACTCGCAGCCCGAGGCGCAGCACGCGTCCTCTGCGGCCGCCGTCTCAAGCACGTCGCGGGCGGCGGCCGCGTAGTGGTCGCGGACGGTGGCGTGGATCTGCTCGGTCATCGTTTCCTCGTGAGGGTATCGAACCGGGGTCGCCTGGCGGGCGGCGCCAGTCTTCTGGCCGTGCCGTCGTCGGGCGGTGTTATATTGATAATGGTCAATATAGATGGATGTCAATAGGATCGTCAACATGAAACGGACGCTCGACCCGGACATCCGCCTCCTCCAGGCGGCAGCGGATCCAACCCGGCTCTCGATCCTGCGCCAGCTGCGGGGCACGGACTCCGTGTGCGCCTGCGACTTCACGGCGTGCTGCGACGTCGCGCAGCCGACGGTCTCGCATCATCTCAAGGTGCTGCGCGAGGCAGGGTGGGTGACCAGCGAACGGCGTGGCAGCTGGGTGTACTACTCCTTGAACCCGGAGGCCGCCGCCCGTCTCGGGGCGCTCGCGCGCGACGTCTCGCCGATCGGGGACGACGGCGCGCTGCCGGCGGTGACGGTGACCGGTCTCGCGGGACGACCGCGGGTGCTTCCCGTCATCGAGCCGGGCCAGCCCTGAGGCCGGTCGAGCGCGGAATCGCCACGGGCGCCCGGCCGCCGGCGCGGCCCACGCGACCAAGATTTACGGCCTGCCCGAGAATGTGGTCCATGCCCGATGCCCAACCGCTCCCGATCCCCGACATCGTCACCGTCTACGGCGCCGACTGGTGCGCGGATTGCCGGCGGGCCAAGCGGTACCTCGACGCCGTGAGGGTCCCGTACGCGTGGATCGATGTCGATGCAGACCCGTCGGCACAGGCCCTGGTTGACGCGGCGGGCTACCGCGCGATCCCGGTGGTCGTCACCCCGACCGGCCAGGTGCTGATCGAGCCGTCGAACGACGAGCTGGCCAACGTCGTGGGGTCCGCCGCCTAGGACGTCGCCGGACGGCGATCGGCGGGGAACGGGTGCCGCGAACGTGCTCGAGCGGGTTCGCCGTCGCCCTCTGGACGGGATTGTGCTGGCCGTGATCCGCCATCGACGCGTACACTCGTCGGGCCGAAGGCCTTGCCGGCCCGGCAGAACGAGGTGTTCGTGACAAAGCGATCAAGGCGTGAGCGCGAGCAGCGCGCCCGTGAGACGGGACGGGTCAAGGAGATCGAGGCGGCCTGGTCGGCCAGCGTGCCGGCGGACGTCGCCAAGGCATTCGCGGCATCCGTGGCAGCTGCCAGAGAGCGCGGCCCGCTTCCGCCGCCGCCCGACATGGCGCCCGGAACCCTGCCCAACCCGCCAAAGCGCGAGCCTCGGCCGGCGAAGGCCGAAGAGCGTCCGAGGAGAGGCCGCTAGGTGGGGGCGAAGAAGCGGCGGGTGTTCATCCCGCCCAAGAAGAAGCCGCAGAGGGTTCAGCCCGGCGGCGAGACCCTCGGCCGACCGGCGGCACTCTCGATCGACCTCACGGCGCTCGGAGGGCGTTCCGGCCTGGCTGTCGGCGACCGCGTCCGGATCCTCGGGTCCGGGCTGTACTCGGGAGAGGTCGCAACGATCGAGCGGATCGCCGGAGGCGTCGTCCCCGCAGCCGCGGTCCGGACCGAAGCCGGCCTGACCCGCACGGTTCGCACCATCGACCTGGAGCCCATCGGCTCGAACGCCTGACGTCGCCGGGGGTCGCGCGACCCGGATCCGCGACCCCGGCCGCCCGTTATTCGAGCGATTCCTCGTCAAGCCGGACCAGCAGCGTGTAGGCCTCGTCGCCCAGGAACCCCCGAGCGGCAGCCTCGGTCTCCGATGCCGCTGCCTCGCCCTCGGCGTCATCGGCCTCAACCTCGCCGCCGGCCAGGACGCTGAGCGCGCGTGACGGTCCGGGCTCAACGGCCCACTCGTCGCCGGTGTCGGGGTCCACGTCGAAGAACGTGACCGACTCGATCTCGTAGGTCGCACCGTCCGGCCGGGTGAGGGTGCATGCCCACGCGCCATCCTCGTCGTCGGCCGCCCGGATCGTGAGTGACAGGCCGAGCGAGCGGAACAGCTCGCCCAGCGAGGCGGGGGTCGCCGATGTCATGGGGATCACCTCGAGGAACGTGGTCGGTCCAACCGTACTCTCCGCCGACAACGCGCGGGTGGTCGCCGCACGCGCGGACGATTGCCGCACGCGCGGATGATTGCCGCACGCTTGACCGGCGCTCCTCTATGCTGACCCGCATGACCCAGGACGCTCGCGTGGCCGTGATCGGGCTCGGATACGTTGGCCTGCCGCTCGCGATCGCATTCGCCGAGGCCGGCCTCGAGGTCGAGGGGCTCGACGCGTCGCCCGCCCGCGTGGCCGAGCTCAACGGACGCCACTCGCCGATCGACGACGTGTCCGATGGCCGCCTGTCCGCCGCGCTCGAGGGCCGGTTCCGGATCGTCGGGCTCGAGGACGCCAGGGTCGGTGATGCGGACGCCGTGTTCGTGTGCGTCCCGACGCCCATCACCGGGACCAAGGATCCGGACCTCGGGCCGGTGCTCGCCGCAGCCGCGGCCATTCGGGACTCGCTGTGCGCCGGCCAGCTGGTCGTGCTGCAGTCAACCACCTTCCCGGGCACCACCAACGGACCCTTCCGGGCCGTGCTCGAGGAGAGCGGGCTCGTCGCGGGTCGCGACTTCGACCTCGCGTTCGCGCCCGAGCGCGTCAACCCGGGCGACCCGGCCAGCGCGTCGCGGGACGTGCCGCGGCTGGTCGGCGGGCTCACACCCGCGGCGACCTCGCGTGCCGCCAGCCTCCTGCGCCACGTCAACGACCGGGTCGTCGAGCTCTCCTCGCCGGACGCCGCCGAGATGGCCAAGCTGCTCGAGAACACGTTCCGCAACGTCAACATCGCATTCGTCAACAACCTGGCGCTCCTCGCCGAGCGGATGGGCCTCGACATCTGGGAGGTCATCGACGCGGCCGCGACCAAGCCGTTCGGGTTCATGCGCTTTACGCCCGGGCCGGGCGTGGGCGGCCACTGCATCCCGGTCGACCCCTACTACCTCTCCTGGCGCGCGCGAGAGTTCGACTTCACCGACCGGTTCATCGAGCTCGCCGGCGACATCAACCTTGCAATGCCGCGGCATGTCGTCGAGCTGGCGGCGGAGGCGCTCAACGATCGAGGGCTGGCGCTCAAGGGGGCGAAGGTCGGCGTGCTCGGTGTCGCGTTCAAGCCCGACGTCCACGACGACCGCAACTCGCCGGCCGCGGCCGTGCTCGCGGGGCTCGCGGGCAGGGGCGCTGACGTCCGGTTCCACGACCCGCACGTCACCCGGTTCAGCGACGAGGACGGGGTCGTCCGGGAAAGTACGGCGCTCGACCCGCTGCTCGACTGGGCCGATGCGATCGTCATCGTCACCGCCCACCGGGCCATCGACTGGGACCGGGTCTTCGACCGGGCGTCCCTCATCGTCGACACGGTCAACCGCTCCGCGGGCCGCGTGACGCGCGACCGCCAGGTGCTCCGGCTGGGCGCCGGCTGGGGGTCCACCGCGGCAGGGTCGTAGCGCCCCGAGCACAGACTCCCGGGCGAGGGTGACCACGACCGCGCACCGCAACGAGGTTCGCGCGCAGTCGGGGGCCGGATACGATGCGCCCGTGCGTGATCCCGCCTCCGTTTCCTTCTGGCTCGAGACCTCAGGTGACGACCTGACGCCCCGCCCGCCGCTGGCCGGCTCCATCGACGCCGATGTCGCGATCCTGGGCGCGGGTCTGACCGGCCTCTGGACGGCCTACTACCTCAAGCGTCGCGATCCATCGCTCAACATCGTGATCGTCGAGCGCGAGGTGGCCGGCTTCGGGGCGTCGGGGCGGAACGGCGCGTGGTGTGCGCCGGACTTCAACATCACGATGACCCGGCTCGCGCGGCTCCACGGCGAGGACGCGGCCCGGCGGATGCAGCAGGCGACGTACGAGGCGGTCGACGAGGTCGGCCGGGCGTGTGCTGCCGAGGAGATCGACGCCGGGTTCCACAAGGGCGGCCAGATCGAGGTCGCGCGCGGCCCCCACGGCGTCCCGGCCCTTGAGCAGGCGCTGGAGGAGTACCGGCACTTCGGCTTCGGGGATCGCTACCGGCTGCTCGATGCGCCCGAGCTCGCGGACCGGATCCGGATCGCCGGCGCGGTCCGGGCGCTCGTCTCCGAGGACACCGCGGTGATCCATCCGGGTCGCCTCGTCCGCGGCCTCGCACGGGTTGTCGAACGGCTGGGTGTCCGGATCGTCGAGGGAACGCCGGTGACCGGGTTCCGGCCGAAGGGTGCCGACGGGAAGGCGGTGCTCGTCACGCCGTACGGCGACGTCCGCGCGCCCGTCGTGGTGCTTGCCGGCGAGGCGTACCTCAGCGAGCTGTCACCGCTGCACCGCCAGCTGATCCCGCTGTGGTCGCTGATCGTGCTCACGGAGCCCCTGTCCGAAGCCCAGTGGGCGGAGATCGGCTGGGGGAACCGCGAGGTTGTGGCGTCCACGCGCCTTTCGATCGACTACCTGTCCCGCACCGAGGACGGGCGCATCCTGTTCGGCGGGCGTGGGGCACCGTACCGGTACGGATCGCCGATCCGGCCGGAATTCGACCACCACCACGCCACGCACGAGCGGCTCAGGTCCTTCGTCCGCGAATGGTTCCCGATGCTCAACGGGATCCGGTTCACCCACGAGTGGGGCGGACCCCTGGGCATGCCCCGAGACTGGCACCCGACCATGGCGTTCGATCCCGCGTCGGGGATCGCGACCGCCCGCGGGTACGTGGGGCACGGCGTGTCCGCGACCAATCTCTCGGGCCGGACGCTGGCCGACCTGATCACCGGCACCCAGAGCCCGCTTACCGAGCTCCCGGTCGTCAACCACCGGTCGCCCAACTGGGAGATCGAGCCGTTCCGCTGGATCGGGGTCCGATACGCGCAGTGGGCCATCGGCCGAGTGGACGAGCAGGCGGCACGTACCGGACGGCCGCCGACGGGGCGCAGCCTCGCCGAGCGCATTGCCGCGCATTGAGGAGGTTCTCTCGATGACGAGCACCCACGCATCCGAAGCAGTGATCCCGCTGCCCGCCTCGCTCGAGGTTCCCGCTGCGATCACCGCGTCCGAGGCTGACCTGTTCGGCCCGCTGGAGTCGACGGGGCCGCGCGCCGGCGCCGATTCCGGCCAGCCGATGACCGCGATCCGCGTCCTCCACGAGTCGGGTCCGCTCCAGGTCGGCATCTGGGAGTGCACGCCCGGTGGCTGGACGATCGATCATCGGACGAACACGGAGACGGTCCACATCCTTGCGGGTCGGGGGCGGATCACCGACGCCGACGGCACCGTCCACGAACTGCAGCCCGGCGTCGCGATGGTGTTGCCCCTCGGATGGTCGGGGCGCTGGGACATCGCCGAGACCGTGCGCAAGCTGTACGTGACGCTCGAGGGGTAGGGCGGGCAGCTCGAGGGTCCATTGCCGGAGACGCCCGCCGTGCGTCGGTGCCCACACCACGTCGGTGCCCACACCACGTCGGTGCCCACACCACGTCGGTGCCCACGCCGCACCTCCCGGCTGTGGTTCTCGCCCACGGGCCGCCCCCGCGTTCCAGCGTGCCACCGTTGCGCCGTGCTTCCGTATACCTGTCACGGATACCGGCGCTGGAACACCATCACGCTACCCGGCAGGCGGTCCCTTGTCGGCCGGCGCATGCCTCTGACGCATATGCCGGGAGTGAAGCGTGCGCTGGACGCCATTACGGACTCGCACGCGCGAGCGACGGCCGGATTTCACGGCTTCGTAAACCTGGCAGGTATGCGGCGCTGGGTCGCGGGCGGCGGTGGGTCGCGGGCGGCAGAGGGTCGCGGGCAGGCTTGCGGCGGCGACGAGCGGTTGCCGGCGGAGGGTAGGGTCGTGGCCCCAGACTGGCGTAGCAGCGGCGCCGTGAACGAATGCGGCCAACGGCGGCAGCCGGGCAGCGGCGGGCATCAGCGCGCCGGCGGACGGCAGGCGACGCGGGGCCCGACCGAGCTAGTGCGTGAGCTCCGCGATCAGCCGCCGCTCCGCTCGACGCACGAGCGAGTCCGGCGCCTCGCGCTCCTTCGCACTCGCCCATCCGAAGCTGAAGCGGACGACCCCGCGGACCTCCGGCACGCTGCGCGGGGCGGCCTCCCGCACGCGTTCCACGAAGTTGATGGCCGCGATCTCGTCCGTCTCGGTCAGGATGATGCCGAACCGGCAGACATCGATGCGGGCGCAATAGTCGCTCGCCCTCGCCTCGCGTCGCACCACCTGCGCAACCTTACGCAGGACTCGGCGCGCGACGGCCTCGCCGTTCGCTTCGAAGACGGCGTCGATGCCCTCGACCTGGATGACGCACACGGTGAGATCGCGCCCGTACTTTGTCGTCCTGGCGACCTCGCCGATCAGCACGCGTTGCCAGAAGACCGGCCCCTCGAGGCCGGTGAGCGGGTCGTCCCAGCCAACGGGCACGGGGACGAGGACGTCATCCACGGTTGGTGCAGCTCCTTGCGTGCTGATGCCGGGCGTCCCGGCAGCGGTCCGCGATCGGCGCCCCGTGATCAGCCCTCGTATCCAATGGTCCGGTCGGTGGTGCGGGGACGACACGGGTCTAAAGGGTGCCAGCCGATCGCCAAAGGTCATCCTCGCCTCGGCGATCCAGTCTGACGACACAGACAATCCAGGGAAATCCTCCGCCCGCTTCGGTGATGCGGAGCGCGCCACCGACGGGGATAGCCGTCAGGGCGCCCGGGTCGCGTGACGACGCCGACGGGACGGATGGCGCCGGCGATCCGGGGGATGGTATGGACAGGATCCGCCTACCCGAGCAGCTCCCGACACAGCGAGGCAGCGAGCCAGTCGCGGAAGCGCGCGGGCGTCCATCCTCGGCGTGTGACCAGCAGGTGGTCAAGGCCCGGATCGATCAGCACCCACACGACATCGGCGGCGGTCTCGAGGTCCAGCCCGGGCCGGAGCGGACCCTTGGACGCGGTGTCCGCGACCACGTGATCCGCGCCGATCCGCCGCTCGTGGAGGATCTTCTCCCACACCGGCCGGACTTCCGGATCGGCACTCGCGGCACCGCGGACCGCCTCGTAGACGGGTGCGACGCGGCCGCCGATGTCCGCGACCAGGGCCGCGTACCGCTCGAGGTAACGGCGCGGGTCCGGCTCGGCGCGGATCGCCCGCGAGTCGGCGCGATCGGGGAGGGCCACCTGCTCGTCGTCTCCGACGAGGGCCACGTCGTACGCGGTCTTGAGGATCGCGGGCTTGGATCCGACCGCGGTGAACACCGTGGCCCGGCTCACGCCCGCGGCGGTCGCGATGGCGTCGATCGAGGTTGCGCCGTAGCCGTGCTCGACGAACAACCGGGTGGCGGCCTCGATGACCGCCCGCCGGGTGGCGTCCGCCTGCGCGGCGCGCAGCGGCGACCGGTATTCGCGCTTGACGGCACGTGTCCTGTTCATCAGACTATGAGTATAGTCATTAGCACGGACGTCTGGCTAATATCGACGGCGTCCCACGGCTCGGAGGCATGTGACCATCATGGCGGACTCGACAATGGCTGGTGACCCGATGGAGGTAGTCAAGCGTCTCCAGGATTCGACCAACCACCACGACCTCGACGCGCTCGTGGGTTGCTTCGCCGACGAGTACCGGAGCGAGATCCCGGTACATCCGTCGCGGTCGTTCCGGGGAAGCGAGCAGGTTCGTCGCAACTGGGCCCAGATCCTCGGGGGAGTGCCCGACCTCCATTCCGAGCTTCTCCGCCACGCGACCGCGGGCGACGTCGCGTGGGCCGAATGGGAGTGGACGGGCACGCGCCGCGATGGGGCGCCGCACCTCATGCGCGGGACGACGATCCTTGGCGTGGAGGGTGACCGGATCGCGTGGTCTCGCTTCTACATGGAACCCGTCGCGGATGACGGCGTCGGCGTGGAGACCGCTGTCCGCGAGACCGTCGCACCGGCGGGGGAGCGGGTCCGATGATCGTCGTGGCCGGGGCAACCGGGACCCTGGGGCCCGTGCTGGTGCCGCTCCTCGCCGCGACTGGTGAGGCGGTCCGAGTCGTGTCGCGAAATCCTGATGCGGCAGCCGCGCAGCTGCCCGGTGTCGAGATCGTGGGCGCCGACGTCACCCGGCCCGACGGCGCGCGCCGGGCGGTCGAGGGCGCGCGCGTGGTCGTGTCGGCGATCACCGGGTTCACGTCCCAGGCCGGCGTGCAGGCGGTCGATGCCGAGGGTAACCGCGTGCTGGCGCGGGCGGCCGCGGACGCCGGCGTGGAGCAGTTCGTGCTGTTCTCGGTGCACCAGGCGGCGCCCGACCACCCGATGGAGCTGCTTCGGGCCAAGTTCGCCGCGGAGGTCGCGGTGCGCGAAACTGGGATCGCGGCAACCATCATCCGCCCGACCGCCTATCTCGAGACCTGGCTCGGGCTGGTCGGGCGTCCGCTGGTGGAGACCGGCAAGACCGTCGTGTTCGGACGGGGGCGAAATCCCGTCAACTTCGTGTCGGCCCTCGATATCGCCCGTGCCACGGAGCTCGCGATCCGCGACCCTTCCATGCGTGGGCGAGCCATCGAGATGCCGGGACCTGAGAACCTGACGCTGGACGACCTCGTCGCGATCGTCCGGGCCGCCACCGGGATCGAGGGCCGCGTGTCGCACACCCCGTTGCCGGCCATGCGCGTGCTGTCTCGCGTGCTCCGGCCGATCAAGCCGGTGATGGCGCGGCAGATCGCGACCGCCGTGGTCATGGACACCCGTGACATGGCAGTCGATGGGCCGGCCGTGCGCGCCGCCGTCCCCTCGATCCCGATGACCACGGCCGCGGAGGTCGCGGGGCGGATGTTCGCGCACAAACCGGCTGTGGCCGCGGTCAGGAACGTCGCCTGACGCGCCCAGGCTGCCGGCGCACCCGACGAGTTGCGGGCCGCCTGTCCCGGTCCCGCCGGGACTCGGACGACCCGCGACGGGCGGGTAGGCCCATGCCATTCGGGACCCCCGGCCCGGGTTTGTGGAGGATATGCGTAATAGGTTACGCATATGCCCGAAACGACCCCCGCTGACCCCCGCCCCGAGCTCTTCGGCTCGCTGCTGGTGCTCGTCCAGCACCTGACCCGCCGCCTCGACGAGGCGCTCATCCCGCTCGGTCTGACGTCGCACCAATGGCTGCTGCTCGCCGTCCTCGAACGGTGGTTCGGGAGCGGCGCACCGTCGTCGACGGGGAACGAGATCCACGCCGCGTCACTGACCGAAGCCGCCGCCCGATACGGGTCGTCGCGCCAGAACGTCAAGCAGGTTGCGCTCGGCCTCGAGCGCCGCGGCTTCGTTCGCCTGGTGACCGACCCGAGCGACCGCCGGACGACCCGGCTGGAGGTGACCGACAAGGTCTCGGAGGTCTTCTCTGCACCCGAGATCGCAACGGAGGGCGACGCGCTGCTGCGCGCCCTGTTCGCCGACCTCGACGACGACGAGCTCGAACGGCTGCACGCGCTGGTCGTCGTGTGGCTGGCCCGCATCGGCGATCGGACCATCCGCGACCAGGTCGCCGACGATTCACACCCCATCCCGGGAACGATCCGCACAGCGTCCGCCCATCCAGGCAAGGAGGCACGCCCATGACCTCGTCCCGTATCACCACCCCGCTCGCCGCGGGCGCCACTGCGCTCGCCACCGGCGCCACTGCGCTCGCCGCGGTTGCCGCCGCCGCCGGCCTGGCCACCGACGTCTATCGCGACGTCCCCGCGATGGTCGACCAGGCGAGGGCCGCCGACCTCGCCACCCTGTTCCTCGCGGTCCCGACGCTCGCGATCGCGCTGTGGATGTCGGGCCGCGGATCCGGTCGCGCCCGACTCGTCGTCGCCGGCTCCCTCGGCTACCTCGTCTACACCTACGCCATCTACGCATTCCAGGTTGTCGTGAGCCCGGTGACCCCGCTCCATATCGCGGTCCTCGGCCTCGCCGCATGGGCGCTGTTGCTCCAGGCCCCGGCGCTCGTCCGCGACACCGCCGGGACCGGTGCCGGCCTGCCGCGTCGCACCACCGCAGGCTTCCTGGCCCTGGTCGCGGTCCTGTTCGCGGCCCTGTGGCTGGGCCAGATCGCCTCCGCGATCACGAGCGGCGAGCTGCCGGCGGCGATCAGCGACCTGAACCTGCCGACCAGCGCCGTCTACACCCTCGACCTCGCATTCGTGCTGCCGCTGCTCGCGCTCGGTGCGTGGCTGCTGGTGCGTAACCCGGATGCCGGCTATCCGCTGGCGCTCGCCGGGCTGGTGTTCGCCGTCCAGATGGCGATCAGCGTGTTCGCCCTGTTCGTCATCCAGGCGGCGCGCGGCGAGCTCACCGATCCGTCGGTGGCAGTCGTGTTCGCCGTCATCTCGGTGATCGCCGCGGTCCTCGCGGCGTCGGGCCTGGCCGACCGCCCCGCCCGCCGTCCGTTGACGCTCGAGGGAGCCGCCCGATGAACGAGAAGATCCGGATGAATGAAGCCCAGGGCTGGCTGCTCGTCGCCGTGCTTGCGGCGCTCGCCGGCGCCGCCTGGGCGTGGCTCATGCCGCGTGGTCCGATCACCGCCCCGCAGGCCGTCGGCTCGCTCGTCGGCGCCTTCGCTCTGGGGACCGTGTCGGGTCTCGTCAGCGGCAGCCGACGCAGCGGACTGCTCTCCCTCTTCGTGTTCGCCGCCGCCTTCGAGGTCGTGCGGCTCGCGGTGATCGGGATCACCGGTCCGACCGTCGACACCATCAGCCTCGGCTCGACGTACGGTCTGATCGCGTTCGTGCTGGGCCGCGGCGTCGATGCGCTGCTGCTGCTGGTCCCGATCATGGCTGGCAGCCTGTGGGGCGTCGAGATCGCGGCGCGCCTCGGACACCCGCGTGCGATGCAGCTCGGCTGGCCAGGTCGCATCGCCGCTGGACTGGGCACGATCGCGCTCATCGCGCTCGGCGTGCAGATCGCGCTCCCGGTCTCGACGCCGCCCGTGTTCACGGCGGATGGACAGCCGCTCGATGGCAGCGTCGCCGAGATCGTGGACGTCAGGATCGGGGGTCATGACCAGGCGGTCATGATCCGCGGCCGAAGCACCGGCAGCCCCGTGCTCCTGTATCTCGCCGGCGGACCCGGCGGCACCGACCTCGGCGCGATGCGTGCGGATGTCGGGCTGGAGCAGGACTTCGTCGTGGCCACCTGGGAGCAGCGCGGCGTGGGCAAGTCGTACCCCGCTCTCGACCCGGTCTCGACGCTCACCGTTGACTCGATGGTCGCCGACACCATCGAGCTCACCGACTACCTCCGTGACCGGTTCGGGCAGGACCGGATCTACGTCGCCGGGAACTCCTGGGGCTCGATCCTCGGCGTGCTCGCCGTGCAGCGACAGCCCGACCGCTACCACGCCTTCGTCGGCACCGGCCAGATGGTCAGCCCGCGCGAGACGGACCGGATGTTCTGGGAGGACACGCTCGCCTGGGCAGAGCAGACGGGGGACAGCGCCCTGGCCGCCACGCTCCGCCGGAACGGTCCGCCACCGTACGACGACCTGCTCGCCTACGAGCCCGCGGTCTCCCACGAGCACGACTGGAACGCGTATCCGGAGCTCGATCTCGATCGCGAGATGCCGGCGGTCCTGTTCGTGCCCGAGAACGGGCTGATGGACCGGATCAACGGCCTGCGCTCGTTCCTTGACACGTTCTCGGTCCTCTATCCGCAGATCCAGGACGTCGACTTCCGAACGGACGCCACCCGGCTCGAAGTGCCCGTGTACATGGTCATCGGCGCCCACGAGGCGCGGGGGCGTGCGGTCCTCGCGGACGAGTGGTTCGCAATGCTCGACGCCCCGGCGAAGGAACGGATCGTGTTCGAGCACTCCGGCCACCGGCCGCAGTTCGAGGAGCCGGCCGCGTTCGCCACCCTCATGCGGCGGGTGGCTGCCGAGACCGGGGGCGTGGCCGCGTCGGATTGACCGCGCTCAGACCTGGGCGGCACAAGCCCGCCGCCGATCCATCCACCCCGGGCCCGTCCCCGGCCACCAGCCACAAGGAAGGCTGACATGGCGACAACCGTTGGAAACGCGCTGGCGCGGAGCATCGACGTCCTCGTCCGGGGGCTGATCGTGCCCGTCACCTCGGCGTGCGCCCGCGGCGATCCAGTAGCAGCCGCGGAAGGGCGGTTCCGTGGATACCCGACGGGAGCGTTCGGCGCCCGGCCGCGCCGGACGAGGGTCAGGCTCTGCGCTTCGCGTCCATCGCTGCGGGGTCACTGTTGGCGGTGGCCGCGGCCGGCAGGGCGGGCAGCATCATCCGGAACGCGATCGGCGCCACCGTCGCCGTGGCCGCCGCCAGCAGGATGATCTCCGCCTCGAGCCGCGCGTCCAGAAGCCCGAGCTCGACGCCGAGCGAGGCGACCACGATGATCAGCGACAGGCGGGCGGACAGCAGTGCGCCCGCGGCGACGGCTTCGCGTACGGTGTGCCGCCGCCCGACCAGCAGCAGCGCCGGCACGATCTTGACCACGGCCGCGATCACGAACAGCCCGAGCGTGAACAGGATCGCCGACGGGTCCGATATGGCATCCAGGCGGAACCGGATCCCGACGCTGATGAAGAAGATCGGGATCAGGAAGCCGTAGGCGAACCCGGTCAGCTTGCGATCGAGCCCGCCCCGGTTGCGGAACACCGCCGCGAAGCTCGTACCCGCCAGGAATGCGCCCAGGATCGGCTCGATGCCCAGCACCAGCGCGATGCCGACGAACACCAGCATCAGCGCGAGCGTGAACCGGATCCCGATCTCGTCGGGGTCGTCGGCGTCGAACAGGCGGCCGAAGCGTTCCGGGTACCACCACGCAGCGCGCCGCAGCGCCAGCAGCGCGGCGCCCGCGATCATCAGGAACGCCGGCAGCGCGAGCAGTCGCACACCCACCCCGTACTGGGCGACCAGGGCGACGACGGTCACCGCCAGCAGCGTCAGGAAATCGGCCAGCAGCGCGCTGACGAGGATGTCCTGGCCGAGGGGAGTGGTGATCCGGCGCGTCGCCCGCAACGTGGGCACGACGAGGCCGACCGAGGTCGTGGACAGGACCAGCGTGATGAAGATGCTCAGCCCCAGCAGCTGCGCGGCGACCCAGGAGAACAGCACCGTGCCCCCGAACACGGCGAGCCCGACGGTGACCGGGCGAACCCCCTGCCGCTCGAACACCCGCAGGTCGATCTCGAACCCGGACAGGAACAGCAGCATCAGGAAGCCCAGCTCCGCAAGGGCCGTCGTCAGCTCGTCGGGGTGGACGATGCCCAGGACGGGTCCCGCGATGATCCCGAACACGATCTCGAGGACCACCGCCGGGACGCGAAGCGCGCCCGCCGCCAGCGGCAGCGCGAATGCGGCCGCCGCGATCAGGATCAGCGTCGCGGCGCTTTCGGGTGTCACCTGGGCTCGCGGTCCGGGATCACGACCACCGACGTCTCGATCCGGGCGACGATGTGGCCCGTGAGGCCGGGCATGAGGATGCTCAGCGCCCCTTCCCCCAGCCCCAGGACGACGAGCTGGTCCGGATCGAGGGCGGCGAACACGCGGACCGGGTTGCCGCTCTCGACCCGACCCGTGACGGTGACCCCCTGGACCGAGGCCTCGGCCCGGATCCGCGCGACGGCGCGTCGGACGAGGGCCGCGTCTGATTCACCGGCCACGAATGCCGGCGGCACCACGCCCAGTGCCTCGAGCGGGAGCTCGGCGCGGGCGGCGAGATCGATCGCGGTCCACGCGGCGCGCCATCCCCCGATGCTGTCGCGTGCCGGCGTCACGATCCCGCGGTAGGCCGGACGTCCCGCTGCCAGCAGGGCCGGCATCCCCGCCCGGCGGAGTGCCTCGAGCGTGCGCACGGTCCGGATCCGGCCGTCCGGCTTGGACAGCACGACGACGCCCACACTCTCGCGGGTGGCCAGCTCGAGGAGGGCCGGCAGGCCGGACGTCCCGCGGGCTGCGGCGCGCGGCTCGATCTCGGCGCCAAGGCTCACCAGTCGATCAAGCTCCTCCCCCTGAGCGCGGGCGCGCTCGGGATCGAGGCTCGCCGGATCGTCGTGGACAACGTACAGCGAGGCGGCGGCCGTCGCCCGGACGAATGCCAGGGCTTCGGCCGCCAACGCTTCGGGCACGGGGCCGGGGCCGATCGCGAGGGCCGCGTTGCGGCCGTAGTTGAGCGGGAAGTGCGCCTGGCCCCCGGTGAACGTTTCGACCATCGCGCCGTGGTCCGCCGCCGCGCCCACGACCGTCACCAGGTCGCCTTCCTGGAGCTCGGTCCCGCCGTGGGGGACGATCAGCTGGTCGTCGCGGAGCACCGCGGCCACCAGCCACGGCATCCGGCCCAGCGCGTGCAGGGGGCGGCCGCGGAGCGGCGAGTCGGGGGAGATCCGGAACTCGACCGCCTCGGCCCGCCCGTTGGCGAACGCCGCCGAGGACACGCGCCGCGGCTCGAGGTTGATCTCGACCAGGCGGGCCGCCAGTCGCGTCGGCGACACGGCCACGACGCCCTCCCGTCGCAGGTCGCCCAGCGCATCCGGGTCGTCGACGATCGCGACGATCCGGTCGACCTCGGCCTCGAGGGCCAGCCGGCACACTTCGTTGTTGACGGCATCATCGCCAGTCGCCGCGATGACCGCGTCGGCCTCGGCCAGGCCCGCCCGTTCGAGCACGACCCGACTGGATCCATCGCCGAGCACCGGGGCGACGGCCCGGACCGACGCGATCCGGTCGAGGCGGTCGGCGTCCGGATCGATGACCACGACGTCCCAGCGCTCGCCCAGTCGAGCGAGCGCTGCCCGCGCCGCGCTGCCTGCGCCGACGACGATCACCCGCATCAGCTTCTCCGTGCTCCGGCCGCCGGTTGACCTTCCGGGTCCCGGGGCGCCATCCCGGGTTCTCGCCCGCGGGGGCCCGCCCACTGTTGGGCGTCCGGGGAGTCTACGGGTGCCGCCGGGCCGCCGTCGAGTTCCGGATTCCAGGGCGTCCGCGCGCGGCGCTCTGGCTACCAATGCGCGCAGGTTCGGGCGGCGCCACATCGCGCCGGCGCGCCGCCTTGACCAAGTCTTGATGAAGTCTTTTGTCCTCCTGCATGGGCGCGCCGGCTCTCCGCACTGATGCTTCGGTCATCAACGGTTCGCAGACCGCCGACAAGGAGCGCGCGCCCCATGTCCCGCCGCCACACCGGGTCCCAGGCGCCGGCATCGCGCCCGGACCCATCGGTGCCGCTCGCGGCACACGCGCGAGCCGGTGCGCCGGTCCTGGACGCGGATGCGCTCCATCAACAGGCGCTCGAGCGGCGTCAGGCGCGCTCCGCCGAACCCACGCCGCCGACATCCACCGAGTCCGCGGATCCCGACGAGCTCCACCGGAGAGCCGTCGAGCTGCGCGAGTACCGCCTGGGCAGGGGCTCGCGACCGGCCGGCCTGGATGTTCCCCGCAGCATCGTCAGCGCAGCCGGCACGATCTCCACCACGGTTCCGATCGCCGGCATGACCTGCCGGTCATGCGAGGTGCGCATCCAGAAGCACGTCGCGCGTCTCCCGAATGTCGAGCGCGTCGCGGCGTCAGCCGCTCACGCACGGGTCGTCATCGAGAGTTCAGCGCCGGTGTCTCCCGTTGACATCGAGCGAGCGATCAACAAGGCCGGGTATGAGATCGGGCGAACGCCCTGGCTCGAGAGTGATCCGAGGGTGTGGGTCACGGCCGGTGTCGGCCTCCTGCTGGTGGCCGCGCTGGCGGTCACCGCCCAGGTCACCGGCATCGGCGACCTCGCTTCGGGCGCCGGCGATCTGAGCAGCGGCGGTCTCGTCGTCGCCCTGCTGCTGGGGCTCGCGGCGGGCGTATCGACATGCATGGCGCTCGTCGGCGGCCTGGTGCTCGGGCTGTCCGCAGCGTTCGTGGCAAGCCGGCCAGCGGGTGGGAGCGCGGCAGCGCAGCTGCGACCGGCCCTTGTCTTCGTCGCTGGCCGGATCGCCGGCTACGCGATCTTCGGCGCCGCCCTCGGCGCCGTCGGTGCAAGCCTCGCCATGCCACCACAGCTGACCGCGGTCCTGATGGTCTCGGTGGCGATCGTGATGACGCTCCTCGGCGCCCGTTTGACGGGTCTCTCGCCGCGGATCGCGGGCTGGTCACCGACCCTCCCGATGGGCGCGAGCGAGAAGCTCGGGCTTGGTGGGGCCAACGTGAGCGCCTACTCCGACGCCCGGACCGGGGCGCTCGGCGCCGCATCGTTCTTCCTTCCCTGCGGCTTCACCCAGGCCGTGCAGATCTACGCGCTCTCGACCGGCTCGCCGTTGTTCGCTGGGGCACTCCTCGCGACGTTCGCGATCGGGACGGCGCCCGGGCTGCTCGCCCTCGCGGGGCTTCCCGTGGTCGTGCCGAGCAGGGCGAAGCCCACGCTGGTGCGCCTCGTGGGCGTCGTCGTCCTCGCCTTCGCGTTCGTCAACGGCAGCGCCGGGGCCCGGCTCTCCGGCTTCACGTTCCCATCCCTGGTCGGCATCGCGTCGGCCGCGCCGCTGGCCGGAACACTCGGGCCGGATGGCACGCAGGCGATCACCACGTACCAGGACGCGGGAGGTTATAGCCCTGGGAACATCGTGATCTACGCCGGCTACCCGACGCACTGGACGATCCAGTCGTCCACCACCGCCACCTGCGCCGCTTCCCTGTGGGCCCCGGGTGTGGACCTCCGGCTCCGGCTCGACAAGGGAGCGAACGTGATCGAGCTGCCGGCCCTGCCGGCGGGCATCCTCGACTACACCTGCGCCATGGGCATGTACGGCGGTCGGATCACGGTCGTGGATCGTCCGACGACCGACGCGGGCTGAGCGCTTCGGTCGGCGTGACCGAAGCCAAGCCTGATGCCGGGCCCCGGATCCAGCAGTCGAGGGTCGACGGGCGAACGGTCCTCGCAGCGGCGAGCCGCAGGTCGCCGACGATCGCATCGAGCTCGACCTCCGCGCGAACGAGGCCGGCAAAGGTATCGATGGTCCTGGCCGCCTCGTAGCGTTCGCGGTCGAACCGACGGTCGACCGTGTCCTGGGCGCGGGAGCGCACGGGCCGGAACAGCGCCGCCACGAGGAGCGTGGAGCCCGCCGTCGCGAGCGTGCTGCCGGCGTCCGGCGCGAGGATCGCCAGCAGGGCGGTCAGCCCCAGGACGGCAGCCACATAGACAGCCACGAGGATCGCCGACACAAGGGCGTAGACGAGCGTCCGCTTGACGATCCGGTCGATGTCGTACAGGCGGTCCCGCACGATCGCGATCCCGATCGCTGCGGGAATCGCCGTGAATGCGGTCGCATTGACCAGGACGGTGAGCGTCGAGAGCCGGCCGCTGGTCATCAGCTCCGGGCTCGTCAGGGTCATGGTCGCGATCGCGACGCCGACGAGGACGGAGGCGAGGGCAAGGAGGCGAAGCTGCCGCCGCTCGAGGTTGGAACCGCGCCGGAAGCGAACGACCAGCGAGGCGACGGCCAGTGCGGCAAAGGCGGCCGGCGGCGCGAGGGCCAGCGCACTCAGGCGCGGTGCCGTGCCGACCGCGAGAGGGTTCATCGTGGTCGGAAAGGTCAGGAGCGGCATCGGCTCGATCCCGAACATCAGCATCAGGGCGCCCACGTATGCAACGGCCAGCGCCTCCACCGGGCGCCACCGCGGACCGGGCAACTGCCCGGTCGGGAAGCGGTACAGGATCAGCAGCGGTGCGATGACGATGGAGATCGACCCCTCGTGGGCCAGCCATGCCGCGGGCGGCCCGAACACGGCGAGCGGATCCTTCGACAGGCCATAGGTCGCGATCCCCAATACGAGGGCGACAACTGAGACCTGGAACCCGCCCAGGATGCACAGCCAGCCGACCTGGTGCCCCGACCGGTGCCGGACGATCAGAGCGCCCACGATCGAGAAGGCCATCCAGGGCACGGCGAGCGCAAGCGCCTCGCCCAACCGGATGGAGCCGATCGCGGCCGCCCGCTCTCCCGACAACAGGATCATGGCAAGCGCCACCGTCAGGCTCGCCGCCGTGGCAACAGCCATCCCGATGGCAACCCTGGTCTGCCGTGTCGCCCGGCCCGTGGTCATCCGCCCTCCCGCTGCGATCGCGTCGGCAGCATCATCCGGAGCTGCCGTTCGCGGATCGTTACGACGCCACCTCGCCGGCTGGGCTCAACAGCCAGCCTGTTGGCCGGGTCTCCGGGAGACACGGATCGGCGGTCCGGCTCTTGACAGCGAATTCTTGTCAAGCCCCAGGAGCGGGGGTACCCTCGGCCTCGCGTGGCCTGTCAAGACTTGACAGGCCCTCAGTCGTTCCCGCCGGGCCCTGTCCCGGGTGGGTCGGGACAGGAGCTGCATTGGCCGTCGGCGTCGTTGCCGAGATCAAGGGCAGGCTCCCCGTCGCCGATGTGGTGGGGGAGACCGTCCAGCTGAAGAAGGCGGGCACCACCCTCAAGGGGCTGTGCCCGTTCCACGGCGAGAAGACCGCGAGCTTCGTCGTGACGCCCGCCCGCGACACGTGGCATTGCTTCGGCTGCGGCAAGCACGGTGACATCTTCACGTTCCTGATGGAGCGTGACGGCTTGTCCTTTCCCGAGGCCCTCCAGGCGCTCGCCGGACGCGCCGGCGTGGAGATCGACGAGCGGACCAAGCGCGAGGACGCGCACAACGCGCGGCTGCGCGAGGTCCTGGAGGCGGCGGTCGCCTTCTACCACGCGGTGCTGATGAAGTCCGAGGCGGGAGCGCCTGCGCTCGCCTACCTGCGCGGCCGCGGCTTCACCGACGAGACGATCGAGAAGCATCAGCTCGGCTGGGCGCCGCGCGGCTGGGACCAGATGACCCGCCAGCTCGCCAGCAAGCGCCAGATCGCGCCCGGGGAGCTGCTCGAGGTGGGCCTGGCCAGCTCGCGCCAGCGTGGGGGCGGGGTGTACGACCGGTTCCGGGAGCGCGTCATCTTCCCGATCCGCGACCAGAACGGCCACGCCGTGGGCCTCGGCGGCCGGGTTCTGGGCAAGGAGGGGGTGGGCGAGGACGGCGTCGACCACGGACCCAAGTACCTCAACTCCCCGGCGACGCCGCTGTTCGACAAGAGCCGCACGCTGTACCTCATCGATCGCGCCAAGACCGCGATCCGCAAGACGGGCCAGGCGGTGATCGTCGAGGGCTACACCGATGCCCTGATGGCCCACCAGGCGGGCTTCGACAACGTGGTGGCCTCGCTGGGCACGGCGCTCACCCCGTTCCAGGTCGCGCTGGTCACCCGGTATGCGAAGCGGATCGCGCTCGCGTACGACGTCGATGCCGCGGGGCAGAAGGCCGGCACCTTCGGGGCCACCGCGCTCGAGGAGCTGATCCGCCAGCTGGCTCCCGACGAATTGGGCGTGGAGCTGGACGACGTTCGCGTGGTCGGGCTGCCCGAGGGCCTCGACCCGGACGAGGTCGTGCGCGACGAGCCCGACCGCTGGCGCGAGGAGGTCCGCAGCGCCCGGCCGATCGTCGACCACCTGATCGACGTCCATGCCCGCGCCGAGGACCTGCGGACGCCCGGCGGGCAGGCCCGGTTCGTGGATGCGGTGCTTCCGATCATCCGCAACCTGCCCAACCCGGTCCTGCGTGACGCGTACCTTGGCCAGGTCCACCGCGTATCGGGCGTCGAGGAGCGCACGCTGCTCGAGGCGCTCCACCGGCGTGCGGGCCGCGAGGCGGACGGCCGCAACGGGCGCGACCGGTTCACGGCCGAGGCGGTGACCGGCGCCCCGGACGCGCTCCCGGTGACCGAGATCCTGCGCGGCGTGTCGCGGACCGAGCAGGAGCTGCTGCGGCTGGTGCTCCTCGTTCCCGAGGTGCACGACACGGTCCTCGACGGCGTGGGACCCGACCGGCTGCCGTCGCAGGTTGCGCGCGAGCTGTACCGCGCGATCGTGCTCGCCCGCGCCCGCGACGAGCACGGGGTCCGGCCCGCCTGGGCGCTGCCGGCCATCCTCGACGGGCTCGACGACGAGAGCCGCGCCCTCGGGCAGGCGCTCGTCTCGCGGCCTGGTCCCAACCCGAGACAGCTGGACGATCGCGCCCTCGCCTACGAGATCGAGCGCCTGACCCTCGAGCTCGATGACGCCGAGTGGCAGGAGCGCAGCGCCTGGAACCACGAAGCGACGGCCGAGGCCGAGCGCGACGGCGACGACGAGACCGCGGAGCGCCTGACGCTCGAACGCCGCCTCCTCAATGAGCAGCGCCGGTCGCTCGACCGTCGTCGCGACCAATCCCGACTCCTCGCCCGGACGGCCGTTGCCGCCGGCTGACCCGACACCCATCAACCCGCCGAAGCCCAACGGAGGAACCCGCGGACATGGCCGATCCCCTTGACAAGCAGCTCGTCGAAGCGGTCCTCTCGTCACGCCCGCGCCGCACTCGCAGGGAGCTCGAGGAGGCGAAGCTCGCCTCGATGCGGCCGCGCAAGGCCGGCGTGGCCGCGGTTGCCGACGATCCGGACGCCGATCCGGATCTCGACGACGAGGACGAGGACGAGAACGACGATGACCTGGACCTGGAGCTCGTGGTCGACAACGGCGCCGTGCCCGGTGCTGGCGTCCTGAGCATCGAGGTCATCGAGGAGACCGCGGTCGAGGGCGTGCCGGTACCCACGACCGACGCCCCGGCCAAGCTCAATGCCAAGGAAGTGGATGAGCCCACGGCGGAGGAGCTCGAGGCGCTGTCCGCGGACATGATCGGGATCGACGACCCGGTCAGGATGTACCTCAAGGAGATCGGCAAGGTCGCGCTCCTCACGGCCGAGGAGGAGGTGGTCCTGGCCAAGGCGATCGAGCTCGGCGAGCAGATCATCATCGAGCCCTGGAAGGCCGTGATCTCGCTCCACGAGTGGACCCTCCACGACACCGAGCACAAGACCCGGACCACCAAGCCCCAGCACGGCCTGCCGTTCGGGCCAGAGACGCACCGGATGGTGTCCGAGGCGCTGTCCTGGGAGGGCGTCGCGGACCTGATGGTCACGTCGGCGGACTTCCACCTGATCAAGGCCGCGCGCGAAGCCCAGACCGACGGAACCCATGCCCTGATCAAGGAGGGGCGAGCGCTCGTCGCGACCTACAACGAGCAGCCCGGCCACCAGTCGTTCCAGATCCTGCTCGACTGGGCGTACCTGGCCGTCCACAACGGCGATCTCGACTCGCGCGACAACCCCGGCCTGCGCGCGATCTACGACTGGACGCGCGACGAGGTCGCATTCCCGGCGCTCCAGCGCTGGATCGAGGGCGGCTACGACACCGACCTGCTGCGCCGGATGGGCTTCGATCCCGAGGTTCCGCCGCAAACCAAGCTGCGCGATCGCAAGGGCGAGGTCGTCCGCATCGGGCGCGACGCGCGCGAGCAGCTGACGTCCGCCAACCTCCGGCTGGTGGTCTCGATCGCGAAGAAGTACATCGGCCGGGGGATGTCGTTCCTGGACCTCATCCAGGAGGGCAACATCGGGCTGATCCGGGCGGTCGAGAAGTTCGACTTCGAGAAGGGCTTCAAGTTCTCGACCTATGCCACCTGGTGGATCCGTCAGGCGATCACCCGCGCGATCGCCGACCAGGCCCGCACGATCCGGATCCCGGTGCACATGGTGGAGACGATCAACCGGCTCATCCGGGTCTCCCGCCAGCTGCTCCAGGAGCTGGGTCGTGAGCCCACGGTCGAGGAGATCGCGGAGGCGATGTCCAAGGGCCAGGAGGTCGTGGTCACGCCCGAGAAGGTGCGCGAGATCATCAAGGTCAGCCAGGAGCCCGTGTCCCTCGAGACGCCGATCGGTGAGGAGGAGGACTCGCACCTCGGCGACTTCATCGAGGACCGCGGCGCGCTTGCCCCGGCAGAGGCGGCATCGCACCAGCTGCTCAAGGAGCAGGTCGAGGCGGTGCTCGACTCGCTGACCGGTCGCGAGCGGCGCGTGCTCCAGCTCCGGTTCGGCCTCGAGGACGGGCGCGCCCGCACGCTCGAGGAGGTCGGCAAGGAGTTCAACGTGACCCGCGAGCGCATCCGCCAGATCGAGGCCAAGGCGCTGCGCAAGCTTCGCCACCCGTCCCGCAGCCGCAAGCTCAAGGACTACCTCGAGTAGACGACGCGGACCGGATCGCCACAGGATGTCCATCCAGGGATCGGTGGATCCGGGGTTCGAGCCCGTCTCCGAGGCGTTCGCCGGGGTGGTCGCGGGCCAGTCGGGGCCCGGTGCGGCGCTGGCCGTGTGGCGCGGCGGGAGCTGGGTCGTTGACCTGTGGGGCGGCGATGCCGACGCCGCCGGCAAGCACCCGTGGCAGGCCGACACCATCTCGATGGTGTATTCGGTCACGAAGCCATTCGCGGCGATGTGTGCGCTGGTCCTCGCGGACCGCGGGCTGATCGACCTCGATGCGCCGCTGTCGACGTACTGGCCGGAGCTGGCCGCCGCGACGACGATGCGCCAGGTGCTCGCCCATCGATCCGGCCATGTCGTGCTCGATCGGCCGGCCCCCGAGGCGGCCTGGTATGACTGGGACTGGATGTGCCGCCTCATCGCGGAGCAGGCTCCCGCCTGGCAGCCCGGCGCGGCACAGGGTGAGTCGGCGCTGTTCTACGGGCACCTGGTGGGCGAGGTCGTCCGGCGTATCGATGGCCGGACGCTGGGCCGGTTCCTGCGCGACGAGGTCTGCGAGCCGCTGGGCCTGGACTTCCACGTCGGGCTGACGGACGCGGAGCTGGCGCGCGTGGCGGACCTCGGCGGGTTCGGTGAGCCGTTCCGCCGGGCCAACACCGGTGGGACGCCAATGTACGAGCGGGCGCTCGCCAATCCGCCCGGAGCGCGCGACCCGGCGGTCGTCAACAGCGAACGCTGGCGGCGTGCCGAGATCCCGGCGATCAACGGCCACGGCACGGCGCGCGGCGTGGCGGGGCTGTACGTGGCCCTCAAGACCGGCGCGATCCTGGCACCCGCGATGCTCGCGGAGGCAACGGCGGTCGCCGGCTCCGGCGTCGACATGGTGATGGGCGACGAACGCGAGTGGGGCCTCGGGTTCGCGCTCGATCCGGACGGCTTCGGCATGGGCGGGCTGGGTGGCAGCGTGGGCTGGTGGAGCGAGGTCGGGCAGTACGCGCTCGGGTTCGTCACCGCGGAGATCGCCGGGTACGACCGTTCCGAGCGGCTCGAGAACGCCGTCCGGGGGTGCCTGGGCCTGCCTGCCCTGTAGGTCCGTGCCGCGGGCCGGCGGCGCTCTCAGGAAGTTCTCAGCGCCGGGGCACAAGGTGCGGACATCAGGGTCCTGACACGCGGACCCCTCGCCGCTCCCACCGGATTGCAGGTCGTCGACGATCGCACCGAGAGGACGACCGCGACGCGGAATCGATCCCGGCCGACAACCCCGGCCGCCGTCGACCGCCGGACCTGGATCCGCTGGCGCAGGAAGTAGTGAACCATGCCCGATCCGGGCCGCCCACGCGGTGATCGCGTGGCTCGGGCCGTACCGATGCGTATGGCTGCTGACCCTGCCTGAGACGGTGGCCGCCGGGGGCGGCATTGCGCGCGTGTCCTGATCGGAAGGGGTGCGGTGCGACCGTGCTCCGGTGGTAGATAGGCGGTGCGCCGAGATCGTTCTCGATCATTTGCCCCCGCCCGCCGGCAGCCAAATCTCGCTGCGTCGGGCCATGTCGGGGCTCCAGGCTTGTCCACAGGAGAAGAGCCAGTGAGAAGTCGTCCCATCACCCTGTCAGTCGTGGCGGTGATCTCGATCGTCGTCGCCGCGTGCGGTTCCTCGGCTGCGACAGCGTCGCCCTCGACCGCGCCCGCGTCGAGCGCGCCGGCCAGCGCGGCACCCTCGGCAGCAGCCTCCGAGTCCCCGTCGTCGTCGCCTTCGGCGCTGAGCGTGGGTTCCTTCGATTCAACCTTCTCAGCCATGGCCGACCTGGCTTCGGTCACGGCCGCCGGGAGCGGCCTCGTCGGCGTGATCCTTCCGGACGCGACCACCTCTGCCCGCTACACCAGCTATGACCTCCCGTACCTCAAGCAGGCCTTCGAAGCGGCCGGGTACTCCGCATCGGACTTCAAGATCGACAACGCCTCGGGCACGGCCACGACCGAGCTTGCCCTCGCCCAGGCCGATATCACGGCCGGGGCAAAGGTCCTGCTGGTCGACCCGCTCGACAGCACGACCGGCAACCAGATCCAGGCGGCTGCCGCAGCCGCCGGCGTGGCGATGATCAGCTATGACCGGGCCACGTTCCAGGGCACGAACACCTACTACGTCAGCTTCGACAACGTCCAGGTCGGCAAGCTCATCGGCCAGGGCTTCATGCAGTGCGTCACCGACTGGGGCGTCAAGAACCCGCAGGTGTTCACCCTCGACGGGGGCCAGGACACCGACCCGAACGCGATCGACTTCGCCAAGGGCTACAACTCGGTGATCTGGGGCCAGGAGGTCGCCCAGGCGACCAAGGGCGCCACCAACAGCGCCGGAATGACGCTCGTCGGCGAGCAGATCGCCCCCGGCTGGGACAACAAGACGGGCGGCACGATCTTCCAGCAGGCCTACACGGCCAACCCGTCGATCAACGCCACGGTCGAGGCCAACGACGGCCTGGCCGGTGCGGTCATCGGCGTCCTCAAGGCGGCCGGCGCCCCGGCCAAGACCGTTCCCACCACCGGGCAGGACGCGACGCTCCAGGGCATGGAATACGTGCTCCAGGGCTACCAGTGCGGCTCGGTCTACAAGCCGATCTACCTCGAGGCCCAGGCGGCCGTCGCCCTGGCCACCTACCTGCGAGCCGGCCAGACGCCCCCCGCAGCCCTGATCAACGGAACCACGACCGATCCGGCCAACTCGACTGCCACGCAGCCGGCCGTGCTGCTGACCCCGTACTGGGTCAACGCCGCGAACATGGAATCGACCGTCATCCACGACAAGTTCGTGTCAGTCACTGACCTGTGCGCCGCCGTCGGCGCCGACCTCTGTCTGGCCTCGGGCATCAAGTAGCCCGAATTGCCGGCGACGGCCGCAGCCTGACGCGCATGCTGCCGTCGCCGGCGCGCTCCCATCGTCGAGCTCCGCATTGACCGCCGAGGACGAGCACATGGACCTGATGGCGCAACGAGATGCCACCGCGGGAGGCGCAGCCGGCGCGACCACGGATCCGGCTGTGGCGCCGGGGCCCGTGCCGTTGCTCAGGCTGCGGGGCATCAGCAAGCACTTCGGCGCGGTCCAGGCGCTGTACCGGGTCGACCTCGACCTGCCGCCGGCCCAGGTGACCGCGCTGTGCGGTGACAATGGCGCGGGCAAGTCCGTGCTCACCAAGAGCATCGCCGGCATCCACCAGGTCGACGAGGGCGAGATGTTCTGGGACGGCCGCCCGGTCCACATCCGGAACCCCAACGACTCGGCGGCGCTGGGGATCGAGACCGTCTACCAGGACCTGGCCCTCGCCGACAACCTCGACATCGTCCAGAACATGTTCCTCGGGCGCGAGCGCCTTGTGCGCGGCCTGCTCGACGAGGACAGCATGGAGCGCGCGGCGGCCCAGACGCTCGCCAGCCTTCGGGTCACGACCGTGCGCTCGATCCGCCAGCCCGTCGCAACCCTGTCCGGCGGCCAGCGCCAGGCGGTCGCGGTGGCCAAGGCGGTCATGTGGAACTCGAAGCTCGTCATGCTCGACGAGCCGACCGCAGCCCTGGGCGTTGCGCAGACGAGGATGGTGCTCGACCTCATCCGGCGGCTCAAGGACCACGGCCTCGCGGTCATGGTCATCTCGCACAACCTCAACGACGTGTTCGAGGTGGCCGATCGGATCGCGGTGCTCCGGCTCGGGCGGATGGTCGCCCAGGATTCGATCTCGGCACTCGATCGCGAGAGCGTCGTCGACTACATGACCACCGGCAGGTCGCACCGCGCTGTCGCGGCCGCTGCCCCCAGCGATGGACTGGACTGACCCATGACCCCCAACGAACCCGAGCCGGCAGCCGCGGCACCGAACGAGATCGGGATCGACGACGAATCAGCGCCGGACCTGACCGCGGCGGCTGTCGAGGCCGTTCCCCCGGCGATCGCGGCGCAGTCACTCCGTGAGTACCTGCGGGCGTGGGTCGCGAGAGTGCGAGGTGGCGACGCCGGCGTCCTGCCGGTGGCGCTCGCCCTGGTCGCGGTGGGGCTGGTGTTCACCGTGGTCAGCCCCAACCACGTCTTCCTGTCCGCGCGCAACCTGGTCAACCTGTTCGACCAGAGCGCCGTGTTCATCGTCCTCGCGATGGGCGAGGGCTTCGTCCTGCTGCTGGGCGAGATCGACCTCTCGATCGGCTACGTCGCGGCAATCGGGGGGATCGTCGCGGCGCTGCTGGTGCAGCCCGGCATGGGCTGGCCGTGGTGGGCGGCGATCATCGCGGCGCTCGCCGTCACCGGGGCGATCGGCGGCATCCACGGGTACATCATCACGAAGCTCGGGATGCCCTCCTTCGTCGTCACGCTGGCCGGCTATCTGCTGTGGTTCGGGGTCATGATCGTGATCCTGGGCGCCTCGGGCCAGGTCAGCATCACCAGTGACGTGCTGCCCGACCAGCGGGCGCTGTACGGCATCGTGTACAGCTATCTCGACCCGGCGGTCGGCTGGGTCGGGCTCGCCGTCGTCGTGGGACTGATCGGCACCATGATGTGGCGCCGCGATCTCGGTCGACGCAGGAGTGGTCTCGTTGCCCCGCCGGTGGGCCTGACCCTCGCCAAGATCGCGGCGGTTGCCGTGGCCGGGATCGCGGTCGTGGCCATCTGCAGCCTCGACCGGGGGAGCTTCCGCCCGGTCACCGGCGTGCCGTGGGTGGTGCCGCTCGTTCTCGGCGTGCTCGCGCTGTGGGCGACCCTCCTCGAGCGGACCCAGTTCGGGCGCCACGTCTACGGCGTGGGTGGCAATCCCGAAGCCGCGCGTCGGGCGGGGATCAACGTGCCGCGCGTCCGCACGCTGTCGTTCGTGCTGTGCTCGATGACCGCGGGGATCGCCGGCGTCATCTACTGCTCGCAGCTGGGCGGCATGACCACCAACATCAACGGCGGGCAGCTGGTCCTGTACGCGGTCGCGGCCGCGGTCATCGGTGGCACCAGCCTGTTCGGCGGCCGGGGCCGTGCGATCCACGGTCTGCTGGGCGGCCTCGTCATCGGCGCCATCTACAACGGCCTGTACCTGCTGGGGCTGCCGATCCAGTACCAGCTGATCGTCACCGGCCTCGTCCTGCTCGCCGCCGTCAGCGTTGATTCGCTCTCGCGCCGCGGTGCCGGCACGGGAAGCATGGTCCGCGCCTGACGGGACGGCCGGCGAACGACCGACCGCGAACCAGTGCCGCCACGCCCCCACGGCGCGATCCGGGCTAAATTCAGGGCATGCCCCCGCAGGCCTACGCCCTCGTCACCCTGTTCGCGCTGTGCTCGGTCGCCCTCGGCTGGGTCGCGGTCCGGCTCGTGGCGCGGTGGGGCGGGCCGGCGACGCGTGCGGCCTACCTGCTCCCGATCGCTGGCGGCTTCCTCGCGTTCTACCTGATCGGGCACAGGCTGGGGATCTCGGTGGGACCCGAGGTTCCGCTGTTCGGCTTCCAGGTGGCGCTGTTCGGAGATCTGGCGATCGGGTTCGCCGCGGCGCTCGCGGCGGCGCTGATGCAGGCCGGCTGGCTCCGGATCCGGGCGGCGCAGCGACCGGATCCCGCACGCTGACTGGTCGCGCGCGGCCTCAATGCCGCAGCGACGACGGGACCTCGCCCGGCTCGTCGCCCGTCGCGACCGGCATGCCGGAACGCGACCAGTCGCTGTACGAGCCCGGGTAGAGCAGGGGATCGGGCAGCCCGGCGACCCGCATCGCGAGCGCGTTGTGGCAGGCGTTGACGCCGCTGCCGCAGGCGACGACAACCTCCTTGCCGATCGTCTCGAAGCGCGCGCGGAGCTCGATCGGGGCGAGGAGCCGCCCATCGGGGCCGAGGTTGCCTGCCGTAGGCCGGCTGATCGCGGTCGGGATGTGGCCGGCGACCGGGTCGATGGGCTCGATGTCGCCCCGGTAGCGCTCCCCGGCGCGGGCATCGACGATGGCGATCTTCCCCAGCCGCGCGATCAGCGCCGCCTTGTCGATCGTCCGCGACCATTGCTCGCGAAGGTCCAGCCGTCCGAGCGCTGACGGCGGCACGGACGTCGTGATTGGACCGCCGGCCTCGACCCAGGCCTGGATCCCGCCATCGAGCACCTGCACCCGTGGATGCCCCAGGTCCTCGAGCATCCACCACAGTCGCGCGGCGACCGTCCCGCCGGCATCGTCGTAGACCACGATGCGGCTCGCGGAATCGAACCCGAGCGCCTCCATCCGCCGGAGGAACGCGGCCGGATCGGGGAGGGGATGGCGCCCGGGCCCGTCAACGGCGACGAGGTCCGTGTCCAGGTCCACGAACACCGCGCCGGGCACATGCCCAGCCTCGTAGTCGCGGCGGCCCTTGGGTGGGTCCGCGAGCCACCAGCGGACGTCCGCAAGGCGAAGGTCCGGGTCGCCGATCCGGGAACGCAGCGCATCGGCCGAGATCAGGCTCATGGCCGGATAGTGTAGGCGAGTGCAACGCCGAGTCCGCGTTGGAACGAGCGAGCCGGCTCCTGCTATCCTCTGCCGCGGTGCCGCGACGGCGCCCTCGGCGGATCGGGCCTGCGCCCTCCGCCCTTCGCTCCGGCGTAGCTCAGTGGTAGAGCGGGTGACTGTTAATCACTTGGTCGTAGGTTCGAATCCTACCGCCGGAGCCACTTGCCCCATTGTTACGGATTACGTAACAACATTGGCGCATGTCCTGGGAAGACCTCCTCACCACCGCAGCGGCGCAGCACGGCTTCTTCACGACCGAGCAGGCGGCCGAGCACGGCATCAGCCGGCGGGCGCTGACCTGGCGCGCCCAGAACGGCTCTGCGGAGCGGATCGCCCACGGTCTGTATCGACTGCCGCATTGGCCGATCGGTGCTGACGACGAGCTGTACGCCCTTCAGGTTCTCGCGCCGTTCGGGACGTTCAGCCACGACACAGCCCTGACCCTGCTCGGGCTGACCGACATCATCCCGTCGACGATCCATTTCACCATCCCGGAGGCGTCGCGACTCAGATCGCGTCCAGGCGTCACGCTCCACCGCTCGCGGCATAGTGCGATGACCGAACGGACCTTCCAGGATGGTCTATGGGTCACGACCGCGCGTCGAGCCCTGCTGGACGCTGCCCGCGAAGGCGCTGATCCCGATCAGCTGGTCTCGGCGGCCCGCGATGCCCGAGAGCGGGCGATGCTGACGCCCGCCGACTTGGCCGAGCTGCGGCGCATGGCGCCGTTCGCGGGCGCCGGCCTATGACCAAGACGGGGGGCGCGACGCCGGCTGGACGTCGGGCCAGCCTCATCGTCCGCATGTCGAACGCGGCCCGCGAGGCTGGCGTCGTGCCGCGCCGCATCCACCTCGTGGTCGCGATCGACCGCCTCCTCGTCCGACTGCTCCAGGCCGCCCCCGGACAGTGGGTCGTAAAGGGCGGCTATGCGAACCAGCTGCGACGACCTGACGACGCCCGGTTTACCGAAGACCTCGACCTCAAGATCGATGCTGCCATCGAGACGGCGCCCGAGCTCCTCGCATCCGGCTTCGCAGTCGATCTCGGCGACGACTTCGGCTATGAGGTCGCGACATCCCCCGCACCGCTGGAAGGTCCGCCCGGTGGCGGCCTACGGTTCGTCGTCGTCGCACGCCTCGCGGGCACCGAGCTCGTCCGTTTCAAGGTCGATGTCAGTGCCGCGGACGTCGTCGTCGGTGACTTCGAGTCTTACCTATCCGACCCAGTCGTCGAGCGGCTCGGCTTCCGACGGTCGCGGTTCCCCATCTATCCCATCAACCAGCACTTCGCCGAGAGGCTCCACGCCCTGACGCTCCCGCGGGACGTCGAGAACACCCGAGATCGCGACCTCGTCGATCTCGTCTGGTTCATCCGCCACTTCACCTTTCGCTCGGAAGCGCTGGCGATCGCGTGCATCGCGACCTTCGAGCGCCGCACCACCCATCCCTGGCCGCCGGTCATCGAGATGCCGCCTGACTCGTGGACGTGACCGTTCGGGGTGTGGCGGGCCGAGCTGGATCTGGCTGAGGCGACCCCGGCCACGGCCGCGTCGGCCCTGCGCTCCTTCCTCGAGCCGGTCTATTTCGGTGTCGCCGGCCGTCCCGGGATCCATCGGCACGGGAATGGCGGGTAGGTGGCAGGCGAAGGGCTCGGCACGTAAGCGCCAGCGAGCGGAGTGCGAGCGCCCAGCACCGATCGTAGGCATCGAGGCGGCCCACGACCGGATGTCTGACGCCCTGGCGCGGCGTGGCGACCGGTTCTCACAACTCCTGGCGCGCGCCGTCCGGAATGAGCGTCACGGCGCCGTCCTCATGACGACCTCGGGGGCTGGTTGGCGCGTGGGGCCCGGCGCGGGTACGACGCGACGACGCGCGGTGAGTCGCCCTATCCAAACCCCTGTGTTCGCGCGCTCCATTCACGCCGGGTGCGACAAACGCAGGTCGCCGTCGAGTCAGCGGCCTGCGAAGAGCGAGAGCTGGACGTAAGTGAACGGGTCGACTTGCTCGAGGCCCCGATCCTGCTCCCAAGAGGCCGCTGCCAACGAGAGAAGCCGCGGAGTCGCGATGTAGTAGCGGCCCCGCTTCTCTCCCTTGGGCTCCAGGAGCTCCGCCTCCACCATCCGCTTGAGGTCCCGTCCGCCGGCATGCTCCGAGAGCTCGGCGTGCTCCTGGTAGACACGGTTGCTCACGCGGAATCGCTGGGCCGCGTCGAACAGGGCCAGCACCGCGCGATCCGGGATCCCCAGTCGCTGGACCTCAGCCTCGAGGAGCGCCCACAGGCGCTCGGTCTGGCGGACGCGGCGGAGGAGCCGCTGCGCCTGGCGGAAGTGCGCGGTCAGCGAGAACCGGACCCAGGGCCTCGCATCGCGCTCCGGGTGCCACGCTCCCGCACCAACCTCGGCGAGGACGTCGTAGTAGTCCTGCGTGTTCTTCCCCAGGTACTCCTCGATGCTCGCGAACTCGGCCGCGAGGATCCCGTCCTGCGAGAGCACGAGGGACTGGAGGATCCTCGCCATCCGGCCATTCCCGTCCCGGTACGGGTGGATCATCACCAGATTGAGGTGGGCCATCGCGGCCCGAACCATGACCGGCGTCGAACCGGGCTGGTTCAAGCTCAGCATCAGGTCGTCCATGAGACCCGGAACGCGGTCGGCGTCGGGACCCTCGTACACGATCCGGCCCGATGGTTCGTGCTGCACGAACACCGGCCCCGAGCGCAGAAGACCCGGGCCCCTCGTCATGTCGTAGTTGAGCATCATGAAGTGGAGGCTGTTGAGGAGGCCCTCGCTGTACCGGAAATGCGGCGAACCCGCGAGCTGCAGCACGTAGGTCATGGCATTCCGGTAGCCTGCCACCGCTCGACCGGTCTCTTCGGCGGCATCGAGGGGCTCCTCGCCCTCGGCGACGGCCATCGCGTCGGCGAGGGTGACGTTGTACCCCTCAATGGTGTTGGAGCCCTGGATGGCCCGGGCGAACATCACGCGCCGGAGCGATCCCGTCCAGCGGCGAGGCGTCTGGACGACCTGGTATCGGAGTGCCGCCCGAAGCTCCTCGACCCGCGAGACGACCTCGAGTTCCTCGGGGCTGAGCTCAGGGGTTTGGAAGAGGGACCCCCCGGAGGGTGGGGTGACCATGTGCAGGATAATAACCTGCACATTGCGGGATGGCAAGTCGATAACCCGCAGTCCCGTTCAAGGCGTGGCGCGCCCGCTCTCGGCCCCTTCCCGGACTATGCCGCAGGCAGAGGCTGACGCCTCGCGGCCGGTCGCGGGCGGTGGTACCTTTACATCATTGGTGATGTAAGGAGCGAGGTCATGGAGGTCTCGGCGCGGCTCAGCTCGAAAGGCCAGGTGACCGTGCCGCGTGCGGTCCGCGAGGCGCTGTCTCTGGAGCAGGGGGACCGGATCGTGTTCCGGGTGGAGGGCGATCATGCCGTTCTGGCGCGGACCCCGGACCTGCTCGCCCTCTCGGGATCGGTGACGGTGCCGGCGGCCAAGCGCGGGACCCCGTGGGCGGAGGTCCTGCGCCAGACGCGGCGGACCCGCGCGCCCAGGCGACGGTGACCGCGTTCGTCGACACCAACGTCCTCGTCCGTCATCTGACCGGTGACCCGCCGGCCCAGGCCGCCCGCGCCACCCGCTACCTGCAGGGCGCCGACGAGCTGCTGTTGCCCGATCTCATCCTCGCCGAGGTGGCCTACGTTCTCGAGTCGTTCTACGAGGCCCCTCGCTCGCAGGTGGCCGCGACGCTCCGCTCCGTGCTGGCCTTCCCCGCCATCCGTGTCCTCGATGTCGATCTCCTCCAGCGGGCTGTCGAGGTCTATGACGTCCACCGGCTCGACTTCGCCGATGCGTACCTCGTCGCCAGCGCGGAACGCACCGGGGTCGGGGTCATCGCCTCGTTCGATCGCGGCATCGACCGGGTCACGACGGTCCGCCGCGAGGAGCCGAGCTGAGGCGATCGTGCCGCGCGCTGCAGGTGCATCGATGGCAGGCGGAGGCCGCGATCAGGCTCAGCGAACGAGCGGCACCAGGACGCACGCGTGGCGCATTCGCGAGCTGGCAGACGAGGGCGAACGATCAGCCGGCCGCGCGACCGGCGCCCCGACCGTGCCCCGCCGCGATGTGGACCGTTACCTGAATTGCCTCGGCTCGACTCCACTCGAGCCTCCGACTTCCGCACTCACACCCTCGATCTCGAGCGTCATGCCCTCGGCGGGGCCAACCTCGTGGCTGACGCGCTGGCTGGAGGCGGCGCACGGGTTCGCCAGATGCCCCGAGATATGGGCAACGCGACGCATCACGAGAGTGGATGGCTATGCGGGCACGGCCCACGACCCTTGGGCCGGCGCGATGATCGATGGTGGCGATCCTCGCTCTTGGTACCTGAGGTCATTCTCCCGGGCGGACGTCCCGAGCCCGAAGCATCTCGAGCACCGTCGTCGTGGTGTTCCAGTTGCGGATCGTCATGGACTTGTACATCGGCGTCCCCATGATCTTGCTGAGCCGGCTCCTGGTTCGCTCCGCGCTGAGCCGCTGGGAGTAGATCACCCCCTCGCCCGGCCAGACGGCGTCGACGCCCGGGCGAGGGTCGAAGATCGCCATCGCCTCCGCGGCCTCGATGCCCATCAGGAAGATGGCGTCGCTGTGATAGCGGTCAGGCTGCGACCCGAATCCCGCGGGCCGGTTGTCGACGATGGCCTGCAGCTGCCCCTGCGACATCACCAGGACCCGGACCCGCCCGTCGTGCAGCGCGAACTTCACTGGCAGCGCCTCTTCGATCAGCGCTGTCGTCTCGTCGGCGCTCCGCTCGGAGTCGAGGATGGCGTTGCCGCTCGCGATGTAGGTCGCGACGTCCCTGAACCCCAACTCCTCCAGGACGGCCCGGAGACGTGCCATCGGCACGCTGTTCTTGCCGCCGACATTGATCCCGCGCAGGAGGGCCACGTACCGGCTCATGGCACCGTAGGGTACGGCGCCCCAGGCGCCCCAACCGGCCCACCTTGTGCTGAGCGGCGTGGCGATGGTCGCCGGCCGGACGACTACGCGATCCGCGTCACGCCGCTGATCGGATACGTCGTCATGTCGAACGCGAGGTCCTCCTCGCGAACGACCGCCACCTCATCGACCCGGGTGCGGTTGAAGATGATCGTCCCAGCCCACTGCGCGCGCCGCTGACCGGCGACCCAATGCTCGAGCCAACCCATGGACAGGGGGACCATGGACGGTCGAAGCCGGAGTCCGTCGAGGGCGGTGATGCCTGGATCGGCATGGAGGAAGCCGCCGATCAGGTACGGCCCGGACTGGACCACGAGCGGGTGGATCCGGAGGTGACGACGAAGGGCCGGATCGCCCCTCGGGCCGCCTGCTCGAACCGCCACCAGGCGGCTGCGGTCCAGAACCAGGCGCTCGTGCCACTCGGTGCGTCCATCGGAGAATCGCTCGAGCTGGACGTTGACGATTGTGAGCTCTGCCTGCTCGTTGAGCAGGTCCGTCAGCCGGTCGGCAGCCAGCCGGGCCCAGCCGTAGATTCGGTGGTCGGTCAGGAATGCGTCGAAGGCGACGAGCGGCGCATCGGCGATGAAGTCGGGCTCGCTCGGCGCTTCGGGCAGCGTCTCCAGGACGAGCGTCGCCCCACCGGCCGGTCCATCAACGGAGCTCATGCAGGCGACGCTAGCCGCCGGCCCGTCCCACGCCATGACCAGTTGGTACTGCTCCCACAAGACCAGGGTCCGGACCGAGGTCGACGCTCCCATTGCACGGCTCCGGGCTCCATGACGGGTCCGTGCCACCCGAAACCCGGAGACAAGAGCAAACGCGATCAAGCGCACAGTGGTCATGGCGGCGCACCCTAGCGGCATGAACGTGCCACGAGACACCTTCGTCGCCTTTGTCGACGCCCTGGCCGAGCGCCTGGACGACGAACTGACGACGGGCGCCGACCTGGCCGCGCTCGTCCACCTGTCGAGGTTCCACTTCGACCGGCTGGTGAGCAGCGAGGCGGGCGAGAGCCCGTCGCGCTTCCGTCGTCGGATCCTGCTGGAGCGTTCGGCCTACCGGCTGATCACGACTGGCACGGGCGTGCTCGACATCGCGCTCGAGGCGGGATTCTCCTCGCACGAAGCGTTCACCCGGGCGTTTCGCCGCGCCTACCACCTCACGCCGTCGGGCTTTCGAGCCGCGCCCGGTCAGGTGCTGATCGGCAGCACCAACGGCGTGCACTTTCATCCGCCCGGCAGCCTGCGGCTGCCCGCACGAACGGAGGCGACATCGATGGACCTGCTGCAGAAGATGGTCGACCACCATGTCTGGCTGGTCGGCGAAATGGTCGACAAGGCTGCGACCTTGTCCGACGAACAGCTCGACAAGCTCGTCCGCGTCTCGGTCGACAACGAGGACGGCACGATGACCACGCGGTCGATCCTGTCGCGCCTCATCGGCCAGATGGACATGTGGATGAGCGCGATCGCCATGCGCACGTACGACTTTGCCGTCGAGAGCGGGGAGTCCGTCGACCAGATGCGGCATCGCCACGCCAGGGTCGGTCCCGCGTTCGTCGATCAGGTACGCACCGTCATCGCCGACGGTCGTCTCGACGACACGTTCATCGACGCGTTGTGCGAGCCGGCCGAAGTCTTCACGTACGGCGGGATGATCGCCCACGTGCTGACGTTCGCGGCATACAACCGCACCCTCGTCGTGCAGGCACTTGGCGAGGCCGGCGTCGAGGGCCTGGGTTGGGGAGATCCGATGACGTGGGTGACAAGCGCTGCTTCGTAGGCGTGTCGCCAGCGGCCACGTATGTCGGCCGCCCCCGTCGTGCGCTCGGTGCAAGCTGCCGGCACGCCGTCCGCCGCCGCGCCGCATCGCCGCCGGCCGCCGACGAGCCGCCGGCGATCGCCGTCTCACCGGCTCCCTCCGGCCGATGACATCCCGGAGACGGATCGGCGCCCGACGCATACATGGGCATGAGACGAGCGTGCGCTGAACGCTAGGCCATCGAGCTGGCACGCACCCCGGCCGGCCGGCCGGGCGCCTCGGCACGAGCGGCAACCCGATCGACCACGTGGGCGGCGTCGCGGCCCGCGCCGAGCACGAGCATCGACGAGAACCCGTGGAGGAAGGGCATGCCCAGGACGTACAGGCCGGGAGTGGCAGCCACCACCCCTCGCTCCTGGTCTGGCCAACCGTGCTCGTTGAGGATGGGCAGCTGGATCCAGCTGTAGTCGGGCCGGAAGCCGGTGCACCAGACGACGTTCGCGACGTTGAGCGAGGTGCCATCCGCCAGCTTCGGCTGCCGGGCATCGTCGACGCCAACCGTTCGCGCGTCGTGCAGCGTGACGCCCGCCGCTTCGAGGTCGCCACGTCGATGGCGAAGGAGCGGGCCTCCGCCATGACGCACCATCGGCGCCATCTTGCGGCCGATGGGCGTGTCAAGGGTGAGCACGTTCGATGCCAGGAAGCGCAGCAATGGCCAGAAGACGCGCGTCCGCCGACTGTCCACGGAGAACGGCAGCTGCCCGTGCGCCTTGCCCGAGACGAACGTGCGGTGCCCGTGGCGCGCGATCTCGTGCGCAATGTCCGCGCCGGAATGGCTCAGGCCGACGACCAGGACCGGACCCTCCGCGAGCTGATCCGGACTTCGGTAGTCGGCCGAGTGGATCTGGCGGATGGCAGGGTCGAGGTCAGCTGCGAAGTCCGGCACGTGCGGACGCTGGAAGGCGCCCGTGGCGACGATCACCTGGTCTGCCTCGTACGAACCTCCTTCCGTCGACACGACGTAGCCTCCCGACCGGTCATCGTCGTCGGATGCACGAACGTCCATTACCCGCACGCCGGTCTCGACCGGAAGGCCATGGTGCCGCGCGTACGTCTCCAGGTAGTCCGCCATCTGCTGTCCGGTCGGGAAGGCGTGGCCGGGCAGCGGGAACGGCAGACCCGGCAGGCGGTCGTACCTGGCCGGCGAGTAGAGCCGCAGCGAGGCATAGCGTTCGCGCCACACGTCGCCCACCCGGTCGCTTGACTCGAGAATGACGAACTCGATCCCGCGCCTGGCAAGGTGGTAGCCCGCAGCCAGCCCTGTCTGCCCGCCGCCGATGACGATGACCGAGTGTCGGTTACCTGCAGGAGCCACCACTCAAACCTCCGCTTGCGCCGTCCCTGTCGGGTTGTGCTGTCTGTGCCAGGCCACCGTGCGGACATCGGCGACGGGCGGCCAGTTCGATCGAAGAACTGGTCGACCTTGGCACGGGCGCGAGAATGGGAGGCATGGGATCGAGCGAGAGCTCCGAGTACTGCGCGTTCACGAAGGCCGTGGAGCACCTGGGCGACCGATGGAGCCTGCTCATCGTCCGGGAGCTGGCCCAGTTCGGCCCACAGGGCTTCAATACCCTGGCGGCCGGACTCCCGGGTCACGTTTCGCGATCCGTGCTGATGCGGAAGCTGCGGAAGCTCGAGGAGATCGGGCTCGTCGCGCGTGATCCCGCGGCGAACGGTCGATCCGCGCCATACCGCCTGGCGCCTGCCGGTGAACAGCTTGTCCCTTCGCTCATGTCGCTCCGGGATTGGGCCAAACACTGGGTGCCGGAGGACCCGGCGATGGCTCGGCGGGATCCCAGCGTGATCCTGTGGTGGCTGCGACACCGGGTCGACCGTCAAGCGCTGCCGGAACGCCCGGTCGTCGTCGAGTTCGGTCTGCACATCGACGAGACGGACCGACAGTGGCTGCTGCTGTCCGCCGCTACCGAGCCAGAGCTGTGCCTGCAAGACCCGGATATCGGCGAGGACCACTACGTGTTCGTTGAAGCCAGCGCCGCCGCCCTGTACCCCCTCGCCCACGGGGATCGCTCGTGGACGGACGCAATCGCCGATCGATCCGTTCGCCTCTACGGGCACCCCGATCTCGTGGCACAGCTCCCGGGCTGGTTTGTTGGTGCGCGAGGTGTCGATGGCCGGGAGCAGCCTGCGCCGAGGACACGGGCTCTGGCGGCTGCGGCGGCACCGTGACGCCCACCAGCCACCCTCGCCGGCGAGCCAAAGCGGACGGGGGAACGCATGGATCAAGCAGCCGAGTCCGCCCAGCTCGTCGACGAGTGGAATGCCGCCACCGAGGCCGAGCGGATCGCGCGCGAGAAGGCATCCACCTTCTACCACGAGTATCTCCGCATCCGTCGATAGACTCGCGGCTCCTGAACGAGCCGCAGCGCATCAGTCGACGTACGCGTGCTCCACGTAGCACCATGTGAAGCCCTTGCCGACCGGCAGGGACACGATCACATGGTGGTCCTGCGCAAACGAGTGCTTCCGGGCGTGGCCAGCCTGCGACTCGCAGCAGCCGACGTGACCGCAGGTGGCGCACATCCGAAGGCTGCGGCCACTGCCGCATTCCTCGCATCGCGCGCCCGACGGAGTCGCGAGTGTGTCGGGGACATGGGTGCAGGCGGTTTTCGCGCCGCCGAGCGATCGAAGCCAATTCATGCCGTCATCTTCCTCCCGGGCCGGTCCGCCCGGATGTGACGGAACCCACACGTCGCGACCCGATGCCGGTTGTGATCCGCGACACAGAACTCCGCGCCGTTGCTGCCTACGGTCAGGGCATCCAATCGAGACAGCAGCGAGGTGTGATCAAGATGGCAACGGCAACGCTCGACGTGCGAGCAACGGCAACGGCAACTTGGGTTCGGGTCGGGGTCATCGGCGGGATCGTCGCCGGCATCGCGTTTGCGATGTTCGAGATGGTGATGGCCGCCGTGCTCAACGGCAGCGACGCGTTCTTCATGCCGCTGCGGATGATCGGCGGGATCGGGCTCGGAGCCTCCGCCCTGGACCCCTCCACATCGCTGCTGGCGGCCGGGGCTGCCGGCCTCGCCATCCACATGGTCCTGTCAATGATGTACGGCCTCGTCGTGGCCGGTGTTCTCGCCCAGGTCGGGACGCTCGCTCGCTCGACGGCGTCGATCCTGATGGTCTCGAGCCTCGCGGGTCTTGCGCTCTGGATCGTGAACTTCTTCGTGCTCGCCGGGCTGTTCGGCTGGAGCTGGTTCCCCGCCAGCCAGAACGTCGCGGTCCAGTTCGTCGCCCACACGTTCATGTTCGGGACGGTGCTCGGCCTCGTCCTCGACCGGTTCGCCTTCCGCACCGCGCGCTGACGCGCCGCCTCGCCAACGCCTCGTGAGCAGGGGCGTCGCGGGCCTTCGCCACCATCGACCCCCGGCAATCACCGGGGGTCGATCCATATCGGGCTCGAGCCGGATGCCGCGGCTAGTGCAGGTTCTCCGGGACGTGCCAGCCGCCCGCCGGGCTCGCCGTTTCGTCGCCGACATCCGGACCCCATGACCCCGACGGGTACGTCCGGACCGGCCGGATCGGGCGGAGCGCAGGCTCGATGATCCGCCAGCACTCCTCGACGCCGTCCTGGCGGGCGAACAGCGCCTGGCGCCCCTCGATCGCGTCCGCAAGGAGCCGCTCGTAGGCTTCAGCCTGTTCGCTCAACGCCTTCCCGTAGGAGAACGAGAGCGGAACCGCATGCGTCTCCATCGTCTCTCCCGGGACCTTGGCCTGGAGCGACAGCTCGATCCCTTCGCCGCCACCGCCAAGTCGCAGCCGCAGGTGGTTGGGATGCGGCCTGGGGGTGCCGGCCTCCGCGAACAGCAGGCGCGGCGGCCCCTTGAACTCGATCACGGCCTCGAGCGCGGTCTCGTCGAGGCGCTTGCCCGCCCGCACGAAGAACGGGACGCCCGCCCAGCGCCAGGACTCGATCCCGAGCTGCAGGGCCACATAGGTCTCGACGTCCGAGTCGGGAGCCACGCCGGCCTCATCGCGGTAACCCTGGTACTGGCCGCGGATGACGCTCTCCGGGTCCACGATGCTGGTCGCGCGGAAGACCTTGACCTTCTCGTCGCGCTGCGCGTCGGCATCGGTGCCGACCGGCGGCTCCATGGCGAGCAGGGCAACGACCTGGAGCAGGTGGTTCTGGACGACGTCCCGCAACGCCCCCACCTCCTCGTAGAACGCGCCGCGCCCTTCGACGCCAAAGGATTCGGCCATGGTGACCTGTACCCCGGCGACGTACCGCCGGTTCCACACCGGTTCGAGCAGCGCGTTCGCGAAGCGGAAGGCGAGCAGGTTCTGGACCGTCTCCTTGCCCAGGTAGTGATCGATCCGGTAGATCGCGCTCTCGGGGAACGCCCGGTGCAGGTCGGCGTTCAGCATTCGTGCCGACGCGAGGTCGCGGCCGAACGGCTTCTCCACGACCACCCGGGCGCCCTCGTGGAGGCCGGCCGCCATGAGGCCGCCGATCACGCGGTCGAACATGCTGGGCGGGATTGCGAGGTAGAACAGCGGGTGGCGCGCCGGGCCCAGGCTCTCCCGGATGCGCTCGTAGGTCGCGGGATCGCCGTAGTCGCCGCTCACGTAGGACAGGTGCTTCGCGTATGCCTCGAGCGCCTCCTCCGGCACCCGGCCGAGCTTGGTGACGACGGATTCCCGTGCGTACTCACGGAGTTGCTCGTCGCTCCACGACGACCGCGCTACGCCGATGACCGGAACCTGGAGGCGGCCCTGCGCCGCGAGCCGGTAGAGCGCGGGATGGAGCTTCTTGCGAGCAAGGTCGCCGGTGGCGCCGAAGATGACGAGCCGGTCGGCAACGCCTGGACCCACGGTCGGATCGTGGCGGGGAGCGTCGTCCGCGACGCCGTCACGCGCGAGAGTGGGATCAGCCATGCGGTCGATCATGCCACCCCAACGCCGTGTGCCCTTCGTATCGCGCCCACGGCTGCTCCTCGGGGCGCCGCCAACGGCCTCGGTTGTCCCGACCGCTGAGCAGGCGGAGATTCGAGACCAGGAACGGGACCAGGAAGTTGAGGCCCGCCTTGACGGCGGTTGCGCCGCTCGCATTTCCGCCGAGGATCACGTCGCCCTGGTTGAACCGGGTGAGCAGGATGCCCACCACGATCGCGATGCCCACCGTGCGTCGCCGTCGAGCGGGCACCATGCAGTAGTCGATCGCGCTCCGCGCGCGGTCGATCGGGCCATCGCCTGGCGGGCGCAGCCGGTCGGTCTCGTCCCCATCTCCTGCCTGGGTCACGGTTGCTCCGTCTCCATTTTGCTACCGGCCTCCTCTGACGTCGGCACGTGCCTCAGCCAGCCGGCTCCGACCAGCGCACCACCGATGGCAACCAGCCACGTGATCGGCGCCGCATCGAGCTCCCGGCCGATCGCTCCGACCAGCAGGACGCCCGTTGTCGTCCCGAGAGCTCCGGTCGCGACGATGACGGCGATCTCGGGCCACGCCGCCTGCCGGCCGTGTTCGACCTGGCGGAAGACCCACGACGCGGCAAGGAACGTGGCGCCGGGCAGCAGGTGGTAGATGAGCCCGCTCATCGAAGCGAGGACGACCCACACGCCTACCATTGCGGCCACGCCGCCCGCGGCCAGGACCAGCGGGACGACGGATCCACGGACGGATCCCCGGGAGCGCGTGGGGAGCATGCAACCTCCTGGCTCGTGCGAGGCAACGGGGCTGATGGCGGCGCCGCCCGGGATGTGCAGCCTGGTCCGCCGGAGTCGCCCTCGGCAGTAATGTGGCTTACATCCCGGCTGGGTGTGATCCATCCCACATCACCGGCACCGGGCAAGGACTACCGTCGGCGAGGCGCGACGCATCGATGGACGATGCCCGCCACGGCACTGCTCGTTGTGCGGCGGGCACGAGGATCGAGGCGAATGATCGACGCAACCTACGCAGCAGGCACAACCCACGCGATCGCCGCGACTCCCGCCTCCGGCATTCCGACGGTCTCTGCCGCGGTCATGGCCGAGGTGGACCGGCTCGCTACCGAGGAGTTCGGGATCAGCCTGCTCCAGATGATTGAGCAGGCCGGGTCGCACCTCGCCGAGGTCGCCAGGCTGGAGCTCGGCGGCGATCTCATGGGTCGATCGATCGTGGTGGCCGTCGGCCCCGGCAACAATGGCGGCGGCGGGCTGGTGGCCGCTCGCCACCTCATGAACCGCGGCGCGAGCGTTCGCGTCGTGCTCGCGCGGCCGGCGCTCCGGATGACCGAGGGGGGTCGCCACCAGCTCGCCACGCTGATCTCGATGGGGGCCAGCTGCTGCGTCGCCACCTACGACCTGACGAACGGGGAGCTGGAGCAGGCGCTCGCGCACGCGGATCTCGTGATCGATGCCGTCCTCGGCTACAACATCCGGGGCGCACCGCGGGGGGAGGTCGATCGCCTGGTGGGCTTCATCGTCCGATCGCAGCGCCCGGTCGTGAGCCTCGACGTCCCGACCGGGGTGGATCCCGGCACGGGGCAGGCAACCGGCCTCGCGATCACGGCGACGGCGACCCTGACGCTCGCGCTGCCCAAGCCCGGCCTGCTGACCGCCGCCGGGGCTCACCGGGCGGGCCGGCTGTACCTGGGGGACCTCGGGTTGCCGTCCGCGCTCTATGCTCGCCTCGGGATCGACGTCGGCCCGCTGTTCGCGCCCGGCGGGATCCTCGTCCTGGATCGTGACCGATGACCATGCCGGTACAACAGCGCTCGCTGACCGAGAAGCTGGGACTGCTGTCCGAGGTGGCCCTGTTCGCGGGCCTGGACGAGGCCGACATCGAGGCGATCGGCCACGCGACGACGATGACCCACTGCGTCCGCGGCCAGCAGATCCTGTCGCCCGACGACCCGCCCGACCGGATCCACATCGTCAAGAAGGGCCGGGTCCGTGTGTTCCGGATCACCCCCGACGGCAAGCAGCTGACGCTCGACATCTACGAGAAGGGGACGATCCTCGGCGACATGGGCCTGCTCGGCCAGGATCGCCTGCCGGGGGCGTATGCCGAGGCGATCGACGAGGGCGTGATCTGCACGATCACCCCCGACGAGCTCCGCCGGCTGATCGAGCGCTACCCGATCATCGGCGTGAACATCATCCGCCACCTGTCCCGCCGACTCCAGAGCGCCGAGCGCGAGCTCGAGGCGATGGCCTACCAGCGGGTCGACCAGCGGCTCGCTCGCCGGCTGATCGATCTCGCCGGGCGGTTCGGCGTCAGGACGCCACGCGGCACGCTGATCGAGGCCGACCTCACGCAGCAGGAGCTGGCCGAGATGATCGGCACGACCCGTGAGACCCTCGCCCACACCCTGGGCGACTTCCGGCGTCGGGGCCTGCTCGACACGGAGCATCACCGGGTGCTGATCCGCGACGCGGAGCAGCTCGCCGAGGTGGCGGAAGGCGAGGACGCGTAGGTCGGAGCACCGGCGGCCTCGGCGCTGTACGGTCCCGCGGTCGTCAGCGGCCTTACCACGGCCAGCTGTTGTGGCGGCTGACCCAGGCCGCGCGACGAGGACGTTCAAGTCCTACCAGCGATCGATCTAGTCTTGCCGGAGCGGCGTCATCCGGCGATTCCGACGGCAAGCTGTCCGGCCAGGGCCGCGAGCACCACGACCACGATCGGTGGCACACGGCGGGTCAGCAGGGCGCCGAGACCGAGCGCGGCGATCGCCACGTCGAGCGCCGCGTTCCCCGCGCCACCGATCGCACCGGTCCAGATCGGGGTGTACAGCGCTGCTGCCAGGATGCCGACAACCGCCGCGTTCGTGCCCAGCAGCGCTCGGCGGAATCGCGGTGCGGTACGCAGGCGATCCCAGAACGGCAGCGCGCCGAATACCAGCAGGAACGATGGCAGGAAGATGGCGAGCAGCGCGATCAAGCCACCCGCCACGCCATTCGGTGCGACCGACGACACCGTCCCCAGGTAGCCCGCGAAGGTGAACAACGGGCCGGGAACCGCCTGCGCGGCCCCGTACCCAGCGAGGAATGCCCCATCCGAGACCCAGCCCGGGTCGACGACGTTGGCGTGGAGCAGGGGCAGCACCACGTGGCCCCCGCCGAACACCAGGGCGCCCGACCGGTAGAAGCTGTCGACGACGGCCGTGACCTGGCCCCCGGCCAGGCGCAGGATCGGCAGGCCGGCGAGCAGCACCGCGAACGCCACGAGCGCGGCGATGCCGACGCCGCGCCGGACAGGTGCCGGCTGGTCGCGGTGCGCCACGGGCGACGGGGCCCGGAGGAGCACCGCGCCGACAGTCCCGCCGGCGGCGATGACCAGGACCTGCGACAGCGGTGAGGCGAACGCAAGCGTGGCGCCGGCTGCAGCCACCGCAATGATCCGGCGCGAGGTGTCGGGCGTCAGCGACCGGGCCATCAGGATCACGGCCTGCGCGACCACCGCCACCGCCGCGAGCTTGAGGCCGTGGATCCAGCCGGCGGCGCCGAGATCCGCGGTCGTGGCCAGCAGGCCGAACGCGATCATGACGATCGCCGATGGCGCCGTGAACCCGATCCACGCGGCAATGCCGCCGGGGATCCCGGCCCGCCGCGTTCCGATCGCGATCCCGAGCTGGCTGCTGGCAGGACCCGGGAGCAGCTGGCTGAGGGCGATGAGGTCCGCGAACGAGGCCTCGTCCAGCCAGCGACGCCGGTCCACGTACTCGCGCCGGAAGTAGCCGATGTGGGCGATCGGCCCGCCGAACGACGTGACCCCGAGGCGCAGCGCGACAGCCAGGACCTCGAGAAGGGAGCCGGATCGTGGATCGCGCACGTGCACAGGCTACGCGAGGCGACCGATGGATCGCGCCGCGACCCGGATCAGGAAGGGGCGCCGCCGTCGAGCGTGTCCGCCGGACGGCCGTCGTCCGCCACCAGAACGAGCCGCACGATCAGGATCGCACGCTCCGTGGTCCGGCTTCGCCCTGGTCCCACATCGCGGTGACCGGCCGCGAGCGCGCGTGCGGGCGCGTTGCTCAGGACGGGCTCTTGGGCGAGAAGTAGTCCGGGCCGGGTGCTTCGATCGTCCTGTCGTCCTCGGACCATTCGACGTTCGCGTTGACGGCGATGACCCCGGCGACCATCTCGACCATCGGCTCGATCATGGCCGCCGTCGACCGGCGCCGCACGCGCCCCGTCACCGTGGCGATGCCGTCCACGACCTCCACCGTGAACCCCGCCGGATCGACCCACAGCGCGCGCACGAGCACCTCGTCGCGGATCGCCTCGGCCAGCTCCTCGTCGGATCGCACGAAGGTCCTGACGACGTCCGCGCGGGTGACGATTCCCACCAGGCGTCCGTCCTCGGTGACCGGCAGTCGGTTGACCTTTCGTTCAACCATGAGGGTCGCCGCGACGTTGATCGGCCGCCCGGCGTCGATCGTGAGCGCGGGGGTCGTCATCGCATCGCCGGCTGTCCGGGCTTCCGCCTTGGCGAGCAACCGACGGGTCTCCTCGGACTCCCCGAAGATCCGTGCCAGCGGACGGTGGTGAACGGCGCCGTGCTCCTGACCCTTCATCAGGAGGTCGCCCTCGGATACGACGCCCAGGACCTTGCCGCTGTCGTCCACGACCGGCAGGCCGCTGATGCGGTGGTCGATGAGCAGGCGGGCAACCTCCTTGAGGGGCGTCTCCGGTCGGACCGATTGCACCGGGTGGGTCATGACGTCTCGGACCGTCTTCATCGGCGATGGGCTCCTGTGGCAGGGCGTGTCAGTCCCGTACGCCCAGGATCGATGGTACGGCGGCCTCCGGGCCAGAGGCAATGGCACGAACCGGGGGCAGGTCGCGAGCGATGCCGGGTGACCTCCGGCCCTCCGCGGCCGGACAAACCGGCGAGGGACGCCGTGACCAGCTGACGTGCCGCGCCCGCCGTCACCGGCTGCGTCCACGAGGCGGGAGCGGTTGCCCTCGGGGTCCGCGAGAATGACGCAGTCGGCGCAGCCGGATCAGGCACTAAACGCAGTCAATGAGGGAGGTCTCCATGGACGCAGGTCCGGTCATCGAGATGCTTGGCCGCCCGCTCCGCCTCGCGGTGATCGGCGGTGGGCCGGGCAGCTTCATCGGGGCGACGCACCGGACCGCCGCACGCCTCGACGGTCGCTATGCGCTCGTCGCCGGGGTGGTCTCGACCGACCCCGAGCGGTCGCGCACGGCGGCCGTCGGTATGGGAATCGACCCAGATCGGGCCTACATCGATGCGACCGGGATGCTCGACGCCGAGGCAAAGCGCGCCGACGGTGCCGAGGTCGTCGCGATCATGACCCCCAACGACAGCCACCACCGCTATGCCGTGGCGGCCCTGGATCGCGGGTTCGATGTCATCTGCGACAAGCCGATGACGAACACACTGGACGAGGCCCTGGGCATCGTCCAGAAGGTCGCGGCAACCGGGCTGGTCTTCTGCCTCACGCACAACTACACGGGCTACCCGATGGTGCGCCAGGCTCGCGCGATGGTCGAGGACGGGCAGCTCGGCGACATCCGGCTGGTCCAGGTCGAGTACGTCCAGGGGGGAAAGGCCGACGAATCCGACCCCGACGCGGCCGATGGGCTGCCCTGGCGCTATCACCCCGTGCGAGGCGGACCGTCGCTCGTGATGGGCGACATCGGGACGCATGCGCACAACCTGGTCCGCTTCGTCAGCGGTCTCGAGGTTTCAGAAGTCGCCGCCGAGATCGGGCACGTGATCCCGGAACGGCCGGTCGATGACTACGGCGCCGCGATGCTGCGCTTTGACAACGGCGCCCGTGGGACCTTCTGGGTCACGCAGACGGCCGCCGGGGTGGAGAACAGCCTGGGGATCCGCGTGTCGGGAACGAAGGGCAGCCTCGAGTGGCACCAGGAACGGCCGACGCGGCTCACCTTCAAGCCCCTTCATGGACCGGTGCGCGTCTACACGCCCAACGGGCCCGGGGTGCTGCCGGCCTCGGCCAGGGCATGCCGGATCGTCGCCGGGCACCCGGAGGGCTTTCACGAGGCGTTCGCCAACATCTACTCGGACGCCGCCGAGGCAATCGCCGCGCGGCGCTCGGGCCGGGAGCCCGATCCGCTGGCGCTGTGGTTCCCGAACGAACGCGACGGCGCCATCGGAGTGAGCTTCGTGGGGGCGGCAGTCGCGTCGAGCCGCGCCGGCGGGACCTGGACCGATGCCAGGCTGTCACTGGAGGAGACGTCGTGATGGGTGCGCGTAGGGAGCTGGCTCGCTGGGCGGCCGCGAGCGCGACCGCCACCGGCTGATCGGCACGAGCGAGCTACCAGCGCCGCAGGCCATTCCAGCCACTTCCAGACGTGCAGCTGGTGAATCTAGTCCGCGGGCGCCGCCGCGTGCGTTTCCCCGGGCGTCATCCGGGCATATGCAACCAGTGCGAGGAGAACCGCCAGGGAACCCAGGAGCGCGTTGACGGTGACCGTCGGGACGAACAGGACATTCGATTGCGTCGACGTCGCGACGATCGTCCCCAGGAGGGTGAGCAGGCGCACGATCACGCCGAGCGGCAGCGCGACGGCGAGCAGCCCCCAGAAGGCCTGTGGCGTGTCCGACTCCAGCCACGCTGCAACCGGCACCCACACGGCAACGGCTGCGGCCGCAGGCACGATGACCAGGATCGCGACGTCGTAGGCGTGGAGCGTTCCGGTCCCTGCCCCGATCAGGTAGGAAGCCACGCCGATCCCCACGTACGTCACGACGATCGCCGCCAGCACCGATAGCCGGTTCGCCCCCACTCGCAGGCGGAGCAGCCCGAGTCCGATCAGGATGCTGCCCGCTGGCGTGAGCAGCGGCCACGCGGCATCGAACGTGCTCCTCGTCCCGTCATCGCTGTGGAACAGCGGCCACAGCTGATTGGCGGCCATGACCAGCTGGGTGGTGGCGACGAGGGCGAGCCCCGTCAGCAGGAGGGTGTGGGTTCGGATCGCGCCAGGCAGTCGCCAGAGCAGGGCGGCGGGCAGCAGGACGACGACCGTCGCCTGGATCGACGACAACAGGATGTCGGGGACGATGTCGGCGGGGGCGCCGGCGATCGTGCGCAGGCGTGTTGCAGCGACGAACAGCGCGACCGCCACGAACACCCAGCCGAGTCGGGGCAATCCCAGCCGCGCGAGGTCGATCGTCGGCCATGATCCAACCGCCTCGGTCGGCGTATCGGGATCGTCTGCGCGCGGCGCGCTGACCTCGTGGCTCATATCGCGCAGCATGCTCCGCGCGATCGGCGTGTCAAGGGTCAGCGATGCTGCGCGTCACTTGTGGCTGGGGCCATCGCCAGAATGTGCTAGTCCTGCTTCGCAGGGGCTCCGCGCCCGATCGATTTCCCGATGGCTGCGATCAACTGTCGAGCCTGATCGCGATCCTTGTCGTTGGGATGGTCGTGTCGGCCATGATGCCGCAGTAGACGCTATGCACGGCCTGCGTCATCGTGTCGACATCGGCCATCCAGACACCGCGCTCGATCAGGGCGCTCATCGCCTCATCCGCGGTTCCGCTCTGCATCGCCTCGTCCAGCGCCGCTCGGATCGTCATTGGGGACACCTCCGGCGCTAGCCTACCGGCGCGGGAGCGAGCGTCACGCGTGGGTTGCCGCCCTCGAAACGCCGGCGGTGAACGACGCCGGCATGGAACCTGGGCGTCGATACCACCAAGTTCGAACCCAGGTGACTCCGCTCTGAAATCTGGTCTGGCGCGGCTGGCTTTGGCCGAGGCAATGAACGCCGATCACATGAACCCGGGAGCCCAGCTGCCGCACCGTAGAATTCCCATGACTCGCTGATGCAGCGACGGCTATCAGGTGGAGGACACGATGGCTGACCCCAGTGCTCGGGCAATCGTCGAGCGCTACGCGCGCGCCTTGCAGGACAAGGATCACGACGCTCTGGTGCTGCTCATCACCGACGACTATGTCGATGAGATGCCCCAGTCAGGGGAACGCGTCCGGGGCAAGGCGAACCAGCTCGCCCTCCTGCACAACTACCCCGGAGGGGTCGCGACGATCGATCCGAAGAGCACACGGCTCGTGAGTGCGGAGGACCGCTGGGTGCTGACGCCGAGCTTCACGGTGCTGCGGATCGAGGGCTCGGGCGACGTCTACACGTATGTCGGGACCGCGACGTACGCGAACGGTGAAACATGGCAGATGATCCAGATCATCGAGCTTCGCCAGGGCAAGATCGCCAAGACCACGTCCTGGTACGCCGCACCGTTCGAGGCGCCGGCATGGCGGGCAGGGTTCGTGGAACGCTTCTCGCCGCCGGATGCCTAGCGCGGGCGCCGCTCAGGCGTCCTGCCGGCTCGCCGAGGATGATTGGGGGAGTACGACCAAGTGGACGTCAAACCCACGTCTGACGTGCGATGCAGTGCCCGGCGAGACTCGCCTTGCCGGCCTGCCAAGGAGGGTTCTTGAGGTCTCGCTTCATTGTGGGGCGTCGCGGGCCCGTTCCCGTCAGCTGGCGATCCATCGAACGGGTGGAGTCAACGCTCAGGCGAGCTCTGACCGGCGTGGACCACGCGATCGCCAACGGCGCTCCGGCCAACTCTCGGTCTCAGCGGATGTGCCTGACCTCCAACGGATGTTCATCGACGGTGATCGTGCAGGCGCCATCGGTGAGCAGCCCTTTGCCGCGCCCCTTGCCGACACGGAGACTGACGTGAATGTCGCGGTGCCTGCCGTCGAGATCCACCGAACCGTGGAGCTCACCCAGGCCGACCCACGACCATTTCCGCCGCGCGATCTCGCGGCCGTCCCACTCGAGCGCGAAGCCGCGTCCGATCTCGTTGCGCGTGACGGTGATGCTGTGGCCTTCGCACGTGGCTTCCCAGCGTGTCGTGATGAACCCCATTGCGGTCGACCCTTCAGGCTTCCTTCGATACCTCTCATGGAACCAGATCCGAACGAAGCCCACGCCGGCTGAGTTCCCCGATCGTCATTGCTGCTTCGCGCCCACCTGCGTACAACAGGGCCCGGCCCGATGAGCTACGTCGCGTGCCGTTGCGCTCGGACGAACAAGACGGCCCCCGCGATGATCAACGGCAGCCCGACGACGATGCCGACGAGCACGTCGTCCCGACCTACGGCCAGCACGAGGATCAAGATCACGCCGAAGACGACGAGTGCCGGTCCGACCGCCTGTTCACGTTGCACGACGCCACGGTAGCAGTCCGATCGAGGGCCCCCGGCGTCACCCGGCCGCGGCCTGGATCGAGTCCACTTGGCGAGCGCAGCCGCCGCGGTTCAGGTTTCGCGAGCAGGAGCCCGACCCGCGATCGTCAGGCCGTGTTGGACGTCCCGGCCGGATCAGGCGCGGAGAACCACGACGTCTGTGGGGAGCTCCTTGCCTTTCAATTCGAGTGATCGGCGCTCGCCCGTCGCAGCAAGTCCGGCGGCCTCAGCGGAGGCGATCGTGACCAGGATCTCGCCGACGCCGGCCGCGGACGCCAGACGGGCGGTCGTATTGACCGTGTCGCCCAGGGCGGTCAGCTCGACGTGTGACTCGTCGCCTACCGCGCCGACCCAGGCGGGGCCGGTATGGACTCCCGCGCCAACTGGCACCCACGGGCCGCCGGCGTCCCCGTGACCCGTGGCTTCGAGCAGGGCCTGGGCCGCCTCGATCGCGTGTGCCGCATGCCGCTCGCCGCTCATGAGCGGCGGGAACATCGCCACCACCTCATCGCCGACGAACTTGTCCACGCTGCCGTCGTGATCGAAGACGACCTTGGTCGCCGTGCTGTAGAAGCGGTCCAGGAGGCCGCGAAAGACGGTGGCGGTCATGCCCTCCGCCATCGCCGTGGAACCCCGGATGTCGGCGAACATGAAGCTGCACTCGATTTCGGCCCCACCGTGGTGCTGCGCCATGAAGTCGAAGCACGCGCTGCACATGTTCGACTCCCTGCCGGAAGGCCGCTTGCCGATCATTCGCATCAGCGGAGCGCCGGGGCCAGCAAATGGTGCGGCGCAGAGCTTGCAGCGCGGGCCCTGGGGGATGAGCCTGAGGAGGCGGCGAAGCCGGCGCTCCTTGCCATCGCCCCGGGTCAGGAAATCGCGCCAGAACTCCTCGTCGTGACGTTCGGCGTCCGAGGGTTGAGCCATCGTCCGCAGAGCCTAACGGTTTCAGCCTCCATGAGCGACGCTTGCTGCAACCCTGATCAGGCAGGTGACACCTGCCGCGGAGACACCGGGCACGTACCAGTCCTTGCGCTATTGACGGAGGGCAGCCTCGATCCACTCGCGCGGCGGCACTCCACGCAGGCCGTCCGGAGCGCGGTAGAGGCGGCACCGGGGCGCGTAGTCGCCGGTGTCCCGGAAGTCGGGGTCGATGTCGCGGCCATCCACACGGATCGTCGGCGAGCCGGGAAAGGCGCGGGCCTGGGCGACCGCGGGATCCGAGGCGTTGATCGACTCGACGGCCGTGCCCGGCGCCACCTTGGCGATGACATCGTCCAGCAGGTCTCGGGCAGCCTCGTACCCCGGGCAGCCAGCGAACCACAGGAACTCAACGCGGGTCATGCAGGGATGATCCCACCGCCCATCCGATCATGCCGATAGGGCTGGCCCGCTGGCGCCCCTACGCGCACGCCGATGGGGCGCGCGACCACGGGTGCCGAGTAACACTCCTGTCGATCTCGCCTTCCGGCTGAACCGATGCGGCCGACCGCGGAACCGCAGGTTCGAACCCGCGTCAGCGATGGCGGTACCGCCAGGGCGGCGGCTCGTCGCGCGAGCCGCGGAAGATCCGGATCATCAGGACGCGGCCGACGAGCGGGAGGCCGACGGCGGCCAGGTAGATCACGACCTCGCTCGGCAGTCCCAACACGCTTGGGCCGCCGCGGCCGATCCACGGCAATGCCCATGCCGACCACGTCACCACGGCGATCGCGGTGGCGATGAGCGCGACCGCGAGCAGGATCCGCGTCGGCCACTATCCGGGCGGCGTGTCGGGGTTCACGCCTTCATCGTAGGCGTCGCCACAGGAGGGCATTTGACCTACGCCTTCACCCCCAGCCCGATCGGGCACGCCACGCCCGTCGCCGTGTGGCAGTCGTACCCGTCCGGGTTCTTCGCGAGGTACTGCTGGTGATACTCCTCGGCGAAGTAGAGCTCGGGGGCCTCGCGGATCTCGGTCGTGATCGCACCATGGCCGGCCTTGGCGAGCTCGCCCGCGTACAGGTCGCGTGACGCGGTCGCCGCAGCCAGTTGAGCGGGCCCATGCGCGTAGATCGCCGAGCGGTACTGGGTGCCGACGTCGTTGCCCTGCCGGTAGCCCTGGGTCGGATCGTGGGACTCCCAGAACACCTTGAGCAGTCGCTCGTAGGACACGACCGCCGGGTCGAACACGACCCGGACCACCTCGGCATGACCGGTATGCCCGGTGCAGGCCTCTTGATATGTCGGGTTCGGCGTCGCGCCACCCTGGTAGCCGACGGCGGTGACCCACACGCCCGGGATCGACCAGAACTTCTTCTCGGCACCCCAGAAGCAGCCCATCGCGAAGTCCGCGACCTCGAACCCGTCAGGGTAGGGGGGCGTGAGCGTACGACCGTTCACGAAATGCGTACCAGGGTGACCGATGGACTCCGCGCGGCCGGGGAGAAGCTCCTCGGCGCGTGGCATGGATGGCTTGTGGAACAGGAACTGCATGGGACCTCCGTGTGCCCAGAGTCTACGGGCCGTTGGTGACACGTCGATGACCAGCGCTGGCCGCCTGCACGATCGAAGGTCAGGCGGGCCGCAGCTCCGCCGATGGCCGCTCGCGCTCGTCGTCATCGGCCGCGAAGAACTCGGAGGGCTGCCAGCCGAAGACGTCCGAGAAGACCCTGGCCGGCAGCTGCGCGATCCGCGTGTTGTAGCGGAACACCTGGTCGTTGTAGAGCTCACGCCGGTCTGCGATCACGCCCTCGAGCCGGGCGATCTCCGCCTGCAACGCCTGCACGTTTCCGGCCGACCTGACCTCGGGATACCGTTCCACGACGGCGAACAGGTGCCGGACGGCTGTGCTCGTGGCGTCGCTGACGGCCGCCTGGCGCGGGATCGGATCGCGGTCGGTGTAGGCGGCTCGCCGCGCCGTGACCTCGCGCAACACGTCCTGCTCAAAGGCCATGACGTCCTTCACCGCCTCCACGAGGTTCGGCAGCTCGTCGTAGCGCTGCTTGAGCGCAACGTCGATGTTCGCCCACGCCTTCTCGATCCGGAGCTTGAGTGCGATGACCGCGTTGTATGTCGTGATCGCCAGGAAGCCGACAACGACCACGACCAGGGCGAGGGCGAACAGGGCAGCGACAGCGGACGGACTCATGGTCGAACCATCATCGGCCATCGGGCGGCCCCGGGCATGCTCATCCGCCCGAGAGCAGGGCCGCGGCCGCGACCGCGGAGCCGATCGCCAGGAGCGCACCCAGGAGTCCGACCAGGAACTGCCCTTCCTGTCGCTCTGCGGCCGCACCCGGCGGCCCGGCGGCGACCAGCAACGGCCGGTCGGGCATGGTGGCGATCACGAGCAGGTCGGGTTCGAGATCGAACGTGCGGTCGAACGTCGCCGCCTCGTCCGCGGTCGCGAGGGCAGGTGCAAAGGCGCCGGCATCGAGCCCGGGCTCACGCACCGGCCGCCCCACCCCGAACCCCGGGATGGCCGCGTTGCCCCAGGCCTGCTCCGGGGTGAGCAGCTGACCCGAGGCTCGTGCCGCCGCGATCTCGGCGGCGACCGTCGGGTCTTCGAGACCGACGCTCGGGTCGTCCCAGTGGTCGAGCAGGTCCGCCCCGTTCGGGTCTTCCAGGTGGCCGAACGGCAGGGCGGTGCCCACCACGGTCACGACGTCGCCCGGCTCGAGCCGTGCCTCGCGATACCGGCGCGAGTTCGATCCGCCGATCAGCGTGGAGGTCACCACGCCGCGGAGCGCCGATTCCGGGTCGGGACGGTGCACGGTCAGCAGCTCGGCGATGGCGGCCTCCCGGTCGCCCGCCATCGAGCCGCCGAAGGCCGGCCCCGTCCGCATCTCGAGCCCGGGCGGTGTCTCCCCGAACGTCCCGGTGCTGTCGTTGAACCGGTCGCGGGCGTCGACGCGTGCGCCGCGCGGGAACACCCGGATTGTCCCGCTCTCGTCCCGCACCCGGAACCCGACGCCGCGCTCTTCCTTGAACGCGTCGTCCCGGCCGCGGCCGCCCGAGGAGACGCTGGCCCGGTACCACACGCACTCACGGCTCTGGAGCGGCGAGCGAAGGGTGACCTCGGCCGGCTCGACCGTGCCTGAGACCAGGACCTCTCCCGCGGCGAGGCTGGTGATCCGCGAGGTCGCCGTGTCGCCGATGCGCACGGCCGACCGGAACCCACTGAAGCCGCGCCACAGCAACGCCAGGCCGCCGGCGATGCCGGCGGCGGTCAGGGCAAGCAGGGATGGATCGGGTGCGGCCATGGGACGCGATCATGCACCACCGAGTGCGTCAGTCGCCCGGCGTCCGGTTCCTTCGCATGGCCCCCAGCATCAGGACGACGCCCAATCCGATGACCACCACGGGCCACAGCAGGTTCCAGTCGATGTCGATGTACCGATCGACGAGGAACCAGGCGCCGAGCAGGACGAGGACGGCCCCGAACACGATCCCGGCGTTGCCGGAGTCGACCCTGGGCGCCTGGCCCCAGCCGGATTCCGGCAACCCGCCCGGGGCCTGACCCCACGCTGTGCCCTCGCCCGCCTGCCAGCCGGGAACGGCACCGGGGCTGGTTCCGGCGGGCGGCGTGCCGGGCGGGGGGCTGCCGGCCTGCCAGCCGGAACCGCCCGACGGCCACGCTGGCCCGGAGCCGCCGCGCGGGCGCGGCACCCAGCCAACCGGCGGCAGCGGCACCACGATCATCATCACGAAGTACACGAGGATGAAGATCCCGCCCGACAGGATGGCGAGCAGGACCCAGGCCACCCGCACCAGCGACGGGTCCAGGTTCAGGTAGACCGCGAGCCCGCCGGCCACACCGGCGATCACGCGGTCGGTGGGGGAGCGATAGAGCCGATCATTCACAGCCGGCCTCCGGGTTGAGGGTGATGCTGCCCGCGTTGGCGCTGGTCGCGAGATCGATCCGGACGGTCGCGGTGTCGTATCCGGGGCTCGTCCAGGTCCGCCCGCTCTTCACCAGGCCGCGCTGGTCGAAGTTGTTCGACGACAGCGGGTTGTCGGAGCCCCGCAGGCGCAGGCCGACACCGTCTGGAACGCACACATCGATCGACCCGGCGTTGGCGGAGATGCTGCCGGTGAGCGAGGCGGCCGGGAGATTGAGCTTCAAGGATCCGGCGTTCGCCGAGGCATCCAGCTGGCCGACCTGGGCGGCTTTCGAGAGGTCGAGCCAGATGTCACCCGCATTCACGCTCACGCTGACGTCCGGCACGTGCGCGCCGGCGAGATCCAGGCGAGCCGATGCGGCGTTGACCGCGACCTTGACCTCTGCGACCGGGTCCATCGGGAGCGTCATCTGCCACTGGTCGCCGCCACGGGTGAACCCGATCCCGGCGCGATTGCGTGATCGGACCCGCAGCAGGTCCGCGGACGACTCGATGACGGGACCCTGCCCGTCGTTGTCGCTGCCCGCGATGACCCAGCCGGTTCCGGCGGCGGTGACGACGTCCAGCTCACCGCAGTTGAGCTCGAGGTCGACGATCGGGCTGGTCCCGAGGGATCCTGTCTGCGTCGAGAAGGCGGTGCCCCCGCTGCCGGCCCCGAAATTGCAGCTGGTAAAGCCGCCCTCGACGCCGACGCTCAGCACGCTGCCGCCGATCAGCCCGAAGGTGATCGACACGATCAGCCCGCCGACGACGGCGGCCTGCGTTCGCTGGAGGAGCAGCCCGAGCCCGATCCCGATGAGGATCAGCGGCCACAGCTCCCACGCCCGCCGAACGGTGTCCGTGTCCAGGTAGCCGGCACGCACGGCGAGCGGAACAGACCCAAGGACGATGAGGAACACTCCCCAGCGCAACAGGCCACGATCGATCCGCATGGTGGCACACCCTCCTGCCCCCTCGAGCGCGTCCATCATCGTCAATTCGAGCGTCGAGCGACAGTCCTCTGGTCACGTCGATGTCATATCCCAGGTCCTGACCCGACCGGGCATGCGTCCTCCGTGCCCTGGATCTCGCTAGCCTTGTCGGCGCCCGTGGTGGGACCGGAGCGATGGCGGGCGCATACTCTCGGGCGTGGTCAGCCCTGCGGCGACCGGCCCCGTCCACCGGCCCTGCCGCTTCCGATTCATCCTGGTGGTCCTGACCGCCATCGTGCGGCTGATCCTCAGGGTGCGTGTCGAGGGTCGAGCGAACCGCGCCATCGGGCCCGCGATCTACTGCTTCAACCACCTCAACTGGCTCGACCCGATCATCCTCCTGACGGTCCTCCCGGCCCGTCCGAAGCTCGCGATGTTCGGCCCCAGGGAGGCCGACATGCGCCGTGGGGCGCGAAACCGCCTGATCATGTGGGCGGGGTTCGGGATCCCGTACGGCCCCGACAAGCGCGATCTGATCGAGATCACCCGCCGCGTGCAGCGGATCCTCGAGGATGGCTGGGTGATCGTGATCGCCGGGGAGGGCCGGATCCATCGTGGGGAGCGTGAGCTGCTCCCGCTGGCCGACGGCACCGCGTACTTCGCCCTGCGCGCCGGCGTCCCGGTCATCCCCGTGGCGATCAACGGCACCAGCTGGCTCGGCTTCCGGCGGCCGGTCCGGATCAGGTTCGGCGAGCCGATCACGCCCGATGGTCGTCCGAACCGCGCGAGCGTCGAGGCGCTGACCGCCCGCACGGCCGATGCGCTCCGCGGCCTGACCTCGGACTTCGCCGATCCGGGCGAGCCAGGGTGGTTCGGCCGATGGCTGACGGAGCTGTTCAACGACTGGCCGGAGGGCGCACGACCGGCGCTCGGGACCGGCGATGCTGCCGGAACGGAGGAGGGGAGCGCAGGCTGACCCCCGGGTGTGGCATTCTGCTGCCGATCACCCGACGCGAGGAGGACCCGTGGGAGCAACCGGCCTGTCAGCCGACGCCAAGGAGTACCGCGCCCGCCTTGCGGAGCAGTCGGACGCCCAGATCGACTCCTGGGCCGCCGAGCTGATGCGCGACATCGCCATCCGCAAGGGCGTCGTGCGAGTCGTCCAGGACTTCCGCACGGCGGCTGCACTCGACGCGCGCGCATTCGAACGGGTGTTCGCTTCCGGCGGCGGGCCGCCCGATGTGGTGGGGAGCACCGCTGCAGGCCAGCTGATGGTCCCGGCGACGACGTTGTGGGCCCTCGTCCCGGGCATCCGGGCGCAGGTTGCCGACGGCCGCGAGCGCTTGATCGCGTACCTCGTCGCCAACTTCGACGAGCTCGTCTACGTCTGACGAACCGGTCGGCGCGCTCGAAATCGTCGAGAGTGCGACCGGCCAGCCGCCCGTCCCGGCAGCGGCCCGTCTCGCGGGCGCGTTCAGGCTCGTCCACCCGTTCCCCTCGCTGCTCAATGGCGTGGTCGTGGCGATGGTCGCGACCGTTGCCGGTGCGGCCCCGGATCTCGCCGTTGAGCTCGGACTCTCGATGACATTCCTGCAGTTCTCGATCGGGGCCCTCAACGACCTCACGGACATCGACCGCGATACGGGCATCCGCCCGGACAAGCCCGTCCCGGCGGGGCTCGTCCCCGAACCGGTCGCTCGAACCGTGGTGATCGTGTGTGCTGTTGCGGGACTCTTGCTCGCCCTCGTCGGGGGACCGCAGCTGGTGCTCATCGCGCTGGTCGGGCTCGCCGTGGGGTTCATCTATGACCTGCGCGCCCGTGGCACGACGCTGTCGTGGTTGCCGATCGCGATCGGGATTCCCCTGCTGCCGGTCTACGGCTGGTTCGGCGCGACCGGCACCCTCCCGGGAGTCTTCCTCGTGCTCGTGCCGGCAGCGGCGAACGCGGGCACCGCGCTGGCGATCGCGAACGCCATCGTCGACGTGGAGCGCGACGAGGCGGCCGGGAGCGGCTCGATCGCCGTCGCGCTCGGCACCGGCCGCGCCTCGGTGCTCGTCCTGCTCCTCCACGCGGTGGTCGCGGCTCTCGCCCTCGGGACGGCCGTCGTGCTCGGGGCGCCGACGGGCTGGCTGGCGGCGATGATCCTCGCGGCAGGCACGCCCGTCTCGGGGGCCCTGCTGGGGCTCGTGGGCTCGCTCCGGGCCAGCCCGACGCTTCGGGAGCTTGCTTGGGAGATCCAGGCGGTCGGCACCGGGCTGTTGGCCGTCGCATGGCTGGGTGCGCTGAGCGCGCCCGGCGGCACCGTCACGGGGGCCTGAGACGCGCTGAACAGCCCCGGCCGCCACGGACCGGCCGTCTCCGGCCAAGGGCGTTGCGTGCATGCGCATCCCGTCGTCCGGGGTGCGCATGACTGATGTACCCCTAACGAGGCCCGTATGTGGCTCGTTACCATGGGCACAGCCACTTGAACTGAGGTTTCCTGTTGATGATTGACCTGACCCGCCGATTCCGCGGCCTGGGGATCGCATTCGTGGTCCTCGCCCTGTCGGCTGGTGCCGTATTTGCCACCTCGCCTGCCTTGCCGTCCCAGGCCAGCGATACCGCGAGGACCGCGGTCGACAAGGTTGGCGCGGACGACGGCAGCGAGGCCCCCGAGTCCGAGGCACCCGAGAGTGACGCCCCCGAGTCCGAGGCGCCCGAGAGTGACGCACCGAAGGTCGACGCTCCCGCCTCCGACAATGCGCCAAGCGACAACCATGGAGCGCTCGTTTCCGGGGCCGCCCAGATGGACACGCCCGAAGGGTTCCCCAACCACGGCGCGTTCGTCTCGTGTGTCGCCCACATGAAGGACGTGTCGGCCGTCGGGTTCGACTACACCACTGTGACACCCGAGCTCTGCGGGATCACGACACCCGACACCCAGACCACCGCCGCACAGACCAAGGCGGATGCCGGCAAGGCGAAGGGCGCCGCGGGCAAGGCAAAGGGTCATGCCAAGCACGCCGCGGCTGCGGCCCTGGCCGCCTCGCACCACTGATCGACGGCCTACGGGCCTGAAACCACCAGAGATGGACGAAGCCGGCGCCAATGGCGCCGGCTTCGACGATTCCCGGGGTAGGGGAGGACGCTACCGGTCGCCGTCCCCGCTGCGCACGACGGCGATGGCGTTCTCCAGCCGAAGCTTCGCGATCGTCAGGTACTTGGCCAGGTTGCTGCGGTCGATCGGCCCGATGGCGTCGAGAACCTCGGGGTTGCGCAGCATGTCGAGGAAGTCCTCGACCGCCTCGTTGAGCTGCTGCTTGGCGGCGATCAGCGAGTCGTCACGGACGGGTGCGGCCGCCCGCGATCCATGTCCGGCCCAATCTCCGTCATCCTCTGCCTCGGCGGCCGGCGGCTCGCTGCCGGCCAGCATCGGCTGCCTCCACGGGGACACGGGCTCGCCGGCCCTCGATGCGCTCGCGGAGCTTGACCAGCGACAGCTCGTTGCGGGCGACCTGGTCGGCCAGCCGGCGGCGCTTCTTCGGGTCCTGGACCTTCATCAGCTCGTAGGCGTGGGACAAGGTGTCCTTGCGCAAAGACACGAGCTCGCGGACCTCGGCCGGCGCATCGGCCAGGCGGAGCCGGTTCTCCAGGTAGCCCTTGTCCTTGCCCAGCTTCTCGGCAAGCTTGCGGATGCTGTACCCGTGGTCGCGGATCATGCGGTCGTACATCGCCGCCTCGTCCAGCGGTGAGATGTCCTCCCGCTGGAGGTTCTCGATGATCGAGATCTCGAGCGCCGTCTCGTCGTCGATGTCCTCGACCAGCGCAGGAATGGTCACGCGCCCCGCGATCTTGGAGGCTCGCCAGCGGCGCTCGCCGGCGATGAGCTGGTAACGCCCATCGTCGAGAGGGCGGACCAGGATCGGCTGCAGGACCCCGTGCTCGCGAATGGACGCGGCCAGCTCCTCGAGCGTCGCTTCGTCAAATGCAAGGCGAGGCTGCTCGGGATTGGAATTGATGTGATCGGTCTCGATCACCTTGACGCCGGTCGACCGGCGGTTCATGTCCGGCGACAGGAGGCTGACGATCGCGGGCGGAAGCTCCCGATCCTCGGACAGTCGGCGGGCGGCGGCGGCGCGGAAGTCAGGCCTGGCCAAGTTCGATCACCTCCCGGGCGAGTTCGCGATAGCTGCGAGCGGCTTCGGATGCTCCGGCGTACGACGTGATGGGTCGCCCGGCAAGCGGCGCCTCCCCCAGCTTGACGGTGGTGCGGATGATCGTCGTGAACACGTGATGATCACCGACGACGCGGAGCTCATCGAGCATGTCCCGCGCCAGGTTGGTCCGGCCGTCGTAGAACGTCGGCAGCAGGCCCAGGATCCGGAGGTCGCGGTTGAGCTTCATCCGGATGGCATTGATGACCTTGACCAGGTTGTTGAGCCCCTTCATCGCGTAGAACTGCGTCTGGACCGGGATGATCACGCTGTCGGCGGCGACGAGGCCGTTGACGGTCAGCAGGCCGAGGTTCGGGGGGCAGTCGATCAGGACGTAGTCGTACGGCTCGATCGCCTCGCGCAGCGCCTCGCGCAGGATCTGTTCGCGGCCGAGCGCGGTGAACAGCTCGCCCTCGGTGCTCGCGAGATCAATGTGGGCCGGGGCAACATCGATGCCGGCCGTCTCGGTCGCGAGGATCACCTCGGGGAGCGTCGATCGTCCGTCGGCCAGGACGTCGGCCATCGATCGCTCGACGGTATTGAGGTTGACGCCGATACCAGCGGTGAGATTCGCCTGCGGATCCATGTCGATGAGGAGCACCCGGCAGCCCTCCTCGGCGAGCGCTCCCGCAAGGTTGATCGCGGTCGTCGTCTTGCCAACGCCACCCTTCTGGTTGGCGATCGCGATCACGTGGGACAAGGACATCACCTCGGACTGAAGGAAGCGGCGCGGTGGGCCGGCCGACACTGAGGGTGCAGCGAATGCTACCGCGGGGGGTTCGCTTGCGGGTGCGAGGTTGTCCACACATTGGCGCAGTTGTGCACCGTTCTGTGGATATCCATGATCGCATCGTGCGCGGCGGGCCCCGGCGACATGCGCCTGTAACACGTCGTTCATCCGCCGGAAACATGAGCAACGGTTGGGTCTCATCGCGCCGTGCCAGGACGCCGGTGCCGGAGAGCGTCGAGCCGCGAGCGTGCGAGGCCTATGATTGGGTCGTCCCGCCGTCTTTGCGCAAGGACGCGCGGTCACGCCATCGGAGGAGTCCAGAGACGTGCCCAACAACGCGGAACGGATCGCGCGGCTTGAGCGGATGCGCGCCGAGGCGCTCCAGGGCGGCGGCCCGGTGCGGATCGAGCGCCAGCACGCGTGGGGCAAGCTCACGGCCCGGGAGCGTCTCGACCTGTTGCTCGATGCCGGGTCGTTCGTCGAGCTGGACGCGTTCGTCATGCCCCGCCCCTCCGCGATGGGTCTCGATCGCCAGCAGTTCCTGGGCGACGGCGTGGTCACCGGGCACGGCACGATCGACGGGCGGCTCGTGTTTGCGTTCAGCCAGGACTTCACGGTGTTCGGTGGGTCGCTGTCCGAGGCGTATGCCGAGAAGATCTGCAAGATCATGGATCTGGCGATGAAGGTCGGCGCACCCGTCATCGGCCTCAATGACTCCGGGGGAGCTCGAATCCAGGAAGGCGTCGCGTCGCTCGGCGGCTACGCCGAGATCTTCCTTCGCAACGTCATGGCGTCCGGGGTCGTGCCCCAGATCTCTGTCATCCTCGGGCCGTGCGCGGGCGGCGCAGTCTATTCGCCCGCAATGACGGACTTCACCGTGATGGTCGAGGGAACGAGCTACATGTTCGTGACCGGGCCCAACGTCGTGAAGGCCGTGACCCACGAGGAAGTCGATTCCGAGGCGCTGGGCGGCGCCGGGGTGCACACGGGTCGCAGCGGGGTCGCGCATCTTGCGGCACGCGACGAGGCGGAGGCGATGGACTTCGTCCGACGTCTCCTTGCCTACCTGCCGCAGAACAACCTGTCGGATCCGCCGCGCATCGACGCCCAGGACCCACGGGATCGGATGGACGCGCAGCTCGACGAGGTCGTGCCCGACGAGCCGTCGAGGCCATACGACATGCACGAGGTGCTTCGTCGGGTCATCGACGAAGGTGACTTCCTCGAGATCCAGCCGGCATTGGCGGGCAACATCATCGTCGGGTTTGCGCGGCTCGGTGGCCGCCCGGTGGGGATCGTGGCCCAGCAGCCCGCAGTTCTCGCCGGAGCGCTGGACATCGACGCGTCGGTCAAGGCCGCACGGTTCGTCAGGACGTGTGATGCGTTCAACGTCCCGCTGGTCACGTTTGTCGATGTGCCGGGCTTCCTGCCGGGCGTCGGTCAGGAGCACAACGGGATCATCAAGCACGGCGCGAAGCTGCTGTACGCGTATTGCGAGGCGACGGTCCCGAAGGTGACCGTGATCACGCGCAAGGCGTACGGCGGCGCGTACGACGTCATGAGCAGCAAGCACATCCGCGGCGACATGAACTTCGCATGGCCATCCGCGGAGATCGCGGTGATGGGCGCTGAAGGCGCGGTCAACATCATCTTCAAGGATTCGATCGCCGGCGCAGACGACCCGACGGCAGAGCGCAAGCGCCTGGTGGCGGAGTACGAGGAGGAGTTCTCGAACCCCTACATCGCCGCGGGTCGAGGCTACATTGACGAGGTGATCCTTCCGCACGAGACGCGACCGCGCCTGATCCGCGCGCTCGAGGTCCTCGCCGACAAGCGCGACACGAACCCGAAGAAGAAGCATGGCAACATCCCGCTCTGACGGCCGCGCGGTGTCCTTGCGCAAAGACGCCGGCAGCGAGCCCCGCCGATGACTGATCCTGATCGCCCGTTTCGACGCGTCCTGATCGCCAATCGCGGCGAGATTGCCGTCCGCATCATCCGGGCGTGCCACGAGATGGGCATCGAGGCGGTCGCGGTGTACAGCGATGCCGACGCGACGGCGGCTCACGTCCGCCTGGCAGATGTCGCGGTCCGGCTCGGGCCGGCGCCGCCCACCGAGAGCTACCTTCGAATTGACGCGGTCGTCCAGGCCGCGATCGACGCGGGCGCCGAGGCGATCCACCCGGGCTATGGGTTCCTCGCCGAACGCGCGGCGTTCGCGCGCGCCGTCGAGGACGCGGGCCTGACGTTCGTGGGGCCGGCATCGGCCACGATCGAGGCGCTCGGCGACAAGCTGCACGCCCGACGGCTGGCGGCGAGGATCGACGTCCCGTCGGTCCCGGGCACCCTCGAGCCCGCGCCGGTGGACCGCTCCGACCAGGTGGCGGAGATCGTGGCGACCGCGCGCGGCATCGGCTTCCCCCTGCTGGTCAAGGCAGCCGCCGGCGGGGGAGGGCGGGGGATGCGTCGCGTCCTGCGTGCCGAGGATCTTCCCGCCGCGCTCGTCTCGGGCTCACGCGAAGCGGCGTCGGCATTCGGCGACGGATCGGTGTACATCGAGCGCGAGATCCTCCCGGCGCGTCATGTCGAGGTGCAGCTTCTGGGCGACGCGCATGGCAACGTCGTCGCGTTGGGGGAGCGCGACTGCTCGCTCCAGCGCCGCCACCAGAAGCTCGTGGAGGAGGCCCCGGCGCCGGGGATCACCGCCGACGAACGCCGGCAGCTTCACGAGCGCGCGGTCCGACTTGCCCGGGCGGCCGAGCTGCGCAACGCCGCCACCTGCGAGTTCCTCTACGACGCCGACGGCCGGTTCTGGTTCCTCGAGGTCAACACCCGGCTCCAGGTGGAGCACGGCGTGACGGAGCTCGTGTCCGGCGTCGACATCGTGCGCGAACAGCTCTGGATCGCCGCCGGCCGGCCGTTGTCGCCCGAGGTGCTGGCGGCCGGCGAGCGTGCGCTGACACCAGCGGGCCACGCGATCGAGGTCCGGATCGCGGCCGAGGATCCCGCAAGGGCGTTTGCGCCGACGCCCGGCCGGGTCGGGCGATGGGTGATGCCCGCAGGGCCAGGGGTCCGCGTCGACACCGGGATCGAGTCCGGCGACTCCGTGCCGCCCGATTACGACAACCTGATTGCCAAGCTGATGGTCCACGCGCAGGACCGGGATACGGCGATCGATCGGCTGGGACGTGCCCTCGACGAGACCGAGATCGGGGGTGTCCAGACCACGCTGCCGTTCGACCGGTTCGTTGCGCATGGCGACGCCTTCCGCGACGGTGCGCTGTCGACGGGATGGGTGGACGCGCACTGGGACGGAGAGGGCGCACGTGCGCGGGCGGTTCGGGCGGCGCTGCTCGCTGTGGGACTTGCCGCGATCGACGGCGCCGGGGGCGGGCTGACGCCGAGTGCGGCGCCTGGTGCCGGCGTGGGGTCGGCGGGGGCGCCCGCGCGCGATGACGTCGCACCAGGTTGGCGTCGTTCGGGTCGGGCGCACGGGGTCGATCGATGGCCGAGCTGACCCGAGCTCAGGTCGAGGCCGGTGGCATTGCGGGGGACGAGGCCGAGGCGCAGCCGGCGCCGGTTGCCGATGACCCTCGGGCCGTCCGGGCTGGCCTTGCGCCGGCATCGCGGCTGGCCGACGAGCCGGTGCTCCGCGTTGCGCCGGCCGCGGAGGAACTCCATCCGGTAAACCCGACCGTGGGCACCGGCCCGCTCGGCGGGGCCGCCGTTCCGCCGACCGTGCCGGACGATGGGACTGTCCGTGCGCAAAGACACCCGCTGGTCGACGGCGAGCCAGCCGACGTCATGATCCGGGCCGTCGGGCGGGGTCGCCACATCCTGGGCGAGGCCGGTCGCCAGACCCGTGTCGTGCTCGAGCCGTACCAGAAGGGTCCGGGCCGCGTCCTTCTGCAGGAGGTGCTGGTCGATGGCTTCCGGTTCGAGGTGGAGCTCGAGCCGGAGCGGATCGCCGCCCTGCGCGAGCGGGCGACCAAGGGCCGCGAATCAAGCGCGCACAGCGGGCCGCTCGAGGTCCGGGCGATCATCCCGGGCAAGGTGGTGGCCGTGTCCGTCGGGCCTGGCGACGAGGTCACCGCGGGCCAGCAGCTGCTGGTGGTCGAGGCCATGAAGATGCAGAACGAGCTGCGCGCCCCGAAGGATGGCACCATCGACCGTGTCGGGGTTGCGCCCGGCATCAACATCGAGGTCGGCGACCTGCTCATGGTCATCAGCTGACGGAGGTCCGGGTGAGCGACGAGGCAACGGCGGATCCGGCGGTCGAGCGCTGGCGAGCCACGACCCGCGCCCGCGCACTGGCTTCGTCGCCGGAGCGCGGCCAGTTCGTCACGACCTCGGAGATCCCGATCGCCGACGTCTACACGGCAGCCGACACCGATGGGCTCGATCCTGCCCGGGACCTGGGCCTGCCCGGCGAGTACCCGTTCACCCGTGGCGTCCAGCCGACCATGTACCGGTCGCGACTCTGGACCATGCGCCAGTACGCGGGGTTCGCGACGGCGGCCGAGACGAACGTGCGGTTCCGGTACCTGCTGTCCCAGGGGCAGACGGGCCTGTCCGTCGCCTTCGACCTGCCCACCCAGATGGGCTATGACGCCGACGCCCCGGAAGCGGAGGGGGAGGTCGGTCGAGTCGGCGTACCGGTCTCGTCGCTCGCCGACATGGAGGTGCTGTTCGCCGGCATCCCGCTGGGGGAGGTCAGCACCTCGATGACCATCAACGCCACGGCGCCGATCCTGCTCGCCCTGTACGTGGCGGCCGCGGAGAAGCAGGGGGTCGCCCGCGCAGACGTGTCCGGCACCACCCAGAACGACATCCTCAAGGAGTACATCGCCAGGGGCACGTGGATCTACCCGCCGCGAGTGTCGATGCGACTGGTGACCGACGTGTTCGAGTTCGCGTCCCGCGAGCTGCCCCGCTGGAACACGATCAGCATCTCCGGCTACCACATGCGCGAGGCCGGAGCGACCGCCGCCCAGGAGCTTGCGTTCACGCTGGCCGACGGGATCGCCTACGTCGAGGCGGCGCTGTCCCGCGGGCTTGCAGTGGACGATGTGGCTCCCCGGCTGTCGTTCTTCTTTGCCGCCTGGTCGGAGCTGTTCGAGGAGGTCGCGAAGTTCCGGGCCGCCCGCCGGATGTGGTCGCGGATCATGAAGGAGCGGTTCGGCGCATCGAACGCCCGTTCGATGATGTGCCGGTTCCACACGCAGACGGCCGGGTCGTCCCTGACCGCCCAGTCGATCGACAACAACGTCGTGCGAACCACGCTCCAGGCCCTGGCCGCCGTCCTGGGCGGGACCCAGAGCCTGCACACCAACTCGCGCGACGAGGCGCTGGCGCTGCCGACCGCCGAGTCCGCACGGCTGGCCCTGCGAACACAGCAGATCCTCGCGTACGAGGCGGGTGTGACCGAGACACCGGACCCGCTGGCCGGGTCGTACTTCGTGGAGTCGCTGACCAGCGAGCTCGAGGCGGCGGCAACCGCCTACCTCGACGAGATCGACGCGATGGGCGGCACGCTGGCCGCGATCGAGGGCGGTTTCCAGCAGCGCCAGATCCAGGAGTCCGCGTACCGGGTCCAGCGGGAGATCGAGCGCGGCGACCGGATCGTGGTCGGCGTCAACAAGTTCCGGGACGAGGAGTCGCCGGCACGTCCGACGCTCCAGCGGATCGATCCGGAGGGGGAGCGACGCCAGGTCGCCGACATTCGCCGGGTTCGCCGGGAGCGCGACCCCGCGGCGTGGGACCGGGCGATGCGCCGGCTCGAGGACGAGGCCCGGGGCGAGGCCAACCTCCTGCCGGCGATCATCGAGGCCGTGGCCGCGTATGCCACCGTGGGTGAGATCGCCGACCGCCTGCGGACGACCTGGGGCGTTCATCGCGAGCTGATCACGGTCTGAGGAGGACCCTCACATGCCCGATCTGAAGGCGTCGACACGCGTTCCCCCCGCGATCCGACGGCTCGGTCGTGTCCATCACGTGGCGGTCATCGTCGCGGACCTGGACCAGGCACTCGGCTTGTGGCGCGACATCCTCGGCCTGCCCGTCGAGCTCGTGCTGCCGATCGAGACCGACAGGGTGACCATCGCGTTCCTGCCGGTGGGGGAATCGAAGGTCGAGCTGGTGATGCCCACGGATGACACGACGGGCGTCGCGCGCTTTCTGGCCAACAAGGGCGAGGGCTTCCACCACGTGTGCTTCGAGGTTGCGAATCTCGCCGAGACGCTGCTACGGCTCGAGGTGGACGGGATCGAGCTGATCGACAGCGCGCCTCGAAAAGGTGCCGAGGGACCGGTCGCCTTCCTCCACCCGCGATCCTGCCACGGCGTGCTGGTCGAGCTGATCGAGGCGCCCGGCGGACCTTCGTGGACGTCGCTCGGCTACCCGGCCGGTTGACCGCGGGCACGACAGGTCGCGGCGAGGTCAGCGGGAGCGCAGGAGCCGCAGGCAGCCGACCGTCAGCCCCGTCACCAGCGCCTGGCGCCAGATCCAGGCGTGGCCGCCCGGGTCGTCCGGGCCGGCAGCGATCGCCCCGCCCTCGGGCACGAGGCGGATCAGCGGGATCCCCTCGAGGAGCTCGACGATCCGTTCGTCGGGGGAGCGCCACGGGTTGCACCCGACCATGGCCCCCGGCAGGCCGGCCGCGCGCGTGAGATCGGGCAGGATCCGCGCCCGAATGGTGGGGTCCGCGATCTCCTCTGCCCGGCATCTGACGACACGACCGGGCAGCCAGGCATCGACGATCGGATCCGCGAGCAGGTTCCGGTACCACGCGGTCCGCTCGCCGAATCCGGCCATCACCCAGACCACCCCGTCGGCGACGAGGTAGCTGAGCGGAGCCTCGCGGATCAGCCCGGTCTTCCGGCCGCGGACGCGGAGCAGCAGGATGTAGCCGCCCACCGGCGTGCCGATCCAGGCGCCAAGCCCGAGCCGGATCACCGGGATCATCATCCAGCGGTTGAGCACCCTGAGCGCACGGTGCACGAGCGCGACAGAAGTGGGCGCGGCGCCATCCGGGTGCGGGACCGGCGGCGGGTTCGCGTCCGGATCGAGGGCCATGCCGGGAGCATGTGATAGCGCCCGATCGTGGGCGAGTGCCGGTGGATCGACCGTCGCGGGCGCTTCGGCCGTCAGGCGACGCCGATGATCGGGATCGTCGGCAGCGTCACCGTGACGCGTGCACCGGACGGTGCGAGGTTCTCGGCCACCGCCGTGCCCCCGTGTGCCCGGGCCAGCGCCCGGACGATCGACAGCCCGAGCCCCGTCCCGGGTCCCGTCCGCGCCGGGTCCGCCCGGTAGAAGCGGTCGAACACGCGCTCCTGCGACCCCGGCGGGAAGCCGGGTCCGTCGTCGCTGACGCGGAACGAAACGCCGTCGCCGGCCGTCGACCGCGCCTCGACCAGGACGTGGCCCCCGGCCGGCACCACCGCGAGGGCGTTCTCGACCAGGTTGCCCAGGATCCGCTCGACCGCACCACGGTCTGCCGTCAGTCCGAGGGCCGGGTCCGTGCCGGCGCGCAGGTCGACGCCCGCGGCGGCGGCCCGGGGCGCGAAGCGGGTCACGGCATCGTTGACGAGCGCCGACGGGTCGAGGGGCTCGGGGCGCAGGGGCGCGCCGCCGGTTCCCGCCTCATCGATTGAGCGCAGGTCGTCGATGAGACCCCCCATCCGGCCCGCCTCCTGCGCGATGGCGCCGGCGGCTCGTGCGACGCCGTCGCCTGTCGCGGTCCCGTCGCGAAGCGCCTCGGCGAACCCGGACACCACCGTCAGCGGTGTCCGCAGGTCGTGCCGGATGTTGGCCAGCAGCTCCCGTTCCTCGCTCCGTACACGGTCGAGCTCCGCGGTCATCGCATTGAACCGCCGGGTGAGCTCACGAACCTCCCGCGGGCCCTCGGGCACGAGGTTCTCAACCGGTGCGCCGGCCACCGGGACGGCGGCCGTCGCGGTGGCCAGCGTTCGGAGCGGCCGCGTGATCGAGCGCGACAGCAGCCAGGCGATCGGCACGACGACCAGCAGGATCACCAGCGCGACACCCGGCAGGACACGGAGCAGGTCGCGCAGCGCCGTGGCCGGCGATCGATCGGGCGTGGTCAGGACGATCGCCACCGATCCCAGCGCGGGACCGGCCGGGCGGACGACCGTCGCGGAGTAGAGGACACGGGTTCCGTCGGTTGTCGGAAGCTCACCACCCGTCGTCTGCCCGACGGCCAGCCCGCCGAGGTCGATCGACCGGACCGCCGTGTCCAGGCTGTCCGTCTCGGCCGTGACCACCCGGGTACCGGCGACGGCGTACAGCCCGATGTCCTCGGGCAGGTTCGCCTTGAGCACGCCGGTTGCCGCTCGAAGCTCGGCCAGCGCACCCACCGTGCGAACGCGCGCCAGCACCGGCTGGGCGATGTCGCCGAGGCTGCTGATCGTCGCTTCCTGGTGCAGCGTTCGCAGGCTGACGAACAGGCCGGTGCCGACCGCGAGCACGGCAACCAGCCCGACCACCGCGAACGCGGCGGCGATCCGGGTGGAGACGCGGTCAGGCATCGGCGATCAGGCGGTAGCCGACGCCACGAACGGACTCGATTGCCGGCCCGTCGGGGCCAAGCTTCTTGCGCAGCTCGGACACGTGGACGTCGACGGTCCGCGTCTCTCCCGAAAAGTCGGTACCCCACACGTCCTCGAGCAGGAGCTCGCGGCTGAGGACGACGCCGGGGTCGCGTGCCAGCGCCGCGAGCAGGTCGAACTCGCGTGCCCGAAGCTCGATCGCCCGGCCGGCTACGGTGGCTTCGCGGCGCCGAGGGTCGAGGCGGAGCGAGCCCACCTCGACGGTCCGGCCCATGCGGACCGTGCCGTCGGTTCGACGCAGGATGGCCTTGACCCGGGCGACCAGCGCCCGGGGGTTGAACGGCTTGGTGACGTAGTCGTCGGCACCCAGCTCGAGCCCGACGATCGCGTCCACGTCGTCGGATCGAGCCGTGAGCATCAGCACCGGTGTGTCGGCCTCCCGCCGGATCGCCCGGCAGACCTCGAAGCCGTCCATCCCGGGCAGCATCAGGTCGAGGATCACGAGATCCGGGCGGTGCGCGCGGTGGAGCTCGACGGCGGCCGGCCCGTCGGTGGCGGTCAGCGTCGCGAACCCGGCACCCTCGAGGTAGAGCTGGACGAGCTCGACGATGTTGGGGGCGTCGTCAACGACCAGGATCGTCTTCATCGGTCGTGAGTCTACGCGCGGGTGGAGGCCCGCCGGCTGCGGCCGGCGGGCCTCGATCGTCGCGGACCGCGCGTCAGCGCAGCGCCGCCATGGTCGCGCGAGCCTCCTGGAGCGCGGTTCGGAGATCCGATCGCGCGGCCGAGATCGAGGCTCGTCCGGCGTCGAGCACCGGCTTGGCGGTCCCCGCGTTCCACGTGGCCGGTGTCTGGCCGAGGATGGCGCCGGCGTCGCCGTCCACGTCACCCCGGGCCGCGGTGATCGCGGCAGCCATGGCGGCGCGGTGCGCCTGTGCGTCGGACACGTCCTTGCCGTTCGCCTTGGCCTGCTCGATCGCCGCATCCAGCTGCTCGCCGGCCTGGGTCAGGCGATCGGCTGTGGCGTCCACGCGGTCGTCGGCAACGACGAGGACGACCTGGCGCGAGACGAGCGCGTACACGCGATAGTCGGTGAACACCCGGCGCACGTCGGCGGTCACCTCGGCGAGCGTCGTGTCACCGTCGATCTCCGCGCGCAGCGCCTTGAGCCCGGCGGTCGAGCCATCGAGGATGGCATTGAGGGAGGCCGCATGTGGATCGGTGAGCGGTGCGGCGTTGTCGACGCGGCTCCCCAGCCGGTCGAGGGCGTCGAGCCGGCGATCGACCTCGCAGTCGCCCACGGCCTTCACCGTGCCCACGGTCCGGTTGCCCCTGGCCGCGGCCCAGGCGGCCACACAGCGCGTGATCCCCGTGTCGGTCGTGGCCGGATCTGCGCCGGCGGTGACGGGCGTGGCGGTGGAGGCCGCGAGGACGGGCATCGCGACCATGGCGGCGATTGCCACGCCCGTGAGCGTGGCGGCGGCGCGTGCGAAGTGACGGTTCACTGGGGGCTCCCTTCGCTGGTGGTTGCGCTTGCGTCGGCATCCAGGTCGCGACCGAGCTGGTCGAGCAGGTCCTGGATCCCGGCGAGGTCGGGCGTTGGCACGGGCGTGGCCGTGACGGCCGGCGAGGTCGGGTCGGTGGACGCCGGCGTGGCCAGGGCGGTGGGCGCCGTCGCGCTGGCGTCGAGGCGGCGTCCGGCGAGGCCTGGGCCGCGATCGGGATGGATGCGGCCGGCGTCTCCGGGGCTGCGGTTCCGTCGCCGACGCGTCCCGGGCGACCGCAGCCCGCGGTCGCGAGCGCGATCAGCAGGACGGCGCCTGCGGCCGTGACCGCCGCTCCTCGTCTCGTCTGGTTCATCGGCATCGAGTCCTCACCTGCAGCACCCGTCCGGGTGTCTCGAGGTCACGATGTCCGACGTGGCCACCCCGCTGCCACCGTTGCCGGCACGGGATTTGTCAGGGGCGTGTAAGGCGACCGCACCGCAACGATCCCGAACGCTCGCGGCGCATCACCCGAGGCGCATGACCATGGTTCGTCAGAACGCCCAGGCGAACACCACGTCGCGGGCTCCGACGGACGCACGCGCGAACAGGACGATCCGGCTCGTCAGGTCGCGGATCCACGGCTTCTCCTCGCGTGGCAGCAGGCCGAGCTCCTCCTCGATCAGATCGATCCAGCGACCCGCAAGCGCAGCGATCTGGTCGTCCGGGATCCGCGCGATGGTCTCGACCCAGTCGCGATCGATGCGCTCCACGATCTGCTCCGTCGTGTCGCCCGCGCCCTCGAGATCCGACCGCGCGTCGAGGAAGTCCATCGGCGCGTCCGATTCGGTGACCGCGCGGGCCGCCTCGGAGAACAGGTCGAGCCAGGTCGGATCAAGCCCGCCGCCGAGCGGAAGATGGGCCTCGAACCGGTGCGCGTCGTCGAACGCGGCGACGTCGTCGATCGAGAGCGCCAGGACGATATCGCGGGCGTCGCCCGCGACCAGGTCCATCAGACTGCCCATGGGCGCCGGAGCGCCGGTCCTCCTTCCGATGCGGCGCCACGCGACCCGGTGGCGCCAATCGGCCAAGTCTACGCGCGGGCTCAGCCCCGGTAGCCGGCCTCACGGAGCAGCGCCGGCAGCTCGGTCGGTGAGCCGGCGACGCGGAATCCGGCGGCCTCGAGGGCCGTGACCTTGGACGCTGCTGTCCCGCGGCCGCCCGAGATGATCGCTCCGGCGTGGCCCATCCGCTTGCCTTCCGGAGCGGTTCGCCCGGCGATGAACGCGACCTTGGGGACCTCAGCCATATGCTCGGCGGCCCACGCTGCCGCCTCCTCCTCCGCGGAACCCCCGATCTCGCCGATCAGCACGAGTGCCTCGGTTTCCGGATCGGCGGCGAACAGCCGGAGCACGTCGAGGAACTGCGTCCCGATCACGGGGTCGCCGCCGATGCCCACGCACGTGGACTGCCCGAGCCCGGCATCGGTCATGGCCTGGACGGCCTCGTAGGTGAGCGTCCCCGACCGGGACACGACGCCCACCCGGCCCTCGAGGTGGATCGAGCCGGGGATGATGCCGACCTTGGCCCGGCCGGGCGACGTGGCACCCGGGCAGTTGGGACCGATCAGCAGCGCGCCGGCGCGCTGGACGACCTCGACCACCGGGACCATGTCCAGGGCGGGGATGCCCTCCGTGATGCAGAAGATCGTCTTGATCCCGGCGTCGACGGCCTCCAGCACGGAGTCCGGGGCACCCGCCGCGGGGACGAAGATGCACGAGGTGTTGGCGCCGGTCTCGCTGACGGCGTCCTGCACCGTGTTGAACACCGGCACGCGCCCGTCGAGCGCGGTCTGCCCGCCCTTGCCCGGTGTCATGCCTGCGACGATGTTGGTCCCGTACTCGAGCATCGCGGCGCTGTGGAACGTGCCCTCACGCCCGGTGATGCCGTGGACGACCAGGCGGGTGTCGTTGCCGATCAGGATGCTCATGCCGCCGCTCCCTTCGCCGCCGCGACGGCCTTGGCGGCCGCTTCGTCGAGGCTGACGGCCGTCTCGAACCGGGCGGCTCGCAGCAGCTCTGCCGCCTCGTCCGCGTTGGTGCCCACGATCCGGACGATCATCGGGACGTCGCGCACCTGCTGGGCGCGAGCGTCGATCAGCCCGCGGGCGACCTCGTCGCCACGGGTGATGCCGCCGAAGATGTTGACCAGGATCGCCTTCACGCTGGCATCGGCGAGGATCAGCCGCATCGCGGCTGCGACCCGGTCCGCCTTGGCGCCACCGCCGATATCCAGGAAGTTCGCAGGCTCGCCGCCCGCGCGATGGACGAGATCCATGGTCGTCATCGCAAGGCCGGCGCCGTTGACCATGCAGCCGATGTCGCCCTCGAGCTTGATGAACGTGAGGTCGTACCTGCGGGCCTCCACGTCGGTGGGATCCTCTGAGTCGAGGTCCCGCAGCTGCTCGAGCTGGGGGTGGCGGGGGAGCGCCGAGTCATCGAGCGTGATCTTCGCGTCGAGGCACACCAGCCGGTCCACCTGGGTGCCGTCGGCGTTGTGCTCGCGGATGACCGCCAGCGGGTTGATCTCCACCAGGTCCGCGTCGTACGCGAGCATGGTCTTGAGCAGGCCCTTGGCGATGGCCGCCCCGGCTTTCCACTGCGTGCCGAAGCCGATCGAGAACGACAGCCTGCGCGCCGCATGGTCGGGCAGGCCCAGCAGCGGGTCGACGTGCTGGTAGACGATCGCGTCCGGGTTGTCGACGGCGACCTGCTCGATCTCGACCCCGCCTTCGGCGGAGCCGATGAACATCAGCCGCCGCGTGGCCCGATCGAGGACGACCGAGAGGTAGTACTCCTTGACGATCTCGGCCGCGGGCCCGACGAGCACGCGCCTGACCGGCAGTCCCTTGATCTCGAGCGCGAAGATCTGCGCCGCGACGTCCTCCGCCTCGTCCGCGGTGGCGGCCAGGCGCACGCCCCCGGCCTTGCCGCGCCCTCCGACCAGAACCTGGGCCTTGATGACGACCTTGCCGGTTGCGTTGGCCGGGTCGTCGAGGAACCGGACGGCGGCCGCCCGGGCCTGCGACGGCGTGCGTGCGACCTCCCATGCGGGAACGGGGAGGCCCTGGGCGACGAGCAGCGACTTCGCGTCGGCTTCTTGGATCTTCACGCGACGGGCAAGACCTCCTGGCGATGACGGGTGGCGGACCCCGATCATAGCCGCCGAGCTCCCGGGTCCGCTGCGACGAAAGGACCCGTCGGCCGGCGCCATCCGGCTCGTCATGACGGGCGCGGCCGCAAGGGACGGGGTGGCGCCCACCGAAACGATGTGCGCAATGGCCCACCGAGCGGGGGCCCGAAGTCAGCCCCTGGTCCGTTCGGCCCCGCTAGAATGCCTGCATGCCCCACCTAGTCACTCTCATCCCCGGCGACGGCATCGGGCCGGAGCTGGCGGAGGCAACACGTCGTGTCCTGGACGCCTCGGGCGTCGCATTCGAATGGGAGGTCCAGCACGCCGGCGAGGCCGTCATGGCCCAGTACGGGACTCCGCTCCCGGAGCACGTCCTGGAGTCGATCCGCCGCAACAAGGTTGCGCTCAAGGGCCCGATCACGACCCCGGTCGGCGCGGGATTCCGAAGCGTCAACGTCGCGTTGCGCCAGACGCTCGGGCTGTACGCGAACCTGCGCCCCGCACGATCGATCAAGGGCCTCGAGACGCGCTACGAGGACGTGGACCTGATCATCGTCCGCGAGAACACCGAGGACCTGTACGCCGGCATCGAGCACATGGTCGGCCCCGACGCGGCGGAGAGCATCAAGATCATCACGCGTGCCGCCTCGGAGCGGATCGCGCGGTTTGCCTTCGAGTACGCCGTCGCCAACAACCGCCGAAAGGTCACGGCGGTCCACAAGGCGAACATCATGAAGTTCTCGGACGGCCTGTTCCTCGAGAGCTGCCGGACGATCGCCGCCGACTACGCGGGGAAGATCGAGTTCGAGGACCGGATCGTCGACAACATGTGCATGCAGCTGGTCCAGAAGCCCGAGCTGTACGACGTGATGGTGCTGCCGAACCTGTACGGCGACATCGTCAGTGACCTGTGCGCCGGCCTGGTTGGCGGCCTGGGCGTTGCCCCGGGCGCCAACATCGGTCTCGAGGCCTCGGTGTTCGAGCCGGTGCACGGCTCGGCTCCCAAGTACGCCGGCCAGAACAAGGCAAATCCGACGGCACTCATGCTGTCGGGCGTGCTCATGCTCAGGCATCTCGGCGAGCAGGCCGCCGCGGTGCGCGTTGAGACGGCCCTTCGCGAGGTCATCGCCGAGGGCAAGCACACCACCTACGACCTCGGCGGCGACGCTGGAACCAGCGACTTTGCCGACGCGATCATCGAGCGGCTCGGCACGTCCGCGGCCGCCTCCTGACCGGGCTCCGGCCCGGTCACAGCGACGGAGGCTTCATGCTCCTGCGGTATCGGGGCAGCGAGGGGATGCTCGCCTGGGCGTTCCACCGCATCTCGGGGATCGCCATCTGGCTGTTCATCCTGCTCCACGTGCTTGACATCTGGCTGGTGGGGGCAAACCCAACCCTCTACGACGAAGTCCTCCAGATCTACGCGAGCCCGTTCGGCCGGGTCATGGAGTCGCTCCTTGGCGCCGCGCTCCTGTACCACGCGCTCAACGGCCTGCGGATCATCATCATGGACTTCTGGCCGGTGATGACCAACTACCACAAGCAGCTGTGGTACGCGAACTGGGCGCTGTTCGCGGTGATCGGCCTGCCGATCCTCATCCAGATCATGGCCCCGGCCTTCGGGTTCGCGGCTCCGTTCAGGTTCCAGTGATGGCATACAACGTCACGCGCTCGGGTCGCGCTCGGCCGCAGGGAGGCGGCTGGGAGCTCGTCATCTGGTACCTGATGCGGCTCACGGGGCTGGGCCTGTTCGTGACCGCGCTCGGTCACTACATCATCGTCCACTTCCTGTTCGACCCGTCCGAGCAGACGGCCAAATGGATCACCGATGAGCGCTGGGGCAACATCGCCTGGCGCACGGTCGACTGGCTGATGCTCACGTTCGTCGTGTTCCACGCGTTCATGGGCCTCCGGACCGTCGTCCAGGACTACACGACCGGGGGCGTGCGGACCCTGCTCACGATGGCCCTCTACCTGGGCGCGATCGTGCTGTTCGCGATGGGCACGATCGTGGTCGCCACGCTGCAGTTCCCCGTCCCATGATCCACGACCACGAGGCTCTGATCGTCGGCGCCGGCGGCGCCGGCCTGTGGGCTGCGCTCGAGCTGGCCAAGGCCGGTGTCGACTCCGCGGTCCTGACCAAGCTGTACCCGACCCGCTCCCACACCGGCGCCGCCCAGGGCGGCGTGTGTGCCGCCCTGGGCAACCAGGAGGAGGACCACTGGGAGTGGCACATGTTCGACACCATCAAGGGCGGCGACTACCTGGTCGACCAGGACGCCGCCGAGGTGCTCGCGCGCGAGGCGATCGAGACCGTGATCGAGCTCGAGCACATGGGCCTGCCGTTCAACCGGACCCCGGACGGGAAGATCGACCAGCGGCGCTTCGGCGGCCACACCCGCAACTTCGGCGAGGCCGCGGTCAAGCGGGCGTGCTTCGCGGCCGACCGGACCGGCCACATGATCCTGCAGACCCTGTACCAGCAGTGCCTCAAGCACGGGGTCAAGTTCTACGACGAGTACCACGTCGTCGACCTCGTCACCGAGGGCGGTGAGCTCGGCGAGGGCGGGCGAGCGGCCGGGGTCGTCGCGTACCGGATCGCCGACGGCGAGCTGGTCACCCTGCGGTCCAAGGCCGTGCTGCTCGCGACCGGCGGGTTCGGGCGCATGTTCCGGGTCACCTCGAATGCCTGGAGCCTCACCGGTGACGGCGTCTCGCTCGCGTACCGGCACGGCGTCCCGATGCAGGACATGGAGTTCTACCAGTTCCATCCCACGGGGATCGTCGGGATCGGCATCCTGCTGTCCGAAGCAGCTCGCGGGGAGGGCGCCTACCTCCTCGACAACGACGGCTTCCGGTTCATGGAGCGCTACGCCGCCAAGCTGATGGAGCTCGCACCGCGTGACATGGTGAGCCGGGCCATCTACCAGGAGATCCGCGCCGGTCGCGGGATCGATGGCAAGGACTACGTCTACCTGGACGTTCGCCACCTGGGCCGCAAGCTGATCGACGAGAAGCTGCCGGACATCACCGACTTCGTCCGCGTCTACCAGGGCATCGAGCCCTATACGGAGCCGATCCCGGTCCAGCCCACGGCGCACTACGCGATGGGCGGCATCCCCACGAACCTGCTCACCCAGGTGACCCGCGATGCGGCCAACACGGTCGTCCCGGGGCTTTATGCGGCAGGCGAGGCCGCCTGCGTGTCCGTGCACGGCGCGAACCGCCTGGGCACCAACTCGCTGGTGGACCTGCTGGTGTTCGGGCGACGGGCCGGACGGCAGATGGCCATCGACGTCAAGGGCGTCGGGATCCCGGAGATCGCGCCTGACGTGATGGATTCGGTCCGCGCGGAGATCGAAGCGATCCGAGGGCGCGAAAAGGGGGAGCGCAAGGAGGTGATCCGCACGGAGCTCGCGGACGTGATGATGGACGACGCCGGCGTCTACCGCGACGCCGAGGGCCTTGAGCGTGCCCGGGCCAAGGTCGCCGAGCTCCGCGGGCGCTACGCCGCCGTGTCGATCGACGACAAGGGGACCACGTTCAACACGGATCTCCTCGAGGCGCGCGAGGTCGGCTACCTGCTCGACTGCGCCGAGACGATGGTGGCGGCGTGCATCAATCGGAAGGAAAGCCGGGGCGCGCATAGCCGGGAGGACTACCCGGATCGCGACGACGTGAACTTCCTCACCCATTCCCTCGCGACGAAGGGCGCCGACGGGGTCGAGCTGGACTACAAGCCGGTCACGATCACCAAGTTCCAGCCCAAGCCGCGTGTCTACTAGGGTGGGGGAGCGACCGATGACTGTTGAGCTGCGGATCCTCCGCTACGACCCCGAGCGGGACCAGAAGCCCCACGAGGAGCGGTACACGGTCGAAGCGGGGCCCATGGACCGCGTCCTGGACCTGCTCCACAAGGTCAAGTACGAGCAGGACGGCACGCTGACGTTCCGCCGGTCGTGCGGCCATGGCGTGTGCGGTTCCGACGCGATGCTCATCAACGGCCGAAACCGGCTCGCGTGCAAGATCCGCGTCGACCAGCTCGGAGGCCGGAAGATCACGGTCGCACCGCTGCCGGGCCTGCCCGTGATGAAGGACCTCGTCGTCGACATGGACGCCTTCTTCGCCAAGTTCCGAAGCGTCCAGCCGTTCCTCATCGCCGAGGGGCCCGCCCCGGAGCGTGAGCGGCGCCAGTCGGCCGCGGACCGGGCACGCTACGACGACACGACCAAGTGCATCCTGTGCGCCGCGTGCACGTCATCGTGCCCGTCGTTCTGGGCCCAGCCGTCATACGTCGGGCCGGCGGCCATCGTCAATGCCCACCGGTTCATCTTCGACACCCGGGACGACGCGGCCGAGGAGCGGCTCGAGATCCTCGCGGACAACGACGGCGTCTGGCGCTGCCGCACGATCTTCAACTGCACCGACGCGTGTCCGCGCGGGATCCACATCACGCAGGCGATCCTCGAGGTGTCCTCGGCGATCGTGGGGAGACACGCCTGAGCGAGGCGCCGCTGCCGGTCTACCCGCACCTCGTCATCCGCACGGACGGCGCGGCGCGGGGCAACCCGGGGCCGGCCTCTCTCGGCGCGGCGCTGTTCGACGGCTCCCGCCCGGACGCGCGGGACCCGGCCGCGCCTCCGGACGCGACGATCTCCGAGGCCCTGGGCCATCAGACCAACAACGTTGCGGAATGGACCGGGGTCGTCCGCGCGCTCGAGCTGGCGCGCCGGCTGGGCGCGGAGCGCGTTGACATGTTCCTGGATTCCAAGCTGATCGTGGAGCAGCTCCACGGACGCTGGCGAGTAAAGGACGCGAAGCTGCAGCCGCTGTGGGCCGACGCGACGGCGATCCTGCGCGGCTTCCAGCGATGGTCTGCGACGCACGTGCCGCGGGCGCAGAACTCGACAGCGGACCGCCTCGCGAACGAGGCGCTGGACCGGGTGGCGGCGGGCGGGCCCGCACGGGTCGCGCGGGCGCGACGCGGAACCCCCGGGGCCTGACGGCCGGGCTGTCGTGGAGACCGCATCCGCCTGGGATCGCCCCTGACCCGGGATACAATCCGCGGGCCAGCGAGACGGCCGGATGGTCGCGCGCCTGCCGGGCAACCGGGAGGCGTGAGGAAAGTCCGAGCTCCTCAGCGCGGGGTAGCGGGTAACGCCCGTCCGCCGTGAGGCGAGGACCAGTGCCACAGTGACGATGCCGGCTCCTTGGAGCCGGAGTGAAACGCGGCAAACTCTACCCGGAGCAAGGCCAAATAGGAGGGCGCAACCCCGGTTCGCCGGGGGGAGAGGTGCGCTGCCCAGCCCTCGGGTCGGCTGCAAGAGCCGTCGGGCAACCGGCGGCCTCAGATGGATGACCGTCGCCGTGGCGTGAGCCGCGGTACAGAACTCGGCTTACAGGCCGCCTCGCTGGCGCTATCCCCGATTTCATGCGTGAAGAGGCCCTCCGGCAGATGTCGCTCGGAGGGCCACACATGTTTCTGCATACGTTTGGGCTGGGTGGCGGCTGCCTCGAGGATCAGGATCGTCACTGCGACGACGCCGACGACCCGTGCCCAGCGCCAGCGCAGCGAGGATGCCTCGGCCCTTGCACCCGGCGCTCCGCTCCGTTCGCGCCATGGGACGTGCACCGGGCACTTGGGGGACCGAACCAGGCTGGACCGTCAGGACTTGCCAACCTCCCTTGGCACTCAAGGCCGGCTGCCGACGTTGACAGGTGGGGACGTGGAACCGATGGTTCAACAATGATCGACGAGTGCCCCATGACCGAGGACTGCCCCGGCTACGACCGCGACCGCCGGGTGTGCCTTCTCCGTCCGGCTGACTGTGAGTTCGCGGCCGCTGACGCCAAGACCGTCCCAGTCGCCGAGACGCCCGAGGGGTCCGACGCCCGACGTGTTGCGGGGCCTGCTCCCCCGGCCTGAAGCCGGATCGGCACGGTGGAGCTGCCCGAGAAATCGGTTTGCAGCCGCCTCGCCGGGGGTCGAACGGCGTCCATCGCCAGCATCGGGTGCCGCGGCCACGCCCCGAGCCGGACCCGGCGGCTACGATCTCCCGGTGCAGGAGCCCACCGCGATCCACGAGCCCACGCCCTTCCGGCTGCGGCCGCTGATCCTGACGGTTTACCTGCCGACCTTTCTGCTCGCCTTTGGCCAGGGCGCGGTACTGCCGATCATTCCGCTGTTCGCGAAGGACCTCGGCGCCAGCGTGGCCGTGGCGGGGCTGGTGTTCGCGCTGCGCGGCCTGGGCACGATGGTGTTCGACGTCCCCGCGGGCATCCTCGCCTCGCGGTTCGGGGACAGGCGCACGCTCATCGCGGGAGCCCTCGCGATCGTGGTGGTCGGCATCGGCTCTGGAACGAGCCACACGGTCGTCCAGCTTGCGCTGTTCACGTTCCTGTTCGGCGCCGGGTATGCCGTATTCCAGATCGGCCGGCTCGCCTACATCTCGGAGATCACTCCGATCGAGAACCGTGGTCGCGTGATCGCGCTGCTGGCCGGCGTCGACCGGGTGGCGATCTTCATCTCACCGATCGTGGGCGGGTTCCTGGCCCAGGTCTTCGGCCTGCAGGCTCCGTTCCTGCTCCAGGCCGCCGCAGGTGCGTGCGCGGTCGTGCTGATCTGGTTCGTGGTGCGGGACAACGTCGTCGTGCCGCTGCAGTCCGGTCACCGTGCCTACCGCCGCATCGGCGGCACGATCTCCCGCAATCGTCACAGCTTCCTCACCTGGGGGCTCGCCGTGATCGCCCTGCAGGTGATTCGTGGAGGTCGCCAGATCCTGATCCCGCTGTGGGGCGACGAGATCGGGCTCGATGTCGCCGCGATCGGGCTCGTCGTCGGGCTCTCCGGGGGCATCGACATGCTGCTGTTCTACCCGGTGGGCTACGTGATGGACCACTTCGGGCGCAAGTGGACGGCCGTGCCGAGCCTGATCGTGCTCTCGGTCAGCGTCGCGATGATCCCGCTGGCGCGCAGCTTCGAGGTGTTGCTGCTGGTCGGGATCCTCACCGGCTTTGGAAATGGGCTGGGTACCGGGATCGTGATGACCCTTGGCGCGGACCTCTCGCCGTCGATCGGCCGCGCGGAGTTCCTCGGGGTGTGGCGCCTGGTCGGCGACGTGGGGACTGCCGGCGGGCCGTTCGTGATCGCCGCGATCGCACAGGCGCTCACGCTTGGCGCGGCATCGCTGGTCGTGGCCTGCGTGGGGCTCGCCGGGGCTGCATACCTCGCGGCGGCCGCGCGCGAAACCCTGACGCGCCCGCTGCCGGCGGCGGTGGACGCCGGACTCGGTGGCGGTTCGCCCGGGCCGTGATCTCCGATCAGTCCTCGTCGGGCCGGAAGATGTGCGCCGCCGTGCACGCATTGCAGATCGGCAGCGACGAGTCGAGGTCACCGAGCGGGATCGGCAGCCGGCGATCCGGGTACAGGCACTCCACCTCGTACACCCGCTCGCGCACGCGATCGAGCGAGATCAGCCGCCGATAGGTGCACCGCTTGATCCGGTGCGGCGCAAGCCGCGACGGATCGTTCTCGTGGGACGCGGCATCAGCGATGGGATCGGTTGTCGGGAGCGCCATGAGCGACAGGTCTGGGTCTCCGCGGTGTGATGTTGCCGATTTGCCGACGGACGTCGAACGTGATCGGAGATGCAGCCTAGCATCCCGGATTCCGTGCCGACAATGCGCAGGAGGTACTAGACTCGCCCGGATCGGGGGTTCCGTACCCGCGTGACCTGGAGGGGCAGGACCTGAAGGACGACTGGGAGTCGGCCGCGGAGGGCGGCGACATCACCGCCGAGCCTCGGACGGATCCCGACGAGCGTGCCGGCACGCGGCCGGCGCTGCCGTTGTTCGATGACGCCGCGCGGTCTCCGGATCCGGGTGTGTGCCCGTTCTTCCGGCGCGAGGTGGACGGCAAGCTGTTCGCGCCGCTCGATGAGCCCGACGACGACAATCGGTGTGTCGCGATCGGTGGGCCGAGGCCCCAGTCGACGCGCCAGCAGGAGCTCGTCTGCCTGCACCCGGCACATGCGGACTGTCCCCGCTACCTGCGCGGCGCGATGCTGCTCGCCGAGCCTCCGCCAAGGACGCCGCCAGCGGTGCCGCGCGCGACGCTGGCCGCGCTGCTGGTCCTCGTCCTGAGCGCCGGCATTTCGTTCGGGTTCGTCGTCCAGCGCGGTGGCATCGACCTGCCGGCGACGTCCGCGAGCCCGACCCCGTCCCAGCTGGCCGTCGTGGCGTCACCGACGCCCGACGCGGCTGCCTCGACCCCGACGCCCGTTCCCACGCCGGCCGCGACCCCCGAGCCCACCGTCTCGCCCAGCCCCACCATCGCGCCCACGCCGATCCCGACCATCGCACCCACGCCCAGCCCGACGACGGCACCGACGACGACACCGACGACGACGCCGACGGCGACCCCGCAGCCCACCAGCGACCGCTACGCGCTGCTGACACCCTGCACGGACCAGGCGGATTGCTACATCTACACGGTCCGGTCCGGCGACAACCTGTTCAGCATCGCCAACTACTTCGGCGTGCCGCTGGACACGATCTACGCCTGGAACCCCGCATACGCGAGCGGCGCCGGCCTGCGGGCCGGCGACGAGATCCGGATGCCACCGCCGACTCGGTAGGCCGCCGCTCGCGCCACCCGCAGACCGCGACGGACAGGCCCGCAACCTCGCAGCCCGGCGAGAACCCGATCTCCCAACCGCGATTCCGTGCGATTCGGTCATTGACGGCCGCCCCATGCGCGCTAGAATGCCCACAAGTGGCGCAAAGTGGTGGAAAGTGGGGAATGCCCCGCGGTTGATCGATCCATCCGGCGCCGCTGGGACGTCAGGAGCGGTGGGAACGGTGTTCACCGGCGAGTACCGGCATGCGGTCGACGGCAAGGGACGGATCGCCGTCCCGTCGCGGTTCCGCGCGCAGCTCGACGGTGGAGCCGTGGTCGCTAGGTGGCTCGACACCTGTCTCGCGATCTTTCCCCGGGCGGCCTGGGAGGAGCTGGCGACAAGGGTCGGCAGCCTGCCCATGACCGACGCCAACGCCCGGCTGCTGCAGCGGCAGCTGTTCGCAGGTGCCTTCGAGACGGAGCTCGACCGTCAGGGTCGGGTCCTCGTCCCGCAGGGGCTGCGCTCGTTCGCCGGACTCGAGGCCGAGGCGATGGTGCTCGGATCCCGGGACCACGCCGAGATCTGGGCGCCGGATCGGTGGGTCGATTACAGCCGAAGCCTCGAGGACCCGGACGCGTTCGCGCAGGCGATCGCCGGGCTGGGGATCTGACGTCGAACCAAATGCGCTTCCAGGGTCCGCTCGGGATCCGCAACCGATCCGTGGAGGAGTGATGGAGGCAGGGCACATGCCGGTCATGCTGGACGAGGTCCTCGGGACGCTCGCTCCCATGCCCGGCAGCCTCCAGATCGACGCGACGGTCGGCGGCGGTGGGCACACCGAGCGGATCCTGGAGGCCGCCAGCCCCGACGGCCGGGTCCTCGGACTCGACGCCGACGGGGCGGCGATCGACCGCGTCCGCCTGCGCCTCGCTCGCTTCGGCGATCGACTGGTGCTCCATCGCGCGAACTTCCGCGAGCTGTCGACGGTGGCCCCGGAGGCCGGGTTCGGGGCGGTCGACGGGATGCTGTTCGACCTTGGCCTGTCATCGTTCCAGCTCGCCGACCGCGACCGCGGCTTCGGCTTCCGCGCCGGCGGTCCGCTCGACATGCGGTTCGACACGACGCGCGGCGTGCCCGCGGCGGACCTGCTCACGTCGCTTGATGTGGACGAGCTTGCGGCCCTGTTCCGGCGCTACGGCGAGGAGCGGGCCGCCTGGAAGATTGCAAAGGCGATCGTGGCTGCCCGGACAACTGCCCCGGTCCGGACCGCCGAGGAGCTCGCCGGATTGATCGAGCGGATCTCCCCGGTCAATCCTCGGCAGCGCCGGCGGATCCACCCCGCCACCCGCACCTTCCAGGCGCTGCGGATCGCGGTCAACGAGGAGCTCGACGCGCTCGACGATGGGCTGGCCGCGGCGGTTGACCTGCTGCGCCCCGGCGGCCGGCTCGTGGTGCTGTCCTACCACTCGCTCGAGGACCGGATCGTCAAGCGGTTCCTCAACGCGGAGCGCCGCGGCTGCACGTGCCCGCCGGAGGTTCCGGTCTGCGTCTGCGGCCGCGCGCCGCGGCTGCGCCTGGTGACGCGTCCGTCACTGACCCCGACCGATGCCGAGATCGACGCCAATCCACGAGCCCGCAGCGCGCGCCTCAGGGCCGCCGAGCGACTGGCTGCCTGAGCACGAGGAGGATCGACCGTCCCAACGTCACCGACGCCGCCCCTCGCGCCCCGTTGATCCCGCCGGCCCGAACGCCGGCGGCCCGCCCACGGAGGAGGAGTCCCGTGAGCAAGCGCCACCAGTCCAACCGCCGCAAGTCCTACGGACGCCGCCAGCACGAGCTCGCCGAGCGCAGGCAGAATCGTGACGACCCCGAGGTGCTCGACATCGAGATGGGCGAGGCGCTCCCGGCCCGCATGTCCGACCGGTTCGTCGCGCTCGATACCGGTGTGCCGCTGCTCCGCTACGCCATGGGCGACTGACGATGGCCGTCTACCAGGGAGCCCGGCAGCGAACCGTCGCCCTGCCGCGGCGCCCGCGCGTCGCGATCGGAACACCCGCGCTGCCCAGGCGTCGCGTTCGCGCGGCCGTCCGGGCACGTCGCGGCCCGTCGCGGATGGCGATCCTGCTGGGTGCGATCGTCATCGCGTTCGCCGGTGCGTTCTTCTCGCTCTCGCAGGACATCCGAGTGTCCGCGACCGGATACGAGGTGGACCGGCTGACCACCCAGCACGACCGCCTCGAGGCACAGGCCGCGGACCTCCTGAACGAGCTCAACCGGCTGGGCAAGGCACCCGCGATCCGCAAGCTTGCGATCGAGGGTGGGCTCGGGCCGCTTCCCGAGCCCGTCGTCGTGCCCGCTCGCTGATCGAGGAACGATCGTCTGATGCTCGGCCGGACCGATTCCCGAACACGTGCCCTCGTGCTCCTGATCGCCTTCGTGGTCATCGCGGGCAGCGTCGGGGTGCGACTTGCCTACTGGCAGGTGGTCCGGCGCGACGAGCTCGCGGCCAAGGCCCAGCAGCAGACGTCACTGCGATACGAGATCCCCGCGGAACGGGGCGCGATCTACGACCGGACCGGAACCGTCGTCCTGGCGACGAGCGTCAACCGCGACCTGCTCGCGGCCAACCCGGTCGAGCTGACGCTCAAGCGTCGCGCGGAGGTCGCGCACAACCTGATCGAGCTGCTCGGCCTCGACGGCGCGGCCGCGGCGAACGTGTTCCAGCGCATGATCTCGAACAGCAAGTACACGGTGCTGGCCCGCGAGCTCGAGCCCTCGATGTCCGACCGGATCCGCGCACTGAGCTCGGGCGACAAGCCGGCGCTTTCGGGCCTGGTCCTGACCCCCGAGCCGGTGCGGGTGTACCCGCAGCCAGGCGGCGGCCCCAACACGAGCCTCGCCGCGCACGTGCTGGGGTTCGTGAACCGCGATGGACAGGGCCAGTACGGGATCGAGCAGTACTACCAGGACGATCTGGCCGGCCTGCCCAAGGTGGTGGCCGCTCAGCATGACGCCGCCGGCAACCTGATCCCGGACACGTCGGTCGTGCTCGACGCGGGTGTGCCGGGCCAGGACCTGACGCTCACGATCGACGCCACCCTGCAGGTCGCGGTTGAGCAGGAGCTCCTGGCGGCCTGGATCGCCGACCGCGCCAAGCGGGTGTCGGCCGTGGTCATGGACCCGTACACGGGCGAGGTGTACGCATACGCGAGCTACCCGTCGTACGACGCGAACGACTACAGCAGCATCGCGGCCGAGGATCCCGGGCGGTTCGTGGACCCGATCGTGTCGACCGTCTACGAGCCCGGCTCGGTGCTCAAGATGCTGACTGCCATCGCGGCCCTGGGCGGCGGCACGACGACCATCAACACCAAGTACAAGGACACGGGAACGCTCGCGCTCGACGGGGGCAGGACGAAGGTCGATGATGCCGACCGCAAGCCGATGGGCTGGCTCACGTTCCAGGATGCGGTCGCATATTCGCGCAACGTGGTCCTGGCCAGGGTTGGCCTGGGGCTCGGCAAGACGACCGCGGCAGCGTCGCAGGTCCTGTACGACACCTGGCGAAGCATGGGGTTCGGAGCTCCGACCGGCATTGACGTTGCCAACGAGGTGGGAGGGCTCGTCAACGACCCGGCCGTCAAGGCATGGCGGCAGATCGACCTTGCCAACGGGGCGTTCGGGCAGGGTGTCGCGGTGACACCGATCCAGCTTGCGCAGGCTTACGCCGCGATGCTCAACGGCGGCACGATGATCCGGCCCAGGATCGTCAAGACGATAGGCCAGGTGGAGACCCAGCCGGTGGACGAGGGCCGGGTGATCTCGCCCCAGCTCTCGACCACGCTGACCGACCTGATGCGCCACGTCGTGACCAAGGTCGACTTCTATCGCGCTCGGACGGTCATCCCGGGCTTCGATGTCGGCGGCAAGAGCGGCACCGCCCAGATCTGGGATTCGAAGAAGGGCGCCTGGAAGGTCAACATGTTCAACTACAGCTTCATCGGCTACATCGGCCGGGAGCAGGGGCACCCGGACCTCGTGGTCGCTGTCCGGATCGAGGAGGGGACGCCCACGGTGATCCGGGTCGGCCACCTCGAGATGCCGGTCATGTCGTTCGAGCTGTTCCGCCGGATCGCGCACGACGCGATCACCACGCCAGACCTCGTCCCGGAGCACTCGTCGGTACCGGTCACCGCCGCGGTCAACCCGTGAGCATCGCCTGTGCGACACTCGCGGGCGTGACGGACCACGGACGGTCGACGTTCCCCGACCCGGCCGCTCGCCACCCGGGCGACGACTCCGACGGCTCCGACGGCTCAGGTGCCGCGCCGACCCTCGGGATGTTCTCGATGACCCCGGACGACCTGGTTGCCGCGACCGGTGGCACGCTCCTGCGCCGGGCCCCGCGCGTCATCCATGGCGCAGCCGTGGACTCGCGGCTGGTGGCGCCGGGAGAGCTGTTCGTCGCCCTGGCTGGGGAGCGGACGGACGGCCACCGCTTCCTGGCCGACGCCGTGACTAAGGGTGCTGCGGGCGTCCTGGTCGAGCGCCGCCCCGACCCGGCCGCGGGTGAGCCGCCGCTCGAGACGCTCGGCGACGTGACCGTCGTGCTCGTGTCCGACTCCCTGCGAGGACTGCACGCGGTTGCAGCCGCCTGGCGCGCCAGGTTTGCGCCGCTCGTGGTCGGGATCACGGGCAGCATCGCGAAGACATCGACCAAGGAAGCCGTGGCAGCCGTGCTCGCCCGCCGGTTCACCACCCTCAGGACCGAGGGCAACCAGAACAACGAGATCGGCCTGCCGCTTACGATCCTGAGACTCCAGCCCGAGCACGAGGCTGCCGTGCTCGAGATGGGGATGTACGCCGGCGGAGAGATCCGCGACCTGGCGGCGATCGCGCGGCCGTCGATCGGCGTCGTGACCGCGGTGCAGCCCGTCCACCTGTCGCGGATCGGCTCGCTCGACGCGATCGAGGACGCCAAGGCGGAGCTGGTCGAGGCGCTGCCCGCCGCCGCCGACGGCGGAGTCGCGGTTCTCAACGCGGACGACGGTCGAGTCCGGCGGATGGGGGATCGAACCGCTGCCCGCGTGCTGACGTACGGGTTCGCCGATGACGCCGGGGTGCGGGCGGACGAGATCGAATCGCTGGGACTCGAGGGCATGCGCTTCCGGCTGATCACGCCGGGTGGCGATCGTCCGGTCCGGACACCCGGGCTCGGCCGCATGGCGGTCCACAACGCGCTGGCCGCCGCCGCCGTCGGCCTCGCCGCCGGCATGACCCTCGACGAGATCGTCCCCGGGCTCGCCGTGCCGGCCGGGGCGCCGCACCGTGCCGCGCTGATCCGCGCCGGTGGCGTGGTCATCGTGGACGACGCCTACAACGCCTCACCGGGCTCGATGACGGCCGCGCTCGACATGCTGGCCGGCATTCCCGGCCGCCGGGTCGCCGTGCTGGGCGAGATGCTCGAGCTCGGCTCGACCCACGATGCCGGCCATCGCGAGGTCGGCGAGGCCGCCGGACGCGTGCTGGACACCCTGGTCGTGGTCGGCGGCGACAGCGGAGCGGTGCGCGGGATCATCGATGGTGCACGCGCCGCAGGCATGCGGCGGGACGCGCTGATCGTGGTCGACACCGCCGAGACGGCCGTGGGCGTCCTCCGTCGCCGGCTGCGACCCGGCGACGTCGTGCTGGTCAAGGCGTCCCGTGGCGTGGAGCTCGAACGGGTCGTCGATGGCCTGGTTGCTGCGCTGGGCGACGGGGCACCCCGCTCGTGACGTTGGAGCTGATCCAGGGCCTGCTGCTCGCGTTTGCGCTCGTGGTGATCCTGATGCCGCCGTACATCCGGCTGCTGCGCCACCTCGGCTTTGCCAAGCAGATCCGGGAGGAGGGGCCGCAGAGCCACATGGTGAAGTGGGGTACCCCGACGATGGGTGGCCTCCTGATCATCGTGGTCGTGATCACGATCTTCGTGGTCCTCCGGTGGCCGGTCGAGGGCGGGGTCATCGCGCCGCTCGCGACGCTGGGGTTCGTCGGGGTCCTCGGCGCCGCGGACGACTACCTCAACGCTCGGACGGGGGACGGCATCCGCGCCCGGCAGAAGCTCATCTGGCAGACGGTCGTGGCCGTCGCGGCGGCATGGCAGATCCACGATACCTACGCGTTGTCCGGCTTCCGGGTTCCGTTCGTGGGCGACGTGACGATCGATCCGACGCTGTACGTGGTCTTTGCCGCGTTCGCGATCGTGGCCGCGTCCAACGGGGTGAACATCACCGATGGCCTCGATGGGCTCGCCGGCGGGACGCTCGTGTTCGCGTTCGCGGCGTTCCTGATCATCGCCCTGCTCAACGAGCCGGTGCAGCCGAACATCGCCCTGCTGTGCGCGCTGATCATCGGCGCCCTGCTCGGGTTCCTGTGGTTCAACGTCCATCCGGCACAGGTGTTCATGGGCGATTCGGGGTCGCTTGCGCTGGGTGCCACCCTGGCCGTCATCGCCCTGATCACGGGCCAGATCCTGGTGCTGCCGCTGATCGGGCTGATCTTCGTGGTCGAGACGGCGTCGGACATCATCCAGATCGGCTACTACAAGCTGTCCGGCGGCAAGCGCGTGTTCCGGATGGCGCCGCTCCACCACCATTTCGAGCTGGGCGGTTGGGACGAGGAGAAGATCACCCTCCGGTTCTGGATCGTCGGCATCCTGGCCGGCCTGCTCGGCGTCACCCTGTTCCTGGCCTCGATCAATGCGCTCAACTGAGATGGCCGGAGCGCGGCTGCTCGACCTCGACACCCTGACCCTCGACGAGGTGCGCGCGGGGGCGTTCGACGGCCGCCCGGTGACGGTGCTCGGACTGGCTCGCAGCGGGATCGCGCTGGCCCGGTTCCTGGCCGATGCGGGTGCAAGGGTGACCATCTACGACGGCCGGCCCGCCACGAAGCTCGCCAGTGCGATCGAGCAGCTCGAGGGCCGCCCGGTCGCGCTCCGGCTCGGCCCCGACGTCGACCCGGCGGCGACCTGGTCGGACGCGTCGCTGGTCGCGACATCACCCTCGATCACGCCCGACTTTCCAACCACAGAGCCGCGGCTGCGCGCCCAGCTGCGCGCGCTGGTCGACGCGCATGCGGCGGGCGATCCCGCCGCCCCGGCCCTGGTGAGCGAGCTGGACCTGTTCCTCCGGCTGTGCCCGGCGCCGACCATCGGCATCACCGGGACCAAAGGCAAGACCACCACGGCGTCGCTTACGCACGCGATCCTGTCCGCGGACCCGCTGCACGCTGCCGTCCTCGGCGGGAACATCGGGGTTCCGCTCGTCGAGCGCCTGCCCGAGCTGACCCCGGATCACCGGGTCGTCGTCGAAGTCTCGGAGCTCCAGCTGCCCACGCTGTCTCGCGGGACCACCGTCGCGGTGTACACGAACGTGACCTCGGACCACCTCGACCGCCACGGGTCGCTGGAGGCCTATCGCCGGGTCAAGCGCCGGCTCGCGGAGCTGGTGGACCCGGACGGCGCGCTGGTCCTGAACCTCGGGGACCCCGTCGTCGGCGGGTACGCCGGGTTGGGGAGCGCACCCGCGGTCCTGTACCGGGACGATCGCCCGGTCCCCGGCGGCCTGGGCGTCGTGGACGAGTGGATCGTGGCCGCCGCCGTCGAGCGCCTGCCGCTGGCGGGGGGCGGTGTCGCGGCGACCGGTCCCGCCGGCGGGATCATGCCCGTCGACGAGCTCGGCATCCCCGGGCGCCACAACGTGTCGAACGCCCTGGCGGCAATCGCGGTCGGCCTCCTGTTCGGGATCGCACCCGATGCGATCCGCCGTTCGGCCGCAGGCTTCACCGGCGTCGAGCACCGGCTCCAGCCGATTGCGGTCGTTGATGCGGTCCGCTTCGTCAACGACTCCCAGGGAACGCAGCCCGACGCGGTGATCGCCGCGCTGCGCGCGTTCCCGGCGCCGGTCGTCCTGATCGCGGGTGGCCGCGACAAGGGCGTGGACCTGCGGGACCTCGCCCCGGTCGTCGCCGAGCGCGCGGCCGCCGCCGTGCTGATCGGCGAGAGCGGGCCCGCGCTCGAGGCCATGTTCCGCGACGCGGGCCTGACCCGAACGGCTCGCGCCGGCTCGATGGACGCCGCCGTGGCCACGGCACACGACCTCGCGCTCGAGGCGCTACGCAAGGAGCGGGAGGGGACCGTTGCCACCGTGCTCCTGAGCCCCGCAGCTGCCTCGTTCGACATGTTCGACGACTATGCGGCACGCGGCCGCGCCTTCATCGCCGCCGTCGCCCGCCGGGCGTCTGGTGACGATCCCGCCAGCGGGAGATCCGGATGAGCACCACGCTGCCCCTGCCCCGCACCGCGACCCGGGTCCGGACCCAGAGCGCGCTCCAGCGCGAGCGGCATGAGCCGGAGTACGGGATCCTGGTCGCGATCGTCGCACTGGCCGCGATCGGGATCCTGATGGTCTATTCGTCGTCCGCGATGAAGGGCTATCTCCAGTACGACGATACGTTCAAGATCGTCGGACCCCAGATCCAGTGGGCGGCCATGGGCGTGGTCGCCATGCTGGTCATGATGCGGGTCGACTACCGCTGGCTGCGGGTGGCCTCGATCCCGATGTTCATTGCCGCGATCGTCGCCCTGCTGCTGGTGTTCGTCCCGGCGCTCAACGTCGTGGTCGGCGGGTCCGCTCGCTGGTTGCGCATCGGGCCCCTGCCCGCGGTCCATCCGGCCGAGTTCATGAAGCTCGCGCTCGTCGTCTATCTGGCTCACCTGTTTGCCAAGCGCGGCGGCGAGGTGCACAGCTTCTGGAAGGGGACGATGCCGTTCCTGGTGATCACGGGGCCGGTGGTCGCGCTGGTGCTGCTCGAGCCGGATCTCGGAACCTCGACGGTCCTTGGCCTGACCGCGTTCACGATGTTCTTCCTCGCCGGCGCAAGCTTCGTCCACCTCCTCGCGCTGGGCGCCGCGGCCGCCCCGATCGTCAGCGTGATGTTCCTCAGGGGCTACCAGATGGAGCGGATCAGCGCGTGGCTCAACCCGTGGGCCGACGCCTCGGGCAGCGGGTTCCACAGCGTCCAGGGGTACTTCGCGCTGGCGCTCGGCGGCATCATGGGTGCCGGGCTCGGTGAGAGCCGGCTCGCGGGCGGGCTGTTCCTCCCGAATGCCTCCAACGACTTCATCTTCGCGATCATCGGCGAGGAGTTCGGGCTGCTGGGCGCCGGGCTCGTGATCATCCTGTTCCTCGCCTTCGGCTACCTTGGGATCCGCACGTCGCTGGGGGCGCCTGACACGTTCGGTGCGCTGCTCGCCGCGGGGATCACCACGTGGATCTGCTTCCAGGCGTTCATCAACATGGGGGTCGTCGTCGGGCTGATCCCGGTCACCGGCATCCCGCTGCCCTTCGTCTCGGCGGGCGGCTCATCGCTCATCATCAGCTTTGCGGCGGTGGGCATCCTGCTCTCGGTATCGCGGGAGACGGTCGAGAAAGGAACCTGGAACGATGCGCCTTCTGATCGCGGGCGGCGGCACGGGCGGGCACATCTACCCGGCTCTCGCCGTCGTCCGGTCGCTCCGCGCACGACCCGGCGCGTCTGAGGTCGGGTGGCTGGGAGGCCACCGCGGGCTCGAGGCGTCGCTTGTCCCGGCGGCCGGGATCCCGCTGCGCCGCCTGCTGCTCCGCTCGCTGCGGTCGGCCGGGCGCGACATCCACCTCGTCCTGGACCCCCTGCGCCTCGGGCTGTCCATCCCCCAGGCGCTGGCCCTGCTCGTCAGGCGCCGCCCCGCGGCGATCTTCACGACCGGGGGCTACGTCGCCATCCCGACGATCCTTGCCGCGACCCTGTTGCGCATCCCGAGCGTGCTGTGGGACGGCAATGTGTTCCCCGGTCGCAGCGTCCGGTTCGTGGCCAGGTTCGCGACGGTGGTGACCGTGAGCCACGCGGAGACGGCGGCCACCCTTGCGCACCCCAGGACCTTCGTGACCGGGACCCCGATCCGCTCGACGGACGGCGTGGACATCGACGACGCACGCGGCCGGTTCGGCGCCCGACCCGGCGAGCGGATTTTGCTCGTGTTCGGCGGATCGCAGGCCGTTCGCCGGCTCAACGACGCCGTGCTCGAGGCGCTGCCACGGCTCGTTGCCGCCGTCCGCGTCGTCCACGTCACCGGCGATGCGGGCTACGGCGCCGCGGTCGCGGCCCGCGACCGGCTGCCCGAGAGCGCGCAGGACCGGTACCGTCCCTTCCCGTTCCTGGCCGAGGAAATGACCGCGGCGCTCGCGGCCGCCGACCTGGCCGTCGTTCGCGCCGGAGCCTCGACCCTCGCCGAGGCGGCGGCATTCGCCCTGCCGCTGGTCATCGTCCCGTATCCGCACGCCTCGGGACACCAGCGCCTGAACGCAGAGGCCTACGCGCGCTCAGGCGCCGCTACCCTGATCGAGGACGAGGCGATGGACGGGGACCGGCTGGTCGAGGCAGCCGGGTTGCTCAGCGACCCTGCCCGGCACGCCGCGATGTCGGCGGCGGCACGCGAGCTCGCGCGACCCGCCGCCGCCGAGGCCGTGGCAGATCTCGTGCTCTCCGTCGCATCGCGAGACATGCTGCCTGGCGGCGCGGAGATCGAGACGATCGCGCGCGGGCTGCGCCCATGACGTCCGGAGCCGTGTTCGACGCCTTCGCCGCCGGCACCGACATCCAGCGTCGGATCGGCGTCAAGACGGTCCGCGATGAGCCGCTCGCGCGGTTCACGACGATGCGGGTCGGCGGGCCGGCCGACTTGTTCGCGATCGCGCACAACCTGTTCGAGCTGCGCGCGCTGGTCAAGTTCGCGCGTGCGCGCGCGATCCCGCTGTTCATCCTTGGCCGGGGCAGCAACCTGGTCATCGCCGACGCGGGCATCCGCGGACTGGTCGTGCAGGCTCGCCCGGAAGCGTCGCGGGTCGACGGCGACCGCTACCACGCCGACGCCGGCGTTCCCATGGCACGTGCCGCTACGCAGACGCAGCGGGCCGGGCTCGCGGGGCTCGAATACGGGCTGGCGATTCCGGGCACCGTGGGCGGCGCGGTGTGGGCGAATGCGGGCGCGCACGAGAGCGACACGGCGCACGTGCTCGAGTCCGCGACCGTGCTGCTGGCCGACGGCAGCGAGGCGGTGATCCCGGCCGCGGATCTCGGGTTCTCGTACCGCACCAGCCGGTTCAAGGCGCAGGCCTCGGACGCGCTGGACGCGCCGGACGCGCCCGGTGCCTCACCGCCGGCCGGGCCCGACGCCGCCGGGGCGATCGTGGGTCCCGCCGAGATCGTGATGTCGGCGACGTTCCACCTCGAGCCGGCGAACGCGGACGACATCCGCGCCCGCCTGGACGAGATCCGGCGCTGGCGTCGGGACCACCAGCCGCTCGGCATCCCGTCCGCCGGCAGCGTGTTCCGCAATCCGGCGGGCGACTCCGCCGGGCGGCTCGTGGACGCCCTGGGCCTCAAGGGATACCGGGTCGGCGGCGCATCGGTGTCGGAGAAGCACGCCAACTTCATCGTCAACGACCGGAAGGGGACCGCGGCCGACGTCCGCAGCGTCGCGGAGCACGTCCGTGACCAGGTTCGCACCCGCAATGGGATCGAGCTCGCGTACGAGGTCGAGTTCGTCGGCGACTGGTCGGGCTGGGTCGAGGAGGATCGGTCGGAATGAGCACGCCGGAGATCCGTCACGACGCCGGCACGACCCCGGTCGCGATCGTGCTCGGCGGCCCATCCGCGGAGCACGACGTCTCGATCGTGTCGGGCACGGCGATCGGCGACGCCCTGCGCGCGTCCGGCTATCCCGTCGAGGAGTGGCTGATCGACCTGGGCGGCGGCTGGTGGCAGCTGCCAGCCGGTCACCGACGAGGGGACCGATCGCCGTCGGCGTACGACGACCCGGTCACCATCGGCGCGACGGGCCCCGTCGCCGCGGGCGTCGTCCTCGACGATCTCGCCACGCATCGCCCACCTCCGGTGGTGTTCCTCGCACTCCACGGCCCGTACGGCGAAGACGGCACCGTCCAGGCCCTGTGCGAAGCGGCCGGGCTTGCCTACACGGGTGCCGGCGTCGCGGCCTCTGCGATCGGGATGGACAAGGCGATCTTCAAGCGGCTTGTGCGCGGCATCGGGCTGCCGGTCGTCGACTGGCGCGAGATTCGATCGACGCGCTGGGTGCGGGACCCGGAGTCCGTCCTGTCCGAGCTGGAGGCGTTCGCCGGGGGGACCGGCGATGCGAGGCTGATGATCAAGCCGGCCTCGCTCGGGAGCTCGGTCGGCATGACCCTGGCACACGGACCCGCGGAGCGCGCTGCCGCCCTGGACCTGGCGTTCCGGTTCGACGACACCGCGCTCGCCGAGCGGTACCTGGCGGGAGCCCGCGACCTGGAGGTCTCGGTCCTTGGCAACGATCCCGACCGGATCGAGATCTACGGGCCGGGCGAGATCAAGGCCGGCCACGAGTTCTACGACTACGCCTCGAAGTACACCCCGGGCCTGTCCGAGACCACCCGCGCGGAGGTCACGCCGGCGCAGCGCGCGACGTTGTTCAAGCTGGCTCGCGACACCTACCGCGCCGTGGGTTGCGAAGGCTTCGCGCGCATCGACTTCCTCCTGGCCGGGAACGAGCTGGTCGTGTCCGAGATCAACACGATCCCGGGGTTCACGCCGATCAGCCTGTTCCCGACGCTCCCGGCCGAGGCCGGGTACGACTTCGGCGGCGTGTGCCGCCGGATCATCGACCTCGCGATCGAGCGGCGGGCTGGCAGGATTCGCCACCGGCTCCGCCCGGACGACCTGCCGCGATGAGTGGGCTCCGACGATCCAGCGGGCGGGGCTCGTCCCCTGGGCGCCAGGCTCGTCGCCCCGCCGCGCTGCGACCCGGGGCGCACCCGGGCGGGCGGCCGCGACACACCCGCCGGGTCCGACGGGCATCCGCCGGCCTCACGCCGACGCGGGCCGGTGCGCTGCTGGTGATGCTGGCGGCAGTCGCCGGCATCTATGGCGCGGCAACATCGGATGCGTTCGCCATCAGCCATACGGAGTTCGCCGGTGCCACGTGGACCCCGGCGTCAGAGCTCGAGCATGCCCTGGCGATCCCGCGCGGGCAGAACCTGTTCGCCGTCAACACCGCCGATCTCGCCCGGCGCGCCGAGGCGATCCCCGCCGTCCGATCCGCCGAGGTCGAGGTCGCGCTGCCCGACACGCTCCGGGTCACGCTCAACGAGCGTGCCGCGCTGCTTGCCTGGCAGGTCGGCGCGCGGCGGTTCCTCGTCGACGGGACCGGGCTCCTGTTCGCGGAGCTGCCCGACGCGAGCTCGTCCGGTGACGGGCTGCCGCTGGTCGACGACCGGCGACCCGAGTCCACGTCGTTGCTGGTGGGCGACTCGCTGGACGCCGTGTCCCTCGACGCCGCCCTCCGGATCGGTTCGCTGACACCGGCCGACGTCGGCAGCGCGGCATCACGCCTGGTCATCGGCGTCGACGACACGGATGGGTTCACGATCACCGCCGAACCGATCGGCTGGACGGCGGTGTTCGGCTTCTACACTCCCACGCTCCGGGTCACCGACCTCATCCCGGGACAGGTGCGACTGCTTCGCAGCCTCATCCTCGGCCGTGAGGATACGGTCCTGCGGATCGTGCTCGCCGACGATCGCAGCGGGACGTACGTGCCCCGCCCGACATCCTCCCCGTCTTCGACCACCAAGCCGTGAACGGAGCGGGCCCGGACACACGCGCGGCGCGTCCGATCGGGCGGCTGTCTGGTAGCGTATCGGGAACGATCATCCGGCCGGAGGCTGCCCGCTCGTGCTCCTGCCCCTCGTGGGTCTCCTCGTCGGCGTGCTGGCGGGGCTCATCCTCAATGTCAACGTCAGCTTCGAGTTCTCGCGTTACTCCGCCGTCGCGATCCTCGCCGCCCTCGATTCCGTGCTCGGCGCGGTACGCGCGGAGCTCGACGGCGTCTACGACAATCGGATCTTCATCAGCGGGTTCGTCACGAACGCGATCGTGGCCGTCCTGCTCACCTTCATCGGCGACCGGTTGAGCCTCGATCTCTACCTCGTCGCTCTCATCAACTTCGGGTTCCGGATCTTCAACAACGTGGCGCTCATCCGGCGACACTTCATCTAGCGACAGGCACCGGCTCGCAAGCCGCGAGCGCCACGACAGTGAGGGACGACAGGCAGGTGGAACGGGAAGCGGTTCTCGTCGGCATCGACGTCGGCACGTCCAAGGTCTGCGCGCTCATCGGCGAGATCAGCCGTGACGGCCGTCTGACGATCATGGGTCACGGCACCGTGCCGTCCTCCGGGCTCAAGAAGGGCGTCGTCGTCAACATCGACCAGACCGTGCGGTCCATTGCCGACGCGGTGGAGCGATCGGAGCGCCTGTCGGGCTGGAAGATCGATCGTGCGTTCGTCGGCGTGGGCGGCAGCAACGTCGAGAGCCTCAACTCGAAGGGACAGGTCGCTGTCACCGCCCACCATCGCGAGGTCACCCGCGAGGACATCAACCGCGCGATCGAGGTCGCCCGTGCCGTCTCGATCCCGTCCAACCGCGACGTGCTCCACGTCCAGCGCCGTGACTTCACCGTCGACGGCCAGGAGGGCGTCAAGGATCCCCTGGGCATGAGCGCCCTGCGGCTCGAGGTGGAGGCGCACATCGTGTCGGCCTCGGCGACCGCGGTTCAGAACCTCAGCAAGTGCGTCCAGGCGGCCGGCGTGAAGATCGACGAGCTCGTGGTCGATGCGCTCGCCTCGGCGGAGGCCGTGCTGTCCGAGACCGAGAAGGAGCTCGGCGTCGCCGTGGCCGACATCGGCGCGGGCACGATCGACCTCGCGCTGTTCGCCGACGGCTCGCCGTTCCACACCTCGGTCCTCCCGGTCGGCGGCAACAACGTCACCAATGACGTGGCCATCGGGATCAAGACGACGCTCCAGATCGCGGAGGAGCTCAAGATCCGCCACGGGACGTGCGACCTGCGTGATCTCGAGGACGAGCAGATCGGCGTCTCGGTCCTGGGCGAGGAAGGGGGCCGGACCATCAGCCGTGAGGAGCTGTGCCGGATCATCGAGGCGCGGATGCGCGAGACGTTCGAGCTGCTGCGTGCCGAGATGACCCGAAGCGGTCACGGGATGCTGCCCGCGGGGATCATCCTGACCGGCGGTGGCGCGCAGCTCGCGGGCACCGCCGAGCTCGGTCGCGACGTGCTCCAGATGCCCGTCCGGGTGACCGGTCCTTCGGGGATCGGGGGTCTGATCGACACGATCCAGGACCCGTCGTACGCGACCGCGGTGGGGCTCCTTCGCTGGGGCGCCGCGACGCTGTCGATGGACGAGCCGGCGCGCTACGAGTCAGCCCCCGGCGGAGGCGGTCTGGGCAGGATCCGGGACGCGATCCGCAGCATCTTCCCGTAGGCCCGGCTCGCAGGCCCGGCGCCGTGCGCACGGTCGAGCTCGATGTGCGGACCGGCCGTGACCGGGGTTTCACGGACCTGACCCCGGCGTGTGCCCGGTTCGCAGCCGATTCCGCAGACGGGGGCGACGGGCTGCTGTCGGTGTTCGTTCCCCACGCCACAGCTGGCCTGGTGATCCTCGAGCTGGGCGCCGGTTCCGACGAGGACGCGATGCGCGCGCTTGATCGACTCCTGCCCCGTGACGACCGCTGGACGCACCGCCATGGCTCGCCCGGCCACGGAGCCGATCACGTGCTGCCGCTGCTGGCCGCGCCTTCGCTGACGATCCCGGTCGTCGCAGGCTCCCTGGTGCTTGGCACCTGGCAGTCGGTCGCGCTGCTCGACCCGAACGCGGACAACGCGACGCGGCACGTCCGGCTCAGCTTCCTCGCCGGGTAGGGGACCGGCGCGGCTCGGGGGCGCCAGGATGGCAGCTGGATCGCCGACCGGGCGAAGTCCGGGGCTCACGACAGGACATCCGCGGGTATACTCCGCGCAAGCCCGAGGGACCCGAAGCGGCGCCGGAAACCGGGACCGGCACCACGGGGACGAGCGGTAACCCGTCCTGTCGCAATACCCCGCGCCACCTAGGAGAGCGCCTGATGCCGCTGCGTTCGGATTCCGAGAATTTCGCCCTCATCCGCGTCATCGGTGTCGGTGGCGGCGGGAGCAACGCCGTCAACCGGATGATCCGGGCCGAGATGATGGGCGTGGAGTTCATCGCCTGCAACACGGATGCCCAGGCGCTGCTCCAGTCGGATGCCCCGCACAAGATCCGCATCGGCGACAAGATCACCCGCGGCCTGGGCGCCGGCGGTGACGCGGCGATCGGGCAGCGCGCCGCGGAGGAGGATCGCGACAAGATCGCGGAGGCCATCGCGGATTCGGACATGGTGTTCATCACAGCGGGCCTCGGCGGAGGGACGGGATCGGGCGCGGCTCCGGTGGTCGCCGAGATCGCCAAGGAGCAGGGCGCGCTCACGATCGGCGTGGTCACCAAGCCGTTCAGCTTCGAGGGCAGCCGGCGCAAGCTCGTCGCGGAGCGGGCGGCAGAGGAGCTCAAGGCCAAGGTCGACACCCTGATCACGATCCCCAACGATCGCCTCCGGGACGTCGTTCAGAAGAACACCTCGATCGTCGATGCGTTCCGCGTCGTGGACGACGTGCTGCGCCAGGGCGTGGCGGGGATCAGCGACATCATCACCGTGCCCGGGCTGATCAACCTCGACTTCGCCGACGTGCGCGCGATCATGAAGGACGCCGGTTCGGCGCTCATGGGCATCGGCCGCGCCGCGGGCGAGAACCGGGCCCTCGAAGCCGCGCGCGAGGCGGTCGCCAGCCCGCTTCTCGAGATCAACATCGCGGGCGCGCAGGGCATCCTGTTCAACATCACGGGCTCCTCGAACCTGACCCTGTGGGAGGTGACCGAGGCGGCCGAGGAGATCCGCGCGGCCGCGGATCCGGAGGCCAACATCATCTTTGGCACGAGCTTCAACGAGCGCCTGGGCGAAGAGGTGATGATCACCGTCATCGCGACCGGCTTCGACGGCCGGCGCCGCCCCGAGGGCGCACGCGCCGCGGCGGCGGAGCGGACGACGTCTGCGGTCGGCGTGCGCTCGGCACCGTCGGCGGCCGCGGGTGCGACGATCCCGTCGAGGGACTACCTGGAGGATCTCGAGCGCCAGCGGACCGAATCCGACGATCGCCCCGCTGCGCCGGCCCGGGACGAGGGCCTGGCCGCGCTGGTTCGGCCCGAGCGGACCGTCGGGGAACAGCCCGCACGCCGTCCCGCCTACGATGCGGACGACCTCGAGATCCCGAGCTTCCTGCGCCGGCGCTGAATCCCCGCCGGCCGCGATCGCGGCCGTGATGCACGATCCGGACGATCCCCGCGAGGTCGAGGCGTTCACGCGCGCTCGAGCAGTGGTCCAGGCGCGCATCGCCGCCGCGGCCCGACGCGCAGGGCGCGACCCGGGTGCGGTCCTGCTGGTCGCGGTGTCGAAGACCGTCTCAGCAGCGCGGGTACGCGCGGCCGTTGCCGCCGGCCTCGATGTGCTCGGCGAGAACCGGGTCCAGGAGGCCGCGGGCAAGATTGCCGGCGTGGGCGGCGCGGCGTGGCACCTGGTCGGGCCACTTCAGGCAAACAAGGCACGGCGCGCGGTCGAGCTGTTCGACGTGATCCAATCGCTCGACAGCCTCAACCTCGCGCTTCGGCTGGATCGGATCGCGGGTGAGCATCGTCCGGGCCGGCCGCTGCCCGTGCTGCTCCAGGTCAACGTCGCGGGAGATCCAGCGAAGGCCGGGTTCAGCCCGGACGCGATCCCGGACGTCCTCCCGGCGCTGTCGGGCCTTGGAAACCTGCGCCTGGACGGCCTGATGACCATCGGGCGCCTGGTTGCGGATCCGGAGGAGGCGCGGGCCACGTTCTCCGCCCTCCGGACACTGTCCGAGCGCCTGCGCGCCGGATCCGGCGAGCTCGGGCCGGCGCTGTCGATGGGCATGAGCGACGACTTCGAGGTTGCCGTCGAAGAGGGTGCAACGATCGTTCGCGTCGGCCGGGCGCTGTTTGGCGAACGCCTGCACGAGACGCGCGACGCCCGGCCGTGACACTGCTTATCGCCGGGGCGTGACGCGCCGATCGCCGCTGCTAGACTCGATCGATGGGCCTGTTCGTCCGGTCATTCATGGGTCTGCTGTTCGGGATCCTGTGGCTGCTCGTGCTCGGGCGGATCCTGGTGAGCTGGGTCGATCCGGCGGGCCGGACGCGGCTCGGCTCGTTCCTGATTCGAGCGACCGAACCGATCCTCGCCCCGGTTCGGCGGGCCCTGCCGCCGTCGGGCATGTTCGATTTCTCGAGCCTGCTCGTGCTGCTCGTCCTCGGCGCGCTGTGGCGCGCCCTCCTGTAGTTGACATGGCACCCGAGGGCGTCCGGTTCGCGGTCCGGCTGACGCCGCGCGGCGGGGCTGATCGCATCGACGGCGTGGCCGAGGGCGTGCTTCGCGCACGAGTCGCGGCCCCGGCCGTGGATGGGGCGGCGAACGAGGCGCTGATGCGGTTGCTCGCACGGGAGCTGGGCCTGCATCGACGGGACGTCCGGATCGCGGTTGGCGCCACGAGGCGGACCAAGATCGTGGCCGTGGATGGTATCTCCGCCGATCGGCTCCGGCGGCATTGGCCGGATCTCGAGACGTGACGCCAGCGGAGGTCCGCGCAGGGTGCCGCGTGACGGTAGAATGCTGGTCCCTTCGGGCCCCCGGGCGATTAGCTCAGTTGGTTAGAGCGCACGGTTCACATCCGTGAGGTCACTGGTTCGAGTCCAGTATCGCCCACCACAGATCCGGCCCCGGGACACCCTCGAGAATCAATCGTCCTGATGTGCGGTGCGCGCGTCACACGCGCGGATCATGACCCGTCGCAATCCCGAAGGACTCCACGCAACGCGGTCTCCTCCCCGCGATTCGCGGAGCCTCGGCAGATGCGAAGCCCCCTGGCTCGTCCAGGGGGCTTCGTGCCGTTCCGGCTCTGGCCAACCCGAGTCGGCCCGAGTCGCCCTGGCCGGCCCTACTCGGCCGCGAGGCGCCGGAGCACCGCTGGCAGGATGCCGCCCTGGCGGAGGTACTCGACGTCGATCGGCCCGTCGAGCCTGGCGACCGCCTCGAACCGGCGCTCCGGGCCATCCTCCGCCCGCACGACGATGGTGACGACCTGGCGAGGCGACAGGGCGGCGAGCCCCGCGATCGCGTATGTCTCGCGCCCGGTGAGCCCGAGCGAAGTCGCACTCTCGCCGGGCAGGAACTGCAGGGGAAGGACGCCCATGCCCACCAGGTTCGAACGGTGGATCCGCTCGTAGCTCTCGGCGATCACGGCGCGAATCCCGAGCAGTGAGGTCCCCTTGGCCGCCCAGTCCCGGGACGATCCCGAGCCGTACTCGCGGCCGGCGATCACGATCAGCGGCACGCCTTCGTCGCGGTACTGCATCGCGGCATCGTAGATGAACGCCTCACCACCGTCCGGCAGGTGGACGGTGTACGGGCCTTCCTTGCCATCCACCAGTTGGTTCCGCAGGCGGATGTTGCCGAACGTCCCGCGCATCATCACCTCGTGGTGGCCGCGGCGGGCACCGAACGAGTTGAAGTCGAGCGGCGCGACGCCATGCTCCTGGAGCCATCGACCGGCCGGTGACCAGGCAGGGATCGAGCCCGCGGGGCTGATGTGGTCGGTCGTCACCGAGTCGCCGAGCAGGGCGAGAACCCGCGCGCCCTCGATGTCCGCGAGCGGCGCGGGCTCAGCCGTCAGCCCGTCGAAGAACGGCGGCTTGGCGACGTAGGTCGAGTCTGCATCCCAGGCGTACCGATCGCCGGTCGGGATCGGCAGCGCGCGCCAGCGATCGTCGCCGTCGAACACCACCGAATACGTCTCGCGGAACAGCTCCGGGTCGATCGCCTTGCCGATCACCTCGCGGATCTCTCCGGGGGTGGGCCAGATCTCGGACAGCATGACCGGATGCCCGTCGCCGCCGATGCCCAGCGGCTCGGTCGTGAGGTCCACGTCCACGCGGCCCGCGAGGGCGAACGCGACCACCAGTGGCGGCGAGGCCAGGTACGAGGCGCGAACCAGCGGATGGATCCGCCCTTCGAAGTTGCGGTTGCCCGACAGCACGGCGGCCACTACGAGCTCATCGCCCTCGACGGCGGAGGCCACGGCCGTGTCGAGCGGACCCGAGTTGCCGATGCACGTGGTGCAGCCGTACCCGGCGAGGGCGAACCCGAGCTCTGCCAGCGGCGCCATCAGCCCGGCACGCTCGAGGTAGCCCGTGACCGCCTTGGAGCCCGGGGCGAGCGAGGTCTTGACCGTGGGCGAGACGGTCAGCCCGCGCGCGACCGCGTTGCGCGCGAGCAGGCCCGCGCCGACCATCACCGTGGGGTTCGAGGTGTTGGTGCAGGACGTGATCGCCGCGATGGCCACCGAGCCGTGGCCGAGCGCCGCGGCGTGGCCGCCGGCCTCGATCTGCTTCGGGGCGATCCCGACGGTGTCGGGGTACGCGGTCCGGAAGTTGTCGCGCAGCCCGCCGAGCGAGACCCGATCCTGCGGGCGGCGCGGGACCCGCGAGCGACGGCTCCACCGTGCCCAGGTCGACCTCCAGCAGCGCGTCGAACTCGGGGCCGTTGCCCGGCTCGCGCCACAGTCCCTGTGCCTTGGCGTACCGCTCGACGAGATCCACGCGCTCTGCCGGCCGTCCCGTGAGCCGCAGGTAGCGCAGGGTCTCGTCATCGATCGGGAACAGCGTGGAGGTCGCGCCGAACTCCGGGCTCATGTTGGAGATCGTCGCGCGATCCGGCAGCGCGAGACCGGCGAGGCCGTCGCCGGCGAACTCGACGAACGCGCCGACCACGCCGAACGAGCGCAGCATCTGGGTGATCGTCAGCACGAGGTCGGTCGCAGTGGCCGCCGCGGGCAGCTCGCCGGTCAGCCGGACCCCGACGATCCGGGGCATCGGCAGGTACAGCGGCTGGCCCAGCAGCACCGCCTCGGCCTCGATCCCACCGACGCCATAGGCGAGCACGCCCAGCCCGTTGACCATGGTCGTGTGCGAGTCGGTCCCGACCAGGGTGTCGGGGAATGCGACGCGGCCCGTCTCGTCCTCGTCGGTCGGCGACGACGGTGGCCAGGAACTCGAGATTGACCTGGTGGATGATCCCGGTTCCCGGGGGCACGACCCGCAGGTCCCGGAACGCCGTCTGCGCCCAGCGCAGGAGCTGGTACCGCTCACCGTTGCGCTCGTACTCGCGCTCGACGTTGAGGGCGAAGGCACCGGCACCGCCCCAGGCGTCGATCTGGACCGAGTGGTCGATGACGAGGTCCGCGGGGACCAGCGGGTTCACCCGCGCGGGGTCGCCGCCCAGGTCCGCCATCGCGTCGCGCATCACGGCGAGGTCCACGACCGCCGGAACGCCGGTGAAGTCCTGGAGCACGACCCGGCTGGGCATGAACGGGATCTCGGCCTCGCCGGTCCCTCCGGGGCGCCAGCCGGCGAGCGTCGCAACGTCGTCCTCGCGGACGATGCCACCGCCCGCATGGCGGAGCGCGTTCTCGAGCAGGATCTTGAGGGTCACCGGCGCCAGGGCAAGGTCCACGCCCAGGTCGAGGCCGGACGTGCTGAGCGAGGACAGCCGGTAGTGATCGGGGAGGCCGGCGCCGAGGGGGGCGCGCGAGCCGAATGCGTTGGTCGTGGGCACGTGCTCAATCTCCACTAATTGGGGATCGGGCGATGAGGGTGCGCCCTCGGACCGCTCGGTACACTCGTCGGGTGCAAGCGTACAACACGAACCGTCTCGTGGATTGCAGGCCCCCGCGATGAGGGCCTGGGACGAGACCGAGGGCGCCATCCGCCGCGAAACCGAGCGCCGGGAGGCCGATCAGGACGAGGCGATGCGCGAGCTTGGCGAGCAGGGGATCGACCTCGATCCCGCCACGCACCGCCACGGCGACGTCGTGCACGCGAGCGATCACGCGCACCCGCATGCGCACTCCGAACCCGGCGAGCGACCGGTGATCGGGATCGTCGGCGCAGGGTCCGTCGGGACGGCCCTCGGGATCGCGCTCGACCGGGCCGGGTGGCCGATCAGGGCCGTCGCCTCCCGCGACGCGGGCCGACGCGCCCGGTTTCGCGAGCGCGTTCCCGGTGCCCGCGGGTTCGCCGAGGCCACGGCGCTGGTCGACGATGTCGAGCTGGTGGTCCTGGCCGTGCCCGACGACGTCGTCGCGTCCGTCGCGGCCTCGCTCCGCCTGTATGCCGGCCAGGCGTTGGTCCATACGAGCGGGCTGCTCGGTGCGGATGTCCTGGCGCCTGCGATGGCTGCCGGCACCCAGGTCGGCGCGTTCCATCCACTGGTTGCGTTCGCCGACCTCGAGCGAGCCCTCGAGGCGCTGCGTGGCGCCACGATCGCGATCGAGGGGGACGACGAGCTGGCCGCCCACCTTGCCGACATGGCCGAGGCGATCGGCGGCGTGCCGGTCCGGATCCCCCCGGGCGCCAAGGCTGCGTACCACGCGGCTGCGGTGCTGTCGGCCGGCGGCGTGGTTGCGCTCCTGGACACCATCCGCGAGGTGGCCGCCGCGCTGGGCCTCGACGAGGCCGGCACATTGGGGATCTACCTTCCATTGCTCGAGCAGACGGTGGCGAACGCGCGCGCCCTGGGCGTCGCAGCCGCGTTGACCGGTCCGGCGACCCGCGGGGACGCGGGCACCATCGCGGCACACCTGGATGCCCTGCGTGCCGGGGCGCCCGATGCCCTGCCCGTCTACCGGGCGCTGATGGATCGATCGCTCGGCGTCGCAGCTGACCGTGGCGCGCTGTCACCGGAAGCCGCCGAGCGTCTCCGCGCCGCACTTGCAGGGAACCCGTGACGAGGTACGATGCGGACATGCAGCACAGCATCGCCGCGCGGCACGCGGCATGGCCGGCGCGCTTCGTCCACCCATCGACCCGGGCCCGTGAGCGACGGCTCGGCCTCCGCGCTGCCGCAGCCTTCGTGACCGCCCCTACGCGCCGCACCGTGCTGCGTCGCCCTGACGTCGGCCCGCTGACTGCGCTCCGCGCGCCGTGGCGCTCGCTGACCGTGGCGCCGCCACGCGTGGCCGCCAGCGGTCGCCCGAAGCCGGCGACGTCGATGCTGTGGACCAGCTCTAGCCGGGCCGGCAGCCCTCACCGCGCGTCCGTGGCGCCCGCGTGGCCCGCCTGAATCACGCCGTCGCCACCTCTGCCGGTGGCATCGTCATCCGGTTCCACAACAAGACTGCGCAGCTGGTCGTCGGCCGCCGGCGTCGCGAGCGCGACGGGGTCACCTGGACGCTGCCAAAGGGAACTCCGATCCCCCGTGAGACCACGGAGGAGACGGCCCTCCGCGAGGTCCGCGAGGAGACCGGCCTCGAGGTCCGGATCGTTCGCCCGTTCGACTCCATCGAGTACAGGTTCGTCCAGGGCGGGACGCGGATCCACAAGACCGTCCATTACTTCCTGATGCAGCCGACCGGTGGTGACCTTGGCCGTCACGACCACGAGTTCGACGAGGTGCGCTGGATCGCCTTCGACGACGCGCCCGACATGCTGACCTTCGAGACGGAACGCGCGCTGGTCGCACGGGCCGCCGATGCCGCGTCGGCGAGCGGCTTCCCGGGCGATCCATCCGGTACCGGGCCGTCGGACGGATGAACGACACGACCGCTCCGCTGCCGACGCCGCTGCTCGATCGCCACGAGGCGCTGGGTGCCAAGATCGTGGAGTTTGCCGGGTGGCTGATGCCAATCCAGTACTCGGGCATCATCGAGGAGCACCGGGCCGTCCGGGCATCGGCGGGCCTGTTCGACCTGTCCCACATGGGCGAGCTCGTGATCGAGGGCCCGGAGGCCGGGGCCGCCCTGGCGGCCGCGCTGGTGACGGATCCGCCGGCGCTCACCGTCGGCCGGGCGCACTACTCGATGGTCTGCGCGCCCGACGGCGGCGTCATCGACGACCTCATCGTCTACCGGCTCGCGGACGACCGGTTCATGGTCGTGGCCAATGCGTCCAACGCGAGCGTCGTCTCGGACGCGCTCACCGAGCGCCTCGCCGGCCGCAAGGCCGTGCTCGAGGACCTGTCGCTCGCCACGGGCCTGGTGGCGATCCAGGGTCCCCGCTCCATCGACATCGTCGGCGCGCTCACGGACATCGATCTTGCCGCGGTCCGCTACTACGGCGTCGTCGAAGGGTCCGTGGCCGGGGTCCCGGCACAGGTCGCGCGCACCGGCTACACGGGTGAGGACGGCTTCGAGCTGTTCGTCGATGCGGACAGGACGGGACCGCTGTGGGACGCCCTGCTCGAAGCCGGCGGGCCCGTCGGCCTGGTGCCGGTCGGGCTCGGGGCGCGGGACACGCTGCGACTCGAGGCCGGGATGCCGCTGTACGGCAACGAGCTCGATCTCTCGACCAACCCGTACGAGGCCGGCCTGGGGCGGGTCGTGAAGCTGGGCAAGCCCGGCGACTTTGTCGGCCGGGCAGCCCTCGAGAAGGTGTCGCGCGACGGGCCCGCCAAGCAACTGGTGGGGCTCGTCCTGCGCGAGCGCGGCATCGCCCGGCACGGATACCCGGTGCTCAATGAGACCGCGCGCACCGGCGTCGTGACGTCGGGCACGATGTCGCCGACGCTCGGCACGGCGATCGCGATGGCGTACGTCAACCCCAGTGATGCCGAACCCGGTACGATGCTTGCCGCCGAGGTTCGCGGCACCCGCGTCGCCGCCGAGGTCGTGCCGCTCCCGTTCTACACGCGCCCGGCCTGAGGCCCCACGGGTCACTTGACCCGCGGATCTCGAGCCATCGCGACCACAGCCGCGGCCCGCGCCGTGGCGAACAGCATCGGAGGAACCGGCCCCATGGTCCCCGGCGACCTGCGCTACACGAAAGACCACGAGTGGGTCCGTCTCGACGGCGACGAGGCGACCATCGGCATCACGAAGTTCGCCGCCGACCAGCTCGGCGACATCGTGTACGTCGAGCTGCCCAATATCGGCCGGTCCGTCGACCAGTTCGCGACCTTCGGGGTCGTGGAGTCGGTCAAGGCAGTGAGCGACCTGTTCGCGCCCGTCGCCGGCGAGGTCACCGCGGTCAACGACGAGCTCGGTGGCCAGCCGGAGCTGGTCAACAGCGATCCCTACGGCGCAGGGTGGATGGTTCGGGTCAAGCTGGTGGACGCGACCCAGGTCGAGGCGCTCCTGGATGCCGCCGCGTACGAGCAGATCGTCGCCGAGAGCTGATCGAATGCCGTACGGCCCGCACACGGCCGACGATCGAGCGCGGATGCTCGAGGCGATCGGCATCAACTCGGTCGACGAGCTGTTCGACGACATCCCGCGTTCGCTGCGCGCGAGCCCGCTCCGGCTCGATCCGCCTGAGCCCGAGCTCGAGCTGAGCGCCCGGATGGTCGAGCTCGCGGGGCGAAATCGAGTGGACCTGGCCAGCTTCCTCGGCGCCGGGGCGTACCGTCACTGGACGCCCGCCGCCGTGGACCAGATGCTCCTTCGCGGCGAGTGGTACACCGCCTACACGCCGTACCAGCCCGAGGTCAGCCAGGGAACGCTCCAGAGCATCTACGAGTACCAGTCGCTGCTGGCGGAGCTCACCGGGCTCGACGTCGTCTCCGCGTCCCATTACGACGGCGGCGCGGCGACCGCCGAGGCCGCGTTGATGACCTGCCGGGCCACCCGGCGGGAGCGGATTCTCGTCTCACGGGGCGTCCACCCGCACTACCGCGAAACGCTCGAGACGTACGCCGGCGGCGCCGGCCTGGTTGCCGAGGAGATCCCCCTGGTGGCCGCCGGTCCCCTGGCCGGGACCACCGATCTCGACACCCTCGCGCGCCTGCTTGCCGATGCGGAGCACCCTGTCGCGGGCGTCGTGGTCGCACAGCCCAACGTCCTCGGGCTGCTGGAGGCGATGCCCGAGGTCGCGCGGATCGCGCACGAGGCCGGGGCGCTGTTCGTGAGCGTGATCGAGCCGGTCTCGCTCGCCGTGCTGGCGCCGCCGGGGGAGTACGGCGCGGACATCGCCGCGGGGGAGGGCCAGCCGCTCGGGATCCCGCTCCAGTACGGCGGCCCGTACCTCGGGATCGTGGCCTGCACGGATGCGCTGGTCCGGCAGATCCCGGGCCGGCTCGTGGGGCAGACGGTTGACCTCGACGGCCGCCGCGCGTTCGTGATGACCATGCGCGCGCGCGAGCAGGACATCCGGCGCGAGAAGGCCGCCAGCAACATCTGCACCAACCAGGCGCTGCTGGCCCTGGCCGCCTCGATCTACATCGCGACGATCGGCCCCCACGGGCTGCGGGACGTCGCTTCGCTCGGCGCGGCGCGCGCGGCGGAGCTCGAGGCCGCGCTGGCCGGCGCCGGTGCCCCCCGGATGCATCCCGGTCCGTACCTCAACGAGTTCGTGGTCAGGGTCCCCGATGCCGCTGGCGTTCATGCACGGCTCCTGGATCAGGGGGTGCTGGCAGGCATACCGACAAGCCGCCTGATGCCCGACGAGGGCTCGATCGACGACGGCCTGCTGGTGTGCGCCACCGAGGTCACCACGACAGCCGAGATCGAGCTCTTCGCCACAGCGCTGCGCGAGGAGCTGGCCCCGGCGAAGGCCGCGGGAGGCGCGCGATGACGGTTGTCGGCGAGCGGCTCCAGCCGACCCTGTTCGAGCGCAGCCGCCCGGGTCGCGGCGGAGGCAAGATCCCGCACCCGCCCAAGGACGCGCTCGATCGGATCCCGGCCGCCGCGCGCCGCTCGGTCCCCGCCACGCTGCCCGAGCTTGCCGAGCCCGAGGTGGTCCGCCACTACGTCAACCTCAGCCAGCTCAACTACTCGATCGACACGGGCTTCTACCCGCTCGGCTCGTGCACCATGAAGTTCAACCCCAAGCTCAATGAGTGGGCGGCACGCCTGCCCGGCTTTGCCGGCCTGCACCCCATGGCCCCGGATGCCGTCGCCCAGGGGACGCTCCAGCTTCTGTACGAGCTCGAGGGCCTGCTCGCCGAGATCAGCGGCATGGACGCGGTCACGCTCCAGCCGGCCGCGGGGGCCCACGGCGAGCTCACCGGGATCATGATGATCCGTGCCTACCATCGCGCGCGGGGCGACCTCGAGCGAACCGAGGTGCTGGTGCCCGATTCCTCGCACGGGACGAACCCGGCCACGGCATCCATGGCCGGGTTCCGGACGGTCACCATCCCGTCGGCCCCCGACGGCGGGGTCGATCTTGATGCGTTCCGCGCCGCGCTCGGTCCGAAGACGGCTGCGATCATGATCACCAACCCGTCCACGCTCGGGCTGTTCGAGCGCCGGATCGGGGACCTGCTCGAGGCGACCCATGCGGCTGGTGCGCTGGCCTACATGGACGGTGCCAACCTCAACGCCATCCTGGGTCGGTTCAAGCCCGGCGAGGCCGGGTTCGACGTGATGCACTTCAACGTCCATAAGACCTTCTCGACGCCGCATGGCGGTGGAGGACCCGGAGCAGGGCCCGTCGGTGTCCGGTCGCTGCTGACGCCGTTCCTGCCCGCTCCGCGCGTGCTCCGTGCCGGCGACGGTACCTACCGGCTCGAGGAACCGGGAGAGCGCCCGCAATCAATCGGGCGGATGCGGTCGTTCGTGGGCAGCACCGGGGTGCTCGTTCGTGCGTACGCGTACATCCGCGCACACGGCGCAGCCGGGCTGTGCGAGGTCTCGGATGACGCGGTGCTCGCGGCGAACTACCTCAAGCAGCGTGTGTCGGACGCCTACCACGTCCCGTTCTCGCGGCATTGCAAGCACGAGTTCGTGGCGTCGGCGGACGAGATCAAGCGCCGCACGGGGGTCCGCACGCTCGACATCGCCAAGCGGCTGATCGACAAGGGCTACCACCCGCCCACGATCTACTTCCCGCTCACGGTCGAGGAGGCGATGCTGATCGAGCCGACCGAGACCGAATCGCTCGAGACGCTGGACGCATTCGCCGACGCGTTGCTCGAGATCGCCCGCGAGGCCGACGTCGAACCGGAGCTGGTGACGTCCGCGCCGCACGACGCCCCGGTGCGGCGGCTGGACGAGGCAATGGCCGCCCGGCAGCCGAACCTCCGCTGGCGCGGGATGACGGGCGCGCAGATGCCCTGTCCGGACTAGAGCTGGGCGTACGCCTGCCACTGGCCGGGCGCAGGGCCGCTTGACACCTGAAACGATCTGCTATTCTCCCGGCCATGGTCGGCCGAAGCCTTCGTCAGATCATCTGGGCACGTATGCGGCGGGATCGCGTCGCCATGGTGTGCCTGGTTGTGCTGATCCTGTTCTATGGGACGGCGATCTTCGGCCCGATCATTGGCGGCATGGTGGGCATCGACCCGTACAAGTTCGACGCGGCGGCGATCGGCGACACGGGCGGCAAGCCCATTGCCGACTGGGGCGGCATCACGTTGGCACATCCCCTCGGTGTGGAGTGGGGGACCGGCCGGGACATCTTTGCCCAGCTGTTGTTCGGCCTCCGGATCTCGCTGATCATCTCCACCAGCGCAACGGCCGTGACCGTGTTCCTCGGAACGACGATCGGCATCATCGCCGGCTACACGGGCGGGCTGACAGACAACCTCGTGGGCCGGCTGATGGACCTCGTCCTCGCGTTCCCGACCCTGCTCATCATCCTGGCCCTGTCCGGGGTCATGACCCAGCGACTGACCGATCTCGGGGTGCCGGCAGGCAATGCGTCCCGGATCCTGTATCTGATCCTGGTGATGAGCGTGTTCGGCTGGCCGTACCTCGCGCGCATCGTGCGCGGGCAGGTGCTCAGCTTCCGCGAGCGCGAATTCGTCGAGGCCGCTGTTGCGATGGGGTCGAGCAAGCGCCGGATCCTGTTCACCGAGATCCTGCCCAACCTGTGGGCGCCGATTCTGGTCTACGCGACCCTGACGCTGCCGGCGTACATCGGCCTCGAGGCCGCGCTCTCGTTCCTCGGCGTCGGCGTCATCCCGCCCGACACGACGTTCGGCGCGATGCTGGCCAACTCGGTGACCTATTTCAACGTCGTACCGACGTACCTGTTCATTCCGGGGACCCTCCTGGTCATCCTCGTCGTGTCGTTCAATCTGTTTGGCGACGCGCTGCGAGATGCCATGGATCCGAAGGGCGTTCACTGAAGCGGTAGGAGGCGTCATCGCGGGATTTCGTCCCGTCGGCGTCTTTCAAACGCGTGCGTCATTGTCACGCGTGTACCATCATCGGCATGCGCCGGATCATTCCGGCAAGTTCTTGGAGGAGGAAACAATGGTCAGATCCGAAACGCGTGGGCTGCGCGCCTTGACGCTCGGCGTCGTGGCGACGCTCGCGCTGGCGGCGTGCGGGGGTTCAACCCCCACCACGGCACCGCCGGCGTCGACGGCCCCCGGCGAGTCGGCGCCAGCGGAAAGCTCCGCTCCGGCGTCGGAGGCCCCGCCGACCGGCGGCACGATCTACCTGCTGACGCAGGCTGAGCAGTGGGACCAGATCGATCCCCAGCGCGCCTACACCGGTGAGGACCTCGCGTTCTTCTCGGCGACGATCTACCGATCGCTCACCGCGTACACCTACTCAGCGGACAGCGCAACCGCATCGGGCCTCCAGCCCGACCTGGCGACCGACACCGGCACCCCGACTGACGGCGCCAAGACCTGGACCTTCACGCTCCGTGACGGCGTGACCTGGCAGGACGGCTCGCCGATCACCTGCGCCGACGTCGCCTACGGCACGTCGCGCACGTTCGCGACGGACGTCATCAACCAGGGCCCGACGTACGCGATCGCGTACCTCGACATCCCGCAGGATGCCGACGGCAACTCGCAGTACCCGGGCCCGTACACGGCGACGCCCGACCAGCAGGCCCTGTTCGACAAGGCCGTCAGCTGCTCTGCCGACAACAAGACGATCACCTTCCATCTGAAGCAGGCGGTCGCGGACTTCAACTACACCGTGACCCTCGGCTTCTCGCCGGTCCCCAAGGCCGCCGACACGGGCGAGAGCTACGGCGTCGCGTCCCCGCCGATGTCCTCGGGCCCGTACAAGATCGACAGCTACACCACCGGCAACGGCGGCAAGATGCTGATGTCGAGGAACGAGAACTGGAACGCCGCCAGCGATCCGTACCGGCACCCGTACCCGGACAATTGGGAAGTCGACTTCGGCATCGACCCGAAGGTCATCGACCAGCGCCTGATCCAGAGCTCGGGCAATGACCAGTACGCACTGCAGTACGGCACCATGCAGCCCGAGAACCTCGCGACCGTGTTCACGGATCCGCAGACGGCAAACGCACAGTTCGCCGGCCGCGCCGTCAGCGCGTACGACATCTACTCCCGCTACTACTTCGTCAACGTCCAGAAGGTCTCGAACCTCAAGATCCGCCAGGCCATGGCCGTCGCCCTCGACCGCAGCGCGCTTCGCAAGAACGCCGGCGGCGACTTCTACGGCGACTATGCCGACGGGACCATCAAGCCGAACATCGGCATGGACTACGCCCCGACCGGGGTCTGGACGGACATGTTCGGGAAGGCAATCCCGGACACGGGTGATCCCGACCTCGCCAAGCAGCTGATCGCCGACTCCGGCGAGGCTGCCCCGACCGTCACCTTCAACTACGCGGATACCCCGGTCAACGGCCGGTCGGCAGCGATCGTCCAGCAGTCCCTCGGACTGGCCGGCATCACCGTCAACCTCGCCCCGCTTCCGCCGGGCTCGTACTACAGCACGGTCTTCGATCCCGCCAAGGCGGGCGACTTCGGAGTCGCGGGCTGGGGTCCTGACTGGCCGAACGCCTCGACGGTCATCCCGCCGCTGTTCACCCAGGAGGGTGGCTGGGACCTGTCGCAGGTCGAGGACTCCGCGTTCAACGCCGAGGTCAAGGCCGCGCAGGTCGAGACCGACCGCGCCAAGCAGGCCACCATGTGGCAGGCCCTGAACAAGAAGACCATCGAGAACATGTGGGTCATCCCGACGTTCTTCGGTCTCAAGCAGGGCATGATGGGCACCAAGCTCGGAACCGAGCAAGGACCCAACGGCGGTCTCTACGACTGGGGCCCCTACAGCTCCAACCCGTACGGCGACCTGTTCGTCAAGCCGTAGTCATCGAGTCGTAACCATTCCCCAGGGGGCGGCACCGCCGCCCCCTGGGGCAACCTGTGCCTGAAGGAGGAACTCGCGGGTGACGGCCTATCTGATCCGCCGCGTGCTCGGGATGTTCGGGCTCCTGTTCCTTCTCAGCATCACCGTCTTCTTCCTGTTCAACCTGCTGCCGGGTGATCCTGCACGCCTCACGTGCGGCAAGGCCTGCAGCCCGCAGATCATCGAGGCGAACCGCCACCGGCTGGGATACGACCAGCCGATCCTGGTCCAGTACCAGAAGTTCGTGACCGGGATCTTCGTCGGGCGCACGTTCTCAGAGGACTCGCCCCAGCCGATCGAGTGCAGCGCGCCGTGCCTCGGGTACTCGTTCAATCGCCACGAGCTGGTCCTGTCACTGATCGCACGTTCCGCGCCGGTGACGTTCTGGCTTGCGACCGGGGCGTTCCTGATGTGGATCATCGCCGGCATCACGCTGGGGATCTTTGCAGCGCTCCACCATGGACAGTGGCCGGACCGGCTGGTGATGACGATCTCCCTGATCGGCTATTCGCTGCCCTCGTTCTTCATCGGCCTTGTGCTGATCTTCTTCATCATCCTCAAGTTGGGCTGGTTACCCTTCCCGTCGTACGTGTCGCCGTTCGAGAATCCGTTCCAGTTCCTGCAGACGATGATCCTTCCCTGGATCGTCCTCGCGACCTTGAACGCGGCGTTCTACATGCGGCTCACGCGCAACCAGGTGCTCGAGGTGTTCGGCGACGACTTCGTCCGGACCGCGCGCGCCAAGGGCCTCCCGGAACGCACCGTGGTCGTCAAGCACGCGCTGCGGGCTGGCCTGACCCCGATCGTGACGGCCGCCGGACTCGACCTGGCCTACCTGCTCGGCGGCGCCATCATCTCGGAGAACATCTTCAGCCTGCCGGGACTGGGCTCGCTCGCCGTGACCTCGGTCCTCACCTCGGACCTGCCGGTGATCGCAGGGATCACGCTGCTGACTGCGACGATCATCATCTTCGCGAACCTCGTGGTCGACCTGCTCTACGCGGTGGTCGATCCGCGCGTGACGATCGCCTGATGCCGAACGCAGAAGCCGCGGAGCGACCGTTCCTGCAGGTCAACGACCTCGCGGTCGCGTTCCCCACCGAGGACGGCCTGGTCCGCGCCGTCGACGGCGTGTCGCTGACGCTGGAGCGCGGCAAGACGCTCGCGATCGTGGGCGAGTCCGGCTCGGGCAAGAGCGTCACGGCGCAGGCGATCATGGGCCTGGTCGACCGGCATTCGTCGAAGGTCACCGGCGAGATCTGGCTTGACGGCCAGGAGCTGATCGACCTGCCGCCAGACGAGGTGCAGGCGCTCCGCGGGTCGCAGATGGCGATGATCTTCCAGGACCCCATGTCGAGCCTGCACCCCTTCTATCGCATCGGCGACCAGATCACCGAGGCGATCCACGTTCATCGGAATGTCGGAAAGGACGACGCGCGCCGTGAGGCGCTCGACATGCTCCGTCGCGTCGGGATCCCCGCGGTCGAGCGGCGGATCGACGACTACCCGCACCAGCTGTCAGGCGGCATGCGCCAGCGCGTGATGATCGCGATGGCGCTGATCAACTCACCCGCCCTGCTGATCGCGGACGAGCCCACGACGGCGCTCGACGTCACGGTCCAGGCGCAGATCCTCGAGCTGATCTCGAGCATCCAGGAGGAGTTCGGGATCACGGTGATCATGATCACCCACGACCTCGGGATCGTTGCGGACGTCGCCGATGAGGTTGCCGTGATGTACGGCGGGCGGATCGTCGAGGTCGCGCCGACCGACCTGCTGTACGCCCGGCCCGAGATGCCGTACACGCTCGGCCTCCTGTCGTCGATCCCTCGGATGGACCGCGAGCTCCCCGAGCGACTGGACCCGATCCCGGGCAACCCGCCGTCCCCGATCAACCTGCCGCCCGGCTGCGTGTTCCAGCCCCGGTGCTTCTACTCCGAGCGGGTCACCGACGGTGCGTGCCTTACCACGCGTCCCGAGCTGCTGGCGACGGCGCCCGACCACAAGGTTCGTTGCCACCTGCCAAGCGAGGAGCGTCAACAGATCTCGCGCGATGTGTACGCGGTCCTGGCAGGAGAATTGAAGTGACGAGCGAGATCCTTCGCGTCACCGACCTCAAGACGTACTTCCCGGTCCGTTCCCGGGGGCTCATCCCACGCACGATCGGTCATGTCAAGGCCGTGGACGGTGTCGACCTGGCGATCGGATCGGGCGAGACGCTCGGGCTGGTGGGCGAGAGCGGTTCGGGCAAGACGACGGCGGCAAGATCGGTGCTCATGCTCGTCCGCCCGACCAGCGGCCGGATCGAGATCGATGGCCAGGAGATCACAGGGCTCTCGTCGAAGGAGCTGACACCGGTTCGCCGCAAGGCGCAGATGATCTTCCAGGATCCGTACAACGCGCTGAACCCTCGCCACACTGTCGGCGGCATCATCAGCGCGCCGTTCAAGGTCCAGGGTGTCACGCCGCCTGGCGGGGTGCGGTCTGCCGTGCAGGAGCTGATGCAGCGCGTCGGCCTCAACCCGGAGCACTACAACCGCTACCCGAACGAGTTCTCGGGTGGCCAGCGGCAGCGGATCGGGATCGCCCGGGCCATCGCGCTGCGCCCCAAGCTGATCGTGTGCGACGAGCCGGTTTCCGCGCTCGACGTGTCGATCCAGGCGCAGATCCTCAACCTGCTCAAGGACCTCCAGCAGGAGTTCGGGATCGCCTACCTGTTCGTCGCCCATGATCTCTCGGTCGTTCGTCAGATCTCGCACCGCGTCGCGGTCATGTACCTCGGTCACATCATGGAGTCGGCGCCGCGGAAGGTGCTCTACGACGCACCCCTCCACCCGTACACGCATTCGCTGCTGTCCGCAGTGCCGATCCCGGATCCGACACGACAGAAGGACCGCGCGCGGATCATGCTCTCGGGCGACCTGCCGAGCCCGATCAACCCGCCCAGCGGGTGCGTGTTCCGGACGCGCTGCTTCCAGGCTCAGGAACGCTGCACCGTCGAGGTGCCACCGCTGGTGGAGGTCGCGCCCGGGCATCAGGTCGCGTGCCATTTCCCGGTCGAGAAGCCGCCCGCCGGTACCCTGCACGTCGCCGCGACGGACGCGCCCGTCGCCTGACGGGTCGGGCGGTCCGGCCCCGGTCGCCAGCCGGATCCCCGCGCGCGGCCAGCAGGATCGCTCAGCCGCCGTCAACCGTACCGCCGAACAGAGCGTCCCACGCCGCGAACGAGCTCGCCGGCCGCATCGCCCGGACCGCGCTCTGCCCGTTCCACTGGGCCACGAAGGTCGCGAGCGCGTCACCCGCGTCGAGCTGCGTGCCGTCCTGGAACATGACCCCCTGGCGCAGCGTGCACGTCCACACGCTCGCGTCTCCGTTGGCCGTGCAGCGCGTCGCCAGCCCCGGCTCGACGTCCAGGGTGCCCGGAGCAAACCGGTACAGCGGCTCGGTGATCAGCGAGCAGACTCGGTAGGCGTCCGGTGAAGACGCGTCGGCGCAATAGGCGCCGCCCGGATCGGTCGCCTGCATGAACACCAGCTGGGGGCGATCACCCGGCGTGAACGACCCCAGCGGGTCGATCCCGAGCGGGGAGGTGACCACTCCCGCGACGTCCGAGCGGAACGCCGTCACGCTGCCCGGATGGGCGAGGGGAACCAGGGGGACCATGCTCCTGATCGCGTCGTTCGCCGCCTTGAGCCCCGCCTCGCGTGCGGTGGGATCCGGGCTCGCCACGATCGACGCCAGCGACGATGAAACCTCCGGCGCGCGACGTGCGGGGGTCGCCGCGGTGCCCGGCCCCAGCGCCGCGCGGATGACGTCCGCGGCGTCCACCGCGCCGCCATCGCTCCCGCCGAGGTAGAGGCCGTCGAGTCCGCCGCCGGCGACGCCCGCTTCCCACGCGGCTGCATCCATCACATCGATCGTCGTGGACAGGCCGATGCTGTCGAGCAGCTGGGCCTGGAGCGCGAGCGCAATGCCTCGTGGATCCGGGAGCCCCGGCACGGGCCTGTCGGGTACGTGGAGCGCATACGTCGCGCGGAGGTCGAACCCGGCGGCCGCGAGGTCTGCCGCCGCGGCCGGTCCGTTGTATGGATACCAGTCATCACCCGCGCAGGCGCCGGCAAGCTGGCACGGTGCGAGGTGGGTCGCAACCGTTGAGCCGGCCGGGAACGCGTCGGCGACGAGGGCGTCGCGATCGACCGCGCCGGCGATTGCCCGGCGAACGCGCACGTCATCGAAGGCGGGGTCGCTGCCGAACGCCAGGTAGGCCGTGGACAGGCCGGCCCGCGGGACCATGACGACCTCCGGCAGGGTCTCGAGGTTGCTGATCTCGGCCGGCCCGGGGGCGTCGATCCCGTCGACCGAGGCCGCCTGGAGCTCCGCGGCTCGCTGGGCGGGATCGACGTTCCAGCGAAGGATCACGGTGGGGATCCGCGACGCGGGCGCCGCGTCGGCGCTCGCCGCGACGAGGATCGCGTCGCCGCCCTCATCCCAGCGATCGATCCGGTACGGTCCGGTGCCGGCGATCGAACGTGCCGCGACGGGGTCGGTACCGAGCCGCTCGACGGTGGCCGAATTGAGGATGCCCAGCGAAGGGCTGGCCAGACGGGCGAGGAATGCGCCATCCGGTCCACACAGCCGGAACCGGACCGTTCGGGCGTTGACGGCCTCGATCCGCCCGATCCGCCCGGTGTATCCCGCCGCACCGCAGGCCGATCCGGTCGCGGGCCAGCTCGCTGGCGAGAACGGTGTGTCGGTGACCGCGACCGTCGGCGTGGGCGAGACGTCATCGATACGGGTGGTCGGCGACGTCGAGGGCTGTGGTTCCGTCGCACACGCACCGGCGAGGACCGCGACGGCCAGGATGGCCGGCAGCACGCGGCTCGCTCGGGACACGTGGGGGGTCGCCTCCGGATTCGCTCGATGACCATGCCGCGAAGGCCGGGCGGACCTCCGCCGCACGGGCTTTCGAAGTCGTGGCGATCAGCCTAGCACCGCACGCCGGCCTCGCCGGCGTGCGGTCAGGCTTAGACTCGCTCCGTGCAGCCACTCCGCATCGCCCTTGCCCAGATCGCCCCGCGCCTCGGGGATCTCGACTCGAACCTGGAGCAGCACCGGGACCTGGTCCGCGACGCTCGCGCGGGAGGTGCGGGGCTGGTCGTGTTCCCCGAGCTTGGCCTGACGGGCTACCTGCTCCAGGACCTCGCGTCCGAGGTCGCGATGCGTCTCGACGACCCGCGGCTCGCGACCCTGGCCGCCGCCACCACGGACGGCCCGTCCGCGATCGTCTCGTTCGTCGAGGAGTCGGGTGACCACCGCCTGTTCATCTCGGCCGCGCTCCTCGAGGGCGGCGAGATCCGGCACGTCCACCGCAAGGTCCACCTGCCCACGTACGGGCAGTTCGACGAGCGCCGGTTCTTCGCGCCCGGCAACGCGCTCCGCGCCGCGCCCTCGCAGCTGGGGGTGGGTCTGGGGCTTGCCGTGTGCGAGGACTTCTGGCACCTGTCAACGCCACAGCTGCTGGCCCTGGACGGAGCACAGGTCCTGGTCAACGTGTCGTCGTCGCCTGGCCGTGACCTGGCGGCGACCAACGAGGTCGGGCTGGGAACGGCGACGTCGTGGCGCACGCTGATGCGGACCTATGCCCAGCTCACGACGTCGTTCGTCGTGTTCTGCAACCGCGTCGGGGTCGACGAGTCGTTCTCGTTCTGGGGCGGCTCCGAGGTGATCGGACCGACCGGCGCGGTGGTGTTCGGGGCGCCGCTGTTCGAGGAGGGGCTGTTCTACGCGGACGTGGACCTTGCGGAGGTGCGACGCGAGCGGATCACGCTGCCGCTGCTCCGCGACGAGCGGCCGGAGCTCGTTGCCCGGGAGTGGCGCCGGCTGATCGCCGAGCGCGCCGGGCTGGCGCCGGACACGACCGGGGATGAGGCCGGCTCTGCGCGGCCGGCCGGCGGATCCACGTCCGCCGAGCTGGAGAGCCCATGGTGAGCGAGGCGCCGGGGCCGATGTTCGTGCTGCCCGATGAGCTGGCGATCGACACGGGGGTCGCTGGAACGGTCATCGCGGCGTTCATCCGCGGCCAGCTTCGGCAGGCGGGTTTCGAGCGGGCGGTCCTCGGACTGTCCGGCGGGATCGACTCGGGACTGGTCGCATACCTCGTCGCCGAGGCCATCGGTGCCGAGCGGCTGCTGTGCGTGCTGATGCCGTATCGGACCTCGTCGCCGGCATCGCGGGCCGACGCGGAGGAGGTCGTCCGCCGCCTCGGCTGTGTCTCCGAGCTGGTCGACATCAGCCCGATGGTGGACGGCTACTTCGGGGCCGACGGCGAGCCCGGAGCGGCCGGTCCCGATGGGCTCGATGCCGCGCCGCTGCGGCGCGGTAACCTGATGGCGCGGATGCGGATGTCGGTCCTCTATGACCGCTCGGTCACCTGGGGCGGGCTGGTCGTCGGCACCAGCAACAAGACCGAGTCGCTGATCGGGTATACGACGCTGTTCGGGGACTCGGCGTGCGCGTTCAACCCCATCGGCGACCTGTACAAGAGCCAGGTCCGCCAGCTGGCGGCCGCGATTGGCGTACCGGAGACGATCATCAGAAAGGCCCCGTCGGCGGACCTCTGGCCGGGTCAGACAGACGAGGCGGAGGCGGGCTTCTCGTATCCCGAGCTCGACCGCCTGCTGTTCTGGCGGATCGACAAGCGTCGCAGCGTGGACGAGGTCGTGGCGCTCGGGTTCGATCGCGTGCTCGTCGAGCGAGTCGACCACATGGTCGCGGGCTCCGAGTTCAAGCGGCAGGTGCCGCCGATCGCGAAGCTCGGTCCGCGCACGGCCGGCGTGGACTACCTCTACCCGCGCCGGCGACCCGGGTCGGCGCGCGGCTGACGGTGGACGCCGGCGGGACGCTGTACGTCGTCGCGACACCGATCGGGAATCTCGGCGACATCACGTTGCGCGCGCTCGATGTCCTGCGCGACGTGCCGCTGATCGCCGCCGAGGACACCCGGATCACCCGTCGCCTGCTCGACCGATACCAGGTCGAGACGCGGACCGTCAGCTACCACGCGCAGAGCGGTCCGGCGCGCGAGCGAGAGCTGCTTGCGCACCTCGCGAACGGCGACGACCTCGCCCTCGTGACGGACGCAGGCACGCCGGTCGTGTCGGATCCCGGCGAGGGCCTTGTCGCGGCCTGGGTGGCGCGCGGGGGTGCGGTGGTTGCGCTTCCCGGCGCGTCCTCGGTGCTCGCTGCCGTCGCCTCGAGCGGGGTTGTGGGCCCACGCTGGGCGTTCGAGGGGTTCCTGCCCCGGCGCGGTCGCGAACGACGTGACCGGCTGGAGCAGGTCGCGGGCGACGAGCGCGGTGCCGTGATCTTCGAGGCGCCCGGCCGGACGGCCGCAACCCTCGCCGACCTGGCCGCCGCCTGCGGCGATGAACGGACGGGGGCCGTGTGCCGCGAGCTGACCAAGCTGCACGAGACGATCGTCCGCGGCCCGTTGGGCGAGCTCGCCGCCGCGGCGCGGGACGGGACGATCCCGGCCCGGGGAGAGGTCGTGATCGTGGTCGGCTGGGCGAGCACGGCGGCTGCCGCGACCGCCTCGACCAACGCTGTCCGCGGGTCCGGCGCGACCCGGGACGCGGTGATCGCGACCGCCCGGGCCGCCGTCGAGCAGCTCGTCGAGAGCGGCGTGGCGAGGGGCGAGGCCGCACGACGGGTCGCGGCGGAGACCGGGCTCCCGCGGCGTGCGCTGTATGCGGCCCGAACCGACGATGAAGCTCTCCTTTCCGACGACATCGCCGCGCGGGATTAGCGTTTCCGGCCGGGGAGCGCGCGAGCGACATCGCGACCCGCGACCGTCGCGCCGGCGTGTGCGCCGCGTTCGGCGTGACGTACCCTTCGCGGATGCCGAACGCGGGATCGACACCACCGCCGCCACCGCCTCCACCGCCGGACGCCGGGGCGATCGCGGACGCGTATGGGCTCGGGAACCCGATCGGGCCGCCGGTCTTCGCGGCTCGCGGAGAGCTCGGGAGGATCTGGCGGCTCGACACGAGCGCGGGGACATGGGCGATCAAGGAGCTCCTCGAGCCACCCACCGAGGCGGAGGCGGCCGACGACGTCGCCTTCCAGGAAGCGGCGATCCGGGTGGGCGTCCCGATGCCACGCCCGGTCCTGACCCGCGACGGCACCGTCCTTGCGCGGTCGGCAGCGGTCGATCGCGGGTTGATCATCCGGGCGTACACCTGGGTTGACCTCGCAGGGCGCGAGGCGGTTGCGGATCTTGCGGGTGCCGGACAGATCCTCGGGCGGCTCCACGCGCTTGCCTATCCCGATCCTCGAACGTCCGATCCGTGGTTCACGGCGCCGGTCGACGAGGAGCGCTGGGACGCGCTCGTGGCGGCGACCGAGGCGCAGGGTGCCGCCTGGGCACCGGACCTGCGCGGCCTGGCAGCGGCCTTCGCGGAGGCCCGCCCGCTCGTGCTCTCGGGTCGCCACGAGCCGACGATCCGCTGTCATCTCGACTTCAATCCAGATAACGTGCTCGTGGACGTGAACGGCGGGCTCGTGGTCGTCGACTGGGAGAACGGGGGAGCCGCCTCGGCCGAGCAGGAGCTCGCGATGACGGTGGACGTGTTCGTCGATGAGCCGGCGATGGTGTCGAGGTTCCTTGCCGGCTACCGGGAGGGTGGTGGGACGGCCGAGCTACGCGACCGCAGCTCGTTCGCGATGGCGTACGCGATGCTCGGCAATCTCGTGGCGCACTACGCGGAACGCGCGCTCGACGATGCCGTGGGCGAGGAGGATCGGGCGCGCGCCGCGTACTGGATCGGCGACATCGCCGCACATGGCGTCAGCCTCGCGCGAACGGATGCCCTGCTGCTCGCAGCCAGGTAGCAGCGAGGGCCCGCGGTTCTGGCGCAAGGCGCGGTTCTGGCCGGCAGCGGCACGGGAGGGGGGCCGCGCCGCCGCCGGCCGGGGGACGGGAAGGCCGCTGGTCAGGCCGCGACGGCCTCCTCGAGAAGCTCGTCCTCCTCGTCCTCTTCGTCGCCGCCGGGGGTCACGCTGAACCCGGCGTCGTCCGCGATCGGCTCGCTGGCATCCGGCGCGGCGCCCGCGGCGACGGCCTGTGCCTCGAGGGCCGTGGCGGCCGTCTCGGCGGCATAGTCCTTCTTGCGCCGGCCGGACAGCATCTCGACGCTGCTCGCGACGATCTCCGTCTTCCAGTGACGCTGTCCCTTGTCGTCATCCCAGGTCCGGGTCTGGATCCGGCCCTCGATGGCGACCTGCTGGCCCTTGCCCAGGTACCGGCCGCAGGTCTCCGCCAGCCGATCCCATGCAACCAGGTTGTGGAACTCGC
>CAVTIN010000014.1:0-23306 GCA_963734895.1 uncultured Chloroflexia bacterium | reverse complement strand
CGCGAGCGCCCGCTCCGTCGCCGCCGACGCCGCGTAGCGCTGGAGCATCGCCCGGCTGCGCCAGCCGGCGATCCGCATGAGGTCCGTCTCCTGCATCCCGGAGCTGAGCGCCATGTGCGCGTAGGTGTGGCGCAGCAGGTGGGGGTGGACGCTGTCCCCGAGCCCCGCTGCTCGGCCACGGTCGGCGACCATCTGCGCGATGCCCGAGTCGGTCAGCCGGCCCTTGAGCCCGAGCCACAGCCAGGGCGTGGCGGCGGCGGCGTGGTCCTCGCGCAGGCGGAGATAGCGGTCGAGCGACTTGACGGTCTTCATCCCGATGGACAGGAGCCGCTCGCGGCGACCCTTGCCCAGCACCCGGACGAGCCCGGCATCGAGGTCGATGTCGTTCGTGTCGGGGTCGGCCGGTGTCCAGCGCAGGTTCGCCACCTCGGCCCGGCGGGCACCGGTGTCGATGAACAGGCGCAGGATCGCCGCGTCGCGCCGGCCGGCGAACGTCCGGTCCGTGTCCACGACGTGGAGCAGCGCCCGGAGCTCGGGCTCGCGGAGGATGGCCGGCGGCTGCTCGGGCACCTTGGGCGGCCGCATGCGGGCCATCGGGGACGCCTCGATGAGCTCCTCCTCGACCGCCCATCGGAAGAACGCCTGGAGTCCCGCGTACCGGTTGTGCGCGGTGGCCGGCGAGTGGCGCTCAAGGAGATCCTCGATGAACGCCTCGATGTCCTCGCGCCGGAGGCCAGGGAGCGTGTCCGGGCGCTCGGTCGCGACGAGGAACCGGGACAGCTGGTCCGTCGCCTCGAGGTACGTCTTGAGCGTCTTTGGGCTAAGGTTGGCCGCGCGGAGGTGGCGGGCGAACGACGCGATGTCGCGCTCGAGCCCCGGTGGGGTACTATGTGCGCCGCCTGTCAGGGTTGTCAGTCACAGGTGATAACTCGCACTGAGATCGATCGGATTTCGGGCGCAGTTATCGTCTCTCCGAGCGCTGTGGCCAAACTCCGGACCGCCGGCTCGGCTGTTTCCGCCGTGCTAGACTCCCGTTCGCTCAGTAAGCAGCTCTGATTGAGCACAAAACCGTGGGGCTATAGCTCAGCTGGGAGAGCGTCTGAATGGCATTCAGAAGGTCCGGGGTTCGAACCCCCGTAGCTCCACCAACGCACTGATCACGCCGACCACCTGACCCCTCGCCGGGACCGGCGGGGGGTCTCGTTTCATCTGTGGGGCAACCGTGACGACGACAGGCGACAGCACGACAACTGCCGGAAACGCCGCCCAGGACGTGCGGGACCGGATCACGCGTTATGACCCGGCCTCGATCGAGCCGCGATGGCAGGCGAACTGGGACGAGCTCCGCCTGCACGAGACCGACCTGTCGGACGACTCGCGGCCGAAGTTCTACCTGCTCACGATGTACGAGTACCCGTCCGGGTCGCTCCACATCGGCCACTGGTACGTCAAGACGCCGACGGACGCGATCGGCCGCTACCGCCGGATGCACGGCGACAACGTGTTCATGCCGGTGGGCTTCGACGCGTACGGGCTGCCCGCCGAGAACGCCGCGATCAAGAACCGGGTCAACCCGCGCGACTGGACGATGGCCAACATCGAGACGATGCGCCGCCAGCTGCGCAGCATGGGCGCCGCGTGGGACTGGACCTCGGAGGTCATCACCTGCAATCCCGAGTACTACCGCTGGAACCAGTGGTTGTTCATCCAGCTGCTCAAGCACGACCTCGCGTATCGCGCGGTCTCGCCCGTCGACTGGTGTCCCAACGACGGGACGCTGGCGCGCGAGCAGGTCGAGGGCGTCGACCGGCACTGCTGGCGGTGCGGCGCGAAGGTCGAGAAGCGCGAGCTGGCGCAGTGGTACCTGCGGATCACGAACTACGCGGACGAGCTGCTCGACTTCGGTGGCATCGACTGGCCGGACCCGATCCGGATCATGCAGACGAACTGGATCGGGCGGTCGTCGGGCGCCGAGATCGTGTTCGAGACCGCGCCGTCCGCCCATCACGCCGGCGGCGAGGCGCTGCGGGTGTTCACGACCCGCCCGGACACGCTGTTCGGCGCGACGTTCATGGTCCTCGCACCCGAGCATCCGCTGGTCCAGACGCTGACCTCGCCCGACCGGCGGGCCGAGGTCGAGGCGTACGTTGCGCAGACGGAGGCGCGCACCGAGATCGATCGGCTGTCGACCGATCGCGAGAAGACCGGCGTCCCGATCGGCGCCGACGCGATCAATCCGGTCAACGGCGAGCGGATCCCGATCTTCATCGCGGACTACGTCCTGGCCACCTACGGCACCGGCGCGATCATGGCGGTGCCCGCACACGACGAGCGCGACTTCGCGTTCGCCCGCCAGTTCGACCTGCCGATCGTGAAGGTGGTGATGCCGCACGACGCAGACCCGGACGAGGAGCTGACCTTGGCGTTCGTCGAGCACACGACCGACGAGGTGATGGTCAACTCCGGCCGGTTCAGCGGGCGGCCGGCCGCGGACGCGTGGCACGAGATCGTGGGCTGGCTCGAGGGCCAGGGAAAGGGTCGTCAGGCGGTCACCTACCGGCTGCGCGACTGGCTGGTCAGCCGCCAGCGCTACTGGGGCACGCCGATCCCGGTCATCCACTGCGAGCAGTGCGGCGCCGTGCCCGTCCCCGAGGACCAGCTGCCGGTGCTGCTGCCGGACACCGTCGACTACCAGGGCAGCGGTGAGAACCCGCTCAACCGCGACGCGGCGTTCCTCAATGTCGCCTGCCCGTCATGCGGCGGCGCCGCGAAGCGCGAGACGGACACCCTGGACACGTTCATCGACTCGTCCTGGTACTGGTTCCGGTACCTGTCACCCCACAAGACAGACGGCGCCGTCGACGAGCACATGGTCCGAGCGTGGACCCCGGTCGACCAGTACACCGGTGGTGCCGAGCACGCCGTGATGCACCTGCTGTACAGCCGGTTCTTCACCAAGGCGATGCGCGACCTGGGTCTTGTCCACGAGGGCGAGCCGTTCAGGCGGCTGTTCAACCAGGGCCAGATCCTGGGTGCCGACGGCGAGCGGATGAGCAAGAGCCGGGGCAACGTCCAGGACCCCGATGCCCTGGTCGCGCAGTACGGCGCTGACACTGTCCGCCTGTTCCTGATGTTCATGGGCCCCTGGGACCAGGGCGGGCCGTGGAGCCCGACCGGGATCGCCGGCGTGCACAAGTTCCTCAACCGCGTGTGGACGATCGTGCTCGATCCGCACGGTCGGGATCCGGGCGACCAGACCGGCGGTGCGCTGCCCGCCGGCGAGGACGAATCCGACGCGCGCGACCATCTGCGAACGGCCGCGCACCGCACGCTGCGCGATGTGACGGTGGACTACGAGGGCTTCCGCTGGAACACGATGATCGCGAAGCTGATGGAGCTCTCGAACCTGCTGTTCCGCTATCGCGGCACGTCCGTCGCCGGGCTGCCCGAGTGGGACGAGGCGGTTCGCCTGCTGCTGCTGATGCTCGCCCCGGCGGCACCGCACATCAGCGAGGAGCTGTGGTCCCGGCTGGCCGAGGGCGCCGACCACCCGTGGGAGTCGATCCACGTCCAGCGTTGGCCGACGGTCGACGAGGCCGCGATCGTGGAGGCGACCCGCGAGGTCCCGATCCAGGTCAACGGCAAGCTGCGCGACCGGGTCACCGTTCCGACCGGGATCTCGGATCTCGAGCTGGAGCAGGTGGTGCTGTCCCGTGACAAGGTCGTGGCGGCGCTGGGCGGCAAGGAGCCGCACCGGGTGATCCACGCCGGCGGCGGCAAGCTCGTCAACATCGTCGTCCGCTAGCAGCGCGTTGCGCGGCCCGTGTTCGGGCGTCATCGCCGCCCGGGTGCCCGACCTACCCCTGGCCGCCCACCCCGGGTGGGCGACTACGGTCGGCCCACCTCGAGCAGGAAGTCGATGAGCCCGGAGAAGTAGGTCTCCTGGTCGTCGTACATCGCCAGGTGACTCCCGTTCGGGCAGTGCAGGTAGCGACCGTTCGGGAGCCGGTCGGCCATGTCGGCCATGAACGCCGGGTCCATGGTGTCGTGGCGCGCGCCGATGACCAGCGTCGGGACACTGATCTGCGACAGCTCTTCGGTCCGGTCCCATTCGAGGAGGCTGCCGCTCATGCCGAGCTCGCTCGGTCCCTGCATCGGCACATAGACGGCCGGGTTGATCTTCGCAAACCCGCGGTTGACGGGCTCCGGCCACTCGGCGACCGGCATGCGCAGGACGTGGTGGAGGTAGTGGTGCTCCATCAGGAGCTCCATGTAGCGGGGGTTCGTGACGTCACCGCGCGCTTCGAGATCCTTGATCTCGGCCAGCGCCTCCTGGTCCATGGCCGGCATGAGCACGCGTTCGGCGTACTCGTTGTAGGCGCGGCAGCTCGACATCATGTTCGAGATGACGAGGCCCTTGAGCCGGTCCTGGTGGTGGAGGGCGTACTCCACTGCCAGGATGCCGCCCCAGGACTGGCCCAGCAGGAAGAAGTTCGTGCGGTCCAGGCCGAGGGCGATCCGGACCTGCTCCACCTCGTCCACGAACCGGTCGAGGTCCCACAGCGAGGGATCATCAGGCTGGTCGCTGTTGCCCGAGCCCAGCTGGTCGTAGTAGTAGTACTCGATCCCGGCAGCCGGAAGGTAGCTGTCGCTGGCCTCGAAGAAGTCGTGCGTTGCCCCGGGGCCGCCGTGAAGGAGAAGCAGCTTCACCCGCGGGTTGTTTCCGACCCGCTTCGTCCAGACGCGGAAGTCGCCGCTGGGCGTCGTGATCGGGATCAGCCTGGCCCCGCCACTCAGGCGGTCCGGTCGGCCGGAGCTGTCGAGATACGCGTCCGGAACGGTCATCTGCTTATCCCCTTGCTGTTGCGCGCCCGACCCGATTCTCACCCCTGTCATCCTGCCCTGCGGGGCGAGATCCACGCAATGCGCGGCCGGGCAATAGACTCGTGTCATGAGTGAGATCAAGATCGGCGCCCTGTGCTGGAACCAGTACACCGAATGGCCTGCGCTGCTGCGGGCGGGGGTCCGAGCCGACGAGCTCGGCTATGACACCCTCTGGACCTGGGACCACCTGTACCCGATCGTCGGTGACTCCCACGGGCCGAACTACGAGGGCTGGCTCACCATCACCGCGTGGGCCCAGGCGACGAAGCAGGTCCGCATCGGCCTGATGGTCGGCGCCAACACCTTCCGGGCGCCGGCGCTGACCGCGAAGATGGCGACCACGCTCGATCACATCTCCAACGGTCGGGCGATCCTCGGCGTCGGCGGCGCGTGGTTCGAGGAGGAGCACGAGGACTTCGGGCTGGACTTCGGCTCCGGGTTCCCGGAGCGGCTGCGGTGGCTGGGCGAGGCGCTACCGGTGATGCGCGGCATGCTCGACGGGACCGAGCCTTCGGCGAGCGGCGAGCACTACCACTCCCAGGACACCCGCAACCTGCCCGGCCCGATCCAGGCCCACCTTCCGATCTGCATCGGAGGCGGCGGTGAGAAGGTGACCCTCAAGCTGGTCGCGAAGTACGCCGACATGAACAACGTCGGCGGAAGCGTCGACATCGTCAGGCGCAAGGACGCGATCCTCGTCCAGCACTGCGAGACGGTGGGCCGAGACCCGGCCGAGATCGAGCGCACGACCGGCGTGGGCGCCGTCGTGATCCGGGACAACCGTTCCGAGGCCAGGCGGATCTTCCACGAGGCGTTCGATCGGAACCGCATCGCCGACCACTGGACCGAGCAGCCCGTCGGGACGCCGGAGGATGTGGCCGAGATGCTCGCCCCGTACCTGGGCCTCGGCTATCGGCACCTCATCGCGGGCTTCCCCGCCGACTACGACGAGGAGTCGATGACCCGCTTCGCGACCGAGGTTCGACTGCTGCTCGAGCGCGCCTGATCCTGGGAGCGGGCCGGAGCGTGCCCGGCGTCCGTGGCGCCCTGGCGCTTTGAGCGGAACCGCCGGACCTTGGCCCGGTTGCCGCACGTGGTCATGTCGCACCAGCGCCGCCGGCCCGCGCGTGACGTGTCCTCGAACACCCAGCGGCAGCCGTCGTTGGCGCACACCCGGAACCGCGACGTCTCGCCCGCCGCGATCGCGTCGACCAGCGGCTGGACGACGCGTGCCAGCGCCTCACCGGTCGGATCGTCGTCCACGTGGCGGTGGCCGACGCCGATCCCGGTCGGGCCCGCCCGCAGCTCGACCACCCCGGCGTGTCGCAGCACGTCGTTGACCACCGCGAGGGCATCGGCCGGCGGTGTCCGTCCATCGACCTGCGCGTCCCAGGCCTCGCGCAGCGCCGCTCGCGTCGCGTACAGCCGGCGTAGCCAGGCGTCGCCGTCGCGGGCTGCCTGAGCCCGGAGCGCGTCCTCGTGCGCGAGGCCCCGCTCCGCGAAATAGGCGACGGCGACATCGACGGTGGGCATGTGCTCGTCCGGGATCCCGGCGGTGAGCTCCTCGCTGTTGATGAAGTCGAGGCATGCCGTGAGATCGGCAGCGTGCGCGTGCAGCGCGGGCAGCCGGCGTCCATCGGGCAACTCGGGAGTGGGCATCTCGTGCGTCGTCATTGGCGTTCGTAACCACCATAAACCCATTGACAGGTTACATGCAAGTTGATAGCATTCGTAACCTGATCAATGGTTATTGCCGGTTACATCCCGGAACCTCGCGGAGGACCAACCATGGACGCCCTCATTCCCGCATTCCTGACCGTTCTCGCTCTGCTGGGCGCGCTGGCCGCGATCGCCGGCATCGAGAGCCGGGACGGGTTCGAATCCAACGACCGCTGAAACCAGAGGAGAGACGTCATGTGGCAGGTGCACGCATTGGTCGCGCTTGATCTTGCGCGCGAGCGCGCGCGTGAGGCGGAGGCGATGGCCAGGCGATGGCGCGTCAGCAATGTGGCAGACGCTGAGCGTGCCGCACGTGGCGCCGGAAGGATTGCACCCGGCCGGGAACTCGTCGCGCGCCTTCTCCGCGGGCTGAGCGCCCGGGCGGACTCGGTTGCTGCGGTTAGCTGCCGCGCCGCCGCGCGCGTGGAGGGCCGTCCGACGTGACCTCGGCCCAGGGGTCATGCGGCAGGAGGCAATGATGCGCGATGTGGCGGCGGTGTCGTGGGGTGCGTCCCGGATCGACCTGTTCTGGGTCGATGCCCGGCGTGGCCTTTGGCATCGCGTCTCCAGCGACGGGGTCTGGAGCGCCTCCGAATCGCTGGGCGGCGAGCTCGCATCGGCGCCCGCCGCGACCGCGTGGGCGGCCGATCAGATGGAGGTCTTTGCCGTCTTCGATGACGGCACGCTCCGGAACCGGTACTGGGACGGCGAGTCATGGCATCCGTGGGAGTCGCTGGGCGGCGAGCTGGCTCCTGGTGTCACGCCGGCATCCACGTCGTGGGGCCCGGACCGGCTCGACGTCTTTGCGCGCGGCGCCGATGGCTCCACTTGGCATCGCTGGTGGGATGGGTCTCGTTGGGTCCCATGGGAGACCCTGCCCGACGCGTCGTGATCGCCATCCACGAGCATCGCCTGGGTGGGCCTGCCAGGGCCTGCCACAGCTCGGCAGCCCCGTGGCCCGGCCGTCGCTGAGCCGCAGCCAGCCGAACCCCCGCCACTCGTAAGCGGGCGATAAGTCAGCGGGGGTATTGTCCGCGTTGGACAACCGCCTCGCCGGAAGTGCCCCCGACGAAACGGTTGTCCCCCCATTGCCCGCCGCCGGGCCCGCCGGGGAGACGTCCGATCCGTGGACCCTTCCAGCGCGCCCTGGCGAGCCCTCGAGCCCGCCGAACCCGGTCCGCCCACGCCGGAGCCGCAGGATCGCGCCATCTCGTGGGTGGCTGTCGCGATCGTCCTGGCGATGGCCGGTGCGGCGCTCGCTGCATTCCTGCTCGCCAGCCACCCGGGCACGGTCATCACGATCGATGGCGCGGCGACTCGCGCGACGGGCTCGGATGCCGCCGGCGCGTCGGAGGGCTCGGCGGGTGTGCCCCGGGACGAGATCGTCGTCGAGGTCGGTGGCGCGGTCGCGCGTCCAGGCCTGTACCGGCTGCCCCAGGGATCCAGGATCGGCGACGCGATCACCGCGGCCGGCGGCTACGGACCGCGCGTCGACGCCGTTGCGGCCGACGCCCGGCTGAACCTGGCCGCGCTCCTCCACGACGGTGACGAGGTCCATGTCCCGGGTCGGGACGAGACCGACACCACGACCTCGGGCGGCCCGCCAGGACCGTCCGGTGGTGGCGGCGGGGGCCTCGTGGATCTCAACTCGGCAACCGCGGAGCAGCTCGACACGCTGCCCGGGATCGGACCCGCAACGGCGGCCAAGATCATCGCCGCGCGGGAGGAGCGGCCGTTTGCCTCAGTTGAGGAGCTCGGCTCTCGCGGGGTGGTCGGGACGGCGACGCTCGCCAAGATCCGTCCGCTCGCGACCGCCGGACCGTGAGCTCGGCGCGGGCAGGCGCCCCGCGGAGCGCGTGGCTCGCGGCCGGCGCCGCCGCCGCAGCCGCGGCTGTGGCAATCGGGATCCCGACCATTGCCGCCCTCATCGCCGGCCCGGCGATGATCGCGATGGCGCCCGCCCTGCGTGGTGCACTCGGAGTCGCGTGGCGGCCGCGGAGCGCCGCGTTCGGCGCGGGGATGCTGCTGCTCGCGGTGCGCCTGATCGCCGGACCGACAGGCGACGTCGTCCCACCGCTACCCGACGGCACGCCCGGGCCATGGACGGCAACGGTCGAGTCGATGGGATCGCCGCGCGATGGCCACCAGACGGCGAGGCTCCGGCTGGAGATCGATGACCGCGAGGTGACCGTGGCGGCGACCCTGCCCGCGTACCCGGAGGTCAGGGCTGGCGTCGAGATCGTCGTCGATGGTCGCCTTCGACCGCCGCCGCCAGACGATCCCTACGGCGAGTACCTGGTGCGCTCGGGCGCCGCGGGAACGCTCCAGGCGCGGTCCGTGCGTGTCGCCGGCACCACACCCCCGGTCACCCTGCAGGCCGTTCGCGATGGTGCGGGCGACGCACTCCGGGCGGCGCTGCCGGAGCCGGAAGCAGGGCTGGCGGCCGGGATCCTGATCGGGCTTCGAGAGCGGGTCGATCGGCAGCTGGCGGCGGACTTCGCGACGGCCGGCGTAAGCCACGTCGTGGCCATCTCCGGCTGGAACATCGCGATCGTCGCCAGCCTCGTCGGCGCGCTGTTCCGCGGCCGCCCGAAGCGCATGGTCGCGGTCGTCGTGGGCGGCACGATCGTGGCATACGTGATTGCGGCCGGGGCATCACCGTCGGTGGTGCGGGCGGCGGTGATGGCATCGGTGGTGCTGGTCGCTCGCGAGACCGGTCGGGCGGGTCGGGCTCCGGCCGCGCTCGCCTGGGCGGCCGCGATCCTGCTGCTCGTGGACCCGCGGATGATCGGCGACGCCGGCTTCCGCCTGTCGGTCCTGGCGACGGCTGGTCTGCTCGCATGGGCGAACCCGCTTGCGGCGCGGATCCGGCGCATGTCCGGCGGCCGCGTTCCGGGCTGGCTCGCCGAGAGCCTCGGCATCTCGCTGGCCGCCCAGGTCGCGACACTCCCGGACGTGGTGGCGACCTTCGGGCGTCTCTCGCTCGTCGCGCCGGTCGTGAATCTCGCCGTCGTGCCACTGGTTCCGCTCGCCATGGCCGGCGGGGTGATCGCCCTGGCCGGAGGGGCGCTTGCGGCGCTCGGTGCGCCGTCGGTCATCGCGACGCTGACGGGCCTGCCGGGCTGGCTGCTGCTCCACGTCATCGTCGCGATGGTCCGGATCGGCGCAACGATCCCGTTCGCCGCGGTCGAGGTTCCCACCGAGGTCACCGTCCCGTTTGCGGGCGCCATCGCGGCGGCGATCGCGCTGCTGCCGGTCGTGCGGCGCAGGTGGCGGCGGCGCCGGCGCACGACGACCGGTACTCGCTCCAGCCCGGCGCGGTCACCTGTGTCGGGTGGCGCGGGTCGCGGGGTCGCCCGCGGCCCGCGCCTCGGGGCGTCGCAGCGTGTCCTGCTGATCGGGCTGGTCGTGCTCATCGCCATCGGGTCGGCCGCCGTTGCGAACGCGGCGGGTCGCGAGACCCGCCTCACCGTGCTAGACGTCGGCCAGGGCGACGCGGTCCTGGTCGAGAGTCGCACCGGGGCCCGGATGCTCGTCGATGGCGGCCCGGATCCTGACCGCCTGCTGCTCGAGCTCGACGCTCGCATCCCGCCGTGGGACAGGCGGATCGATGTCATCGTCCTGACGCACCCCCACGAGGATCACGTCGCCGGTCTGGTTCGTGTGCTCTCGCGATACACGGTCGGACGCGTGTACGAGCCGGGCATGCGAGGACCTGGCCCCGGCTGGGCAGCGTGGGACAAGGCGCTGCGTGACGGGCCGCCACGGGGACAGCTCGCCACGGGCGCGCGGATCGAGCTTGGCGAGATCAGGCTGACGGTCCTGTGGCCCGATGTGGGCACCGTCCCGCTCGAGCCCGCGACGACGGGCACCGGGATCAACAACGTGTCGATCGTGCTCCTGGGCGAGGCTGAGGGTCATCGGTTCCTGCTGACCGGCGATATCGAGGAGGAGGTCGATCCGACGCTGGTTGCGCGCGGCCTGCCGCACGTCGACGTGCTGAAGGTGGCACACCATGGGAGCGCCACGGCGACGACGCAGGCGTTCCTCGGCGCCGTCCGGCCGGCGGTCGCCGCCATCTCGGTCGGGACTGGAAATCCCTATGGGCATCCTGCCCACGCCACCCTCTCGAGGCTGGTCGCCACCGGGGCTCGCGTCCTGCGCACGGACCTGGACGGATCGATCGAGGCCGACTTCCGACCGGACGGCGTCACTGTCCGCACGACGGGAGGGCGAACGACGGCCGCCGTCGGAACCTGGTCACCCGCGGTCCGCGCGGCGTCGCTCGGATACGATCCCTACCATGACCGCCCCGACGCGCCACCAGGCCGCCCGCCTGCTTCGCTCGCTCGATCCGCCCGAATGGCTCGTGCGGCACTCGGGCGCCGTCGCGGACGTCGCCGCGTGGCTCGCCACACGCGCCCGCTCGAACGATCAGGCCGTGGACGTGGAGCTGGTCGCGGTCGCGGCGCTGCTGCACGACGTGGACAAGCTGCCCTCGGTCGCGGTGCCCGACCACCTCCGCCACGGCGAAGGTTCCGCCTGGTGGCTTGCGGAGCGGGGCTGGCCGGAGCTCGGCCCGCTCGTGCGCGACCACCCGGTCGTTCGTCTCGCGGAGCCGGGGCATGCCACCTGGTCCCGGACGGCGAGCCTCGAGGCCCGGATCGTCGCCTACGCCGACAAGCGAGCCGGCCAGCACCTCGAATCGATGGACGAGCGCTTTGCGTCGTGGCGACAGCGCTACCCCACGGGGTCGACGGATCCCTTCCGGGACGGGCGTGTGTCCGGATCCGGCTGGGATGACGGGCTGGCCGCGCGCGTCCTGGCCCGGGCGCGCGACCTCGAGCGCGATGTGTGCCGCGCGGCCGGCATCGAGCCGGCCGAAGTTCGCCGCCTCCGGTGGTCCACGCGCGCGGTCCGCGAGGCGGCCGCGTGAGCGGCGACGTCCCGATCATCGCCTACTACCGGGGCGATGACGGCTGGTCGCTGGATCGTGCGGCGGTCCTGATCGCGCGACGGATCGAGCAGGACACCGGCATGGCGCCGGACCGCTGGCGCGTCGCGGGGGCCGAGACCAGCGCCGCCGCGATCGCAGAACGGGTCGCAACCGCCCCGATGTTCGGCGGCGGAACGGTGGCCGTCGTCCTGGACCCTGGTCCCCTCCTCCGGTCGAAGGCGGAGCGCGAGGCGATCGATGGGGCGATCCGGAACGTTGCGCCGGGCAACGCACTGGTGTTCGTCGAGCAGGGCGATAGCGGCAGCCGACGGTCCGCGGCACTCCAGGGCCTCGAGACTGCCGTCCGCGTGGCGGGCGGCGAGGTCAAGGCGTTCAAGGCACCACGCCAGGGCGAGTTGGCCGCGTGGATCCGGGGACGGGCCGACGAGCGCGACATGGAGCTGACGCCGGCAGCGGCACGTGAGCTCGCCCGGCGTGTTGGTGGCTTCGTCCGGGAGGGCGATGTCGACCGGCAGCGGCAGGGCGCCCTCGCGGTCGGCGAGCTCGACAAGCTCGCGCTCTACCGGCCCGACGGCAAGGTTGACGAGGATGACGTGCGCGCGCTCGTGGCCGAGGCGGTCCCTGACTCGACATGGGCCGTGCTCGACGCCATCGCCGAGCGTCGCGAGATGATCGCCGGCCCCCTCCTCGACCGTCTGCTCGAGACCATGCCCGAGCCCGTGATCCTCGTGCAGCTCCATCGCCGGCTGCGCGAGCTGATCATCGCCGCCGATCATGTCGCGGCCCGCGGCAAGCCGGCCGACCTGGTCAAGCTCATCGGCGGACACCCGTTCCGTGCTCAGAAGCTGGCCGAGCAGGCACGCCGCTGGACGCTGCCGGAGCTCGAGGCGGCGCTCGACGGCATACTCGAGCTCGATGCGATGGTCAAGGGAGCGCCGGATTCTGGATCGACGGAGCGGCAGCGCCGGCTGGCGTTCGCTCTCTGGGTGCGGGACAGCATCGCGCTGGAGCCCGGGGAAACGCCCGGGCCGGGCGCGGCGCACGGTCGGGCGCGATAGCGGGCGAGAACCGTTTGGCGGCGGACGCGACGGGTGCCGGGTCGCCTGCCGGATCAGTCGGCGGCGGACCAGGCCTCTTCCTGGAGCACCAGGTCGCTCTCGATCGCGAACACGCAGCGTCCATCACCGAGGTCGAGCATCTCGATCAGCTCCGGGTCGATGTACAGCTGGTGGCAGTCCTCGCACAGCCCGCCCGGGATCCCGAAGCACAGCCGCTCCGTCCGGTCCGACAGCCGAAACGTGGTGTCGAAGCGGGTGATGATCAGGCGGCGGGTGCAGCTGGGGCAGCGATCACGCAGACCCGACAAGGTCAGTCTCCGGGTGGGGTCGGCCACGACGGCTGACCACCTGTCCCCGATGCTAGGAAGGGTGCCCTGCGCGGGACATGACCCAGCGGTACCCCTCCGGGAGGTACCACCACCGGTCGCACCACGGCGCCGATCCGCGGGCAGAGCACACCCCCGCTTCCCGCCCCCGTTTGCGACTGCCTACTGGACGCGCAGGACGGTCCTGGCGCCCGACCAGTGCCGCTCGAGCTGGTAGTAGTCGCGCTCGGGTGGCGTGAACACGTGGACGATCACCGAGCCGAAGTCGAGCAGCACCCAGTGCGATTCGGCCGCGCCCTCGCGCCCGATCGCACGAACACCCTCGTCGCGTAGCCCGCCGACGATCCCGTCTGCGATCGCCGCGATCTGGCGCTCCGTCCCGCCGGAGCAGATGACGAACGCATCCGCCAGCGTCGTCAGCTCGCCCAGGTCGAGAAGCACGATGTCGGCCGCCTTCTTGTCCTCGGCCAGCTCGACGATCCGCCGGGCGAGGTCGAGCGGCGCGCGGTCGGTTTCAGGCGCCGCCGTCTCGCGGGCGGGCAAACCGTCCGAGCGCGGGGCGGTCGGGGTGGTGGGATCGGTCACAGGGTCAGGGTCCTCACGACGGTTCGGTGTACAGCCCATGGTCGGCGATGTAGGCAGCGACCGCCTCGGGCACGAGATAGCGAACGGAGCGGCCCGCGGCGGCACGGCGTCGCACCACGCTACCGGAGATCGGCAACAGGGGTCCCGACAGGAAGGAGATCCGGTCTGCTCGACCGGGAAACCGGCTCACCGCCCAGCCGGGACCGAGCTCGGCATGGCCGCCGCGCGGTACGACCGCGAGCCGGCAGAGGTCGAGGATCCGCTCGGGGTCCCGCCATGCTGGGAAGCCGGCCAGCGCCTCCGATGACAGGATGAACCACGGATCGCCGATCGCCGCGTCGCGCAGCGCAATGAGCGTGTCGACCGTGAACGACGGGCCGCCGCGGTCGAGCTCGACGCGGCTCACCTCGAAGGCCGGGTTCGTCGCGATGGCCAGCTCGAGCATCGCCAGCCGATGGCCGGGGTCGGTCACCGGGAGGCCGGGCTTGTGCGGCGGGATCGCCGCCGGGACGAACAGCACGCGTTCCAGCCCCAGCGTCTCGCGCGCTTCCTCGCCGATCGCAAGGTGCCCGTGGTGGATCGGGTCGAACGTTCCGCCCAGGATGCCTACGCTGCCGGGCTCGGTCGGCGCCGGCGGGGCGATGCCGACGACCGAGGCGTCCGCCGTCAAGCGTCCTCCTCGCGAGGCTCCCACTCGAGCTCGTGGCTGCCGATCCGGACGCTGTTGCCGGGCCGGATGCCCGCCTTGCGCAGCGCGGCGTCAATGCCGAGCCGGACCAGCTCGCGCTGGAAGCGCTGCGCGGACTCCTCGACCTCGAAGTTGGTCTGGGCGACCAGCCGCTCGATGCGCTTCCCGTGGATGCGATAGGCGCCGTCCTCGTGCTCCATCGTGAACCCGTCGCCGGCTGCCTCGAGTCGGTGCACGACGACGCCCGCGGGATCGGGTGGCTCCGCCAGCTGGCCGGCATCGGGGAGCAGATCGCCCACTGCCGCACGCAGCGCGTCGAGACCTTCCCCGGTCTCCGCGGAGATCGGCAGCGTCGGGATCCCCGCCGTGCGCATCGCTGCCTCGAAGGTGGGCCACGCCGTACGAGCATCGGGCAGGTCGAGCTTGTTGAGCACGACCAGGATCGGACGGGTGAGCAGCAAGGGATCGTGTGCCGCGAGCTCCTCGCGGATCACGTCGTGATCCCAGCCCGGGTCGCGCGACGACCCATCCACGATGTGGAGCAGGATCCGCGTCCGCTCGACATGACGCAGGAAGGCGTGGCCCAGGCCGGCCCCCGACGAAGCCCCTTCGATGAGGCCCGGCACATCGGCGATCGTCGGCCGGCGACCATCGTCGATGCCGAGGTCCATGACGCCGAGGTTTGGCTCGAGCGTCGTGAACGGATAGGCCGCGATCTTCGGGTGCGCCGCGGTGAGCGCCGCCAGCAGCGTGGACTTGCCGGCGTTGGGCAGCCCGACCAGCCCGACGTCCGCGATCAACCGCAGCTCGAGCCGGATCGTCCGCTCCTCGCCAGGCTCCCCCTTCTGCGCGTGCTTGGGCGCCTGATGCGTCGAGGTCGCGAAGTGCACGTTCCCCAGGCCGCCGCGACCACCCCGGCCGACCATGACCTCCTGACCAGCGGCGACGAGGTCCGCGAGCAGGGCGCCCGATTCGCCGTCGAGAACCGCCGTGCCGGGCGGCACCGGGAGGTACAGGTCCTCCCCGGCCTTGCCGTGGCGCTTCGAGCGCTCACCCCGCCCACCGGGCGTGGCACTGAAATGGTGCTTGTAGCGAAAGTCGCGCAGCGTCGTCTGGCCGATGTCGACGCGCAGGTATACGGAGCCACCGCGCCCGCCGTCCCCGCCGTCGGGGCCACCGCGGGGAACGTGGGCCTCACGCCGGAAGGTGGCCGCTCCGTCGCCGCCCGCCCCGGCGCGCACGACGATGCGGACCTCATCGAGGAACATCGAGCTCATTGTCGCACGACGATGCCCCTGGCCCGGATCCGGGCCTCGGTCGCGCCCGGGGGGCGCGGACGGCGGTCTAGAAGTAGCGGAGCGGGTTGACGCGCGTCCCGCCGTTCCAGATCGGCCCGATCCAGACCTCGAAGTGCAGGTGCGGTCCCGTCGCATCACCGGTGGCGCCGATCCGCCCGACCTGCCTGCCACGCGCCACCGACTGCCCATTGCCGACGGTGATCGCCGACATGTGGTTGTAGGTGGTGTAGAGGTTGCTGCCGTGCGAGATCCATACCTGGTAGCCGCCGCCGTTGTTCTTCCACCCGGCGAAGATCACCTTGCCGGCGGCCGCGGCGACGACCGGGCTGCCGTAGGAGGCGGCGATGTCGATCGCCCAATGGCCGTAGTGGTAGTACTGGCTGATGTAGTTGCCACCGCCGATGACCGGCCACTTGAACACCCCGCCGGCGTACTTGGCCGTGCTGGCTGACGAGGTGCTGCGCGAAGAGCTGCTACTGGACCGGGCCGGCGGCTTGGGCGTGGGCTTCGGCGTTGGGATGGCCGCGCCGCGCGCGCCCGGCAGGACCAGCACCTGCCCGACGACCAGCGTGGGATCCTCGAGCCCGTTGAGATCGATGATGTCGGTGGGATCGGCGTTGTACTTCGCGGCGAGCGAGTCGAGCGTGTCGGTCTCCGTGACCGTGACGACCACGCCGTCGACCGGCGGGATGCGCAGCGTCTGCCCGACGTGCAGCACATCCTTCGACGTGAGCTTGTTGGACCACCACAGGGTCATCATCGAGATGCCGAAGTGCCGGGCGATCGTGACCAGCGTGTCCCCGGACTTGACGCGGTAGGTCTGGATCAGGCTGGCGCCGTCCTCGACGGTCGTCAGCGGGGCGTAGCCTGTCAGCAGCGTGCCATCGTCGAGGAACGCGCCGGGCTGGGCGAGCGCGGTGTCGGCTCCGGGGGACGTATCAACGCCTTCGGGAAGCACAACCGGCTCGAACGTCGCACCACCGGGACCGATGCCCGCCGAGAGATCTGCGTCGCTGAGCCCGGTCTGCGATCCGGCACCGCCGCCTCCGATGGCCAGCCGGACATCCCGGCCGCCGCCTTGCGTGTCACCAACCGCGCCCTGGGTCGTGCTGGGCAGGAGCGCCAGCAGCGAGGCCACCGCGACGATAGCCGCGACGGCGATCGGGAGGGCACGTTCAGCCGTCCGGAACGGCTGGAATCCCGCGGCGAGCGACGTGCTCAGCGCACGGATATGAACGGGAAGCCCGCCGCGCAACCACGCCCGCACCGCGCGGGCGGCGCGAATGCTGCGGCCATGAAATCGGGCGGCCGAGGACGCTCGCGGGCGGTCGTCACGCAGCGTGCGCTTGGAGCGCTGCGCGCCGTCCTTGGACTTCTGCAATACGGTCTCCTGGCATGACGATCCTCGCCCGGTGGCAATCCACCGGGGGCAGGCAGCCTGATCGTCCTGGTCGCGATGTAAGGGTCGGTCGCCCCCGCGACCAGTCCCGGGCAATCCGGGGCAGCCTCCAACTCGGCCGAACCGTACCAGACGGTCCGAGGGTCGCGCAAACGCACACGCCCCTCCGACGGGGGCCGAAGGTGACCCAATCGCAGGGCCGGATTTCCTGAATCTCAGTGATTCGCCGGCGCACGGCAGGCCTGCCGGCGAATGCGGTCCCTGCCGGACTCAGTCGAGGCTCTTGGTCAGGGTCGCCAGGAACTGCGTGTTGTCCTCGGTCTTCGCGATCCGGTTCAGCAGCAGCTCGATGCCCTCGTTGGTACCCACCGCCGACAGCATCCGGCGCATGGTCCAGACCATCTTGAGCGTGCCTTCCTCGAGCAGCAGCTCCTCCCGGCGCGTGCCGGAGCGCTGGACGTCGATCGCCGGGAAGATCCGCTTCTCGGCGAGCTTGCGGTCGAGGATGAGCTCGCTGTTGCCGGTGCCCTTGAACTCCTCGTAGATCACGTCGTCCATGCGGGATCCCGTATCGACGAGGCAGGTCCCGATGATCGTGAGGCTGCCGCCTTCCTCGATCTTGCGCGCGGCCCCGAAGAACCGCTTGGGCGGATACAGCGCGATCGGGTCGATGCCGCCGGAAAGCGTGCGACCACTGGGCGGAAGGGCGAGGTTGTACGCGCGCGCGAGGCGGGTGATCGAGTCCAGCAGGATGACCACGTCGCGGCCGGTCTCGACCTGTCGCTTGGCGATCTCGAGCGCCATCTCGGCGACGTGCGTGTGGTTCTCGGTTGGCTCGTCGAACGTGGAGCTGATCACCTCGCCGTCGACCGAGCGGCGCATGTCGGTGACCTCTTCGGGCCGCTCGCCGATCAGGGCGACCATGAGCAGGACGTCCGGGTAGTTGGCGGTGATCCCGTTCGCGATCGCCTTGAGGAGCATCGTCTTGCCGGCCTTGGGCGGGCTGACGATGAGCGCGCGCTGGCCCTTGCCGAGCGGATTGACGAGGTTGACGAGCCGCTGGCTGAGGTTCTTCGGATCCGACTCGAGGTTGATCAGCTCGATCGGGTGGATCGGCGTGAGGTCGCCGAAGTGCGGACGCCGGCGCGCGGTGTCGGTGTCGACGCCGTTCACGCTGTCGACGCGGATCAGGCCCCAGAACTTCTCGCCCTCGCGCGGTGCACGGACCGCACCGGTGACGCGGTCGCCGACGCGGAGGCCGAACCGGCGCACCTGACTGGAAGAGACATACACGTCGTCCTGGCTGGGCAGCAGGCCGTGGCGACGCATGAAGCCGTAGCCCTCGTCCACGATGTCCAGGATCCCGAACGCGTAGTCCAGGCCCGCCCGCTCGGTCTGCGCCTGGAGGATGAGGTCGACGAGATCGTCGCGGCGGTTCGAGGGCTCGGCTTCGACGTCCAGGCGCGCGCCGACCTCGCGCAGCTCCTTGACGGACATCTCGATGAGATCGCGGATGTCGAGGTCGTTGCGCTCGCGCGCCGCCTCGAGCTCGGCGACCTCATCCTGCTCGGTGACGGGCAGGCGGCTGGTCTGGGATCGACGACGAGGCCGGCGATTGCGGCTCGAACGCTGGTCGGGGCCGTTCGGCATGGGATTGGGCACGCTCCAGGGTGGAGTCCGGCACCGGCGTGATCCGGTGGGGAACGATGGGTCGCACCACTGGGCCGTTGCTCGCGCGGAATCGGGGAGCCGTCGCGCGCGGCCGGTGGGGATGGCTGGAGGATATCGCGCCGGATGCGGGCCCGTCAACGATTGCGATGGCGAGGACGCTGCCCAGGCTGGCGGAGCAGCGGTCCGGAGGTCCGGAGGGGTGGGGATCAGTTGCCGGCCCGGCCTCGACCGCGCGTTACTTCTGGCGTGCGGCGACGGCGGCCTTGGCCGCCTCCCAGTCCTTCTTGAACCGGACGATCCCCGCGTCGGTCAGCGGGTGGTGAACCATCTGCTGCAGCACCTTGAACGGCAGCGTCGCGATGTGCGCGCCCGCGAGCGCCGATTCGGTGACGTGGCGGGGGTGGCGGATCGAGGCCGACAGCACCTCGGCATCGTAGTCGTAGAAGTTGATGATCTCTGACAGCTCGCGGATGACGATCATCCCCTCCTCGTTGATGTCGTCCAGCCGGCCGACGAACGGCGACAGAAGCGATGCGCCCGCCTTCGCGGCGAGGAGGCCCTGGTTGGCGGTGAAGATCAGGGTGCAGTTGGTCTTGATGCCCTCGGCCCTGAAGCGCTTGATCGCCTCGAGGCCGTTCTCGGTCATCGGGACCTTGACCACGATGTTGTCCGCGAGCTTCGCGAAATGGCGGCCCTCGGTCAGCATGCCCTCGACATCGTCCGCGATGACCTCCGCGGACACCGGTCCGGAGGTGATCCCGCAGATCTCCTTGAGCACGTCGTCGTAGGTCATCCCCTCGACCCGCGCGTACAGCGACGGGTTGGTGGTGACGCCGTCGATGACGCCCCAGCGGACCGCGGTGCGGATCTCTTCGATGTCGGCGGTGTCGAGGAACAGCTTCATGGTCGGAACCTCACGGGCAGCACAGTTCGTACAGCCCTGAGTCTACCGGCAGCGGACGCTTCGGCCCTCGTCGCCAGATCGGGAGTCAGGAGGCCGGGGTGGCCTCCGCCGGCAGGTCATCGGCCGGCGCGGACCCGTCGCCCCTGGATCCCGGGCCGACGGCCGTCAGGCGGGGCTCGGCGCCCTCCCGCAGCGCGAGTGCCGTGGACACGAACCCGTGGAACAGCGGGTGCGGTCGCTCCGGCCGGGACTTGAACTCCGGGTGGAACTGGCTGGCGACGAACCATGGATGGTCTCGCAGCTCGACGATCTCGACCAGGCGGCTGTCGGGGGAGATCCCGCTGAGGACCATGCCAGCCGCCTCGAGCGTCTGCCGATAGCGGTTGTTGACCTCGAACCGGTGGCGGTGCCGCTCGTAGATGACCTCCTGGCCGTAGACCGCGCGTGCCTTTGAGCCCTCGACCAGCCTGGCGGGGTACAGGCCGAGTCGCATCGTCCCGCCCTTGTCCTCGAGATCGCGCTGGTCGGACATGAAGTCGATGACCGGGTTCGCGGTGAACATGTCGAACTCGGTCGAGTTCACGTCTGTCGAGCCGATGACCTCGCGCGCGAACTCGATGACCGCACACTGGAGGCCGAGGCACAGGCCGAGATACGGGATCCGGCGCTCGCGTGCCCAGTGCGCCGCCAGCACCTTGCCCTCGATCCCGCGGTGGCCGAAGCCGCCCGGGACGATCACGCCGGCCACGCCTTCGAGGCGCTCGCCCACGTTATCGGCGGTCAGCTGCTCGCTGTCGACCCAGCGAACCTTCGCGTCCACACCGCTCGCCCACGCCGCGTGGCGAAGCGCCTCGGTCACCGACAGGTAGGCGTCGGGGAGCTCGATGTACTTGCCGACGAGCGCGATCTCGAGCGTCGGCTTGGGCGCCTTGATCCGCGCCACCAGCGCCCGCCAGCCACCCAGATCCGGGGCCGCGTCAGGGTCGCCGAGGGCGAGCTCGCGGACCACCAGCCGGCCCAGCCCGAACGATTCGAACTGGAGCGGGACCTCGTAGATCGTCTCGGCCGTGGGAGCGGGGACAACCGCATCCACGTCGACGTCGGTGAACAGCGCGATCTTCTCGCGGATCTCGTGCGGGACCTCGCTATCGGATCGGAGCACGATCACGTCCGGCTGGATGCCGATCCCGCGCAGCTCCTTGACCGAGTGCTGGGTGGGCTTCGTCTTGAGCTCCCCCGTCGCGGCGAGCGCCGGCAGCAGGGTCACGTGGACGTACAGCACGTTGTTGCGGCCCACGTCCTTGCGCATCTGGCGGATCGCCTCGAGGAACGGGAGGCTCTCGATATCGCCGACGGTGCCACCGACCTCGACGATGACCACGTCCGGGTCGCCGTCGCGCGACACGCGCGTGATCCGCTCCTTGATCTCGTTGGTGATGTGCGGGATGACCTGGACGGTGCCGCCAAGGTAGTCGCCGCGACGCTCCTTGGCGATCACGGCCTGGTAGATGCGGCCGGTCGTGACGTTGGAGCCCTGGGACAGGTTCTCGTCGATGAACCGCTCGTAATGGCCGAGGTCCAGGTCTGTCTCGGCGCCGTCGTCGGTGACGAACACCTCGCCATGCTGGTACGGGCTCATCGTGCCCGGGTCAACGTTGATATACGGATCGAGCTTGAGGATCGAGACCTTGAGGCCGCGGGCCTTGAGCAGGCGGCCGACGCTGGCGGCGGTGATGCCTTTGCCCAGTGAGGAGGTCACGCCTCCGGTCACAAAGACATACTTCGCCATGGGTCGCGGTCCTCCGGGGTTTTTCCCATGCTAGCGAATCCGGGCACCCGATGCCAGCCCTCGCGGGGGGGCGAGCGGTCAATCCCGGGGCCCGAGCCGACCCGCCGTCCGTCCGGGCGCGAGGCGCCGCCCATGACGTCCCTTCCGCCGTCAGTCCACCGCGTCGGTCCTCGTCCATCACGCCCCTTCCGCCGTCAGTCCACCCGCGTCGGTCCTCGTCGATCACGCCCCTCCCGCCGTCAACCCCCCGCTTGGGCCGGCGGATTCAGTCCATCCCTGGCCCGAGCCGACCTCCATATGACCACCACGTTTACGGGGCCGGGAACCCGGGGCCCCGGGAACGCCTGCAAACCACGGCATGCCCCCGGGGCATATCTGCGCGGCAAAGGGGGCGAGTTGTTACGCGGAGGCGTGTGCCAGGGGCGTTTCGGCGTCCGGTAAACCTCACAGGCATGCGGGGGAGCACCGCGGGAGGCGGCACCGCGGGAGGCGGCACCGCGGCAGGCACCGCCCGGCAGGCACCGCCCGGCAGGCGGCACCGCGGCATGCGCGGGAGCACCGCGGCAGGCACCGCCCGGCAGGCACCGCCCGTCAGACGTTCACCGGCATGTGTCAGCGTCGACCGGATCACCGCCCGGCCAGCCGTGGCGACCGGCCGCGGAACCGACCACCCCGGTCGCCCACGCCGTGCCACCATCAATGCCCCCGAATGCTGGAGATCCCGATGGAATTCACCGACATCGTGATGAAGCGGCGCGCCGTGCGCCGGTTCGAGGATGGTGGCGTCGAGCGCGAGGTCATCGAGCGGATCGCGCGTCTCGCCCAGCGGACGCCGTCGGCCGGGTTCAGCCAGGGCCAGCGGCTGGTGGTCGTCACGGACGCGGCTGCGCGCAAGGAGGTCGCCCGGATCTGCGGCGAAGAGGCGTACGAGGCCGACTTCGGCCCATGGATCAGCGAGTGCGCCGCCCAGTTCATCCCGTGCGTGAGCGAGGCGATCTACCACCGGCGCTACGGGGAGCCTGACAAGACGCTCGACGACGGGTCGGAGATCGAGTGGCCGGTGCCGTTCTGGTGGGTGGATATCGGCGCCACCATGCAGAACATCATGCTGGCGGCCGTGAGCGAGAGACTCGGCTGCGGGTTCGTCGGGCCGGACATCGACGGGCTGCGGGCATATCTGGGGATCCCGGACGAATTCGTCCCGATCGGGGTCATGCCGGTTGGGCGGGCGCTGCCGGACGTGCGCTCTCCGTCGCTCAAGCGCGGCTGGGTCCCGTTCGAGGACTTCGCCCACTGGGACCGCTGGTAAGCGCGCGGGTGCTGCACGCGGGCGCAAGCGACCGTCGCGCCGGAGTGATGCTCTCGGGCGCAAGCGACCGTCGCGCCCGAGTGAGGCGCTGATCCCGGTGCCGCGACTTCCGGGTGGGTCCGAAACGCTGCCCGGGTCTGACGCTCAGATCGCGGGCGGATCGAATCGGCCTGGTCCCCACACCTCGGCGCCACAGAACAGCGGCCGCGAGCGGGGGCCCGGAAGCGCCGCGGGGTCGGCGGCAAAGGCGTCCAGCTGCCGCTCGAGCCAATCGTGGATCTCCGAGAACTCGGTCCATCGCTCGAACGGCCACCCGTTCTCGACGCACAGCCGCACCAGCGCGTGCTTGGCGAACACGACATCCGAATAGCCCGCCGCGTATCGGTCCGACTCGCCGTCACCGATGAACACGACCGCTCGTCCCGCCACCTGGTGTGCGAGGACGCGGTTCCGCTTGCAGGTCCCGCATACGTAGCAGTCCTCGCCACCGTTGGGGAAGGTGATCTGCGCCCCTTGTGGGCCGAAGGTCGTCTCGGCGGTGACGACCGGCAGCTGCCCGACACCCAGCGCCCGGAGCGCAGGCTCGATGAAGAAGCCGAAGCCGTCGGACACGATCTCGACCGGGATTCCGGCGCCCAGCGCGAGCTCGGCAAATGGGCGGAACGTCTCGTCGTGCGGCTGCTCGGCGGCCTTTGCCAGCAGCGCCTCCGGCCCGGCAT
>CAVTIN010000013.1:0-144054 GCA_963734895.1 uncultured Chloroflexia bacterium | reverse complement strand
CAGGACTAGGGGCGCAGCTGGCAGCATCAGCCGTCACCGGCCTGCTCGCGTAGGGCCATTTGCTCCAGTCCGGGCGCGACGTTCCGCCGTTCGTGTTGACGTCTCGCCTAGGATCGGACGATGGCAGGACGCGTCCCCCGAGCTGCAGCCGGATCGCCGCACGGCGCAGCCGGGCCGTCGCACGCCGGCGCCGCACGACTCACCGGCGAGCAGATCAGCGCGATCAACCGCTTTCCGGACGACAACCCGAACCCCGTGTTGCGTGTTGACGGCGACGGGCACCTCATCTACGCAAACCCGGCGAGCGGCGGCGTGCTGGACGCGCTCGGCATCGAGGTCGGCGGCAAGCTCCCCGACGAGGTCGTCGACAGGCTCGAGACGGCCGCCCCGGACCGGGGCTTTGTCGAGGTGGTCGCCCACGGACGCACCTACGCTCTGTGGCCTGTCCGGATCCGCGACCTGGGCTTCACCAACCTCTACGGGCGCGACGTCACCGCCGAGCGTGCGATCACCAAGTTCCCGGACGAGAACCCGAACCCCGTGTTGCGCATGGATCGCTCGGGGACGCTCGTCTACGCCAACCCGGCCAGCGATGGCCTTGTAGCCAGCCTCGACCTGAAGGTCGGCGCGGCGCTCGACCCCGGCGTGCGCGACGCGCTGCTCGACCGCGCATCCACGGGGGGCGGCGCATCGCTGGAGGTGGACGCGGACGGCCGCGCGTTCACCCTGCTCCCGGTCGATGTGCCCGGGTTCGGCTTCATCAACGTGTACGGAACCGACGTGACCGCCGTCAAGGAGCGCGAGCGGCTCGCCCGCGAGAACGAGCGGCTGCTGCTCAACATCCTGCCCGAGCCGATCGCCGACCGGCTTCGGGACGGTGAGCCGCTGATCGCGGACCGCTTCGACGACGTCACCCTGCTGTTCGCGGACATCGTCGAGTTCACGAAGCTGTCATCGACCATGTCGCCGTCAGAGCTGGTGGGGGTGCTCAACGACGTGTTCTGCGTGTTCGACGGCCTCGTGGAGCAGCACCGGCTGGAGAAGGTCAAGACGATCGGCGACGCCTACATGGTCGTCGGTGGCATGCCGGAACAGTCCGATGACCACACCGCCCGCGTGGCGTCGATGGCCCTCGGGCTGGCGGACGCGGTCAACCGGATCCCGGCCGCTGCCCGCCTGGGCATCAACTTCCGGATCGGGATGCATTGCGGTCCGGTCGTGGCCGGTGTCATCGGGACCAAGAAGTTCATCTACGACGTGTGGGGAGACACCGTCAACATGGCCAGCCGAATGGAATCGCTCGGGATCCCCGGGCGGGTCCAGGTCACCCACGCGGTGCGCGAGAGGCTCGACGGCGTGTTCGGCTTCGAGTCCCGCGGCCTGGTCGACGTGAAGGGCAAGGGCCCGACCCCGACGTGGCTGCTGGTGCCTCGAACGGAGCCCGTAGGCGTCGCGCCGTCGGACCACGCGATCGCCGGCACCTGAGGCAGGCCCCGGCACCTACGGAAGCGGCGCTCCGGCGCCGAAGCGCCCGATGAGGTCCGTGAAGCCGGGCAGGCCGCGCTCGTACCCGACTGCCCACAGGCCCGCTCCGGCGAGGCCCCGGTCATTGGCCAGCGCGAGCTTGGTGGCGAGGGTCGCCGGCGAGTCGATGTACACCGCTCGCCAGCTCCGGGTCTCGGGTCCGCCCGGCCCTCCCGAGGCCGGTTCCGTCGGGGCGCCTATCGAGCCGTCCGACGCGATGAGGTACACCTCGACGACCTCGATCTCGTCCCGAAGCGGCACGATTGCCGGGTCGGCAAGCACGTCGAGGTGCTGGCGCAGGATCCATGGAGAGCCCCGTCCCGTCCGGGGCGCCCCGATCACCGGGCCGGCGACGGGCCACGCCATGCCGTACAGCGGCAGACCGAGCAACGTGCGCTCGACGGGCACGCCAAGGTCCGCGTACAGGTCAAGCGACCAACTGAGGTTCTTCGCGCTCCCGTCACGCCGGACGAGCGGCGCCGAGGCGCCGGGGCTCGATCCGGCCGAGTGGTAGTCGTAGCCCATCAGGAAGATCCGATCCGCGCCGGCGTCCGCAGCGGCAAGCGCCATCGCGGCACCCAGCGTGTTTGCGGCGGTCGCGACCGAGACCTGGCCGTCCGAATTCGCCGCGAGGACGGCATTCCGCAGCCGGCCGACGAACGCGCCATACGCCGGTACCAGCGTGGGCGGGAGCGACTCGACGTCAACGTTGATGCCGTCCACATCGAGCCGGGTGGCGAGGCCGACCAGGCTCCGGATCGTCGCGTCCTGGAGAGCCAGGTCCTCGAACAGCCGCGTGTTGCGGTCGGTCCCGAAGCTCGTGTACACCAGCTCGGTGCGGACGCCGCGCCGGCGCGCATCACGGATCAACTGCGCGCCGATGTCCCCGGTGATCCGTCGATAGCCGTTCTGGCTGGCGTCGATCGAGCCGTCGCGCGCGTTCGTCACCGAGAACAGGCCGAGCGTCGTGAGGAAGGTCGAGTTGACGTGTGCGGCGATGGTGTCGTCCATCTCCCAGTACGGGAGGAAGCCATAGACCTCGTGCCCAGGCACCGGGCGCACCGTCGGGACCGGTGTTTCCAGCGGTGCCGGCGCGCCGCCGTTCGACATGCCCGCCGTCGGGCCGCTCGACCCGGAATCGCACCCCGCCACCATCACCATCAGCGTGACGATGATGCCCAGCGCGACGAGTCGACGAGGATGCACGCGGCCAAGACTGTGCCCGGTGGCGTCGAGCGTCAAACGCGGGCGACGGGCGTCGGGAATCCTGCGACGGGCGTCGACGAAGTGCACGGCCGTCGGTTGCCCGGCAACGCGCGTCGCCGGACGGCACCCGCGCGCAGGCGTGGCCGACAGTGACCCGAAGGGCCCGGGCCTACGGGTCCGTGGGTCCCGGTCGTAGTGGACCTGGAGGGGACGGCAACGCGACCGATGGCCCGTCAGTTGGCCATCGAGGCGCGCGAGAGTGGAGTTTGCGGTCCCGGAGCGCAGGGATCGCGCACGCGCGAGAACGGAAGCCGAGGGTTTGGGTGGCGAGCAACGGGACAGGTTCCGGGGCCGGCAAGCTGGGGGTCCTGCTTGCGATCTTCGACTTCCCGATGCTCGTCGAAGGGTTCCGTTCCATCATCGATGACGAGCTCGATATGCGCGTGGTGGGCATCGTTCCGGATCGGGAGAGCCTCGACCACAGCCTGGGCCAGGCCTCGGCCGACATCATCGTGGCGGAATGCCTGCCGTTCACTGCCGGGAGCGGCGGAACGACCTTCGAGACCATCGAACAGATCCGGGCGGCGAAGCCGGGCGCGAAGGTCCTCGCCCTCGAGTGCCGCAGCGGCAGCGAGCAGTTCAGCCTGGCCCTCAAGGCCGGCGCGGACGGGTTCCTCACACGGGAGGCGGAGCCGAGCGACATCCTGGCCGCGGTGCGCTCGGTCAGCCGAGGGCAGACGTACGTGAGCCCGGCGATCGTGACCCGGATGGTCAACACGTACGTCCTGCGCAGCCCGGACGGCTCGCTCGAGGATGCCTACGCCAACCTGTCCGACCGCGAGAAGGAGGTCCTGCTGCTGGCGGCGGTCGGACACACCAACCGCGAGATCGCCAAGGTGTTCCACCTGTCCGAGCAGACCGTCCACAACTACCGGGCGAACATCATGGAGAAGCTCGGCTTCCACGACCGGGTCGAGCTGCTCAAGTACGCGATCCGGCGAGGGATCATCAGCGTCGCGGACCTGTAGCGCGGGGGCGAGACGCGCGACACGGGACGCGCGCCGGTCAGCTTGCCCCGTCGATCGCCGCCAGGATTGCCGTCACGTCCAGGGTGCCGGAGAAGCGGGCCACCTCCAGCCCTCCGCGCCGCACGATCACCGCCGGAGGGCTCGAGAGCCCGGCGGCCACTCCCGCTGCCGTGTCCGCCGTCACGTCCGCCGCGACGGCAGGGTCGTCGAGACACGCGCTGAGCGCGCCGATGTCGAGGCCGATGCGAGACCCGAAGCGCAGGATGTTCCGCGGCGTGAAGATCCCGGCATCCGCTCCCTGTGCCGCCGCCGCCAGCACGTCGTGGGTGAACCAGGTCGGCCCTTCCTGGCGGGCGATACACCGCACTGCAGCCGCCGCTACGACGGATTCGTCGCCCAGCGTCGCCAGGTCGTGTTGCTCGACCCGGATGCTCCCGGCGACGATCCGGGTGCGGAGCATCGGTTCGAGCGCGGTCGCGATCACCGCCGATCCGGGCGCCTGGTAGTCCATCCACAGCTCCACCGAGACGGCAGCCGCTGCGTCGCCGGCGACGCGCCCGTTGGTCGCCACGCCGCTCCAGGGGTCGGGCGACGACGCAGGTGTCGGAAGGGGCGCAGGCGACGCGCCGGATGCAGCCGCATCGATCGTCGCCATCAGCTTCGAGACATCATCCACACCGGGGAACCGGGTGCCGTTGACCTCGATCGTGGGCGTGGACACGATGCCGGACCGGACGCCGGCGGACGTGTCGTCGAGGACCTCCACCAGCGCGGATCGATCGTCCATGCACGCACCGAAGGCCGCGGCATCCAGGCCGACGCCCGCGGCGATCTGGGCCAGCCGGGTGCGTGCGAAGGCACCCTGGTTCTCGCCCTGCTGGGCGGCGTAGACCGCGTCGTGCATGACCCAGAACTTGCCCTCGCGACCGGCGCATCGGACGGCGACCGCCGCGTCCACCGACTCGTCGCCCAGGAATGCGTAGTCGCGGTGGACGAGCGCGACCGTCCCGTCGGCGATCCTGGAGGCGAGCTCCGGGATGACGGTCTGGGCGAACCGCGCACAGAAGGGGCACTGGTAATCGGCCCAGTAGTCGATCACGACGGTCGCGTCGGCACGCCCCAACCGCGGCCCGTCGGACGGCAGCTCAGCGCCGGCCGTCGGAACCGCCGACGCTGCACCCGGTGCGAGGGACCCGGCCGGCAGCGACTCGCCCGGCGTGACCGGGGCGCTGGCGCGGCCGATGGCAAGGCCGGCGCCGAAGGCGAGGGCGACGACGAGCGCCATCAGCCCAATTCCCGCCCAGCGGTTCTGGCGGCGGACGGTGGGAGGCGGCTCCTCTCCCGGCCCGGCATCGAAGATCTGGCCGCCGGCTGGCTCGTCGGCGCGCGGTTCGGTCACTTGTGCATGGTGCTCGGTTCGGGAACCGTCCCGTCAAGAGCCGACCGCCGTCAATGAGACGATCGTCCCGACCCCTGTGCCCGCGTGGTGCGTGCACGCAAGATTCCGGGGCTCGTCAGGACCACTGGTTGGGTGATCCGGGCTTCGATTCAGGGTTTCCTTTGGGCATGTTGCGGCCGAGGAACCGGGGCTCGAGACCGCCGGGGAGACAACGATGACTGTGGCGAGGACGGCAGGCGATCCGCGGGCAACCCGCCACGCCCCCGAGCTCCGCCGCCCTGCCCGCGTCGGTATCCCCGAGCTGCCGCGCACGAGGCGCGAGATCCGGCACCAACGCGTCCGATGCGCATGACGGCGCCCCGGTTCCGCGCGTCGATGGAGGCCCTCCTCGCGGCAGGGACCGGCAGTCTCCTGTTGCCCCTGTACACGGCCGCCACGATCACGGTCGGCGCCCTTGCCCTGGTGCTGGTGACGCTGCTGGTCCCGGTCTCCCCCGAGATCGCGATCGCGGGTCTCGATCCCGGGGTGGGTCTGCCGGCGGGCGTCGCGCTGTGGACGCTGTTCGGCCTCGCCGGCGCTGCGCGGATCGTGCGCGAGCCGTCCGGGCACGGCGTGTTCACGTTCCACATGCCCTTCGTCGTCGCGGCGATGGCGCTCGGTGGCCCGGTTGCCGGTGGCTGGGTCGCGATGATCTCCTCGTTCGACAGGCATGAGCTCGAGGAGACGCCCTGGTACGGCATCCTCGCGAACCACGCTGCGCTCACGTTGGGGGCGATCGTGGGCGGGCTCGTCATCCTGGTCCTCGGCGCCACGGGCGACGCGCTCGGCCTGGCCGGGAACTCGGGGTTCACGCTCGTCGCCGTCCTCGCCGGGACGTTCATCTATATGGCCGTGACGGTGGGCCTCGCGGCCGGCACGATCGTGCTCCGTGACGGGATCACGGTACGCGAAACGCTGGCCCTGTTCGACGAGTCGTTCCGGACGAGCACGATCGCGGAGACCCTGTTCGGCTGGGTGCTCACCGTCGCCTACCTTGCGGTCGGCTGGTGGGCGCCGGTGGTGTGCACGGTGATGGTCCTCGCCCTGTGGCGAGCGTCGCGCACCTCGGAGCGGACGCGGCGGGACGACCTTACGGGCGTGCTCAGCATGACGGCATTCACGGAGCGCGCGATCGAGGCGGTCGACCGGGCGCGGCGCGGGATCGAAGGCGCCGCATACGTGTTCATCGATCTCGATAACTTCAAGGCCGTGAACGACATCGCTCGCGATCACCATGTCGGCGACCAGGTCCTGACCCAGGTCGGCCTGCGCCTGCGGGGAGCGATCCGGGCCAGCGACGCGGCCGGCCGGCGAAGCGGCGACGAGTTTCTGGTCCTGCTGGCCGGCGTTCCGGACCGGGTGACGGCAGAGCGCCTCGCAAAGCGACTGCACGCCAGGCTCGTGGCGCCGTACTCGACCGACGCGGGTGAGATGCGGGTCGGGGCATCCGTCGGTGTCGCCCTGATCGAGCGCGAGGCGACCGGCACCGAGCTCGAGATCCGCCGCCGCGCCGATGCCGCGATGTACGCGGTGAAGGAGCTCGGGGGAGGCGTCCGGATGTGGCGCGAATCGACCGGGGGCTGAGCGCGTCGCATACTCCCCTGGCGTGAGCTCCACTCGATCGCCAAACCGCCGCGCGGCCGCAGGCCCCGCTCCTGGCACGGGGTCGACGCCGCGTGCCCGGACCGCGGCCGAGCGCATCGTCGAGCAGCGCGAGTGGCTCCAGGCGGTCACGGCCGCGCTGTCGCAGGCCGCCGACCCGAGCGCCGTGGCAACGCGGATCCTCGACGCCGCGCTCGGGGCGCTCGGGGCGCCGAAGGGCTGGGTCGCCGTCGTCTCGCCGGCCGGTGGAGACGCCGAGATCATCCGCAGCGCCGGCTACCCGCCCGAGGTCATCGGGCCGTGGACCCACGTGTCGCTCGACATCGAGACGCCGATGACCGAGGCGATCCGGACCGGGAGCTGGATCGTCCTCGCTTCGGCGGATGCACGGAGCGCGGCGTTCCCGGCGATCCGGACCCGCGGCGGCGGAACCTCCGGTACGGAGGCCTCGGCCGCCGTACCGCTCACGATCGAGGGCCGGGTGATCGGGGCGCTGGGGGTTGCGTTCGACACGGTCAGGGAGCTGGACGACGACGAGCGCTGGTTCCTCGGGGCCCTCGCCGCGCAGGGCTCGCAATCACTCGAGCGGGCGCGCCTGTTCGCGGCGTTGCGCGAGCGGGACGAGCGTCTCCGATTCGCGCTCGAGGCATCGAACATCGGAACGTGGGAGTGGACGCTGGCGGACGACCGGCTGACCTGGTCACCCGAGGTCCACGCGCTCTACGGCCTGCCGGTCGGCGAGGTACCCGCCAACTTCGAGGCGTACCTGGCGCTCGTTCACGAGGACGATCGAGACCGGGTGCGAACGGCGGTCATGTCGAGCGCACGCGAGCTGCGACCGTACGACGAGACGTATCGGATCGTCCGCCCCGACGGTTCCGTCCGCTGGACGGAGGGCGCAGGTCGGGTCTTCCCGGACGCCACCGGCAAGCCCTCGAGGATGCTGGGCACGTCGTTCGACATCACCGATCGCATGGTTGCCGAGCTCGAGCGGGACCGGCTCATCCAGGCCGAACGAGACGCGGCCCACCTCCGGGATGCGTTCATCGGCGTCGTCTCGCACGAGCTGCGGACCCCGATCACCACGATCTTCGGCGGGACCCGTGTCCTGGCTCGCCGTTGGCGGGACATGGACCCCGGCGCACGTGATGGGATCCTCAAGGACGTCGTGGAGGAGGCCGATCGCCTGTACAGGCTGGTCGAGGACCTGCTCGTGCTGACCAATGTCGAGCGCGGATCGCTCGAGATTGGCGATGAGCCGGTCCATCTCGGACGGCTCCTCGAGCGGGTGGTGGCCTCCGAGCAGCCGCGTTGGCCCGGCATCCTGTTCAGGACCGAGGTGCCCCCGGACCTGCCGTCGGTCAGAGGCGAGGACACGTACGCGGAGCAGGTGCTCCGCAACCTGCTGGGGAACGCAGCCAAGTACGGGGGCGCCGGCTCCACGGTGACGGTGACCGCAGAGGCCGACGAGGGCCACGTGCGCATGCGCGTGCTGGACGAGGGACCCGGGATCGAGACGTCCGAGGCCGATCAGCTGTTCGACCTGTTCTTCCGATCGCCCACGGTGGCGACCAGCGTTGCCGGCGCCGGGATCGGGCTGTTCGTGTGCCGCCAGCTGGTCCAGGCCATGGGCGGGCGCATCCAGGCCGAACGGCGGTCGACCGGTGGGGCGGCCTTCACGGTCTCGCTGCCTCGCTACGAGGACGACGACCTCATCTGAGCCGGAAACCCGGCCGCCACCATTCCTCGTCGCCACCTGCCCGCAACATCCCGCTACCAACCTCCTCCGGTAGACTGACCGGGTCCAACCAACTGTGTCCAGATGGACGGTGATGCCCCATGAAAGTCGGCGTCGCCAGGGAGACTGCGGCCGGCGAACGGCGCGTCGCACTGGTGCCCGAAGGGCTCGGCAAGCTAACGGCGGCCGGGCTCGAGATCCTCGTCGAGGCAGGTGCAGGCGCCGGTGCCACGATCCCAGACCAGGCGTACGTGGACGCCGGGGCGACGATCGTGAAGACCGACGAGCTGTACAAGGCCTGCGACGTCATCCTCCGCGTCCAGAAGCCGGACAAGGGTGAGGCCAAGAAGCTGCGCAGCGGGCAGGCGGTCATCGGCCTCCTCCAGCCGCTCCTCGACCCGGCCCTGATGCAGACCCTGGCCAAGGCCGATGTGACCGCGATCAGCCTGGATGCCATTCCGCGCACGCTGTCGCGGGCCCAGACGATGGATGCCCTGTCGTCACAGGCGAACGTCGGCGGCTACAAGGCCGTGCTGATCGCCGCGACCACGTACGGGCGCTACTTCCCGTTGCTCACCACGGCGGCCGGCACGGCCAAGCCCGCCAACGTGCTGATCCTCGGGATCGGCGTGGCCGGCCTCCAGGCCATCGGCACGGCTCGCCGGCTGGGCGCGGTGGTGTCGGCCTACGACGTGCGGCCCGAGACCGCCGAGCAGGCCGAATTGCTGGGCGCGAAGTTTGTGCGCCTGAAGACGTCCATCGACGCGACCGGCGCGGGCGGCTACGCCCGCGAATTGACCGCCGAGGAGCGCGCCGCGCAGCAGGCGGAGCTCAACGAGATCATCGCCGGCCAGGACGTCGTGATCACGACGGCCCAGGTCCCGGGGCGCAAGCCGCCGGTCCTGGTCACGGCGGACGCGGTGAAGGCGATGGGCTCGGGCTCCGTGATCGTCGACATGGCGGCATCCGCGCTGGGCGGCAACTGCGAGCTGTCGAAGGCCGGAGAGACCGTCGCCACCGACAACGGGGTGACGATCGTCGCGCCCGACAACCTGCCGGCCTCGATGCCGACCGGGGCGTCGCAGTTCTACGCTCGGAACATCTCGATGCTGCTGCTCAACATGGTCAAGGACGGGAGCCTGAACCTCGACTTCGAGGAGGAGGTGACCAAGGCGACCGTGGTCACCCACGATGGGGCGGTGCTGTCCGAGGCCGTGCAGAAGCTCCTGGCCCCGGATGGAGGCAAGGCATGAGCCCCGAGGTAGTCCAGCTCATCCAGAACTTCACGGTCTTCGTGCTCGCGATCCTGTGCGGCTTCGCGGTGATCTCGAAGGTTCCGGCGACCCTCCACACACCGCTGATGTCGGGTGCCAACTCGATCCACGGCATCGTCCTCGTGGGCTCGATGTTCATCGCCCTCGGGGCAGACGACCCGCTGTCGTACCTGCTTGCATTCGTCGCGGTCACGTTCGCAACCCTCAACGTGGTCGGCGGCTACGTGGTCACGGACCGGATGCTCCAGATGTTCCGTCGCAAGCCTGTCGCGCCCAAGGCCGAGAAGGCGGAGGGCTGATCGATGAGCCTCGATATCCTCGAACCCCTCGTCCGGCTGGCCTGGCTGCTGGGTGCCGTCGCGTTCGTCATCGGGCTGATTCGGATGAACTCGCCGGCGACGGCACGCAACGGCAACCTGATGTCCGGCGGCGGCATGGCCGTGGCCATCGTCGCCACCGCCCTGTACCTCGCCCTGCGACCCACCGAGGGCGGCATCAACGTGGTCGGCTGGGTCGTTGTGTTCGCTGGCATCGCGCTCGGCGGCGGCTACGGCCTGTACACGGCGCGCACCGTGAAGATGACCGCGATGCCGCAGCTGGTGTCGCTGTTCAACGCGGTCGGCGGCGGTGCCGCAGCGCTGATCGCGATCGACGACTACCTCGGCCTCAAGGCAGCGCCCGGGCTCCAGATCAACGTCGCCACCGTGCTCGACATCGTGATCGGCTCGATCACGTTCACGGGGTCGCTGATCGCCTCGGGCAAGCTGATGGGACTCAAGATCACGCCGTCGAGACCGGTCATGATCCCCGGTGGCCAGCTGGTGACCGCGGCGCTCGCGCTGATCGTCGTGGCCGGCGCGATCTTCCTGTGGATCCCCAACCTGAGCGTCGCCGTGATGCTCATCATCCTCGCGGCCGCGCTCATCTTCGGCGTCACCATGACGCTGCCGATCGGCGGCGCGGACATGCCGGTCGTCATCAGCCTGCTCAACTCGTTCACGGGCACGGCGGTGGCCATGGCCGGCTTCGTGCTCAACAACCCGGTCCTGATCATCGCCGGAGCGCTCGTGGGCGCCTCGGGGGCGATCCTCACCAAGCTGATGGCAGACGCCATGAACCGCTCGGTGCTCAACATCATGATCGGCGGCTTCGGCGGCGGCGAAGGCACGGCGGGCGCCGCCACCGGCGCGGGCGGCAGCGTTCGCGAGGTGGGCGTCGACGACGCGGCCATCCAGCTCGCATATGCGTCGTCGGTCATCGTGGTCCCGGGCTACGGACTTGCGGTTGCCCAGGCCCAGCACGCGTGCCGCGAGCTGGGCGAGCTGCTCGAGGCTCGTGGCGTGGACGTGAAGTACGCGATCCACCCGGTCGCCGGCCGGATGCCGGGGCACATGAACGTCCTCCTCGCCGAGGCGAACGTCCCGTATCCCCAGCTCAAGGAGATGGAGGACATCAACCCGGAGTTCGACCGGTGCGATGTCGCCCTCGTCATCGGCGCCAACGACGTCACCAACCCGGCCGCCCGCCGGCCCGGCTCGCCGGTCTCCGGGATGCCGATCCTGGACGTCGACCATGCCAAGAACATCATCGTGATGAAGCGCTCGATGGGCCGCGGCTACGCCGGCATCGACAACGAGTTGTACAGCAACCCCAAGACGGGGATGCTGTTCGCCGATGCGAAGCAGGGTCTGACGGATCTGATCGCGGCGGTGAAGGAGCTCTAGGCACCCGGGCTCGCCCCGGTCGACGCGCAACCACTGCCTGTCCGAAGAGGCCCCGGCGACACCGTCCGGGGTCTCTTCAGGTCGCCCAGCAGCCGCGGGACGATCGCCGTTCTCAGAGAGCACGAAGATGGACCCGGTACGGTCACGGTGTGAAGTGACACGAGCAGCCATCCGCCTGTCGAGGCCGGAGGCCTCGGACGGGTGGCGAACAGTCGCGGGTATCGCGCTGCAGACGACCGACCGCACCACGCGCGGCCGCAGGCGTCTCCGTCGGAGCGACCTGCGTGATCGGAGTACAGATGCAGACCATGTCCCTGCCGACGCGTCGCGGCAGCGCGCGCGTCCCCACATCCACGGCACCGCATCGCCCCGCGGGCGCCCGGCCGCCCCGCAGGCTGCTCGGCTGGCTGGCGGCGACCCTGCTCATCGTTGCGGCCTGCGGGTCGAGCGCGGCCTCGACGACGGCCCCGGCCTCTGGTGCCGTCTCCACGCCGGGGTCCGCCCCCACGAGCGTCCCCGCCGCACCGAGCGCGACACCTGGTTCCGGGTCGGCCCTGGCCGGCGATGGAAACGCCCTCGCGCTGCTGCAGCAGGACTACGAGTCTGTCGTGAATCGGGTCTCCCCCTCCGTCGTCGTGATCCAGACGCCGCTGGGCCTCGGATCGGGGATCGTGCTCGACGCCAACGGCGACATCGTGACCAACGCCCATGTCGTCGGCGGAGCCAGCACCTTCAACGTCACCCTCGCCGACGGCCGGCAGTTCACCGGGACGCTCGTCGGCACCTTTGCGGCGAATGACATCGCCGTGCTGTCGATCCACGCGACCGGTCTGCAGCCGGCGACCTTCGCCGATTCGGCGACGCTGCGGGTCGGCCAGATCGTGATGGCGGTCGGCAACCCGCTGGGCCTCCAGACGAGCGTCACCCAGGGCATCGTCAGCGCCCTCGGCCGTACCGTGACCGAGCCCGGCGGCGTCACCCTGCCCGGCACGATCCAGACCAGCGCCGCGATCAACCCCGGCAACAGCGGGGGTGCGCTGGTCGACATCCACGGCGATGTCGTCGGGATCCCGACGCTTGCCGCCGTGGATCAGCAGATCGGCGGCTCGGCGCCGGGCATCGGGTTCGCGATCCCGAGCAACGACGCGAAGGACTTCGCAGGGCAGCTCATCGCCTCCGGGAAGGTGACCAGCTCGCATCGCGCCTACCTGGGCATCCACGCGGCAAACGTGATGGGAGCTCAGGGCGTCCTGGTCTATGGCCTGGATGCCGGCGGGCCGGCAGCCGCGGCCGGCATCCAGACGGGCGAGCTGATCGTGAGCATCGATGGCAAGCCGACACCGGACAGCAACACCCTGTCGGTGGTGCTCGCGGGCCTCGAGCCGGGGCAGACGGTGCCCGTGGTGGTGATGAAGTCGGCCAGCAGCCAGGTGACCGTCCAGGTCACGCTCGGCCAGATCCCGGGCTAGGCAACCGGGTGAGCGCGGCGCTGGGCTTCCGGCGGGACGCGACACCGTATGCGGGCGGCGCCGGACGCGGCGCCGCGACGCACCCTGGTGACATGGCAATTCTGGTCGCTCAGTCCTGAGCCGCATCCTTGCCGCGCATCGGGGGACAGGTAGTACCCAGGCGCCTAAATGATTGGGAATGTGGCCTCGCTGGAGCCTCGGCAGCGCCCAACAGCCGCCTCGGTACTGATTGACACCTTCCGGCTCGGGACACGACCGAGCGCGGGGCGGCACGACCGAGCGCGGGGCGGTCGCCCGCCCTACGCTGTGGTGGATGCCGCCTCGACGACCCCCCGCCTGGCCTCGCCCCGCAAAGATCGCGTTCATCGGCTCTCATGGGATCCGCAAGACGTCCGCGCTGCTGGCCTTCGCGGCCGAAGTGCAGCGCGCCGGGCGGTCCGTCGAGCTGGGTCGCGAGGTCGTGCGCGACAACCCGCTCGGGATCAACGAGGGCGCCACGGGCGAGGCCCAGCTGTGGGTCCTCGTGTCGCAGATCCGCCAGGAGCTGGAGCTGGCGCGAAAGGCGGACGTCCTGGCCACGGACCGCGGTGCGATGGACAACTACGCGTACTACCTCCGCGCCTGCGGCGGCAACGACGAGTTCCACATCGAGCCGCTGGTCCGACGCTGGTCGGAGACCTACGACCTCGTGGTGCGCCTGCTGCCTGATGTCGCCCTCCAGGCAGACGGGGTGCGGTCCACCAGCGACGCATTCCGCGACGAGGTGGAGGCAATTCTCGACCGGGTCATCCCGGACCTCGTCCCGCCCGGGCAGCTGGTGACCCTGCGCGCGTCGGAGATCACGAGTCGGTTCGACTGGTTCGCGATCGTCGAGCGCCTGGCCGCCGCCATCGGGGCATCGGTGCGGGCCCCGGACCTGTGGACCTGACGGCTCAGCCCGTGACCCGCACCACGCCCGATCCCCTCGCGACGCCATACCTCGACCCGGAGGTGGTGGATCGGATCGTCCGGATCGCGGACCCGCTGGTCCGCAACGCCGCGATCACGCGCGGGTACCACGCGCTGTCCGAGGCGGTGGCCGCGATCATCGGCCGCGACCAGGCGAACTGGCTGACCTACGGCCAGTGGGCGAGTGCCGAGGCCCGCCGGTCGATCGACGGGGAGGCCGTGCCCGCAGCCCTCCGGCCGTTCTTCGGTGCCGAGGTCGCGGAGGCCGTCGCGGCCGGCAATGCGACGATCTTCGGGGACGTGGCTCCGCCCTTCATCCGCTTCGTGCGCGCGTTCGCCGGGTCCCGCGCCGTGCTCGTCGACGATGGCGCTGCGAGGCGCGGACTTGACGCCGTGCTCGCCGATCCCCAGGTTGCGGCCAGCGAGGACCTGGCAAGGGCGTTCACGGCATACGTGGACTCGCTGCTCCTGCGGCGCACGGACGACCGGGAGAGCTCGGTCAGGCGCGCCCAACGGATCCTCGTGGCGAACGTCTCGGTGGGCGCCCACGAGCAGCTGGTGGCGGATCCGTTCGTGCGGAAGGCCATCCCGGGCCGCTGGATAACGGCGATCGCGGCCACCAGCCACCTCGGCATCCGGATCCCCGAAGGGACGCTCGAGCTCAGCCGGGATGTCCCGGCTCCCGAGTACCTGGCCGGCGCGATGTTCCCACCGGATCTCGTCCGGCTCGACGACCCCGAGGCCATCGCCCTTGCGGCCAGGTTCGGCCAGGACATGGACTCCGCCGCCGACAGCGACGCGCCGGACTGGGAGTCCTACCGGGAGCGCATGGGCTTCATCTTCACGCTCCTCCGGGCTCACCAGGCCGACCCTTCGCTGTTCGACCTGCCGCCCGGCACGCCCGAAGCCTGACCCGCGCAGCGCTACCAGGCCTCGGGCAACGGGTTCCGCTGGGGCAGCTGGAGCGAGACGGTCGACAGCGCGGCCGTGTCGGGTTCCAGGGTGAGCTTGAGCTCGGCCATTCCCCGGTCGCCACGAAGCTCGAACGTGGTGGAAGCCTGGCCGTCCCCCTCGATCGGGTCGCCCAGGCGCAGAGCCCCCAGCCGTGGCCCGGCCGCGCGGAGCGCCCGTTCCAGCACCTCGCGATCCTGCACCTCGCCCAGCGGAAGATCGGCCGGCCAGGCGGGATCGGGGACGCCGGCCAGGGCAACGACGCGTTCGGCCAGCGAACGGATCGCGGGCGACGGATCTCCGACCTGGCGCACCGAGAGGCGCTGCAGGCGCGGAACCGGCTCCGGGGTCACGAGGATCGATACCCGCACCCAGCCATGGACGCCGCGCAGCCACCAGGCAGCGTCGGCGGGTGAGTCCGAGGTTGTCGGGCGCGTTTCATCGACGCGGAACGGACCGGCCTCCTCGCGGACCCGGGTGACCGCGGCTCCGGCGCAGGTCGCGGGGCTCGTCGAGGTCCATGTTGTCGGCAAAGGTCGCGTCCGCCAGGGCATCGTCCCAGGCATCGAGCAGCCGCTCGGCGACCGGACGGAGCCGCTCGACCGCGGGCATGGCGACCATCCGCCGGCGGGGCGCCACCCCCGCGCGAACCAGGTTTGCGAGCACCTCCTGGACGACCGGCCTGACCGGCGCGTACCGCAGGTTGCCAAGCCCGATCACGCCCAGCCCGGTCGCGGGATGCCAGGCCATGTTGGAGCCGAACCCCGGATAGCCGCCGGCGTGACTGATCGTCGTGCCGAGCTCCGGGTCCTGGGCCACGAACAGCCCGAAACCGTAGCCGCCGCTCATGACGACGGGTTCCGCGTCAGGCGCACGGGCGAGGACCATCGGGCCGATCGCCCGCTGGACCTGCTGCATCTCGCGTCGGGACGAGCGCCGCAGGGGGTGCCCGGCCTCCGGGTCGTCCCGTGCCGGGAACGCGTCGAGGAACCCGAGCACCCAGCGCGACAGGTCGCGCACGGTCGAGAACACGCCGCCCATCGATGCCAGCGCGCCATACCCGTCGGTGCCCTCGCGGACGTACGACTCGTCCCGCCGGACGTATCCATGCGCGAGGTGCGCGTCGGCGATGTCCGTATCGAGGTACGCCGTCGAGGTCATTCCCAGCGGCGTCAGCAACCGGTCGCGGACCACCTCGCGATACTCGCGCCCGGCGACATTGGTGATCACGCGCCCGAGGATCCCGTAGCCGAGGTTGGAGTACTCGAACATCGTCCCCGGCGGCCACGCGAACGACGGCCCGGCGGCCAGCAGCTCGGCGAACCGGTCGAGGTCGAGGCCCTGCTGCCGGTCGCCCCACGGATCGTCGGTGGGCAGACCGCCCGACATCGTCATCAGCTGCCGGACGGTGATCGGCGGGCTATCGCTTGTCGGGGGCCGCCAGGCGGCCAGCTCCGGCACGTAGGTGGCCACCGGCGCCTCGAGCTCGAGGCGCCCCTCGTCTCGCAGCAGGATCAGCGTCGAGGCGGTAAAGCTCTTGGTCATCGAGGCGATCCGGTACACGGAGTCCGCGTCGGGACGTCGATCCTCGCCGTCACGGACCGTACCGACCCCGCCGGTGTGGATGAGCTTCCCACCGGCAATCACCCCCCAGGCGACGCCGGGGATGTGCGCCTCGTCGCGGAGGCGATGGAAACGGGCATCGAGCGCGGCGAGCGCTTCGTCGACGTCGGGCATCCGGTGATGATGCCGTGATCGAAGCCGGCGCGCAGGCTCAGCAGCAGGCGCCCGCTATGCTGAACCCGGATTTGCATGGAATTCGACGTCGCGCCCCAGCCGCTCCGCCAGCGAGGATGGCGTCGAGCTGCGGTCGTGGCGATCGGGGCCATCGCGATCGTTGCCTTCGCCCTCGTGACCGCCGACACACCCGTGGCGCCAGCCGACGGCTCGCCCGCCGCCCTCGCGGGACGCACCGAGGCGCCGACGCCAACGTCGATGCCGACCTTGGCCGCTCGCGCAACGGGCACCCCGATCGGGCGGCCCGTCCTGCCCGCGCAGGACGCCATCGTGTGCCGGAACCTGGATCAGGTGAGCTGCGGACAGGTTGCGCGGGCGTCGATCGCCGTCCTGACCATGGCCGATGGTTTCGTGACCCGGGTCTCCGTCTCGAGCAGCCTCCTGTGCAACGACGATCGCGCGTGCTCGGCGACGAAGCTCGCCGGCAGCCAGCCGCTGGGCAGCGCGGTCGTCTCGCTCGGCTCGGGTGCCCAGGCGTGGGTCAACGTCGTCAGGCCCTCACTCGATGCAGGTCGCGCCCGGGAACCGGACCAGGCGACCGCGTGGGTCGTCCGCTGGGTGCCCTGAGGCTGGGCCTCGCGCCGCCGCGGGAGTAGGAGCGCGCTCCGGCCGGCGCTCAGGCGTCCTTCGAGGTCGTCACGAACGCCGCGAGGTCGGCCGACTGCCGGATCCGCGACGGCTCATGCACGTACATCATGTGGCCCGCCTCGAAATACGAGAACGAGACGTTGGTGCGCAGCTCGTCCGGGATCAGCAGGTGGGCGAAGACCGCCTCTGCGGCGAAGTATGGGGTCGCGCCGTCGTAGTGGCCGCAGCCGACGTAGATCCGCAGATGCGGGTTCCCGCGCATCGTCTCACCCAGCCGGTCCACGACCGAGACGCTCCTGCCCTCGAACTCCTTGTAGCTCCACGCCTGGTTGGTCGCCGATGACAGGATCTCGTAGGGGAGGTCGTTCTCGTAGCCCAGCTCCTCGCGCACGTACTGGTTGACGGCCGCCGTGTATGCGCCCGCGATCGCCGTGTGCGAGGGATCAGCAGTGAAGTGCTCGCGGCCGCCATCGGGCTCCCAGCCCACAAACCGCCCGTCGAGCCGGCCGACGGCCTTGCGCCGGTCGCGGAGCAGCTCGGTGAAGAACCGGATGTGCTCGATCCGGAGGTTGACGCGATCGACGTAGTCGGCGCTCAGCCCGGTCAGCCGGGCGAGGGTGGCGACGGCGGCATCCCGCTCGCCCTGGGTCATCCGGTTCCCGAGCGCGAGCAGCCGCGGGTACTCCCCGGCGGCGTACGCCTCGGCCTCGGCCAGCACCTCCGCCAGCGGCCGGTCCCCGTGCAGGCCGTGGTAGTGCGCGATGGCCGCGTACGTGGGGAGGTACATGGCATGCGGGACGTCGTTCTGCTCGGTGAAGAAGATGCTCGAGAGATCCAGCACGCTGGAGATGAGCATCAGCCCGTTGAGGTACATCCCGTGACGCTGCTGGAGGTGGGCGGCGAGACCAGCCGCGCGCAGGGTCCCGTACGACTCCCCGGCCAGGTACTTGGGCGAAAGCCATCGCCCGTTCCGCGAGGTCCACAGGCGGATCACCTCGCCGACCGACTCGATGTCGGCGGTGAACCCGTGGTAGTCACCCGGCTTCACGCCGTCGGTGGCACGCGAGTAGCCCGTGGAGATCGGGTCGATGAACACGATGTCGGAGTGAACGAGAAGGCTCTCGGGGTTGTCGACCAGGTCGTACGGAGGTGCAACGGGCGCCCCGGCGTCCCCGGCGACCACGCGCCGTGGCCCCAGGAGGCCCAGGTGAAGCCAGACGCTCGATGAGCCGGGACCGCCGTTGAAGGCGAACGTGACCGGCCGCTGCCGCTGATCCGCGCGGTCCAGCGTGTATGCCGTGAGGAAGACGCTCGCCCGAGGCTTGTAGCCCTGGACCTTGCCATCCTCGACGACCTCCTCCCGGAGGACGATCCGCCCCGAGGTCGACGTGTACTTGAGGCGTCGCCGCCCGACCGCGAGCACGTGCTGGCGGGTGACGAGGTCGTCGGTCGGCTCCGGGGGCGGCGCCGACGCTCCGGATTCCGTCTTGCCGGGTCCGGGTCCGGCGCCGGATCCCGACTCGGGCGGTGACGCGGGCGTGTCGGTGGTCGGCATTGCTGGTCGTCTCCCTCGATGGCGCCGGATCGGGCGGTTGGATCTCCACCTGAGAGTACCGGGCGAAGCCCATGAGACGATGCGACCGCGACGGATGACCGCGGCCGCGTGATCCCTCGTTCATCGGAGGCCGACAACCCATGCGTAACCTCAAGCTCGGCCTGGTGCTCCCGCTGTACGAGGACCCGGAGACCGGGCGGCCCCATCGGTGGGACGAGCTGCGCGCCATGGCGGTGCTGGCCGAGGACATCGGCTTCGATACCGTCTGGGTCCCGGACGAGCTGCTGTGGCGAGTCGAGGATTGGCCTGGACCGCGCGGGTGGTGGGAGTGCGTCGCGATGACCGGCGCCGTCGCCGAGGCAACCGAGCGGATCGAGGTCGGAACCTGGGTGCTGTCCGCGAACCAGCGAAACCCGGGGATCACGGTCCGGGCCGTCGAGACCCTCGACGAGATTTCGAATGGACGATTCGTGTTCGGCCTGGGTGCCGGCAGCGGCGACTCCGAGGCCAAGGCCTTCGGCCTCCCGCTCGACCACGTCGTCAGCCGCTTCGAGGACTCGCTCGAGATCATCATGCCGATGCTGCGGACCGGGCGGGCAGACCACGACGGGCCGTACCACCAAGCCACGGATCTCGAGTCGAGACCACGAGGGCCGCGGTCCGGGGCGATCCCCCTGATGATCGGCGCCGGGGGCCCCCGGACGACCGCGCTGGCCGCCCGGCACGCGGACATCTGGAGCTACTACGCACAGGAGCGAAGCGATGACCCCGGCGAGTTTGCGCCGCGCATCCAGCAGCTCGAGGCGGCGTGCGAGAAGATCGGGCGCGACCCCGCCACGATCGGCCGGTCGGCCGGGATCTTCGTGGAACCCGCGGAGGCGACCGGTTCCCAGGCCGCCGGTTTCGGCGTGCCGATCCGCGGTTCGGCCGACCAGATCGCCGATGCATTGCACGCCTTCACCGAGGTCGGGGTGACGCAGATCGAATGCGTCCCCTGGCCAGCGACGATCGCGACGCTCGAGGCGATGCGCCCGGTGGTGGAGCGCCTGGATCGCGCCTGAGCGACGGTCAACGTCGGTATGCCCTTCGGACATCGCGCATGACCCCATGTCGCCATCCGTCAGGCTCAACCTGCCGGCAGTCGTCTGGGATGTCGTTCGCGCCGACACGGCTGGCGCATCGCCCTGGCCCCCAGGCGCGGGCCTGCGTCGCGAAACGGGGCCATCGGGCCACGATCCGCCAGGCTGGCCTCGCCGATGATGCACCCGGTGAGTCGCGTAGGTCCGAGCGCTACTCCCCCACCAGCGCGATCCGGATCCGCTTGTTGATCCGGCCCTTGCTCTCATAGCCGGTCACCCGGATCCCACCCACCTCGCGGGTGTTCGCGACGTGCGTTCCGCCATCCGCCTGCAGGTCAAGCCCGACGATTTCGATCGTCCGAATCTGCTCGATTCCGGGGGGCAGGAGGTTGACCTTTGTCCGGATCAGGTCCGGGATCGCGAACGCCTCCTCGCGTGGCAGAACGTTGACCCGCACGTCGTGGGCGGCCATGAGCTCGGCGTTGACCTTCGCCTCGATCTCCTCGACCAGGTCGCCGGACATCCGCTCGAACTCGAAATCCATCCGGCCCGAGGCCGGCTCCATGTTGCCGCCCGTGACCAGCGCGCCGTAGTCGCGCCAGACGACGCCGCACAGCGCGTGGAGGGCGGTGTGCGTCCGCATGAGGGCATATCGGCGTGCCCACTCCACGTCGACCGTGACCCGGTCGCCGGCTCGCGGCAGATCACCATCGTCGGGCGCTTCCAGCTCGTGGACGATCTCGCCGCCCACTCGCCTGGCCGCCCGGACGACCCAGGATCGGCCATCGCCGGCGCGCAGGATGGTGCCTCGGTCCGATGGCTGGCCGCCGCCACCGGGATAGAACGCCGTCGCCTCCAGCACGACCAGGGGAGGTCCGTCAGCTTCGGTGACCTCGAGGACCCGCGACTCGAGCGTGCGGAGATAGGCGTCGCGGTAGCAGACCTCGTCGACCCGCGGCGTCACGCAGCGGACCTCAGCCGCCGACCGTGAGCGTGCCGGTCATGTTCGGATGAATGGTGCATACGAACTGGTAGGTGCCGGCCGGCAGCGCGGGCACGTTGTAGTCGGTCTCGGCGGGCCCGGTGACGACATCGCCCTTGAACACCTGCGTGCCGCTGGCGTCCTTGATCGCGATGTCGTGCGGCACGCTCGCGTCCTTGTTGTCGAAGTGGATCACGAACGGCGCGTCGGCCGGTGCGCTGACCTCGCTCTGCTCGAACGCGATGTTGAGCGCGGAGATCTGGACGGTGGTGCCGCCCGTGCCGCCCGACGTCGCGTCTGACGGGGCGGCCGATGCCGTCGCATCGGTGGGCGCGGCGCTTGCATCGGTGGAGGGCGCCGGCGTCGCGGCGGGCGCCTCGGTCGGCGCGGCGTAGGTCCAGCCGGGAGCGGCCGTCGCACAGGCGGCGGCAGCGAACATGAGCGCGACGAGCGCGGAGCCAAGGAGCAGACGGCGCATGAAGACCTCGAAGGGGCTGCGTGGAACGGCCCGATCCTACCCAATGCCCGCGAGACATGCCGCCGAGCTCCCCGGCGACTCGTTCATCGCCCGGATCACGAGCGTCGCGCCGCGGCCGCCTCCTCCTCGAGACCCAGCCGGATCGCGACGGCCGCGGCCTCGACGCGTCCCGACACGCCGAGCTTGGCCAGGATGTTCCCGACGTGGACGCCGACGGTCTTCTGGCTGATGAACAGGCGGTCGCCGATCTCGCGGTTCGTCCGGCCCTTCGCGATGAGTGCGAGCACCTCGAGCTCCCGGCGCGACAGCCCGAACGTGTCCCCACCGGCGGCCGGACGCCCGCTGCCCGGCCCGGGCACCGGCGCGGGTCCCACGGCCTGCATCACGGGGCCCGGCGTCACCGATGCCCGCGGCTGGACGGGCGCGGGGGCAGGCTCCTCGAGCAGCGCGTCGACCTCCGGCGGCAGCGTGATCAGGGCGCGGCCGCCCAGGTCTCGAAGGGCCCGCAACAGCGGCCGCGCGTGGAGGCCCATCGCCAGATCGACCGCCCGGAGCAGCGGATCGCGCGCCTCGGCACGGGCAAGACGGGCGTCCGTCCTGACCCTGGTCCCCGCGGCCCTGCCGGCGATCGCGTGGTTGAGGAACGCTTCCGCCTGGCGCCACAGGGCGCGTGCCTCGCGGTACGGGTCGCCGAGCTCGTGCCATCGCTCCGCCAGGCTTGCCCAGTGCGACGGATCATCCCGGCCGTGGAGCCGTTCGTAGAAGGCGCGCGCTGTGGCCAGGCTGGTCCCGGGCTCGCGCCCGGTGGTCGTCGGCGTCTCGAGGCCCGCCCGGGCAACGGCCGCCTCCGCCTCGGCCAGCATCCGGCCCGCGCGTTCCCGGGACGCGGCCACGTCCGCGATCCGCCGCTTCTCGAGCGCCGCGGTGACGATCGCGGACTCGACCTCGAGCGCCGTTGCCGCCATCCGCGCGACGAGGACCCAGTCCTCCGTCCCGCGCAGCCGTGCCCAGCCGCGCTCGACCGCCCGGCGGGCGTCGGCGAGGTCGCCGCTCCACATCGCGTACGAGGCGGTCGCCTGGTAGGCGGGGACGGCGAACTGGAGGTCGCCGCCGGTCTCGAGCTCGACCAGGATCCGCCCCAGCAGCCGGCCAGCCTCCTCCCCGGCTTCCGACTCGATCTCGACGAGCACGAGGTTGATGAGCGCGTTGACGAACGGCACGCCGGCCGGGCTCCAGTCGAGCGCACGAAGGCTGAGCTCCCGTGCCTCCGACCATCGACCCACGTCGACCAGCAGCCCGGCGACATTGCCGCCGAGCAGGTTGCCGTAGATCGCGTCGAGATCGTTCGCGCGTGCCTCCTCCATGTCCCGGTACGCGACCTCGATCGCCTCCTGCGGGCGCCCGAGCAGCTCCAGGACGACCGCCATGTTGGCCCCCGCCCGCCACCACTCCTCGACCAGGCCGAGCGAGCGTGACCGTTCGACCGCCCGCTCCAGGATCGGAAGCGCAGACTCCGGATCGTCGCTCCAGCCCTTGACGACCGCGAGCGAGGTCATGGCATGGATCGCCTCCGGCTCCGCCGCGGACCCGAGGCCCTCGGCGATCGCGAGCGCCTCCGTGGCGGCGCGCTCGGCGTCGTGGAACGCACCCGCGATCATCCGCTCCTGGGCAAGCAGCGCGAGGATCCGGGCGCGCTCGATCGATGGTGCGTCCGGGACGACATCGGCGGCCCGGCGGAGCGCCGACGTGGCACCCGCCGTATCGCCCGCGGCCAGCCGGTAGCGTCCCAGCCGGGCTTCGAGCACCCCGTGCCGGACCCGATCGCTGCGCTCGCGCAGGGCGCCGATCGCCGCCTCCGCGTAGGCCACGGCGCGAGTCGGGCGCAGGGCGGCGAGTGCGGCCTCCGCCGCCTCGTCCTGGAGGCCACCAGTGGCCTCATCCGCGACCCCGGGGTCCTCGTTCTCGGGAAGCTCGAGCGCGAGCTCGAACGCCGCCAGCGCGTCTTCGGGCGCATCGACGGTCATCGCGAACCGGCCCGCGCGGATCGCGGCGTCACGCGCCTCATCCAGCCGGTGTGCCGCCCGCCAGTGCATGGCCGCGACGATCGGCACGTGGTCGAATGCCCGGGCCACAGCGGCGCGATACCGGGGGAGCTGGGTCGGCAGCAGGTCGCTGACAACGGCCCGCGCGACCATCTCGTGGCGGACCCGCATTCGGCCCTCGTCATCGACGCGCACGAACCCGTGCTCGAGCGCCTCGTCCAGACCCGCCGCCAGGTCGGCATCCATCACCGTGGTCTGGCGCCTGGGCAGGGAGGTCGAGCGCGGAGGGAGGCGGGTCTGCGGCCCGGCCTCGAACGTGGCGGCTGCGAGGATCAGCTGCGCGCGGTCCATCGCGCGCTCCGCGGGCGCCATCAGCCGCAGCACGCGCCGGCACTCGGGCGAGCGGCCCTGGAGTCGTGCCGCGACGAGGTCCGCGAGCGTCCCGGTAAGCGTGACGTTGCGGATCTCGCGACGCGCGGCGACCAGCTCTTCGACGACCATCGGCGCGCCACCCGAGCGCTCCGCGACGAGGACCACGATCGAGGCCGATGGCCGCTCCCCCTCGATCCCCTCGATCATGCGTGCGATCTCCCGTCGCGTCAGGGCACGGAGCTCGATGTTGACCGGCGGGCGGAGGCCGTCCTCGATGATCGCGAGGTTCTCGCGCAGCGGGTGTTCCCGGGTCATGCGGTCCGGCTGGTAGGTGACGATGAGGGTCAGCCGTTCATCGCGCGCGATCCGCGAGACGAACGTTGCGAACGCCCGGGTGGCGGCATCGGCGACGTGCAGGTCCTCGAGCACGATGACGAGCGGCCGCTCGAGGGCAAGCCTGCCGAGCCACCGCAGGAGAGCCGCGAGGGCCCGTGGCTGCCGGCGCTCCGGGTCCGCCAGCGCGCTGACCGGAGGCGCCGGGAGCTCCGTGGCAAGCGCGGCCATGCCCGGCAGGCCGAGCAGCAGCGAGCGGGAATCCCGCCGAAGGAGCGCCAGCCGTTCCTCCCGGGGCCGGCCCGCCAGCACCGGCCCCAGCGCTTCGAGCACGGCCGCCCACGGGGAATCGATCGGACCTTCCGCACGGCCTCGCATGACGATCGGCGAGGCCGGACCCGATGCGGCGCGTGCAAGGGCCTCGTCGATGAACCGGGAGGCGCCCATGCCCGCGCTCGAGGCGACGACGACGGTGGTCGCCTCACCCGTTGCGCCCGCCGCGATGGCCGCCTCGACCTGCGCGAGCTCCGGCTCGCGCCCGATGAACTGGCGGCTGACGACTCTGCCCGGCATCAACGCATTGTAGAGACGCCGCGCTGAGCCCCGAGACGGGCTCGCCAGCATCCGGCCACGGCGATCCCGGTGGCCGGTACCCTTCGCGGGTGCAGGACCGTCGGCCGCCCCACCCCGCCAACGAGCTCAACGAGCTGTCCGGCGAGGAGTGGCTGTACTTCACGAAGTCCGTCTGGACGACCGCCTACCCCTCGGAGCTCGGGCACGACCGGCGGAAGGCTCACGGCGCCAACAAGCCGCCACGCCTCATGGCCCGCCTCATCGAGTTCTTCACCCGAAGCGGCGAGCTCGTGCTCGACCCGTTCGCCGGGGTGGGCGGCACGCTGCTGGGTGCCGCGATCGCCCGTGGACCCCGGCGTGCGCTGGGCATCGAGCTCGATCCACGCTGGGCGGCGGTCTACGCGGAGACCGCCGCGGCGCTGGCCGCCGAGCGGGATGGCCAGGGCCCGCAGCTCGCGGACCTGGGCGCCACCGACCCGGGCGGCGTGCGCTCGTTCGATCCTTCGGGTTGCGAGCTGCGCGTCGGCGACACACGGACGGTCCTGCCCACGATCGGCACCGACTCGGTCGATTTCGTGGCCACCGACCCGCCGTACAACATCCAGCTGCCGATGACGATGGCGGGCGGCCGGCTGGCCGAGTCGCACGCGAACCGGCGGACCGGTTACGCGATGGTGTCATCGCTCGACGGCGACCTGGCGAACCTGCCCGACTACCCATCCTTCCTGGACGCGATGGGCGAGGTGCTCGGCGAGGTCCATCGAATCCTTCGGCCGGGCCGTTACGCCGTGCTGATCGTGCGCGACGCGTACCAGGGCGGCCGATACCTGTTCACGGCCGCGGACCTCGCGGCTCGGGCGGACGGCGCGGGGCTGGTTCCCAAGGGCGACATCGCCTGGTACCAGGCGGGGACGCGGCTTCGCCCGTACGGCTATCCGCGCTCGTTCGTGCCCAACATCGCGCACCAGCACATCCTGGTGCTGCGGAAGGCGCCGGCGAAGACCCGCGCCGCGAAGGCGGCTCCGAAGCCCGGTCGCTGAGGTCAGGCGTCTCCGAACTGCCGCCGATGCTCGTCGTAGGCGCGCAGGACGTCCTCGAACCCGCCCACATCGCCATCCTCGTCACCCGAGGTCCAGCTCGCCGAGTCGGAGACGGAGCTGCCGATGACGACATCGCCCAGTGTCATCTTGTGGAGCCATCCCTCGCGGCCGTCGGGGCACAGCACGCGCCAGTAGGTCCCGCGCTTCTCGAGCAGCACGACCTCGTCGCCCTCGTCGAGCACGTCGATCTCGACGCCGCGGACCTCGTCGGGCATGTCCAGCAGGCTGACGAGACGATAGCGAATGAGCCGTCGCTCCAGCCCGCTGACGGCCTCCCCGGCTTCCCCGTCAAAGGTGAGCCGGACGGTGGTGGAGACGCTGCGCAGCGGATCGTTCTTGCGTGCCTCCATCAGCGATGGCCGGCGCCAGCGCGGCAGGTGCTGGTCGGTCTCGGCCGCGGGCTCGGCGACGATCACGGCCTGGAGCGCGGCCGGGGCGGCGGCCGCGTTCGGCACCAGGCCGGAGTGGCCGGCCATGCCGTACCCACGCCGCGCCGCCTCGCTGAGCTCGTCGTCGGATCCGTTCGGCTCGCCGTCGCGCCGGCGCTTCCCGAACATCATGAATGCCATGAGCATGGTGACGCCGCCCGTGGTCACCACGACCGTGGGCAGGGCACGGAGCACGGCTGCAACCAGGCTGGATGATCCACCGAGTCCACCCGGAAGTGTCCCGTTGCCGCTGCCCACACCACCGGAGCCGGAGGTCCCGGAGCCGTCCGACCCGGAGCCGCCTCCGATGATCCCCGCGGTGACCGGACCCGGGCTGGGCGAGGGCGAGGAATTGGGGGTCGGGGCCGGCTGAGGCGTCGGGTATCCCGGGTCGGCACCCGGGTCGCTACCGAGGATTGCCGCGTGCGGGACGCTCGGCGAAACGATCGCGGCCGGCGTCGACGTGGGCGCTGGCGTTGGCCTGGGTGTGGGCGCTGGCGTTGGCCTGGGTGTGGGCGCCGGCGTTGGCCTGGGTGTGGGCGCCGGCGTTGGCCTGGGTGTGGGCGCTGGCGTTGGCCTGGGTGTGGGCGCCGGCGTTGGCCTGGGTGTGGGCGCCGGCGTGATCGTCACCGTATCCCCGGCGATACTCGGGTCGAACGTCCCCGACCTGGCTTCGAACCGGACGGTCCACGTGCCCGCGGGCAGCCTCGTCGTCGTCGTGTACCGGACGCCGTTCTTCCAGGTCTCGGTCCCGGCCGTCCGCTCCAGCGGGTAGGTCTTCGAGCCGACCACGACGCGCACGTAGTCAGGCGCGTCGTCCTTCGCGCTGTGATAGGTGACGGTGAACGTGATTGCCGTCACCGTCGTGCCGGACGTCGGGGAGACCGATGGCGTCGTGAGGCTGGACGGACCCCCTGCCGCAGCCGGGAGGACGGCCAACGAGACAAGCAGGGCGGCCGCGACCAGCGCCCGGGCCGGTGACCGGCCGAGGCAGCGCACGGCGGTGCGCAGTGCTCGTATCTTGAGGTGGACCAACGTGGCTCCCGGCTCCCTGCCCCCCGGCAGATGTGCGGCTTACCTGCAGGATCGGAGTCACGCGGACGGCGCGCAATGGTACGGGGGTCCCGCCATCGACCGGGTCGCGGGGGGTACAGACGGCGAGCCCGCTGACGCCAGCTTGGCCCGAGGCCCGGCTCGAGCCCGCGCGTTCCCCCGACGAGCGAGACTGGCCGCGGCTCGTCCGGGCCCGGGACTTGTGGTGCACCGAGGCACCGTCATGGTGCGTTCCAGGGCGGTCCGCTGCGGTGGCGAGGACCCTGGCCGGCACGGTCGTAGTCCGAAGGGGGCATACCAACCACACGCCGGGCTCGCGAGGATACGGGTATGCAAGTGATCGCCGCCGCGTCGCCGGCGTCCCGGATCGGCCGCGCCGCGGTCCTCCGCGGGGCCGTTTCCGCGGTCCTGATGATCGTCGTCGGCGGGCTCCTCGCCTGGATCTTCGTCGCGACGCCGGTCATTACCTCGTTCACGCCGAACGGCCGCGCGACCGCCGTGCAGATGGCGACGGGCATCCTGGCCTGGGGCTTCGCCGTTGTCGTCCCGGCCGGGTTCCTGATCATCGGGGTCGCCCGAATCTTCGCCATGGTGGAGCACGCTGCGGCCCGACCGCGGGCGCTGGCGTCGCGCCTCGCCGGCAGGCTGGACGGCGACCACGTGGCCGTGATGGACCTGCCCCTCCCCGGCGGCCACCGCATCCGGGAGCTGGTCCTCGGGCCCTTCGGCATCGTGGTCCTGGGCGACGTTCCACCGCCGAGCGTGAGTCGGGTCGTCGGGGGACGGTGGGAGCTCAGGGGCGGGCAGGGTCGCTGGATCCCGATCGAGGCGCCGATCGACCGCGCGGCCCGCGACGCCGAGCGCGCCCGGGGCTGGCTGTCGTCAGACGACCGTGACTTCCTGATCAAGGTCTACGCCGCCGTCGTCACAGACGACGCGCGCGTCGAGCGCACCGCCGGATGCGCAGTGGTGCCGCGGGATGCGCTGGCTGGCTGGCTCGAGGCGCTCCCCGCGCAGCGCGGGCTGACGCAGGATCGCCGGGAGCGCCTGGTGGAGATGCTCCGGTCCGCGACGGCCGAGCGCTCGGGGACCGGACGGCGCCGCTGATCCGGCACGGGCGTTCCGCATGGCAGGACCGGCGGGCTCGGTGTGGTAGGGGAGCCAGGACTCGAACCTGGAACCGGCGGGATATAAGCCCGCTGCTCTAACCGATTGAGCTACTCCCCCACGACGGTTGCGGCGTGATGCGCCTCAGGCGGTCTTGCCGTCCTCATTGTCGCGGAACAGGCCGGTGATGGCCCGGAGCCGGAAGTGCCGTCCGCGGAGGTGCGTCGATTTACCGTTGCCGGCAGTCACCAGTTGCGAGTCAGCGGCGGCATGCTCGTACCCGTGCGCGGCGATTCGACGCGCGATCTCACGCTCCTCGTCGGTCTGCACCGCCTCGATCGGCAGCGCATCGGGGTCGAACGGGCGCTCGGCCTCCTGCACCGGAGCCACGGGCGGGCGCGCGTAGGCAGGCGCACCGTAGAGCTTTGGCAGGGCAACGTGCGCGTGATCCTCGTTGGCCACCCGGATCCTCACTCGGCTCGATCGGTCGTCGACCGATCGCGACCGATGATAGCGGGCAGCAGCAATGCCTGACCTGCCGATTGTCACACCAGCAGCGGCTTGACCAGCTCGTGGAGGACGACCAGGACGAGATACGCGATGGGAACGGCGGCGAACAGGCCGAGCGCCGCGCTCCACGGCGTCCGGGTCGCGCGCCGCGTGCCGCTCCCCGACGGCAGCGGCACGACCAGCCAGGTCACCACCGCGCCCGCCACCAGCACCACCGCGACGTAGAGGGTCAGCACCAGGAGGCGCAGGTCGCCGCCGGGAAGCACGGCGCCACGATCGAGCGCAACGTCGTAGGCAAGGAACGCGATCCCCGTCACAACCGCGACGGCCAGGCTGCTCGCCACCGCACGGACCACCGGTCGCGGCGCCCGGCGGAACTGGCGCCAGCGGATCTCGAACCAGCCGCGCCGGCGGGCCGGTTCGGGTCCGCGCCTGTCAGGAGATGGGTTGGTCATCGCTGCCCAGGATGGTCAGGGTGCGGCGGGGCGGAAGCGTGTCCGGGCCGTGGCGGGCGAGCAGCTCGACGGCCTGGGCGAATCGATCGATCTCCGCCTCGGTATTCCAGAACCCCACCGAGATCCTGAGGGCGCCGATTGCCGGCAGGTCGCGAACGATCGCGAACGCTCGGGCGCCCAGCTCGTTCGCTGCCTCGGCCGCGGTCCAGCCCCGGATCCGGAACGAGACCAGCGTGCTCATGCGCCCGCGCGGCGTGACGAGGTCGACGCCCGGTATCGAGTCCAGCCTGTCCGCCGCCGCAGCAGCGAGGTGACCGGCCCGCTCGACCGCCCACGGCAGCCCGATCGACATCGACAGCCAGCCACAGGCTCGCGCGAACCCGACGAGGGACGGGCGGTGGAACGCCGTTGCCTCGAAGCGGCGAGCGCCCGGATGCAGGGTGCCGCCCGTCACGGGATCGAAGGTGGCGTAGGACAGGGACCCCGCCGCGGACGGCACGATGCTGTCGGCCAGCCCGCGCCGGACCCACAGCGCTCCCATCCCCTCGGGTCCGAGGAGCCATTTCTGGGCGGGAACGGCGTACGCGTCCGCTCCAAGCTCATCGAGCTGGACGCGCATCGCCCCCGCGGCCTGCGCTCCGTCGACGATGCTCACCGCGCCCGCCGATCGCGCCATCGCCACCAGCCGCGCCGCGGGCAGCACCGCTCCCGTGGTCCACAGGACGTGGCTGAACAGGACGGCCCGGGCCGGGCGCTCGAGCGCCGCCGTGAACGCCGCGAGGGTTCGCTCATCGTCGCCACCATCACCGATGTCGACCTGCTCGACCTCGACCCCCGACCGATCGCGCAGCGCGAGCAGGGGACCCAGCCCGCCCGGGTGCTCGTGACGGGTCGTGACAACGCGATCACCCGGCGCCCAGGCCAGCGCCCCCACCGCGAGGTTCACACCGTCCGTCGTGGAATGGGTCAGCGCGATGTCGTCCGGATCCGCCACGAGCACCGCAGCGACCGACGCGCGCGCCTCGGCCATCCGCTCGAGCGTCTCCGGCCAGGCGTCGAGGTGGGCGCGGCCGACGGCAAGGTCGCGCGCCGCCTGGTCGTCCATCGCGCGCTGCGCCTCGGCGGACATGGGGCCGGCGGTTCCCGCGTTGAGGTAGATCCCGGCCCGCGTCGCGGGCAGCAGATCGCGGATGGCCGCGACCTTCTCGGCCTCCGGCATGAACGGGGAAACCACGACCGTATGATATCGGTGCCGGTCCGGGGATCGGCGCCGATACAACCCCCTACCGCTGTTCGGAGGCCGCCTTGGCCGGTTACGCCCGCCCCGAGCTCACCGCGACCCCGGACTGGCTTGCCGAGAACCTCCGTCGGTCCGACCTTCAGATCCTCGATGTCCGATGGCGACCGGACGGCACCGGAGCGTCCCTCCACGCGGCCGGACACATTCCCGGGGCCGTGTACCTGGACTGGAAGGTGGCGCTTGCCGACGTCGGCGAGGGCGGTGAGGCATTGCTGCTGGCGTCCCCGGACCGGGTGGCGGCAGCGATGTCGGCCGCCGGGGTCGGCAACGGGACATCGGTCGTCCTGTATGACGACACGCTCTCCTACTACGCGGCGCGCGTGTGGTGGAGCCTCCGAGCCTACGGCTTCGAGTCCGCGCGCATCCTCGAGGGCGGGCTTCCCGCGTGGCAGAGCGCGGGCCACTCGATCACCCCCGGGACATCGGACGTCCGGGCGGCGGCGTTCACCCCGCGAGCACAGGGACGGATCCGGCTGACCACCGCAGACATGCGGGCTCTGCTGGGTGCGCCGGATGTTCTGCTGGTCGATGCGCGAGGTCCCGCCGAGTACCGCGGCTTCGAGGGCAACGTGCGCCGCCTGGGCCATATCCCCGGCGCCGTCAACCTGCCCGTGTCCGCGCTCCACCAGCCGGGAACACAACAGCTGCGTGACGCATCGGACATCCGGTCGCTGATGCTCAAGGCGAACATCACGCGTGGACGCCGGCTCGTTTGCTACGACGGTTCAGGGGTCGCCGCCGCCAAGCTCGCGTACGTGCTGACCCTGCTCGGCCACGAGGACGTCGCCGTGTACGACGGCGGCTGGGCGGAGTGGGGCGATCGGCTCGACCTTCCGGTCGATCGCTAGCCGCTCGACGATCCCCGCGAAATGGCTCTACCAGCCGCCGCCGGGCGGGTCGGGCGGGTCGGGCGGTTCGGACGGGACCTCCGGGGCCGGACCGGCACCGCTCCCCTTGTCCAGCCCCGCCCAGGGATCGACCTCCTGGTGCGGCGCCAGGATCTGCGCCCGGCCGTGGTTTACGGCGACCACGAGCGCCGTCTGGCGGCCTTCGCCGAGGTGGTCCGACCAGAACGTTGCCTCGGTGATGGGCAGGAAGCGCCCGGTCAGCTCGGTCAGCGCCGCACGAAGGTCGCCACCCGTCGGCAGCAGGTGGATCATTCCGGTGACGGTGAACGGCGGCACCGAGACGATCGCCGGCTCGGCCATCTTCGGGGTGCGCAGCTCCGGTGACGCCTCAACCGGCGTGTTCGCCACGGCGAACAGCACCGCTTCGAGGTTGACCTGCGCGTAGGCGGACCGGATCGGCTGGCCGCGAGAGTTGAACTCCTCGACGGTGACGTCCTCGAGGATCAGGAACGGATCGTCAGCCAGGTTGAGGATGTCGGTGATTCGATGCTGTCTGGTCCGGACCGTTCCCCGTGCGATCAGCGCGTCCGTGTACAGGGTGAGCTCCACGCCCTGGAGCTCGTTGAATGCCGCATACATCGGCCTGGTTCCTCCGTGCAAGCGCCCCCCGGGCGCGCAAGCGCGTCCCGTGCAGCATACGTGCGTCCCGCCACCCGTCGACCCCCCGTTCGGCCCGTGATCGGGGGCGCAGGTCCTATCGCCCGGCGCTCGCTGTCACCAGGTGCTCCGCTCCGAGCTGCAGGCCCTCGTACAGGCGCGTGACCGTGGACAGCGTGTCGATCTCTGCCGCGGGCTTGTCGGGTCGGAGGCGAGCGATGCGGGGAAAGCGGAGGGCGTATCCGGATCGATGACGGGCCGAGCGCATGATCACGTCGAACGCGACCTCGATCACGACCGAGGGCTCCACGACACGGTACCGGCCGTGGGAGCTGACGGTGTGCGCCTCGAACCAGCGGGTCATCTCGGCGATCTCGGCATCGGTCAGGCCGCTGTACGCCTTGCCGATCGTCACCAGGTTCCCGGTGGCGTCGTCACGAACCGCAAAGGTGTAGTCCGACAGCACGCCGTGGCGCCTGCCGTGCCCGACCTCGACCCCCACCACGACGCAGTCAAGCGTCGCGAGTGCCTTCTTCATCTTGAGCCAGCCGAGCCCGCGCCGGCCGGGCGTGTAGCCGCTCGCGGGGTCCTTGACCATCAGCCCCTCGTTGCGCCGCGCCCGCGCCTCCGCAAAGGCTGCCTCCAGCCCATCGGTGGACGCCACCTCGACGAGGTGGCTGAGCGCGAAGCGGCCGCCCTCGGCCGCGGCGGGCAGCTCCAGCGCCTCGAGCCGGCGGCGGCGGTCGGTCAGCGGCAGGTCGAGCAACGGCCGGACGACGCCGTCGGCGTGGTCATCGAGCCCGAGCGCATCCCAGGCGACGTAGATCACCGGGATCTCGTCGCGGATCCGGGCCGACGGACGCTTGCGGCCAAGCCGCGCCTGGAGCTGGAGGAAGGGCAGGACGGTGCCGTCCTTCCAGGCGAGGATCTCACCGTCGAGGACCCCGGCCCAGGGCAGTCCCATCGCACCCTCGATCACCTCCGGAAACTGGTCGCTGATGTCGTGGAGGTCGCGCGAGTAGACGTGGGCCCGGTCTCCGGCGCGATGCAGCTGGGCGCGGATCCCGTCGTACTTGTCCTCGACCCACACCGTGGGCCCGAGGCGACCGATGATCTCGGCAGCATCCTCGGCCGGCGAGGCCAGCATGAACTTGAGCGGGTGGAACACGGTCAACGTCGCATCCGCGAGGCGGTCCTCGCGCGCCAGCGTGGCCGTCTGCCCCACGTCCCCGGTGAGCATCCCGGCCCGCTTCACTGCGTCCAGCGGGCGGTCGAAGGCCGTTGCGATCGCCGCCTCGAGCAGGCCCTCGCGGAGCCCGATCCTGAGCTCGCCCGTGAGCACCTTGACGATCCCGGCGGCGGTTGCCGGCGACGATCGGGCGAGCAGCGCCTCGAGGATCGCCGCCTTTGCGGCGGGCCCGGAGGCGGCCCCGATCGCTTCGAACGCCACCCGAACATCGGACAGCGTCGGCTCGTCGCCCACGCCCGGCCGATGCCCCGTCTCGGCGAGCACCTCGGCCACGGCCGTTGCAACGTCGGACGATCGGTCGTACGCGCGGCGAAGCGCATCGGGATCGGCATCCGCGACCCGCAACACGGCGGAGGAGATCCCGGCCCAGCCGATCCCGATCGTCCGCTGGTCGGCTTCGGCGAACGGACGGCCGGTCAGGAACAGGGCCGCGATCGGCAGCTCGTCCACCGGCAGGCCGGCCAGGTACCGGCCGAGGATCGACGTCTTCTGGGACGTCTTCGGTGTCCCGGCCACCTGTTCTGCGATCTCGCTCCAGCGGCGCATGCGGGCGATGGTATAGGGTGTCCGCGATGCTCCATCGGCGCTGGTTCCCCGAGCACATCGACGGCGAGCTGGTCGTGCTCCGACGGCACGCGCGGGAGAACCTGCGCGACTTCCTGCGCTGGTACCAGGACGCCGAGGTTGCCCGCCTGACGCGCTACCAGGACGGCCCCATGCGGCCCGACGAGATCGAGCGCTTCTTCATGTTGCGGGCGCTGGGTCCCGACTCGCTGGCGATGGGAATCCACGTCCGGGACACGGAACGGCTGATCGGCTCGTGTGCCTTCTCGCAGCTCGACGGCGACAACGGGTCCGCGCTGTTCCACATCACGATCGGCGAGCACGATGCCTGGGGCCGCGGGTTCGGCGGCGAGGCGACTCGCCTGATGGTCGACCACGCCTTCGGCTCGCTCCGGCTGCATCGCGTCGCCCTGTCGGTGTTCGCGTTCAACGAGCGGGCCATTCGCGCCTACAAGCGGGTCGGATTTGCGATCGAAGGGCGGTCGCGCGAAGCGATCTGGCGCGACGGGCGCTGGTGGGACGAGGTCCACATGAGCGTGCTCGAGCCGGAGTGGCGGGCGGCACGCTGGCAGGCACGGGCAGAGGCCGAGAGCCGGGGTGAGGCGGACGGGCCGGGCCAGGCGGACGGGCCGGGCCAGGCGGACGCGTCGGCCGCGATCGCGTCCGGCCTTCTCGACGTGATCAACAAGGAGCGGGTCGTCCCACGACGCGGAGGGTGAGATGGCGAGCGAAGGTCCGGCGGCGGATGCCGCACGCGCGGCGTTCCGGGAATGGATGGAGGCGAAGGGTCACGCAGTCGACAACGCGCGGCACGCCGCGGAGGAGCTGAACGCCGCGTTCGATGCCGGGGCGCTCGACAGGACGCCCGTGCTCGGGGCGATGCTCGCGGATCTCGAGGCAGCGCTCCAGGCGGATGAGGGGCAGCGGCTCGGTGGCAAGAGCGCCGAGGCGGCGCGGTTCATCATTCGGGCGATCTCGCGCGAGCTGGACAACGCCTGAACGAGACTTCACTCTCGGGTGGGCCGTGGGCTCAGGATCACGTCGTGGATGTGCAGTCCGGGCCACGATCCTGGATGCCGAGCATGCCCGCCCCGGGGCGGGCACCGCCCGGCTCCAGCGCGTCCTCCACCGCCTCGGGCTACTCGATCCCCATCTCGCGGCGTTGGCGGGCGTGGAGCAGCGCCATCCGCGCGTGCAACGGGAGGGATTCGATCCGCAGGGTCAGCTCGGCCTCGAGCCGGGCACGCACCTGCGGCAAGACGATCGCGACGGCGTCGTCGAGTTGGCGTGCCAGGAGGTGCTCCTCGTCGAGGGAGAGCTCGTCGCGGTCCGGGCGACCCGCCAGATCCTCGGCGAGCGATCGCAGCTCCCGTGCGAGGCCGGACCGCGGGCCCGGCGCCAGGTCCCGGGCAGCACCGATGCCGGAGTGTCGGGGGGAACGCAGCACGTCGACCATCGGGGAACCTCCGTGACCAGCCCGGCGTGCGCCTCATCGGACGCAGCGTCCGCCCCCGTCACCCTTCCAGCCTCGCGACTGGAGCGGACCCTGCCAAGAGCCGAGCGGCCCGCGCGTCTGGACAGCCGGGGGCCGGCCGGACTAGCGTCTGTACGTGGATCGCAAGCGCCGTCCCGATGACGAGCACGCCGCCACCCGCCGGGCAGGGCGACCCGATCGGGTTGCCGACGGGGCAACCCGCGGCGGCGCCTCGCTCGCCGACCTGATCGCCGGCGGCGGCATCGCCGACATCCAGCGGCAGGCCGGCAACGCGGCGGCCACCTCGCTCCTCGCGGCTCGCGGGGGCACCCAGCGCGCGGGTGCTCCCGAGGTGCAGCGGAAGCGCGGCCGCGGCGGGCGGCGGGCGGCAGCTCCGGCAACGATGTCGCGCACCGAATTCGAGGCCGAGGCGGGTCGATACGGCGTCGGTCGCACCCAGACCGGGACCCTCGACCAACAGGTAGCTCGCCTGAATGCGATGAGCGGCGCCGACCACCTTGGGGACGTGCTCCAGGCAGACGTCGCCGCGGGACGCCAACAATGGGTCTCGTGGGACCCGGGGGCGAGCTCCCCGGTCTACCGCTCGATCATCAACGGGCTGGCGGACTTCTCGACCACGATGGGCGGGCTGCCACCGATCCGCGAGCTCCTGTTCTTCAAGCGTGAGTACCGTGGCGTGCGCATCGGGGGCACGCTCAGGACATCCTGGGATCCAACCGGCGCCGACTACTCGGCAGGGGTGATGAACGTCTACGAGAACGCGGTGCTGCAGGCGACTGCCAAGGTCCTGCCCACCGCACGGGACGCGACCGGGGCGCCGGCCCGTGCTGACCAGCCGACGCAGGCACAGGGGATCGGGCGCGTCATCACCCACGAGCTCGGCCATGGGTTGCAGGAGGTCGCGCACAATCCCGCGGCCATCGGCCGTGCCGCGGGGCCACTGCTGATGACTCGCTATGCAACGGCAATCGGCTGGCGGCGGGCTTCGACGGGCGATCGGGCCTGGCGCCTTTACGACATCGGTGACCCCGCGGTCAAGGCGGCGCTCGATGCCGGCGGCGTGCCAGACCAGCGCCACCTGATCACGGCCGACACGTGGAACCAGGGCTGGCACGAGCAGCCGATCAGCCGGTACCAGGTCCAGACGGGTCCGTTCGAGGACTTTCCTGAAGCCGTCATGGCGTTCATCGCCAACCGCGCGGTCCTCCAGCAGCGCTCCCCGGCACGCCACGACTTCGTGCAGGGCGTCATCACCGAGCTGGCGGGCCGGCTCGGAACGCCCACGGGTGCGTCTGGCGGTGGCGCCGGCACATCGGGCGGTGGGCTCGTCGAGTCCTCGGGCGGCGGGAGTGAGACGCAGCGACCCTGAGCGACACACGCTCGTGGACCGGGCCATCGGGTCGCCGAGTTGGGCGTCCGCTGTGCGATCGGGTACGGTTCCGGGACACCCGAGGAGCCCGCCTGCCGATGACCGCCGCCGCAACGCCCCAGCGCGCCGCCACCGTCGAGTTCGAGCACGTCACCAAGTCGTATGACCCGAAGGCGTTCCGGGAAGGCACGCCCGGCGCGGTCAACGATCTGTCGCTGGTCATCCCGGCTGGGCGGATCTGCGTCCTGGTCGGTCCGTCGGGCTGTGGCAAGACGACCTCGCTCAAGATGGTCAACCGGCTCATCGAGCCCACCTCCGGGCGGATCCTGCTCGACGGCGTCGACGCGGCCTCGCGCGACGTGACCGAGCTGCGACGGAGCATCGGGTACGTCATCCAGCAGACAGGCCTGTTCCCCCACCAGACGATCGGCGACAACGTCGCCACGGTGCCGCGGCTCCTCGGCTGGGCGAAGACACGCCGGCGCGGGCGGGCGGAGGAGCTGCTGGATATCGTCGGACTGGACCCTGCCGCGTACGCCGGCCGGTATCCGGCACAGCTGTCCGGCGGTGAGCGGCAACGGGTCGGGGTCGCACGGGCGCTCGCCGCGGATCCGCCGATCATGCTCATGGACGAGCCGTTCGGCGCCGTGGATCCCATCGCCCGTGAGCGGCTCCAGAACGAGTTCCTGCGCCTGCAGGAGCAGCTCGCGAAGACGATCGTGTTCGTCACCCACGACATCGACGAGGCGATCAAGATGGGCGACGTCGTGGCGGTGTTCCGCGACGGCGGCGTGGTCGAGCAGTTCGCGACGCCGGCCGAGATCCTCGCGGCGCCCGCCTCCGACTTCGTGTCCCGGTTCGTGGGCGCGGACCGCGGCCTCAAGCGGATGTCGCTGACCCGGGTGGGCGAGCTCGATCTTGTCCCGGCGGTGACCGCGCGTCTCGGCGCGGATGCCGGCGATGCCCGCCGGCGGACGCTCGCGGACCCGTTCCAGTACCTGCTGCTGCTCGACGAATCGGATCGCCCGGTCGGCTGGGTGGACGAGGACCGGATTCCGCCGTCCGGGGCGCTGACAACCGAGCTGGTCCAGGCCACGTCCCCGCTGCTCGACCGTCGCACGACGCTCAAGGACGCGCTCTCGATGCTGCTCGAGCAGGACGTCCAGGCCGGCGTCGTCGTCGACCGGCGCGGGACCTACCGCGGCCTGGTCACGGCCGACCAGGTCATGGCGTTCATGCGCGACACTGCGCGCGAGATCGCGCCGTTGGACGCGGACGGCCCGCCCCGCCTGATGACCGAGGCCGCCGAGGCGATCGCCGCGGAGGCGCGGGCTGCCGAGGGGCCCGGCGGAGAGGGCGGCTGAGTGGACGAGTTCCTCCGTCGCAACGGCGGCCAGCTGACGAACGGCCTCGTCGACCACCTGGTCCTCACCGGGATCGCCGTCGGCGTCGGCTTCGTGCTCAGCCTCGCGCTCACGCTCGCCATCCTTCGCTGGCGGCGGCTTGCCGGCCCGATCACGGCCGTGACCGGGACGCTCTACACGATCCCGAGCCTCGCCCTGTTCGCCGTGCTGGTGCCGATCACCGGGCTGTCGATCACATCGGCCGAGATCGGGCTGGTGTCGTACACGCTGCTGATCCTGATCCGGAACATGCTCACCGGCCTGGACGGCGTGCCGGCCGACATCCGCGAGGCAGCGGACGGCATGGGCCACACCCGCCTCCAGCGGCTGATCGCCATCGACGTCCCGCTCGCCGTGCCGCTGATCATCGCCGGGCTGCGGATCGCGACCGTCACCACGATCGGCCTGGTCATGGTCACCGCCGTCATCGGGCAGGGCGGGCTCGGCCAGGTGCTGCTGCGCGGCTTCTCGCTCAGCAACTGGGAGCTCGTCTACGCCAGCCTGGTCGTGATGGTCGGGCTCGCGATCGCGGTGGACCTCGCGCTCGTGCTGGCCGGCCGCCTGATGACGCCCTGGCTCCGGGCAGGGCAGCGGTAGCCATGGACGCGGTGGTCGCGTGGTTCCTCGACCCCGGGACGTGGACCGGGTCCTCGGGCATCCCCAATCGGCTGCTGGAGCACGTCGAGCTCGCCGGGCTCGCCGTCCTGATCGGGTTCCTGATCGCGATGCCGGTCGGGCTGTTCATCGGCCATACCGGCCGCGGGGCGGTGGCGACGGTCGCGATCGGCAACCTGGGGCGTGCGGTGCCCTCGTATGCGCTGCTCGTGATCTTCGTCCCGATCCTGGGCATCGGGTTCCCCAACGCGCTGGCCGCGCTGGTGCTGCTGTCGCTGCCGCCGATCCTCACCAACACCTACGCGGGCGTGACCGGGGTGGACCGCGAGATGGTGGAGGCGGGCCGGGGCATGGGCATGCGCGAGTTGCAGCTGCTGTGGCGGGTGGAGCTGCCGCTGGCGCTGCCCGTGGTGATCGCCGGCGTGCGCGTCGCAACGGTACAGGTCGTTGCGACCGCGACGCTGGCCGCGCTGGTCGGCGGTGGGACGCTCGGGCGGTTCATCGTGGACGGGTTCGCGCGGCAGAACCAGCCGATGCTGATCGGCGGCGCCATCCTGGTCGCGCTGCTGGCCGTGACCACCGAGCGCGCGATGACGCTGCTCGAACGCCGCGCCGTGTCGCCGGGCCTGCGCGGCGCGGAACGCACCCTCACCCGGGCCGAGCTGGCCCCGCACACCTCGTTCCCCTGAGCCGGTCGAGGACGCCGCTGGCTCGCGGCACGTCGTAACGGCCGTCACAGACAAGACACAAACCTCAGGTACGATGCCCCGGCCCGTTGGATCGCCGGAGGCGATGCGGGCTATTCAGGAAGGAGGACCCATGCGGAAGTTCCGCACTGCTGCCCTCGGGGCGACGATCCTCGCGCTCGTGCTGAGCGCATGCTCGTCGGGTGGGGGCAGCGCGTCGCCGACGGCGACCGCGGCATCCAGTGCCGCCGCAAGCGAGGCCCCGGCTTCAAGCGAGCCGGCGACCGCTGGACCGCCGATCTCCAGCGAGCTGTCGCTGGGCGGCCCGCCCGAGTGCCCCGATCGACCCTTCTGCCTCAAGGGGCTGGAAGGAACATACGGGCTGACGTTCAAGGAGTTCGTTGCGCTCGATGCCGGCGGTCCGCTGACCGTCGCAGCGCTCAAGAACGACAACATCCAGGTCGGCCTGCTGTTCACCTCTGACCCCGCGATCGCGTCCAACGGGTTCGTCCTGCTGGCCGACGACAAGGGGCTGCAGCTCGCCGACAACCTCGTCCCGGTCGTGCGCCAGGCAGTACTCGACGCCCATCCGGACGTTGCGACCCTGCTCGACGGCATCTCGGCCAAGCTGTCCCAGAGCGAGCTGACCTCGCTCAACAAGCAGGTCACCGTCGACGGGACACCGGCCGCCGACGCTGCGAAGACATGGCTCACGGCCAACGGCTTCCTGCCCGGCCCCGGCGGCTCGGGCATGGGCAGCATCACGGTTGGCTCGACCAACTTCTACGAGCAGGAGATCCTGGGCGAGCTGTTCGCCCAGACGCTCGAGGCCAACGGCTTCACCGTGGATCGCAAGTTCCAGCTGGGCAACCGGGAGATCGTGTTCCCGGCGCTCGAGTCCGGCCAGATCGACATCCTTGCCGAGTACGCCGCGACGGCCCTCGAGTTTGTCAACGGTGGCGCCGGTGAGGCGACGACCGACCCCGCGGCCACGGTCGCAAAGCTCAACGAGCACCTCAAGGACAAGGGCCTCGTGGCCCTCACACCGGCGGCGGCCACGGACCAGAACGGCTTCGTCGTCTCGCAGGCCACCGCGACCAAGTACAACCTGGCCAAGCTCAGCGACCTGGCCAACCCGATCCCGTAACCGGGACCTCGACCGTACGCGCAGCGCCCCGGCCACGCCGGGGCGCTGTTGATTCGTGCGCAACTCAGGGACGGCCGGTCGGCGGCGCGCGACCTCCGCGACCTGCCGCGACTCGCCGCGACCTCCGTGACTCACCGCGCGCGTCGGGCGCGACGCCAGCCTGGCGGATCCGGGCCCGGAGGAGGCGTCGTGGCCCGCAAACCCGTGTCTGGAGACTGGATCGATGCGCCTTGTGAGTCGCCGCGAAGAAGCTGCATCGGGGCGCCGGCGTTGAGCGGGGGCGGATGAGGATCGCGCCGCCCAGGTGCCGCACGGGGCCGCACCGGCCCGGGGGCAGGTCGGGCTCCGCGGATCGGCGCCGACGAAGGGAGCCCTATCCCAGCTCCAGCCAGGCGAGCAGCGCAGCACCATCGCGCCACACGACCGGCGCGTCGGCCAGCAGCCGGTGACCCTCGTGATCAGCGTTCCGCGCCAGCGAGGGGTACGCCCGGCGCAGCGGACCGCCCGGTCGCAGACGCGAGCCCAGGTGCTGGAGGAACGCCGCGTACAACGCCTCGGGTTCCGTGTCGGCGATCCGGGCCTCGGCACCGGGCTGGTAGTCCACGGGCACCATCAGGCGCGCAAAGAACGCGCCGATCTCGTCCACAAGTGGATCCACGCCCTGCGAGTGTCCGGCCCAGCGGACGATCGGGGCTCGTGACACGAAGGCCACGATCGTCTCCCGCTCATCGTGCACGGCCCCCAGCACCATGCCGCCGAAGGACAGAAACTGGTTCGAGACAGGGACCCGGTCGGTGATCTGGATCCGGCCCCACGCGAACGAGCGACGCAACGGCATCGGGGTCCCGCCATCGACGCGACCAAGCTGGCATCGCCCGGCGCGGGCCACCCAGTACGTGGCGTCCTCGGGGTCGAAGTGCTCGAGCGTCGGCTGGTCCCGCAGGGCGACCAGCAACCGTGGTCCCGGCACCGTCCCCGGCCGGCTCCCATCCCGCAGCACGAAGCCGAGATGGGCGAGCTCGTCCACGGCGTCGTCCAGCCAGCCGCCACCCCATTCGAGAGAGCCGGGCCACGGCGACCGAGCCGGCGGCGAGGTCATCATCGCTCGAGGTCCGTGGCCAGGTCTGTCGCCGCGCGGCCGTCCAGGACCGCGTCGACCGGGGGCGGCGCGGCCGGGGACGGCGTCACTGCCGGCATCGGCGTCGCGGCCCCCGCGTGCCGGCCGCCGAGTGCGACCACGACGGCGCCCCCGACCGAGGTCAGCAGCAGCGTCGTTGCATGGATCAGGACCACGAATGCCAGCGCGGGCGCTGCGGCGATCCCGACCGAGCCGGCGATGGTGACCGCGGCCAGCTCGAACGTGCCCACGTATCCGGGGGCGGCCGGGATCGCGGTTGCGAGGTTGGTGCCGGCGGCAAGCAGCGCCGCCTGGCCCATCGTGAGCTCGATCCCGATCGCCTGGCCGGCGGCCGCAAACGCGAGCACGGTGCACGACCAGGAGCCGATCGAGAGCATCGTTGCAACCGTCATCGTCCGCAGGTCGCTGGCGATCGCCAGGCCGCTGCGGAGCCGCACCAGGACGTCACGGACCCGCGGCCATCGCCCGATGAACGCGGCAACCCGGTCTGCGCCGGGCAGCCGGTGGGCGACCATCCCGACGGCGATCGCGAGGACCAGCAGCGCGGTCACGGCAAGCCCGACCAGCACCGCCGAGGCGACGACGCCCCGGACCGACAGGACGAGGATGGCGGCCGCGGCGATCGCCACGACCACGACCGTGTCGACCACGCGCTCGACCACGATCGTGCCCAGGATCGTGGTCCGCGAGACACCCGTCCGGGCGCCCAGGTGGTGGCTTCGGACAATCTCGCCCAGGCGCGCCGGCAGGACGTTGTTCGCGAGGTAGCCCACGAGCAGCGAGCCGAGCGTCGTCCGGAGCGGGACGTCGGCGAGCGGGGAGAGCAGCACGCGCCACCGGATCGCACGCAGCAGGAGGTCGGCGACGACGAACGCGAGCAGCAGGGCGATCCAGCCGGGCTGCGCGTGGCGCAGCGCGTCCCAGGCGGCACCGAGGTCCACCGTGCGAACCACGAGGGCCAGCGCGAGCACCGAGATCACGATCCCGAACGCGGCCCGACCGAGACCCCCGCGCAGACGCATCTCAGGCGGTGCCGGGCTCGCGGACGACGACGCGCGGGCGAAGCTTTGCCGAGCGACGAAGTCCGCTGCGATGGAGCAGGAACCGGCCGACGACCCGGAGCGTTGACAGGCCGTACACCACGCTGCGGCGGAAGTTGACCGACGAGGCCTCTTCGAAGTAGCGCGTCGGCACCGCGATCTCGCCGATCTTCAGCCCGCCCACGGCGACCACCTGCGAGATCAGCTCCTGGTCGAACACGAAGTCGTCGGAGTTGAGCCGGTACGGGATGGTCTCGAGCAGCCGCCGGCTGTAGGCGCGCAGGCCCGTGTGGTACTCGGACAGCCGGAGGCCGAACACGAGGTTCTCGACGCCGGTCAGGAACCGGTTCGAAAGATACTTCCAGCGCGGCATCCCGCCGGCCAGCGGGTCGCCCAGGAACCGGCTGCCGAGCATCAGGTCGCAGTCGCCGGCCGCAATCGGTGCCACGAGGTCCGGGATGCGCGTCGCGTCGTACTGGTAGTCGGGATGAAGCATCACCACGACGTCAGCGCCCCACTCGAGCGCGCGGTCGTAGCACGTCTTCTGGTTGCCACCGTAGCCCAGGTTCTGGCGGTGCGTGATCACCTCCAGGCCGAGCTGCTCCGCGATGCGCACCGTCTCGTCGTTCGACACGTCGTCGACCAGGATGAGGTGATCGACAAGGTCATGCGGGATATCCGCGTACGTGCGCTCGAGCGTGCGAGCAGCGTTGTAGGCGGGCATGACGATGACCACGCGGGGCGACTCCTGCATGACCCAAGGGTAGTGCCTCGTGCGCGCACCGGGCGATCAGCCGATGGTCATGCGTCCGGGGTCGCCCCGTAGCCACCACGTCGCAATCCCGTCATCATTGGCTGGTACGTTTCGGCGCCCCGGGATCGACCGGCCGTGCGCGGACCCGTGCCCCGCAGGAGTCCAGGATGTTCGAGCGCCTGTTCGGGGATCGCCGAGGTGATCCCGCCACCGCCGACCGCGTCCCGCCCGGTCAGTACCTCACCGAGAAGTTCCCGGTCCTCCACTACGGCAGCGTGCCGCACGCGGACCTGTCGACCTGGGACTTCAAGGTCTACGGCGAGGTCGACAACCCGTTCCGTCTGACTTGGGAGGCATTCAGGGCGCTCCCGCGCAAGCAGGTCACGACCGACATCCACTGCGTGACCCGCTGGACGAAGCTCGACACGCACTGGGAGGGCGTCGCGATCCAGACCATCCTGGAGCTCGCCCAGGTCCGGCCGGCCGCGAAGTTCGTGGTCGGGCACGCCGAGCAGGGCTACACGGCGAACGTGCCGATCGAGGTCCTCGACGACGATGACGTCCTGCTCGCGGACACGTACGAGGGGAAGCCGCTGGAGCCGGAGCACGGCTACCCGCTGCGACTGATCGTCCCCAAGCGCTACTTCTGGAAGGGTCCCAAGTGGATCCGCGGCCTTGAGCTCCTGACCCACGACACGCTTGGCTTCTGGGAACGCTACGGCTACCACAACGACGCCGATCCCTGGCAGGAGCAGCGCTTCAGCGAGTAGCGGCTTCCCAGGGCAGGAGTCGGCGGCCCCGCGCCGGGACCTGCCGGGCGGGCGCCGGCCCCATACGCGAGTCGCGCCGGTCATCCGCGTGCCGCCGGGCCAGTCCCTGATCGCCCGATATCATCCGCGGATGTCCGCAGCCTCGGCGGCAGGTCGACAATCAGGACCCGCCCGTCTCGCTCCGTTCGTCGCCGCGACGGCGCTCGGCAGCATCGCCTACATCGCCGCGTTCACCTCGGCCTCCCTGGCGGCTCGTGAGATCACGGGCAAGGCCGAGCTGTCCGGCCTCCCGAGCGCGCTCGGGACGTTCGGGACGGCAGGTGCGATTGCGCTGCTGTCGGCCGCGATGGCCCGGCGAGGCCGGCGGCCGGGGCTGCTGGTGGGCTTCGCGATCGCGGTCGCCGGCGGTGCGGCGTCGGTCGCGGCCATCGCGCTCGCATCGTTTCCGCTGCTCCTCGCCGGCAGCCTGGCGCTCGGGTTCGGCAACGCCGCGATCCAGCTTTCGCGCTACGCGGCCACGGACCTGCTGGCACCCGAGCGACGAGCGTCGGCGGTGGGGACCGTCGTCTGGGGCAGCACCGCAGGCGCGGTGCTCGGACCCAACCTCGTTGCGCCCGCCGGGTGGGTCGCCCAGGCGCTGGGCCGGCCCGCGCTCGAAGGCGGGATGACGGTCACCATGCTCGGATTCGCGCTTGCCCTCCTGGTGACGCTCGTCTGGATCCGCGGCTCGCGGCCCGCGAACGAACCGGCGAGCGACGACCCGGCCGCGTCACAAGACCCCACGGTGCCCGTGGACGTGGAGGCGGCACCCGTCGTGGCGGACCGACCGGGGTTCCTCGGAGGACGGCTCAGCGTCGTCGCGCCACTGCGGGTCCGCGTCGCGCTGGTTGCCCTGGTGGCGGGGCAGGTGGTGATGGTGCTGATCATGACCATGACCCCGGTCCACATCCGCGACATGGGCGAGACGCTGTCAACGGTCGGCCTCGTGATCAGCGCCCACACGCTCGGGATGTTCGCGCTGTCGCCCCTCTCGGGTCGCCTCGTCCAGCGGTTCGGCGCGTTCGCCGTGCTCTACGGCGGGTTCGCGACGCTGCTCCTGGCCGCCATCCTGGCGGCCGTCGCTCGGAATGCCGAGATCCCCGTGCTGACGCTGGGCCTGTTCCTGCTGGGGTACGGCTGGAATCTCGGGTTCGTGGCGGGCAGCAGCCTGCTCACCAGCGGCGCGTCGCTGGAGGAGCGAATCCGCCTCCAGGGCGTGACGGATGTGCTGGTCTGGACCGCCGGCGCTGCCGCGAGCGTGTCCTCGGGGCTGATCCTCGAATGGCTCGGCTACCAGACCCTCGCCGTCCTCGGCGGCGCGTTCCTGGCAATCCCCGCGCTCACGATCTTCCTCGCCCGGCGGCGGGTCTCGGTCGCCGTGACTGCGGGCGCCTGAGCGAGCGTCAGTTGGCGCGGTTCGAGACGCTCGGCCGATCGGGCGCGAACGGCGCGAGTCGGTTGGCAAGCAGCAGCAGCTCGCGATCGAGCAGATCATCGAGATCGCGCAGCCGTCGCTCGGCGCTCACCGCCTCGAGCAGCGCCTGCTTGCGATCGAGCTCCACCTGGACGATGCCCGTGAGCAGGAACGACAACGCCGACGGGTCGTCTGGAATGCGCAACGCCGCCGAGAGCTCACCCGGCCCGCCACCCGGCGACGTTGCGTCGTCGGCGTCCGTGTCGGGCACCTCGACCTCGACCTGGACGTCGATCGGCTCGGCTGCTTCGCCGTCCCGTGGTTGGAGCAGCCGCAGGTAGTCAACGAAGCGCGCGGTGACGCGCTGCACGAGGGCGTCGGTCTCGGGGCCGTTGCCGGCCTCGTCGTCGATCGGGTCGACCTCGGCCATGATGTATGGCGCAACGTCGCCGTCGACGTCGACCACCACGAACCGGCGGCTGCCGACGACCAGCAGGTCCCACCGCCCGTCCGGGTACCGGTTCGCCTCGCGGATCTCGGCCAGGGTGCCAACGGCGGCGATCGAGAGCTCGTGTCGCTCGCCGTTCGACGGTGCAACCTCACTCCCCTCGCGGATCATCACCACCCCGAACGGCGACGCGGTGTCCAGGCAGTGCCGGACGAGCATGCGATACCGCTCCTCGAAGACATGGAGCGGCAGCGCGATCCCGGGCGCGAGGACGGTGCGGAGCGGGAACAGCGGGATCTGCATCTCGGTCGCAGCATATGACGAGCCGCCGCGACGAGCGTTGGGCGGGCGAATCGAGAAGCCGCCGGTGGCCGGCGGCTTCAAGCCTGCTGTGGCGGGCGCTGGCCCGCGGAGTATCCCGTCAGCGGCCGGGCGCGGTCAGTGCGCGCAGCTGCGGGCCTCGCCGGCGTCCGATTCGGTGCGGAAGCTCGAGCCGCAGCCACAGCCCGACACCGCGTTCGGGTTGTTGACCGTGAAGCCGGCGCCCATCAGGGTGTCGACGTAGTCGATCTGGCTGCCCTGGATGAGCGGAATGCTGTTGCCGTCGATGTAGACACGAACGCCGTTCGTGCTCAGGACGTTGTCGTCGGCGGTCGGCTGATCCTCGAGCATCATCCCGTACTTGTAGCCCGAGCAGCCGCCCGAGTACACGTACACGCGCAGGCCGATGTCCGGGCTCGTCTCCTCCTTCGTCAGCTCGCGCAGCTTCGAGGCTGCCGTGTCGGTGAGCGAGACGACCGTCGGCTGGGCGTCGATCATGAGTGGAACTCCTTCGAGGGTCGCAGGTTGCGCACCCACCCGGTGCGCGAACCCGACGATCGTACGCAGCGCAACGGATTTCGTCCAGCACCTGCGCCAAAATCATCCTCGGCGTGTCGCCGCAAGGAGCGCGGCCGGTCCCTGAGCCCACGACCGGTTACCAAGCCCGCGGCTCGCTCGCTACGCGTCGATGCGCTCGACGACCGTCGCGATCCCCTGCCCCACGCCGATGCACATCGTCGCGAGCCCGTACCGGCCGCCGGTCCGGGCAAGCTCGTGGACCAGCATCGTCATCAGGCGCGCACCGGAGGCGCCCAGCGGGTGCCCCAGCGCGATCGCGCCGCCGTTGGGGTTGACGCGCGACGGGTCGAGGCCGAGCTCGTCCATGCATGCCACCGACTGGCTCGCGAACGCCTCGTTGATCTCGATGACGTCGATGTCCGAGACCGCCAGCCCGGCCCGCCCGAGGACCTTGCGTACCGCGGGCACCGGGCCCATCCCCATCACGTCGGGGTGGACGCCCGCAACCGCCGTCGCCACGACGCGCGCCATCGGCCGCAGCCCGAGCGCACGACCGCGCTCGGCATCGACCAGGAGCAGCGCGGCCGCGCCGTCGTTGATCCCGGAGCTGTTCCCGGCCGTGACGCTGCCGCCTGCCTTGAACGCCGGCTTGAGGGCTGCCAGCGCCTCGATCGAGGTGTCCGGCCGCGGGTGCTCATCGCGGTCCACCTCGGTCACGGCGCCCTTGCGCCCGGCCACCGACACCGGCACCAGCTGCGACGCGAACCGCCCCGCCTCGATCGCCGCGACGGCGCGCCGCTGGCTCTCGAGCGCAAATGCGTCCTGCCGCTCGCGGGACACGGCCTGCTGGTCCGCGACGCACTCGGCGGTCTCGCCCAGCGAGATCGGCGGGTACGCGGCCTGCATCCGGGGGTTGACGAACCGCCAGCCCAGCGTCGAGTCCTCCAGGGCCCGCGAGCCGCGGTTGAAGGCGCTCTCCGGCTTGAGCATCACGTACGGCGCGCGGGTCATCGACTCGACCCCGCCGGCGACGAACACCTCACCGTCCCCCGCGCCGATCGCATGGGCGGCCGCGTTGATCGCCTGGAGCCCCGAGCCGCACAGCCGGTTGATCGTCTGGCCCGCGACCTCGACCGGAAGCCCGGCGAGCAGCCCGGCCATTCGGGCCACGTTGCGGTTGTCCTCGCCGGCCTGGTTGGCGCAGCCGAGGACGACGTCCTCCACCAGGCCCGGTTCGATGCCGGTGCGATCGACGATCGCGCTGATCACGATCGCCGCCAGGTCATCGGGACGAACCGACGCGAGCGCGCCGCCGTAGCGCCCGATCGGCGTCCGGACGGCATCCACGATCCACGCCTCGCGAAGCGGGCGGTGCAGGTCTCGAGCCATGCGTCGATTGTGGCACGAGGGTGGGGCCGGCGAGTGCGGCACGCGACCAACCTCGGGGCGCCCGGCCTTCGGCGACGGCGCCCGGCTGCGGTTGGGGTGCCGGTCGGAGCGGCCCCTCTTGCCTCAGTGGCCTCTTGGCCTCAGCGACCCTTCCAGACCGCCGCGCGCTTCTCGAGGAACGCGGCCATGCCCTCGCGCTGGTCCTCGGTGTCGAACAGCTCCTCGAACCGGTCGCGCTCCAGCCGCAGGCCATCGGCCAGCGGCAGCGCCTGTGCGGCATTGACCGCCGCCTTTGCAGCCCGCACCGCCAGCGGCGGCATGGCCGCGATCCGCGCGCCGAGATCGAGCGCGGACGAGACGACATCCTCGGCAGGCACCAGCTTCGTGACCAGTCCGATCCGCTCGGCCTCGGCGGCACGGATCCGGCGACCGGTGAGCACCATCTCCATCGCCCGGGCGCGCCCGACGGCGCGCGCGAGTCGCTGCGTGCCGCCCGCCCCCGGAATGACGCCGAGCAGGACCTCGGGCTGGCCCAGCTGCGCGTTCTCGCCCGCGATCAGCATGTCGCAGGCCATCGCCAGCTCCGCGCCACCGCCGAGGGCGAACCCGCGAACCGCGGCGATGGTCGGCGTCCGAAGGCGGCCGACGCGGTCGATGGCGGCGAACGGATCGTCCGCACGCAGGCTGTCCGGGGTCTCGCCGGCAAGCTCGCGCACGTCGGCGCCGGCGGCGAACGCCCGCTCGCCGCCGGTGATCACGATCGCCCGGCACGCATCGTCGTCGTCCAGGACGGCGAGCACGGTGTCGAGCTCGGCCAGCAGCGCGAACGAGAGCGCATTGAGCGCGTCGGGCCGGTTCAGCGTCACCAGCGCCACGCCGTCACGCGGCGGGTCGCCGCCGGGCATATCGACGCGGACGAGGGGTTGCTCCTCGCGCGCGGCAGTGTCGTCGGTCATCGCGATGCCTCCTCCAGCCAGTCCACGTCCGGCGCGGCCGATGCGTCCGTGTCGCCGAGCGACGAGGTCCAGGCGCCCGCGCGACCCACCGGGGTCGTGCGTCCGGCGCCGGCGTGCGCCTCGGCCCGGCGCTTCGCGACCGGCTCGGTCGATCGATAGAAGCCGGCGAGTGCCTCGTTGAACAACGCCGGCTTGCGGCGCGCGACCTCGTGCCCGCAGTCGGGGACGACGAGCAGGCGTGCGTCGGGCAGCTGGCGCCGCAGGCCCCAGGCATGGTCCACGGGCACGAATGGGTCGCGGTCGCCCACCACGACCAGAGTCGGCGCGTCGATCCGCCGCAGCTCGCCGGGGCCGGGAAGATCGTGCGCCGCGACGTCCCGTGCGATGGCCGGCAACAGCCGCTCCCACGCTCCCTCGCCCTGGACGGGATCGTGCCGCCGCGCCAGGTCCCTGGCCCAGGTCGGATCGCGGAGCTGGATGCGTTCCGGATCGAACAGTCTCCGGGCGACGGACGCGCGCGGCTCCCGGTCGTTCGAGATGCCCGCCAGCACGAGCGTCCGCAGGCGTTCCGGACTCCGGACGGCGAACCCCATCGCCGTCGCGCCGCCCATCGAGAAGCCGACCAGGTGGAACGTCGCCAGGCCCAGCGCGGTGGAGAATGCCGCGAGGTCCTCGACGAGCCACTCGTAGCGAAAGCCATCGTCCACGTTCCAGCGGGTGGACGCGTGCCCGCGCGCGTCCGGCACGTAGCACCGGAACGCCCGCCGCAGCAGGGGGAGCTGCGCGGCGAAGTCCTCCCGACCGGACGAGCTGGCGCCGTGGAGCAGGATGAGCGGCGGGCCGGCGCCCTCGACCGCGTACCCGATCTCCAGACCGTTCGCCCGAACGTACGGCATCGTCGACAGTCCGCGCTCAGCCGGCCGGGGATTCGGGCTTGCCGGCTACCGCTGCGGTGGTCGCCCGCTCGATCCGCAGGTACCGGCGGCGGTGGTAGAGCAGGGGCGGCGCGGCGGGATCATCGAGCGCAAGCGCATCCACGCGACCCACGTACAGGTGGTGGTCGCCGACGGTGAAGCGATCGATGACCGCGCACTCCATCGACGCAATCGCACCCGCAAGCAGTGGCATGCCGATCGCGCCCGGCGTCCATTCGGCGCCGCAGAACGCGTCCCGATCGGGGGTGACGTTCGCCCCGGCGAAGCAGTCGGAGAGCCACAGCTGGCCCTCGTGAAGGATGTTGACCGCGAAGCGGCGGGTGGCATCGAGGGTCGGGACGATGAACCGCTGCCGGTCGAGCGCGATCATCAGCAGCGGCGGGTCGAGGCTGACCGACGCCAGCGCATTCACGGTGATGCCCTGCGGCCGCTCGCCGTCCATGGCCGTGACGATGGCGACGCCGGTCGCGAACTGGCCGATGACGGTCCGGAAGTCGCCGGTCGAGACGTTCACGTTCCCAGCATACGGTGGGCTCGACGGGTTGCCGGCTACGCCATGTTGCCCCGCCAGGCGAGCTGCGCGCCCGCGCGACGTGTGGCGACGACCCGCGGTCACGCGTCGCGGGCCATCCGGCCCGTCTCGCCATCTGGCCCATCGCCGTACCATCGGCCCATGGATACCGAGAAGCCCGCCGCCGCCCCGGCGACCCGGATCGAACGCGACTCCATGGGCGAGATGGAGGTCCCCGCAAAGGCCCTGTACGGCGCCTCAACCCAGCGTGCCGTGATCAACTTCCCCATCTCCGGGCAGCGGATGCCGCGGCGCTTCCTGCGCGCGCTGGCCCTCGTCAAGCTCGCTGCCGCCGAGACCAACGCCGGCCTCGGCCTGATCGAGGCATCGAAGGCGGAGGCGATCGTCGCTGCGGCTCGCGAGGTCGCCGATGGCCGGCACGACGACCACTTCCCCATCGACATCTACCAGACCGGCTCGGGGACCTCGACCAATACCAACATGAACGAGGTGATCGCCCACATCGCCTCGGCACGTCTGGGCGGGGCCAAGGTCCATCCCAACGATGACGTCAACAAGTGCCAGAGCTCGAACGACACGATCCCGACGGCGCTCCAGCTGGCCGCCGCGGTCGCGATCGAGGACGAGCTGATCCCAGCGCTCGTCGCCCTCCAGGGGGCCCTGGCGGCCAAGGCCGACGAGTTCTGGGACGTCGTCAAGACCGGCCGCACGCACCTCCAGGACGCAACGCCGATCCGCCTCGGCCAGGAGTTCGCGGGCTACGCGGGCCAGGTGGAGGAGGCGATCCGGCGCGCGCAGGCCGCGCGCGACGAGCTGCTCGCGGTGCCGCTCGGCGGCACCGCGGTCGGGACGGGGATCAACGCCCACCCGGAGTACGCCGCGCGGACATGCGCCGGGCTCTCTGAGCTGACCGGCCTCCACGTCCGCGAGGCCGGCAACCACTTCCACGCGCAGGCGACGCTCGATGCCGTGATCGCCGCCCACGGGGGGCTGCGGGCGATCGCCCTGGGGCTGTGGAAGATCGCGTCCGACATCCGGTACATGGGCATGGGCCCGCGTGCCGGCCTGGGCGAGCTGGCGCTGCCCGAGACGCAGCCCGGCTCCTCGATCATGCCCGGCAAGGTGAACCCGGTCATCGTGGAGAGCCTGACCATGGTCGTGGCCCGGGTCGTCGGCAACGACGCCACGGTCGCGTTCGGCCAGACAGGCAGCTTCCTCGAGCTCAACGTGATGCTGCCGGTGACCGCGCAGGCGATGCTCGAGTCGATCACGCTGCTGGCCGCGTCGGCACGCAACTTCCGGGTGCGTCTCGTGGACGGGCTCAAGGCGACCGATCGCGGACCGAAGCTGGTGGAGCAGGGCCTCATGCTGGCGACCGCGCTGGCCCCGGAGATCGGCTACGACGCCGCAGCGGCCCTTGCCAAGGAGGCGTTCAAGTCGGGGCGGACGATCCGGGACCTTGCCGTCGAGAAGGGGATCGCTGCGGACCGGCTGGACGAGCTGCTCGATCCTGCCGCGATGACCGAGCCCGGGCTGGGCTGATCGCCGACGGGCGGATGACCGGGGGCCGCGAGCGACCGCGCCGCCGGGACGGCAGCCCCGCGAAGGCGTCGCTCAGGGCGTGATGGTCAGCGTGCCGGTCATTCCCGGGTGCACCACGCACACGAACTGGTAGCTTCCCGCCGGCAGCGGCCCGAACCGCACCTCGGTCTGACCGGGGCCCGTGATGGTCGCGCTCCTGCCGAACTCGCGATCGCCCTGGATGACCTTGATGTCGTGTGGAACGCCCGCGTCCTGGTTGTCGAGGATGATCCGCAGCGGCGTCCCGGACGGGAGCGAGATCTCGGTCGGCTGGAAAGCTACGTTGACTGCCCGCACGGTCACCTGCGCACCGTCGAACGACGCCTCGACCGTGGACGCAGGGCCCGCCGACCCACAGCCGGCCACGAGAGTCGCGACCAGCAATCCGGCCAACAGAAGCAGCCCGATCCGTTGCATCGCACACAGGGAACCCGGTCCGGAAGACGGCGTCAAGCGGGGTTCCGCGCCGTGACCGGCGGCGCGCATCGTCGGCGCGAATCGGCGGCGGCGCGCGGCGTTCGTCGATCGGCCGTTACAATCCGCCCGATGTCCACCCTGCCTGCCTGGGATCGCGCGGCGTCCCTCCCCGTCCCCGTCAGCGGCCGCGCCCGGCCCGAGGTCGTCGCGCTGCGCGCCGAGCTGCCGACCGTGGATGAGCTGTTCACCTTCATGCGCGACGCGGAGCTCCGGTTCGACACGCTCCGGATGCGGATCGAGGAACACGCCTGGAATACGCGCGGCGAGGAGGTCGCGCTGGTCGACGTTGCGCTCCGCCATCCGGGCGAGGTCAAGGTGCTTTCGTCCATCCGGGAGGACGGCACCGCGGGCAGCTACGACGTATGGGTCTCGGACGGCACCACGGTCCAGACCTATGTCGCCAGCCGGAAGCTGGGGACCCGGCGCCCGGTCCGTCCGATGGTCCGCGGCGTCGCCGATGCCCGTGACCTGCCGGGGCGCTCGCGGGTCTACACCCCGCTGACAGCCCTCCAGATGGAGTCGCTGCCCGAGCTGTTCATCCACCCCGCCGGCTACTGCCAGAACGTGCTCGGCACGGGGAGCTGCGCCGTGACCGGGACGACGGACGTGGCCGGACGCGAGGCGGTCGTGCTGGAGTGCGACCATCCCCGGACGATCGAGGTCGTCGCCGATCGGCGGGACTTCCACGTCCGGCTCGCGGTCGATCGCGCGGACGGTGTGATCCTCCGGCTCGAGGAGTCGATCGCCGGCCGGGTCACCCGGGACGCGATCGTCACCAGCTACGCGCCGAACGTCCCGCTCCCGCCATCGGCCTTCGCGTTCTCGTTCCCATCGGACACGACGTTCCTCTACTGACATCGGCCGCTGATCGCGGAGGCTCCCCCGGTACCGGCCCGCCCTGCCACCGATCGCCCGCAACGGGACCCGCTCGCCCCCAACGGGACCCGCCCGGCTACAACCCCGCCGGGCTGGACGACGTAACCTCTGGCGCCTGCCCCGCGAGCCGCACCAGGACCGCCGAGCCGCGATCGTGATGACGATTGCGGCCAGCACGGCGGTGAACGCCTCCTGGGTCACCGCCCCGGAGGCCAGCCCGATCCCCGCCAGCACGTAGCCGAACTCACCGAGCTGGCCAAGCCCGATCGCGAGCTGAACCGGCCGGGCGCGCAGCCGGGAAAGCCGGGCAAGCAGGTACGCGACGCCGACCTTGGCGAGGATCATCAGCCCCAGCAGCACCGAGATCAGCGGCACCGCACGACCAACATAACCGGGGTCGATCAGCGAGCCCACCGCGACGAAGAACAGGACCGCGAACACGTCGCGGAATGGCAGGAGCCGCCGGCGAGCCTCGGCGGTCTCGGCGCTATCGCTGATCGCGAGGCCGGCCACGAAGGCGGCGAGTGCCATCGGCATGTCGAACAGCACCGCGCCCATCGCCGCGAGCGTGAGGCCGGCGGCGACCGAGACGATCAGGAACAGGTCGTGGTACGTGCGGAGATGGGCGAGGACCCGGGGCAGGACGCGCGCCGCGACGGCCGCCAGCGCACCGAACAGGACGAACCCCGCAACGGTGTCCGCGAGTGGCCGGCTGTCGGTGCCGAGCACGGCCAGGATGACCGCGGCGAGGATGACCCCGGTGAGGTCCTGGAGCACGCTCCAACCGAGCAACGCCTGCTCCGTCGGCCGGTCGGTCGTCCGGCGCCGCGAACGGGTGATGTTGACGACGACCACCGATGACGACATCGCGACGCTCAGGCCGACGAGCGCGGCCCCGAAGGGCGCGAGCCCGAGCGCCGAGAGCACGGCCATCGAGATCCCGGTCGAGATGAGGATCTGCGCCGGTGCCGCCCACAGCAGCCCGCGCTGTTCGCGCCGCAGCCGGCCCAGGTCCACCTCGATCCCCACCTCGAACAGCAGCAGGACGACGCCGACGTCGGCGAGCAGCTCGATCTGGTGGCGATCCGCAACGTACCCGGGCGTGAACGGCGACACGGCGAGCCCGGCCGCGAGGTAGCCCACGACCGCAGGCAGGCCGGCGCGCCGCGCTGCCCAGCCGAGCGCGGCTGCCAGCAGCAGCACCAGGCCGATGTCGAGGACGAGCGGAGCAGTGTCCACGTCGCGAGGATAGGCGACGGCGCGCGGCTGGGCGAGTGGCCGGTGCGGGGGCGATCCGCCGGACGGGCCGCGCGGTGGCCAGCGGGCAGTAGACGCCTGCGCTCGAGCCGCAGGTGGCGCCGCTCAGCCGGCGGTCGCGACCGCCGCGCGCGTGGCGTCCATCATCGGATCGGGCGGGAATGCGAGGCGTGCCAGGTCCAGCGGCCCGGCGTCCAGCGCCGGACCGGGCCGGTGGAGCAGGTACCCCTGGGCCGCGTCAAGCCCGAGCTCGATCACGCTCACCAGCTGCTCCGGCGTCTCGACGCCCTCGGCGACGACCATCTGACCGCGTCGGCGGGCGAGCTCCAGGAGCGCGCGCACGACCGCCAGCGACGGATCGTCGCGGGTGCCCGCCTGGATCAGCGACAGGTCGATCTTCATGATGTCGAAGTCGAGCTCGCGAAGGAGCCGGAGGCCGGCGTTGCCCGCGCCCACATCGTCGGCCGCGATCCGGACCCCGTGACGGCGGAGCATCGCGAGCGAGTCCCGCAGGCGATCGATGTCTTCCACCGCCTCGCGCTCCGTGAGCTCGAGCACGATCCGCATGGGATCGATGTCGCGCCGGCGGGCCAGGGCCAGCAGCTCGTGCGGCTTGAAGGCATCAGATTCGAGCGAGCGCGGCGACAGGTTCACGGACAGGTACAGGTCCGGGTCCAGCGCGCGCGCGCCGCCGAGCACCGTGTCCAGGCTGGCGAGGTCCAGCTCGACCGTGTGACCCGTCGATTCGGCGGCGATGAACAGCGCGCTGGCGTTGTCGAATCCCGAGTCGGGCTGCGGACGGACGAGCCCCTCGTACCCGAGCACGCGGCCCGTGCGCAGGCAGTGGATCGGCTGGTAGACCGGGGTCAACAGCTGGTCCGCCGCGACGCGCGACACGGCTGCAGCGAGCTCGTCCGCAGATCGCCAGTCGTTGGCAATCCCGTGTCGACGACGGGTCGAACAGCTGGACGTCCGTCCGCCCGTGCCGCTTGCCCCAGTACAGCGCGGCGTCGGCCTGGTGGACCAGCTGCTTCCGATCCCGGGCCAGCCCGGGCATCGAGGACACGCCGATCGTCAGCGAGAACGGGGCGACGCCCAGCGTCCCGGAACCGCCGCTCAGGGCGCTGGCAAGGATGCGACGCGCGATCGCGACGCCCTCGTCCGCATCGCACTCGCGGAGCACGAGGGCGAACTCGTCGCCACCGATCCGGAAGCCGCGGTCGAACCGGCGAAGTGCCGATGTGATGATCTTTGCGGTTGCGCGCAGCAGCTCGTCCCCTGCCGCGTGACCCTCCATCTCGTTGACCAGCTTGAGGTCGTCGACGTCGAGCACCATCAGGACGAACGATGCCGAGTCGGCCTCGACGGTGGTGACCCGCAGCTCGAGCTCCTCCTGGAACGCCCGGTGGTTGCCCAGACCGGTCAGGCCATCCATCAGTGCATCGACGCGGGCGCGGTCATAGGCCGTTCGCAGGTCATCGTTCTCGTCGTCGAGCCGTTCGATCTGGTTGAGGATCCGGCGCATGCCGAGGCCGGACAAGCGCGACGAACACGGCAACGAGCGGCAGCCAGATCAGGTGGCCCAGGTTGAGCCGCGGCCCGGAGAGCCAGACCGTCGAGATGGTGACCGCGATCCACAGCAGCGCGAAGACCGCGTACCAGCGGACCAGGCCGGTGCGGATGGCGGTCGTCGTGGGTCGGTGAGTGCGGTGGGGCATGGGTGCCTGGACCCCCCTGGCGGTGCCGCGGTTGGCGGCATGCCCTGTTGTACGCTCGCACCGGCGTTTCGACTCCGGTACAAAGGTACGGCCGCCAACGGTCCCGGTCGCCCGGTCCCGGCCGCACGCCCGGTGACGCGCGGCTAGTCTTGATCCCCGCTCGCTCGCGACCAGCAATCCGGCGCCGGCAGCCGCGGGCGCGGTGCGATCGACGAAGGGTGCAAACTTCGGGATCGACGGCGGGATCACCGTCCGCCATCAGGGATCTGCGCGCACATGGCCCGGGAGGCAGGGAGTCGATGAGCGATAGCAAGAGCACGCCCAAGGGCCGCAAGGACGAGGCCAGCGAAGCCGAGGCTATCGCGAGGGATGCTGCGGCCGTGGCGAAGGAGGCCGCCGCCCTCGCGGAAAAGCTCGTGGATGACGACCAGGACAAGGCCCCGCCGTCCACGGGTGGCCCGGTGGATCCCGGGGCAAACCGGGTCGGGATCGGCGTGGACGTGGGCGGGAGCGGAATCAAGGTTGCCGCCGTGGACCTCGATACGGGGCTGCTCATCTCGCCGCGACATCGCGTCCCCACGCCACAGCCGTCCGCGCCCGCGGCGGTCATCGCGTCGATCGCGAGGCTGGTCAAGAAGATCTCGACCGAGGTGAAGCTGGCACCGGACGTTCCCGTTGGCGTGGGCTTTCCCGCCGTGGTGATCGACGGGGTCACCAAGAGCGCCGCCAACGTCGACCCCGGCTGGGTCGACTTCGATGCCGACACGGCGATGGAGCGGGTGCTGCGGCGCCCGGTCCACATCGTCAACGATGCCGACGCGGCCGGCGTCGCCGAGATGCGCTTCGGCGCGGGGGTCGGGCAGCGGGGCACGGTCCTCCTGATCACCCTGGGCACCGGGACCGGATCGGCGCTGTTCTACAAGGGCATGCTGGTGCCGAACCTCGAGCTTGGCCACATGGAGATCCGCGGCCGCGACGCGGAGCGGCGGTCGGCGGCGGCCGCGCGGCTACGGCGAGGCCTCTCCTGGAAGGCGTGGGCGGCCGACCTGGACGAGCACCTGCTCGCCATCGAGCGGCTGGTCTCGCCCCGGATGTTCATCATCGGCGGGGGCGTATCCAAGCGATCGGAGCGGTTCATCCCCCGGCTGACGGTCCGTGCCCAGGTGGTCCCGGCCAAGCTGCTCAACGACGCCGGGATCGTCGGCGCAGCGATGGCATCCGCCGAGCAGGAGATCGCCGCGATCGCAGAGGCCGCGGGCACCGCCGGCTGACCGGCACCGCCACCGGATCGCGGCACCGCAGGCTGTGGCGCGCCTCCGCCCAGCGATGTCGGGGCTCAGGCGCGGGCCCGAAGGGCGGCCAGTGCGTCCGTGGAGCCCGAGGCGATGACGCTCTCGCCGGCTCGCAGGTCCCGGCGCGCAGGCGGGTTCGCCTCGTAGGCGCCATCCGGCTGGAGGATTGCGAGCGTGATCACGCCCTCATCACGCAGCGCGCCGACGGTGATGCCGAGCAGCGGGCTCTCGTCGTCGACCTCGACCTCCTCCAGCGAGAAGGACAGGTTGCCGTGCGACAGCGCGGCATCGATGAAGTCGGCCACGCGGGGGCGGCTCGCCAGCTCCGCGATCCGGCGCCCGGCCATGGTGTACGGCGAGACCACCCGGTTTGCACCGGCCTGGAGCAGCTTCGCCTCGGACCCTTCGGCGTTCGCGCGCGCCACGATGAACAGGCTCGCGTTGATCGCTCGTGACGAGAGGGTCACGTAGACGTTGTTCGCGTCCGAGTCGATCGCGGTCACGAGGCCGCGGGCGTGGGTGATCCCCGCGGCGTGGAGCGTCGCGTCATCGGTTGCGTCACCCTGCACGACCAGGTGCCCATCGCGAGCGGCGCGCTCGAGCGACGTGGCCAGGATGTCGATGATCACGAGCGGCTCGCCGGCCTGGACCAGCTCACGGGCGACGGTCGAACCCACCCGGCCGTACCCGCACACGATGTAGTGGCTCCGAAGTGCCTCGACTGCCTCGCGCACGCGCTTCGCCTCCCGTCGGCCGCTCGCGGCCTCGCTGATGATCGCCTCGGCGACGATCCCGACCGTGCCAAAGATGATGGCTACCCCCGCGACCGACAGGATCATCGTCCACAGGCGCAGTGGCAGCCCGGCGACCTCGCGCACCTCGTGGTAGCCCACGGTCGTGAGCGTGATCACGGTCATGTAGACCGCATCCGAGACCGACCAGCCGAACAGCGACCGCGTACCCGGCGCTGCCGATCACGGTCACGGACAGGACCAGGAGCACCCACTGCCGGATGTGCCGGCCCGAGAGGGCGTCGGTGAACGTGCCGACGGCCCTGCGTCGTGCCGGCTCGTGCGTGACCAACGGTGCCGCCATGCGTCGATGCTAGCAGCGCCACGTCGCGGTTTGGCGCGCCCGGCGACGAAGGCTGGCGGGTCCTGCGACGCGGGCGGTCCGCGGCGGGCACCGCCGGGCGGGCTACAGGCGGTCCCCTCCGCGGAACTCGGGCGGTGGAGCGACCTGCGGGTGCCGGGTGGCGACCCAGTCGCGGAGCGCCCAGTACGAGGTCTTGAACGCGATTCCGTCCCACGGGATGCGAGCCGGTGTGAACGCCTCGATCTCCAGCGCCTCGGGATTGATCAGGAACTCCCCGCCCAGGATCCGCGCCTCGAACGCCAGCACCACGACGGCCGCCTCGAGCCGCGAGTAGATCCCGACGAGATCGCCCGCCGCGACCAGCAGCCCCGTCTCCTCGAGCGTCTCACGCGCGGCTGCCTCGGCGACCGTCTCGTCCACCTCGAGGAAGCCGCCGGGCTGGGCCCACGAGCCACGCCCCGGCTCGATGCCCCGCCGCAGCAGAACGACCTCGCCCGCGTCGGTGACCGGGATGGTGGTGACCACCAGCCGCGGGTTGACGTACGCGATGAACCCGCACGACGCACAGGCCAGTCGGTCGCGGCTCTCGTCGGGCAGCCGGCTGAACGCGAGCCTCGACCCGCATCGCGAGCAGAACCTGATCGACGCCGCCACCCAGGCCGGCGTACCACCGCCCGAGTCGATGTCCGTCGAACGGCCGTCCGGTCCGCGCCCAAGGTCCTTCAGCTGCTGTCGCTCCTCGGGATCCAGCTGTCGTTCCATGCGTCAGGCGCCCAGGACCAGCACGACCGCCAGCGCGATGAGCGCCAGGAACACGACGCTCACCACGACCCAGCTGACCCGGAACAGGCCGCGTCCGCGATCGACCGGCATCCACGCCAGGGCCGACCGCCAGATGCGCAACGTCGCGTCGGCCGTCGTGACGATCAGCAGCGGCGCCGCGATCAGGACGCACAGCTTGACCAGCCAGCTGCCGAACCCCGCACCGGCCTCGAGCGCCGTGATCGCGATCGCGCCGAGGACGAGCGCGGGCGCCGAGAGGAGCACGTAGTGCTTCTGGAGCGGCGTCGGTGCGGTCTCCGGGACGCTTCTCGGCGGCAGCCCGCGAAGGCTCGGCGGCAGCGCGGCGTCCCGGGGCCCCGGCCGAGGCTGACCGCCGACCGGCACGCTCGGTGCGCTCGGTGCGCTCGGTGCGCTCGGCAGGGTCGGCCCGGCCGCATCCGGGACGAGCTGCCGATCCAGCACAGGCATCCCGGGTTCCCAGCGCTCGTCGTCCATCTCCACCCGAGTCTACGCGGGCATCGTTGAGCCGTGCCCACCGGGCGGACGCCCATCGCGTCGGCACGCAGGCTGCCGGCCCGCGCATCTGGCGTCTGCAGCCCCCGGGACCGGAGTAGCCTGACCCCGTGAGCGGGCTGATGGCCCTGCGCCGGGTGCGGAACGCGTCACCCGTGGCGATGGCCTTCCTGGTCGGGGCGAACCTCGTGCCGTTGGTCGGCGTCCTGCTTCTCGGCTGGTCGCTCACCACACTGGTGGCGCTGTACTGGCTCGAGAACGGCGTGGTCGGGGTGTTCGCGGTCGGGCGGATCCTGACCGCCGGTGGCGTTCCGCCCGCGTCGCCGCCTGGGCGCGGCTCGAGCGTGCTGCCCAACCCGATGGCCGCCGCGGGCCTCGGCTGGGTGCCCCGGCTGGTCGTGGTCCCGTTCTTCGTCGTCCACTACGGCATGTTCTGGGTCGTCCATGGCGTGTTCGTGTGGGTGGCGCTGCCGCTCCTGTTCGAGGCGGCCGGAGCGGACGTCGGGCCGCCGGAACCTTCCGTCGTGCTGCTGGGAGGTGTCGCCCTGGTGCTCAGCCACGGGGCATCGTTTGTGCTCAACTGGCTCGCCGGAGGCGAGTACCGCACGTCCACCCCGATCGCCGAGATGGGCGCCCCGTATGCGAGGGTCGTGGTCCTGCACCTGACGATCCTGTTCGGAGCGTTCGCGGTCGCGATCCTGGGCGCGCCGATCTGGGCGCTGGTCGTGATGGTCACGGTCAAGACGGCCGCCGACCTCGCGGCGCATGTCCGGGAGCGGGAACGGGCCGCAGGCCGGGCCCAGGCGCTGGCCGCGGGTGGCGCCCGCGGCTGACGCGATCGGCGTGCCGGCGGCCGTCCCCGTCAGCCGGGCAGCGGCTCCGTGTTCGACGGGTCGGCCATCACCGCGTCGGTCTGGGCGGCCCGCCGGGCCGCCAGACGCTCGGCAAGTGCCGGATCGGACAGGGCGAGGATCGATGCGGCCAGGAGCGCGGCATTGTCCGCATTGCCGATCGCGACCGTCGCCACCGGGATGCCGCGCGGCATCTGCACGATCGAGAGCAGCGAGTCGAGCCCGCCGAGGTGCTGCGTCGGGAATGGGGACGCCGATCACGGGAAGCATCGTCTTGGCGGCCAGCATCCCGGGCAGGTGCGCGGCCCCACCGGCGCCGGCGATGATCACCCTGATCCCGCGCGTGAGCAGCGGTCTCCGCGTAGCGGAACAGGTGATCAGGTGTCCGGTGCGCCGAGACGACCCGCAGCTCGCTCGGGACCTCGAGCTCCACGAGCACGGCCTGGGCCTTCTCGAGCACCGGGAAGTCCGACCGGCTGCCGCCGACGATCCCCACCACCGGTGCCGTCTCGCTCACCTCGTCAACCCTCCCAGCGGAGCGCCGCCCGCGCTCGCCTCGCGCGGTCCAGGACGTCGTCGGCGTCGCCCCCGACGACCGTGACGTGGCCCATCTTGCGCCGCTCGAACACCCGTTGCTTGTCGTAGAGGTGCACGTGGACGTCCGGGTCTGCGAGCGCGGTCTCCAGGCCGGCCAGCCGCGCCGGGCGGTCGGCTCCCGTGCCCAGCACGTTGACCATCGCCGTCGGCCCGTGCGGTCGGACCGAGCCGAGCGGCAGGCCGAGGATCGCCCGAAGGTGCTGCTCGAACTGCGAGGTCCTCGCCCCTTCGATCGTCCAGTGCCCGGAGTTGTGGACGCGCGGCGCGAGCTCGTTGATCAGCAGGCCGCCGCCGCGCAGCTGGAACAGCTCCACGGTCATCACGCCCACGAGGTCCAGCCGGCGCGCGAGGCTGTCGGCGACCTCGACGGCGGAATTGGCGACGAGCTCGTGTACGGGCGCCGGCACCAGGCTCTCGACCAGGATCCCGTCATCGTGGACGTTGCGCGCAACCGGGTAGGCAAGGGTCCGGCCCGAGCGATCCCGCACGCAGACCACCGACAGCTCGGCCTCGAAGTCGATCTCCTGCTCCATCAGCAGCGGCCGCCCGTCCCCGCCGCCGAGAGCCTCGACCGCCGCCGCGACCTCCGCCTTGGCGGCGATCCGTGCCTGGCTGCGCCCGTCGTACCCGCCGGTCGGGATCTTGAGGCGAACCGGATACCCGAGCGCCTCCGCCGCGTCCAGCGCATCGGCGACCCCACGCACCTCGCGCCAGGGAGCGCTCGCCTCGCCGATATCGCGGATGAACCGTCGTTCGGCCAGACGATCCTGCGTCGCGCGCAGCGCCGCCAGGCCCGGACGGAGCGGTGCGCGCGAGCTCGCTGCGGCGGCGGCCGCCTCCCCCACGTGCTCCAGCTCGTAGGTCACCACGTCGGCGCGGTCGGCAAGGCGCAGCGCGGCATCGACATCGTCGTAGGCGCCCACGATCACCTCGTCGGCGACCGCGGAGGCAGGACAGTGCGGGTCCGGGTCGAGCACGACCACCCGGTAGGCCATCGAGCGTGCAGCCTGGCCGAGCATCCGGCCGAGCTGCCCGCCGCCCATGATCCCGATCACGGCGCCTGGCGCCAGCGGCTCCGGCGCATCGGCGGGTGGTCGGCGGATCCCCAGCCGGTACAGCGCGTCCTTGACGAAGTCCGCCTTGTGGGCCGTGTACAGCTCCTGCGGCTCGATGCCGGTCGAGGCCCCGACGATCCGGAGCTTGGTTGCGGCATAGGCAGCCCGGAACGACGCATCGGCCCGAAGCGCATCGCGGAAGCCCACCAGCTCCGGCAGCTCGTGCCGGGCCGGCGGCATCACGTGAAGATGGATCCGGAACTCCTCGCCACCCTCGACCAGCGCGCCGACCAGCATCGGGCGAGTCGCCGGGAAGGGGGTCATCCCTCCCTGGCGCTGGAACCCGAGGCCCAGCAGCGCCTCCGTCACGTGGGGGATCTCGTCCGGCAGGGCCTCGATCCCGAGATCGATGATCCCCTTGCCGGGCAGACCTGTCACCGCGGTGCTGCCCACGTGCTCCATCCGGGTGCCCGGGCGCGCGGAATCGATCATCGCGGCCACTCGGCGCGCAACCTCGACCGAGCGGGAATCCCAGTCATGGACGGCCGCCGGGCGGCGCTCGTAGGTTCGGATGGGCAGGTCCGGCATGGGGTCAGAGTGTACGGGTGGGCGGCAGCGACCGGGCCGGCGGGCGACGACGAACGAGCCCGGGCGGCGACGAGGGGTGGTCGAGGTCGTCTGAGCCGCTGCTATCCTCGCCACATGCTCCACGGCGGACCCGGTCTGTACGGCGTCACGGCACCCCGGATCCTGATCGTCGACGACGATCCGAACCTGCTGGTGATCCTCGCCGACCAGCTCCGCGCGGACGGGTACGACGTGGTCACCGCGCGAGACGGGGACGAGGCGCTGCGACGGCTCTCCCAGCAGTGGCCGGACCTGCTGGTCATCGACATGCTCATGCCGCGGATGGACGGGCTCACGCTCGCCCGCGAGGTGAAGGCACGCGCCGACCTGCCGATCATCGTCCTGTCGGCGATCGACACCGCGGACTCGAAGGCGGACCTCCTCGACGAGGTGGCCGAGGACTACATCACCAAGCCCTACCACTACCCGGAGCTGCGAGCGCGGATCCAGCGGGTGCTGAGGCGGCTCGGCGATCGCGTTCCGCGGCAGCGGCTGGAGCTCGGCCCGAACCTGTCCCTCGAGCTCCACCGGCGCGAGGCGATCGTCGCAGGCAACACCGTGTCGCTGACGCCGACCGAGTCGCGTCTGCTGTACGCCCTTGCCGCCAACCTCGGCCAGACGGTGACGACGGAGACGCTGCTCGCACGCGGCTGGGTCGACACCGAGGACGCGGATCCCAGCTACGTGTGGGTGACGATGCGTCGCCTGCGCCAGAAGGTCGAGATCGATCCCGCCAAGCCCGCCCACCTGTTGACGGTCAGGGGCATCGGCTACCGCCTGGTGACCGCGCAAGCGACGTCGGGGACGTGACCGGGCCGGCGTACCGGCGAACGGGCCTGGGCTTCCGGGCGCGCCTCACCCTGGCCCTGATCTCCGCTGCCGTGCTGCCGGTCGCCGGGTTCGGGATCGTGGTCCTGCTCGTCACGGGCTTCAACCAGGCGGGCGACACCACCGTGGCGCGGGTGCTCCTGCTGGCCATCGCGATCGCCGTCGTGTTCGGCGTCCTCCTGGCCGCGATCCTGGCCTCGGACCTGGGCGCGCCGCTGCGGCAGATCGCGCGCGCCGTCGAGCAGGTCTCCTCGGGCGATCTCACGACGCCGCTGGACCTCCCCGGCGATGACGAGTTCAGCCGCCTGGCGGACAGCCACAACCGGCTGGCGCGAGTGCTCGAGCGGCGGAACCGCGAGCTGCGGCGGGTTCTCGAGGCGCTCGCCGAGACGACGCTCCAGGAACGACCCGACGTCCTCGCGCGCCGCGCCGGCGACCGCGCGAAGGCCGTGTTCGGGATGGTCGACTGCGACGTGGTCCTCGGGGACCCCGCGGAAATCGAGGAGGAGGAGATCGTCCCCGGCGAGGCGCGGCCAGTGCGTGCGGACCTTGCGGCCACCGGCGGGGTGCTCGGCGCGCTCGTCGGCCACGTTCCCGCAACGCGCGCCTGGGAGCGCGCCGACCAGGACCTGTTCGAGCTGTTCGCGATCGAGATCGGGGCGGCCATGTCCAATGCCCAGCTGTACGCGCGGGTGGAGCAGCAGAACACGCGGCTGGTCGCGCTGGACGAGGCCAAGGACGACTTCCTGCGCGGCGTGTCCCACAACCTGCAGACGCCGCTGGCCAGCATCCGCGGCTACGCCCAGCAGCTGGAGGCCGAGGCCCCCGACCGGCGGCTCGTGATCATCACCGAGCAGGCGGACCGGCTGTCGCGGATGGTCCGCCAGCTGCTCACGGTCAGCCGGATCCAGTCTGGCGTGCTCCGTCCGCGGCTCGAGGTGTTCTCTCCTGCGGCGCGGGTCCGCCGCACCTGGGAGGCGCTGGGCGCCGGGGAGGTCCCGTTCACGGTCGATGACCGGTCGGAAGGCTGGCTCGCGCTCGCCGACCCCGATCAGCTGGACCAGGTCCTGTGGGCCCTGCTCGACAACGCGGTGGACTATGGCGGTCGGGGCGCGGTCGAGGTGACCGTCACGATCGATCCGGTGGACTCGGACCTCGCGATCACGATCGCGGACCATGGACCCGGCGTCTCGGCGGCGGATCGGGAGCGGCTGTTCCAGCGCTTCGAGCGTGGCTCGACCCGGCCGAGCGGCGAGGGATCCGGCCTCGGCCTGTACGTGTCGCGCGAGCTATGCCGGGCGATGAGCGGGGACCTGGTGCTGGAGCCGGACGAAGCCGGCAGAGGGGCCGCCCTCACGATCCACCTCCCGGCCGAGGCGCCCGAGGAATCGTGAACCGGCGCGGCATGAGCCGCGCCGGTCAGTGATCCGGTTCCGGTTGGCGAGCCGGGCGCTGGAGCGCCGCGACTCGCGATCAGTTGATCAACTTGAGGACGTACGTTCCGCCGTAGGTCGAGGTACCGAAGCCCGCGCCGTTGACATCCAGCTTCTGGTCCTGGCGGTCACCGGTCTCGAAGTAGCCCGTCAGGTACCCGTTCGACCCATTGGCGTGGGCGCTCGTCATGACGAACGAGGCGAAGCCGACGTAGTTGCCGCTCTTGTCCACGATCGGCACCGGAAAGGTCATCGGGGCCAGGCTCGCGAGCGTGGCCGTGATGTTCGCCATCTGGCCGCTGTTGTGCTGGGCGATGTAGCAGCCGGTGTTGAGCGTCACCTGGAACGAGGCAGACCCGGCGATGTAGCTCTGGAGGTCTTGGTCATCCACGTTGCCCGTGTCCACGCACTTCTTGTCGTATCCGAAGTCCGTCCACGCAAACTCGGTGGCGGTCTGCGGCGTGTCCCCCTCGGAGGTCGTGGGGTGGTCGAAGTTGCACTCGTTGCCCTTGCCGGAGCAGACCTTCGCGTGGCCATTCTCGTCGAAGGCCTCCTTGGACAGGATGAACGGGGCCGGTCCGGTGGCCGTGTCCGGCCAGCCCGTCTTGGATGTGGCCGTCGTGCTGACATCCCAGCTGGGCATCCCGACCACGCCCGCGAACGCATTCTGGTGCGGCGCGGTGATGCCGACCGTGACCTGGACGCCGGCCGCGCCCGGGTTGAGCACCTGTCCCGGGCAGTTCTGGCAGGTCACGTCCACGGTGACGCCATTGACGCCGTGCTCGAAGCCATTCTGCTTGGCAACGCTGCGGGCCGTGCCGACCCAGTCGGCGGTTCCCTGGTTGACGATGAGGTCATTGGCGGCAGCGAGCGCTGCCAGGTCCACGGCGTTCTGTTCGGATCGTCGCTGGGCGAACGAGCTGCCGCCGTCGAGGATCAGGCCGACCATGGCGACGATCGCCACCAGCGCCAGCGCAAACACCACGATGATCTGGCCGCGTTCGCGGCCCGGTCGCGGATTGTCCATGGGGTCGTTCCTTCTCATTGGAGCTGCACGCTGGTGGAAGACGAGAACAGGGTCCACGTCCCGACCAGGCCGAGGAGCGGCGTGATCGGGTCATAGGTCGCGGCGATCTCTACCCGGATCCAGTCGCCCGGTTGGCACGTCTTGGTGATTACCGTCCCGGCGATGTCCACGCACGCGATCTTCGGATCGCCGAGGTTGGGGATGAGGCCCTTCTGGGTCGCGATCACGGCCTTGGTCTCGGTGCTGCGGCCGGCAACCGTCGTGAAGTCCGGGCCAGCGTGCGCCGCCGTCACCCGAGCGATCTCACGGGCGGCCTGCGCCACGCCGTTGTACTGGTAGATGGCTCGGCCGAAGTCGAACACGCCCATCATCAGCACCAGGAACACGAGGATCGCAAGCGAGAACTCGACCAGGGCCTGGCCGCGCTGATCAGGATGTCGTCGTGTATTCATCAGAACACCGGCACGTTGATCGTGCCCTGCCAGTTGACCGGGACCCCGTAGACGGAGATCGTCAGCGTCACCGGGAAGTACCTCGAGTTGCCGGTGCCCGACGAGCCGGCGGCGCTGTAGGTGTGGGTCGTGCTCGTGCCATCCCCACTTCCACCATCACCAAAGCTCCACGTGTACGTGAACGTGCAGCCCGCCTGGGGGTTGGCCGTCGGGGCCGTGAAGGTGAACTCCGTGCCCGGGAAGTTCTTGTTCTGGTAGTAACCACCGCTGGTCGGGCTGACGGTCATGCTGCCGGTCACGGTCGGAGTCACGCACACCGGCGTTGGGGTGGGCGTGACGCTCCCACTCGGGGTCGGCGTCGGCGACGCGGAGCTCGAAGCCGTGGGCGTGGGGCTGGCCGTGGCCGTCGGCGTTGTCGTGGAGCCGGCCGCAGGCTCGGGCGCAACGCCCAGGTAGGCCACCGCGGACGACGAGATGTTGATCGTCTGGCCGCCGAGGAACGACGCGAGCAGGGGCGTGATGAGCGTGAACTTGCCGGTGACCTTGACGGTGACGGTATTGCCCACCACGGGGACCGACGGACACGGACTCGGCGAGCAGGTGAGGCTCACGTCGGCCGGCGTGATCGAGTAGAACGAGCCCTTCGCCTCATTGATGACCAGGCAGATGACCCGGTTGGTCGTCGCGTCACACGGCTTCGTGTTGTCGAACGAGGTCGGGTGCCGTGACGCCTCGAGGGCGCCCTCCTTGGCCGCATTGGCGATCGTGATCTGGCTATAGAACAGGCGACCCAAGTCCAGCGCCGAGGCGAACAGGACGAGCATCACTGGCAGGATCAGGGCGAGCTCGACCAGCGCCTGGCCCCGCGACCGTGGTCGGAAGGGGAGGCGCAATCGCCAGCCTGTTGGGAACCTGTGATGCATGTGGATGACCTGCAGCGGGTTGTTGTCTGACGATCGTCGTGGTCGCCCCTTGCACCCTGACTTGAAACGGTGCGCCCGTGCATAGCCCAAAGCGGGCAGCTGATGGAGAAGGAAGTACCGGGCGGCCTGGCGAGGGAACCCCGAACGACGGAGCTGCGGTCAAGCGGGCGCCGGGTCAGTCCGGCGGTTCGAAGGGCGATTGGCACGCGCCGAACGTCCCGGCCGGGTCATGGGACCCGATGCACGTTTCGTGGCCGCGGCGCACCACCGCAAGGTTGACCGCGCCCTCGACGCGGCCCTCGCGGATACGGGGCGCGAGGCAGCGGGCAGGGCGGCCGGCGTGCGCGGCGATGGGCACGCGTGTGAGTCGAACGTCCCGGCCGGGTCATGGGACCCGATGCACGTTTCGTGGCCGCGGCGCACCACGGCAAGGTTGGCCGCAAGGTCCGCACGTCATCTTCCCGGGGCCAACTGCATCACTGCATCGCCGGGGGAAACGTCGATGTCGTCCTTGTGGCCCGGATGGGCCCGCTTCCGCGTACGCCGCATCGGCGTGCCACCGCGATCGCGCCTGCTGCGTGCGTCGCCGCCCCGGGTTGAAGCGCGTCCGCCCCGGGTTGAACCACGTCCGCCCACCGCGAGTGGCGGCCGCCGCGTTCACGATCGCTCCCGCGGCCAGTCGCTTGTCGAGCTCGCGCTCGTCACGCCGATCCTGCTTCTTCTGCTGCTGGGCGCCGTGGATATGGGCCGCCTCTTCTACGCCGAAATCGCAGTCACCAACGCGGCCCGTGAAGGCGCGATGGTCGCGGCGACCAGCCCCACCTCCTACGTCGGTGGAGCGGCATGTGACGCCAGCACGAACGCAGTGACCTGCGCGGCCACGCGCGAGGGACAGGGCGGATTCGTCACGGTCAGCCCGACCGACGTGGCGATGGCCTGCAGCCCGTCGTGCACCAAGGCCTACGGGACCACCGTCACCGTCACCGTCACCGGGCACTTTCAGCTCCTGACGCCGCTGATGTGGGTCTTCACGGGCGGTCCGAACGTCACCTTCGACCGATCGGCAGATGCCGATGTCGTGATCACGCCGACCGCTGGCGGCTTCGCGACCCCCTCGCCTTCGCCGACGGCCTCACCAACGCCGAGCTCGTCCTCGTCTCCGACCCCCACGCCGACCACGAGCCCCACCCCGACCGCGACGGCCACATGTCCATCGCCTCTCGTCCTGTTCACCACCTACCAGAAGAACAAGAACTGGGCGATCGATTTCACAAGCACCTCGACGCCGACATCGGGAACCTGCGCCATCAGCTACTGGCGGTGGGATTTCGGTGACGGCACCACGAGCGCGGGTGCCGTCGGCACGACATCGCACGACTATGGCAAGGCGAACGAGGGCAAGACCTTCAACGTCACGCTCACGGTCACCACGCCCAGCGGCACGTTCTTCTACATCCTTGCAGTGACGACGCTGTCATGAGCAGACGGAACGAGTCGGGCCAGGCCCTGGTCGAGTTCTCCCTGGCGATCATCGTGTTCGTGATGATGCTGCTTGGGCTGTTCGATCTCGGGCGCGGCGTCTACATGTACAACGGCGTGTCCGAAGCCGCCCGCGAGATCGCCAGGCGGACCATCGTGCACCCGGGGATCGTCCTCGGCGCAACCAGCGAGACGCAGGCAGCGATCGATATCCAGAAGGGCCTCATTCCCGAACTGGGCAACCCCGTCTTCGCGTGTGTCGACGTAGCTGGTGCCACCGTCGCCCACACCCCGTGCCAGTCCGGCGACTACGTGCGGGTGACCATCGGCGCCTCGTTCGCGCCGCTGTCGCTCCTCGGCATGGGCGGGCCAATCACGCTCTCTTCCTCCGCAAGCATGCTCATGCCATGAAAGCGAGATCCCCGATGCACACAGATTCATCATCGACAACCGCCAGGCGACAGGACGGCCAGATCCTCGTGCTGTTTGCGCTGGGCCTGATCGCGATGATCGCGATGGTGGGCCTTGTCCTCGATGGCGGAGGGGCGTTTGCCCAGCGTCGCGAGCAACAGAACGGCGCCGATCTCGCAGCGATTGCGGGCGCAAACGCGTACATGAACGTGTCCGGATCGGTGGCCACCAAGACGGCTGCCGCTCAGGCGGCTGCTGCGCAGGCGGCGACGCGCAATGGATACACGAACGGCGCAGACGGCTCGGCAATCACGGTTGACGTGACCCTGCTGTCGGCCGGAGCGTCGGTCAAGGTGGGTCTCACCAAGCCGCACGTGAACTCCTTCTCCCGGGTCATGGGCATGAACTCCTGGGATGTCTCGGTCACCGCAACGGCGGTCGCCGGCGTCATCGACACGGCCGTGGGCGCGGCGCCATGGACGATGAGCATCTCCGCCTTCAACCCTGATGGCACGCCCAAGTACACGGAATCAAACCCGCAGAACTTCGGCGAGACCAACGGCGACTACCCGACCAGCGCCCTCGACATCGCCTGGACGGACTTCAACGGCAACAACAACGTGAACACCAGCGAAGTGAGCGGGATCATCGACGGCAGCAACGTCGTCGTCGCGACGTTCGACTTCGAGCAGTACCTGGGTCAGCACAACCAGGGCAACCACACCGCGCTGTACACCGACGTCCAGCAGTACCTGGCGGGCGACATCGTGCCCGTACCGATCGTCGGGCCGGGCACGCCCGACTGCGCTGCCCCGCAGCAGGCCCACCAGGACGGCTGCTTCAAAGGCTGGGCCCTGTTCTACGTGGTCAGTGCCCAGGGCGGGAGCTCGAAGGACATCACGGGCTACTTCCTGAGCAACTTCATCAACCTGCCGCTCACCGTCGGCGAGTGCACGCCCGCCCAGCAGGCCGCCGGCACGTGCGGGCTGATTGAAGCGGACAATGTGTTCGGGGCCTACGTGGTGCGCCTCTCCGACTGACGGGATTCGCGCGCACGGGGATCCGGCAGGTCCGTCGAATCCAAACACCCGCCCGTTCCTCGGGGGATCGGGCGGGTGTCCTTGTGTCGGGCTACTGGGCCGTGGCGGAGACCGTCGTGCGGTGATGCTCGGGCGCTCAGTCCCGCGCGACCAGATCCGATGCATCGGATCCCCGGCAATCAGCGCCGCGAGCGCGGCACCGAGCACCGGGCCGGCAAGCTCGGTCAGGCCCGTGAGGGAGGCGACCATGGCCCACGCATACCAGGTGACGTAGAACCAGAGCAGGGCTACTGCGACGCGCTTCTTCATGGGCCGCAGGTTCCGCCTTGGGAGCCCACAGCGGCTATGGCCTGTTCGTACCATGTCTGGAGCAGTGGGTGCCATCACGCGCCGCTGAAAGGCGTACAGCAAGGTCCCAGGACGATAGTCCTACGACCGTCGGGGGACGAGCACTGCAGGTGCGGCTGTCATCGCATGGCCGAAGGGACGAGCAACGCATCCATGTCAAGAACGCCCCGACATCCCGATCGCGCACGTGGCCAGGCCCTCGTCGAGCTTGCGCTTGTGGCGCCGGTGCTACTGCTCATTGTCCTCTTGGTGCTTGACTTCGGGCATCTCTTCCTTGGGTGGGTGAACCTGCAGAACACGGCGCGAATCGGCGCGGACTACGCCGCCACTCACCCTGACGCCTGGGATGCTGTCAGTCCCGACCCCAGTGCCCAGGCCCGCTACGAAGCGTTGATCCAACGCGACGCGACAACGATCAACTGCGTGCTGCCCTCGCCGCTCCCAACGCCTGCGTTCCCCGACGGCACCACGACGCTAAATGGGCGCGCGCAGGTGAACCTGACCTGCGATTTCCAGCTCCTTACACCGATCATCAGCAGCGTCGTCGGCAGTCCGTTAAGGCTCGGCGCCGGTGCGATCTTCCCGATCCGCGTGGGGTTATTGAATGTCGCACCGCCCCCGACGCCCGCGCCGACCACCATACCCACGGCGACACCGACCTCTCCCCCAGCCACGTGCACCGTCCCGAGCCTGCTAAACAAGGTGCCCAACAACGGGCTGCAGACCGGGTGGGCGGGCGCAGGATTTACGGTCCCGTTCAACGTAACGGTAGGCACCGCAAAGATCGGCAGCGAGTACTACGTCAACTCCGGGGGCACCACGATCAACGGGCCGTTCGACGGGACACAGCTCATTTGCGACGTCCAGTTGACGGTGGGGCCGTAGCGATGAGGCGGACGTCTCGACGGCTAGGCGGCGCACCGCGCGTCAGGGGACAGACCCTCGTCGAATTCGCGTTGGTTCTCCCGATCATCATGCTGATGTTCATGTCGGTCTTCGACCTGGGACGCTACGTATTCGCTGACAACGAGATCAACAACGCAGCGCGAGAGGGCGTGCGGACTGCGATCGTTAATCAGTACCTGCCAGATATCAATGGGCGCGCATCCGCGCAGGCGATAGCCCTCGGCATCCCGACTGCCACACCAAGTGCATGCGACGCGACGACCAATGTCCCGGCCGATCCCAGCGGGGTCTGCGTCAAGTTCGTGGATCAGGGCACTCTGACGAAGGCGTGCAGCCCGATCACGGTGGGCTGCGTAGCCGTCGTGACGGTCAAGTACACGTATCAGGCGCTCACACCGATCATCGGCAACGTGGTGATCGGCCCGCGGGCGGTCGTTTCGACCAGCAAGCAGCCGGTCGAAAGCGTCTGTACGACGAGCGGGTGTCCGATTCCGTGAAGATCAATGAGATGAATGGAGTAATGATGATGCTGTGGCGGATGGCTCGCCGCGGGCGGCCGAATGAGCGAGGCCAGTCCCTCGTCCTATTCACGCTGGCGGTCGTCGCCCTGCTGGCGATGGCCTCGCTGGTCATCGACGGCGGCAATGCGTTCGCCCAGCAGCGTGTCACGCAGAACGGGTCGGACGCTGCCGCGGATGCCGGTGCCGTGGCGCTTGCCCAGAACCTGATCGCCGCCGGGAGTGGTGGTAGCGCGCTTCCAAAGACCGATCAGGACGTTCTCGCGGCCGTGAACTCGGCCGCAGCGAACAATGGGATTTCCCCAGCGCCAACGTCTTACTACACCGATATCGACGGCGACAGACTGAATCCCGAGGTAGTCGTGGGTTCGCTCAGCCCCGGTGCACTTCCGCCAGCGTCAGCGTATGGTGTTGAGGCCAATGGCTCCAGGACCTTCTCCACGTTCATGGGCGGGATATTCGCGGCCCTCCCCGGCGGCAACGGCATCAATCAGTTGTCGGCGAGCGCGAGGGCGACAGCCATCGCGGGGCAGGTCCAGGGGATCTGTCCGGCGGACGCCCCGTGTGGCTTCCTGCCGGTGACCTTTCCGTACCTTCTGACCCTGTGCGATGGATCAAACAAGCAGATCGGGTTCGGCGAAGGGAGCCCGTACACATTCGGGAATGTCGGCGACCCCAACAGCGAAGTGATCCTCCCCTTGTGTCAGACGGGTCCCGGCAGCGTTGGCTGGCTCGACTTCGATCCGCACGACCCATCGTGTAATGGCAATGGCTCGGCGTACCTTGCCTGCGAAATCGCTAAGCCCGGGAACACGGGCCTGGACATCCCGATCTGGGTCCACACGGTGCCTGGCAACACGAACAGCACGCAAGTCCAGGATGCGATGAACCAATTCATCGGAAAGACGGTCCAGATCCCGTTCTATGAATGCACCAGCGACAATGTGGGGCAGGTGGGACCGGCACCGTACTGCCCGGGCTCAACCATTGACCCCGGCACGCCCGTCGCAACGCCCGGAACAAATGGGAACAACACCTATTATCGGCTCGTGGCGGTCGGCAACTTCGTGCTCGACCACGCCTACATCCAGACGAACAACCCGGAGTGCAAGACAGGCCCCGGGAGTCCGATTCCCGTTGGAAATGGCGCGACCGGATGCCTCAAGGGCTGGTTCGTTGAGGCGTTGAACTTCGGTGGCCCCATCGGCATGCCGTCCGACAACTTTCCGTGGGCTGCCTACGGAACGCAGCTGATCCGATAAGCGCGGGTCGCAGTCCCCGCGTCCTCAGCGGATCCCCGTGTCGTAGCCGACGTCCAGAAACGCTGGCGCCCCGGCGTCGATAGGACACGTCCACGTACGGTCCCCTGCCCGTCCGTCGACCGTGAACGGCATCGGGGCCGCCGTGCCCATCAACCCCTCGACCGGCTGCGGCGTGAGGGTGTAGTCACCGGGCTGGAGCGATAGCCCGAACAGGCCGCTCGCGTCGGTGGTGACCCGAGCGACCTCGGAGCCACCGGCGTCGGTGACGACCAGGGCGGCGCCTTCGACGGGCCGAGGCTGGCAGGCGGTGTCGCCGGGCCGTTCGACCGGGCAGGTGGGACCTGCTGTGACCCGACCGGCGACGCCAGTGAAGCTGCTGGCCGCCCGTAGCGTCTCGAACACGGCCGGTGGCACGGCGGACCCCGCCTCGGTGACGAAGGTGACCGAGCCGTCGACGCCGACCTCGTAGGTCCAGGTGTGCTCGTCGATGCACCCGGCCGGACAATCGCCCCAACCGACCCGGAAGATCACGCGCCAGGGGACGGGCGGCTTGGCGGCCTCCTGCGGGGTCGCCTCGTACCAGGTCGCCTGACCGATCAGGTTGGCGTCCCTGGGCTCGATGCCGGCGAACAGCGGCACCTCGTTCGTGACCGCCCGCGCTGCGTCGGCAGCCGACTGGATGATGTTCGCCGTCGGCGCCGGCGCGCTCGAGGGGCCGGCGCTAGACGCCGGCGTGGCGGCGGACGTGCCGCAGGCCGCAACCAGGACCACGAAGGCGAGAAGCGCCGGGATGGCGACGGAGCGACGAGGCATTCGCATGTTCGGGTGACGAAGCGTAGCGCGTCGCAGTTCCGCAAACGAGGAAAGCGGGCCCGCGGTCCTGCCGGTGCTCCAGTCGGCCGGGGGAACCTGCATCCGGAGCCTCAGGGGCTTGGCCGGACCGGCGGTCGGCGCATCGGAGCTGGCGGTCGGTTTGTTCGTACCACGGGCCGCGAGCCTCGCGTGGTCCTACCATCTCACCTGGGGCCAGACGCCCGGAGGGTCCAAGGTCCCGAATCGGCAGGACATGCCCACGGAGCATGGAGCGGGCAGCTGTGAGCGTCGAGGGGCGAGACCGACGCGACGGGCGCGTCACCGCAGGGCTTGCGCAAATGGCCGGGTACAACGCGGGCTGGTTCCGGACGGACCTCCTCGCGGGCATCGCGGTCACCGCGTACCTCGTACCACAGTGCCTCGCCTACGCCGATCTGGCGGGCGTCCCGGCGATCTCCGGGCTGTGGGTCGCCGTGCTCGCAATGGTCGTGTATGCGCTGCTCGGCACCTCGCGGATGCTGTCTGTCGGCCCGGAGGCTGCGGCGTCGATCATGGTGGCAGCCGCGGTGGCGCCGCTTGCGGCCGGGGATCCGGGACGGTATGCGGTGCTCGCCGCCGGACTTGCCGTGATGATCGGGCTCATCTGCCTCGCGGCGTTCGTGCTGCGGCTGGGCTTCCTTGCAGACCTGCTGTCGCAGCCGATCCTGGTCGGCTACCTGGCCGGCGTGGCGGTGATCATGGTCGCATCCCAGCTCGGGACGATCGCAGGCGTCAGCCTCGCCGCCACCGACTCGCTGGGCCAGATCGCGGAGCTGGCGGAGCGCCTGCGCGAGATCCAGCCGCTGTCGGCGATCCTCGGCGTGGGCGTCGTGGCGTTTCTGCTCATCCTGCAGCGGATCTCGCCGCTGGCGCCCGGGACGCTGCTGGCGGTCGTCGGCGCGGTGGTGATCGTGGCCCTGTTCGGCCTCGAGGCTCGCGGGGTCACGCTGGTCGGCTCCGTACCCGCCGGGCTGCCGGCGCCGTCGCTGCCCGCCCTGCGGGTGGGCGACGTCACGGCCCTCGCGGGCTCCGCGGGAGCGGTGGCGTTCGTCGCTTACACCCAGGTGACCTTGACCGCACGGGCATTCGCGGGACGGAACGGCGAGACCATCGACGCCAACCGCGAGTTCCTGGCGCTGGGCGCCGCCAACCTGGCGGCCGGACTTGCCGGCGGGTTCGCGGTGAGCACCTCCAGCTCCCGCACGTCGATCCTCGACGCGATGCACGCCCGCAGCCAGGCCGCGGGGCTCGTGGCCGCGGTGGCCGTGGTCGTCGTCGTGCTCGCGGTGCCCGGCCTGATCGCGCTGATCCCCCGGGCAGCGCTGGGTGGCATCGTGGTGTTCGCAGCCCTGCGACTGATCGATCTCCAGGGCCTGAAGCGCCTGGCCGTGTTCCGGACGACCGAGCTGGCGCTCGCGTTGGCCGCTCTCGCCGGGGTGCTCGTGTTCGGCGTCCTTGCCGGCATCCTGGTCGCGATTGCGCTTTCGGTCGCCGACCTGTTCGCCCGCGTCGCGCGGCCGCCGGCGTCGATCCTCGGGCGAGTGCCGGACCTGGCCGGGCTCCACAGCATCGAGGACTACCCGGAGGCCACGCAGATCCCAGGGCTGCTCGTCTTCCGGTACGACGCCCCACTGTGCTTCGCGAACGCGGAGGACTTCCGCACGCGAGCCCTGGCGGCCGTCGATGGACAGGCAATCCCGGTGGAGTGGTTCCTGCTCAACGCCGAGGCGATCGTCGAGCTCGATACGACGGCGGCCGCGGCCCTCCAGGCGCTCAGTGGGGAGCTCGCCGCTCGGGACGTGACATTCGCGATGGCACGCGTCAAGCAGGACCTGCGTGCCCAGATGCGGCGGGGAGGCCTGCTGTCGGTGATCGACGAGGCGCGGATCTATCCCACGCTGCCGGTCGCGGTCGAGGCGTTCGAGCGTCGCCCGAAGCGAGGGTAGGCGCTGGTGCGCGGCACGCGGCCGGCACGCGCTGGGCCTCTGGTGCCCGGGGCGTCGTGGGCCGGGCGCGGTTGGCCACGAAACGATGGGGTGCATGGTAACCGGGCTCTTGTCCGCGATCGCCGGTGGATGCCCGGAGTCCGGACGGAATGCGTGCGGGAGGGCGGCCGATGGTTGCGGCGCTCCTGGCCAGCAAACGACCACCTGCGTCGTAGGCCAGGTCGATGTGGCCAACGACGCACCGCATCGTTCCCTGGCAACAGACCGCGGCGCCTGGAGCGTCTACGACGCACCACGTCGGTAGGTGGCCGACTCGCACCCAGTAGGCGGCGACAACGACGCATCGTGTCGTTGCCTGGCCAACTCGGGTTCGAGGGAGACCGCGCGCTGCACGCCGGGTTCAAGCCAGGTCATGTCGGTCACGACGAGGTGCCGGATCCGCGCGCGCTCGCCCGGGCGCGACGCGGGCTCGGGGCTCGGCGGGCGACGGCGCGGCGAGGCGACGGTCGGCATGGGCGAGGTCCTCCGCGGTGGGGCGCGGCGCCCATCATCGCTCTCGCGGGACCCTCTATGCTGCCCGCAGATGCTCCCGCTGCGCCCGATCCCCCATCGAAGCCTCCGACCGTGGGCCGGTCACCGTCTCGCGGACGCGGCCGAGCACGTCGGGGAGCTGTGGGTCGCCGGGCCGGACTCGGTCGTGGCGCCGGCGAACGGCGGGGCGCCGGCGAACGGCGGGGCGCCGAGGAACGGCGGGCCGACGAACAGCGGGCCGCCGTCGAACGGCGCGTCGTCGGATCGCAGACGGACGCTCGACGAGCTGGCGGCGGCCGAGGGAGCCGCGTTCATCGGCAGCCGGGCGATGCGCCTGCTCGGCGCCCGCTTCCCGCTCCTGGTCAAGCTCATCGATGCCGGGGGATGGCTATCGCTCCAGGTCCACCCGGATGATGCGCTCGCGGCCGAGCTGTTCGGGCCGACCGCGCTGGGCAAGACCGAGGCGTGGCTCGTGCTCGACGCCGAGCCGGGATCGGTCCTGGTCACCGGCCCTCGCCTCGATCTCGGGGCTGCGGACCTCCGCCGTGCCATCGAGGAAGGCGCCGTCGAACGCAGCCACTGCGAGACCACTCCGGCCAGGCCCGGCGAAACCCTGCTGCTCGAGGCGGGCACGATTCACGCGATCGGCGCCGGGACGCTCGTATACGAGATCGAGCAGCCGTCCGACATCACGTTCCGCATGTCCGACTGGGGCCGGCCCGCCACCGCGGAGCGGCCGCTGCACATCGCCGAGTCGCTGCGGGCGGTGCGGCCCGATGCCCACGCCGTCCCGGTCGGGCGCGACTGGCGCCTCGACGGTGGCGCGCTCACCGTGCGCGAGCTCCGGCTCGAGATCGCGGACCTCGCGGCGCCGGTCACTCGCCGCCCGGCCGGCGAAACCCTCGAGATCGTCACCGCGATCCGGGGCACGGCCGAGGCTGTCGGGCGACGGCTGGCAGGAACGGCTCGAGCCATTCGAGACGCTGGTGATCCCCGCGTCGGTGCCGGAATACCGGCTGGCAGGCGCGCCCGGCGCGCTCGCCTGCGTGGGGTCGATCCCCTAGCGAGCGGCGGTCCGGCGAGCCCGCGGTTCCACGGCGGGACGAGGTGCTCGCGCACTTGCGTTCACCCGCGAATTCTCACGTTGCTCTCACGAGTCTCGACGACCTTGACGTCATCGGGTGGCAGAGGGGCAGTTTCGAGATGTGCAGATGACGAACGCGATCGAGAAATCGGACCCGGGATCATCCTGGGCAGACGAATTCCAGTTCGATGAGTCGGATCTGGGCGACCCGCCCGGCCGGCGCCGACGGTGGCGATGGCTGGTCGTGCCCCTCGTCGCGGTGGTCATCGCCGCGGCCGCGTTCTGGATCGCGAAGCCGTTCGGCACCGAGGCGGCGTCCCTCGTCACCGCGACCGCGACGACGGGCACGATCGTCAGCAGCGTCAGCATCTCGGGCTCGATCGCCTCGTCCTCGATCAACGAGCTGAGCTTCGATACATCCGGCACCGTGACCGCGGTCAACGTCGCGGTCGGCGACACCGTGACCGAGGGCCAGGTCCTGGCGACCATCGACGACTCGTCGCTCCAGGTCCAGCTGCAGACCGCTCAGGCCAACGTCGATGCCGCGCAGGCGCGCCTCGACGACGATGTGGCGGCGCCGACTGCCGAGACGGTCGCCTCGGCCAAGGACTCGGTCGACCAGGCGACGCTGCAGCTCTCGACCGCGAAGACCTCGCTGTCCGACACCAAGGCCCAGAACAAGCAGAACATCGCCGACGCCACTGCCGCCCTGAGCGCGGCCAAGGCGACGCTGGCGGCCGACAAGGCGACCCTCCCCGCCGACGATCCCCAGCTGGCCAAGGATGAGGCCGCGGTCGCGAGCGCCACCTCCTCGCTGGCCAACACCAAGCTGCGGGCAACGCAGTCCCAGCACCAGGCCGAAGCCCAGGTGAGCTCGGCGACGCTGGCGCTGACGACGGCGAAGCACAACTACACGACCCGGACCGCCCCGACCACCGACGCGCAGCTCGCCGCAGACCGGGCGTCGCTGGCACAGGCGCAGCAGACGCTCGCCAACCTCCAGGCCACCGGTGCCACCATCGCGTCCCCGATCGCGGGCACGGTGACCGCCGTCAATCTGGAGGTCGGGCAGCAGGTCTCGGGCACCTCCGGCTCGTCGGGATCCTCGGCGTCATCCAGCGGGACCGGCCAGATCGAGGTCATGGATCTCGCCAACCTCCAGATCGCAGGCGAGGCGTCCGAGACCGACATCGCCAAGCTCAAGATGGACCAGGCCGCGACCATCAGCTCGACCGCCCTGGGCACCGAGACGGTCGTCGGCAAGGTCTGCCAGCTGAGCGTCGTCGGATCGCAGATCTCGGGCGTGACCAGCTTCGGCGTCACGGTGTGCATCTCGGGCACCAACCCGGCGCTGCTGGTCGGGATGAGCGCCACCGCTGCCGTGGTCACCGACCGCGCCGACAACGCGGTGCTCGTGCCGAGCCTCGCCGTCAAGACGGTCGGCGGCCAGCAGGTTGTCAGCGTGCTGGGAGCCGATGGCAAGACCGAGACGAACGTGCCGGTCACCGTGGGGATCAGCAACGGCTCGCAGACGCAGATCGTGTCCGGGCTCAGCGATGGCACCACGGTCGTGGAGTCGCTCCAGACGACGACCCAGACCCGCGGCGGCTTCCCCGGAGGCGGTGGGACGCGGATCTTCCAGGGCGGCGGTGGCTTCGGTGGCTGAAGCGGGTCCGCCGCGGGCCGACGTGACAGCGGGAACGGCGCCGAGGGCGGCAACGACGGCACCGACAATGGCCCTGGCGCCCGTCCCGCCGGTTGGCGTGAACGCCGGCCCGTACCTCGTCTCGATGCAGGGGATCGTCAAGCGCTACGGGGCCGCCGACGGCTCGCTCGGCGCGGCCGGGTCGACCGCCGTGTACGCCCTGCGTGGCCTCAACCTGCGGATCGGCCAGGGCGAGTTCGTCGCGATCGTCGGCCCGTCCGGCTCGGGCAAGAGCACGCTCATGAACATCGTGGGCTGCCTCGACGTCGCCGACCGCGGCCAGTACGTGCTCGCGGGCGTGGACGTCTCCCGCCTGGGCGAGGATGCGCTGGCGCGAGTCCGCAACCGATTCGTGGGCTTCGTGTTCCAGCAGTGGAACCTGCTGGCCCGGACCACAGCCGTGGACAACGTGGCGCTGCCGCTCGCCTACCGGGGCGACCGGAATCGGCAGCGGAAGGCGCTGGCGGCGCTCAAGGCCGTGGGCCTCGCGGCGCGGGCCGGCCATCGCCCGAACCAGCTCTCCGGCGGCGAGCAGCAGCGCGTGGCGATCGCCCGGGCCCTGGTCACCTCACCGGCGATCCTGCTCGCCGACGAACCCACCGGCAGCCTCGACTCGGCCACCGGGGCCGGCATCATGCGGATGTTCGGCCGCCTCCACCAGGCCGGGCGGACGGTGATCGTGGTGACGCACGACCCGCGGGTCGCGGAGCTCGCCCATCGCCAGATCCACCTGCTCGACGGGCGGATCGTGCTCGACGCCCTGACCGAGGAGATCAAGGCCGGCGCAGTCACCCCGTCATCGACGATCTGGGCGCCCAGGCCGCGAGTCCAGGCCGGGCACGGTCGACTGAGATGCCGGTCTTCGAAACTCTGCGGACCGCGTTCGTGGCCACCGCCGCCAACAAGCTTCGTGCGGCGCTGACGATCCTGGGCATCCTGGTCGGCGTCGCCGCCGTGATCGGCATGGTGTCGGTGGGGGAAGGCGCCTCGGCATCGATCTCGAGCACGCTCGAGGGCCTGGGCACGAACCTCGTCCTCGTCTCGCCCGGCGGCGTCTCGACCGGGCTCGTGCGCGGCGCCGGTGGTGGCGCGACCACCCTCACGCTGAACGACGTGGACGCGCTCCAGGCGGCGGGCGCAGTTCCCGACGCGGCAGCCATCGAGCCCGAGCTGACCGGTCGCGCGCAGGTGATCGTCGGCGGCTCCAACACCAACACCCAGGTCACCGGCACCACACCGGAGTTCCTGACGGTCCGCAACTGGACCATCGCAAGCGGCGCCTTCTTCACCGCCGCCGACGTGTCGTCGGCCGCCTCGGTCGCCGTCATCGGGTCGGCCACGGCCGAGGCCCTGTTCAACGGCGGCGATGCCGTCGGCCAGTACATCAACCTCAACTTCTCGTCGGGCGGCCGCAACGCCCCGGTCCGCATCGTCCGGCTGCTGGTCGTCGGCGTGTTCGCATCGAAGGGCACCGCGGGCGGCTTCTTCAACCAGGACGACCAGGTCGTGGTGCCGGTCACGACCGCCGCGCAGCGGATCTTCGGGCGGACCAACGTCAACACGATCGCGATCAGCGCGACCAGCCAGGACGCGATGGGCAACGTCCAGCTCGAGGCCACCCAAGTCCTGCTCGGGACGCACAACATCGCCGACCCGACGCAGGCCGACTTCACCGTCCAGACGCAGCAGGACCTCCTTTCGGCGGCCACGTCGGCGACCTCGACGTTCACCGTCCTGCTGGCGGCGATCGGCAGCATCAGCCTGCTGGTGGGAGGGATCGGGATCATGAACATCATGCTCGTCTCGGTGACCGAGCGGACGCGCGAGATCGGCCTGCGCAAGGCCCTCGGGGCGCGCCGCCGGGACATCCTGGGCCAGTTCCTGGTGGAAGCCGTGTTCCTCACCACGCTCGGAGGGATCGCCGGCGCGTGTGTCGGGATCCTCGTGTCCATCGCCATCGCCAGCCTGACCACGGTCCAGGCGACGGTCACCCCCATCTCCCTGCTGCTCGCCGTGGGCGTCAGCGCCGCCGTCGGCCTCGTGTTCGGGCTCTACCCTGCCCGCCGCGCCGCCCAGCTCCAGCCGATCGTCGCGCTGCGCACCGAGTAGCACCACCTCGCCTGTCCTGACCCAACCCTGATCCGCATCCAACGGGAGACCACACCATGACCACTCCGCCCACCGGCCAGCCGGGTCCGCTCGGCCAGCCCGCGCCGTTCGGACAGCCCGAGCCATTCGACCCGACCACGATGACGATCCAGCCCGCTCGCCCGACACGGGGATCCAACCGCAAGCTGCTGCCGATCGTCGGCGCCGTGGCGCTGGCGCTGGTCGCGTTCGCCGGCGGCTATCTCGTGGCCAACGCGACCTCGAGCCAGGGCACGGACCGGGCTGCCCTCACCGGCGACAACGGCGGCCTGCCGTTCGGCGGACCGAATGCCTCGTTCCGCACCCGCAATGGAGGCGCGGGCGGGTTCGGCGGCGGCGCCAACGGCACCGTCGACTCGGTCTCGGCCGACCAGATGACGATCACCACGCAGGCCGGCGGGTCGCGGATCGTGCTGCTGACCCCGACGACCACGGTGACGGAGGTGTCCGAGGCCACCAAGGCGATCACGGACATCGCCAGCGGTGCGACCGTGACGGTCATCGGCACCTCGAACCCGGACGGCAGCGTGACCGCGACCAGCGTGGTCATCGGTAATGTCGGCGGCCTCTTCGGCGGACGCGGCGCGTTCGGCGGGCCGGGCGCACCGGCGGCAAGCTCGGCTCCCTGAGCCCGGGCTTCGCCGACGGGGCGAGGGCTCGGTGGGCTATCCGTCGGTTGGTGCGTCACCATCGGCGGTGTCGCGACCAGTCGCCAGCCAGGCGTATTCACGCTCGATCTGCGAGTCATCGCCCCCGTGGCCGGCCTCTTCGTCCACCCACGCGATGGCGCCCGGGACGTGGGCGGCCAGCCAGTCCCCGTGCGCGGGCGGCACCAGCGCATCCGTTCGGCCGTAGCTGATCACCACCGGCACGCGGATGTCCTCGACGTCGAAGCCCCACGGCTTCGTGAATGCGATGTCGTCATCGACCCAACCGTCGATGCCGGGCTCCAGGCAGCTCGTCAGCTGGGCCGCGATCCGATCGTGGTGCTTCGCCATCTGCGCCTGGTCGGCCGGCGACAGCTCGTAGTCGTCACCCATCCAGTCGAGGCGGCCCGCCGCAAGTCGCTCGAGCGTCTCCGTTCGAAGCCCGTGAAGCAGCTTGCGGGTCGCGGGCTCGCCCTCGAGCGCGGCGCTGAACTCGATCACGTTGCCCTCGGTCATGCCGTCGAGCCAGTCCATATCCGCGATGCCATACGGGGCGATCGAGACCTGCGCGAGGCACCTGATGACACGATCGGGAAGCAGCGCGGCGCAGGCGAGTGCGTGCGGGCCGCCGCCGGAGCCGCCGGTGACCACGAACCGGTCGATGCCGAGGGCCTCGGTCAGCGGCTCCAGGTCCGGGATGATGTCGGCCACGCGTCGCCCGCGCAGCCGGCTGGACTCGCCGTAGCCGGGACGATCGATGGTGATCCTTCGAAGCCCGTATCGGCGGTAGATGTCCGGATCCTGCCACCAGGACATGCGGCCGCCCGGCGTGCCGTGGATCGAGATGAGCGGGATCCCGTCCGGGTCACCCCATTCGGCAGCGGCAAACACCCGTCCGTCGGGCAGCGGGATCCGGTGCTCGATGTGATCGGGGACGGTGGCGGCATCGGCGACCATGTGGTTCCTCCTGGCGAGCCCGAGCCTCCCGGGTCCGGTGGAGCCGACCCTTGGGCCCACTGACACGGCGACTCGCGAACGCCGATCGCACGATAGCGGGAAAGGCCCCCGTCCGGTGGACAGGGGCCTTCGCCAGGGCGCTCGAGAGTGCGCTACGGCGTGATGCCGAAGCCTGCCAGGAATGTGAGATCGTCCGGCTGGTCGAGCCGGTAGGCCCCACCGACACCGGTGCAGTTCGGGCTGAAGCCGAACGAGGTGACAGCGACGAGCAGCAGGGAGTCGGTGTTGTCGAACGTCGGTCCACCTGAGTCACCGAAGCACGTGCCGCCGGTGTTCGCGTTGTTCGACACCAGCATGTACGTATCCTTCGGGTTGCCCTGCAGGTTGACGAGCCGAGGCTCCGCCTTCATCCGGGTGTCGCCCCCGAAATCGGCGAAGGGGAGCACCTTCTCAAGCCCATAGCCGACGACCTCGAAGCGGTGCGCGTTCCGCCGGCCGGCGTACGTCGAGAGATAGCCCTCGGTCGGGATCGTCGCGTACTCACTCAGCTCCTGCGCCTCGTCGAGCACGATCACGCCGGCGTCGTGGAAGTAGAAGGCGAGGTTGCTGAACTGCGGGTGCGGGTAGGACGTTGCGCGGACCCAGTCGTCGGAGCCGTCGAGCCAGTCGGTGCGAGCCTCGTAGCGATCCTGCTGGGTCGGGTAGTTGAGGTCGCCGTTGGCGTCGAAGGTGGCCGGGAACCCATCCCACTGCGACTTGTCCGCGGTCGTGGTGAACCACATGTCGTTGCCACCGGAGCCGTTGCCGTCCGCGGCCGTGTCGCGGTTGGCGGCGGTGGTCGTGGACTCGCCGTTGGAGCCGACGGCAAACGTGCAGTGACCGGCGGTCACCACGACGGTCCCGCTCGCTGCATCCGCCGTGTCCGCGCGGTACCTGGCGCGCCCGGACTCGTCGGTGCTCGCGATCCTGGCCTGCGGCGTCCAGGGGTCATTCCACGTCGACGCGTTGCGCGTCGTCCTTCCCGGCCTCAGGACGATCCGGGCGTTCGATCCTGATCCCGCCCGGGTGACGGCGTTCGCCGACGGCGTGCGCGGTCGCCACGGGATCGAGGTCACGGTGGCTGCCGATCCGGAGGCGGCGGTCCGGGGCGCGGACGTGATCGTGACCTCGGGCCCGATCCTCCACACGCCGCACGCATCGATCAAGGCCGGATGGATGGCGCCCGGCGCCTTTGCCTCGGCCGTGGACTTCGACAGCTACTGGGACGCGGCAGCGTTTGCCGAGCTCGACCTGTTCACCACGGACGATGTCCCGCAGCTCGAGCACTTCCGGGAGCTCGGCTACTTCCGGGACATCCCGCCGATCGCCGCCGACCTCGGCGAGCTCGTGGTGGGATCCCGGCCGGGACGCACGTCGCCGGAGCAACGGACGATGGCGTGCAACCTGGGGCTCGCGCTCGACGACATCGCGGTCGCGCCGCTCATCCTTCGTGCGGCCGAGGCGAAGGGCCTGGGAACGATCCTGCCGCTATAGGCCCAGGTGGAGCCGGAGCGCCTCGTCGAGGTCCAGCAAGGATCGCGCTGGGAACGGCGCCCAGCCGCTCGCCGACTCGCTCGACCGCGATCGATCGGATCTGCTCGGCCTGCGCCTTGGAGTCACGATCGAGGCCCGTCTCCGCGGCCGGGAGCAGGACCTGGAACGGGTAGACGCGCGCCACGTTCGAAGTCACGGGCACGACGGTGATCACGCCACGACCAAGCCGATCGGCTGTGCCGTTGGCGGCATCATTGCTGACGATCACCGCCGGCCGACGCTTGTTGGCCTCGGAGCCGCGGGCCGGATCAAGATCGACTGCGTGGATGTCGCCGCGGCGGATCACCGGGGGAGCCCGTCGCCCACGGTCGGCGCCCATGCGTCGGCCTCGCCGGCGGCTGCCCATTCCGTCCAGGCGGCCTCGTAGGTGCCGCCGAGCTCTGCCGTGCGAAGCAGCCGCACCGCGCGATGCAGCGCCGCCGATCGCGAGTCGAGCTTCTGCTCCCTCGCGTACTCCTCGAGGAACTCGACGTCCTCGGCAGGCAGGCTCACGCTGACCTTCATCTCCGTATCCTACCAACGGTAGGACACTGGTAGCAACGATTCGGCTACCGAAGCGACGATTTCGAAGGCGTTCCCACACGCAGTGAGTAGCCCGACCGGGTGGTCGCCGTGCACGAACGGGACTGCTATCCTTGCCGCCGCGCCGACATAGCTCAGCGGTAGAGCAGCTGTTTCGTAAACAGCAGGTCCTCGGTTCAAATCCGAGTGTCGGCTCCACTCCCCCGTTTCGTGCTCAGGAAGACCTGCTATCTCGTCTTCCGGACCGATCGGGGGACCGCTTTTCCTGGCCACAACGCTCGTGGCGCGGGAAGACCTGCTAACTGGACGAGATTGGTCGAGCCCTCAATTGCGGGCCTGGTCGGCCAGCGTTTGGGTCCATGCGTGACGGGGACGCGTCAAGACCTGTGCTGTCTGGAGCGCAGCAGGCATGGAGATGGTAAGAGTTAGTGTAGCGATTCGATAGGTTGACTCTTACCATCTGGACGTCTATCGTCACGGCATGGACATGATTGGTCGGGAGCAGCTCGAAGCGGCGCTCTCTGCCCTTGGCGAACTCCTTGCGGCGCGTGGGATGCGCTACGAGGTCGTGCTCGTCGGCGGCGGCAACCTGATCCTGCGCGGGCTCATCACGCGGCCGACCACGAGGGACCTCGACATCCTGGGCGAACGCGCACTGGACGTCATCAGGCCACTTCGCCCCATGCCCGGGCCGCTTCGCGATGCCGTGATGGATGTCGGGCGTGCATTCGGACTCGCGAACGACTGGCTCAACGTCGGACCCGATTCCCTGCTCGACCTCGGCCTGCCCGACGGGTTCACGGAGCGGCTCGAGCGCCGGGACTTCGGCGGGCTCGTCGTGTGGCTCGCGGGCTCGTACGACATGGTGTGCTTCAAGCTCTATGCCGCTGTCGACCAGGGACCGCGGAGCCGACACTTCCAGGATCTCGTCGAGTTGCGCCCCAACCGGAACGACCTGCTCGGGGCCGCTCGCTGGGCGTCGACCCACGATCCGTCGCCCGGCTTCCGGTCCCTGCTCGTCGAAACGCTTCGCGCGCTCGGCGTGGAGGATGCCGATGGCCAGCTCGGGTAGCTCGCTCCAGGGTGCGCTCCTTGACCGGGCGTGGATCCAGTGGGCCGCGCTCGGCGTCGACGCCACCGTCGAGCGAGACGACGCCGTGGTGGATCCGGAGGCCCTGGTCGCCCTGACTGCGGAGCTTGGCGATGTGGACGCCCGACTGCGGGACGTCAGCACCGACTGGTGCGTGTCCTTCGGTCGGTACGTCAATGGATCCCGGCTCAAGCAAGTGTGTCGAGAGCTCGGTACTCCGGGCGATGCGATCGGTGAGTACGTCGCCACCGTCGCGGCATCAGGCGGGCCATCCTGGCCGATGGCGACCCAGCCTCGTCCCGATTACCAGCGACGAGGCAAGGCCCGGATGGACACGGCGACATCGCCCGCGCGGCTGCGCATCCGGCTTCGTGCTGCGTTCGGCGTGAACGCTCGGGCGGACGTCCTCGCCGCCCTGCTGGCCGCCTCGCCGCACGACCTGACGGCGGCCGATCTCGCCCGAGCGACCCGCTTCACGAAGCCCAATGTCGCCTCCGCCCTCGATGCCCTGATCCTGGCGGGCCTGGTGATGGCGCGTCCGGTCGCGAACGCGCGGCGAGTCGGGTTGCCACCGAAGATTCACGTCCTACCGGGGCTGCGACCGCCGGTCGTTCAGCCGGACTGGGTCTCCAGATTCGGCGTTGCGCTCGAAGTCCGTCGGTTCGCCGAACGCGACGGCATGTCGCCGACCGTCCGGGCGATCGAGGCTCGTCGCCTCATTGAAGGTCTCACCCGGCGGATGTCGGCCGAGGGCATGCCGATGCCGAACCTCGACGTAACCGGTGAGGAGTTCGCATCCGCCTTCGATCGATGGCTCGTTGACCTCGTCCACTGGCTGCAGGCGCCGAGCCGCGGGTAGCCCGGAGAGTGGGTCCTGGTCAGGAGCTCCCCTGACTCTCGTCTAGTTGCGCTCGACCACCAGTCGATCCAAGGATCAGTCATGAACAACCGCTTCGTCACCGCGGGGCTGGGTCTCCTGCTGATCATCGGCGCCATCGCCGCGACCTACGGCATTCCGACGCCGCTCAGGACGGGCAGTCTCTACCCGGATGCGCCCCCGGGCAGCGTCGGCTGCTACACGAGTGGGACGTCGGGTGAACTGGTGGTCGACGGCGTGACCGGTACCGCGATCATCGAGACGCAGAGCGGGCGACGCTACGCGGTCACCTGGCCGCTCGGATACACCGGGCGCAGGTCGCTGTGGGGGGTCACGGTTGTCGATGACCGGGGCAACGATGTCACCCACACCGGGTCTGTCGTCAACATGTCCGGCGGCTTCTGGACTGACGGCTCGTTCCTCTCCTGCGGTGAGGTGCACTGACGTGCCCCGCCCGTAGGTAGCGGCGGTCACGGCCCCGGATCGCGGGCAGACCCCCGCCCGAATGAGGAGGTCTGCCTGTTCGGGCAACCGGGGTGCACGGCCAGTTCTGGCTCATCGCGCGCATCGAGCGACAATGGCAGGCAGGATGCGCCAGATTGCCCGCCGCGACCCGGATCGGAACGTCCTGCCAAGGCCGCGTCCTTCGGTTGCCCGCGATCCTGCAAACGGGACGGGTGGGCCGGCACGCGCCGTCGGCAGCCCCTCGGCAGCGAGCCTGTTCGAGCATGACGGCCCGAATGAGCTGATGGCCCTCCAGAGCACCGCCGGCAATCTCGCCGTGTCGCGGCTCATGCGGCCGGGCGTCGTCGTGCAACGGCACCCGGGGCCGACCTTGAACCAGGAGGTCGAGGACCAGGCCGAACCCGAGGCAGGCACAGTCGAAGCGGGCCCGTCGCGCGAGACCGAGGCGACGGAGGATTCCGAGGCGGCCTCCGTCAAGTCGGCCGCACCCGCCGGCGCCGAGGGCGCGAGCCAACCGGGCACGGGGACCACCGGGCGCAGCGGGTTTGGCCTCAAGGGGGACGCGCGGAAGAAGGCCATCGAGGACGCCTGTCGCGCGAGCGCCACGGGGATGTGGGCGATGTCCATCATCGAGAAATGGAAGATCCCAGTCGATTACGAGTACGGCGGCCAGGGATCGTTTCACCAGGGCGGAAAGATCTACGTCAACAAGACGAAGGGCATCGGCGGCGCAGCCCTGACACTGATGCACGAGGCTCAGCACGCCGACACGTACAAGTCCGGCAAGCAGGCCAACGCGGAGAAACTGGACCGGGCCGAGTACATCAAGCGGTCGATCGCCGACGAGGCCGAGGCCGTCGTCCGGCAGATCGAGGGACTCGCCGTCACGAAGAGCCTCGGTATTGACATGTCGGGCGCCGCGATCAGCGACTCGCTCAAGGCGCGCTACCTGAAGGCCTTCTATGCGAAGCGGGACGCGTTGAAGAAGGCGAACCCCGAGATGAGCACCGGCGAGATCAACAGGATCTGCCGCAAGACGGCGCGCGATGAAGAAGTGACCAAGTGGTTCTATGACGGGACGTTCGTGACGTCCACCGACAACAACAGCTACGCCATCTTCTACGGGAAGCAATGGGACGAAGTGCACAAGACGCCGGGCAAGAAATGACGACGGGCGAGGTCGATCGCAACGCTGTGGCGATGGCCATCGGGCAGCCGCTCGGGGACCAGGTGCTGGACGGGCAGGCGCAGGTCGCGCCGGTTCCCGTCTCCGGGATCCAGCGGACGGTCGTCTGGCGGGTCCGGGGCGAGACCGGCGAACACCCGTGGCAGGTCTACGTCGGCGTCTGGCCGGACGGCTCGGCGCGGCTGCTCACCGCGGACCAGGAGGCATGGGCAGATCTCGTGTCCGCGACGGGCGCCCACCTCGACGACGAGGCCGATGCGCGCGCCTACATCGAGGCCTTCCTGGAGGTCACGCGCGGTGCGCTGGTCATCGTCGAGCCGATCACCTCGCTCGACGACCTTCACTGGCGTCCGGGCTCGGACGCGGAGGAGGCGGCCAGGGCCGCGCTGCTGGCCGACCCGCCGGCCATCGAGCCCTCGCTCACTCAGACCGCGGATGGATTCCACGTGGAGCTCACGCTCGTGGTCGACCAGGGGCTCCAGCGCAACACCTTCGACGTCACACGCGACGGGGAGATTGCGAGCAGCTCGTTCCGCGTGCTGGCGGAGCACCTCCCGCTCCCGATCGCCCGCTGACGCATCGATCGCGCGGGCCCGACGGGTGTCCGTGTGGTGGGTCCGCCATTCCCTGACGTGACGTTGGCGGTGCCTCGGGCATGGGCGTCGGCATCGTCGGGGCAGGCCCCGGGCGCTCCACCATCGCACCCGGCCCGTGGCCGGCGACGGCCGACAGCGACCCGAGGAGGAGGGAGGCAACGAGGACCGACGCCGAGACGGCGACCATGAGCGCGGTCCCGGCGGGGTCGAGGATGCGACTGACGCCAACCCGTTCGTGAGGCAAGGGCTCCGGGATGCGGATGATTCGCGAGCCCATCGGCCGTCTCCCGTTCGTGACCGCTCGGCGCGGCCGTTGCCCGGAAGTCTTCAGCCTGAACATCCCGAAGCAACGCGTGCCGACCCTGCTTCCTCACCGGCGCCTTCGAGGGCCTGCACGGTGGTGGCGGGTTGACCTCGGTGGCACGATGGCCGGCATGTCGGCCCAGTGGACGGAACAGAGCCAGCGACCGTGGCCGCCGAGCAGGTAGCCGCGACACCGAAGCTGCGAGCGAGCGCGTTGGCAGGCCGCCCCGGGCTCGGGGTCACCATCGGGGTGGTCGCGGCGGGCGTTCTCGTCGGGGCCATCTGCCTCGCGCTCATGACGGCGAACCGGGACAGCGGCGACGCCGGGACCTGGTCCGTCCAGCTCGCCGCCAACCTGTTCACGATCGGCGTCGGCCTCGTTATGTGGCACGCGCGCCCGGGCAACCGGGTCGGGCCGCTGGTGATCGCCATGGGGTTCGCCAGTGCCGTCGACTTCCTGAGCTGGGACGGCCTCGACGCCCTCGTTTGGACCGTCGGCGACATGTGGAACGTGTTGGGGCTCGTCGTCCTCGCCCACGTCTACCTCGCGTTTCCGGATGGCCGGACCGCCGGCTGGTCGCGGCGCCTCACGATCGCCGTCTACGCCTGGTTCTTCCTCCTCACGGTCGGTCAGCGTCTGGTGCACCCGTACCCGTCGAGCTGGGCGATCCGGAACCCGCTGCTGGTCTGGCCGAACGAGGGGCTTGCCGACAGCCTGGGCATGGTCGCGAACCTCGGCGCCCTGGTGCTGACGATCCTTGTCGTAGGGACCGTCCTCGACCGTTGGCGACGCGGCTCGCCGGTCGCGCGTCGGGCGCTGGCCCCTGTCTTCTGGGTGAGCCCCATCGCGCTCGTCGTCAACGGGACCTTCTTCGTCGCCCGCATGATCGGCTCCGACACGCTGTTCGCAGTGTCCACGGGGCCGCTCGCGCAGCTCTCGAACTTCCTGCTGCCGATCGCGTTCCTCATCGGGCTGCTTCAGACGCGGCTTGAGCGTGGCTCGATCGCTGACCTGGTACGCGAGCTCGACGGCGTCAGGACCGGTGATCTCGAGTCCGCCCTTGCGCGCGCCGTGCACGACCCCACCCTGCGGCTCGCGTTCCCCACCCCGGACGGCGCCGGATACGTCGATCCAGCCGGCAGGCCGGCTGAGCTGCCCTCCGACAGCGACCAGCGCGACACGACCCGGATCGAGGGGACCGACCGCACCATCGCGGTCCTGATCCACGACTCGGCCGTTGACCCATCCCTCGTCGAAAGCGCCGCGGCGGCGTCGCGGCTTGCCCTCGAGAACGAGCGCCTGGCCGCCGAGCTGCGGGGGCAGCTCGAGCAGGTCCGGGCGTCGAGGACGCGGATCGTCGAAGCGACGGACGAGGAGCGGCGGAGACTCGAGCGCGATCTCCACGATGGAGCGCAGCAGCGGCTCGTGGCGCTTGGCTTCACGCTCCGGCGTGCGAACCGTCGGGCCGATGCCGACCCCGAGCTGGCGCGAATCCTCGACGAGGCGAGCCACGAGCTCGAGGACGGGCTGCGAGAGCTCCGCGCGCTGGCGCGCGGCATCCATCCACCCTCCCTCACGGACGGCGGTCTCGCGCCCGCCGTTCGCGACCTCGCCGACCGCTTCCCGATCCCCGTCCAGGTCGATATCGAAGACCGACGGCTGCCGGCGGCGGTCGAGACGGCCGCGTACTTCATCGTCGCGGAGGCGCTGACGAACACCATCCGGCACGCCGAGGCAACCCAGGTGACGATCAGCGGGCGGATCGACCGGGACACGCTTGACCTCCGGATCGCGGACGACGGACGCGGTGGGGCGGACGAGGGAGCCGAGGGGACGGGTGTCCGCGGGCTCAACGACCGGGCGCAGGCCGTGGGCGGCACCCTGGCGATCGACAGCCCGCCGGGCGGGGGAACGAGCGTCCGCGCCAGGCTCCCGCTGTCGTGACCGACGCGGGCGGGCGTCGCCTGCGGGTCGTCCTGGCCGACGACTCCGTGCTCTTCCGCTCCGGCCTCGCGCACCTGCTGGCCGACGAGGGGTTCGACATCGTGGGCGAGGCCGGGGACGCAGCGGGCATCCTCGAGCTGGTCGAGCATCAGCGCCCGGACGTGGTCGTCCTCGACATCCGGATGCCGCCCCTGCACCGCACCGAGGGCCTCGAGGCGGCGATCGCCATCCGCGAACGCCACCCGGCGACCGCGATCCTGCTCCTCTCGGCACATGTCGAGACCCGCCACGCGATCCGGCTGCTCCGCGCGGATGCGACCGGTGTCGGCTACCTCCTGAAGGACCGGGTCATGCGCGAGGCGGATCTGCTGGACGCGATCCGGCGGGTGGCATCCGGTGGCTCGGTGATCGACCCCGAGATCGTCGGCGAGCTGCTGGGCCGTGCCCGGCCGCACGGGCCGCTGGACGAGCTCACTGCGCGCGAGCGGGACGTGCTCGCATTGATGGCCGAGGGCCGCTCCAACCAGGCGATTGCAGAGCGCCTCGTCCTCGAGCTCAAGACGATCGAAGGGCACATCCGCACGATCTTCTCGAAGCTCGCTTTGGAGCCGGCGCCCTCCGATCATCGACGCGTGCTTGCCGTGCTGACCTACCTTCAGGCCTGACGGCCGGCAGTCCGCGCGACGACTTCCGCCAACCTTCGGCCATTGGCGAGCATCTCACGATCGGACCTGTGAACCCCGGGACGTACGTGGGCGGGATCACGATCAACGTGAGCCGAGGGCCTGGTGTTCGCCGAGGGCACCGACGGGATGCACTACGTGCTCGATGCGGCGACTGGCGCGCTTGCGGGGAGATCCCCTTCCGATCGGGTCATCGTCGACGCCCGACGGCGGCGACGTCGGCGGCGTGTTCTACGCAATCAGCGACGACCGCAAGGTCCATGCCATCGACGCCGCGACCAACACCGAGATCTGGAGCTTCGGCGTGACCGGTGTCCCGGGGCTCCCGCCATCGTCGACGGCAGGATCATCGTCGGCACGAGCGTCGGCAAGCTGGTCAGCATCACCGGTGGCGACGCAACGGTGGCGCCGGGGATCACACCGTAATCCGCGACCTCGCTGATCGACGCGTTCGCCTCGACGCACCCCGTTCGCGTTCTCGCTGACCCGCCTCGTTCACGTTGACGCACCTGGCGCATCAAGCCGGCCCCCAGGCTGGGGCTTGCAGCCCGATTGGCCTGCATTTGGCCCCGATCCGCCACGCCGGGGTGGCCCATGACGCACCCGGCGAGTCGCCGCAGGGCGTACCCGGCCCCGGGCCCGCTTGCGGCGTACGAACCAGCTGAATTCCGTGACCGGCCTGTCACCCGTGCGGCCGGCACCCGACGTCGCCGTCACCGATGCGTCACGGCCCGTCATCGAGCTGGCACCGCACCTGCCGAGACTCCGGTTCCTGGATCGGCAAACGCCGACGCAACCCCAGGAATGGAGGATCCATGAAGCGCCTCATGCTCGCCGTCACCGCGGGACTGCTCGCCATCTCCGCCTTTGCCGGACCAGTGTCCGCGAGCCGGGAGTTCGGGTCGATCTACGCGAACGACCTCGTCTACCGAACCTTTGGCAATCCGTCGCACGTCGCGGACGGCGCGGGTACGGACCCGTTCGCGATCTTCACCAACTCCGAGGCCGAGAATCAGTTCGGCGTCGCCGAGTTCGCCCCGGGCATCATCGGCCACCACGGCGCACGCTGGGCGATCTACCACGCCACCTGGACGAATGGGGATCCGACGACCCGCGTGACCAGCTGGTCGGACCTCGAGACCCGCGCTGCGAACGATGAGCTGGTCCTGGTCCGCGACGAGGCCGCAGACTTCCGGTGCCCGGTGCTGGGCAACCCCACCGCGATCCCGGGCGCGTGAGCTGACCAGCCAACCACCCCGCATCAACGGGCCGGCCTTCGGGCCGGCCCTTCTTCGTGTCATCGGACCTGGCCGAATGCCGGCGGCGCAACCGTCCGCCGGTTGTGGCCCCGGGTAGAGTTGGCGCCCATGGAGACGTCCCAGCCGGCCGAGCTGAACGCCGTCACGGGGATCGTCGCCCGCGAGCGGGTCCGGGCCTTCGACCTGGCGGCCGGCCTCGCGGTCCTGTTCATGATCCTCGTGCACATCCTGTGGCACTGGGGTGTCCCCGGCACCTGGACCACGCCGATCGGCGAGGCCATCAGCTACGCGGCCGGGCCTACCGCCGCCCCGGTATTCGTGTTCCTCATGGGCGCCTCGCTGGGTGCGGCACGTCGGGCCCCGCCCGGCCCCCTGGTGGCCCGCGGGCTGTGGCTCGTCTTCCTGGGCTACGTCCTCAACTTCCTGCGGGGCGTGATCCCGGCCACGCTCGGGGAAGCCACGGGCGTCATCAACGCCGCCCAGGTTGCCCCGTACACGCAGTGGTGGCTCGCGACCACGGTCGATCTCCACCACGTCATCGGCCTGTCGCTGGTCGTCATCGCCATCCTCCGCAGCCGATCCCAGCCCGGCTGGACCTGGCTCGCCCTGGCAGGTGCGCTCGTGCTGGTGGCGCCGTTCGTCAAAGGGGTCACGTTCGGCACGCCGATCCTGGACGGCCCGCTGACCCCGTTCATCGGCGGCGCGCCGAACGTCTACTACGCCGTGGTCCCGTGGCTGGCGTATGCGCTTGCCGGCGCCGTGTTCGGCGATGTCATCGCCCGGAGCCCCGATCGGACAGGTGTGTTCCGCCGCGGCGCCCGGATCGGACTGGTCCTCCTCGTGATCGGCGGCATCCTGCTGCTCATCCAGCGCCCCGGGTTCGACGTCTACACGTACTGGCGCCAGCCGCTGTCGTTCGCCGTCCCCATCTTCGGCATCATCCTGCTGTGGCTGGCGCTGTGCGACTGGGTGACCCGGCATCGCCGTGTGGACCGGCACCTGGGCATCGTCTACGGCTGGAGCCACCGGGTGATCGCGATGTACTTCACCCACTGGGTCATCGTCGGCTGGGGCGCCGGGCTGGTTGGCTTCCGCGCGCTGGAGCTCGGACCGGTGCTGCTGGCGATGGCGGCAGCCGTGGTCGCGACCAGCTACCTGTCGCGGTACACCGTGCGGCTCGAGTCCAGCTGGTGGGTCCGCCGCGGGTCCGGGAGCGGAGCATCGGAGGTCGCGGTCGAGGTGCCCGTCGCCTGAATCGTCGGCAGGTCTGCAGATGTCCCGGTCCGGCACGTGAACGTCTCACGCTGGTCGAGCTCATCAGGCGGGCATGACGGGTGCGCGGATGACCTCTATCGTGACCGGCATGGACCTGTCCGAGACACGGATGCGCGTCGCTCCCGGACACTGGACGTGCTGCTGGATCGGCGGGCGCTCGACCCCGTCTGCCGGGTGGCACGGCTCATCCTGCTCGCTCGAGCGACGCGACACCCGCCCGGGCACCGTGCAATTCCCGACTCCACGACGCCGCGCCACGTCCGTCAGGACGTGGCAGCCACCGACCAGAGGAGCAACCCCCGATGACGACGAACCCGCCCGACCATGATCCCTTCGAGCGCGAGACCCGCGCCGCGCCGGGCGCGGAAGCTGCCAATCGCGCATCCGGGCCCGCGGGGCTGTGGGCACGTATCGCCACCGCGCGGGTCATGGTGCCGCTGGGCGTGGTACTGGCTGCCGTGATCGTCGTCGTCGTTGCGGGCGGAACGCTGCTTCGACAACCCGTGACGGGCACCGCGACGACATCGCCCGAATCGAGCGCGAGCGCCGTCGCGTCGACGCCTACCGCGACACCTGCGACGCCGGTGCCGAGCACCCTGGTGCCGATCACCCCGTCGCCCGAGGCCTCGGCCTCCGCCGGCGCCGTCTCGGCCGTCCCGGCGGATTTCCAGCCAGTGTCGGTGACGTTCGTCTCGGCGTCGCGCGGCTGGGTCCTGGGGAACGCGACGTGTGGCGGTTCGTCCTGCGGCGTGATCGCCAGAACGACCGACGGCGGTCTGACCTGGACGCGGATCCCGGCTCCCGATGCGCCTGTGGTGGTCGATGCGGCCGCGGCCGGCGGTGTCCGCGGTTTGCGCTTCGCCAGCGCGCTCGATGGCTGGGCCTTCGGGCCGGACCTGTGGGCGACCCACGACGGCGGCGACACGTGGCACCGCGAAGCCCTGCCCGGCGGCGGCACGCCGCAGGTGATGGCCCTCGAGGCGGGCGCGGGAACGGTCCACGTGGCGTTCTGGACCGGTGAGGATCCGCTGATCCGCATCGCGTCGGGCCCCATCGGCGATGACACGCTGGGCGTCAGTGCCACCATGGTCCAGATCGGTGCGGGACCGGTGCCGGCGACGCAGATCGTGCTCCACGGGTCATCCGGGTGGCTCGTGCAGGTCGACCGCGACGTCGTCGCCGGTGCGCGCCTCGTCGGCGGCAGCTGGCAGGCGTGGGATCCGCCCTGCCTCGGCACCGCAGGACCCGCGTGGCTGGCTGCCTCGAGCGCCTCGAGTCTCGATGCCGGATGCGATATCGGGCTCTGGTCGACGCCGCAGGGCGTCCACCTGTTCACGTCAGCGGATGGCGGCGCCACGTTCACCGAGCAGGCCGGCGCGCTCCCGATCACGGCCCTCGCGGGGATCACCACGGCGCCGAGCCAGCCGACCATCCTGGCGGCTGGAAGTCAGGCGGACGGCTCGGCCGCGCTGATCGGCACGTTCAACGCCGCGGCCTCGTGGACGGCGGTGACCACGCTGGCGGGCACCGGTACATTCTCGGAGCTCGGTTTCACCACGGACGCGCAGGGCGTTGCGATCGGCCGCCCCACCGGTGCCGCGAGCCGGCTGCTGATGACGCGGGATGGCGGCCGGACCTGGGCGGCCGTCGGCTTCGCAGGCGGGTAGCGCCGCCGGCCGGATGCCGGCGCCCCACCTCGTCTCAGCGACGCAACCAGATCACCGTCGACGCAGGCTGGACGGTGGTCGCAACGGTCGTCGCGAGCTCGCCCCGGAGCTGCTCCACGTCGACGCTCTGGCGCAGCTGCCCGACGAACGCGGCGACGGCCAGGTCCGCGCCGTAACGGCTCCGGTTGAACCGCTGGTCCACGAGGGCCTGGATCCGGCGCCGTAGCGGCTGGAACAGGGCGGCGACGACCAGGGTGGACGCCGCAACCGCCAGCGTGTTCGACTCCGTGATCGAGGACAGCGCGGCCTGGGCGACGAGGATCACGACCGCGAACACGGCGCCGAGGACCGCGCTCACCACCGCCCAGCCGATCGTCCGGCTCACGATCCGGTCGATCTCGTACAGGCGGTAGCGGAGGACCGCGATCGCGACCGCCGGCGGGATCGCCCCGTACCCGACGAGGGCGATCGCCCAGACCTCCTTGCCGACATACGGCCCGGGAGCGATGTCGATGATCACCACCACCCAGAGCACGAGCGCCCCGGTCAGGACCAGGGCCGCGACGAGCCACTTGAGCTGCTGGCGCTCGATCCCGCGAGCGCGCCGAAACCTGACCAGCATCGACACCACGCCGCTGATCAGGAGGCTCACCGTCCCGAGGTAGAACAGGCCGAACAGGTCGTCGGGGAACGGGAACAGCGCAAGCGGGTTGTCGAGTGCGCGACCCACCCCTTCGGGGGCGTAGATGCCGGCGAGATGCGGGCCGGTCGCGCTGACGAAGACGCCTGCGGCGGGGACCAGGAAGGATGCGCGCACGGCCAGCCCGATCCGGCCACCGGGCAGGCGCCCAGACGGGAAGACGACCGTCAGCGCGTAGTAGAGCCCGAACATGAGCTGGAACGCCCACGTCTCGATCCAGATCAGGGCGAGCGGCAGGCCGCCCGGCAGCGGACCACCGGCCTCGACGATCCGTGCCGCCGAACGCCCCTGCGGCCGTGCTGACCACGAACACCAGGAGCACGCCCAGGAAGATCCAGCCGATCGGGTTCCGGGGCCGTCGGACCGCGAGCAGCGCCCCTACCGCACCATGGAGCGCGGCGATCGCGAGGGTGGCGATCGACGTGGGATCCACCACGAGCGTCGGGCCCGCCAGGGCGACGGAAAGCCCGATGATGGCGATGACGGCGAGCATCGCGATGCGCGGGGGCGAGTCTGCTGCGCCGACCCGGTTGGGCCCACGGGCGATGGCGACCATGCGGGTATCTTCCGCGACGACCGTTCGCAATACGTTACGGCGCCATCGGCCCGCCGGGTCAGGCGATGACCTCGTACCCCTGGACGACCATGCCCCCGTGGAGCGCCTTGAGCGCCGGCTGGAGCGCCTGGTGGACCGGCGACGTTCGCCAGCCCGCGGCGCTGTCGGCGTCCGTGAACCGGAACGCCAGCTGATAGCGAGTGGGGTCGTCCGCCTCGCGCAGCAGGTCGAGCCGCACGAAGCCCGGCGATTTCGCCATCGCCGTGCCGTACTCGCCGGTGACGAACCGCTCGAACGCATCCGCGAGGTCCGGGGCAACCGTGAAGTTGAGGTGTCGCTCGATCATGGCCCGGGCCTCCATTCCGATCCCGTCCCGCCCCGTCGTTCAACGACAGACGCTGGCGCGAAGATCATTGGTCTTACCAGTTGACCACTATACCAGCCTCCAATAGACTGGCCGGTGACGTCCCGCAGAGGAGCGCCCGCGCCGTGGAACGAGATCTCGATCGCGCCGCCCCCGCCATTCCCGGGTCGGGAACCGACGCCAGGGACCGGTACACGGTCATCGCGCGGAGCACGCTGCCCGAGGAGGTCGCGAACCGTCTGCTCGCCCTCATCCGGGCGCAGGAGCTGCGACCCGGCGCCAAGCTTCCCGCTGAGCGCAGCCTGGCGCAGATGATGGACGTCAGCCGCCCCGTCGTGCGCGAGGCGCTGCGAGCCCTCGCCCTGATGCGGGTCGTCGACATCCGTCCGGGCGACGGGACCTACATCACCTCGCTCGAGCCACAGCAGCTGATCGCGCACCTGGACTTCGTGTTCTCGAGCGACAGCGTCGCGCTCGAACAGCTGCTCGAGGCACGCCGGGTCGTCGAGGCCGGCAACGCCCGGCTCGCAGCATCCAGGGTCAGCGACGCCGAGCTCGCGGCGATCGAGGGACTCGTCGCCTCGCTGGCGGCGTCGATCGACGAGCCGGACCGGTTCAGCGAGCTGGACATCGACCTCCACAGCGCCGTATGCGCAGCCGCGGGGAACTTCCTGCTGTCGCAGTTCATGAGCATCGTCAACGCGCTCGGGAAGGTGAGCCGGGAGCGGACGGGCGGGCTCCGCCGGGTTCGCGAGGCTGCCCTTCGTGACCACCGGCGCATCCTGTCCGCGCTGCGCGCGCACGATCCCGACGAGGCCGCGCGCGCGATGCTCGGCCACCTCGATCACGTCGAGCAGGGGCTGCGGGCGGAGCGTGACACGGCCGGTGGTGCCGGGGTGCGCGACGCCGTTGCCGGGCGCTCGCCGATCGCCGCCGGGGGACCCGCGTGAACATCCGGGGCACACAGACGGTCGCTGCTCCGCGCGCGGCGGTGTTCGCCGCCATCTGCGACCCGGACGTGCTGCTGCGCGTCATCCCGGGCTGTAGCGAGATCGCGCGGACGGGCGACAATGAGTACCGGGGCCGGATCGCCCTGCGCCTGCCGGGGATCGTGGGGACGTACGCGACCGTGGTCCGGCTCGTCGATGCCGAGGCGCCGTCCACCGGCCGGCTGGAGGGCGAGGTCGAGGGCGCGCTGGGTACGATCAGGGGCAACGCCACCTTCCGGCTGTCCGATTCGGGGTCGGGAACGACGATCGCATACGACGGCCACGCGGTCATCGGAGGACCATTGGCGAGGCTCGACTCGCGTTTCGTGGAGGGCATCGTGGGATCGCTTGTCGCCCAGGGCCTGCGCAACCTCGACGCGAGCCTTCAGCACGGTGCCGCCGAGGGTCCGACAGCCGACGCCACGCGGCACGAGGACGAGGTGCCGGCGTGACCGTCCGGAGCTATCTCCTCCCACGATCGTTGCCCGAGGCCCTCGACCTGCTCGGCCGGCACGGCCCGGAGCTGCTGGTGATCGCCGGCGGCACGGTGGCGATGCCGCTGATCAACGATGGCGTGTCGCTCCCCGAGATGGTGATGGGCCTCCGGTTCGCGGGCCTCGACGGGATCGAGGCGAGGGGAGACACGGTTCGGATCGGGGCGACGACGACGCTGACCCGGCTCCTCGAGGAGCCCGCGGTCCCGATGCTCCAGGACGCCGCGCGCAACACGGCCGCCTGGTCGGTCCGCAACATGGCGACGGTCGGCGGCAACCTGTTCACGCCCCCGCCGGGCGGCGACGTCGCGGTCGCGCTGCTGGCGCTCGACGCGAGCGTGATCCTCGCGAGCTCGCGCGGCGAGCGGGTGATTCCCCTGGCGGACCTGTTCACGGGCTTCATGACCAGCGCGCTCGCGCCGGACGAGCTGCTCGTGGCCATCGACGTGCCGATCCCCAGCGGCCGAACCGGGTACATGAAGCTCGGTCGCAAGCTGGCGAACACGCCCGCCGTGGTGACGGTCGCGGTCAACACGACCTGGGGCGCCGACCGGGTCTCCGTCGCGCGGATCGCGCTGGGCGCCGTCGGACCCCATCCGCTCCGGGCCCGACAGGCCGAGCGGGTCATCGAGGGAACCGGCCTGGGTGCGGACGTGATCGCCGCCGCCGCAGCCGCGGCCGCCGAGGGTTGCGAGCCGTTCACGGACGGGATCGCCACGGACTGGTACCGGCGCCGGATGACCGCGCACGTGGTCGCCCGGGCGCTTGAGCAGCTGGTGCAGGGCGCGCCGGGGGAGGGTCGCTGACGTGCCGTCCACCATCGTCACGTTCGAGCTGGGCGACCGCGAGGTCGAGGTGATGGTCAGACCACTGACCACGCTCCAGTCGGTCCTGCGCAACCAGCTCGGCCTGACGGCGACCAAGGACGGCTGCCGGCAGGGCGGGTGCGGCAGCTGCACGGTGCTCGTGGACGGCGAGCCGATGCTCTCGTGCCTGCTGCCGGTCGAGGATGTTGCCGGCCGGCGGGTGACGACGGTGGAGTGCATCACGCCCCCCGAGGACCTGCACCCGATCCAGCAGGCGTTCATCGACACGGGCGCGTTCCAGTGCGGCTACTGCACGCCCGGCATGGTGATGATCGCCAAGGCGCTCCTCGACCACGATCCGGCGCCGGCACGGGGTGACATCGAGCGCGCACTCTCGGGAAACGTCTGCCGGTGCACCGGGTACCGGCCGATCGTCGAGGCGGTGGAGGTGGCCGCCGGCACCATCCGCGACGGCGCCGGGGACGACGGCGTCGTGCGCGACGGCCTCGGGGAGCCGGTCCGATGACCGACCTCAACGTCGTCGGCCGGTCGGTCGCGCGGAGCGACGGGATCGGACACGTCACCGGGCGAACCCAGTACTTCGGGGATCACTCGTTCCCGGGGATGCTCCACCTCAAGATGGTCCGCAGCCCGCTCCACCACGCGCGGATCAGGGGCATCGACCTGAGCGAGGCCCGGCGCGTTCCCGGGTTCGTCCGCGCGCTGACCGCCGCCGACGTGCCGCACAACCGGTACACGATCCTGGGGCTCATCGGCGTCGAGCCCGAGGAGGAGTTCGTCCTTGCCGAGGACCGGGTCCGGTTCAAGGGCGAGGCGATCGTCGCGATCGTCGCCGAGACCGAGGCGGCGGCCCTGGAGGCCGTGGCGAAGGTCCGCCTCGACCTCGAGGAGCTACCAGCCGTGTTCGACGTCGAGGAGGCGCTCAAGCCCGACGCGCCGATCGTGACTCACTGGGGCAACAACACGTTCATGTACGAGGGCCATCCCTGCCGGCGCGTCCGCCTGGGTGACGTGGATGCGGCCTTCGCACGAGCCGACCACATCGTCGAGGGTGTCTACAACACGAGCCCGATCGAGCACGCCCCGCTGGAGACGACCGGGTGCATCGCGGTCCCGGACGCCAGTGGCCGGTTCACGGTGCACACCAACACGCAGGCGATCTACTTCAGCCTCGACAACACCTCGATCATCCTGCAGATCCCGGGCAACCGGCTGCGGTTCGTCGGTGGGACCGTCGGCGGCGGGTTCGGCGGCAAGGTGGACGTGATCGTCGAGCCCATCGCCACCCTGGCCGCGATGAAGACCGGCCGGCCCGTCCGGTTCGCGTACAGCCGGTCCGAGGAGATGCAGGTGTCCTCCACGCGCAGCGCGTGGCGCATCTACGTCAAGGACGGCGTGACCAGCGACGGGCGGATCATCGCGCGCAAGGTCAGGAGCTACGCGGACTCGGGGGCATACAGCCGCCAGACGCCGTACGCGATCACCAAGCACGCCGCCAACGCCGCGGGTCCATACGCGATCCCCAACGTGTCGATCGACGCGTATTGCGTGTTCACCAACCGCCAACCGACCAGCGCGATGCGCGGATTCGGCGTGACCATGGCGTCGTTCGCGATCGAGGTCCAGATGGACAGGATCGCGGAGCGGGTGGGTCTGGATCCGTGGACGGTCCGGTTCATCAACGCCTATCACGAGGGCGACATCAAGCCCCACCGTAAGCCTGCCGAGGACGTGACCCTGATCGAGACGATGCAGGCGGCGGCGAAGCTGGTCGGGCACGACCTCCCGGACGAGCTCCGGGCGATGACGTCGGCACCGCGCGACGCGGCCGATGGGGGCGACCGCTGATGGCGAAGGTTGCGCGGGACCGGCATCGCCGCCGTCAACTACCCGACCGGCATGAACCTCGGCGGCGACCCGTCGCAGGCGCTGATCCACGCCACGACCAGCGGATCGTTCGTGGTGTCGCTGTCCGCAACCGACCTGGGCCAGGGGCTGCGAACCGTCATCTCGCAGATCGCCGCGGAGGCGCTGGGCGTCGAGTTCGACCAGATCGTGATCGACACCGCCGACACGGACACCGGCCCCCACGATATGGGCACGTTCGCCAGCCGTGCGACGCACCGGGTCGGCAACGCGGTGATCGCGGCCGCGCAGGAAGCTCGGCGCTCGCTGCTCGAGGTGGCCGCCGAGGAGCTCGAGGCGGCGGTCGACGACCTGGAGATCGATGGACACGGGCACGTGATGGTCAGGGGCGCGCCCGCGAGGGCCGTCAACGTGGCCGACATCGCCTCGATCGCCCAGTTCAAGTACGGCCGCACGATCGCCGGTCGCGGGAGCTTCATGAAGCCGAAGAGCCTCGTGGATCCTGAGACCGGCGCGATGGACCCCGACTCGACCGAGGCGCATGCGTGCACGGTGGCCGAGGTCGAGGTGGACACGGAGACCGGGATCGTCACGGTGCTGAGCATCCGGAGCGCCTACGAGGTGGGCCGCCAGGTCAACCCCGCGCTCGTCCAGGCGCAGATCAGCGGCGGCGCGTGGATGGCCATGTCGCATGCCCTGTTCGAGACCACGGCACCCTACTACCCCGCGCCCGATCATTCGCCCCGCGACTTCAGCACCTACCTGATGCCCGGTCCGATGGAGGTGCCGGAGATCGAGTCCGTGGTGCTCGAGATGCCGTCCTCGAACGGCCCGTACGGGGTCAAGGGCATCGGCGAGATGACGGCGAACTCCCCGATCCCGGCCATCGTCAATGCCATCTACCACGCCACGGGCGTCAGGATCGACGAGCTGCCCGTCACGCCCGAGAAGATCCTGCGCGGCCTCGACGCCAAGGGGCAGGCCGCGTCCTGAGCCACGCACGGAGGATGGAACCGCGATGAGCCAGATCACGACGTGGGACGAGTTCCCGACGGTCGAGTACATCCCCGGCGTCTACCGCCAGGCGGTATCGGGCGAGAAGACCATGCTCACCCGGATCGTGTATCGAGGCGGGGTCGTGATCCCCGCCCACCATCACGAAGCCGAGCAGATCATGCTCGTCGAGCGCGGCCGGCTGTGGGCAAGGGTCGGGGACGAGGAGGCGGAGGTCGGCCCGGGCTCGCTGCTGGTCATCCCGTCGAACTGGGTCCACGCGTTTCGCCAGCTGGGCGACGAGGACGTGGTGTTCTACGAGAGCTTCGCGCCGATCCGGCTCGAGTATCTGGTGGGGTTCAAGGGGCCCGACCCGTCGCTGGCGATGATGCAGAGGTCGCTCGACGCCGGGCAGGGGTGACGGGAAACCCGCGCCGGCTGGCCTGCGGCCGCAGGGCGTGCCGGGGATGATGGTGATGCAGACGCGTCAGCCCGGCGCGACCCGGAACGTCCACGTCGTCGGCGACAGCCGGTTGCCGGACGCGTCCGTGATCCCGGCAAGGATCGAGACGCGGTACTGCGTGCTCGGGTACATGTTCAACGCGGGATCGAGCGTAGCGGTCCGCGTGCTCGCGTTGTAGCGGACGGTCGCGCGGACCACCCAGCCACCCGCCACGTTGACCAGCTGGATGGAGCTGCCCGACACGCCCTTGACCGCCTCCGAGAACCGGATCCGGATGGTGGTGCCACCGGAGACGCCGGCCGCATTCGGACCGGGCGAGCGGCTCGCGATCGTCGGTCTGGCTGTGTCCTTTGTCGGCTTCGGGCTGCGCGTCGGAGTCGGTATCGCCGTCGCGAGGGTCGTCGGGTCCGCGGAAGAGGCTGAGGACCCGGGCGGCCCGGCGCTGCCGGCATCGGAAGGCGTGGCGAGCGGCGCGCGGGAAACGAGGAGCGGCGCGCCCGACATGAGGGCGATCGTGGTGGGAACCAGGATCCCGATCGCCAAACCGATCATCGCCATCCTGATCACGCTTGTCCTGTCTTCGAAGATGAGTCCCTCTCCCTTCGAGCGGAGCCGGCATCGGCGTGCCCGCGCACGAAACCCTGACGTTGCGGCGAGTCTAGCGCGGCCCGGAGGTCTCGAGGGTCAGCCCGCGAGCTCGGCTTGCGCGAGACGCGCCGACGCAGGTTTGGCAGGCTCCGAAGTCACCATCGGGGCCGGCACCAGCGTGGCATGCGCGGCCAGCCAGGCGCGCGTGCGGGGCGCGCCTTCGCGTACAGCGGCAAGGGTCCGCGCGAGGTTCTCGAGATCCGCCGCCCGGTCGATGTCAGGCCAGGGCTGAAGCAGGCGTGCCGGAAGGCCCGCCTCTGCGAGCGCGCGGGCCGTGCTTGCCAGGGCGGTCTCGCCACCTAGGCGCGCAGTCTCGAACACCGCAGCGAGCTCGACCCCAGCGGAGCGCTCACCTCTTTGCCCCAGGTGCCAGACTCGCGGTCTGAGCCGCACGCCGACGAGGTGATAGCCGCCGTCGAGGCTCGGCCCGAGCACCGAGGCATGCCGTCGGAGCGCATCGAGCGCGTCGAGGAGCTGCTTTGGTGGCAGCGTCGGGTTGTCACCGGAAACCGCGATCGCCCGGTCCGCGCCGAGGCGTTCGGCCTCGAGGAAGCCGTCGACGATCGCGCCGCCGAGGCCCGCCCGGTCCTGGACGACGACGGGCCAGCCCGGGCCGAGGAGCGCGGCGACCGGCTCGGCATCCGCCTGCGCGGGCACGATGGCGACCGTGTCCGCGACGCCTGCGGCCACCTCACGGATCGCCGGCCCCAGGTCCGCCAGGCACGCCGTCCACAGCTCGAGGGCGGCCTCCTGGCCGATGTCGGCCGCCAGCCGTGTCTTCGCATGACCGGCGCGTGGGGCCTTGGCCATCAGCGCGATCAGCGGACGGCGCCGGGTCTCGGCCAGGGCGCACGTGATCATCCGGCGGCCGGCCGCAAACGAGGCGCGAGATGACCCCGAGACCTTGCTCCGGCCCCCGCGCCTGACGCGGAACCGTGCGGGCACCTCGGTCACCCGCAGGCCCGGCGCACGCAGCGCGCGAGCGACAAGCTGGACGGTCCAGCCGAACCCGGCATCGTCGAGATCGAGCGCGGTCAGCGCCGCGCGACGCATGACCTTGAACGGCGGCAGGTCGCCGACGCGGCCGCCCGTGCGGTGGCGCAGCAACGCCGCGACGAGCTGGTTCCCGAGCCGTGCGTGCCACGGGAGCGCATCGCGCTCGGTCGTGCTCGGGGCGCGAGCCCCGAGCACGAGGTCCGCATCGTCGAGGGCAGCCACGAGCGCCGGGAGGTCCTGCGGATCGCACGAGCCGTCGCCGTCGAGGAAGGCGATGATCGGATGGTCGACGGCCGCGGCGGCGGCCCCGGCGAGGCAGGCCCGGCCGTAGCCTCGGCGGCCCTCCGCGATCACGATCCCGCCCGCGTCGCGAGCCACGTCGGGCGTGCCGTCGTGCGATCCGCCGTCGACCACGTACACGCAGCAGGCTCCGGCGGCGAGCAGGCCCGACGTCAGCTCGCCGATCGCGACGGCCTCGTCGATCACGGGCACGACGGCCGCGACGCGATGCCCACCGCCGCCGGCGCTCAAGGGCGCGGTCACGGTGTCGCTCCAGGCGTCGGCCCCCACAGGCGGAACCGGCCGTCGTCGACGAGGAGCGGGCGATCGGACGTCTCGAGCTGTGCCACGAACGCGGGGCGATCGGCCCAGTGGAAGAAGCCCGTGACGTACGGCCGGCGGTCCACGAGGACGTACGCGGTGGGATCGTCGGACGGCAGGAGCTCCAGCGACGGGCGAGAGGCGATGGCGGACGCGAGGCCCCAGTCGACGGAGAGCATGGCGTCGTCGGGGACGACGGCGGTCACCGACCGCAGCTGGTCGATCGCGGCGGGCCGGTCCCAGAACCCGTGCTCGTGGCTGCTGAACGGTGGGATGGCGCCCGCCTGGAACGCCGCGACAAGGGCCGGGACCACGAGGATGACCAGCTGCCACGGCCTCGCGCGCTGCCGGACTCGGCGCATGACCCGCCGGCGCCGCGCCGTTGCCAGCAGGGCCAGCAGTCGCCGTCCGCCCAGCGCCGCCGCGACCAGCGCGGGCACGATCAGGAGCAGTCCGTATTGCAGCAGGACGTCATGCTGCGGGCCCTGGCGGCTGAGCAGGTGTGCGACCAGCGGCGGCACGACCAGCAGCAGCCACCGCGGGCGCAGCAGCCCGAGGCCACCGAGCCCGGCGACCAGCCACGCGGCGACGATCCAGCCCGCCGGGCGAGTGAGCGCCGCGATGATCGCGTCCGTCTGCGCGAACAGCGCATTGACGACCCCCAGCCCGCCGCCGAGCCACGCGTAGTAGACGTCGGTGTCGTACGTCACGCCCGCCCGGAAGAAGGGCTTCACGACGCCGAAGACCGCGATCGCCCAGACCGCGGCCATCCCGATCAGCAGCAGCCCATGACGCCGCGGCGCGCCGCGCGAGGGGCCTGGGGCGCGCGCAGCGACGAGCAGGCCGATCACCGCCACGGGGAACACCTGGTCCTCCTTCGCGAGGAGCGCAACGAGGCCCGCGATGAACATCAGCGCCGTCCGGCGGGTGAGCCCCGCCCACCCGGCAAGCAGGACGAGCGGCAGCGCGAGTGCCTCGGTATGGAACCCGGCGCGGACCTGCTGCTGCATGACCGGCCAGATCGGGAGCGGTGCCGCGAGCGCCGCGGCGAGCCACGCGGCGGCACGACCGCGGCCGAGAATGGCGCGAATGAGCAGGAACGCCGCCGGGGCGGCGGCACCCAGCGCGGCGGCCTGGAGGAGCGTCAGGACGCGGGCATCGGGCCAGGCGAGCTCGAGGAACGCCGGCACGACCAGCAGCGGCGAGAAGTGCAGGCCCAGGAAGTCACCGGGGTTGAAGCTGGAGTGGAAGCCCCGCCCCTGGCCGATCGACCACACCAGCTGCTGGAAGTACGCCTGGTCGAACGCGTTGGTCGCGAGACCCTCGGCACGGCGCCAGCCCAGCAGGGCCATCCAGGCAAACCCGCCGAACCCCGCGGCCACGGCGGCGCCGAGGGGCAGCGAAGCGGTCAGCGTGGCGATCCGGCGCCGGGCGATCCCCGTGGGCCGCGCCACGGCCGCGGTGGTCGTGGAGCGGAGATCGGTCGCCGTCATCCGGCTGGAATGGGCTGCCGCATCGCGCGTCGCTCGATCGCCGTCAGGTACGGCGGGCCGGCAGCGAGGATCCGCGACCTCGCTCCGGCCGCGGCGCGGGTGATCGCCTGTGACGGCGAGAAGTCCGGTCGCCAGCCGAGGGCGCGCAGCGCCCGCGTGTCGAACTCGACCCGCGCGGTGTCTCCGTGCCAGCCGCCCTGCGAGCCGGTGTGCCGGCGCTCGACCGCGCTCGGATCGAGACCCAGCGCCGCGATGACCAGGTCGGCCACGCGGTCAACCGTCACCACGCCGTCGGTGCCCACGTTGAACACCCCGAACGGGCGCTCCGGTGCCGCGGCGTCGGCATGCAGGATCGCATCGGCGACGTCCTCCACCGCCACGTACGGCTTGGCCTGGCGCCCGTCGCCCAGGATCTCGAGGCGATCCGGGTCGCGGAGCAGCTTGACCACGAAGTCATGCACGACCCCGTGGTTGGACCGGGGACCCACGGTGTTGCCGAAGCGGAATGCGAGCGCCCGCCACCCGTACAGGTGTGCGAACCCGCTCAGGATCGCCTCGCCGGCGAGCTTGCCCGCGGCGTAGTGCGACTGCGGCTGCATCGGCCCGTGCCCCTCGGAGGTGGGCGTCCCGTCGGTAGGTCCGTAGACCACGCCGCTCGACGCGTACAGGATCCGCCCGACCCCGTTCCGGCGCATCGCCTCGGCGACGTTCCAGGTCCCGACGATGCAGCCGTCGAGATCGAGCCGCGGGTCGGCGTGCCCGCCCGCGATGTCCGTGTTCGCCGCCAGGTGGATGACGAGGTCCATGCCGGCCATCGCGTCGGAAAGCGCCGGGAGGTCCTCGATCCCGGCCTCGATCGAGCGCAGCCGGCCCGAGAGGCGATCGATGCTGAACGGCTCATCCCAGCCTGGGACCGCCGTCGACAGGTCGTCGAACACGACGACGTGGTCTCCCCGGGAGAGCAGCCGGTCCAGGAGCGAGTGGCCGATGAAGCCGGCGCCGCCGGTCACGAGCACCCGGCTCATCGATCGCCGCAACCTTTCTCGAGCAGCGCGTACTGGTAGCTCGCGTCCGCCCAGTCCCGCACGGCATCCCACGGCTGGCTGCGAACGAGGGCGGCGAACGACGGCTCATCCAGGACCTCGACCCGGTCCGGGTCGCCCGCAGGACGCCCACGACGGAGCGCCTCGAGCTGGGCGGCCAGCCGCATCAGCGAGATCGGGACGGCCGCCCGAACCGACGACCTCGGCTCGGCGATGAACAGGCGCCCTCCGGGGCGGAGGACACGGTGGGCCTCGGCGACCACGCGGTCCGGGAGGTCCACGGTCGCGAGCAGGCGCGCGGACACCACCGCGTCGATGCTCGCGTCCGGGTATGGCAGCGCCGTTGCGTCTCCGTGGTCGAACCGGCAGTTGCCCAGGCGCTCCGCGTCGCGGCGCGATCGCGCCCGGTCCAGCTGGGCGGCGGACCGGTCGACGCCGATCACCCGCAGGTCGGCGAACCGGGCGGCCAGCCGGCGGGCATAGAAGCCGGGGCCGCACCCGAGCTCGAGCAACACGGCGCCCGTCCCGGGCCGCCCACCCGGCCACAGCGCCGCGGCGATGCGTTCGGTGTCGTCACGAAACAGGTGCTCCCGGCAGAATGCATACACTGCCGGCACCTGGTCGAACAGGCTGGGCAGGCCCGCCGCGTCCACGACCGTCGCGCCGAGCGGCCGGTCAACCATACGAGCGCCGCCGGCTCTCGAGCGCGCGGCGGCTGCGCTGCTGGTCGAAACCGGGCGCACGACAGCTCAAGATCGGGCTCCTCGCCATGGTGGGGCGCCCGCGATGGGTCGGCGGGCGCTGACCACGCACGACCATGCCCCGCCGCGGTGACGCCCTGATGACAGGCTCGTCGGAAACGCGGACGCGGACGTCGACGCGCTTTCGATCGCGCATGCGGTCGTAGAGACGGTCGAGGGAGGGACCCGGGGGCGACTACCCCGCGGCGGGCAGCTCGATCTCGAACCGGGCGCCGCCACCGGGCTCGTTCGCCGCGGTGGCCCGACCGCCATGGGCCTCGACGACGGCCCGCACGATCGCCAGCCCGAGCCCGGACGACCCGGTGGCACGATCACGTGCGGGGTCGGCCTGGTAGAAGCGCTCGAACACGTGAGGGAGGTCCGCAGGGGCAAGGCCCGGACCCGAGTCCACGACCGACACCACCACGGAGCTGCCCGCGGCGCGCGCATCGATCCGGATCCAGCCACCCGCCGGGGTGTGCCGAATGGCGTTGTCGGCGAGGGCAAGGATCACCTGCCGCACCCGATCCGGATCGCCGGACACCGACAGGCCGGTCGCGCCCGATGTGTCGAGCGCCAGCCCGGCGGCCGTCGCCCGTGCGTCGAGGTCCCGGGCGACGGTGCCCAGGAGCGGGTCGATCGCAACGATCTCGCGATGCAGCGGCAGCACGCCGGCATCGGCCAGGCTGACGGTCCGCAGGTCGTCCACGATGCGCGCCAGAAGCCGGGACTGGTCCCGGATCGTGTCGAGGTGCCGATCGTCGTGCGGGTACACGCCGTCGAGGACGGCGGACGTGGTGGCGTCGATCACCGCGAGCGGCGTCTTCAGCTCATGGGCAGCGTCCTGGAAGAAGCGCCGCCGGGCGATCTCGGTCGCCTGGAGGTCGGCAGCCATCGCGTCGAACGACCGGCCCAGCGAGCCGATCTCGTCGGTCCGATCGCCCAGGCCGGAGCGCGCCTCGAGGTCGCCACGGGCGACCGACGCCGCCGATGCCTCGAGCCTGGTCAGCGGTCCGGCGGTGCGGCTCGCGATCGCGAACCCGACCAGCGACGACACGCCGACGGCGATCGCGGCCACCAGGATCAGGGTCAGCGTCGTCTCCTGCTGGACATCCTGCGCATGGATCCCGGCCATGGGGCCCTGCCCCACCCCGCGACCGTTGCCTCCCGTCCCGTCCTGCTGCATCGCCGCAAACCCGCGACCGACAATCGAGGGAGCGGTGACCGCGACCGCGATGGCCGTCAGGAGGGCGACCGCGGCAAAGGCGGCTGCCAGACGCAGACGCAGGCTCATGGCCGGGCGCCACGGTAGCCGACGCCGCGGACCGTCTCCACGTATGGCTCACCGTCGGGTCGGGCACCGAGCTTGTGCCGCAGGTTCTTGATGTGGCTGTCGATGGTCCGGTCGTAGGCGTCGAACGCCTCGCCGAACACCTGCTCGCCCAGCTGCTCGCGGGTCATCGCGATCCCGGGATGGCCGGCCAGCGCGGCCAGCAGGTCGAACTCGGCGCGCGTCAGCGCGATGATCTCTGCGGCCCGGCGGACCTCGCGCGCGCCGTGGTCGACGGTCAGGTCGAACCAGGGCTCGGGGCTCGGACCACCCTTGGACGCTTCGCGCATCGTCGACCCGGGCCTTGGTGCCGCCGTCCGCCGCAGCACCGCGCCAACCCGGGCGACCAGCTCGCGCGGCTCGAACGGCTTGGTCACGTAGTCATCGGCGCCGATCTCCAGGCCTGCGACGCGATCGATCAGGTCATCGCGGGCGGTGAGCATCACCACGGCGGCGCGGCTGCCCGCTCGACGGAGCTCGCGGAGCACCTCGAACCCGGACCGTTTCGGGAGCATCACGTCGAGCACGATCAGGTCCGGGTCGTCGCTCTGCGCAAGCTCCAGCGCTCCGTCGCCGTCGGCGGCGGTACGCACAATGTGCCCATCTCGTTCGAGATAGGCACGGACGACGTCGACGATGTGCGGCTCGTCGTCGACCACCAGGATGCGAGCCATGTGTCGAGGATGACAGACGACGGCCGGTGGCGTGCCCGGCCGTCGTCTGAGATACCTGACTTGTTAGGAGCGGCCGGCGCCGTTGGGACCCGTGCCGTCACACGTCCCGGTGCCGCCACCCGCGCCGTTGCCGGCGCCGGGTCCCATCCCGCCGCCGTTGCCCGCGCCTCGGCCTGCGCCCAGGCCCGCGGTGCCGGCCGCATTTGGTCCGGCCCCGACGGCAGCGCCGCGCATGCCGCCCACGGTCGCCTGGTTGACCATCGCCTTCGCCTTGAGGGCCAGCTGGGTCTTGAGCGCGGTGGCCTCGTCGGCAGTCAGCGCGCCGGCGGTGACGCGGGCTTCGATGCGCTCGCTCCACTGGGCGATGAACCCGTCGACGAGCACCTGCGGATCGACCTGCTGGCGCTCGGCGATCTGGGCCAGGGTCAGGCCGTCGTGGCGAAGCGCCATGATCTCGGCCTGCGAGAGCCCGAGGACCGCGGGCATGGTGTCACGCGTTCTGACCTGGTCGGTCGCTGGTGCCGGCGTGAGTGTCGGGCCTGCGGCCGCCACGGTCGCGACGACCGCGAGGATCGCGAATGCCGCGATCGTGAGCGCGAGGGTGAGTCTCTTCATTGTCAGCCTCCTGGCCAATCTCGTGCCGGTGATCCCGGCCACACCGTTGGTGGTGTCGAGATCGATCGTCGCAACGCTGCGTGGAGCGACGATGGAGACTGCGTGGAGGCTTGGGGGGAGATCCGTGCGTCGCGTCAGACGGGGCAGGCGCCGCCGCGCGCGCGGAGGCGGAACCGCCACATCATCGTTCCGGCCAGCAGCGCCAGCGAGACGGCCCCGATGACGGGCTGGAGCGGCGCGTAGACCGTCATCGCGCCGCTCGCGCCCAGCAGGACAAGCGCGATCTTGTTGCACACCGGGCATCCGATGGCCAGGAACGCCCCGAAGCTCCCGACCGCGCCCAGCGTCGTGCCGCGCTGCTCGGCGGGGACGGCCGCAGCATTCGACGCACCGGCGCGGCCGAGCGGACGGGGGGCGGGCGTCACGGATCGCGCGGGGGCGGTGTAGGTGGCACCGACGATCCCCATCAGGGGAGCGGACGCAAGCCAGACCCAGATGGCGAACGGCTCGGGCGGGATCTGGCGTCCGAACACGGGGTTGGGAATGATCGCCGAGACCAGCCCGAAGGCAACCAGCGCGATGGCCGTCCAGGCTGCTGCCCAGCCGGCGAAACGCAGGTCAAGCCCGAGCCTCGCGACACACTCCCTCACCCTCGCGCCACCTGCACGAGCTGCCGGCCGCTCGCGACCCAGGCGGACATCCCGCCGTCGAGGTTCTCGATGTTCGTGTAACCCAGGTCGAGCAGGGTCTGCGAGGCAATCGCGCTCTCTGCCCCGGACCGGCAGTAGACGACGATCGGCGCGGCCTTGTCGGCCGGGAGCTCCGCCGAGCGCGCCGCCAGGTCCGTGTACGGGATGTACAGGTCGGTGCCGGCGATCTCACCGATGTACGGGGTCTTCACGTTGACCAGCGTGAAGTCCTTGGTGCCCAGCTTCGAGGCCAGCGTGTCGGAGGTGATGTTGGTCCAGGTGCCGCCGTTGCCCTGGATGACCGTTCCCTGCGCATTGCCTGCGGGGGTCGATGGTGACGACGCGAGCGCGATCCCGACCGCGAGCGCGATGACCGCCAGCACCGCACCGCCGATCAGCCATGCCCACGTGCCGCGCCCGGCACCCCGGGCGGTTGCCGTTTGTCTGCCGGACGATCTCGCGCCGGCTTCGCGCCGCGACGCACGGGACTTGCGTGCCTTCGTGTCTGCCATGACCGTGCTCCTCAGCTCGCCGAGGCGACGGTCGCCGCCAGCGGATCCAGGGAAGGCCCGAGGACGATCACCTCGGCCGAGCGCTCATCGCCGGCCTCGTCGCGGATCACGTAGCCATGGTGGATCTCGGTGATGCCGCTCGACAGCGTGGCGCCGACCGAGCAGTACTTGCTCGCCGACAGCTCGATCGCCCGCCTGACGGCCTCGGGGTCGATCCCCGGGCCCTCGACGCGGTGGATGACGTCGATCCGGGTGAAGGCGTTCGGGTGCTCGTCCTGTTGTGTGCCGCTCGCCTCGACCTCGTACCGCCGCACGTCCTGGCGCTTCTTGCGCAGGATCGAGATGACATCCATCGCGGTGCACCCGGCAAGCGCGAGCGCGACGAGCTCGGCCGGGCGCGCCCCGGTGTCGCCGGTTCCGTTGTCCATGACGATCGTGTGGCCGCTATCGACACGGCCGACGAAGCGCATGTCGCCGTCGAGGGTGACGGTCGAGATCTTGGTAGCCATGGGATACGAGCTCCGAAGCTGGGGTCAGACGGTGGGCTGGATGGCGGCGACCGCGCGGCGCAGCCGGGCGGCGGCCTCCTCGGCGACCGCGTGCACGGCGGTGGTCTCGACGATGCCGAGGGCGGCCATGGGGTCCATCGCCTCGACGATGGTCTCGGGTCCGTCCTCGCGTAGGACGACATTGCACGGGAGCAGCGCGCCGATGGCCGGGTCCGCCTCGATGGCCCGGTGGGCCAGCGGCGGGTTGCACGCGCCGAGGATGACGTACGGCGCCCGCTCCACCCCGAGCTTGGCCTTGAGGGTCGCCTGGACGTCGATCTCGGTCAGGACGCCGAAGCCCTCGGCCCGCAGCGCGGCCTCGACCGCGGGGCGGTTGTGGGCGAGCGACCCGGGCAGGCGGGTGCCGAACGTGAAGCTGGTCTGGATCGACATCGGGATCACCTCGGTACGACCGCCGCGCTGGGGGTCGTGATGGCAGCGGCCGGGCGGTGCGGACGTGACTCCCGGCGCCGCTCCACGATCGCCTGGATGACATCGCACGCCTCGACGATGGCCGGCTCGGCGAGGCGGTAGCGGACGCTTGTGCCCGACCGACGTCCGGCGACCAGGCCCGCGCCGCGAAGCACGGCCAGGTGCTGGCTTGCGTTGGGCAGCGCGACGCCGATTGCCTCCGCGAGCTCGCCGACCGAGCGCTCGCCGGCGCGAAGCGTATCGAGCAGCATCAGGCGCTTTGGATCGGTGAGGACCTTGCACACGTCGGCGTGCATCCGGTAGCGCTCGAGCTCGTGGTCGGTCACGGTCATGGTGCCAGTACGGTAGCGCTGATTGCGTACTTGCGCAAGTGAATGACCTACGCGGGACCAGCTGGGAGGCGCCGCGCGCAGACAACGGCATCGATGGGCGCCGGACCCGGACCCGCCCCTCGCCTGATCACCTCCGCCCTGACGACCTCGAACGTGGGGCCGAGCTCGGCCACGATGTCCGCTGGCGTGAACAGCACGTCGGGGTTCTGCGGGCCGCCGACCCCGTCCACGATGTTCGAGCGATCGTGCGCGACCACGAGCAGCGTGCCGCCGGCCGCGACGGCCGATGCCGCGTTGGCGTAGACGCGACGGCGCTCGTCGGCCGGTAGGTGGATGAACATGAGCGTGACCAGGTCGAAGGCCGCTTCGTCCGGTCGCCATGCAAGGAGGTCCTCCCGGCGCCAGTCGACGTCCACGCCGGGCGCGCGAGCCTGTGCGCGCGCAAGCGCGACCCGGGAGAAGTCCACCGCGGTCACTCGCCACCCGTGGCGCGCGAGCCAGATCGCATTACGTCCATCGCCGGAGCCAAGGTCGAGCGCACGTGCGGGTTCCAGCGCAGCGATCGTCTCCACCAGCGTCGGGTCCGGCTCGCTCGATTCGATCGGATCGCGGGCAGCGTGACGCTCATCCCATCGCCGCCGCCGATCATCCGCTTCGCCCGGATCCCCGTCGCTCACGGCATCGTCCTCCGTCCCGGTTCTGCCTCCAGCCCGTCGCGGATGCGCGCGGCCATGGCGTCCTCGACCACGGTATCCGGGTCCCGCAGCCCGCCGAGCGATGCTCTGACCCCGACCAGGCTTGCGTACAGCGGCGGGCAGGTCGGGCAGTCGTGCAGGTGGTCTTCCACGGCCGCGCGCGTGGCGGGATCCAGGTCTCCATCGAGGTAGGCGGACACGTGCCGGCGGGCTTTCCAGCATCGGAGCGGCTGGGCCAGGCTGGCCTGCCGCCGTTCGTCATCCTCGGCGAGTGCGCTGACCAGCATCATGCGTCCCCTCCGCAGCCGTTGCTTCGTCGCGGGCAGTCCGGCCGACATCGCGGCTGCGATCTCCGCGGCGGTCCAGCCGAGCACGTCGTGGAGCACCACGGGCACCCGGTAGATGACGGGAAGCCGCGCGAGCCCGTCCTCGAGCTCGTCCCGCAGCTCCGCCCGCTCGAGGACGCGCTCCGGCGCCACGGAGTATCGGTCGTCGCGCCAGTCGGCTTCGACGGCGTCGATGTCGAGCTCCTGGTGGTGTGCGCGAGCCCGGTCGATGATCCGGTTGACCAGGCTCCGCCGCAGCCACGCCGTGAGCGCCTTGGGGTCCCGCAGCTGATCCCGGCGACGCCATGCGCCGATGATGGTCTCCTGCGCGCAGTCCTCGGCCTGGTCCGGATCGCGAACCAGGCGCAGGGCGAGGCCGACGAGACGTGGGAGCTCGCCGACCAGCGCGCCGGCAAAGGCGTCACCGGGCTGGAGCCCTGGGTCCTGGTCCGTCATCGGTGCCGGGTTGCCTCGCGCTTGCCCGTCAGCGAGCGTGGGGCTTCGTGCTCACGCGCAGGATCGCGTACAGCGGGCAGAACCCGACGATACCAGTCACGATCAGGATCGCGGCCACGACCCAGGCGGCGTACAGCCAGGGGGTGACGATCGCGCCCGCGATGGCCACGGCGCCGATGGCCAGCCCGGCCAGGATCCGCACGGCGCGATCGATGGGGGCCTCGTTGATCTGGAGCTTCATGTCGATGACCTCGTCATGTCGTTGGGGCTCGTCCGAACCCTCTGCTCAATGGACGAGGTTCGGGCCCAAAGGGATACATCAGTCTCCGAGGCAGGTCCCAACGTGGCGTGCCGCAGCGATCCAGGGATGGTCGAGCGGAACGACCCGGCGGCGGCCGGCGACGTCCTCCAGGGGCACCGCCTCCGTACCCGAGCCGTGGGCCGCAACCATCACGCCGAACGTTCCCGCCTCCACGAGGTCGGCAGCGGCACTGCCCAGGCGGGTCGCCAGCAGCCGGTCGATCGGCGACGGCGTCCCGCCGCGCTGGATATAGCCCAGGATCGATACCCGCGACTCGAGGCCCGTCAGCTGCTCCAGCTGGTGCGCCAGCCGCAGGGTGTTGCCGATGTGCTGCGTCTCGAGCAGCGCAACCTCGGCCTTTGCCGCAGCCCGTGCCGCGGCCTCGCGGGTCCGCCGGACCCTCGCCTCGGCGGCCTCCAGCTGGCGCGCGTCATCGACGCTGCGCGCGCCTTCCGCGACGGCGACGATGCTGAAGTTGGTGCCCCGCCGCACGCGCTGCTTGATCGCGGCCGCGATCGAGGCGACGTCATACGGGATCTCGGGGAGCAGGATCACGTCGGCGCCCCCGGCCAGCCCGGCACCGAGGGTGAGCCAGCCCGCGCGGTGCCCCATCAGCTCCGCGACGATGATCCGGTGGTGGCTGTGCGCCGTGCTGTGGAGCCGGTCGACCGCGTCCGTGGCGATCTCCATCGCGGTCGCGAACCCGATGCTCGCGTCAGTCTTGACGAGATCGCCGTCGATGGTCTTGGGCAGCGTGATGACGTTGAGACCGGCCTTCGCGACGCGGAGGGCGTTCTTCGCCGTGCCGTCACCGCCGATGCACACGAGCCCGTCGAGCCTCGCCTTCCGATACGTCGCCACGATGGTCTCGGTCATGTCGCGGATCTCGCCGTTGATCAGCATCTTGTGCGGCTTGTCGCGACTGGTGCCCAGGATGGTGCCGCCCACGGTGAGGATGTTGGCCAGCTTCGCCTTGTCGAGGCGGACGCGACGGTCTTCGGCAAGACCCCGGAATCCATCCCGGAAGCCGATGACGGTCATCCCATAGGTGCTGATCGCCGCCTTGCCAAAGGCGCGGATGGCGGCATTGAGCCCCGGGCTGTCTCCGCCCGCGGTGAGGATCCCGACACGACGAACGGTTGCCATGGACCGATCCTACGCCGCGGAGGTCGGGCCGGGATGCTCCATCCGGGGTATGCCGAAGGACCCTAGGAGGCGGGTCCGCGCGCGCGCCACGATATCGCCAACGATCGCGGGGCACGTCGCACCGTCATCCGCCGGGTTGGCTTCCGCGATCCCCACCCTCCGGCGCACGTAGCCTTGACGGGCGATCCACGCCGCCACAGGAACCGAGGAGCCAACGCTCATGAGCGCCATCACCGAGCCCCCCGCAGAGGCCGCAGCGACCGCCGAGCTCCAGGTCGGCGAGACCACCCTTCACCTGCCGGTCCAGCCCTCGACGGTCGGGTACCAGGCGGTCGACGTGTCGACCCTGCTCCGCGACGCGAAGGTCACTGCGCTCGACTACGGGTTCGCGAACACTGCGGCCACGCGCAGCAGCGTCACCTACCTCGACGGCGAGGCGGGGATCCTCCGCTACCGGGGCTACCCGATCGAGCAGCTCGCCGAGCAGTCCTCGTTCCTCGAGACCGCATACCTGTTGATCTACGGCGACCTGCCGACCCCCGATCAGCTCGACGAATGGACCAGCTCGATCACCCGTCACACGCTGCTTCACGAGGAGATGAAGCGGTTCTTCGACGGGTTCCCGAAGGACGCCCACCCGATGGGCATCCTGGCCTCGGCCGTTGCCGCCCTGTCCACGTTCTACGAGGCGTCCGAGGATCCCAGCGACCACGACGACGTGGAGATCAGCACGATCCGGCTGCTGGCCAAGATGCCGACCATCGCCGCCTTCGCGTACAAGAAGTCGGTCGGCCAGCCGTTCATCTACCCGGACAACTCGCTGGACTACGAGCAGAACTTCCTGCGCATGATGTTCGCGGTCCCATCCGAGGCCTACGAGCTCGATCCCGAGGTCGCGCGCGCGCTGCGGATCCTGCTGATCCTGCACGCGGATCACGAGCAGAACTGTTCCACCTCGACGGTGCGCATGGTCGGCTCCAGCCACGCCAACATGTATGCGTCGATCTCGGCCGGCATTGCCGCGCTATGGGGTCCGCTCCACGGCGGTGCCAACCAGCAGGTCCTCGAGATGCTCGAGGCGATCCGCGTGGACGGCGGCGACGTGTCCAAGGCGGTCGCGCGGGCAAAGGACAAGAGCGATCCATTCCGCCTGATGGGCTTCGGCCATCGGGTCTACAAGAACTTCGACCCGCGAGCCCAGATCATCAAGACCGCCGCGGACACGGTGCTCGCGAAGATCGGCGCCCGCGACGAGCTGCTCGACATCGCGCTCGAGCTTGAGCAGGTTGCCCTGGCAGATCCCTACTTCATCGACCACAAGCTGTACCCGAACGTCGACTTCTACAGCGGCCTGATCTATCGGGCGCTCGGCTTCCCGACCCGGATGTTCACCGTCCTGTTCGCGATCGGCCGGCTGCCGGGCTGGATCGCCCAGTGGCGCGAGATGATGACCGATCCGTCGTCGCGGATCGGACGCCCCCGCCAGCTGTACGTCGGGCACGGCGAGCGTGCCTACATCCCGCTCAAGAAGCGCTGAGCCGGGCTGACGGGCGGTCGGCCGGCGCGCCGCCGCCCTCGGGTCAGTCGGGCGGTGCTGCACCCTGCTTCGGCTCGACGGTCGCCGTGTCGTCGCGCACCATGTCGAGCCGGCGAAACTCCGGCATCGCGAGGGCGATCATGCCCAGGCCCGCGATCGTCAGCAGACCACCGCTGATGACCGAGAGCTGCGTGCCGACGGCCGCAGCCACGACGCTCGCCTCCGCATCACCGATCCGCGGCCCACCGCTGACGACCAGGATGTGGATCGAGGACACGCGGCCTCGGAGCGCATCCGGCGTGAGCAGCTGGACGATGGAGCTGCGGAGCACGGCGCTGATCACGTCCGCCCCGGAGGCGATCGCGAGGAACATGAGGGCCAGCGGGAAGCTGAACGTCGCGAGGCCGAACCCCGTGATGCCCAGGCCCCACACCGTGACCGCCAGCAGCACCGCCCTGCCGGGACGCCGGACCGTCGTCGCGCGACCGCTGAACAGCGCGGCCATCAGCCCGCCGAACGCGGCGGCTGACGCCATCAGGCCGACGCCGGCCGGCCCCACCCGGAACACGTCCAGCGCGAGCGCCGGAAACAGCGAGCGCGGCGAGCCGAACACCATGGCGTTGATGTCCACGACGAACGTCGCCAGGACCTCGCGCCGGCTCCGCGCGTAGCGCAGGCCTTCGATCACGGTACCCAGGCTGGGCCGGACGGCCCCGGGCGACGGCGCGATGGGCGAGATCATCAGCAGCGCGACGATCGCCGCCCCGAACGTGACGACGTCAATCAGATAGGCGGCCGCGATGCCCGAGGTCGCCAGCACCACGCCGCCGATCGCCGGCCCGATGACCGCGCTGCCGTTGAACACGAGCTGGTTCATCGCGATCGCGGCTGGCAGCCGCTGGGGTGGCACCAGCCGGGGGATCGCCGAAGCGCGCGCTGGCTGGTCCACCGCGCCGAGTCCAGCGCCCACGAATGCGACGGCGTAGATCGCGAGGATCGATGGCGCGGGAAGGAGCGCGAGGAGGGCCAGGGCGAGGCTGGTCAGGGCGAGGCCGGCCTGGGTCACGAGCAGCAGCCTTCGCCGATCGACCGCGTCGGCGATCGCGCCGCCTCCGAGGGCGAACACCAGGATCGGGACCAGCTGGACGAGCGACAGCGCGCCGACCGCGAGCAGGTCGCCGGTGATCACGTAGACCTGGTACGGCAGGACGACGACCGTGATCATCCGGCCCATCGTGCTGATCGCCTGGCCGGCCCACAGCAGCCGGTAGTCCCGGTCGTGGCGCAGCGGCGACGTGTCGACCAGCATGCCGCCCAGGCGGCGACGGGGAGCGGGCGGCGGGGGCATCGCGGCCCATGGTGCCATCCGCGGTGGTCGGCCGTGACGGAGGACGCAGGGCTGCGCTCGCGGGCACGCGCAGGGGCCTGCGCGATGCCGGCCGTGTAGAACACTTGTCCACGGTCGTGTTCCCGTGGTAGCGTTCGACATACCATGTACACCATCAAGGAAGCATCGGCGCGGACGGGGGTCGGCGCGCCGCTCATCCGGGCCTGGGAACGACGCTACGGCGTGATCAAGCCAACGCGCGCGCCATCCGGCTATCGCCTGTACGACGACGCGACGCTCCGCGTGCTGCTCGCGATGCGCTCGCTCGTCGAGTCGGGCTGGACCGCGTCCGAGGCGGCCCGCGCCATCGCCGCCGGCGAGGTCTCCGCCGACGAGATCGCGGGGCGGCCGGGCGGCGTGGGCTCGGGCGCGCCGGCAGAGCGATACCAGGGCCGGCTGATCACCGAGTTCGTGGCCGCGGCCGAGTCCGCGTCATCCGACGGCACGGAGTCGGTCCTCGACGAGATGCTGGCCTCGGGATCGTTCGAGGCGGTGATCGATACGCTGGTTCTGCCCGCCGCCGCGGCACTGGGCGATGCCTGGGCAACGGGTCGCCTGAGCGTCGCCGCCGAGCACGCAGCAAGCGCCGCCGTGGCACGCCGCCTGGCGGCGATGTTCCAGGCCGCGGGGGTGCCGGGCCGCACGTCGGTCGTCGTGGGGCTTCCCCCCGGCGCCCGCCACGATCTGGGCGCCATGGCCTTCGCGGTCGCGCTCCGCCGGCGCGGGGTCGCCGTCCTCTACCTGGGCCGGGACGTGACCGTCGACGGATGGGTCGACGCAGTGACCAGGACCCGGGCGAAGGCGGCCGTCATCGGCACCGTGATGGCGGCGGATGCCGAGGCCGCTGCGCCGGTGGTCGAGGCGCTCCGCCCGCTGGGACTCCGACTGCTCGCCGTGGGCGGGGCCGCGGCCACGCCCGAGACCGCGAGCCGTCTGGGGGTCACCGGCCTGCCGCCGCGCGTGGTCGATGCTGCGAGGGCAGTCGCGGACGCGCTGGGACGCCGGAGCTGATCCCGGCACGCGCACCGGGCACGAGCGCCCACGCGCTCAGGCGTCCGGTGCCGGGTCGCCGGTCTCCGCCATCGCGACGACCAGGTCCCACAAGCGACGTCGGTCGGCGATCGTCAGTCGCGTCGACGGGACCCGGTCGAACGGCCGGCGCCTGCGATCGAGGTACAGGGCACCGCTCGTGGACATCGGATCCGGCTGCGTCGCCAGCCAGGTGATCGTATCCACGCCCTCGTCGGGCGCACGTAGCAGCGGGCGCATCGCCCGGTAGAAGCCCGGCAGCGTCTCGGCCAGGCCCGGCGTATCGGCCCAGCCCGGGTGCATGACGGTGATGGCGATGCCCTCCCCGCGCAGCCGGCGCGCCCACTCGCGCACGAGCGCCACCTGTGCCCGCTTGGCGCGCGCATATGCAATCGGACCGGCGTAGTCACCATCCCGGTACTGGAGGTCATCGAGTGGCAGCGACTGCGTGTACATGCCCCCGGACGTCACCGCGATGACCCGCGAGCCGCTCGTCCGACGCAGCAGCGGGAGCAGTCCGGACACGAAGGCGAACGGGCCCACGACGAGCAGCGCCAGCGTGGCCTCGATCCCGTCCGGCGTGTCCGTCCGCTCGAGGAAGATCGCCCCCGCGTTGTCGACCACGACGTCCAGGCGATCCTCGGTGGCCAGGACCGTGGCCACGGCCGCACGGACCGACGCCAGCGAGCCCATGTCCGCGACCACGATCGGAAATCGGTCCTCTCCGTGGCGCGCGGTGAGCTCGTCGCGCAGCCGGCCCAATCGCTCCTCGCTGCGGCCCACCAGGACCACGCGCGCGCCAAGGGCGGCCAGCCGGCCGGCAGCCGCCCGGCCGAGGCCCGACGTCGGCCCGGTCACGAGGACCGTCCGGCCACGCAACGCGCCCGGCGCCGGGTCGCTCCAACCGAACAGGCGGCGCCGGACCGCAGGTCCGATCCGGCTGAACGAGCCGATCACCGTCACCTCGAGCGCATCGTCGACCAGCGCTCGAAGCATGGAGCCGACCTCGCGGTGGCGGGTCACGGCCGGAGGGTGCCGGCGAACACCTGCCACGCCAGGAGCGACTTCGCGACCAGGCTGAACAGCATGTACGCGCGCTCGCCGTACAGGTAGTCGGCCCAGCGTCCGATCCGCCGGTACTGGAGGATCATGTTGATCGCGAACACGTTGAAGCTGATGAACAGCGACACGAAGATCGCGATCACGAAGCCCGGGATGGCAGCGGCGCCGGGCGCCGTGGCCGCCGTCCAGAGCGCAGTTCCGATCACCAGCCAGGGCACCACCCCAGCGATGCACCCGAACACGTAGTGGAGCCACTGCACGCGATCACGCCCCTCGTTGGCGGCCTCCATGCTCCAGCCGAACAGGTTCATCACGGCGTTGACGCCGAAGATCGCGATCAGTGTGCCGGCCTCCTGGATCCCCGACAGCTCCGCGATCACCACGATCATCACGCTCGAGGAGAGCGCGTACTCGATCCAGCGAGCGGGGTTCTGGCCGCGTGCCAGGCGGCGCTCGTACCACCCGCGCGCCGGACCGGCGACGGTGAAGTGCGCGATGGCGCTCAGGAAGAAGAAGATTGCGACTGCCGGCCCGATCGGGAGGTCGAACAGCGCACGCTGCGCGGGCACGAGCGTGCGGGTCGCCTCGTCGAACGAGAGGTAGCTGCTGACCACCGGGGCGGTCACCACCGGGTCCTTCGCGAACGACAGTGCGAGGATGGCCAGCCCCTGCGCCGCGTGCAGCACGGCCAGGATCGCGTTCCATCGGTTGAGGCTGCGTGCCCGGGGTGCCGGGATCGCTTCGGGTTGATCGGACGGGTGCATCAGGTTCGTTCCTCCACGCGGTGGCATATCTTTTGCAAACACTTGACATCTGGCAAAGCGGTGGCGTACCTTGCCTTTACGAGATTATACAAAGTTTGTACAGGTACGCAAGCATGACAGTCCTCAACGAGCGGATCGAGACGTCACTGGCCCCCGATCACGCGTTCGCCTTTCTCGCGGATTTCGCAAATGCCGAGGTCTGGGACCCGGGCGTCGTCTCCTCTGTGCGAACCAACCCCGGACCGGTCGGCATCGGGGCGCGGTACCGATTGGGCGTCAAGATGGGCGGCCGGACCGCGATCATGGACTACGAGGTCACGGCCTGGGAGCCGGGCCGGCTGGTCGTCCTGGAGGGATCCGGCTCGGGCATCGCGGCCGTGGACTCGATCCGGTTCGAGCCGACCCCCACCGGGACGCAGATCGACTACACCGCGGACATCCGCTTCCGCGGCCTCATGCGCCTGGCCGGTCCGTTCGCCGGCGGTGCGTTGGCCCGGGTCGTCCGTGACGGACGTGACGGCATCCAGCAGGCGCTGGACCAGCGCGCCGAAGGCGCCTGAGCGGGTGCCATGGATATCGCCATCATCGGATCCGGGGTCAGCGGTCTGACGGCTGCCTGGGCGCTCGATGCGCACCACCGGATCACCCTGTTCGAGCAGCATTCCGTGCCGGGAGGACACGTGTCCACGGTGTCCGTGGACACGCCCACCGGACCCGTCGGCATCGACACCGGGTTCATCGTCTACAACGAACGCACGTATCCCCGCTTCGTCCGGCTGCTGGCCGAGCTCGGTGTGGAGACGCAGCCCAGCGACATGTCGTTCGCGTCCGCGTGCGATGCGTGCGGAATCGCGTTCAGCTCGCGCGGCGCGCGCGGCCTGTTCCCGGACCTGGCCACGACGGCCCGGCCATCCCAGTGGCGGATGCTGGCCGACATCACGCGGTTCTATCGCCACGCGCGCGAGACGCTCGACGCCGCCGAGCCGACGGGGGCGACGCTGGGCGCATGGCTCGAGGACCACCGTTATGGACGCGCGTTCCGAGAGCACTTCCTGGTACCGATCACGTCGGCGGTGTGGTCGACGGCCGCCGATCGGGTGCTCGAGTTTCCGGTTGACTACCTGCTCCACTTCCTCGACAACCACGGCCTGATCGGCTATGGGAACGCGCCCCAGTGGCGGGTGGTCAGCGGCGGATCGCGGCGCTACGTGGAGCGCCTCATCGCGTCGCTGCGGCCCGGCGCCCTGCGCGCCGGCAGCCCGGTGGCCGAGGTCGTCCGCGACCAGCTCGGCGTCACGGTCCGGACGGCGGACGGCGCGGTCAACCGCTTCGACGGGGTCGTCATGGCGACCCATGCCGACGACGCGCTGCGCCTGCTGTGCGACGCGGACGAGCGGGAACGACAGGTCCTGGGCGGCTTCGAGTACTCGAGCAACCAGGTCGTTCTCCACACGGACGCCTCGATCATGCCCGCCAATCGGCGGGCATGGGCTTCGTGGAACGTCCACACGCCCGACTGCCGGATGCCCGGCGACGCGCTCACGATGACCTACGACATGAACCGGCTGCAGTCGCTCGGCGGACCGGTCGAGTACCTGACGTCGCTCAACCCGGGCTCCCGGATCGCGCCCGAGCGGGTCATCCTGGAACAGACGATGGATCACCCCATGTACACGTTCCAGACGCTTGCCGCACAGCAAGGGGTCCGGGCGCTGCAGGGCCGGCGGCAGACGTGGTTCGCGGGCGCGCACCTTGGCTACGGGTTCCACGAGGACGGCTGCCGGTCGGGCTTCGAGGTCGCCGAGCTCATCGGGGTGCCGGCAGCGGAGACCGAGGTCGCGGCATGAGGTCCCACCTGCTCGAGGGCAAGGTCGGCCACCGCCGCGCACGTCCGTTCACGTACGCGCTCGAGCACGACGTGTGGTACGCCGCGCTCGACCTGGACGAGATCGACGAGGTCGATGCCCGGCTGCGGCTGTTCGGCCGCAACCGGCGAGGGGTGGTCACGTTCCGCGACACCGACCACCTCGTTGACCCTTCGCACGACCTGCCGGGCGCGATCCGCGCCCATCTCCGGGCCGAGGGCGAGGATCCGGAGGGCTGGCGGGTGACGCTGGTCACCAACCTGCGCGTGCTCGGGTACGTGTTCAACCCGGCCAGCTTCTTCCTCTGTCGCGACGGATCGGGCACACTCCGCGTCGTGGTGGTCGAGGTCCACAACACCTTCGGCGAGCGACACCTGTACACCCTGCGGCCGGGCGGGAACGGCGACGGGCGCGACGGGCCGTTCACGTCTGCAATGGACAAGGCGTTCTTCGTATCGCCGTTCATCAGCATCGACGGCCGCTACAGCGTCCACGTCCGCGACGAGCACGATCGCCTGCGGCTTGCGATCAACCTCCGCCAGGACGACCAGCCGATGCTGAGCACGAGCCTGGTGCTCCGACGCCGGCGGATGTCGGACCGATCGCTGCTGCGGCTCCTGTTGCGCCACCCGCTCGTGAGCCACAAGACCATCGCGCTGATCCACTGGCATGCGCTTCGCCTGCGCCTCAAGGGGGCAACGTTCCTGCGCCACGGCGCCGACGCCGGGCCCGGTGTCGCCGGGCCTCGTGTCGCCCGACCCGATGGTGCCGCGCGATGAGCGGTGAGCTGACCGTCGGGCGGGATGCGGTGCTGCCGGGCCGGATCGTCGAGCAGGCTGCCCGCCGGGTGATGATGGGCGCGGCGCGGCGCATCCGCGTGGGGCGCCTCGCGGTCGTGCTGCCCGACGGTTCTCGCCGGGTCTACGGCGACCCATCGTCGGCCAAGTCGGGGGAGCTCCGCGTGCACGACTGGGCGGCAGCGGTCCGGATGCTGCTGGGCGGGGAGATCGGCGCGGGCGAGGCGTACATGGATGGCCTGTGGTCCAGCCCCGACCTGCCGGCGCTCCTCAGGGTCGCCGCGCTCAACCGCGATGCGCTCGCCCTGCCTCGCGGCTGGTGGCGGGCCCCCCTTCGTCTCCGGAGGGCAATCGCCCACCGCACGCGGCGGAACACCGTCACGGGCAGCAGGCGCAACATCGAGGCCCATTACGACCTGGGCAACGACCTCTACCGGCTGTTCCTGGACGAGACCATGACCTATTCCAGCGCCGTGTTCGCCTCGCCGGACCAGTCCCTGGCCGATGCCCAGCGCAACAAGTACGCCGTCATCGCAGCGCGCGCCGGGCTGCGCGGTGGCGAGCACGTGCTCGAGATCGGCAGCGGCTGGGGCGGCTTCGCCCTGTACGCGGCCGGCGAGCTCGGCTGCCGGGTGACGACGATCACGGTGTCACCGGCACAGCACGCGCTGGCCACCGAACGGGTCGCCGCCGCGGGCCTCGCCGACAAGGTAAGCGTCGAGCTGCGCGACTACCGCGAGATCGAGGGCACGTACGACGCCGTGATCTCGATCGAGATGCTGGAGGCCGTGGGCGCCGAGTACTACACGACATTCTTTGCGGCGTGTGACCGGGCACTGCGCCCGGGCGGCCGGCTGAGCCTCCAGGTGATCACGCTTCCCGACGCCGCCTACGAGCCGCAGCGGCGGGGCGCCAACTGGATCCAGACCTACATCTTTCCCGGCGGCCTGCTTCCCTCGCTGGCGGCGATCGAGCGATCGCTGCACGGGACGAGCCTGCTGGTCCGCGAGGTCGACGACATCGCCGCCTCGTACGTTCGGACGCTCCAGGCTTGGCGAGCTGCCTTCTTTGCGCACCTCGACGAGGTCCGGGCCCTGGGTTTCGACGATCGGTTCATCCGGATGTGGGACTTCTACCTCTCGATCAGCGAGGCGGGGTTCGCAACGGGCATCACGCAGGACCACCAGATCGTGCTCGAGAAGGGTCGCGGGCTCGCCTGAGCCGCGCCCCGCGACCGGACCGGCCGACCGCTGCCCATGACCCCGACCGTCCTGTGGCTACGGCGCGACCTGCGGCTGCACGACCACCCGGCGCTCGTGGCGGCGATGGCGGTGGGCGGCACCGTCGCGCCGCTGTTCGTGCTCGACGAGCGACTGCTCGCCGGCGGCCGGCGCTCACCCAACCGGACGTGGTTCCTGCGTGGCAGCGTGCTCGAGCTTGCCCGGGCCTTCGCGGAGCGCGGCGCGCCGCTGGCCATCGCGAGTGGCGATCCCGTGGACGTCGTGCCGCGGTACGCGGCCGCGATCGGGGCAGTCCACGTGTTCGTGACTCGCGACCTGGGCCCGTACGGGCGGCGGCGCGACGGACGGGTCGCGGCCGCGCTCGCCGACGCGGGCATCGGGTGGTCGGCGTTCCCCGGCGTGACGATCCTCGATCCCGAGGCAGTGGCCGGTGCCACCGGTCGACCCCATCGGGTGTTCGGCCCGTTCCGACGAGCCTGGAACGCACGGGCCAGACGCCCGGGCCTGCCGGCGCCCGACCGGATCCCCGGCATCACGGCGAGCGGCAACGCGGTTGCGGGCACGCTGGCGACGCCCGATGCCATCCTGCGGCTGCTCGAGCCCGTGGTCCCGACCGCAGTCGAATTGCTCCTGCCGGCGCCCGGAGAGTCGGCGGCGCGAGCGCGGCTCGCACGTTGGGCGGGATCGCCGGCGCTCGATGCCTACGCGACCGGTCGCGACCGGCTCGACGTGGACGGCACCTCGCGACTGGGTGCCGACCTGCGGTTCGGGTTGCTGTCGCCGGTCGAGGTCGCCGAGCGATGCGCAGGGCCGGGCGACGGACGGCGGCGGTTCCTTGACGAGCTGGCCTGGCGAGACTTCTACGCGCACCTGCTGTGGCACGAGCCGCGGGTCGCCCGGGAATTGTTCCGGCGCGACCTGGAGGTTGCCTGGGACGCGAACCCGGCCCTCATCGACGCATGGCGGGACGGTCGAACCGGCTACCCGGTGGTCGACGCCGCAATGCGACAGCTGCGATCCAGCGGCTGGATGCACAACAGGGCGAGGATGATCGTGGCGTCGTTCCTCACCAAGGACCTGGGCGTGGACTGGCGCGTCGGCGAGCGGCATTTCATGGAGCACCTCGTGGACGGGGACCCGGCCAGCAACAACGGCGGCTGGCAGTGGGCGGCATCGACCGGCACTGATCCGCAGCCGTGGTTCCGCGTGTTCAACCCGATGCTCCAGGGGCGGCGTCACGACCCCGACGGCAGCTACGTCCGCCGCTGGCTCCCGGAGCTGGGCGCGATCCCCGGCGCGGGCGTGCACGATCCGCCGCCGGGGATCGTCTACCTGCCCCGGATCGTGGACCATGGCGAAGCCCGCGCGCGGGCCCTGGCCAGGTATCGCGCCGCGGCCCGGCGCTGAGTGATCTTCCCGGGGTGCTGGGCCCGGCGCTTTGCCCGCGTGCTGGGCCCGGCGCTTGGCCCTCGTGCTGGGCCCGGCGCTTTACCCGCGTGCTGGGCCCGGCGCTGAGCCCGGGTGCTGGGCCCGGCCTGCTGGTCGCGACTCATCGACTGCATCAAAGGCGACGCTCGGCTGGCAGATCCGGGCCAGAAGAGGCCGTGTCGTGCCGTGAACCCGTCCCTGAAGCCGGGATTGACGCAAGGGATGAGTCAGTGCGAATGCGACGGACCGCGCGCGGTTGCGGGGAGCCCGCCGCCCGCCCGGCTTTGGCCATACCGAACGATCCATGCCGTCAGGTGGACGCCGCATCGCCGGACGGCGAGACTCGGATCCAGGGGCACATTGAGCCGCCGGCCGGTCCCCGGTAGGGTCCTGACACCGGGCGAGGGCCCCGGCCTGCTCGAGGTGTCGCACGGTGGATCCGAACGTCGTCCTCCCACTCCTGTCATCAACGCTGAGCTTCGTGTTCGCGCTGTTCCTGTTCGACCAGTGGCTCGAGCGTCGTCGCTCGTACCAGCTGATCTGGACCCTGGGGATGGTCTGGTACGGCATCTCGGCGGGCACGGAGTTCTGGGGTGGTGCGTTCGGCTGGAGCGAGCCGCTCTATCGGGCCTGGTACCTGATCGGCGCGGTCTATGTCGCCGCGTGGCTCGGACTGGGCACGATGTACCTGCTGGGCCGGACGCGGTTCGGCTACGGGGCGGCGTTCAGCGTGCTGCTGGCGGGCCTGTTCACGTTGCTGTCGCAGGCGAAGGCCGCCTACACCGACACCGGCATCCTGCCGATCGCCGCCTTCGCGATCGCGATCGCGGGCGCCATCCTGATCGCCATCGAGACGTTCCGCGGGACCGGCCGCTGGGCGTGGATCGCAGGCATCCTGGTGGCCGGCGGATCGCTGGCCGCGGTGCCGATCGTGCTGACGGCGTCGATCCCGGCGCCGGGCTACGCCCTGGATGCATCGGGCATCCCGGTCGGGTCGTTGATGCCGGGTTCGGTCCGCCTGCTGACGCCGCTGTTCAACGTCACCGGCGGGTTCGCGCTCGCGCTCGGTGCCCTCTACAGCACCTACGTGTTCATGCCCAAGCGTCGGCTCATCCGCTATGACCTCACCCGCACCCGGGGCGTGTTGCGGTTCGCGCTGAACCTGCTGATCGCGCCGGTCGCGATCACGGTGAACCTCCTCATCTCGATCCCGGGCACTGTCGCTGCCCTGTTCGGTGGCCGGCTCCACAGCCGGGTGCCGGCGACGATCCTGCTCGCGCTCGGGGGGTTCATCCCGTCGCTCACCAGCGGCCTGTCACGGTTCGGCGTGACGCAGACATTCTTCCTGGGCGAGCTGCTCGGCGTGGTGTTCCTGTTCGCGGGCTTCCTGGTCTCGATCGAGGTGTTCCGCGAGATCCGGATCCCGTTCACGCGACGCGTGCTGCGCGTCCGCCACGAGACCGCCTGACCGGGACGGTCACCGGACGACGCCCAAACCCGAAACGAGCGGGTCAACGCGGTTGACCACCCTCCCGCGGCGGGCTACAGTCCGGATTGCTCCCGGCACCTGTGCGCAGGTTCGGGGTGCCCACCGCCGCATCGAGGATTGCTCCCCCGTGGAGAACGGACCTAGACGCGCCGGCCCCCGTGCCGGCACCCCCCTGGTCCACCCCGCCTGCTGAGGGCGGGGGCCCGGCTGACTGCCCGGTCCCCGGCCACCGACGGGCGGACGGACCCGCCCCAGAAGGTGGCCACCATGCGCTTCCTGAGCCAGTGCATCGGCCTGCCGGTGCGCGATCCGAACGACGAGCCGCTCGGCACCATCGCCGACCTGATCGTTGCGATCGGCGACCAGTACCCGCCCGTCACTGGTCTTGTGGTGCGCACCGACCGACGCCAGATCTTCCTGCCCTGGGCCAACGTCGATACGTTCGACGAGGCCGGCGCGCGCCTGCGCGTGCCCACGATCGACATCGGGATCTTCAGCCAGATCCAGGACGAGATCCTGCTCAAGGCGGACCTCCTCGACAAGCAGATCGTGGATATCGAGGGTCGCAAGGTCATCCGCGTCAACGATGTCAGCCTCGACATGGTCGAGGGCCAGCTGCGCGTCGTCGCGGTGGACGTTGGCGCCGCGGGCCTGCTCCGCAGGCTGGGCGTGGAGGGTCCGTTCCGGACGCTCGCGCGGAACCTCAAGCTGGGCGTTCCGGAGCGCTACATCGACTGGGAGGACGTGGACCCTCTGGAGAGCACGATCGCGAGCATCCGGCTGCGGGTCCCGCACGCGAAGCTCGCCGAGCTCCACCCCGCCGACCTGGCATCGATCATCGACCAGCTGGCGCCGCGCGACCGGCTCGGGGTGCTGGCCTCCCTCGACGACGAGGCGCTTGCCGACGTGGTCGAGGAGATGGAGCCCGAGACCCAGGTCGACGTGCTGGAGGACCTGACCCCGGAGCGAGCGGCCGACATCCTGGAGGAGATGAGCCCGGACGACGCCGCGGACCTCGTGGCGGACCTGTCCGATCGCAGCCGCGACGAGATCCTGGCCCTGATGGAGCTCGAAGAGGCAGAGGAGGTCCGCGACCTGCTCGCGTTCCCGGAGGATTCGGCCGGCGGCCTGATGACGACCGAGTTCGTCGCGGTCAAGGCGACGCTCACGGCCGCGGCCACCATCGAACGGCTTCGCGAGCTCGAGCCCGATGCCGAGACCATCTACTACGTGTACGTCACCGATGATGAGGACCGGCTGGTGGGGGTCCTGTCCCTGCGCGACCTCATCGTTGCCAGGCCGGACGCCCCGATTGCCGAGGTCATGATCGATGAGCCCGTGGCCACCGGCGCGCTGGAGCCCGCCCAGTCGGTCGCCGAGACCATCGCCCACTACAACCTGCTCGCCATTCCGGTGGTGGATGACGAGGGCCGGCTGGTCGGGATCGTGACCGTGGACGACGCCTTCGACACCGTCGCTCCGGCGGTCTGGCGGCATCGGCTGCCGCGCGTGTTCGCGCGGGCCGAGCGCGAGGCGGAGCGTGCGGTGGAGCGCGCCGGAGAGCCGATGGCCGCCGCCGGAGCGCCCGACGGGGCGCCCGATGGGCGCGAGGATCCGCGCGAATGACCATCGGCCGCGGGCTGCGGGACGCCGTCATCGCCGAGCGGGGCCGCCTGGCTTCGCGGCTGACGCACGTGCCGGTGCCCCGGCTGCGCGGCCGGTTCCGGCGGCGGGGGCTGCTCGCGTTCCTGGCCGTCATGGGCCCGGGGATCATCGCCGGCGTGGCGGGCAACGACGCCGGCGGGCTCACGACATATTCGGTGATGGGCGCCCAGACCGGCCTGCAGCTGCTGTGGCTGTTCCCGATCACGATCGTCATCCTGGCGATCGTCCAGGAGATGGTCGCCCGGCTGGGGGTGGTCACCGGTCAGGGCCTGTCCGATCTCATCCGAGAGCGGTTCGGCGTTCGCTGGACGGTGTTCGCGATGGCGGTCCTCCTGGTCGCGAACGTCGCGAACACGATCGCGAACATGGCCGGTGCCGGCGCGGCGCTCGACATCTTCGGCGTCCCGAAGCTGATCACGGTCCCGGTTGTCGCGGTCGCGATCTGGAGCCTGGTGCTGTTCGCCAGCTACCGGATCGTGGAGCGGGTGTTCCTGGCCGTGATGCTGGTGTTCCTGGCCTACCCGATCGCGGCGGTGATGGCGACGCCGGACTGGACCCCGGTCCTGCGCTCGTTCGTCACGCCGTCGATGGACTTCAGCCCGAGCGTGCTGCTGCTGATGGTCGCGGTGGTCGGAACGACGATCACGCCCTACATGCAGTTCTACCTGCAGTCCGCGGTCGCCGAGAAGGGCATCGGCGAGGAGGAGCTCCGCCTGGAGCAGGCGGACGCGGTGCTCGGCTCCGTCTGGACCAACGCGATCGCCGCGTTCATCGTCGTCGCGACGGCGGCCGCGGTCGGCATGTCTGGGGGCGCGGTGATCTCGTCCGCGACCGACGCGGCCCACGCGCTCGAGCCCGTGGCCGGTGCATCTGCCGAGCTGCTGTTCGGGATCGGGCTGTTCGGCGCCTCCGTGCTGGCGGCAACGATCATGCCCATCTCGACCGCGTTCGTGATCTGCGAGGCATTCGGCTGGGAGAGCGGCGTCGGCAAGCGCTTCTCCGACGCGCCGATCTTCTTCGGCATCTACACCTTCGTGCTGGCGCTCGGCGCTCTGGTCGTCCTGGCGGTCCCCGACGGTGCGCTTGTCCCGATCATCGTCGGCAGCCAGAACCTCCAGGGCCTCCTGCTGCCGGTGGTGCTGGTGTTCATGGTGCTGCTGGTGAACGACCGGCGGCTCATGGGCTCGCATGCCAACGGCCGGGGTGGCAACGTCCTTGCGTGGGGCGCGGTGGGACTCGTGGTGCTGCTCAATACGCTGCTGCTCGCGGTAACGGCGCTGGGCGCCGTGGGCGTCTCGATCGGATGACGGCCCGCGGGGCCGTTCGACGGCCGGGTACTTGACACGCCGATCCATGGTTAGCGTCCCCGGCCACCATTGCCATGACCTGGAGGCTCCCGATATGACCGACGCGACCTTCGGCCTGTCGACCATCGGCCAGATCCTTGTCCCCGTCCGCGATCTGGAGCGTGCCACGGCCTTCTACCGCGACGCGCTGGGTATGCGCTTCCTGTTCGCGTTCCCGGGCATGGCCTTCTTCGATGCCGACGGCGTCCGGCTGTACCTTTCCGCGCCCGAGACGCCCGACTTCGACGGGCGGGCAACCGTCTACTTCCGCGTTGCCGATCTCACGGCCGCCGTGGTCGCGCTCGAGACACGCGGCGTGGCATTCGTGGATCGGCCACATGTCGTCCATCGCGACGGGTCCGGCGAGCTCTGGATGTGCGGCACTCGCGACCCGGATGGCAACAACATCGTCCTGATGAGCGAGGTCCCGGTCGCGGCATAGCCGCCCGAACCACGGCGCCCGCGTCGCTCGCTGAGAGCCAGGTCAGCCGGCGGTCGACCGCCGACGCGCCTCGGAGCGGCGGTCCTCCAGAAACGCTCGCTCGGGCGCGTTCGGGGTCAGCGCCAGCGCACGCTCGTACGCAGCCAGTGCCTCGGGCCAGCGGTCCAGCCGCCGCAGCAGGTCGGCGCGAGCCGCGTGGAAGAACCGGTACTCGCCCATCGCCGGCTCCATGCCGAGCGCGTCGATCGCGGCCAGCCCGGTGGACGGTCCCGCGACCATCGCCAGCGCGACCGCCCGGTTCAGGTCGACCACCGGCGACGGAGCGATGCGCACGAGCACCTCGTACAGGCCGAGGATCTGGGCCCAGTCGATCTCGTCGGCCGACGGCGCGTTGTCGTGAACGGCGGCGATCGCCGCCTGCAGCTGGTACGGACCGACACGCCCGATCCGCAGCGCACCCTCCACCAGCGAGCGTCCTTCGTCGATCCGTGCCGAGTCCCAGCGGCCACGATCCTGGTCCTCGAGCCGGACCAGCTCGCCACCGGGACCGAGGCGCGCCGGGCGGCGGGCATCGGTGAGCAGCATGAGTGCCAGCATCCCCAGCACCTCGGGCTCGCCGGGGAGCAGGTCGGCGACGACGCGCGTGAGCCGGATCGCCTCGGCGCACAGCTCGCGCCGGATCATGGCCTCGCCGCCGGTGGCGTTGTAGCCCTCGTTGAACACGAGGTAGAGGACGCGCAGTACGGGCTCCAGGCGATCGGACAGGCGGTCGGCCGCGGGAACCTCATATGAGATCCCGGCATCGCGGATCTTCTTCTTGGCGCGAACGAGCCGCTGCGCCATGGTCGGCTCGGGGACGAGAAACGCCCGGGCGATCTCCGGTGTCGACAGCCCGCCGAGGGTCCGCAGCGTCAATGCGATGCTGGCCTCCGGGGCCAGCGCCGGGTGACAGCAGGTGAAGATCAGGCGCAGCTGGTCGTCGGGGATCGGGCTCATCTCGTCCTCGGCAGCGGCAACGAGCGCGGCAGCACGCTGCGCCGCGTCGAAGTCGAGGTCGCGCCCCATGAACTCGACCTTCTCGGCGAAGCGGCGGTCGCGCCGGATGCGGTCGATCGCACGATTGCGTGCCGTCGTCGTGATCCACGCCCCGGGGTTCAGCGGAGCGCCCTCGACCGGCCAGCGCTCGAGGGCGACGAGGTATGCGTCGGACACCGCTTCTTCCGCGAGGTCGAAGTCGCCCAGGATCCGGATCAGCGTCGCCAGCGCCCGGCCGTGCTCATCGCGGAACGTGCGTTCCACGATCTCGGCCGCGGTGCGCACTGGCTCGCGGGACACGCCCGGCGCACCCGCCATCGTCACCCGGGGTCCTGTCGGGGCGGCGTCACGTGGGGATGATCGGCCGAACCTCGACCTTGCCGTATCGGGCGCCCGGGATCCGGGCGGCGGCCTCGATCGCGGCATCCAGGTCCGGCGCCTCGATCTGGTAGAACCCGCCCAGGTGCTCCTTGGTCTCGGCAAACGGCCCATCGGTCACGATCCGACGCCCGTCGCGAACCGACACCGTGGTCGCGTCGGTGACCGGTTGGAGGGCCTCGCCCCCGATGAGCTGGCCCTTCTCGCGCAGCCAGTCGGTGTACGCGTTGTACTCCGCCATCGTTGCGTTCCACTCGTCCTCGGTTGGCTCAGCGGTCGACGGCTCCCCGTAGATCAGCAGCAGATATTGCATCGTTGGTCTCCTCGCCCAGGCCGGGTCGGTCCGTCCGCCCCGTGCATCCTAGCGACGAACGAGCGCCGTGCGAATCGACATCGCCCGTCCGCCCTCGCGCGCCCTTGCCCCGCGCCTCTAGCATCTGCGCATGCCCGCCCGGAAGGAGATCCTCGAGATCGGCGGCCGCGAGGTCGCCGTCAGCAACCCCGACAAGGTCTATTTCCCCGAGCCCGGCTACACCAAGCTGGACCTGGTCCGCTACTTCCTGACCGTCGCGGACGGTGCGCTCGCGGGGGTCCGTGGGCGCCCGATGGCGCTCAAGCGGTTCGTGGACGGCATCGACAAGGAGCCGTTCTTCCAGAAGCGCGCGCCCCAGAACCACCCCGACTGGATGCGGGTCGCCACCCTGACCTTCCCCTCGGGCCGTACCGCGGACGAGATCGTGGTCGACGAGGCGGCGGGTCTGGCCTGGGTCGCCAACCTCGGGTGCATCGACCTCAACCCGCACCCCGTCCGCGCCGAGGACCTGGACCACCCCGACGAGCTCCGCGTGGACCTCGACCCGGTTCCGGGCGTCCCGTGGTCGCAGATCCGCGAGGTCGCGATGGTCTGCCGGGAGGCGCTCGAGGCGGTGGGGCTCGTCGGCTGGCCCAAGACGTCCGGGTCGCGCGGGATCCACATCAACGTCCGGATCGAGCCCCGCTGGACGTACCCGCAGGTTCGACGCGCTGCCCTGGCCCTGGCCCGGGACGTGGAGCAACGGGCGCCGTCGATCGCGACCTCGAAGTGGTGGAAGGAGGAGCGCCACGGCGTGTTCCTCGACTACAACCAGAACGCGAAGGATCGGACCGTCGCGTCCGCCTACTCCGTGCGACCGCTCCCCGACGCCCGGGTCTCGTTCCCACTGCGCTGGGACGAGGTCCCGGACGTGGTCGCCGAGGACTTCACGCTGGCCACCGTGCCGGCGCTGTACGCGGAGCGGGGTGACGCGGGCGCCGGGATCGACGGCGCCGTCGGTTCGCTCGAGGCCCTGCTCGAGCTGAGCGCCCGCCATGAAGCCGAGGGCCTGGGCGACGCCCCATGGCCGCCGAACTACGCGAAGCAGGAAGGCGAACCCCCTCGCGTCCAGCCGTCACGCAAGCGTCGCCCCGACGCCGAGTACCGGGGGCGGGGCCGAGAGGGCGGACCGCCGCCGGAGATCGCCGCCGCCCGGGCGGCGGCTGTCGCGGCCGGGGACTCCAACGCTGGCCTGCCGACCGAGTGGGAAGGGACCCGCCCGACCCCGACCGGCCGCCGGAAGTCGACCATCCCGGTCATCGAGATCGCACGCGCCGCCACCAAGGCCGAGGTCAACGAGGGCCTCGAACGCTGGAAGGCCCGCCACCCGGAGGTGGTCGAGCACCTGGAGCCCGCCGACATCCTGACGGACGGCATGCGCGGCCGCGCGTACGTCTGGTACCGGCTGCGGGTCAACCTGATCCACGTACCGGAGGAGCTTCGCCCGCCCCAGGAGCCGCTGGACCCCGACTACGACCCGTGGGAGGGCTACGAGTGGCCGGATCGCTCGGGCCAGACGGCGCGGGCACCGCGCAGGAAGCCTCCGCAATAGCACGGCGTCATCACCTCGGGTCCGCCCGGCGCGGGTAGCGGCGGGGCTGCGTGTGGCCCGGCAAGGGCGCCGCTGGAGCGTGCCCTTGGGGACCGCCCGACGTAGCATCTGCTCCGTGGGGAATCCGGGTCCGCATCGGGTCATCGCCGCCATCGGGGCGGCCGCCATCGTGCTCGTGGCCGTCGCCCTGTCCGGGTCCGTCGCCCTCGGGCCCTCGGCGACGCCGACGGCGCCCGCCGGCACCGGGATCGACCTCTCGCCCCGGGTCGCGCCGCGACCCCCCGGTGGTGACGGAGCCCTGATCGGCGACATCCCCTCCGCGTCACGGGCCAACGCCCGGGTGGAGCTCTCTGCGCACGCGACGCCCGGCGGACCTGCCCTGGAACTCCCCGGCGCCACGCTGGCGATCACGCCTGGCCAGGACCTCGCGATCCTCGGCGATCCGGTCGCGGTCGACGGCACGCCGTGGCTCCGGGTCTATGTGCTCCCGAACGCCACCGGCGGTCAGACCGACTTCTTCACCTGGGTCCCGGCCAGGAGCGACGGCCAGGACACGATCCGCCGGCGGGTTCCGCTCGGCTGTCCGCCAACGCGCGACAACCTCTCGACGATCGCGGCGCTCGATCCATTCACGCGCGCCCGCTGCCTTGGCGCGGCGTCGTTCACGGTGGAAGCCCGCACCTGGCGGGCGGACCTCCCGGTCTGGTACGACGTCGAGCCCGTCTGGCTGGGGCCGTGGCGACAGGGGACGACGTCGTTCTCGCTCCATGGCCCGGCCGGAGCCGCAGTGGACGTGCGCGTCCCGCCGGGCCTGGAGCCGCCGCCACCCGACATCACCGTGCGGGTTGACCTCCACGTCGCCGATCGGGCCGCCGCGTCGTGCACCCGCAGCAACGGCGATCTGGACGTCCCCGCCGAGGCCGGCGCTGACTCGCGCCTGTGGTGCAGCGTGCAGCTCGTCGCCGATCGCTGGCAGCCGCTGCTCGGGCCGGAAGGCCGGCCGTTCGACGTGGCCGCCCCGCAGCTGCACCGTTCGGAGCCGGTCAGCGTGTGTGCCGGTGTCGGTAGCGGACCGCTGACCTTCCACACCGATCCGAGCGCGCTCGACCCGGTGTGGCTGGAACCCGCCGGCGGCGGGCCTCCGATCCTCACCCGGTTCGGGCCGGAGTTCCGGGTCGCGTTCATTCCCGATCTGGTCGTCGTCGACGATGCGGGTCGGGTCGTCGCCCGCGACGGCCTGACGATCGATCCCGCTGTCGAGCTGGCCGGGCATTTCATCTGCACGACCATCGTCGGTGTCCACGTGAACTGACGCCGGTGCGCGACCCGGGGCACCGATGCGGAGAATCGGGCGACGTTGGAGACCGTCAGGCGTCGGTGTCCGGCGCCAGCCATCCCTTGTCGGACGCGATCCGCGCCGCCTCGGCCCGATTGCGGGCTCCGGTCTTCTGGATCGCAGCCGACAGGTGGTTGCGGACCGTCCCCTCCGACAGGCCGAGCCGGCCGGCGATGTCGGCCACGGTGCCATTGGTCGCCGACAGCGCCAGCACCTCGCGCTCCCGCTCGGACAGGGGGTTGGCGCCCTCGCTGAGCGCGGCCAGGGCGAGCGCCGGATCCACGACCCGCTGGCCGCGCGCCACCCGGCGCACCGCATCGGCGAGGTCGGCCGCCGGTGCGTCCTTGAGCAGGAACCCGGACGCACCGGCCTCCATCGCGCGCCGCAGGTAGCCGGGTCGTCCGAACGTCGTCAGCATCACCACCCGGCAACCGGGCACCGCCGCGCGCAGCTGGGCCGCGGCGGACAGGCCGTCGAGGCCAGGCAGCTCGATGTCGAGCAGCGCCACGTCGGGGCGGGCCGCGAGGGCGGCCGGCACGATCTCGTCGCCGCGGCCCACCTCGGCCACCACCTCGAGGTCGCGCTCCATCGCGAGCAGCGCGGCCAGGGCGCCCCGGACCATCGCCTGGTCCTCGGCCAGCAGGATCCGGGTCACCCGGGCGCCTCGGCCGCGAGCCCGGCGGAACCAGACGCCGGCACGGCGACCAGCAGCCGGAAGCCGCGATCGGGCATCGGCCCGGCCTCGACGCGGCCACCCAGCCTCGCGGCCCGCTCCCGCAGCCCGGCCAAGCCGACGCCGGCCCGTTCGCCAGGCGTCTCCGCGGTTGTCGCCGGTCCGCGCCCGTCGTCCACCACCTCCACCGCGCGCGAGGCGCCGTCGCTGATGACCCGGATCCGCGCCGTGGTGGCCTCGCTGTGCCGGAGCACGTTCGTCACCCCCTCGCGGACCGCCCAGCCGAGCACGGCGTCCACGTGCCGGGGCAGCCCTTCGGGCGCAGGCTCGACGTCCCCCGTGATCCCGGCAGCGGCGAGGGCTGCCCGGGCACCGGCCAGCTCGATGGCCAGCGACGGCTCGCGGTAGCCGCTGACCGTCTCGCGAACCGAGGCGAGCGCTTCGCGGGACACCAGCTCGACATCGGCGATCTCCGCCTCGGCCCGGGCCGGGTCATCGGGGAGCAGCCGCCGGGCGAGCTCGCTCTTGAGCGTGATCACCGACAGGCTGTGGCCCAGCGTGTCGTGCAGGTCGCGGGCGATCCGGGCCCGCTCCTCGGCGACCGCAAGGTCCGCGAGATCTCGGCGTGCAGCCTGGAGCTCGCGGTTGGCGCGACCGAATGCCGACAGCGCGAACAGCGTGAGGCTGATCGTGCCCACCGTGACCCCGACATCGAGCCCGGCACCCGGGTCCGACGCGGCGTACCCGGTGGACAGCATGGCCGCCAGCGAGACGAGGCCCATCGCGGCCAGCGCCCGCCGTTCCGGCGCGATCCGGGCTGCGCTGACGCCGGCATAGAAGAACAGGGCCCCGGCGTCGCCGACGCCCATGCCCACCTCGGCCACGACGGCGATCACGGTGATGGCCGCGACGGCGAGGGACAGCCACGAGCTCCGGATCCCCGGCCCGAACCGGTACCGGCTGAACAACGCAGCCAGCACGACCAAGAAGATCGACCAGCCCACGAGCAGCAGGACCAGCGCCGCCGGACCGGGCGCGTGCGTCAGGACCGACAGCAGCGGATAGAAGGTGAAGAAGGCGGTGGCCGCGAGGAACGGCAGACGCAGCCCGGGCCGATCGATCACCCGTCCCAGCGGCGCGTCCTCGGACCGGGGCCCGGCAACGTCCGCGTCGTCCGGCGCGATCGCGCCCGGGCTGCGCATCGAGGTCAGGCTCGCCCCGACCGCTCGTCGGCGAGGTACCGCCAGGTGGCGAGCGCGCCCAGCACGAGCGCCCACGCGCCGAGGACCAGCACGTCGACGCCGTCGGGCGTGTGGCCGGCCGCGAGCGCCCGGCCGAGGCTTGCGAGGTGGGACGAGGGCAGCACGTGGCCAATCGTAGCGAGCGCGTCGGGGAACGCATCGAGCGGGGCGAACAGCCCGCCCAGGATCGCGAGGCTGAAGTAGCTCAGCACCATGCCGCCCTGGGCACTGTCCGCGTCGAGCAGGTAGCCGATCAGCAGGCCGAGCGCCGCGAACGGGAGCGAGCCGAGCGCGAGCGCTCCGATCACGAACAGCATCGTGCCGTTGCCGAGCTGGACATGGTTCACGACGACGCCGGCCAGCATGACCAGGAACAAGGCCGGGACGGTCAGGACGACGGCCGACACGACCTTGGCTGCGACGTACGCCCGTCCCGACAACGGCGTGACCCGGAGCTGGCGGGCCCAGCCCTGGCGGCGCTCGATGGCGATCGGTGCCGCCTGGCTCATGGCCGCGCCCATGGCCCCGTACGCGGCCATCGAGACCAGGAAGTAGACGGGCCAGGCCAGGCCGTCGATCGGGTCGCTGCCGACGTCCGGCAGGATCGCCGTGTACAGCACATACAGGATCACCGGGAAGGCGATGGTGAACACCAGGTACCGGCGGTTCCGGAGCGAGCGACGAACCTCGAGGCGCAGGTAGGCGAGGAACGGGGAGGCAGCGAGGCCGGGGATGGCCAGGGCACGAGACGCAAGCATGGGTCGGATCTCCAGTGGGCTCGTTGGGTCAGGCGGCGGCCGACGCATCGGTCGCGCCGCTGGTCAGGGCCAGGAAGGCGGCGTCGAGATCGGCGCCGGTGACCTCCAGGTGGCGGAAGGCGACGTTCGATGCCACGAGGGCGCGAACCGTCTCGTCGGCATCGCCCGTCAGGAGCGACACGGTCTCTCCGTGCCGCTCGGCCGAGGTCACCCCCGGCAGGGACCGAAGCAGATGATCGTCGCCGGCGTCGGTGGCTCCCCAGGCGAAACGGACGGTGCGCTCGGCGACGCTGCCCTTGACCGCGGCCGGTGATCCGTCGGCGACCACGCGGCCGCGGTCGAGGACCACGATCCGGTCCGCCACCTGGTCCGCCTCGTCGAGATAGTGGGTCGCGAACAGCACGGTCCGGCCCTCGGCCGCGAACCGGCGCATGTCGGCCCAGAATGCGCGCCGGCTCTCGACGTCCATGGCGACGGTGGGCTCGTCGAGGAACACCAGGTCCGGGTCACCGGCGATCGCGAGCGCGAACCGGACCCGCTGGGTCTCGCCGCCCGACAGGGTGTCTGCCCGGCGCCCGGCGAGCTCGATCAGGCCGGCGCGCTCGAGGACGGCGTCACGCGACAGCGGCGCGGGATACAGGCCCCGCGCGAGGTCGACCAGCTCGACCACGCGCGCGCCAACCGGCAGGGTCGCGGACTGGAGCATCGCGCCCACCCGGCCCGATCGCACCGCGTCGCGCGGTTCCAGGTCGAGGACCCGGGCCGTGCCGCCGGTCGGCTCGAGCAGCCCCAGCATCACGCCGATCGCCGTCGACTTGCCGGCACCGTTGGGTCCGAGGAGCGCGATCGTCTCGCCGATCCCGACCCCGAACCGGGCGTCGTCGAGCGCGAGGGTCGTGCCGAATCGGCGGGAGACGCCGTCGAAGTCGACGGCCTGAAGGTGAGTCATGGGAGGGACCTCTGGGACGCGGATGGAGTCATGCCCCGAGCATCGGCCCGAACCGGTCCCGCGCGAAGTCACGTGCGTCGGGATCGCTCCATGACACCCGTCATGCGGTCCGCCGGGGTCGGCGAGGGTCGGCGCTACCCGAAGATCCGGGCGAGCTCGTACGGCGCGGTCGTCTCCAGCTGGTCGTAGCGGCAGTCGGCCGGTGCCTTGTCCGGGCGCCAGCGCCGGAACGTCGTCGCGTGCCGGAAGCGGTCGCCCTGGAGGTGATCGTAGGCAACCTCGACCACGCGCTCCGTCCGCAGCGGCTCCCAAGACAGGTCCTTGCCCCGGTTCCAGCGCGACGTCGCACCAGGCAGGCGCTGGCCGGAGGCGTCGGCCGCCCCGGCAGCAGCCCACTCGGCCCACTCACCCCAGGGGTGCCCCTCGAGCGCGCCCTCGCGCAGCGGTGCCAGCTCGTCGACCAGCGTCGCCCGCCGCTCCCACGTGAACGACGACGTGATCCCCACGTGGTGGAGCGTGCCTGCATCGTCGAACAGGCCCAGCAGCAGCGACCCGACATGCGTGCCGGGTCCGTTCTTGTGCCACCGGAACCCGGCCACGACGCAGTCCGCGGTCCGCTCGTGCTTGATCTTGAGCATCGCCCGCTTGCCGGGGAGGTACGTTCCGTCAAGTCGCTTGGCGACCACCCCGTCCAGCCCGGCCCCCTCGAACCGGTCGAACCAGTCGGCGGCCATGGCGCGATCAGTCGTCGCGGGCGTCAGGTAGACCGGGGGCGTCGCCCCGCCCAGCGCGGCCTCGAGCCGTGCCCGCCGCTCGCCCTGGGGCACGCCGCGCAGGTCGTCGTCGCCCAGTGCGAGAAGATCCCAGGCGACGAACGACGCCGGTGCCTCGGCCGCCAGCATCCGGACCCGCGACTCGGCGGGGTGGATACGCAGCAGGAGCGCGCCGAAGTCGAGCGCGCCGTCGCGCGCGATCACGACCTCGCCGTCAAGCACGCAGCGTTCCGGAAGCTGCGCGAGGAACGGGTCGGCGAGCTCCGGGAAGTAGCGGTCCAGCGGCTTGAGATCCCGGCTCTGCGTGTACACCTCGTCGCCGTCGCGGAACACGATCGCCCGAAACCCGTCCCACTTCGGCTCGTACAGCCAGCCCTCACCCTCGGGCAGGCCGGACGTCGCCTTGGCGAGCATGGGCTCGAGCGGCGGGGTGAACGGGAGGGACATGCGGGCACGATACCGCGGCCGGGCGCCCCGCATCGGCGGTTACGGGTTTCCACGGAAC
>CAVTIN010000012.1:0-154972 GCA_963734895.1 uncultured Chloroflexia bacterium | reverse complement strand
CGCCGATCAGCCCGCCGGCAAGGCCGAGCGCTGCGAGCAGGCCGGCAATCTTTCGTAGGGACATGGTTGTTGTCACTCCTTGTGATGTGCGTTGGGCACGTGGCAGATCTCAGGTCGCGACTCGGGATCGACGGGCGCCCACCCCCTTCCGGATCTCGAGGAGGACGGACAGGGCGACGAGCAGGCCGGCAGCGACGAGCGCCGCGCTGCGGAACTCGCTCAGCCAGCCCAGGAAAGGCACGACGAAGACGAGTCGGTACTGGGTGGAACCCTGCAGCCTGAGCTGCCACGAGTCGGGGGTGGTGTTTGCGTCGCCTTTGGTCGTGATGACGCCGGCCTCGAGAGACGCGATGCGGTGCAGCACCGGCTTGCGTCTCGTTCGGAGGGGTGAACACGATCGCGTCGCCTACCCGCACCGAGCCTGTCGGCACGCCCTGGGTGATGGCGAGGTCGCCCGGAGAAACGGTCGGTCGCATCGAGCCGGACAGCACCGTCTGGACATGGAAGTCACCCAGCCGGAACGCCAACCCGCCGATCAGGATGGCTGCACCCGTTACGAGCAGCAGGCCTGTGAGCACCTGCGATCGGCGCCTCGGATGCGGCGCGCGGGAGTCCTCGGTCTGGCGATCCATTCCCCCTCCGGTCGGACGCGACAGCCGCGAGCCATAGCCATCGAGCGACTCGGCGGCGGCGGGAACCACTGTTGCTCGCGCCGGTGGAGCCGCCATCCGTAGTGGTACGGAGTCGGCTACGGGATGCGGCCTACGGGTACGGAGGCACATCCGCGTATGCGGATAGGTACTTGTCGGGATGGCGCGGCCAGCACTCGCGCGCGATAGTTGGCGCGATGGAGCATTCGAACTCGCCGGCACAGATCAGCGGTTCGACCGACGCCGCCGAGGTCCCCGGCGAACCCGCCCTCCGGGATGCGGACGAGATCCTTGCCCGCGCCGAAGCGGACGAGGCCGCGGCGGATGAAGCCCGCGAGCGATACCGGACTACGCCGATCGCGTCCCTGGAGCCCGACGACCGGATCGCGCCGCTGCTTTCCCGGGACGAGGACGTGGTCGCCGTGCGCCGGTCTGCCGTGCTCGAGCGTCGCGAAACGCAGCCCGGCGCCGAAGGTTCACCCGGCCTGGCGGGCGACCTCTACGTCACGACGCGCCGCCTGGTTCTCGTTGGCCGGCGGACCGTGTCGATACAGCTCGAGGAGATTGCCGAGGCGATCATGTCCGGCGACCGGCTCCTGCTGGTCATGGGCGACGGCCAGGGCGCATCGCTCGGAGTTGCCCATCCACGCCTGCTACGGGTCGAGATCGCCGAAGCGCGCATGTCCGCACGCGCCTGATCCCCGCTGACGTGGCGCCAAAGCCCATGAAGCGGCAGGCCCTGGGAGCCCTGGTCCTCAGCCAGGCAACCGATAGTGCCGGGCGGCCTCGGCGCGATTCTTCACCCCGAGCTTGTGGAGGATGGCGCCGACGTGTGTCTCCACCGTGCGCGGCGAGATCGTGAGCGCCTGGGCGATCTCGCGATCGGTCCGGCCTTCCGCGAGGAAGCGCAGCACCTCGGCCTCGCGGCTGGTGAGCGTGGCCAGGGCCGGGTCCTCGGACGCCACGACGGGCGCCGCCGACTCGGCCAGATGGTGGACCAGGCGAGCGGCCATCCGTCGCGGCATCGCCAGCTCACCGTCCCCGGCGCTTCGCACGGCTCGCAGCAGGGCCTCGGGCGAGACGTCCTTGGTCAGGTAGCCGCTCGCGCCGTACCGCATCGCGTCGACCAGGTCGCGATCCGAGCTGGACACGGTCAGCATCACGATCCGCGTCTGCGGCAGGCGAGGCGTAAGCTCGCGCACCAGGCTCACGCCGTCCAGGCCGGGGAGGGCGATGTCCAACAGGAGCACGTCCGGTCGCACCTCCGGGGCCAGGACAAGCGCCTCTTCGGCACTGGACGCCTCGGCCACCAGTTCCACGTCGGGCGCGTCGAGCGCCTGGCGGACCGCGGCCCGGACCAGCGAGTGATCATCCACGAGCATCACGCGAAGGCGCCCGGCGCGCGCCACGTCCGTCATGGCCGCCCCGCATCGATGGCTTCCGCGACGAGCCCGAGCGGCGCGACGAGCCTGACCCACGTCCCATCATGCGGTGCCGACTCGATGGACAGCTCGCCGCCGATCAGCGCCGCCCGCTCCCTCATGCTCGCCAGCCCGAATGCGCCCTCGCCGACCGCATCCGGATCGAAGCCGCAGCCGTTGTCCCGGACTGCGACGACCAGGCGCCCGGCCTCCACGAATGTCCGCACGCGAACGACCGTCGCGTCCGCGTGGCGCCGCACGTTGGACAGCGCCTCCTGTGCGACACGCAGCACCTCGGCTTTGGCGCGGGGCGAAAGCAGCGGCAGCTCCGACTCGCACTCGAACTCGGCGCGCAGGCCGAACCGGTCCGCGAACTCGTCCACGGAACGCGACAGCAGGTCCTCCAGGGTCCCCGACGGTTCACCACCCACGCGCAATGCGGCAACCGCCTGCTGGGCCTCGCTCAGCCCGGCGTCGATCGCCCCGGCAAGCTCCTCCGTCAGCGCGGTGCCCTCGGGCCCCAGTCCGGTCAGGGCAGCGAGCCGGCCAGCCTTCAGCTTCGCCAGCCACAGTTGCTGCGCCAACCCGTCGTGCAGCTCCCGTGACAGGCGAGCGCGCTCCGCGAGTGCCGCGCCCTCAACCTCGATCGACTGCAGGCGCGCAAGCTCCTCGTTTGCAACCCGCAGGTCACCGAGGGTTGCGTGCATCTGCGCCTGGATCCCCAGCAGCAAGATGACGTCGAAGGAGAGCCACAGGACGTCCCCGCCGGTCACGAGGCCCGTGTACAGGCCCGGGTACATCATGGTTGCGCCCTGCGCGAAGCTCGCGATCGTCAGGCCCACGGCAAGGTATGCGTTGCCGATCGATCCGTCGCGACGGTAGAGCCGGCGCGCCAGCGCGGCGGCCCACAGCAGGAGGCTCGCAACAATCGCCGCAACGATCGCACCAAGCAGCGTCGGGCCGGGCATCCCGCCACCGGCTGCGGCCTGGCCGACCGGGGACGAGGTCTGACCCGCAACGAACGCAGGCAGCGAGCCTGCCGGCGCCGCGAGAAGCGCAAGAATGCCGAGCGTCGCGATCATGGCGACGGCCACGACGCGCACCCCACGATGCCGGTGCCGCCCACGCAGCGCCTCGACACCCCCCACGACGAGCAGCCCCGCGGCCAGCAGGCGGGCGAGGGTGAACACGTACAACGGGGTCTGCCCCGGCGCCGACAACGTCCAGCCGGCGCCCTCATCGAGACCTGTTGTCGCCAGGACCACGGCCGTCCCGTTCGCAACGGCAAGCACAAGGAAGGCCGCGGACTGGAAGAGCGCGCCCGGCTCGGCATGCTCGCGATACCGGACCCACGCAAGCGCACCGATCGCCAGCGCCACAAGGGCGGCCAGCGTGTCACGCACGAGGTCCAGCGACGGCGCGAAGATCCGCGCGTCCAGGACCGGCGTGACAACCGACACCACCCCGCCGATGGTCAGGCCGGCCACCACGCTCACGAGGACGACGTCGAGCCGCGCACCAGGACGCATTGTCACGATGCGGTGGGTCGTGGTGAACGTGCCGATGAGCGAACCCCCTCAAGCTTGGCCTCGGCGTATCTCGCGCAGTGTGGCACTTGCCGCGCGTCGAGTGCACGTGAGGAACGGCCTGTTCGCACCTCCGGCTCGTTTCGCGGTGCGGCGGGGCACCACCGGCTCAGGCACCCGACCCGGTTCGGCCGAGGGTTCTGTGCCGTCGCACAATTGGCTCGATGATCGCGAAGCTGCCGGTGCCGATCCTGCGCGATCCCGCGTTCGCCCGCCTGTGGTTCATCCAGGCGTCGACCCAGGTGGGCGGCAACATGGCGCTCTACGCGCTGACGATCCTGGTCTTCGATGCCACGCGCTCGAGCACCGCCGTCAGCGCTCTCGTCATGTCGTTCCTCGTTCCCGCGATCCTCCTGTCGGCCGCGGCCGGCGTGCTCGTGGACCGGCTCAACGTCCGCTGGGCGCTCATCGTGCCGAACACGATCCGGACGGTGCTCACCCTCGGGCTGGCGCTGGCCGGCGGGAACGTCGCCGTGCTCCTGGTGCTGAACTTCATCGTGAGCCTGACCACGATCATCCTGACCCCGGCCGAAGCGGCGATGATCCCGCGCATCGTGGCGAAGCCGGACCTCGAGACCGCGATGGGGGCGTTCAGCCTGACGCTCCAGGCGTCGTTCGCGGTGGGCTTCGCGTTCCTCGGACCGCTGCTCGTTGCGATCGCCGGGCCGTCGGCGACGATCGGGGTCGTGACCGCGTTCTACGTCGCGGCGACCCTGGCGACGTTCGGGCTGCCGTCGGCGCCGCCGGTGGCCATCGAGCCCGGGGTCGCGCGACGGGCGATCCGCGAACCGACCCGCCAGCTCCGCGAGGGGCTGACGGCCATCAGCGGCAACCGCGAGGTCGGCCGCCCGCTGATCCACCTGGCCCTCGGGGCATCGCTGGTCGGGGTGATCGGCGTCCTTGGCCCGAGCCTTGCCGTGTCGCTGGGACTCGATCCCAGGGACCTGTTCGTGATCGTCATGCCGCTCGGGCTCGGTGTCGTGGCCGGAGTCGGCGGCCTGCGCTGGCTCGGCGGCGGCCTCTCCCGGCGACGGGCCGCCGAGGCGGGGCTGATCGCCCTCGGGCTGTTCGCCGCGGGCATCTCGGCGGCCGGGCCGGTCGGGCGGGCGTTGGGCCTGCCGGTCATCCCGCCGGTCGTCGTCCTCGCATTCCTCGCCGGCGCCGCGTACGCGGCCACGACCGTATCCGCCCAGACCGCGCTGTTCGAGAACATGCCGGCGGCGATCCGCGGCCGCATCATCGGCGTCCTGGCATCGATCGTCAGCGCCGCGACCCTGTTCGCCGTCCTGATCGCAGGACCGCTGGCCGACGGGATCTCGGGCCGGATCGTGATCGCGATCACGGCCGCGGGCGTGGTGGTGCTGGCCGCGTGGTCGGCAGCCGAGTTCGGGCCGCGCCCCCGGTCGAATGGATCCGCGGCCGGTTGATCCGCGTCGCTCCCAGTGCGGGGCGCCGGGCCGCCTGGCCCTTCGAACCCGTGCTGTCCGGTCCATTCCAGTGACACGAGGGCCGTCCGGACCGGTCCGAACGGCTGCGACTCGGCCGCGATCGAGGCGCAAACTATCGGTGGAACCCCGGGGCCGCACCGTCCCGTCTGGTTCCGCGCCCCCCGTCGCCACCAGAGCCCGGGTGGTCCGTGCCACCCGAAAGGATGCAGATACCGATGGATCAGCACTGGGAGTGCCTCGACGGCAACGAAGCGGCCGCACGCGTCGCCTATCCGCTGAGCGAGGTCATCTCGATCTTCCCGATCACGCCCGGCCTCGCCGATGGCGGAGCACTGCGACGACTGGGCGGCCGCCGGCAAGCCCAACCTGTGGGGCACCGTGCCCGACGTGGTCGAGATGCAGTCCGAGGGCGGCGCAGCGGGCGCGATGCACGGGGCGCTCCAGAAGGGCGCGCTGGCGACGACGTTCACCGCGTCCCAGGGCCTGCTGCTGATGATCCCCAACATGTTCAAGATCGCCGGCGAGCTGACGCCCGCGGTGATCCACGTGGCCGCGCGCACGATCGCGACCCACGCCCTGTCCATCTTCGGGGACCACAGCGACGTCATGCACGCACGGGCGACGGGCTTCGCGATGCTGGCCGCCGGGTCCGTCCAGGAGGCGCACGACTTCGCGCTGGTGGCCCATGCCGCCACGCTCCGGTCCCGGGTGCCGTTCCTGCACTTCTTCGACGGCTTCCGGACCTCGCACGAGGTCAACAAGATCGCCCTGCTGTCCGAGGACGACCTGCGGGCCCTGGTGCGCGCCGAGGACGTGCTCGCGTTCCGGGCACGCGGTCTCACGCCGGAGGCACCGGTGGTTCGGGGCACCGCCCAGAACCCGGACGCGTTCTTCCAGGCGCGTGAGGCGTGCAACCCGTTCTACGAGTCCGTACCCGGGATCGTCCAGCAGGTGATGGACGAGCTGGGAGAGCGGACCGGCCGCCATTACAGCCTTGCCGACTACCACGGCGCCCCCGACGCGGAGCGCGTGGTCGTCGTCATGGGCTCGGGCACGGGGGCGGTCGAGGAGACCGTCGACGCCCTTGTTGCGGACGGGGAGAAGGTCGGGATGCTGTGCATCCGCCTGTTCCAGCCGTTCCCCACCGAGGCGGTCCTCGCGGCCCTGCCGTCCAGCGTGCGATCGATCGCGGTCCTCGACCGGACCAAGGAGCCGGGGGCTGTCGGCGAGCCGATGTACCAGGCGCTGGTCGCGACGATCGCCGAGGCGATGGACGCGGACGAGCCGCCGTTCACCACGGCTCCCCGGGTCTTTGGCGGCCGCTACGGCCTGTCGTCCAAGGAGTTCACGCCGGGGATGGTCAAGCCGATCTTCGACGAGCTGGGGACGGACCGGCCGAAGCGGCACTTCACGGTCGGCATCTACGACGACGTCACCAACCTGAGCCTGCCGATCGAGGCCGAGTTCAGCACTCCCCGCCCCAAGGGCGAGGTCCAGGCACTGTTCTTCGGGCTCGGCTCGGACGGGACCGTCGGCGCGAACAAGGCCTCGGTCAAGATCATCGGCGAGGGCACCGACCTGTTCGCCCAGGGCTACTTCGTCTACGACTCCAAGAAGTCGGGCGGGATCACCGTCTCGCACCTGCGGTTCGGGCCGAAGCCGATCAAGTCCGCCTATCTCATCCACGCGGCCGACTTCATCGCCTGCCATCAGTTCGGCCTGCTCGAGAAGATCGGCGTGCTCGACGCGGCGAAGCCGGGCGCGACGTTCCTGCTCAACTCGCCCTACGGTCCCGACGAGGTCTGGGAGCACCTGCCGCGTGAGGTCCAGCAGCAGCTGATCGACAAGTCGATCGACCTGTGGGTCATCGACGCGTTCGCGGTCGCCACCGAGGTCGGGATGGGCAACCGGATCAACACGGTCATGCAGCCCTGCTTCTTCCACCTCTCGGGTGTGCTGCCGGCCGAGGATGCGATCGCGCGGATCAAGAAGAACGTCGAGAAGACGTACGCCAAGCGCGGCCAGTCCGTGGTGGACCGCAACTTCGCCGCCATCGATCTCGCGATCGAGCGCATGGCGCACGTGAAGCTGGGCCCCGCGGCCACCGGCCACGAGATCCCGCTGCTCGTCCCGGACAGCGCCCCGGACTTCGTGAAGCACGTCACCGCAGCCCTCATGGCCGGCGACGGCGACCTCCTGCCGGTCAGCGCGTTCCCCGTGGACGGGACCTTCCCGACCGGGACGACGATGTACGAGAAGCGCGCGATCGCGCACGAGATCCCGATCTGGGATCCCTCGATCTGCATCGACTGCGGCAAGTGCGCGATGGTCTGCCCGCATGCCGCGATCCGGATGAAGGTCTTCCCGGCCGGCGCCGTGGACGGCGCTCCGGCGAGCTTCCAGAGCAAGGAGTTCAAGTCGCGGGACCTCGCTGGATCACCGGATCACGATCCAGGTCGCCCCGGACGACTGCACCGGGTGCGGCGTGTGCGTGGACATCTGTCCGGCCAGGAGCAAGACCGAGGTCAAGCACAAGTCCATCAACATGGAGCCCGCCGAGGACCATCGTGAACTCGAGCGACCGAACTTTGACTTCTTCCTCCAGATCCCACCGCTCGATCGCGGCCTGATCCCGCACGACACGGTCAAGGGCGCGGCCGTCCTCGATCCGCTGTTCGAGTTCTCGCTCGCCTGCAACGGTTGCGGCGAGACCCCGTACCTGCGCCTCGTGAGCCAGCTGTTCGGCGACCGGATGATCGTGGCCAACGCGACCGGCTGTTCCTCGATCTACGGTGCCAACCTGCCGACGACCCCGTGGACCTCGAATGCCGAGGGACGCGGCCCCACGTGGGCCAACTCCCTGTTCGAGGACAACGCGGAGTTCGGTCTCGGGATGCGCCTCGCGGCGGACGCCCAGACGGGGCTTGCCCACAGCCTGCTCGAGAAGCTCTCCAAGGTCATCGGCGAGGAGCTCGTCCGGGAGCTGCTCGACAGCCCCCAGGACACCGACCCGGAGGTTGCCGCTCAGCGGGTCCGCGTGGAGCGCCTCCGAGAGGTGCTTGCAGGCGTGGACGGCGACGATGCCGCCGACGCCCGGCAGCTGCTCGCCGTGAGCGCCGACCTCGTCCGCCAGGGCGTGTGGATCATCGGCGGCGACGGCTGGGCCTACGACATCGGGTTCGGCGGCCTGGACCAGGTCCTGAGCTCGGGGCGCAACGTCAACGTCCTGGTCCTCGACACCGAGGTCTACTCCAACACCGGCGGCCAGGCATCCAAGGCCACCCCGCGAGGAGCGGTCGCGAAGTTCGCGGCGGCCGGCAAGCCCACGGCGAAGAAGGACCTGGGTGCGATCGCCCGCTCCTACGGCAACGTGTTCGTGGCCCAGGTGTCGATGGGCGCCAACGACGCCCAGACGATCAAGGCACTGCTGGAGGCGGACGCCTGGCCGGGGCCGTCCCTGGTCATCGCGTACAGCACCTGCATCGCGCACGGCATCGACATGAGCAAGTCGATGTCCCACCAGAAGGACGCGGTCAAGAGCGGCTACTGGCCGCTGTACCGATACCAGCCCAGCGAGGTGGAGGACGGCCAGCCGTTCAAGCTGGACTCAGGCAAGCCCTCGATCCCTGTCCGGGACTTCGTGGCCACCGAGACGCGGTTCGCGATCCTCGAGCGCACGAACCCGGAGCGGGCCGCGGAGCTCGCGACGCTGGCCCAGGCCGATGCCGACGAGAGGTGGCGCTACTACCAGCAGCTCGCCGGCATCCAGCGGAGCGTGCCCCACATCGACCACCTGGACACCGTGCCCTCGCCGGACGCCGCGGCGGCCACCGCCGACGGCGGCAACGGGAAGGAAGACCTGGCATGACCGTTGACCTGCGCACCCGCTATCTCGGCCTCGATCTCCGCTCCCCGATCGTCGCCTCCGCCTCCCCGCTCACGGGCGAGCTCGCCTCGGCCTTCAAGCTGGAGAAGGCGGGCGCGGCGGCCATCGTGCTGCCGTCGCTGTTTGAGGAGGAGATCCTGAACGAGGAGATCGAGCTAGCTCGATCCCTCGACGCCGGCACCGAGCAGTTCGCCGAGGCGCTGGACTACTTCCCGGCCATCGGGTCCTATGCCGGCGTCGGGGACCAGTATCTCCGCCGTCTGGAGCGGACCAGGGCCGAGCTGACCGTGCCGGTCATCGCCAGCCTCAATGCCGCGACCGTGGGTGGCTGGGTCCGTTACGCCCGGCTGATCCAGGACGCCGGCGCCGATGCGCTGGAGCTCAACCTGTACCACGTGGCGGCAGACCCGGCCATGACCTCGCCCGACCGCGAGGAAGCCGACCTGGAGCTGATCGCCGCCGTTCGAGCCGCGGTCACGATCCCGCTCGCGGTCAAGCTCAGCCCCTACTACTCGGCGTTCGCGAGCTTCGCCGCCGCGGTGCGCGCCGCGGGTGCGGACGGGCTGGTCCTGTTCAACCGGTTCTACCAGCCCGATCTCGACCTCGAGTCGCTCGACATCGTCAACCGCGTGGATCTCAGCCACCCGACCGACCTGCGGCTGCCGCTGCGCTGGATCGCCATCCTGCGACCGCAGCTTGGCCCCGACGTGTCGATCGCGGCGACCTCCGGGATCCACTCCGGGAGCGATGCGCTCAAGGGCCTGCTCGTCGGCGCGGACGTCGTGATGATGACCTCGGCGCTGCTCCGCAACGGGCCGCACCACGTGCGGACGGTGGAGGCGGAGATGGTCGCCTGGATGGAGGAGCGCGAGTACGAGTCCGTCGCCCAGCTGCGCGGCAGCGCGAGCGCGGCGACCGTCGAGGACCCGTCCGCCTTCGAGCGTGCCAACTACATGGCCACGCTCCACTCCTGGTCGACACCGCCGGAGCTCGCTCCCGTCTGACCGGGCGGCACGGACGGGGCAGCGACAACCGCTGCTCAGGCCGCCCGGATCGCCTCCAGGAATGGCGCGAATCGCTCGAGCGTCTCGCGCCGCAGCGCCGGTGTCGGGCTCGGGTCGTCGGCGTCACCGACGTACAGCGTCAGGTGCCGGAGCCCCGCCTCGTGCATCGCGCGCACCGTCTCTCCCACCGTCGCGGGGGTTCCGGCGAGCCAGCCCGGCCGGGCGTTCGCCGTGCCGTCCGGCAGCATCGAGATCCGGCCCCAGCCGGTCATCGCGAGCGTGGCCGGGTCACGGCCTGCGGCCGCACACGCCGCAGCGATCCGCTCGACCGCCGCCTCGACGTCAGCGACGCCGGTCAGGTTGACGTTCATGTTCACGGCGTCTGCCCAGCGGGCCGCGATCGCCAGCGTCCGATCCCCCTTCGCAGCGACCCATACGGGCGGTCCGGCCGGTCGCGGACCTCGCGGCAGGATGTCGGCCGCGACGGTGTGGTGGTGCTCGCCGGTGAACGTGACCGGCGGCTCGCGGAGGAGCCGGGCGATGATCTCGACCGCCTCCTCGTGCTGGCTCACGTGGCGCTGCCCGTCGTACCCGAAGGCATGCCAGCTCTCGTCGGTCGCGGGGACGCCGCTGCCCAGCCCGAGGACCAGGCGGCCGCCGCTGACCTCGTCGAGGGTCACGGCCATCTTCGCCAGCAGCGCCGGGTTGCGGAACCCCGTGCATGCGATCAGCGGCCCGATCCCGATCCGGCTGGTGGCCTCCGCCGTCGCGGTCAGGATCGTCCAGCACTCCCAGAAGCCGACCGGCCGGTCGCGGACCACGCGCAGGAGATGGTCGGGAACCCACAACGTGTCGACGCCCAGGGCCTCCACGTCGACGGCGAGCGAGCGCAGCTCCGCCCAGGAGGCCTGACCGCCGCCACGCAGCGGCCAGGTCGGCAGGTTCAGCCCGATCCCGAGCCGGCGCTCGTCCGCCATTGCACCCTCGCCCGCCGGCCCTCTGCCGGCCGTGTTCCGGACACGAAAATGCCCGAAGGAACTTCGATCACTAGCTGCCCCGTCACTGTAAACAACAACGGATCACTAGATGTTCTCTGCCCCTTCGGGCGCTTAACAATATACACCACGCCGGGTGTCGTCGTCAACGTGGAACTGCCGATCTGGAACTGCCGATCAGCCCTCCCGCGGGCGAGCCGCGTTGGCGACGAGGGCGTCATGCACGGCCCACGCAATTACCCCGCGAGCCCGGCGGCCAGCGTCTCGTAGGTGGCGCTCAACCGCGTGTGAGGCGCAGCCACCGGGCGGCGGCTCACCCCTGGCTCAGGCCGACTCACGTGGCGCATCAAGCTGGCCCCCACGCACTGGCCGGCGGCGCGAAACGCGTCCTTCTGGCGCTGATCCGCCAGCCTGGCCCTGCCCGTGACGCACCCGGTGAGTCAAAGCGGGTCGGGTCCGCACGTGATCGCGCGCCCGGGTCGGGCACCCGGTGAGTCACGGCGTGTCGGGCAGGCAGGTGATCGCTCTCAGGTCGGCGCCGCCAGGTCCCGCCTCGGGAATACCCACAGGCCGAACAAGGTGAACACGACACCGACGGCCGCCAGGACCAGGGGGTCCGTCCCCGCTCCCCTGCCCGCGAGAATCTCCAGCGGCTGCAGGTAGTGGAACGGCGAGATCGGCTGAAGGAACGCCGCATCCGGCCACAGCGTGCCCAGGACCTCGAGCACATACCCGGCGAGGACAACGGCGAACCCGATCCCGAGCGCCGATGCCAGCCGATCGACCGAAGCGGATGCGGCGAGCGAGATGCCGGCCAGCGCCGCGAGCAGGAGCACGGTGTTGATGGCGAGCAGGACCAGGTCGCCGGCGTCGAGCCGATCCAGGTTCCCGTACGCCGCCGCTCCCGCGAGCGTGCCCACCGTCTCCGCGGCCGTCGTGATGACGGCAAACGCGAGGATCGCAAGGAGCAGCGTCAGGAACACCGCGCGCCGGGAGACCGGTCGGGACAGCAGCACCTCGAGCGTCCCGCGCTGGCGTTCGCCGGCAATCGCGGCGGCCGCAAACCCCACCGGGTAGACCACCTGGAGGGCGATCGCGAACGGATGCGACGAACCGAGAGCGACGGCGCCGTTGAGGCTGAACGGGTCCGCACCGAGCAGCCGCAGGAAGGCGTCGGGAATGATCCCCGACTGCATGATCGCCTCCATCTGCCGCCCAAAGGTCGCGTAGATCACGGGCATCAGGAACGACCAGATCGCCAGCGCCAGCGCGATCAGCGCCACCCGAACGCGCTGCGTCCGCCACGTCTGGCGCAGCAGCGGCAGGCTCAGCAGCCGTGTCATGCCTCAGCCCCGGCGGCGTCGGAGGGATCGCCCGGCCCGGCGGCATCGGCCGACTCTGCCGCGGCCTCACCCGCGTACAGCTCGAGGAAGGCGTCCTCGAGTCGGGCCGGCTCGATGGTCAGGTCGGCGATCGACGCGATGTCGAGGGCGGCCAGGAATGGGCGCGGATCGCCCTCGAGTGCGCATCGCAGCCACCCGTCGCCCACGGTCAGCTCGGTGACGCCCGGCACGTCCGACAGGTCCGGCGCGGGTCCGGCAAGCCGCACCTCGACACGCCGCTTGCGCCTCGCCAGCAGGCTCCCGATGTCCTCGAGCGCGACCAGCCGGCCGGCACGCACGATCGCGACCCGATCGCATACGCGCTCGACCTCGGACAGCACGTGCGACGAGAAGAACACGGTGCGGCCCGCCCGTCGGATGTCATCCAGGATGTCGTAGAACGCACGCTGCATCAGCGGGTCCAGGCCTTCGGACGGCTCGTCGAGGACGGCGAGCTCCGGCTCGTGCTGAAGCGCCTGCACGATGCCGACCTTCTGGCGCATCCCGCGCGAGTACTCACGGATCGGGCGGCGAAGCGTGCGCGCGGTGAGCTCGAGGCGGTCGCACAGCTCCGCGCGACGGGCGGGCGGGCGGCCGGACAGCTCGGCGAGGTAGTCGAGGTGGCGTTCGCCGGTCATGCCGTCGTACAGGGCGATCCCGCCGGGCAGGTAGCCCACCTGCGCGCGGATCGCGACCGAGTCGCGACCGATGTCGAGCCCCAGCACGGTCGCCTGACCCGCGGTGGGGTGAATGAAGCCGAGCAGCAGCCGGATCAGGGTGCTCTTGCCCGCGCCGTTGGGACCAAGGAAGCCGAAGATCTCGCCTTCGCGAACCTCGAGCGTGCAGTCCTCGAGGGCGCGCACCGGCGCCCCGACGGCACGCCCGCGCCAGTCGGTGGCCGGGTAGTGCTTGGTCAGACCCGTGGTCTCGATCGCTCCCATCGGTCGAAGGCTATCCGGGGCGGGTTGCGCGCGCTCGGGGTCTGGGCACACCTTGCACCGGCCCGCTCGGGGTCCGGGTTACGATGCGCGCTCGGGGTCGGGCAACCCTGCGCGCCGGCGCACGCCGCAGGGGCCGGAGCCGGTAGGATCGGTCCGTGCTGTTCCGCGCAGATCCCTGGCTCCACGTCATCGCCGGATGCATGTCCTCGGGCAAGACCGACGAGCTGCTGCGACTCCTCCGCCGGGCGGAGATCGCCAAGCGCCGGATCCTGCTGGTGCGCCCCGACGTGGACGACCGCACCCCGGCGGACTATGCGGAGAGCCGCAGCAAGGCGCGCTTCCCGTCCGTGCTGGTGTCGCGGTCGGACCCGGTCGAGATCCTCTCGCTGTCGCGGGAGCGCGACGCGGACCTGGTCGGCGTCGAGGAGGCGCAATTCTTCGACGAGAGCGTCGTGCGCGTCGTGGAGACGCTGCGCCAGAGCGGTCGCCACGTCATCGCGAGCGGGCTCAACACCGACTTCGCCGGCCGCCCGTTCGGCGCCATGCCGGACCTGCTCGCGATCGCCGACGAGATCACCATGCTGACCGCCATCTGCGTCGTGTGCGGCGACACTGCGACCCGGACCCAGCGCCTGGTCGGCGGCCGGCCGGCCGCGATGGATGACCCGCTGATCGTCATCGGTGGCTTCGAATCACCCGCGATCGAGACGTACGAGGCGCGGTGCCTCCGTCATCACGAGGTGGCGCCCGCCGGAGTCGCGCGAGGCGTCGTCGCCGACGGCGGCTGACCAGGGTCGCGGCGACAGCGGGGCCGGACGGACGGGCGAGGGCCGGACGGACCGCTTCGCGCGGTCCGGTGCGGTCCGGTCGATCCACAGGTTGTCCACGGGTGGACCGAAGTGTGGACAACTCAGGACGGGTCGAGCTGAAGTTCGTGGACAACCCCGTTGTCGCCCTCACTCGTGGCCGATATCGTTCGGTTTGCCCGAAGGGGCCGGTGGTACAGACGCCGGACCGGTGAGAGATCATCGGACCGGGTCCCCGAACCGCCGCCGCGACGACCGCAAGGCCGACGAGGTGGCTGGATACCGGGGCCGCTGCGACAAGGCCGAGCTTGCTTGGCAGTGGCGTGGGCGTGTCGGTACGGTACGGTTCCTTCGGGCGCTTTCGTGTGCGCCCCCGCTTCTGATCGCCGATGCCCAAGCTTTCTGCCGGCCTGTTGCTGTACCGCCGCACCGATGACGGGATCGAGGTCCTGGTCGCCCACCCGGGTGGGCCGATGTGGGCCCGTCGCGACGTGGGCGCGTGGTCGCTGCCCAAAGGCGCCCCGAACGACGATGATCCCGAGCTCCTCGACGCCGCGCGGCGCGAGTTCCGCGAGGAGACGGGTCACGAGCCGCCCGATGGCCCGTTCATCGAGCTGGGCGAGGTCAGGATGCGATCCGGCAAGGTGGTCAGGGCGTGGGGCGTCGAGGGCGATCTCGACCCGGCCACGATCCAGAGCATGCAGGTCGAGCTGGAGTGGCCGCCGCGCTCCGGGCGAAGGGTGACGGTGCCCGAGCTCGACCGCGTCGCGTGGCTTCGACCGATCGAGGCCCGGCGCCGTCTCAACCCCGCGCAGGCCGGGTTCGTCGACCGCCTGCTCAACGTCCTCGCGCGGAGCTGATCCGACTTGCATCGCGCAGACGATCCGGTCGATGTCGCCGTCATCGGCGCGGGGATCGTGGGCCTCGCCACGGCGCTCCGGCTCCTCGAGGTGAAGCCCGGGCTCAGGATCACCGTGCTCGAGCGCGAGGACCGGGTCGGCGCCCATCAGTCCGGTCACAACTCTGGTGTCATCCATGCCGGGTTGTACTACGCACCCGGCTCGCAGAAGGCCGTGCTGTGCCGCGAAGGCAAGGGGCTGCTGGAACGCTACTGCGAGGAACACGGGATTCCGATCGCGTTCCCGGGCAAGCTCGTGGTCGCCCTCGACGACTCGGAGCTCCCGCGCCTTGACGCGCTCCGCCAGCGCGGGCTCGCAAACGGCGTCGACGGGCTCGAGGAGATCGGTCCCGGGCGGATCCGCGAGCTGGAGCCGCATGCCGCCGGGATCCGGGCGCTATGGAGCCCGCGCACGGGGATCGTCGACTTCGCGCGCGTGACCGATGCCTATGCCGCGGACGTCGAGGGGCGCGGCGGTGTCATCGAGCTGTCCCGCCCGGTGGTCGCCATCCGCCGTCGCCCGGACGGCATGGTCGTCGAGACGCCGCGTGGTGCGCTGCGCGCGCGCTCGGTCATCGCCTGCGCGGGCCTGTGGGCGGACCGGGTGGCCGGACTGACCGGCGACAGGACCGCCGCATCCCCGCGGATCGTGCCGTTCCGCGGCGACTACTACACGCTCAGCCCGGACGCGGCAGCGCTCGTCAACGGGCTGATCTACCCGGTGCCCGATCCGCGGTTCCCGTTCCTCGGCGTCCACCTGACGCGCCGGATCGATGGTCAGGTCTGGGCCGGACCAAACGCCGTCCTGGCATTCAAGCGAGCGGGATACCGGCGCCGGGACGTGTCCGTGCGAGACCTGGCCGAGACGCTGACCAACCCGGGCTTCCTCCGCCTGGCCCGACGGTTCTGGCGGACCGGCATCGCCGAGATGTGGCGCGACGCCAGTCGCGCGGCGTTCGTGAAGGAGGTCCGGCGGTACCTTCCCGCGGTCACCGCCGAACAGCTTCGGTTCGGGCCGATCAGGGGTGCGCGCCCAGGCGCTCAGTCGTGACGGGTCGCTGGTCGACGACTTCGACCTCGCCGGCGGCGATCGCGTGCTCCACGTGCGCAACGCCCCGTCGCCGGCGGCGACGAGCTCGCTGGCGATCGGCGGACGGCTCGCGACCCAGGCGATCGAGCGGTTCGGGCTGTAGCGGCCGCCGATGGGTCGGGCGGCGGAATGGCTCCTGGCAAACGGCCTGGGCGGGTACGCGATGGGGCCGATCGAAGGCCCGCCGACCCGCGGCTATCACGGGTTCCTGGTCGCGGCGACGGCGACGCCCGATGGTCGGATGCTGCTGGTCGCCGGTGTCGAGACCTGGCTCGAGGTGGATGGTCGGGCGGTGCGCCTGGACGCGATGCAGGCGACGGCCGGCGAGGTGCCCGCCGAGCCGCCGCCATCGACGACAGACGTGCCGCGACGGGACGCTGACGGTTCGCTGGCCGGACGTCGACGGCGTGGCGGTCGAACTTCGCGCGTGGATGGTCCGCGATGCCAACGCCACCGTGCTGCGCTGGCGGCGGCTCGACGGGGACCGGACCCGGCGCGTCCGCCTCGACCTGACGCCGCTCGTCTCGTGCCGCGACCACCACCCGGGTTCTGCGCCGGGTCCGGTCCCGACGGCGGTCATCACGACGGACCCGTGGCCCACCGTCGATGTCGGATGGGGCTCCGCCCTGCCGGCCCTTCGAATGGCGACATCGGCGGGCATCGCACGCCCGATGGATCGCCGGGTCCCCGTTCACCACGCCGAAGATGCGGCGCGCGGCACGTCGCCCGATGAGGTGCTCCACGCTGTCGCGTCGTTCTCGACCGACCTCGGCCCCGGGCCGGCGATGTCGCTGGTCGCCTCCACGGAGACGGGCTCGGTCGCGGCCATCCCCGAGCCATCCCGGGCGGCGGAGACCCTCGCTGCGACCATCTCGCGTGGCGCCGGCCTGGTCGCACTGGCCGGCACAACGAGCGACGACACCGCGACGGGCCTGGCGCTGGCGGCCGACCGGTTCATCGTCCGGCGGCGGGCGGAGGCCGCCGCAGAACCGGCAGTTGATCCCGCGGACGCCCAGCCGGGCGTTCTGCCGGGTGTCCGATGGTTCGCGCCCGCCGCAGACCCCGGGCGCACCATCATCGCGGGCTACCCGTGGTTCGGCGACTGGGGCCGCGACACCATGATCGCGTTGCCCGGCCTCGCGCTTGCGACAGGTCGAGCCGAAGCGGCGACAGGGATCCTGCGCACATGGGCCGGTCTGCTGCGCGACGGCCTGCTGCCCAATCACTTTCCGACGGCCGGTGGCGTGCCGTCGTATCACTCCGTCGACGCCCCGCTGTGGTTCATCCACGCGATCGGCGAGCACGAGCTTGTGACCGGCGATGCGTCGCTCGCGCTGGAGCTCCGGGAGGCGGTCGAGCACGTCGTCCGCGGCTACTCCGACGGAACGAGATTCGGGATCGGTGTGGATCCCGACGATGGGCTGGTGCGCGCGGGCGAGGGCGATGTCCAGCCCACGTGGATGGACGCGAAGGTCGACGGCGTGCCGATCACGCCGCGTCATGGCAAGGCCGTCGAGATCCAGGCCCTGTGGGTCAACGCGCTGCTGAGAGCGGCGCATTGGGCGGATCTTGCCGGTGACACCGCGCGTGGTGCCCGCCACACGGCGGCCGCCGCGCTCGCCGAGGCGTCCTTCCGGCGCCGGTTCTGGCGGCCGGACCTGGGATGGCTCGCCGACGTCGTGGACGGCCCCGGGGGCGATGAGGTCGCGCTCCGGCCGAACCAGCTGCTCGCGCTGTCGCTCCCCCACCCGCTCGTGGACGAGGCCGTGGGCCGTGCGATCCTCGACGTGGTCGAGCGGCACCTGGTGGTGCCCGGTGCGCTGCGTTCACTGGCGCCGTTCGAGCCCGGATACTGCCGGTCGTTCCAGGGGCCGCCCGCCGTCCGCGATGCGGCGTACCACCAGGGGACGGCCTGGACATGGCTGGTGGGCCCGTGGGTCGACGCCGTCGCGCGATTCCGCGGAGAGGCGGCCGCGCGGGAGGCGGCCGAGCCTTGCGATCGATGCCCTGGACCCGGAGCGGACCGGGGCGATCCCGGAGCTGCTCGAGCCCGAGCCGCCGCACGAGGCGCGCGGGTGCCCGTGGCAGGCGTGGGGCGTGGCCGAGCTGCTCCGCGTCCGCCGCCGATGGCCGGCCTGACGGGCACCGCAGATCGCTGTCCCGCGGGCGCGTCCGCAACGTACCCTGTCGGTGGGCGAGATCGGCCCGGGTGGCAGAGAGGGAGAAGCCAATGCTGACGGAGTTCAAGGAGTTCCTGGTCAAGACCAATGCCATGGCACTCGCCATCGGCGTGATCATCGGCGTCGCGCTGGGCAACGTGGTCACTTCCCTCGTCAACGACATCATCATGCCGCCGATCGGCGTGGCGCTCGGCGGGGTCGACTTCGCCAGCCTCAAGATCGTGCTCAAGGAGGCCGTCGGCGGCGATGCCGCGACCGAGGTCGCCATTCGCTGGGGTGCCTTCATCAACGTCGTGATCGCGTTCATCGTGATCGCGCTCGTCGTGTTCCTCATCGGCCGGGTGATGATCAAGGATCCGGCACCCGCGCCGGATCCCGAGCCGTCTGACGAGGTCAAGCTGCTGACGGAGATCCGCGACGCGCTGCGCAAGGGGTAGCAGCTCGGGATGCTTGGCCGGCCGCCCGGTCGGAGCTGGCGCCCGCTCCCGGTTGACGGGAGTGGCGGCATGATCGACGCGACCCGGGCATCCTTCGCGCGATGACGTACCAGCAACCTGATCCGGACGTCGTGCCGCGCCGCGCCGGCGGCGCACGGCGCCGGCGACGAACCGGAATCGGCGCGGCCGGCAGCATGGCGCTGCTGCTATTCGGCGCGCTGGTCATGCTCGGTGGCGTCGGTTCCGCCATTGCGGTCACGACCTACGTCTCGCTCAGCAACGACCTCCCCGACCCGGCGATCCTGGAGCAGATCGAGCTGCCGCAGCAGTCGGTGATCCTCGATCGGACCGGCACCGTCGAGCTGGCCCGGTTCGGCGAGTTCAACCGCGAGACCGTCACCTTCGACCAGGTCCCGCCGGTTCTCGTGGACGCGACGACGGCCGTGGAGGACCGGACCTTCTGGGAGAACTCCGGGTTCGACACGATCGGGATCTTCGCGGCCGGCCTCGATGCCCTCCGCGGGCAGGCCCGGGGCGCTTCGACGATCACCCAGCAGCTGGTCCGCCAGCGGCTGCTCAACGTGGAGGGCACGGCCCAGACCCAGCGCTCGATCGACCGCAAGCTGCGCGAGATCATCCAGTCGATCCGGCTCACCCGGGCCTTTCCCGGCGAGGAAGGCAAGCAGCGGATCATGGCCGCCTACCTCAACCAGAACTACTACGGCAACGAGTCGTACGGGGTGAAGGCGGCCGCGAAGAGCTACTTCGGCGTGGACCTGCAGGACCTCACCCTCGCGCAGGCGGCGATCCTGGCGGCCATTCCCAAGGCGCCGTCCTCGTACGACCTCGTCCAGAACGCGATCGAGGAATGCCTCGACCCGAACGCGGACGCCGACACCTGCACGGACACGCGGCTGGTCGTGCCGCTCGACACGCCGATCGCGCAGCGACGGAACCTCGTCCTGGACCTGATGGAGAAGGGGCGCACGCCCCTGACCGGGACGACGTTCACCACGGCTGACTTCGAGGCGGCCAAGCGCGAGCCCATCGTCCTCGCGCCCCAGTCGACTCCGCGCTGGGTCGCCCCGCAGTTCGTGTGGCAGGTTCGCAAGGAGCTCGCGACCCGGCTGTGCGGCGACGGGGTCGAGACCTGCCCGACGCTCGAGCGAGGTGGCCTGACGATCACGACGACGCTCGACACCAGGCTCCAGGGAATCGCCGAGAAGTGGGTCAAGGCGGCCGCGATCGTGCCCCACGCGAAGGACCCCAAGGCTGCCGCCAAGGCGCTGGGGCTGACCTATGCCAGCTGGATGGCCAACCTGCGATCCAAGGACCTTCGCAACAGCGCGATGATCGCGATCGACTACCAGACGGGCGACATCATCGCCTACGTCGGCAGCGCGGACTACTACGCCACCAAGGCGACGGCCAAGTTCCAGCCCCGGTTCGACGTGCTGTCCGATGGCTGGCGCCAGCCGGGATCGGCGTTCAAGCCGGTGGTCTACGCGACGGGCATCGACGCCCGGCAGATCACGGCGGCGACGATGTTCATGGACGTCGTCACGGACTTCGGCGGCGGCTACACGCCGACCGACGCCGACAACTACGAGCGCGGGCCGGTCCGGATGCGCGATGCGCTGCGCTTCTCGCTCAACATCCCGGCGGTCAAGGCGGTTGCGGTGATCGGAACGGGACGGATCCAGGCCAAGGCCGAGGAGATGGGGGTGCGGTTCCTGGGCGGTCCGACCGACGCCGGGCTGTCGTTCGCGCTGGGCGTCGAGGAGGTGCATCCGGCGGATCTCGTCCGTGCGTACGGCACGCTCGCGGACGGCGGCCAGCTGGCTGAGCAGACGACGATCCGCACCGTCGTCGACAGCAAGGGGACCACGCTCGTGTCCGAGGCGGAGCGGCCGGCGCCCACGCAGGCCATCGGCGCGGGCGCGGCCGGGATCATGACCGACATCCTGGCCGGCAACACGGACCCCAAGCAGAACCCGTATTGGGGCAAGTTCCAGATCACGGACGGCAACAAGCGCCGCCCGGCGACCCTCAAGACCGGCACCAACAACGACGCGAAGGACCTCAGCGCGTACGGCTACATCGCGCCGCCCGCCGCGGCCGACCGGGATCAGGGCCAGTACGCGCTGGCGGTGGGGGTCTGGAACGGCAACTCGGACAACACGGTGATCAGCACCTCCGGGACGGCGGTGTTCTCGCTCGACGTGAGCACCTACGTCTGGCAGGGGTTCCTGAAGGAAGCGACCAAGGGCTGGGCGATCCAGGACTTCACCCGGCCCGACGGACTCCAGACGGCGGCAGTCGATCCCTGGACGGGGCTCGTCGCGAACGCCGGAGCACCCGCAGTCCAGGAGCTGTTCCTCGACGGCACGGCGCCATCGACCAGCGTCCCGCAGGATGCCCGGTGCGGCGCTGCGGTCCTTCAGACCGCCGGCTTCGAGCGCGATCACGAGGCGTGGCTGGTAGCGGACCGCGCCTGGCTCGCCCGCGCCGAGCGCGGCATCGGCGTGCGAGGCGGTCCGAAGCGAACGCTGACGTCGTACTTCTATAACCGCTCGTACAACCCGTACGGCAAGTCCTGGGGACCGCTGCTCGGTGAGGGCGGCTGTCCCACCCCGACCCCGAGCGTGTCGATCGACCCGTGCGCGACGCCGCTCGACTCGGGTGGTCTGCCGGCGTCGCTGGATCCGTTCGCATCGCCTGGCCCGTCGTCCGACGTCGTATGCCCCTCGCCGTCGGAGTCCCCCACTGACGTGCCGTCCGAGGCGCCGTCCCCGAGCGTGACGCCAACCCCGGTGCCGACGCCGACCCCGACGCCGACCGGCGGCACGCCGCCGCCGCCATCGCCGACGACGGCTGCCCCGTCCCTCCCGGTGCCGTCGCTACCCGCCGCGTCCACGCCGGTCGGTCCGGCGGCCACCGCGGTGCCCGCGGGCTAGACGGACCGGGTCGCCCGGGGGCTCTCAGCGTCCTCTCAGGAAATCCCGTCTATGATCCTGCCCGGTCGAGGACGGGGGTTCCTCGGCGATCCCTTCCATGGGCGCCCGCCCATGCCACCGGTAGTCAAACGCGGAGATGCGCATGTCGGATCGCGCTTCCGGGCACACGAGCCGTTCTTCCATCGGCGGCCGTCTTGCCCTGGTCCTGGGCCTGCTCGCCATCGCGGCGGGGCCCGCCGTCCCGGTCGTTACGGCCGCCAGCGGACTCACCCTGACCACCCCGTATCCCGCGATCGTCGCGGAGCCCGGAACCACGGCGTCGTTCAAGCTTGCGATCGACGTTGCGACGGCCCGTCGGGTCGACCTCAAGGCGGCGGGCGTGCCCGATGGCTGGACGGCCCGGTTCAGGGGTGGCGCGCTCACGGTCGAGGGCGTGTACGTCGATCCGAAGTCGCCGCCGGATGTGGCCCTCGACGTGGTCATCCCCGACGGCGCGCCGGCCGGGGTTACCACCATCACGGTCGACGCGACCTCGGGCTCGCTCACCGACAGCCTCACCCTGTCGCTTCGCGTCGCCGACGCCGCCGCCGGCGACGTCACGCTGACCTCCGACTTCCCCGAGCTGCGCGGCCCGTCCAGCTCCAGCTACACGTTCAACCTGACGCTCCACAATCAGACGGCCGTCGAAGGGACGTTCTCGATGGACGCCACCGGACCCGACGGCTGGACCGTGACGGCCAAGCCCTCCGGCCAGGCGCAGGCCACGAGCACGACGGTCAAGGCCGGGAGCACCTCCGGCATCACCGTCAGTGCGACGCCGGCGTCCGACGCCGCCGCGGGCACGTTCCCGATCCAGGTCACCGTCACCGGCGGCGGCAAGACCGTCACCTCCGACCTGCAGGTCGTGATCACGGGCACCTACAAGCTCGCGGTATCCACCCCGGACCAGGTCCTCTCGACCAGCGCCAATGCCGGCACCGAGCACGACATGCAGGTCACGATCACCAACAACGGCACGGCACCGATCACCGGCGTCAAGGCGACCGCGAGCGCGCCGACCAACTGGAAGGTGACCTTCGATCCGGCGACCATCGACTCGATCGCGCCCAACACCACGTCCACCGTGACGATGCAGCTCACCCCGAGCGGCGACGCGATCGCCGGTGACTACAACGTCACCGTGACCGCCACCGGCACGGAGGCGAACGGCAATACGACGATCCGGGTGCGGGTCGAGACGCCGCAGCTGTGGTGGATCGTGGGCGTGGTCCTGATCGGCGCCGTGTTTGCGGGCCTCTACTGGGTCTTCCGGACCTACGGGCGCCGCTAGCCCCATGGCCGACGAGCGGACGCCCCCGTCCGACGGACGTCGGGGCACACGATCGAGACGCCGGCCGCGGAGCGGGCTGTCAGCGCGACCCGCGGTGACAGCCCAGCAGCCGCCGGAGGCCGTGGCGGACGTCGATGTCGCTGACCTCGACGACGGCGCCGACGCGCCCGCCGAGACGCCGGAGGGTCGCCCGGTCCGGCCCTGGGAGGTCGGTCACGAGGCTGCGGGTGCTGCCGCGCCCGCGGGCGGCAATGCGCGGCGCGAGCGGAAGCGGAGAACCGTGGCATCCCTGCTCGCGGACGTCCCCGACGATGCCGTCATCGTCGCGCGACGGCTGACCAAGAAGTACGGCGAGTTCACCGCCGTGGACTCGCTCGATCTGACGATCCGTGCCGGCGAGGTGTTCGGGCTGCTCGGGCCGAACGGCGCCGGCAAGACGACGACCGTCCTGATGCTGCTCGGGCTCACCGACCCGACGCGTGGCGTGGTGCGCGTGGTCGGGCTCGACCCGACCCGCGAGCCGCTGGCCGTCAAGCGCACCGTGGGCTACCTGCCGGACAACGTCGGTTTCTACGGCGGGATGACCGGCCGGGAGAACCTGCGCTACACGGCCAAGCTCAACGGTCTTGCGCGGCGCGACGCCGAGGCCAGGATCGACGAGCTGCTGGCGGAGGTCCGCCTCCACGATGCCGCGGACCACAAGACCGAGACGTACTCCCGCGGCATGCGCCAGCGGCTCGGCATCGCCGATGCGCTGGTCAAGCGTCCCTCGGTGCTGATCCTCGACGAGCCCACCATCGCCATCGACCCAGCCGGGGTCGAGGAGCTGCTCGCGCTGCTCCGGCGTCTCGTCGCGGAGCACAACCTCACGGTGCTCCTCTCGTCCCACATCCTCGGCCAGGTCCAGTCCCTGTGCGACCGGGTCGGGTTCTTCTCCGCCGGCAGGCTGGTCGCCGCGGGGCCACTCGACGAGCTGGCCCGGGGCGGTGACCGGCTGATCGAGCTCGAGGTTGGCGTCGATGGCGACCCCGCCACGATCGACCCGGTGGCCATGAAGGTGCCCGGCGTCACGTCCGTCGCGCCGCACGAGCGCAGCGAGCGCCTGCGGATCGTGACTGCATCGTCCGACGTGGCGGCCCCGCTGGCCACCGCGCTTGCCGGCGCCGGTGTATCGCTCGTCCATCTGCGGCTTCGAGGGTCCGACCTGCTGGAGCTGTACCGCCGCTACGTCCCGGAGGGTCTCGATGGCGTCCGCTGACACCGCCCGCCCGGCCTCGCCGCGGGCCACCCGCCGCTCCGAGCGCGCCCCGTCGGGCGGCTGGCGCACGATCGCCGCCAAGGAGTTCACCGACCACGTCGAGAGCATCCGGTTCATCGTCCTGCTCCTCGTCATCGGGGCCGCGGCGATCATCCCGATGTACTTCATCTCGACCGACATCACCAGCTCGGCGCCGCAGATCTCCGGCCAGCCAGCCGTGTTCCTGGCCCTGTTCGTCGTCGGCTCGCAGACCGTGGGCGGCATGACGACGGTCGCGTTCGCGGCCCTGCTCGTACCGCTGGTGGGGATCGCGTTCGGGTTCGACGGGATCAACAGCGAGCGCACGCAGGGGACGCTGTCCCGGCTCCTCGCGCAGCCGATCCACCGCGACGACATCGTCAACGGCAAGTTCACCGCGGGCATCGCGGTGATCGCCGTGATGCTGGGCGTCCTGATCGTCCTCGTGTCGGGCATCGGCATCATCAGGCTGGGGATCATCCCGTCACCCGAGGAGATCGCCCGGGTCGTCAGCTGGTGGCTGGCGACGATCCTGTACGCGTCATTCTGGCTGGCGTTCGCGCTCCTGCTGTCGGTCGTGATCCGGAGTGCGGCGTCCGCGGCGCTGGTCGGGTTCGGGACCTGGCTCGGGTTCATCCTGTTCGGGCAGTTCCTGCTGCCGCTGGCGGCCAAAGCGCTGTTCCCGATCAACACCTCGGGCACCATCAACGATGCGTTCGCCTCGTCGTCCGCGCAGCAGCTGTTCCTCCGGATCTCGCCGGCGACGCTGTACGAGGACATCGTGCGGGCGGTCATGAACCCGTCCACGAAGAGCGTCCTCGGCCTGGGCAATCTCGGCCAGTACCAGAGCGCCCAGGAGCAGCTCCCGAGCCTGCTGTCGCTGGACCAGAGCATCCTCATCGTGTGGCCGCAGATCGTGGTGCTGGTGGCGCTGACGGTCGCGATGTTCGCGCTTGCCTACGTCCTGTTCCTGCGCCAGGAGGTCCGCGCGTAGCGGACCCCCGGTTTCGGTGCGAACCGCGTGTCACCGAGCCGTCATGGCCGCGTGCGAGAGTGGGTCGACCAGACCGGCGATCCACCTCCCCGCACGGATGACCAGGCGAACGTGATGTCCGAACCGAACGCTCCCACGCAGCCACAGCAGCGCACCGGCCCCGGCGGTCTCCGCGCGGCGATCGCCGGACTCGTCGCGGCCGCCGTGGCGCTGGGCGTCGGCGAGCTCGGCGCGGGGTTCCTGGTCGGCGTCCCGTCGCCCGTGGCGGCCGTCGGATCGGTCATCATCGACCTCGCCCCGCCCGGCTCCAAGGACCTCATGGTCTCGCTGTTCGGGACCAACGACAAGCTCGCGCTGGTCATCATGATCGGGATCGCGGTGCTCGCCGCCGGGGCCGGCGTCGGGCTCCTCGCGCGGCGGTCGATGGGCGCGGCGAACGCGGTCATCCTGGGCGTCGTCGTGGTCGGTTTCCTGGCCGCGCTCCAGGATCCGACCGCGTCCCTGTCGCTCGTCCTCGTCGTCGCCGCTGTGCAGGCCCTCGCGGCCGTCCAGGCACTCTCGATCCTGCTGAGCGCGGCCCAGGTCGACCACGGCACGGCGACCGTGCCCGGGCTGGATGACGGGCGGCGCGGGTTCCTGCTCCGTGCCGGCGTGCTCGGCGGCCTGGCCGTCGCAGGCGGCGGCATCGGCCGGTACCTGCTCGAGCGGCGCGCGACCGAGGCGTCGACCGCCGGCGACACCATCGCGGACGCCATCGACCCGGCGTCGCCGCCGCCGCCCGATGCGTCGTTCGCCATCGCGGGGATCACGCCGGTCGTGATGCCCAACGATCGTTTCTACCGCATCGACACTGCATTGATCACGCCGGCGGTGGACGTGTCGAGCTGGCAGCTGCGAGTTCACGGCATGGTGGACCGGGAGGTCACGCTCACCTTTGCGGAGCTGATGCAGCTGCCCCTCATCGAGCGCTACGTCACGATCGCGTGCGTCAGCAACGAGGTCGGCGGCAATCTCGTGGGCAACGCGAAGTGGACCGGCGTGAGACTCACGGACGTGCTCGACATGGCCGGCATCCAGGCCGGGGCCACACAGATCGTGCCCCGCTCCGTCGACGGCTGGACGGCAGGGTTCCCCACCTCGTGGATCACCGACACTCCGAGGGACGCGCTGATCGCGGTCAAGATGAACGACGTCCCGCTCCCCGCGGAGCACGGCTTCCCCGCGCGCCTGATCGTTCCCGGCCTGTACGGCTACGTGTCCGCGACCAAGTGGCTGACCGACATCGAGCTCACGACGCTCGAGGCATTCGATGCCTACTGGGTCCCGCGAGGCTGGGCCAAGGAGGCCCCGATCCTCACCCAGTCACGGATCGACGTGCCGAGCCAGAACGCCACGGTGAGCGCCGGTCCGGTCGCGATCGCCGGCGTCGCCTGGGCTCCGGATCGGGGGATCTCGAAGGTCGAGGTGTCGATCGACGGCGGGGACTGGCAGACGGCAACGCTCGCCACCGAGCTCAGCGCGTCAACCTGGGTCCAGTGGAAGCTCGCCTGGCAGGCGACCGCCGGTGACCACGTCCTGGAGGTCCGGGCGACCGACGGAACGGGCGTGGTGCAGACGGCCGATCGGACGCGGCCGGACCCGGACGGCGCCCGGGGCCACCACCAGATCTCGGTTCGCGTCTCCTGAGCCCGGTGCAGCGTCGGGGTCCGGTCCCGGCGCTGAGCGTCCGCCGCGGCGGATCGCCCGTTCCTCCGCGGCGTTGGCAACCCCGTCGCCACAGGACCATCATCCGGGCACTTCCGGTACGCTCTGCTCCCGGCGTCCCGCCGTTCCCCCACCATGCACCGGATCCGGATGACTCGACACCGCCACCTGTTTGACAACCCAGACCGATTCATCGCCGGCACTGTCGGCGAGCCGGGCAATCGCACCTTCTTCCTCCAGGCCCGCGACGGCTCCCGGATCGTGTCGGTCGCGCTCGAGAAGGTGCAGGTCGCCGCGCTGGCGCAGCGTCTCGACGAGCTGCTCGACGAGCTCGAGCGCCGGGGTGTCGAGGGCGCGGCCGAGAACGACGCCCTGGTCGGCGATCCCGGGCCGCTCGACGAGCCGATCAACGAGGCCTTCCGCGTGGGCACGCTGACCCTGGGCTGGGACACGGGCGACGATCTCGTGCTGGTCGAGGCACAGGAGCTCGTCGACGAGGAGGAGGCCGGTGACGAGCCGGCCGATGACGACGACGAGGAGGGGCCGGACGTCCTGCGCATCCGCGTGACGGCGCTCACCGCGCGTGAGTTCGTGGCTCGCGCGGTCCGCGTCCTGGCGTCGGGACGGCCGCCGTGCCCGCTGTGCGGAGAGCCGCTGGATCCCCAGGGCCACCTGTGTCCCCGTCGGAACGGGCACCGGCTGAACTGAGCCCGGCGACCGATCCCGTGGACGATCGCGACGAGGAACCGGCGGAAGGACAGCTCGAGCGGGAGGCCGAGGAAGAGGCCGAGGAGATCGGTGCCCTCGACCTCCCGATGCCGGTACTCGAGATCGATGACGCGCTCGATCTGCTGCGCAACGGCGAGCTCGAGGTCGTCGGCCGGCTGTACGCCTCGAGCAACAACGCGCTGTTGTGCCTGGTGACTCGTCGCGGCCGCAACCCGGGGCCGGACGCCGCGGCCATGGCGGCCGGCCTCGCGGTCCCGCCGCCCGACCTCGTCGCCACGTGCATCTACAAGCCCGTCGTCGGCGAGCGTCCGCTGGGCGACTTCCCGGATCGCACGCTGTCCCGGCGCGAGGTCGCGGCGTTCGCGGCATCGCGGGCCACCGGCTGGAACGTGGTGCCCCCGACGGTCCTGCGTGACGGGCCGTACGGCGTGGGGATGGTCCAGCTGTGGATCCGGGTCGACGAATTGGTCGACCCGGTCGGGCTGGTGGTGGCCTCGGATGAGCGGCTGCGGCGGATCGCCGTGTTCGACGCCGCGGTCAACAACACGGACCGCAAGGCGGGCCACCTGCTCCCCGTCGCCGGGGGCCACGTGTACGGCGTCGACCACGGGGTCACGTTCTCGCCCGTGCCCAAGCTGCGAACCGTCCTCTGGAACTGGCGCGGAGAGCCGTTCGCGCCCGACGAGCTCGAGACCCTGCGGTCGCTGCGGTCGGGGCTCGACAGGGCCCTCGGCGACGAGCTCGGTCTGTTGCTGGATCCGATCGAAGTCGCGGCGACGGGTCGACGGATCGATCGGCTGCTCGAGGCCGGCGTCTTCCCCCAGCCGGATCCGAGGCGCCCGGCGCTGCCCTGGCCCCCGGTCTGAGGGCGGCCGGTCGGAGCGCCATGCGACCTGTGCACCGGCAGCGCGTACCTGGCCGCCGGTTCGGGCCCCATCCGGTGCCTTCCGGCGATCGCGGCACCATCCAGCCTGCACGGTCGTGCCGATGTCGGTCCCTCGGTTGGGGCACGATGGACGGGTGAGACGCTGGAACGGCTGGGGCGACGACACGGATGACACGCGGCTGGGCCGCGGCGGGCGCAGATTCCTCGAGGAGCGGCTCGGACCCGCGACACCGCCGGTCGATGCCACGCTCGAGGACGTCGTGGCGGCGGTGCCGGCGTCGAGGCTGAGCCCGCATCCGCTGCTGTCGGACGATCCCGAGCTGCGGGTGCGTCGGGCGCGCGGCCAGTCATTCCCCGACCTGGTCGCGCTCCGGTCCGGGCACCTCGACGCCGTCCCCGACGCGGTCGCCCGGCCGATCGACGATGCGCAGGTCCGCGAGCTGATCGACCACGCCCGCGCGGTCGGTGCGCGGCTCATCCCGTACGGCGGCGGGACGAGCGTCGTCGGGGGCGTGTCGGTGCGGGCCATGGCGGACCCCGTGGTCACCGTGGATCTCGGCGGCCTCGCGGGCGTGCGGTCCGTCGATGAGCGGAGCGGCCTGGTCACGGCGGGAAGCGGGACGACGGGCCCGGCGCTCGCGACCACGCTGGCGGGCATGGGCCTGACGGTGGGGCACGAGCCGCAGTCCTGGGAGCTGGCGACGGTCGGCGGCTGGGTCGCCGCCCGCGGTTCGGGCCTGCGAAGCATGGGTGTCGGCCGGATCGAGCAGCTCTACGCGGGTGGCCGGCTGCAGGCGCCGGCCGGGACGCTGGACATGGCCCCGTATCCGGGCTCGGCTGCCGGTCCGGACCTGCGGCAGCTCGTCCTCGGATCCGAGGGCCGCCTGGGCATCCTGACCGACGTGGTCCTGCGGACGACGCCGCTGCCGGACGTCGACCTGATCGAGGCATGGGCGCTGCCGGGGCTGGCCGCCGGATACGAGGCCGTCCGCACGATCATCCAGGCGAGACCCGGTCTGTCGCTGCTTCGCCTGTCGACGCCCGCGGAGACGCAGACGCTGCTGGCGTTCGCGGAACGTCGGGCGCAGACGAGCGCGCTCGGTGCGTACCTTCGCGCGCGACGCCAGCCCGCCGACTGGGCTCTGGTGCTGCTGGGTGCCTCCGGCCACAGGCGCGTCGCGAAGGCAGCGCGCGCGGAGGCCGTCTCGATCCTGCATGCGTTCCACGCTGTCCGTGTCCCGGGCCTGGCCGCAACCTGGTCGAAAACCCGCTTCCGGTCGCCGTACCTGCGCAACGCGCTGTGGTCTGCCGGCTACGGGTCCGACACCCTGGAGACCGCGACGGACTGGGCGCATGTGCCCTCGCTGCTGGCCCGCCTCGAGGAGGCCGTCGCGGGCGCGCTCGGCCCCCGCAGCGAGCAGGCCCACGTCTTCACGCACCTCTCGCACCTCTACCCGTCGGGCTCGAGCCTGTATCTGACCTACCTGTTCCGTCTCGGGCCGGATCCCGAGGAGACGCTCGACCGATGGCACGCGATCAAGCGCGCCGCCTCCGAGGCGATCGTGGCCGAGGGCGCGACGATCAGCCACCACCATGGGATCGGGACCGACCATGCCCCGTACCTGCCCGCTGAGAAGGGACCGCTGGGCATGGCGGCGCTGGAGTCGATCGTGCGGACGTTCGATCCCGACGGGATCATGAACCCGGGCGTGCTGCTGACGGACGAACGCTCGTGACCGTGGATTGCCAGCGGCGACCGCGGCAGGTGCCGCATGACCGCTGACCGGCTCCTCGCCCTCGACGTCGGTACGCAGAGCGTGCGCGCGATGGTGTTCGACGTGTCCGGGAACCTCCTGGCCCGCGCGAAGGTCCTGATCGAGGCGTACGTCGCTGGCCCGCCCGGGTGCTGCGAGCAGGACCCGGACCTGTTCTGGCGCGCGATCGGCGAAGCCTGCCGGCAGCTGTGGGCGATGCCCGAGGGCCGCCGGGACGCACTGGCCGGCGTCGCGCTCACGACCCAGCGCGGGACCGTGGTCGTCACCGATGAGGCCGGTGAGCCGCTCCGCCGCGCGATGATCTGGCTCGATCGCTGCCGCGTCGAGGGACTGCCCCGGATCGGGGGCCGGTGGGGTCTCATGTTCCGCGCCGCTCGCGTCACCGAGACCGTGGCGATGTTCCAGGCCGAGGCCGAGGCGAACGTCATCCGCGGTCGCGAGCCCGAGGTATGGGCGCGCGTACGGCGGTTCCTGCTGCTGTCCGGGTTCCTCACCCATCGACTGACCGGCGAGTTCGTCGACTCCGTGGCCGCCCAGGTCGGCTACCTCCCGTTCGACTACAAGGCCCTGCAGTGGGCGAAGCCGGGCGACTGGAAGTGGCAGGCGGTGCCGATCGACCCCACGTGGCTGCCGCGGCTGGTGCCGCCAGGCGGCGTGCTCGGGGCCATCAGCGCATCCGCCGCGGAGGCAACCGGGATCCCCGCCGGCCTGCCGCTGATCGCCGCCGCGGGCGACAAGGCGTGCGAGGTGCTGGGATCCGGCGCGCTCGACCCGCACGTGGGTGCGATCTCCCTGGGCACGACGGCCTCGATCAACACCACCCACCGTCGCTACGTCGAGGTGATCCCGGTCGTGCCCCCCTACCCTGCCGCGGTGCCCGGCGCGTACAGCCTCGAGGTCAACGTCTACCGCGGCTACTGGATGATCGAGTGGTTCAAGCGTGAGTTCGGGGCGGCCGAGGTGGCGCGCGCGGCGGCGCTGGGCGTGGAAGCAGAGACACTGTTCGACGAGCTGGTCGCCGCGACGCCGCCCGGATCGATGGGCCTGGTCCTCCAGCCGTACTGGTCGCCGGGCGTGCGGATCCCGGGTCCCGAGGCAAAGGGCGCGGTGATCGGATGGGGCGACGTCCACACCCGCGCCCACCTGTACCGGGCCATCCTCGAGGGCCTGGCATATGCGCTGCGCGAGGGCGCCGAGCGAACCGTCAAGCGCACGAAGGTGCCGATCCGCGAGCTCAGGGTCTCCGGCGGCGGCAGCCAGAGCCCATCCGCCGTACAGCTCACGGCCGACGTGTTCGGGCTTCCGGCGTCGCGCCCGCACACGCACGAGACGTCGGGGCTGGGGGCGGCGATCGATGCGGCGGTCGGGCTTGGCCTGCACCCGACGTTCGAGGCGGCCGTCGCCGCGATGACGCGGATCGCCGAGACCCGCGAGCCGGATCCCGCGACCCGGTCCATGTACGACGACCTGTATCGCGGCGTCTACCTGCGCCTGTACGATCGGCTGAAGCCCCTGTACGACGAGATCCGGCACATCACGGGGTACCCTCCCCAGGCGTGATCGAACGCCCCGGCCGGTTCCGAACGGGCAGCGCAGCCGACCCGCGATCGGCGGGCGCCGACGCTCGGCATGGGTCCTGACCCGATCGGGTGGTTTGACAGATCCGACCGTTGGCCTGATGCTCTACAGGTATCGCCCGAGTGAACGCGGCCTTCAGGTCGACGCCAACTGCGCAACCGTCGCCGCGCCGGGCACCAATGAACACCGCTCCGGCCTCGGTACGTCCGGCCGTTGGAGCGGCGAGGCACCCATCCCAACCCGATGGGCCGCCGGGAAAGGAATCTCGTTACATGCTCACCCGCGCCACCACGAACGCCGTGGCGCATCGCGCCAGCTCGATGCGCCGCATGCGCCGCCGAGTCGTCGCTGCGAACCGGCTCTACTGCTCCACCAACGGCTGCACCAGCTACCTCGTCGTCGACGAGCTCGGCGGTGTCGCTCATTGCGAGATCTGCGGCTACACGCGCAGGCTCAACTAGATTCGACCCCGCGGCAGGGACATTGCTCCCGCCCGGGTCTTACCGTCGGCCGGCCCTTGGGCCGGCCTTCGTGTATCCGGGACCGGCCAGCCCGGATCCGGGACCCGTCAGCGCGGCGGCATCGCCTCGAACGTGCGGTCGATGTCGGCGAGCATCCGGACCGTTGCGTCGGTGACGATCTGCAGGTACCGCTCGCCGAACTCGGCCGTCGCTTCGCGGGCGTCACCCCAGGTCCCCGAGTGCGTCGCCCGGTGCACCGAGCCCGGAGCCGAGAAGAAGAACGCGGTGTGGACGGCTGCCGGGCCCGCGACATCCGGAAACGGCGGGAACTCGACGTTCGCCCGGTCCATATCCACGAGCTCCGGGTTGATCGCGAGCACGGCGGACGTCTCGCCCTTGTTCGCGTGCAGGCCGTTGGACGGGTCGAAGTACTCGGCAGCCTCCGCGGGCGTCATGCCGTCCCAGTAGTTGATCGGGAACGCGTCGACGCCGGCGGGCAGCCGGTCGCGGACGTTGGCGCACGCGTACGCGATCGCGTACGTATTGTCGAAGTGGCCGTTGAGGAACACGATCCGGCGGAAGCCGATGGCGGCGAGCGACGCACACACGTCCTCGATCAGGGCCATGAACGTCGGGATCCGGATGTGGACCACGCCGGTGAAACCCACATGCGGGTAGGACAGCCCGTAGCTGATCGGCGGAGCGACGAGGGCGCCGACCTGTGGGGCGACGCGGCGAGCCACCTCGACCGGGATCAGCACATCCGTCGCGAGCGGGCCGTGCGGCCCGTGCTGCTCCGTGGAGCCGACCGGTACGACCACGGTCTGGTGCCGGGTCAGGAACGCCGCGACCTCCGGATCGGTCATCTCGCCCAGGAACACGGTTTCCGGCTTCACCGCACGGTCCCTCCTCGTCTCATCCGATGGTTGTGGTGAGCTCGCCGATCCGTTCGATCGAGAGCGTCACGATGTCGCCCGGCTGCAGCCGCCGGTCCGGACCGGGCGATCCGGTCAACCGGGGCGGCGTCCCGGTCGCGATGAGGTCACCCGGCTGCAGCGCGGCGTGGCGGCTGATGGTAGCCCTTGTCTCGTCCATGTCCTTGTCTCGTCCATGCCTGGGTCTCGGTCCTGCCGCTGCCGCGTGGCTGCCCGCCTGCCGGCCGGGGATCCGTGCGGACCGCCTGGCGCGATCCGCCTCGTCCGCCCTTCACCTGGTCGCCCTCCATCTCGTATGCCCTTCACCTGGTCGCCCTCCATCTCGTATGCCCTCCATCTCGTATGCGTACCACGCTTAGCAGGACGGATTTCGAGGCGGGAGCCGCACGACTCGTTGTCCCGGCGTCGCCGGGCGTGCGCCGTATGCGCAGGACGCATCTTTCGATCGGAACGCTGCCCGCGAACGTATCCGCAGCGGCGTCGCCCGGCGATCCGCGTCCTGCCAGTGGTGGTACGCATCTCGGGCGCGCCTTGCGTAGAGGGCGCCGCGCAGTGATCGGGCGCGCCGCCCGGGTACGCGCCGGCAGCAGCGTTGCCGCCCGGGGGGCGCGCCGCGCAGTGATCGCCGGTGCGCGCCGTCCCCCGCCCGCCGGCCACAACCGCGGGTGCGTGCCACGCGACGCACGCGCCTTCGAGCCTCACACGCGCGATGATCGGCTCGACAGCGAGCAGCCGGTCGACGCGGCCGGGAAGGAGAACGCATGGCCGGCGCCAGGACCCTCGATCGTGACCGACTGGATCGGCTGATGGCCGTGGAGCGCGCGGCCTTCGAGCGCGCGAACCCTCGTTCGCGTGCGCTCTGGGAGCGTGCGCAGGGCTCGCTGCTCGACGGTGTGCCGATGAACTGGATGATCAAGTGGGCCGGCAGCTGGCCGCTGTTCGTCGACGAGGCACACGGCGCTCGGTTCACCGACGTCGATGGACACGAGTACGTGGACTTCTGCCTCGGCGATACCGGCGCGATGGCCGGACACGGCCCCGATGTGACGGTTCGTGCGGTCGAGCGCCAGCTGCGCCGCGGAATCACCCACATGCTGCCGACCGAGGATGCCATCGTCGCCGGCGACGAGCTCCAGCGCAGATTTGGCCTCCGCTGGTGGCAGTTCACGCTGACGGCCACCGACGCGAACCGCTTTGCGATCCGGCTCGCGCGTGCCATCACGGGACGGCCGAAGATCCTGGTCCACAACCACAACTACCACGGGTCGGTGGACGAGACCTTCGCCTGGATCGGCGACGACGGAACGGTGCAGGCGCGACGGGGAAACCTCGGGCCTCCCGTCCAACTGTCGGAAACTACGCGGGTCGTGGAGATCAACGACCTGGATGCGCTCGAACGGGAGCTCGCACACGGTGATGTGGCGGCGGCGCTCATGGAGCCCGCGCTCACGAACGTGGGGATCGTGCTCCCCGACCCCGGATATCACGAGGGCGTCCGCGAGCTCACCCGCAGGTACGGCACCCTCCTGATCAACGACGAGACGCATACGATCTGCGCCGGGCCCGGCGGCTACACCGGCGCCCACGACCTCCACCCGGACCTGCTGACGATCGGCAAGACGATCGGCGGCGGGATCCCGGCGGGCGCGTACGGCTTCACCGAGGATGTCGGCGAACGGATCCGCTCGACGATCACCTGGGAAGACTCGGATGTCGGCGGGATCGGCGGCACGCTGGCCGGCAACGCCCTGTCGCTGGCGGCGATCCGGGCGACGCTGACCGAGGTGCTGACGGAAGCGGCGTTCGCGCGGATGATCCCGCTCGGCGAGCGGTTCGAGGCGGGCGTGGACGGCGTGCTGCACACCAACGACGTCCCTTGGCACGTGACGCGTCTGGGCGCCCGGGCCGAGTACCACTTCATGCGCGTCCGGCCACGCAACGGCTCCGAGCAGTGGGCACACGGCGACACCGACCTGGAGCGGTTCCTTCACCTGTGGGCGATGAATCGCGGCGTGCTGATGACGCCGTTCCACAACATGGCGCTGATGTCCCCCGACACGACCGATGCCGACGTCGATCGCCACACCGAGGTGTTCGGGGAGGCGGTGGAGGCGCTGTTCGGGGCCGCCTGACCGGACCCGCCCCAACGCCACTGAGGCGGGCCGGCAACGCGGCGACCCTCCAGCCGACTTCCCTCCAGGCGACGGCTCTCAGGCGCCAACCCCTAGCCTGAACCCTAGACCTAGCCGGCGGCGGCCGGTCGCCACCAGCGACGCTCGATGACCAGCTCCGATCCCAGCTGCTCCTCGAGGGTCTCCCTCGGTTCGAAGCCGCGGGCCTCGTAGAACGTCTCGCCCTTGCGGTTGCCGGCCAGGACGTCGGCGACGATCGGCATGCCCGGGTGTGCATCCGTGATGGCGTCGAGGAGCCCGCTCCCAAGCCCGCGGCCGCGCATGCCCGGGCTCGCGTAGATCGCCACCAGCGTGATGCGGTCCGGCTCGACCGCCGTCTCGGCAAAGGCCGCGACCTCGCCTCCGAGCTCGGCGACCCACGTCTCGTGCCGCTCGATCCGCAGCGCCACCCGCTCCTCCGAATACGCCCGCTCGACGAACCAGTTGATGGTGTCGTCGTGCAGCAGGTCGCGGTACGTGTCGAGCCATGCGGCGTGTGCGATGTCGCGGATCGCCGCCGCGTGGGACGGCGTCGCGCGGCGAACGCGGATGTCGGGCGCGGGGTCGCGAGGACGGGCGGCCATCAGCGTGGCGCCCCCTGGAGCCGGTCCAGCTCCTCGGCCAGGACCAGCGGTCGACGGTGCTGCCGATCCGTGGGCGCCTCGGCGTTGAGGCGCGCGATGGCGGCGTTGATCTCGATGACCAGTCGCTCGAGCTCGTGCCGGTCCCGCGTCCGGCCCCCGGGCGAGGCGGCCCGGGCCCTCGCCAGGACGGCGTCCCGTCGGTCCAGCAGCTCGCGGACCTGCTTGTCGGCCTCGATCCAGGGCGGAGCCACGCCCGCGTTCCGAAGCATCCGGTAGGCCATCGCCCACTCGCCCGCAAACGTGTCGTCACCCAGCGGGATGGGCTCGCCGTGGAACGGCAGGTCGTCGAACCGGCCGTCCTCCATCGCCTCGCGGATCTGGCGATCGACGAGGCTCTCCCAGGTCGGCGCGACCTGGCGACGACCTTCGGCATCGAGGCGGTTCGGCGGCTTGCGTTCCGGTTCCACGGCCGGAGTGTAGGCGACGCGCCGTGGCGCCGCGACGGGGCCGTGGCGCCGCGACGGGGCCGTGGCACCGCGACGGGGTGTCGCGCCGTTGCCCGTGACCGTCGGCTGCCGGCGATGGTACGAACAGCAGGCTGCAGCGGGTCGCCGCCCGATCGCCGCCGGGCTATCGTCGAACAAGGTGGCGCAACAGCAGGGTGGCAGGCCGTGGGGCTCACGATCAGGATCGTCGGACAGGCAGCGAAGCGGGGCATCATTCCACGGCAGCCGACGCCGGATCGCCTGCTGACCGACGTGCAGGAATGGATCGGTCGCGAGCACGGCCAGGCCGTCCGCGCGATGCGCCGCGAACAGACTCCCGCCGCCGACATCGCGCTCACCATCGACCTCCATCCGGCGGCCGAGCCGGTCACCGTCGCCGTCGACGCGACCGGCCGTGTCCTCGCGTCGGCCGACGTGGCCGCGGTCGGTCCCGGCTATCACACGTTCCTCGCCCGGTTGCTGGAGCGACTGGGTGCGACCGTGGGGATCGTGTGGCTCGAGGACCAACAGGCAGAGCCAGCCGCCGATGTCGTGGCGGGTGACCGCGCCCCGGGACACGCGAGTGAGCAGCTGCTCGAGCGCGAGGACGTGGAGCGGGCGCACCTGACGGGTCTCGGGCAGTCGCTGGGACACGCTCTGAAGCTGCGCCGTGGCGGCGAGACCGGGATCCACGTCGGGTTGCGAGAGGGCACGAGGTTCTCGTCGGATGGTGCGATCCTGACGCCGCTCGGGCCCCGCGACGACGACTGGCTGGACCGCGCCGCACGGGACGCGAGGATTGCCCGCGACATCCGGCCCTGGTGGGTCGACGCGATGGACGCCCGGTACCACCTGCACCGGGCGCTGTGCATCATGTGGACCGAGATCCGCTGGCGGCCCCCGACGGACGACGCCGAGGTGGCGGCGTTCGACGAAGCACTCCGGCACCTCCGGCGAGCGCTGCCGATGGACCCGTCGCTCCCCTACCCCTGGCGAGAGTGGCAGGAGCTGATCAGCCTGCGCGGGATCAGCGATCCGATCGAGCACCGTGTCACCCCTCGCGCCGGACAGGCGGACGCGTCTTCGACTCCCGTCGGCTACCGCCGGCGGCCGGTCACGGTCGTCCAGGAAGGCTGGGCGCTCGAGGTGCCCGGCGACTTCTCCGAGCGCCGGACCACCGAGGAATGGCGGGGCCGGGATCGAGGCCGCTCCGTGACGCTCGCGGGAGGCGCCATCGGCACGGAACGGGACCCGATGTCGCCTGAGAGGTTCCTCGCCAAGGTAGCCGCGGGTCTGGGCGACAGCGTCCTCACCCATCGCGAGGGCGAGATCCTCGGAACCGCTCGCCTCGGCACGGACACAAGCTCGGGGATCGAGGTCGCCGTGCTGGAGGGCTACGCGGCGGTTCCCGGCCGCGGCGCGGCGATCCGGATCGTGTTCGACGAGGCCACGGACTGGCAGTGGGCCGTCAACCTGTGGCGGTCGCTTCGTCCCGCCTGACCGGGCCAGCTCTCGCGGCGAACGGCCGTGACAGGCAAGGTGGCACGACGGGCCCGTAGCATTCGCCGTGCATGCAGCTGATCGACGGGCGACCCGTCTACGCCGCCACCGACCTCGTGGGCTATCTCGCCTGCGAGCATCGCCTCGCGCTGGAGCGGGCCGCGATGGTCGGGCTGGTCGAAAAGCCCATCCGCAATGACCCGACGATCGAGCTCGTGGCAAAGCGCGGCCTGGAGCACGAGCGACGGTATCTCGAGGACCTCCGGGCGCAGGGCCTGCGGGTGATCGAGATCGAGAAGGATGGCTCGGCGGTCCTGCCACTCGTCGCGGGGGCGTCGCTCGCCGCGGGCGCACCGCCGGCCACCGGCGACCAGCCCGTGCGAGACGCGGGTGCCGAGCTGCGCGCAGCCGCTGTCCAGACGATCGACGCGATGCGTGAGCGGGCCGACGTCGTCTACCAGGCAACGTTCTTCGATGGGACGTGGCGCGGCCACGCGGACTTCCTGCTCCGACGGGACCATGCGCCGGACGAGCCGGACAGCGCGTTCGGGCCGTGGCACTACGAGGTGGCGGATACGAAGCTCGCCCGCCACGTCAAGGCCTCGGCGATCCTCCAGATCTGCTCCTACGTCGAGCAGCTCGTCGCGATCCAGGGGCGGCAGCCGGAGCACCTGTACGTGGTCCTGGGGGGCGGGCGCGGCCCATGGACAAGCTTCGCGTCGACGACTTCATGGCCTACTACCGCCAGGTCAGGGCGGAGTTCGAGGCCGCGGTCGGGCTGCGTGGCGGCGACGCCCCGGAACCCGCGTACCCGCCCATTGACACGTACCCCGAGCCCGTCGAGCACTGTGACGTCTGCCGCTGGAACCCGAGCTGCCGCGCCCGGCGCCGCGCGGACGACGACCTCAGCCTCGTGGCGGGCGCGACCAGCCGCCAGCGGCGCGCGCTCAAGCGCCGGGGCGTGGCGACACGCCGGGGGCTGGCCGGGCTGTCGCTGCCGATGGGCCCGCCGCTCGAGGGCGTCGGGCGGGAGGCCCTGGCGCGGGTCCACGAGCAGGCCCGCATCCAGGTCCGGAGCGAGGACCAGGGCGAGGTCCTCTGGGAGCTGCTCCCGCTCGAGCGCGCCAAGGACGGGACGCCCGTCCCGATGCGGGGCCTGCTGGGCCTGCCGAACCCGAGCCCGGGCGACCTGTTCCTGGACCTCGAGGGGGATCCGTTCGCGCTGGACGACGGCGTGGACTACCTGTTCGGCATCCTCGAGCCAAGGCTGACCGAGGACGATCCCCGCTACGCCGGTTCCGGCGAGACGCCCGGCCCGAAGTTCCACGCGATCTGGAGCCTCGACGAGGACGGCCAGGTCACGTGGGCGGGCGAGAAGGCGGCGTTCGAGCGGACGGTCGACCTGATCATGGACCGCTGGGCGGAGGACGACCGGCTGCACGTCTACCACTACGCGGCGTACGAGCGAACGGCGCTGGCGCGCCTTGCCCAGCGTCACGGCACCCGCGAGCTCGAGGTTGACCGCCTGATGCGGGGCGGCGTGCTGGTGGACCTGTTCCGCGTCGTGCGCCAGGGAGTCCGGGCGGGCGTCGAGAGCTACTCGATCAAGCGGATCGAGCCCCTGTACGCGCTGGAGCGCGAGGTGGAGCTCAAGGACGCCGGCAGCAGCATCGTCGCGTTCGAGACGTGGCTGGAGCTTGGCCCCGATGCGCCGGTGGACGACGGGCCCCGAATCCTGGGCGAGATCGAGGGCTACAACCGGGACGACGTCGTCAGCAACTGGAAGCTCCGCGACTGGCTGGAGGAGCGGCGGGCAGATCTCGTGGCCCGTGAGGGCGAGCTCGTCCGGCCACAGCCGGATGCCGGCGAGCCCTCCGCGGACCTCAAGGCGAGAGACCTTCGTGTCGCGGAGCTGGTGGCCACCCTCACGCCGGACGATCCGGGCGATCCGGTGGCGCGGGCGGACCAGCCCGATGTCGCGGGCCGCTGGCTGCTCGCGCAGCTGCTCGCGTGGCACCGTCGTGAGGATAAGTCCGCCTACTGGCGCTACTACGACCTGCTCAAGAAGAGCGAGGAGGACCTGCTCGAGGAGCGTGAGCCGCTCGCAGGCCTGGAGCTCGTCGCGGACCCGTGGCCCGAGAAGCAGTCGCGGATCTACCGCTTCCGGTACCCGCCCCAGGACCACCGGATCGACACCGACACCGAGGTCACGGACCCGGTGACGCGGCAGTCCGCGGGCTCCGTGTTCCGGATCGACGACGTCGAGCGGATCATCGAGCTCAAGCGGGGTCCGGGCCTGTTCAACATCCCGCTTCCCGCACTCGCTGGTGCCGCTGGGCGTCGTTCCCACCCGGGAGCATGCGGAGAGCCTGCTCCGGACCGGCGAGTGGGTCGCCGCGCATGGGCTGTCGGCGCCCGCCGGGCTCGGCCCGGACGAGCCGGACCTCGCGGCGGCACGGGCGCTGCTGCTCCGGACCCCACCGCCGATCCCCGGACACGAGGGCGAGCCCCTCCGCCGGGAGGACGAGACCGCCCTCGACGCCGCGATCCGGCTTGTGCTCGAGATGCCCGGCGGCGTGCTCCCGATCCAGGGCCCGCCGGGCTCGGGCAAGACGTGGACCGGCGCACGCCTGATCGTCCGCCTCGTCCGCGAGGGCAAGCGGGTCGGCGTCGTCGCCAACAGCCACAAGGTCATCGGTCACGTGCTCGACGAGGTCGCCCGGGCCGCCGGTCCCGATGATGGGGTGCGCATCGGCCAGAAGGCGAAGAGCGGCCAGCCGCCGACATCGGCCGCGGCGGCCCCGCTGGCGGACAACGCCGCCGTCGAGGCCGGGCTCCGGACGGGCACCGTCAACGTCGTCGGCGCGGTGTCGTGGACCTGGGTGCGATCCGAGATGGCGCGGCCGGAGCCGGTGGTGGATGTCCTGGTCGTTGACGAAGCGGGGCAGATGAGCCTCGCCAACGTGCTCGCCTGCGCCCCCGCCGCTCGCACGATCGTGCTGCTCGGGGACCCGCAGCAGCTCGACCAGCCCACCCAGGGAAGCCACCCACCGGGGGCGGAGCGGAGCGCGCTCGCCCACCTGCTGGCCGATCCCGCGTACGTCAAGCCGGACCGGCCGACGATCGGGCCCGCGGAGGGCCTGTTCCTCGAGCGGACCTGGCGCCTGCACCCCGACGTCTGTGACTTCACGTCCGCCGCCTTCTATGCCGGCCGCCTGCAGCCCATCGAGGGCCTCGAGCGCCAGCAGGTGCTGGCCGGTCCGCTGACGCTGTTCGGGGGCCACGCCCGGCTGGCCGGGACCGGCCTGCGCTATCAGCCCGTGCCGCACCTGGGCAACGACACCGACTCCAGCGAGGAGGCGGATGCGGTCGTCGCGCTGGTGCACGAGCTCCTCGACGCCGGGGCGACCTGGGTGAACGCCAACGGTGCGGAAGCAGCGATCGCGCTCGACGACATCGTGATCGTGGCGCCGTACAACGCGCACGTCGCCGCGATCGAGCGGGCGTTCGCCGCGGCTGGGCTCGGCCGGCCGTTCGCCGGCACGGTGGACCGATTCCAGGGGCAGGAGCGGCCGGTCAGCATCTACGCAATGGCGACCTCGACCCCGGAGGACGCACCGCGCGGGATGGAGTTCCTGTACTCGCTCAACCGGCTCAACGTCGCCACGTCCCGGGCACGCTGCGTGGCCGCCGTCGTGGCGTCACCGGAGCTGGTGCGGGTGGCCTGCCGGACCCCACGCCAGATGCGACTGGCCAACGGCCTGTGCCTGGCCATCGAGGCTGCGGTGGACGAGCGCTGACCCCGGAGCGCGCACGCCGGGCCCCGGGCGGCGGGCCAGCCCGCCCGATCAGCCGGCGAGCTCCGTCGCGACCCACGCCGCCAGCACGCGCGCGCACTCCTCGACCTCCGCCAGCGGGACGTGCTCATCAGCCCCGTGCGCCAGCCGGACGTCGCCCGGCCCGAAGATGACGCACGGCGTATCGCCCAGGTCGACGAACAGCCGCATGTCGGCACCGTAGGGGACGCCCAAAGCCTCTGGCCGGCGGCCCATCACCGCCTCCGCGACCGCGGCCAGCCCGGCCGGCAGCGGGTGATCGTCGGCAACCCGCGCCGAGCCGAAGCGCGCCCCGTCGATCTCGATCGTCGCTGGGTGCTCACGCAGGAACGGGTCGGCCGCGTTGGCCGACGCGACGCACGCGCGCAGCTCGTCGGCGGCAGCCTCCGGCGACTGGCCGAGGCGCACCCCGTACCGCCCGCCGGCCACGACGCGATCCATCACCGTGGACGCCCACTCGCCGCCCGACACCGTCCCGATGATCGTGGGGTACGGAAGCACGAGCGCCGTCATCAACGGATCGGTCTCGTCGGCGTTGCGGTGCACCTCGTCGGCCTCGAGCGCGTGGACGATCGTTGCGAGGTTGTCGAGGGCGGACACGCCCTCGAGCCGCCGGCTCGCGTGCGCAGCGCGCCCCGGGACGCTGAGCCGGAACGTGATCGCGCCGGCATGGGCGACCACGACGTCGAGCCCGGACGGCTCCGGGATGATCGCCATGTCACCCGTGGCGCCGGCCCGGATCGCGGCCAGCGTCCCCTGCCCGCCGTCCTCCTCGCTGGGCACGAGGGCAACGATCAGCTCGCCGGTCAGCCCCGCCAGGGCGCCGGACGTCCCGAGCGCCCGCACCGCGGCGAGGATCGCGGTCACGCCGCCCTTCATGTCGCAGGCACCGCGCCCGTACAGCTCGCCGTCGCGTACATCTCCCGACCACGGATCGCCGGTCCACGTGGCGGGGTCACCGGGCGGGACGACGTCCATGTGCCCCGACAGCACCAGCCGCCGTCCTCCGGTCCGGCCGACCCGGCCGAGCACCACGGGCAGCGTGCTCCGGGGCACCTCCTCGCCCGGCCAGGCCGGATCGTCGCGGATCGCCGCCGGATCCGGGTGGAACACCTCCACCGTCATGCCCAGCACCTCGAGCCGGTCGGCGAGGTTGCCCGCGACTCTTGTCTCGTCGCCGGTGACGCTGGGGATCCGGACCAGCGCCGCAAGGTCCGCCGTGATCGCCGCCGGGTCGACGCCGTCGGCCGCCGCCCGTGCGAGCTCCGTGATCCCTGCGGCGGTGCCCGGCGACCGCGCGACACGCCGGCTCATGCGCGGAGCACGGGGCGCGTCAGGCAGGTGACCCCGCCCGAGCCGTTCTCGCCCACCTCGCCCAGCGGGATCGCGTGGACCTCGCAGCCGGCGGCCTCGAGCCCGCGCCGGGTGCCATCATTGCCCTCGGCCACGACCACCACCCCCGGGCGCACGGCGAGGACGTTGCAGCCCAGCGTCGGATACTCCGCCTCGGGGACCTCGACCAGGCGGATGCCGAGGTCCAAGAGCAGCTCGTACAGGCCGGCAGGCAGCAACGGCAGGAACACGACCGCGATGTCGTCCGTCACCGGCGAGATCACCGACAGCAGATGGACCAGCTCGGCCGGACCCTTCCAGTACGGGACATCGAAGATCCGGACGTCGCCACCCACGATCGACGCGAGCTGCCGCGCGCCGGCGTCGTTCGTCCGCAGGGTGCGTCCGATGCACAGCAGGTCGGGCCGCAGCCAGAACGTGTCCCCGCCCTCGACCGTGCCCGGCCCCTCGATCCGCCCGAGCGTCGGGATCCCGCGTGCCGCCGTCCAGGCTTCGAGCACGGCAGGCTCGCCGGCCCGGTTCGGCTTGCCCGGGCGAAGCGGAATGGCGCCGCCGTCCGCGATGAGCAACGGATCGAAGACGTAGACGAGGTCCGGGTCCTCCGTCTCGGCCTCGAGCCGGTGGACGCGCACGCCGAGCCGATCGAGCGTCTCGACCAGCCCGTCGTGCTCGCGCTGCGCCCGCCCGAGGTCGACGGGCCGGAGGAAGCCCACCGCGGGCTCGGTCGTACGCGGCCGCGAACGCGGCACCCGGGGCCTTGACGAGGACGTCGCGCAGCGGAACGACCATGCTCTGGGCGCCAAAGGCTCGGGTTGCGAGCTCCGTCATGCCTCGCAGGATACGTCGCCCCCACCGGCGGGGATCGCCAGCGGGCGCGTGGTGAGCCGGAGCGGAGGAGTCGTCAGCCGGGACGGGGGCATCGTCAGGCGGGGCGGAGGCGTCGTCAGCCGGCGCCCAAGCGCCGTCAGGCGGCCCGGGCAGCGATCACGCGCAGCTCCTCGACCAGCCGGTCCACCTCGGCCGCGGTGTTGTAGTGGGTCAGCCCGATGCGCAGGACACCTTCCGGCTCGAGACCCAGCCGCTCGATCGGGCCGACGGCGTAGAAGTCGCCCCACCAGGTGGCGATCCCGCGCGCGCCCAGCGCGGTCGCGGCGGCCTCGGCGGTGACTCCCTCGAGCGTGACTGCGGCGGTGGGTGTCCGCTCGTCGAAGCGCGTCCGGTCGACGATGCCCCACGTCCGCAGCCCGGGGATCGAGTCGAGCCCGTCGAGCAGCCGGCCGAACAGCGGCATCTCGTAGGCCCGGATCGCGGCCATGCCGGCGTGGGCGTGGAGACGCCGCCCGGTCATACCCGGAAACTGCTCCTGGAACGCCGTTCCGAACCGCTCCCCGACCTCAGCGATGTACTCGACCGCGGCGAGCGACCCGGCGATCCCCTCGTGGTTGAGCGTTCCCGTCTCGAACCGGTCGTACGCCGGGCGGAGCTTGTAGCTGGGGAGCGCATCGAGCACGTCGCCGCGGCCGTACAGGACTCCCACATGGGGCCCGAAGAACTTGTATGCGGAGCAGGCGAGGAAGTCGGTGTCGATGGACTGGACGTCAATCGGGAGATGTGGCGCGGCATGGACCGCGTCCACGTAGGTCAGCGAGCCTGCCTCATGGGCTCGGCGCACCAGCTCGGCGACCGGGTTGATCGTCCCGACCGCGTTCGACGCCCAGCCGAACGCGACGAGCTTCGGGCGGCCATGGAGGATCGCGTCGAACGCCTCGATGTCGAGCGTCACGTCATCGGGCCGAATGTCGACGGTCCGAACGGTCAGGCCGCGGTCCGCCGCGGCGCTGCGCCACGGCCCCACGTTCGCCTCGTGGTCAAGGCTGGTGACCACGACTTCGTCGCCGGGCTGGAGCGACGCCGCGATCGACCGCGCGACATGCATCGTCAGCGTCGTCATGTTGGCGCCGAACTTGATCTCCGATGCGTCCGCGGCGTTGAGCAGGTCCGCGAGCGCCAGGTGCGCGTCCTCGAGCACGACGTCGCTGCGCTGCGACGTCAGGAACGGGCCTTCGTGGTTGGCGTTCGATTCGCGGTAGTAGCGCGACACTGTCTCGATGACGGTGTCCGGGACCTGCGTCCCCCCGGGGCCGTCGAACAGCGCTACGGGAAACCCGTCGTGCTCGAGCGCGAGGGCCGGGAATCGGGCGCGGAGCGCTTCGACATCGATGGCGGGCATGGGGCTCCTCACGTTGGCGGAGCTCCGATGCTAGCGCGAGTCGTGACCGCCATGCCGGTCACGAGGGCCGCCCGCCACGCCGCGAGTCGGCGCGCTAGGCACCCGCGGCGTTGCGACTCACCGCCCGCTGCGCCGCGACTCACCGCCCGCGGCGTTGCGACTCACCGCCCGCTGCGCCGCGACTCACCGCCCGCTGCGCCGCGACTCACCGGGTGCGTCAGGTCGGCACCCTGACTGCGGCGAAGACGCTGTTTGAGGCTCAAATCGGGCTTCAGCAGGGCGCCAGACCCGCGATTGACGCGCAAGGTGAGTCAATGCGAGCGGGGCGAGTTTGCGCGGGTGCGAGCGGGCGAGTTTGCGCGAAACGGGCCACGATCCGGACCCGCAGCGAGATGGCCACGATTCGGACCCGCGGCAAGGTAATTGCATTGTCAACTACCTTGGCGATGGGGTAGGATGACGCCATGACAACCGAGCTCGTCGGGGACGGCGCGAGCGCCGTTGACCAGGCCACCGCGCCTGCCGTCCCGGCCGGCGACGACGCGCGCCTCGATGCCTGGCGCAGCTTCCTCCACGCTCACGCCCGCCTCACGAGGCGGATGGACGAGGAGCTCCAGACCGCCCATCACCTGTCGCTTGCCGAGTACGACGCGCTGATCCAGCTCGCCAGGAGCCCGGGACGGCGGCTGCGAATGAGCGTCCTCGCGGAGCGCGTCCTGCTCTCTCGCAGCGGGCTCACCCGGCTGGTCGACCGCCTCGAGGCCGGCGGCATGGTCAAGCGATCCGCATGCGCGACCGATGCCCGCGGTGCCGAGGCGATCCTCACCGCGACCGGCGTCCAGCGGCTGCGTGACGCGTCGCAGACGCACCTCGCCGGCGTACAGCGGTATTTCCTCGACGTCATCGCGGACGACGACCGGGCGGCAATGGAACGCGGGCTCGACCGCGTGATCGACGAGCTCGGCTGCGGCACCGACGCGGACGCCGCCCGCGCGATGGGGGAAAGCTGACGCCGGACGCCTCGCGGCCGGCCGGACGGATCCTGGCGGGCACCAGCGGGTTCGCGTACGCCGGCTGGTCGCCACGGTTCTACCCCGGCGGCCTGTCTGCCCGAGACCGGCTTCCCCACTATGCCGCCCGCCTTCCCGCGTGCGAGCTCAACAACACGTTCTACGCTCGCCCGACCGTGGACCGGATCCACGGCTGGTGCTCGGCAACGCCACCCTCGTTCCGGTTCATCGTTAAGGCCCAGCGAGGGGCGAGCATCAGGGCCCTCTATGCCGATCCCGCGACATCGGTCCCGTGGCTGACCGAGACGCTGCCCGAGTTCGGGACACGGCTGGGCGGCGTCCTGTTCCGCGTCCCGGGTGAGGTGGCACGCAACGACGAGCGACTCGACGGGCTGCTGCGCGCCTGGCCAGCGAGCCTGCCGCTCGTCATCGAGGCGCAGCACGCGTCATGGCAGTCCGACGAGGTGCTCGCGGCGCTCCGCGCCGTCGGCGCGGTCCTGTGCACGACGGATCTCGACCAGGCGGAGGTCCCGCCGGACATCCGGCGTACCGGACCCTTCCTGTACCTCCGCCTGCGTCGCGCCGCCTATGACGACGCCGCGCTCGATGCCTGGGCACGGCGCCTGGTCCCGTTCCTGGATGACGGGCTCGACGCCTACGTGCTGTTCCGTCACGACGACGACGGGCAGACGGCGCTGCAGGCGGAAGCCTTCGCGGCGCGGGTCGACAGGGTCCGGACCGCCGGCTGATCAGCCGTGCCGGTACCCTGCATGACGAGATGAAGCGCATCGTGCGGGCCCGAATTCGCTCCCTGCCGGTTGCGGCCGTCCTCGTGGCCATCCTCGCAGCGTGCGGCGGGGACGCAGCCGCATCCCCGGTCCAGTCGCAGGCCACCGCGGCCCCGGCCACGCCGACCGCGACACCGTCGCCGGCCACACCGCCTCCGGCATCGGCACCCGCGACGCCGCTCCCCACGATCACCGCCGTCCCGACCCCCGACCGCCCGGATCTCGCGGCGGTCGGCGTGACCGTGGAGCAAGTCGCATCCGGGTTCGCGCAGCCGCTGTTCGTCACCGCGGCCGGTGACGGCTCGGGGCGCCTGTTCGTGGTCGAGCAGGGTGGGCGCATCCGGATCGTCCGCGGCGGACGCACCCTAACGACCCCGTTCCTGGACATCTCGGGACGGGTGACCGCCGGCGGCGAGCGCGGGCTGCTCGGCCTCGCGTTTCCGCCCGGCTTCGGCAGCGGACGTTCGACGTTCTATGTGCACTACTCGGATTCGAACGGCAACACGACGATCTCGGAGTTCCGCGTGTCCCCGGACAACCCCGACGTCGCCGATCCGGCCTCCGAGCGGATCCTGCTCACGGCCAGGCAGCCCTACGCCAACCACAACGGGGGCTGGATCGGGTTCGATGCCGACGGGGTGCTGCTGATCGGGTTGGGCGACGGCGGCAGCGGCGGCGACCCGCAGAACCGCGCCAGCAGCATGGACACGCTGCTGGGCAAGATCCTGCGGATCGACGTGCTCGGTGCGGCTCCCGGCCAGGCGTACCGGATCCCGGCCGACAACCCGTTCCTCGGGCGGTCGGGGGCGCTGCCCGAAATCCTCCACTTCGGGCTGCGCAACCCGTTCCGCGACAGCATCGATCCGGCGACCGGCGACCTGTGGATCGGCGACGTCGGCCAGAGCAAGTGGGAGGAGGTCGATGTCGCGCCGGCCGGCTCGCGCGGCCTCGACTTCGGCTGGCATCGCTGGGAGGGCCGCCACTGCTACGACCCGCCGAGCGGCTGCGACCCTGAGGGTGTCGTGCTCCCGATCACCGAGTACCCGCATCCGACCGGGTGCTCCATCATCGGCGGCGTCGTCTATCGCGGCGCCGAGATCCCCGCCCTCCGCGGCGCATACCTGTTCTCGGACTACTGCGCGGGAACCGTGTGGGCGATCGATGCCGGCCTCCACGCGCGACAGCCGCCGATCACGCTCACCGAGACGGGGCGGGCCATCAGCTCGCTGGGTATCGGTGAGGACGGCGAGGTCTACCTCACCGATCTCGGGGGCGGCGCGCTCCTGCGGCTGGTCGACGGGGGCTGATTGGCGGCGCCCCGCCGGTCCCGCCCCGGGCCGGAGGAGGCTGGAAGGCGCCTGTGATGCGCATGCGGGATTCGGCACCCGGATCCGTTGCGACCGAGTCCCAGACTGGCGCGCGAGCCCCGATGTTCCCGCCGATGCCGTGCCTGTGACGGGGCCGGCATCGGGCTTCACGCCGCAGGATCCGGTCCCCTCCCGGGTCGTGCGGCGTACCCGTTCCTCGAGATCCGCGTCGCGAGTCCGCCAGGCTCAGCGCGCGAGCGGATCGTCCGATTCGGGGTCGACGCCGAGCTCCCGGATCAGCGCGGCCGCGCGCTTGGCATCGAGCTCACCGGTCCGGGCGAGACCGGTCAGCGCGGCGGCCGCGATGTGCGGCGGGTCGATCTCGAAGTACCCGCGAAGCGCCTCGCGGGTGTCGCTCCGGCCGAACCCGTCCGTGCCCAGGGTGAGATACGGCTGCGGCACCCAGCGCGCGACCATGTCCGGCAGCGACCGGATCCAGTCCGTGGCGACCACGATCGGTCCGCCATCGGCACCCAGGACCTTGCTCACAAAGGGCACTCGCTGCTTCCGCTCCGGGTTGAGCCGGTTCCAGCGATCCACGGCGAGCGCCTCGTGGCGAAGCTGCTGGAACGACGTCGCGGAGTACACCTCGGCCGCGACGCTGAACCGCTCGGCCAGCAGGTCCCTGGCAGCGATCACCTGCTGCATGATCGAGCCCGACCCCACGAGCCTGATCCGGCCCTGCGGGTTCTCGACATCGGGCGCCGCCGCGTAGCGATAGATGCCCTTGATGATCCCCTCGTCGGCGCCGTCCGGCTTGGGCGGCTGCGGGTAGTTCTCGTTGTACAGGCTCACGTAGTAGAAGACATCCTCGCCGTCGCCATACATCCGGCCGATCCCCTCGCGGATCACGGCCGCCAGCTCGTACGCGAACGCCGGGTCGTAGGCGCGGATGACGGGGATCGTCGACGCCAGGACGTGCGAGTGGCCGTCGTCGTGCTGGAGTCCTTCGCCGGCCAGCGTCGTGCGTCCCGCCGTCGCACCGAGCATGAAGCCGCGGCCCCGCTGGTCCCCGAACAGCCACGCCTGGTCGCCCGTTCGCTGGAACCCGAACATCGAGTAGTAGATGTAGAACGGCACCATTGGCTCGCCGTGGGTCGCATAGGACGTGCCTGCGGCCTGGAACGATGCCATGGACCCTGCCTCGTTGATCCCCTCCTCGAGGACCTGGCCGTCGGTTGCCTCGCGATAGGACAGCACGAGCTCCGAGTCCACCGGCTCGTAGCGCTGCCCGAGCGCGGCGTAGATCCCGGCCTCCTTGAACAGCGGGTCCATGCCGAACGTGCGCGCCTCGTCCGGGATGATCGGCACGATCCGCTTGCCGATCTGCGGGTCACGCATGAGGTTCCGCAGCAGCCGCGTGAACACCATCGTGGTCGAGACAGCGGTGGTGCTGCCGGAGTCGAACTCCTTGTCCACGTCCTCGCCGGGCGGCGGCAGCGGCTGGGCGCGAACGACGCGACGCGGAACCGGCCCGCCGAGCTGGGCCCGGCGCTCGAGCATGTACCGGACCTCCTCGGAGTCCGGTCCGGGGTGGAAGTACGGGGCGTCCTTGAGCTGCTTGTCGGGGATCGGCAGCTCCAGGCGATCCCGGAAGACGCGCAGCTCGGCCTCGCTCAGCTTCTTCGCCTGATGGGTGATGTTGCGGGCCTCGACGCCTGGCCCGAGGGTCCAGCCCTTGACGGTATGGGCGAGCACGACCGTCGGCGCGCCGGTGTACTCCGTCGCGGCCCTGTAGGCAGCGAAGATCTTGCGATAGTCGTGACCACCGCGGCGGAGCTTCAGCAGGTCGTCGTCCGAGAGGTGCTCGACCAGGCGGCGCAGGCGCGGGTCGGGCCCGAAGAACCGCTCGCGCACGTAGTCGCCGGTGGACACGGAGAACTTCTGGAACTCGCCGTCCAGGGTGTCGTTCATCTTCTCGACCAGGACGCCGTCGACGTCGCGCGCCAGGAGCTCGTCCCACTCCCGGCCCCAGATCACCTTGATCACGTTCCAGCCCGCGCCGCGGAACAGGCCTTCGAGCTCCTGGATGATCTTGCCGTTGCCCCGCACCGGGCCGTCCAGGCGCTGGAGGTTGCAGTTGATGACGAACGTCAGGTTGTCCAGCCCCTCCCGGGCCGCCAGCGAGATCCCGGCGATCGACTCCGGCTCGTCCATCTCGCCGTCGCCCAGGTACGCCCACACGCGCTGCGCGGACGTGTCCCGGATGCCACGGTTGGCCAGGTAGCGGTTGAAGCGCGCCTGGTAGATCGCGGCCAGCGGGCCGAGACCCATCGAGACCGTAGGGAACTCCCAGAAGTCGGGCATCAGGCGCGGATGCGGGTACGAGCTGAGGCCCTTGCCGCCGACCTCTCGTCGGAAGTGATCGAGCGCGTCCTCGTCGAGACGACCCTCGAGGAATGCGCGCGCGTAGATCCCGGGCGCGGCGTGTCCCTGGAAGTAGATCTGGTCGCCCCCGCCCGGATGGTCCTTGCCTTGGAAGAAGTGGTTGAAGCCAACCTCGTACAGGCTCGCGGCCGAGGCGTAGGTGGCAAGGTGCCCACCGAGGCCCGGGTACCGGTTGTTCGCCCGCAGCACCATCGCCACCGCGTTCCAGCGGATGAGCCGCCGGATGCGGCGCTCGAGCTGCTCGTCACCCGGAAAGAACGGCTCCTGCTCCGGGCTGATCGTGTTGATGTAGCGCGTCCGGGTCAGGCTCGGCAGGCCGACGTGGAGCTGGCGCGCGCGCTTGAGCAGCTTGAACATCAGGAAACGGGCGCGGTTCTCGCCGCCGTCGGCGACGACCTGGTCGAGCGAGTCGAGCCACTCGCGGGTCTCGGCCTCGTCGACATCGGGCAGCTGGTGCTTGAATTCGTCGAAGTACATCAGAGCTCCGTGGACACTGGGCGGCGCTCGCGCCGAGCGGCGTACAGGGTAGCCCCGATACCGCCGGTTCGTGCTCGCCACCGGACCGGGCGGGTGCGGATGCCGGCCCGCAACGGGCAGCCGCCGGTCGGACGTCGGCGCGGCTCGGCTCCACTCGGCGCCAATTCTCCACGTGGCGCAGACTGTGGCGGTTGCGGAGGTCAGCGGCTTGAGCACCCAACCCCTCGTCCTCGTTGCGGATGACGAACCGCGCATCACGAAGCTGGTATCGATCACGCTCTCGGAGGAGGGGTTCCGCGTGCTGACGGCGGCCGGTGGCGAGGAGGCGCTCGCCAAGGCCGAGGAGGTCCGCCCCGACATCGTCCTGCTCGATATCGTCATGCCCGATCTCGACGGGATCGAGGTCATGCGCCAGCTGCGCGAGCGCCGGCCGGTGCCGGTGATCCTGCTCACGGCCAAGGGCTCGACATCGGACAAGGCGAAGGGCCTCGATCTGGGGGCCGACGACTACATCGCAAAGCCGTTCCACCCGGACGAGCTGGCGGCGCGGGTCCGGGCGGTGATCCGCCGGACCAACGGCATGCAGGCGGGCGTCGGGTTGCTCCACTTCGACGACGTCGAGATCGATCTCGAGCGCAGGATGGTGACCCGCAGCGGCGTGCTCGTCCAGCTGTCACGGACGGAGTGGCTGCTGCTCCAGCACCTGGCCGCGAACGCGGGCAAAGTCGTCCTCCACACCGAGCTGCTGACCAAGGTCTGGGGCCCCGAGTACCGCGACGATCTCCAATACCTCCGGGTCTGGGTGTCGCGAGTGCGTCGCAAGCTGGGCGCCAAGCCCGGCGAGCCCGGCCGCATCCGCACGTTCCAGGGGATCGGGTACCTGCTGGACATCGAGGGCGCGACGCGCAGCCCGGGCTCCGGCAGGGCACCGGCCCCCGGCTGAACGCTCCGGACCCGCCGCCCCGGCGACGCCCGCGGGTGGGCGGGGTACGCTTCCGCTCATGCGCAGCTACCGTCGCGGCATCGCCCTCATCGTGGTCGATGTCCAGAACGACTTTGCGGATCCCCGTGGCAGCCTCAGCGTCCGCGGCGGGGCCGACGTCATCGGGGTGATCAACGACGAGGTCGCGAAGGCTGCGGCCGGCGGCGCGCTCCTGGTGTGCACGCAGGACTGGCACCCCGACCACACGCCGCACTTCGCCAAGGATGGGGGCGTGTGGCCGGACCACTGCGTCCAGGGTTCGTGGGGCGCCGAGCTGCACCCGGCGCTGGTCGTCCCCGATGGCACCGCGATCGTGCGCAAGGGCGCCAACGGCGAGGATGGATACTCGGGTTTCACCATGCGCGACCCGGTCACCGGCGAGTCGATTCCCACCATGCTCGAGGGGCTGCTGCGCGAGGCGGCCGTCACCGACGTGGTCGTCGCCGGGCTCGCGACCGACTACTGCGTCAAGGCCACGGCGCTTGACGCCGTTCGGCTCGGGTTCGCGACCACCGTCCTGACCGATGCCGTCGCGGCCGTCGATCTGGAGCCCGGCGACGGCGAACGCGCGCTCGCCGAGCTTCGTGGCGCCGGCGTCCGCCTGGCGACGGCGCGGCGGCCGTGAACCGGGGCATGGCTCGGGGGCCCGGGCGGTCGTGCCGATGATCCGGCGGCTGGCGGTGCTGGGGGCCTTCGGGGCGGCCGGCGCCTTCACCGTCGACCGGCTGCTGGCGAGGCGGCGCGGCGGCAACCCGCCGCAACCGCTGCGGATGCTGGTCGTGGTCGACGCACCCATCGAGGAGACGTGGGCGGTCGTCGCCGATGTCCCGCTCCAGACGGAGTGGATGCGCGAGATGAAGCAGGTCCGGCTGACCACCCCCGGGCCCCTGGCCGTGGGTTCGCGCGGAGAGGCGACCGTCCGGATCTTCGGGATCCCCGTCACCGACCCGGTCGAGGTGATCGAGCTCGAGCCCCCGACCCGGTACGCGATCCGGCACGAGGGCCTGTTCACGGGCGGCGGACTCATCACCCTGGAGCCCGGCGCCGACGGCAGCACCACGATCGTACGCTGGGAGGAGACGCTCGTGGCCCCGCTGCTGCCTGAGCTCGCGGGTGCGATCACGGGACCGATCCTGCAGGCGATCTTCCAGGCGGACCTCCACCGGCTCAAGACGCTCGTCGAGACCGGCTCGGCGGACGGCTGAGCGGGCGCCGCCGGGATGGACGTTCACCTGGTCGACGCGACCTACGAGCTGTTCCGGGCCCACTTCTCGCCGCGCCCGCCGGTGCTCGGCCGCGACGGGATGGTGCTGTCGGGCGTGAGCGGGCTCGTCGAGCAGCTGTGCTACCTGCTCCGCGAGCAGGGCGCGACGCACGTCGGCTGTGCGACCGACCGCGTCATCCGCTCGTTCCGCAACGACCTGTACCCGGACTACAAGACCGACGCCGGGGTGCCACCTGACCTGCTCGCGCAGTTCCCGATCGCCGAGCAGGCGATCGAGGCGCTGGGCCTGGTCCTGTGGCCGATGGTCGAGTTCGAGGCCGATGACGCGATCGCCGCGGCCGCGGACCGGTTCGCGGGCGATCCCAGGGTCGAGCGGGTCGTCGTCTGCACGCCCGACAAGGACCTGGCACAGTGCGTCCGGGACACCCGCGTGGTGCTGTGGGATCGGCGCCGGGACGTGACCTACGACGATGCGGGCGTGCGCGCCAAGTGGGGTGTGCCGCCCGGCAGCGTGCCGGACCGGCTGGCCCTCGTGGGTGATGCGGCGGACGGGTTCCCGGGCCTGCCCGGCTGGGGCGACAAGTCCGCGTCCGCGGTGCTCGCCCGGTACGGGCATCTCGAGGACATCCCGGTCTCGGGGAGCGCATGGGACGTGCCCGGGCTGCGCAACCCGGTCGGGCTGTCGGCGACGCTGCGCGACCAGATGGCTGACGCCCTGCTGTACCGAGACCTGGCCAGGCTCCGAACGACCGCGGACGGGGTGCCGATCCCGCAGCAGCGCGTGGACGAGCTCCGCTGGGACGGCACCGATCGCGAACGATGGACGTCGTTCTGCGACGCGTGGGGCCTGGACCGCCTGCGGACGAGACCCCACCGCTGGCTGGCCGCTGGGCCGGTCGAGCCGGCCGCGGGGCCGGTCAAGCCGGCCGCGGGGCCGCCGAAGGACAGCTAGCGCGCCTCGCCGGACAGTCGCAGCAGCTCCGCGTGGTGGAGCGCCGGGGCAGCGACCACGCCGAATGCCTGGGTGGCCTTGGCCACGTCGAACCACGAACCCCCCGCGGTGTCGGTGACCAGTGCACCGGCGCGTTCGGCGATCAGGCCGGCGGCGGCGACGTCCCAGGCCGACATGCCGCCCGATTGGACGAACGCGTCGAAGCGCCCGTTGGCGACGTAGGCGAGCGCGAGCGCCGCTGATCCCATGTTGCGCGAGACGCGGATCGCGCGGCGCACGGCCCGAACGCGCGTCGCGACGGCCCGGCCGCCGAGCGCCAGCGACACCACGTAGTCGGTCAGCAGGTCCTTGGATGACGCGGTCACCGGCTGCCCGTTGAGCAGGGCCGGGCCGCGGGAGGTCGCCGAGAACGTCTCACCCCGCATCGGGTCGTGGACCGCGCCCGCGGCCGGCCGGCCGTCGACGATCAGCCCGACCGAGACGCAGAACACCGGGATGCCGTTGGCGTAGTTGATCGTGCCGTCGAGCGGGTCGACGATCCAGGTGCGCCCGTGCGCCAGGCTGCGCGCAAGGGCGTCGTCCCGGGCGGCGCCGGTATCGGAATCCCGGTGCTTGGCGCCCGTCCGGCGCGGCCCCGACCCATGGTGCGCGCCCGACTCCTCCGCGAGGATGCCGTCGCCCGGAAAGCGCTCCCGGATCGCGTCGAGGATGAGGCGTTCGGAGAGATGGTCGACCTCGGTGACCACGTCGCGCGCCGACTTGTGGTCGATCTGCTCCACCCGCTCGTAGCGCTCGAGCAGCACGCGCCCCGCCCGCTCCGCGATCTCGATGGCGAACCCCACATCGGCGGCAGAACCGGTCCGCGGCGAGGTCGGCCGCCGTCACGACCCGCAGTCCGCGGTCAGCGGTCGCGCCGTCGTCCCGAGCGACACGACGACCGCGTCGAAGGAGACCGTGGCCTTGCCGTCCACCATCGGGCTCTGGACGTACGCGGTCTCGGGCCCGATCCCGCGCAGCGACGGGTCGTCGATCCGGCACGTGGTCCGACCCGCCGATGAGCCCGTGTTGGTGATCGAGATCGTCACCCGGAGCCCGGCGGGATCCGCCTGGATGCCCGTCACCTCCGAGGTGAACGGCCCGACATTGGTGATCGCCAGCCGGGCGAGCACCGCGAGGATGACGACGGCCGCGCCGATCGCGAGGAACACCGTCCCGTGCGCCTGCGACGCACCGGGCGACCGGAGGCCGAGCGGGTTGCAGCGCTCGCACATCGAATCGGCGAGTGCGATCCGGGCGCCACAGCGCACGCAGCCGTGGAGCGGCTCGGTTGCCGAGGGCAGCTGGGAGGGCGTGGAGGTCATCTCGTCCGTTGCGTCGGGGTCGGCGGGTTACCCATTGAGTGGGGCCGTCGATGGTGCCACGAAACGCCGGATCGCGATCCCGGCCGCCCGCTCCGCGGGCCTACAGCCCCGTCTCGTAGAGCCGGACGTCGTCGGGTGACGCGGCGTGGCCGTCGCCGCGGGTGAATGCGAGCGCGTCCTTCGCGCCGAGGGCGTCGAGATCGTCCGGGAACCGGGCGATCATGTCCAGGACGACCTTGCGGATCTCCTCGGCGTTGCGGTTGAACACCTCGAGCACGTCATGGGCGGTGACCGCCTCGGTGCCCTCCAGCACGCCCGCGTCGTAGTCGGTGATCAGCGCGATGTTCACGACCGCCATGCCCAGCTCGCGGCACAGGTAGGCCTCCGGGTACTGGGTCATGTTGATGACCTCCCACCCGGCATCGCTGAACCACTTCGACTCCGCCTTGGTCGAGAAACGCGGGCCCTGGATCACGACCACCGTGCCACCCTCGTGGACGGTGATCCCGTGCTCCCGGATCACGTCGATGGCGATCTGGCGGAGGGTGGGATCGTAGGTCTCGGCCGACGACAGGTGGGACACGATTGGACCATCGAAGAACGTGTGGTCCCGCCCCGAGGTCCGGTCGACGAACTGGTCGCTGACGACGAAATGGCCCGGTTCCACGTTGAGCTGGAGCGAGCCGGCCGCGCACGGGCTGATCACCGCCTTGACCCCCAGCGAGCGCATCGCCCAGACGTTCGCGCGGTAGTTGATCCGGTGCGGCGGGATCGTGTGGCGGCGACCGTGACGGGGCAGGAACGCCACCTGCCGGCCACCGACCGAGGCGAGGAAGAAGCTGTCCGATGGCGGGCCGTACGGCGTGTCGACCTTGATCTCACGCACGTTCTCGAGCAGCGAGTAGAAGCCCGAGCCCCCGAACACCCCGATCTCTGCCAGATCTGCCACCGACCATCCTCCTGCGAGTTGCAGGGCATTCTCGCATGCACCGGGGGGACCTAGGATGGGCGGATGCAGGACGAGACCGCCGGGATCGCACGGGCGCGGGCGCAATTGTGGCTGGCCGACTGGCGACGCCGTGTCTCTGAGCTGTACGCGGAGGTCAGGGCGACGGCCGTCACGGATCCCGCCGCGGCCTGGGAGACATGGCGCCACGAGCGCGAGGCCCTGTACCGCGGCCACCCCCAGTCCCCCGTCCCCGGCGCCGAGCGCGCAGCCTTCCGGGCAAGCCACTGGCCGTATGACCCCGCCCTCCGGTTCTCGGTCGCCGTGGAGCCACCGCCGGCAACCCCGGACCTCGGTGCCGGCATCTCGCTGCCCAACAGCGGCCAGGGGCAGCTCTCGTTCCGACGCGTGGGACGCATGGCGCTCCCGCTGCCGGCGGGATCCCGGCACCTCACCGTGTACTGGATGGACGGCTATGCCGGCGGGCTGTTCCTCCCCGTCCGCGATGCGACCAACGGGACGGCAACGTACGGCGCAGGCCGGTATCTGCTCGATACGGGAAAGGGCGCAGACCTCGGAGGGGATCCGGTGGCCGGGACGCTCGTCGTGGACGTCAACTTCGCGTTCCAGCCGTCGTGTGCCTTCGATCCGGTGTGGGCGTGCCCGCTGGCCCCGCCGGAGAACCGCCTCGACGTCGCGCTCGAGGCCGGCGAGCGGCTGCGCTGAGCCGGCCGGCGGGCGCGGGGGCCGAGCGGCCCGGCCCGAACTGCCCGCCCGAGGGGCCGTTCGGCGGTAGCCCGGCGGGCAACCGGCGGCGACGCTCACGAGCACGTAACGGGAGAGCCACGCCATGTCCATGAGCTTCGGCGGGTGGAGCATCCTCGGCGTCACCGCCGCGGTCGCCATCATCGCCGGCATCGTCCTGCTCATCGCCTATGCCGCCCAGCGCGGGCTCGTCCACCGCGAGCTCGACGGGGTGGTCGCCACCGAGACGGTGCCCGGTACGCTGCCGCCCTCGCGACAGCCCGGCCGCGGTCGGACGCTGGGGATGGCCGGAGCGGCCATCCTGGGGATCGGGCTCGTGCTGGGCCTCCTGACCGCCATCACAGGCTGGGGCCAGGCGACCGACCTGAGCGGATCCGGGCCCGGGGGCGCGCCGGTCGATTGCGCGCAATCCTGGAGCGGCTGCCCGCAGGCTACGCCGGGACCGTAGCCGGGCATCGTGTCTTCCGTGACTCTGTCAGCTCAACTGCCAAGTAATTTGTCAGTCGTTGCTGGTAGAGCTTGCTGTCGGTCCGGACCCGCTTCCACGGGTGATCGGGAGGCGGCGTCCAGGGGATCGTAGCCGGTGCGGGGACGAGACCGGGCTCGGCGCGGTCGACATCCTGGGCCCGGAGCTGGCCCGGATCCGGCGGAGCCGCCACGACCGCCAGCGTCCGCCCGCCGTCGAAGGCGACGATCGAGCCGTCGAGCCGGACGTGGACCTCGACGAGCTTGCCGGCGTAGTTCGAGGAGCCGGTCCCGCGGGGCAGCTGGAGGACCCGCCCGTCGAGCCGGATCGTGTGGTCCCGGGCGACCTTGCGGCGATACTTGAACACGAGGACCCGCTCCAGCCGGATCCCGTCCGGGATCGCCCGCCAGGCAGGTACCGGGTCGGCCGCCGGGACGGCGAAGCGGGCATTGTGGCGGCCGAGGTACGTGCGCAGGAAGGCGTTGGCAGCCGCGAGGTCACTGATACCGGCCAGCCGGAGCTCGGTGACCAGCCGGTCCTGGAAGATCCCCCACAGGCGCTCGATCCGGCCCTTCGCCTGGGGTGATCCGGCGACGATCGAGTCGACCTCGAGCTCGACGAGGGCTCGCCCGACCTGGCTCAGCGACACCCGGCCGTCCGGTGCGTCGGGACGGCCCGCGCCCGGGTTCGTGGGCGCGAAGGCCCCGTGGCGATCCCGGTAGATGGCACACGGGACCCCGAAGGCCTCGATCGTGTCGCGCAGGATGGTGGATAGCCAGCGGCATCCTCCTGCTCGCGGAAGATGGCCGCGACCACCTTGCCCGTCGCGTCGTCGATGGCCCCGATCAGGGTCAGCCAGGGCCCGCGGCCCTCGAGCCAGTCGTGCCGGCTCCCGTCGAGCTGGAGGAGGAGCCCCTCGGCCGCCATCCGCGGGCGACGGCTCCGGTACCGCGGCGGCCGTCGCCGACGCGGCTGGCGATGCCCGAGGCCCGCAGGATCCCGCGCAGGCTCTCGCGACTGATGACGATCCCCTCCCGCTCGGCGAGCAACTCGGCGAAGTGGCTGTCGTTGATCTCGCCGTACGTCCCCTGGCGGAGGTCGATGATCCGGTCCCTCGTCCCAGGGTCGATCCGCCGCGTCGATCGGCGGCCCCGATTGCCGTGGACCAGGCCGCCCGGGCCATCCCGCTCGAAGGCGGCGCGGAGTCGCCACAGCTGTCGCTCGGACAGGGCGAGCTCGATCGCCCCGGCGGCCATGCTCAACTCGCCCTTGAGGATCCTGGTCAGGATCCGCACTCGGCGCTGCTCGGTCGGGGACATCGTGATCGTCATCTCCATTCTTCGGAGACTGACAGTCACTCGCAGTTGGCCCTGACGGAATCAGTTGGCAACGAGAACCGTAGCCGGGCATCGTGCCGGGCCTCGCCTACCATGGCGGCATGCCCGACCACACCAGCACCCTGACCGATCCCGTCCGCCGCTTTCTCGCGGAGCCCCATATCGCATCCGTTGCCACCCTCGACCCCGATGGCAGCCCCCGGCAGACCGTCGTGTGGTATCGCCTCGATCCGGACGGCCGGATCCTGCTCAACGGACGAATGCCGCGCCGGTGGTGCGCGAACCTGGCGCGGGATCGACGCGTGGCGATCTCGGTGGTCGCCGGTGACGACCCCTACCGCTGGATCGGCCTGACCGGGTCCGTCGAGGAGATCGACGACACCCGGCCGCGGGCGCAGGACGACATCGTCGCGCTCGCCCATCGCTACGAGCCGGAGGGTCCGGGCGATGACCTGATCACGGCCTTCCGGAGCCAGTCGCGGGTGACGTTCCTCGTCCGGATCACCAGCATCCACGAGCACCTCGAGGATTGATCCGGTGACCGGGGCCCGGGTCGTTGCGCTCGCCGGTGGCGTCGGTGGGGCGAAGCTGGCAGACGGTCTCCAGGCCCGGCTGGGCGAGCGCCTCTCGGTCATCGTCAACACCGGTGACGACTGCGTCCGCCACGGGCTGCTGGTCATGCCCGACCACGACACCGTCGTCTACAACCTGGCCGGGATCGAGCAGCTGGCATGGGGCTGGGGGATCGAGGGCGACACGCACGCGACGATGGCCCAGCTCGGCGCATACGGCGAGGAGACGTGGTTCGGGCTGGGCGACCGCGACCTCGCGCTGCACATCGTGCGCACCGCGCGCGTCGCCGCGGGTGGCCGGCTCACCGACGTCTGCCTCGGCATCCAGCGGTCCCTTGGGCTGGCTGCGACCGTGCTGCCGATGACGGACGCGAGGGTCGCGACGGAGGTCCACACCGCGGACGGCTGGCTCGAGTTCCAGGAGTACTTCGTCCACCGGCGCCAGGCGCCCGACGTGGACGGTGTCCGGTTCGCCGGCATCGAGACGTCCGCTCCGACCCCGGAGGTGCTGGCCGCAATCGGGGCCGCCGGCGCGATCGTGATCTGCCCCTCGAACCCGATCGTGTCGGTGGAGCCGATCCTCGCCGTTCCCGGGATGCGCGACGCGATCGGCGATGCCCGCCAGCGTGGCGTGCCCGTGGCGGCCGTGAGCCCGATCATCGGCGGACGCGCGCTCAAGGGACCGGCGGACCGGATGCTCGTGTCGCTCGGGCAGGAGGCATCCGCGACGGGCGTCGCGCGACGGTACCGGGACCTGGTCGACGTGTTCGTGCTGGACGCGGTGGATGCGGGCCTGGCTCCCGAGGTCGAGGCGCTCGGGATGCGGGCGATCGTCACGGACACGATCATGCTCGACGACCCGTCGCGCGAGCGCCTGGCCGGCGAGGTCCTGGCGGCCGTCACCAGGTCCTGACCCGGGCCGCGGCCCGGCGTCGGCACGGGCGCGACGGCACGGGGCGAGGCTGAATGTCCCTCCCGAGCGGCACCGTGCCGGCGATGACGCGTCAGCCGGCGATCAGCGCCCCCAGCCAGCCGGCGATCTCGTCCGGATCGAGATCGAGCGCACCATCCCCGACCGCGAGCTCGGTGGTGATCCGGCCCGGCTCGCTGGTGGGCCGCCAGGGCCCGCACAACAGCACCCGGCGCTCCTCGAGGACTGAGAGGAGCCGCTCGTTGACGGCCGTCGGGTCGCCGGCGGCATACAGCTCGAACGTGTTCGTGTGCGGCACCCGGGGGTTCGGGAGGACCGTGTCCGGCAGCGCGGCGGCGAGGGACCGGGCCCAGGCCACGCACGCGCCCATCAGCGGCAGCCGGTCGCGCAACCCGATCAACGCCCCGATCGCCTCCGGCGTCATCCGGTACACCGTGCCGCCCATGCGTTTTCGCCAGCGCCGCGCCTCGTCCACGAAGTCGGCCGGCCCGGCGAGGCACGCCCCGGCCAGCCCGGCGAGGCCCTTGTAGAACGACACGTACACGCTGTCGGCCAGGGCACTGATCGCCGCCAATGGGCGGTCGTAGAACGGTTGCGCCTCCCACAGCCGCGCTCCGTCGAAGTGAATGCGGATATCGCGCGCACGGGCCGCCGTCGACAGCGCCTCGAGCTCCTCCCAGGTCGGCAGCAGGCACGCGGCGTCACGCAGTGGCAGCTCCACCAGGATGGCGGCGAGCCGGCCCGGCACCGTGCCCAGGTCGTCCGCCGTCGCGACGCGGCGCCCGGTGGTGAGGTGTTCGATCTCGAGCCCGTGGACGAGCCGCGGGCCGTCCAGCTCGTGGACGAGGAGGTGGCTCAGGTCCGGGATCGCGACGCGCCGGGTTCCGGCGCGGTCCGTCCAGACCCGCAACGCGCACTGCTGGGCCATGATCCCGCTGGGGAAGAACGCGGCCGCGGGCTTGCCCAGCAGCTCCGCGACCTCGGCCTCGAGCCGGACCACGGGGCCGCGCTCGGCGTACGTGTCCCACTCGTCCAGCCCCAGGGCGTCGGCGGCGTCCGCAAGCGACCGGAGCACCTCCGCGGGGGTCCGGTCCCGACGCGACATGACCGTCCGCGTGCAGGCCGCCGCGGCGACGCGAAAGCGATCCGCAAACTCGTCGTCCATCGATCTCCCTGCCGTCCGTCCCGAGTACGTCACTGCCTCCGCGCGGCGGTCACCGCGCCGTGGCCACCGAAACCGTACAGCGTCCGGGCATTGGCGCATCGCGTCGCGACCGCAGCCTGCGGTGAGTCAGGCGCTAGCATCGCGTGGTGCACAGCGATCCATCGAACGCCAGCGCGACCACGCTCCCCCGCCCCGCCACCGTCGTGATCCCGGTGCGCTCGTTCGATGGCGCGAAATCCCGGCTGGGCGCGGTGCTCGACGCCGAGGAGCGCCGCGACCTCGTCACCCGACTCCTCCGGCAGACGGTCGCGGCAGCGCTCTCGACGCCCGACGTTGACATGGTGATCGTCGTGTCGCCGGATCCGGATGTCCTCGACCTCGCGAGCGACGCCGGCGCCCGGCCGCTGGCGCAGCAGTCCCGCGGCCTCAACCCGGCGCTCCAGGAGGCCCGGCTTGCAGCCGCGCCGGCAGCCAGGTTGCTGATCGTCCCCGGGGACCTGCCCGCCGTCTCGCCAGCGGCCCTGTCCGCCTTGCTGCGCGCGGGTGACGCCGCGGGCTCGCCCAGCGTCGTCCTGGCGCCGGACCGGCATGGACGTGGCACCAACGCACTCCTCCTGGATCCGCCCGACGTCATCGACCCCGCGTTCGGCGGCGACAGCAGGGCCGCACACGCCTGGCTCGCGTCGTCGGCGGATGTCACGTTCGCCGAGGTCGACGGCGCGCTCGCGCTCGATGTGGATACGCCGGACGACCTCCTGCTCGCCGCGGCCCATCGATCGGAGGCGCTCGGTGTCGAGTGAGACCGGCAACGGCCGCGTCGAGGTCCTGGCATTGGCCCGGCTGCCGGAGATCCGGGCCGGCGACGACCTGGGGCTGATGATCGGCGACGCGCTCGAGGCCACCCCTGACGCGTTTCCGCTCCGGGCCGGTGACGTCCTGGTCGTGACCCAGAAGATCGTGTCCAAGGCCGAGGGCGCGATCGTGGACCTGCGCACCATCACACCACGCCCCGAGGCCGTCACCTGGGCTGAGGCCTGGGACCGCGACGCCCGTCAGATCGAGGTCGTGCTCCGAGAGGCGCGCCGGATCGTGCGGATGGAGCGCGGGGTCCTGATCACCGAGACCGCGCACGGGTTCGTGTGCGCCAACGGCGGCATCGACGCCTCCAACGTCGGCCCCGGATCGGGCGACCTGGTCACCCTGCTCCCGCGCGATCCGGACGCATCGGCGCGGCACATCCGCGACGCCATCCGCTCCAGGTTCGACCACGACGTGCCCGTGGTCGTCTCGGACAGCTTCGGGCGACCGTGGCGCTGGGGCATCGTGGACGTGGCCCTGGGCGTGTCCGGCCTGCTGCCGCTGGAGGACCTCCGCGGACGCCCCGATGCCGACGGCCGCGTGATGCGCACGACCGTTCGAGCTGTCGCCGATGAGCTCGCGTCGGCCGCGGAGCTTGCCCTGGGCAAGGCGGCGGCCCGGCCGGTTGCACTGGTCCGGGGCGCGAACCCGCCCCTGGGCGAGGGCACGATCGGGGAGCTGCTCATGCCCGCGGACAACGACCTGTTCCGCTGATCACCGACCGGGGCTCGCTCGCTCGCGCCATCCGGAGCGCAGCCGCGCTACTCTCGACGCATGAAGGCAGGATTGCAGATCTCATCGTTCACCTGGCCCGGTGGCACGGAGGCGATCGGGCCCACGCTCGGGCGCACCGTTCGCGCCGCCGACGACGCCGGGTTCGATTCCATCTGGGTCATGGACCACTTCTTCCAGATCCGTGGCGTCGGCCGGGCGGAGGAGCCGATGCTCGAGGGCTGGACGGCGCTGGGCTTCATGGCGGCACACTCGGCCAATGCGCGACTGGGGCTGATGGTCGGGGGCGTCCACTACCGGCTGCCGGGCCTGTGGGTCAAGGCCGCGACGACGCTCGATGTGCTGTCCGGCGGGCGCGCCTGGCTGGGCATCGGCGCGGCGTGGAACGAGGAGGAGTCGCTCGGGCTCGGGTTCCCCTTCCCTCCCCTGGGTGAGCGGTTCGGGATGCTCGAGGAGACGCTCCAGATCGCCCACGGGATGTGGCAGGGCGAGCGTGGCAGCGAGGCTGCGTTCGATGGGACCCACTACCAGGCGGCGCGCCTGATGAACTCGCCCCAGGCCCTGTCACGGCCCCACCCGCCGATCATGATCGGCGGTGGCGGTGAGCGGAAGACGCTCCGGCTGGTCGCCCAGTACGCGGACGCGTGCAACGTGTTCGGAGATCCGGGGCGGATCCACCACAAGTACGAGGTGCTGCGCGAGCACTGCGCGGCGATCGGGCGCGATCCCGAGGAGATCGAGCGGTCGACGCTCCAATCCGTCCGACTGGAGCTCGACGGCCAGCCCGGCGACAGCCCCGCGCAGGTGGTCGACCGGTTCGGCGAGCTTGCCGATGCGGGCGCCCAGCACGTGATCTTCGGGGTCCAGAACGTGTGGGATCCGCGAACGATCGAGATCCTGGGCCGCGACGTCCTGCCGCAGCTGCGCGACCTGTAACGCCTCTCGGTCGCCGGTCGCGCGCATCCCGTACGCGACGCCGCCGGCGCTCGATACCCCCCGGGGGTATGCGTCGTCCGTGCTACGCTTCAGGCGCGACATGCCTTCACACAGAGACGACAATCCCACGATGAGCGACGACAACAAGCGCGGCGGCGACGCCACGAACGGCAACGAGAGCGGCACCGCGGGCCGGCTCGGCGCGATGAAGATCAACTTCGGTGCGGACGCCGCGCCGGTCGCGTCGGACGCGGTGTCGCTGCCGGACGCAGCGCTGACGGGCCCCGGGGCCGGCCTGAATCCGTTCGGGGCGATCTCGATCATCGCGGATACGCCGTCCGATGCGACCCCAGTCCCGGGCGGACCGGCCACCGCGGCCGGCGAGGCCGCGCGGACCGAGTCCAGGGTCCTGATCATCGGGTCGGGGCCTGCGGGCCTGACCGCCGCGATCTACGCGGCCCGCGCGAACCTGGAACCACTCGTGATCGCCGGCTCCGCGCCCGGCGGCCAGCTGATGCTGACCAGCGAGGTCGAGAACTACCCGGGCTTCCCCGACGGCATCGACGGCCCCGACCTGATGGCCATGTTCCGCGCCCAGGCCGAGCGCTTCGGCACTCAATTCGCGGACGTGGACGTCGACCGCGTCGACTTCTCGGGTCGTCCCTTCCGGGTGTGGGCGCGCGGCACCGAGTACCGCGGCGAGAGCGTGATCATTGCGACCGGCGCCTCGGCGCTGTGGCTCAACCTCGAGAGCGAGCAGCGTCTCCGCGGTCGCGGCGTATCGGCGTGTGCGACCTGCGATGGGTTCTTCTTCCGCGATCGCGAGATCGCCGTCGTGGGCGGCGGCGATTCGGCCATGGAGGAGGCGAACTACCTCACGCGGTTCGCGAGCAAGGTGCACCTCCTCCACCGGCGGGACGGCTTCCGCGCGTCGAAGATCATGATCGACCGCACGTACGGCCACCCCAAGATCGAGGTCCATACCAACACCGAGGTCGCCGAGGTGCTGGGCGACGCCAAGGTCGAAGGGCTGCGGCTGCGCGATACCCGGACCGGCGACGAGCGGGAGCTCCCGATGGAGGGCCTGTTCATCGCCATCGGCCACAAGCCCAACACGGACGTGTTCAAGGACTGGCTCGACGCCGACGAGAAGGGGTACCTGCTCGCGCACGAGCACACCGCCAGCCGGATCGAGGGTGTGTTCATCGCCGGCGACGTCAACGACCACCGGTACCGCCAGGCGATCACCGCGGCGGGCGACGGCTGCAAGGCCGCGATCGACGCGGAGAAGTGGCTCGAGGCCGAGGGGATCGCGGAGTCGGCCACCACAACCGCCTGGTAGTCGCGACGGTCAGGCAGCCCCACCGTCCAGACCGTTGCCGCCGCAACGATCAGGGACGCATGCTAGGGTCCCCTCGATGAGCTTTCGTGGCGGTGGGATGCGGTCGCTGGCCCGCGCCAGCGGGTCGACCTCGAAGGGTCGCCTGACACCCCCGTCGGACGATTTCGAGCGCGTCCCACCCGAGCGACGAGGCCGGACGATCCGACGGATCACGGCGTTCTTCGGGCCATATCGCGGCCAGATCATCATCGTGCTCGTAGCCATCCTGGTCACCAGCCTGATCGGCCTGGTCAACCCGTACCTGCTCAAGCTCCTGATCGACGACGTGATCGTCGGCCACCAGTTCGACCGGCTCAACTTCTACGTCGGCCTGATGATCGTCCTGCCGATCGTGTCCGGGCTCATCGGCGTGGGGCAGAGCTATCTCAACAACCTGATCGGCCAGAGCGTGATGCAGGACCTGCGGAACGCGCTCTACGCCCACCTCCAGCGGATGCCGCTCCGGTTCTTCACCGCGACCCGGACCGGCGAGATCCAGAGCCGCCTGTCCAACGATGTCGGCGGCGTGCAACGGGTCGTGACCGACACGGCGAGCTCGGTGACCTCCAACGTCGCCGTCGCCCTGAGCACCATGGTCGCGATGGTGTTCATCGACTGGCGCCTCACGGTCCTGTCGCTCGGGATGCTGCCCTTCTTCCTGGTCCTCACCTCGCGGGTGGGCAGGATCCGCCGCCAGGTCAGCAGCGAGACGCAGAAGCGCCTGGCCGAGATGAGCGCCGTGACCGAGGAGACACTGTCCGTCTCGGGGATGCTGCTGGGCAAGACCTTCGGCGCCCAGGAACGTTCGGTGGCGAGGTTCAGCGCGCTCAACCTCGAGCTCGCGCGGCTGCAGATCCGCCAGGCGATGGTCGGGCGCTGGTTCTTCATGATCATCGGCACGATCTTCTCGATCACGCCGGCATTCGTGTACTGGCTCGCCGGGACGCTCGCAGCCAACGGCGACCCAAGCGCCCCGACCGCCGGGGACATCGTGGCGTTCACCACGCTCCAGAGCCGGCTGTTCTTCCCCATGGGCCAGCTGCTCAACGTCCAGGTCGAGATCCAGGGTTCGCTCGCGCTGTTCGACCGCATCTTCGAGTACCTGGACCTCGATCCCGAGATCGTCGACGCACCCGATGCGATCGCCCTCGAGCCCGCCGACGTCCGCGGCGCGGTCGCGTTCCGGCGGGTCGACTTCCGCTATCCCAGCGAACCCCCGCCCACCGGTCGCGCGACGCCGGGCGACGAGGCTGCGGCCGTCGATGCGGAAGCCAACCCGGCCGTGGCCGACGCGGCGGCTCGCGAGCTGGTCGAGCTGGCCGCGGATGCGCCGCCTGACGATGGGGCGGCGGCCGAGGGAGCGAGGCCGGACGCCGGCCAGCCGTTCGGCCTCGACGACGTCTCCTTCGACGCCCGGCCCGGTGAGCTGGTTGCGCTCGTCGGCCCATCCGGTGCGGGCAAGACCACCACGACGTATCTCATCCCGCGGCTCTACGACGTCGCCTCGGGAAGCGTCGAGATCGACGGCATCGACGTCCGGCGGATCCGGCTGGCGTCGCTTGGCCGGATCATCGGCTTCGTGACCCAGGAGACGTACCTGTTCCACGCATCGATCCGGGACAACCTGCTGTACGCCAAGCCTGATGCGACCCAGGCGGAGCTCGAGGCGGCCGTCCGGGCGGCCGCCATCGGCGACCGGATCGCCGAGCTGTCCGACGGCTTCGATACGATCGTCGGCGAGCGCGGCTACAAGCTGTCGGGCGGCGAGAAGCAGCGGATCGCGATCGCCCGGGTGCTGCTCAAGGACCCGCGGATCCTGATCCTCGACGAGGCGACCTCGTCGCTCGACACCGTGAGCGAGCGGCTGATCCAGGCCGCCCTGGGGCGGCTGACCGAGGGTCGAACCACGATCGCAATCGCGCACCGGCTGTCGACGATCCTGCGCGCGGACCGGATCCTCGTGTTCGATCACGGCCGGGTCGTCGAGCGCGGGACGCACCGCGACCTGATCGCCCAGGGCGGCCTGTACGCGCGGCTGTACCACGAGCAGTTCGAGGCGGAAGCGGCGCAGCTCGCCGATCTCGGTGACGGCGTCGACAACGACGGCGTGGACGACGAGGCCGGCCGTCCCTCACCGGCCACCGCCCGGTAGGTTCCGTGCGCCCCGCTCCAAGGCGCTCGCGACGCGGCTCGCAACTGGACCATCGCGTGGCCCGCGCGGTCACGGAGCGCTGATCACCGTGGGCCCCTCCCGATCCGTGGCCACGGCCGTCGCGCGTTGCCTGTCGGGCCACGAGAAGCGCCCCCAATCGGTCGCCCGCGGCATATGCAGGCGGTTCTGTGGCGCCACAGTCAACGGAACCCACCCGCGTCCCCCTATTCCCGGCGCCCGCGTGGGGACGTGGCGGTTTCGTGGCGCCACAGTCAACGCCGGTCCAGGGTGTCGGCCGTCCTTTGCATGACTATGCACGATCCATGTATAGTCATGCCGTGATGACATTCCGCCCGATCTCCAACCCCTCGAGCCTGCGGCCGGCGAGCCGCCGCGCGCGCCGGTGAGCGCGGACTCGACGGGAGCAGCGATCGCGGCGGGCCGTCATCTCGAAGCCTCCCCTGCCCCGGCGACCGCGGCCGCCCGCGGCGCTCGAGCGCTGGATGGCGATCCGCTCCGCGTCGCGATCGTGGGTGCGACCGGGTACGTCGGTGCGGAGCTGATCCGCCTGCTCGCGCTGCATCCGCATGCACGGATCGTGGGCCTGGTCGGGCGCGAGCGGAAGGGCGACCCGATCGCGGGCATCCACCCCCACCTTGCGACGCGCGACCTGCGCGTGTTCGATAGCGTGCCCGACGACGCCGAGGCGGTGTTCCTCGCGCTGCCCCACGGTGCCGTCGCGAGCCGGATCGACGAGTTCCTCGGCCGCGACATGAGCGTGATCGACCTGGGCCCGGACTTCCGCCTCCGGGACCCCGCCGACTACCCGGTCTGGTACCACATGGAGCACCCGCGACCGGAGCTGCTCGCGGGTGCGGTGTACGGCTTGCCGGAGCTGCATCGCGCGGAGCTTGCCGCGCTCGGGAAGGCACCCGGCGCCATCGTCGGTGCCCCCGGCTGCTACGCGACGACGACCATCCTGGCCCTCGCACCGCTCGCCCGGGCCGGGCTGATCGGCGACCTGGTCGTTGACGCCAAGAGCGGCGTCTCGGGCGCGGGCCGCGACCCCAAGGCAGACCTCCATTTCGGCGAGGTGAACGAGAGCGTCAGGGCGTACGGGATCTTCACCCACCGCCACATCGGCGAGATCGAGCAGGAGCTTGGAGCGCTGGGCCCGGATGCGCCGGCAAACGCGGGTGTCCGCGGCGTGGACTTCCTGCCCCACCTGATCCCGATGACCCGCGGCATCCTGTCCGCGTGCCACGTCCGGCCGACGCGTGCCGTGACCCAGTCGGAGCTCGACGAGCTGTACCTGGCGTCCTACGGCGACGAGCCGTTCATCACGGTCACCGACGCGCCGCCGGCGACCAAGCACGTCCTGGGGAGCAACGAGCTCCGCGTGTGGTGCCGGCTCGACGAGCGCAACGGGCGGATCCTGGCGATCGGCGTCCTCGACAACCTGGTCAAGGGCGCGGCCGGGCAGGCCATCCAGGCGTTCAACGTGGTCCACGGCCTGCCCGAGACGGCCGGCCTGCTCCAGCTTCCGCTCGCACCGTAGGCGCACGCCATCCATCCGACCTCCGAGGCCCCGCCCATGTCCATCGCGACCGACCCGCTGCTCGCGCCGCTCCCCGCGGACCGTCCGCAGGTCGAGCGCGCCGCGCGGATCCCCGCCGGGTTCCTCGCCGTGGGCACGCGGGCGGGCATCAAGTTCTCGGGCCGCCACGACTTCGCGATGATCGTCGCGGAGGACGGCCCCGTGCCGGCGGCCGCCGTGTTCACTCCCAACCGGTTCGCCGCGGCGCCGGTCCGCCTGTCGCGGGCAAACCTCCAGGCGACCGGTGGCACGGACGATGCTGCCGGACTTGCCCGGGCGATCATCGGCACGTCGGGCAGCGCGAACTGCGCCACCGGACCCGACGGCGACGCCGACCAGATCGCCATCGGTGAGGCCGTCGCCACCGCCCTCGGCGCCGCAACCACCGAGATCCTGCACGTCTCGACCGGGATCATCGGCATCCGCCTGCCCATGGACCGGGTGACCGCGACGATCGCCCGGGTGACGAACGGCGAGCTGACCGCGACCGATGAGGCGCTGTCGGATGTGGCGCTCGCGCTGCGCACCACGGACACGACGACCAAGACCGCCTCGACGACCGTGCAGCTTCCGGGCGTCGACGGCGGGGCGAGCGTCCCGGTGACCGTGACCGGGATCGCGAAGGGCGTCGGGATGATCCATCCGCGGATGGCCACCCTGCTGTCGGTCGTGCTCACGGACGCCCCCGCGGATCCCGCGACGCTCCACGCGCTGCTGCGCGGCGTCGCGGCCACGACCTGGGACCAGCTTTCCGTCGACGGTGACACGAGCACCAACGACACGGTGTTCGTGCTGGCGTCCGGGCGCGCGCCGGCTGCGCCGGTGGGGGCCGACGCGCGGTCGAGGGCGGCGCTCGCCGCCGGCATCGAGACCGTCGCCCGGGACCTGGCCCGGCAGCAGGCCGCGGACGGCGAGGGTGCCACCGCGCTGATCACCTGCCAGGTGTCCGGGGCCGCAGACGATGCCGACGCGCGGGCCGTTGCCAGGGCGGTGATCTCCTCGTCGCTGGTCAAGACCGCCATCCACGGCCGTGATCCCAACTGGGGCCGCCTCGCGAGCGCGGCGGGCAACGCGACGCTGGCCGAGGCGGCCGTGCTCGAGGCGGCCGGCATGCCCCCCGCGATGGCGACTGCGCGAGCCGGGTCGGCCGCGGCCGTCGATCCGGCCTCGCTGCGGATCGCGATCGCGGGCCACCTCGTCTACGACGGGACCCGGGGCGGCCCGGTCGCGATCGACAAGCCTGCAGCGCGCGAGGCGATGGGTGGCGACGAGGTTCTCCTCCGGCTCGACCTGGGGCTGGGCACCGGTACCGGCGAGGCGTTCGGCTGCGACCTGACCGAGGCATACGTGAGAGAGAACTCGGAGTACACGACATGAGCGAGATCGTCGTCGTCAAGCTCGGCGGGACGACGCTCAGCGAGCAGCGCCAGGTCCTGGCCGAGGTGGCCGGCATCGCGCGCAGGCGGCCGGTCGTGCTCGTGCACGGAGGCGGCAAGCGCATGACCGAGTGGCTGGATCGGCTGGGCGTCCCGTCCCACTTCGAGGGCGGGTTGCGGGTCACCGATCCCGCCGCGCTGGAGGTTGCCGCCGCGGTCCTCCGTGGCGTCGTCAACAGCGAGCTGGTGGCCGCCCTTCACGACGTGGGCTGCGATGCCGTCGGGCTGTCCGGCGTCGACGGGGGCCTGCTCATCGGGCAACGCGTGCCGGACGTCGGCCTCGTGGCAACCGTGGTCGGAGTGCGGCGCGACCTGCTCGACTCGCTCCTCGTCGCCGGCCAGGTGCCGGTGGTCGCCCCGCTCGCCCGTGACGAGGAGGGCATCGTGTGCAACGTCAACGCCGACGACGCGGCCGCAGGGATCGCCGCCGGGCTCGGCGCCCGTCAGCTCGTGTTGATGACCGACGTCGACGGGGTGCGCAACGCCGCCGGTGACCGGCTGGCCTCGATCTCGGTCGACGAGGCCGAGGCGCTCATCGCCGACGGAACGATCCGCGGCGGCATGGTGCCCAAGGTCAGGGCGGCGCTCGCGGCGCTGACCTGGGAGGGCGCCGAGGCCGTGATCGTCGATGCCTCGGCGCCCGGGGCGCTCGCCCGAGCCCTGGGCGACCCGACCTTCGGTACCCGCGTGTCGGCCCACGCCCACGCCGGCGCGGCATGAGCCGATGATCGCCAAACGGGATCGTCACGCGGCCATCCGCCGCCTGGTCGCCGGCCAGCCTGTCGGCAGCCAGGGCGAGCTGGTCGCCGCGCTGTCGGCGCTCGGGTTCGAGGTCACCCAGGCCACGGTCAGCCGCGACATCGCCGAGATGGGGCTGGCCAAGGTCATGCGCGGCGACCACGCCGCGTACGTCAACCCGGAGGATCTCGCCCCCGCGCAGCGCCCGCCGTCCGACGAGCGGCTGCGTCGCATCCTGGGCGACATCCCGGTCACCGTCGGGCGCAGCGGCCTGATCCTCGTCCTCACGGGCCAGCCCGGCACCGCCAATGTGATCGCCCAGGCGATCGACGAGTCCACCCTCGCAGACCAGGTGGGCACCGTCGCCGGCGACAACACCCTCATCGTCCTGTTCCCCGACGAGCCCGCCCTGGAGCGCTGGCTTGATCGGTTCCAAGCGATCCAGGCGCCGGCGGAGCCGGCGATCCTCACGGAGGCCATGTCCCGATGAACAAGGTCGTGCTCGCCTATTCCGGAGGCCTCGATACCTCCGTCGCCGTTGCCTGGCTCAAGGAGCAGTACGGCGTCGAGGTGATCACGCTGACCGTCGATCTTGGCGGCGGCTCGATGCGGGAGGGCGTCGAGCGGCGCGCGATGAAGGCAGGGGCGTCCAAGGCCTACGTCGTCGATGCCCGTGAGACCTTCATCCAGCAGTACGCGTGGCGCGCGCTCCAGTCCGGCGCCGTCTACCAGGGCGCCTATCCGCTGGCCACCGCCCTCGCGCGGCCGCTGCTCGCCCAGCTGCTGGTCGAGGTGGCGCAGAAGGAGGGGGCGGACGCGGTCGCCCACGGCTGCACCGGCAAGGGCAACGACCAGGTGCGCTTCGACATCGCGGTCCATGCGCTCGACCCGGGGCTCGAGGTGATCGCGCCGATGCGGGTGGGGATGGGCCTGTCGCGCGACCAGGAGATCGACTACGCGATCGAGCGCGGCATCGAGATCCCGATCACGAAGGCGTCCCCGTACTCGATCGACGTCAACCTGTGGGGGCGGTCCTGCGAGACGGGCGTGCTCGAGGATCCGTGGGTGACCCCGCCGGCCGACGCGTACGAATGGACCGTGGCCCCGGGCGATGCACCCGACGCCGTCGAGCTGGTGATCGGGTTCGAGGGCGGCATCCCGGTGTCCATCGACGGCGAGGTGCTCGGGTCGGTGGACCTGGTGCAGCGCCTCCACGAACTCGGCGGCGCCCACGGCGTGGGCCGGATCGACCACGTCGAGGACCGCCTGGTGGGGATCAAGAGCCGCGAGATCTACGAGGCGCCTGCAGCCGTGATCCTGCACACGGCGCATCACGCGCTCGAGGGGCTTGTGCTGTCCAAGGAACAGCTGCGGTTCAATCGCCTGGTCACGGACGAGCTGTCGCAGATCATCTACGACGGCCTCTGGTTCAGCGCCCTGTCGCGCGACCTTCGCACCTACGCGCTGTCCTCGCAGCGCGTCGTGTCGGGCGACGTGCGGATGCGGCTGGACCACGGCCGGGCGATCGTCGTCGGCCGGCGCTCTCCACTCAGCCTGTACGACAAGAACCTCGCGACGTACGACGAGGGCGACGCCTTCGACCACGCCAGCGCCGTGGGGTTCATCGAGATCTTCGGCCTGCCGCTGCGGGTCGAGGCCGCGCGTCACGGGGCGGTGGGCAAGCACCACGGCGCAGCATGGACGTGGACCGAGCCGCTCCTCGAGGACCTGCCGACCAGCGTCACCGGCGACGCCGTGGCCGGCGAAGCCGGCGGCTGAGCCTGTCGCTGTTCGCCCATCCCGCACGCCCGGCGCCGGGTACGCTGTGGCGGTGACCGCACCATCCGGATCGAGCGCCGGTGCCCGCGCGACGCGGCGCCGCCGAGCGTCATCGGGCACGGCCGCCGCGCCGCGCGTCGATCAGCTCGCGTTCCTGCACGAGTTCGCCCAGCTCGCAACGCAGGCGCGCGACTGGGACGAGCTCATGCGCACCCTGGTCGATCGCACGACCGTGGCGCTGGGCGTCGAGGTCTGCTCGTTCTACGTGCTCGACCGCGACGGCCGGCGGCTGACGCTCGCCGCGACCAACGGGCTCGACGTGGGCAAGGTCGGCAACGTCGCCCTCGACCTGGGCGAGGGCATCACCGGCCGGGCCGCCGAATCGCGGTTGCCGGTGACCTCGCGCGACGTGACCGTGGATCCGCGGTTCAGCTGGGTGCGCGGATTCGACGTCACCGAGCTCCACGGGATGCTGTCCGTTCCGCTGATCTGGAACGAGGCGGTCGTCGGTGTGCTCAACGTCCAGACCGCCGGGGTCCGGGACTTCACCCCGGACGAGGTGGAGTTCCTGTCGACGATCGCTGCGCTGCTGGCCGGGATCGTGGAGAAGGGCCGGCTTCAGGCGGAGGCGGAGGCCCAGCTCGACCGCCTGTCGCAGCTCGACGCGGCACGGGCGGAGCTGCTCGCGGTCGTCACCCACGAGCTGCGAACGCCGCTGGCCGTCGTTCGCGCCTATGTCGACCTGCTCGCCGACACCGCCGCCGGCGCACCGGGAGCCGACACCGACCTCGTGGAGACGTGGCGCGAGGGAGCCGCGGACCAGGTCACGCGGCTGGACCGGCTGGTGGACTCGATCCTTGCATCCGTGCGCGGCGAGGGACTGACCGGGCTGCTGCGTGATCCGTTCGACGCGGTCACCGCAATCGGCGCCACGGTTGGCAACCTGGCGTTGCTCCTCCGCACCCGCCCGGTCCGCTGGGATCCTCCCGGGCGTCCGGTCGTTGCCCGCGGCGACGAGGCCCGCTTCCGCCAGGTGCTCGAGCAGATCCTGGACAACGAGGCGAAGTACGCGCCACCGGAGCTCGCGGTATCGATCGGCGTAGGGCACAACGAGGGCGAGGTGCAGGTCTACATCACGGATGACGGCCCGGGTGTCCCGATCGACGACTGGGAGGCGGTGTTCCAGCCCTACGTGCGCGTCGACCGGCTTCGCTCGCGCGGATCCGGAATCGGCCTGTTCGCCGCCCGACGGCTGATGGAGGCGATGGGCGGCCGGGTCTGGATCGAACGCAACGGGTACGGCGGCTCGCGGTTCGTGATGGCGCTGCCGGTCGCCTGATCCCGGCGCCAGGGTCAGACTGGCGTCGTCACGACCAGTGACTGGCGGGCGCGCAGGTGCGCGTAGCGCGGCTTGACGACCTCGCTGATCAGGCGCAGCCGCTCGTCGAATGCGACGAACGCCGACTTGAGCGCGTTGATCGTGAGCCACTCCATCTCGCCCAGCCCGAGCCCGAACGCCGCGTCCAGTGCCTGGAACTCGGACGACAGGGTGACTCCGCTCATCAGCCGGTTGTCGGTGTTGACCGTCACCCGGAACCGGAGCCGGCGGAGCAGGTCGAACGGGTGCTCCTCGATCGATGCTGCCGCGCCAGTGTGCACGTTCGATGTCGGGCACATCTCGAGCGGAACCCGCCGGTCGCGCGCGAATGCTGCGAGCCGGCCCAGCGAGACCGTGCCATCGTCGTGGACCGTGATGTCGTCGACCATCCGCACGCCATGTCCCAGTCGCTCCGCGCCGCACAGCTGGAGCGCCTCCCAGATCGACGGCAGCCCGAACGACTCGCCCGCATGGATCGTGATGTGGAAGTTCTCGCGCCGGATGTGCTCGAACGCGTCGAGGTGGCGAGTGGGCCGGTAGCCGGCCTCGGGCCCGGCGATGTCGAAGCCGACGACGCCGGCGTCGCGCCACCTGACGGCCACCTCCGCGATCTCCATCGAGCGGGCGGCCTGGCGCATGGCGGTGATCAGCACCCGGACCACGATCGGCGTGCCGGCGGCCTCGGCACGGGCCATTCCGATCCGGAACCCCTCGAGGTTGGCCTCGACGACCTCGTCCAGCGTCAGGCCCTTCTCGACCGACAGCTCGGGGGCATAGCGGACCTCCGCATAGACGATGCCGTCGGCGGCCAGGTCCTCCACACACTCTGCCGACACGCGGATGATCGCGTCGCGGTCCTGGAGGACCCCGATCGTGTGCTGGAACGTCTCGAGGTACAGCTCCAGGGACTTGCGATCAGCGCCGCGGCGGAACCAGGTGGCCAGGGCATCGACGTCCTCGGTCGGCAGGTCGCGGTACCCGTACTCGCGGGCCAGGTCCACGATCGTGGCCGGGCGGAGGCCGCCGTCGAGATGGTCGTGGAGCAGCGCCTTGGGCGCCTCGCGGATGGTGTCGAGCGTGAGCATGGCGGCCTCCGGACGTTCGAGCGATCGTAGCGCGACAGCGCGCAACGGGTAGGGCCGACGGACCCGTGCTCGCCGGCAGGACGAAGGAGGGCACATCGGTCATTCTCCAGATGCGTTCTCGCGACGTGGTCGTACACTCGGTGCACGATGAGCCAGGTGCGTCCCCTGCTGAGCCCCATCCTCGTTGGCCGCGACGATCTGCTCGAGCTTGCGGAGCGACGGCTGGCGGAAGCGGCCGGCGGTCGCGGCCAGCTGCTGCTGCTGGCCGGCGAGGCCGGCATCGGCAAGACCCGGATGCTGGCTGCCATCCTGCGCAAGGCGGACGGCGAAGGCTTCCTGATCTCGAAGGGCGACCTCGCCCCGCAGGACCGGCAGGTGCCCCTGGCGTCGATCCTCGACCTCGCCCGAACGATGCGCCGGGTGCCCAAGTTCGGCACGCTGGGCGACGACCTGCTCGAGGTCCGCAGCGGACAGGGCGGGGACAACCTCGGCTCACGGCGGCTGCTCGTCCGCGACATCGCAGAGCGGATCATGTCGGCGATCAACGGACCGACGCTGCTCGCGTTCGAGGACCTCCAGTGGGCCGACGAGATCAGCCTCGAGGTCATCGGCGAGCTGGCCCGGCTCGGTCGCGATGTCCCCATTCTGCTGGTCGGCGCCTACCGGGTGGACGAGCTGGCGGTCGACTCCTACCACCGCGAGTGGCGCGCGCGGCTGCTCAACCAACGACTGGCCGAGGAGGCGCGCCTGTCGCCCCTGACCTACGAGCAGACGGCGCTGGTAACCACGCTGATCCTGGGCACCGGACTGCCGGCGCCAAGAGAGGTCGTCAAGGCTGTCTACGAGCGAACCGACGGCATTCCCCTGCACATCGAGGAGCTGCTGGGTGCCCTGGGCGAGGACGCCCGCCAGGACGGCCGGGCGATCCGCGCAGCGGTCGTCCCGGACACGATCGAGGACGCGATCCTGGCCCGGTCGGCGCACCTGTCGCCCGAGGCGCGCGAGGTCGCCCGGGCCGGCGCGGTGATCGGGCGCTGCTTCGTGCCCGAGGTGCTCGCCGGCGTGCTCGACCGCCCGGTTGGCGATCTCGACGGTCCGCTCGGAGAGCTCGTCGCAAGCTCGTTCCTGTACCCGTTCGACTTCCTCGACCGCGGCTATTACGACTTCCGGCACCAGCTGCTCCGGGACGCCCTGTACGGGAGCATTCCGGCCGCCGACCTGCGCCGGCTACACGCACGCGCGGGCGAGTTCGGGACCAATCTCGTCGGCGCGAACGAGATCCACGCCTCGGTCCACTTCGAACGGGCGGGGCTGCGCGCCCAGGCGTTCCGAGCTGCGCTCGCCGGTGCGCGGGCGGCGAGCGCGATGTCCAGCAGGCGGGAATTGTTCGAGCTGTACGCCCGAGCAGCGGGGAACGTGCCCGACGAGCTGCCGGCGCTCGATCGGGCCGAGCTCTACGACGGCTGGTGCGAGGCAGCGCTTGCCGTGGACGACGTCCCCGTCGCCGAGGAGACCGCTCGCCAGGCGCGCCACTGGTATGTCGCGGCCGGCCGGCCGCTCGAAGCGGCTGCGGCGCTGATCAGCGAGGCCGGGGTCGCGCGGCGGGACGTGCGATCCGCCGACGAGCGCCGGCGCCTGCTCGACCAGGCTGACGACGAGCTTCGCGACCTGCCGGACACCCCGGCACGCGCCGCCGTCCTCGCTGACCTGCGCGTGTACCAGGCGCTGATCAGCCTCGACCGGGTCCAGCTCGACGATGCAACGACGCTCCTGAACGAGGCTCGAGGCCTGTGGCTCGCGTCCGGCAGCGCCGAGACCGGCGACATCGACTTCCTCGCGGCCACCGTGGACGTGCTGCGCGGTGACGTCGCCGCCGGGCTGGCAACGATGCTCCGGATCGCTCGCGACGCCCGCGACATGCGACTCGAGAGCACCGGGGTCACGGCCTACCGGTGGACTGCCGCTCTCGCGATCCGCGTCATGGACTACGGCACGGCCGAGGACGGGCTGCGCGAGGGACTCCGGTACGCCGACGAGATCGAGCAGTCGTACTGCCGACACGTCCTCGCCGCCACGTCCGCCCACGTCGCCTGGGCGCAGGGGCGGTGGGACGACGCGATCCCTGCCGCGGAGATCGAGATCGTCGAGCCCGGCAGCCGCCGCGGCACCCTGGGCTCACGGGACGCGCTTGGCTTCGTCGCGTTCGGTCGAGGGCAGGTGGATCGCGCCCGAGGCCTATTCAACGCTTCGCTCGAGATCGGGCGCGCGACCGACGAGGTGGAGCTGATCATGCCCGCGCTGTGGGGCCTGGCCGAGGCGGCGTTGGTGGCCGGCGAGCCCGAGATCGCCATCGAGCGCTGCAACGAGGCGCTGGAGCTGGCGACCACGACCGGCGAGCGGGCGCTGCTGGTCCCGTTCGTTGTCACGGGCGTGCGCGCACACGAGGCGGTTCGCCGGCCGGAGGCCGCCGAGCGCTGGGCCGGTCAGGTGCGCGCGATGCTCGACCGTTGGGCGGGGCCCGCGCGACCCGCGCTCGACAACGCCGAGGGGCTGATCCGCCTCGCGGCGGGGTCAACGGTGGCCGCCCGGGCCGCGCTCGAGGCCGCCGTCGCGGGCTGGGACGCGCTGCCGCGAACTTGGGAGGCTGCGTGGGCGCGGCTGGACCTGGCGTCGTGCCTGCTGCGGGCGAACCGACAGGCCGAGGCCTTCCCGATCCTGCGCGATGTTCGGTCGGTCGCCGAGCGCCTCAACAGCGCACCGCTGCTCGACCGCGCCCGCGAGCTGTCGCAGATCGCCAGGAGCCGGGGCGGCGAGGAGGAACCGTGGCGGCCGTTGACGGCCCGCGAGTTCGAGATCGCGCGGCTCGTCGCCGAGGGCATGACCAACGCCTCGATCGCCGACGAGCTGTCGCTGTCGGTGCGGACGGTGGGCTCCCACGTCGAGCACATCCTGGCCAAGCTCGGCGTGGCCCGCCGGGCGGAGATCGCCGCCTGGGCGACGAGCGTCAGCGCCCCGGGCGCACGGACGGTCGGCGCGCATCGCTGAGCGCCGACCGTTCGGGTTGCGCGTCGGACGTCAGCTGGCGTAGGCGCAGCTGACCTTCGGATTCCACTCGTTGAACATGCCCAGCGGGTTCGGCTGCCACAGCCAGGCATGGAGCTCGTAGAACGGGGGCAGACCGAACTCGTTCGGCTGGTCCACGAAGTCGAGCGGATGCCCGAACACGGCGGGCGGCTGGGCCCCGGTCCAGCTGTCCGCGATCACGACCCACTCCACCGCAACCAGCTTCATCGTCCCGTCGGCCAGCGGCTCATAGACGAGCGCCTCCGGCTTGAGCGGGTCCACCGTGCCGTCGGCGACGCTCGAGAAGTCGACGTAGTGGATGCCCATGCCGCCCTCGGAATGGGCGAAGCAGCCGGGGAACAGGGCGTAGCCGGCCGCCTCGGCGGTTGCCAGATCGTGGAACGCGGCCGTGGCGGCGCGGGTCGCCGCGAACGCGGACTGACCGCCCGGCGCCGCGAGCGCGGTGCCCGCGCCGAGTGACGTGGCAGCCAGCGCCGCCGCGACGGCGAACCTGACGAAACGTCCCGGCAGCAGCCGGGGGATGGGACGCGTGCTCATGACTACACCTCCACCGTGAGCTCGTAGACGTCGGGGGTCGCGTGGCCGGCACGCTCGTGGATCCGCATGACCGCCTCCTTCGACGGGCCGGTCGCAAGGCAGAACACCTTGCCGGACTCCGGGTCCATCCACGCGCGCTCGAAGTGCACGCCCTCGTCCTTCTCGATCGCGAGGTCGCGGTCGTGCGCCTCGCGCAGCTGGTCGGCCGTCACGCCGAAGAACCCGCTGTGAACATCCATGTACTTCGCCATCGGCGATCTCCCTTTATGGCGCCCCGCGGCGCCGGATCACCACCGTGGCCGACGCGAGGCGCGTCGTCATCGGTCGGCCGACCGATGTGCCGGTCCAGTCCGTCTGCCGAGTTGCGGCGTGTGACCGATATGCCCCGGGTCGGCGACGTAGGATCGGGGTTGCGTACAGTCGAGCAGGCGAGGGTTGACGCGGACATGACCAGGTCCTGGGAAGCGGAGAGCAACGGCGTCGCATGGCGACTCGAGCTGGCCACCGACCGGCTGCTGCCGGGACGCCTGGTCGGCGGGCATATCACGCTGGCGACGCGCCGACCGGTGGAAGCGCGCGGGCTGGTGGTCACCCTGCGCGGCGAGGAGCACTGGAAGTACCACGTGACGACCACGGACAGCCAGGGTCACACGCACACCGAGACGCGCACCGGCCGGGCGGACCTGCCGCGGGTGCCGGTGCTGGCGGCGGCACCGGTGCATCTCACCGCCGGTGAGACCCGCGAGCTCGATATCCAGATCCCCGTGCCGGGCCTCGGGCCGGCCACGCTCGAGGCCGATGTGGCGGGCGCGTCCTGGACCGTCGAGGCCAAGCTGGACATCGAAGGCGGGCGCGACAGTTCGATCGAGGTCCCGGTCCGCGTCCTCCAGCCGACCGCGCTGCTGCGGGCCGGCGTCGTCCACGTGGGCGAGTTCGCGCTGTTCGAGGCCGCGGACGCGCAGGCCGGCGGCGTCGGCGGTTCGATCCAGGTCGACCCCGTCCCGCTGGTCCCGGGTCAGCCGTTCCGCGGTCGCCTGACCCTCCGGCCGACTTCGACGATGCGGCTCCAGGAGATCCGGATGGAGCTGCGGGTCAAGGTCGAGTCCACGGTCTCCGGCGGGTTCGACGAGACGATCGTGCCCTGGTCCGCGGTCGTGGCCCCCTCGATGGAGCTCGCGTCGGACCAGGTGATCGAGATCGCGGGAACCGTGCCTGACGTCGCACTGCCGACGATCGAGCTGCCCCACGGCCGCGCATCCGCCGAGCTGCACGTGATCCTCGCGCGTGCCTGGGCGCGCGATCCGCACCTCGTACGCGACCTCGCGATCGCGACCACGCTGGAGATCTGATCCCGCTGCGCCTCTGACCCTTGCCCGAGCGGTTTCGGGTCAGCCCTCGAGCCGGCCTCTCGCCGCGGCCAGCGCCGCGGCCACGCGCGGCGGCGCGGTCCCACCGGTGACGTCGGCGCCCGCCAGCGCTCCCTCGATCGTCGCCGCGGCCCGGAGATGCGCCACGATCCCCCTCTGGCGGCGGAGGCCCTGCGCGATCGGGTCGTCGCTGCCGTCCAGTGCGGCCTTGAACGCCTCGTCGGGCAGGGCGGCGAGCGTGGCAATGCCCTCGGCCTCAGCCCCCCCGACCAGCCCCCCGACGATGTGGTGGGCGGCACGGAACGGGACACCGCGCATGACCAGCGCGTCGGCCAGCGCGGTCGCCGTCGTATAGCCCTCCTCGGCCGCTGCCTGCATCCGCACCCGGTCGATCACCAGGGTCTCGATCAGGCCGGCCATCACGCTCAGTGACGCGTCGAGGGTCGACACGGCCGCGAACAGCGGCGGCTTGTCCTCCTGGAGGTCGCGTTGGTAGGCCAGTGGGAGGCCCTTGAGCAGCGCGAGCATGCCCGTCAGCGCGCCGATCACGCCCGCGGCCCGCCCGCGGACCAGCTCCGCGGGATCGGGGTTCTTCTTGTTGGGCATCATCGATGAGCCCGTGGAGAACGCGTCCGCGACGTGGACGAACCCGAACCTCGGGCTGGACCACCAGGTGATCTCCTCGGCCAGCCGGCTGAGATGGACCATCGCCAGGGCCACCGCCGCCAGCACCTCGACCACGAAGTCGCGGTCCGAGACGGCGTCGAGCGAGTTGCCGGTCACCCCGTCGAAGCCCAGCTCCGCGGCGGTTGTCTCGCGGTCGAGCGGGTAGCCGGCGCCGGCCAGCGCCCCGGCACCCAGCGGGGAGACGTTGAGCCGCCTGCGCGCATCCAGCAGGCGGCCGCGGTCCCGCTCGAGCATCTCGACGTAGGCGAGCAGGTGGTGCGCGAACAGGACCGGCTGCGCCGGCTGGATGTGCGTGGCGCCGGGCAGCACGGCGTCGCCCTCGCGCTCACCGAGATCGACCAGCGCCCGCTCCAGGCCGAGGATCCCGGCAGCGAGCCGGTCCACGGCCCGGCGGGTCCACAGCCGCAGGTCGGTGGCCACCTGGTCGTTGCGCGACCGTCCCGTGTGGAGCTTGCCGCCCACGCTGCCGACGCGCTCGGTGAGCAGCGTCTCGAGGTTCATGTGGACATCCTCGAGGGCGGGGTCCCAGGCGATCGCCCCAGCTTCGACGTCCTCGCGCAGCCCGACCAGGCCCCGCTCGAGGACCGCCACCTCGTCGTCGGTCAGCAGCCCGGCCCGTCCAAGCCCGCGGACGTGTGCGATCGAGCCGGCGATGTCGTCGAGCGCGAGCGCCGCGTCGATCTCGATCGAGCGCGTGAAGTCCGCCATTCGCGCGTCCGGCCCCTCGCCGAACCGACCGCCCCACAGCTGCATGGAAGCCTCCGTGCCGAGTAGGGACCCATCGTACCGGGTGTCCCCGGCCGGATCTGAGGGAGCGAGGATCGCCGGCGGGTGTCGTGCCGGTCGCGGCGTGGATCGGGCGCGGGGTCCGTTGCCCGCGGGTCAGCTCGAGGTCGGCAGCAGCGCGGCGCGATCCGCGTGATCTGCGGCGACTTCGAGGCCCGCCCGTTCGAGCTCGAGCGAGCCTGAGGTTCAGCCGCCGCAGCCCACTCCCGTCGCGATGGGCGCTACCGCCGGACCGAGCGTGAACCCGTCCCCCAGCGCCGCCACGAAGGCTGCCCGCAGCGCCGGATCCGCCGCGATCCGCCAGTCCACGATCGCGTCCACCTCGGGCTCGGTCTTGCGCCACTCGAACCAGTTGACCATCCGGAGTCGAGGGAAGCGGGCGGACGTCTTCGCGCCGAACACCTGGGCGAGCCACGCCGACTTGATCTGCGACTCGCTCACCTCACCGCCGCCGGGGCGGTAGAACGCGGCGGTCTCCACGATCGCAAGCGGCTTCGAGAACTGCTCCGCGTAGCCGGCGTAGAAGTCCGGGACGGAGCCCGAGCCGGCCATGAGACCCACGAACGTTCCGGCGGGCGGGAGCTCGTTCTCGCCCCACGGGTACGCCAGGCCCCAGAAATAGAGGCTCATGCCGACCCAGTCCACGTACGTCGCTCCCGGCCAGTACGGAGCGTACGGGTCATCAGCCGCGTCCAGGATCCCATCGCCGTTGGTGTCGAGCGCCGAGGCGGCCGGGCTTCCCGGCGCGGCCCCGTACTTGCCCCCCGCGTACGGGTAGCCGTCACCCTGGTTCGGCGCCCAGAGCATCGCGGACGTCGCGGAGCCGGCGTGGACGGCATCCGCGACCCGTCGGAACGCTGCGACGTAGGCCGCCGGATCCTGGCCCCACGGGTACCAACTGCCGTTCATCTCGTGCGCGAACCGCACGATGGTCGGCACACGGTCGCGGCCGTAGCCCGCCAGGCGGCTCGCGAGGGCGGCCGCCGCGTCGTCGGTGACCGTGGCCAGCCCGCCCCACGGCTCGAGCGTGACGACGAGCACGGCCCCTGCGTCCGCCGCCTGGGCGGCCGCCGCGTCAAGGTTGGCCTCGTCGTCGCCGGTGAGCGGGAACGACACGAAGCTCACGACGTCTGCCGGCGGGGCGCCAAGCTCCTGCGCGACGTCGGCCACGGTCTGCGATCCCCAGTCCAGGTTCATCCCCACCCAGGCGCCCGAGTCAGGCCCGTGGCGCGCGACATCGCCGAGGTCGCCCGCCGTTGCTGCTGCCGCGGACGAAGGGCACGTGCTGGCGGCGGCCGTCGCCTCGGTCGCGACGGGTGGACCCATCGACGCGGCTGGTGTGGTCGCCGGCGCCCCGGGGATCCCCGCGCACGCAGCGACGGTGGCCGCGAGCACGAGGACGCGACCGGCGAGACGTGCGGGAGGAAGGAAGTGCAGCATGGAAGCGCCCGTCACTGTGGGAGGCGGACGGGGACCCGTCAACGGGACCATCGTCTCGGCCCGCGTCGGACTCTCCGACCCACGGCGTCGCGTGCTGCCGGGGCACGTCGGTCGGGCGCCGTCTCAGACGACGTCGCGGCGGATCGTTAACGACGCAATCACGGCGAACAGGACGGCGATCGCGGCCAGCACGACGAAGTCCAGCTGCAGGGCACCCACGGCGAGATCGGCGCCTCGAACGAAAACCTGCCGCAGGCCGTCCACCGCGTAGGTGACGGGCATCAACCCCACGAACGGCTGGAGCACGCCGGGCAGCGTGCTGACCGGGAACAGCACCCCTGACAGGAGGAATTGTGGCGTCATCACGATCGGGATGAACTGGATGATCTGGAGCTCGGTGCGGGCAAAGGTGGAGAGGAAGATCCCGAGACTGACGGCGCCGAGCGCGAGCAGCACGACGACGAGGAACGCGATGAGGGGGCTGCCGGCCATCGTCACCCCCAGCCCGATCGAGATCTCGGGCAGCGGCCCGATCGCCGGCGTTCGCACTGACCCGAGCACCCATGCCATGAGCACGGCGACCTGCAGCGTGGCGAACAGGCCGAACCCCAGGATGTACCCAACCACGACCTCGCCGCGGGTGACCGGCGTCGCCATCAGTCGCTCCAGCGTGCCGCCGGTGCGCTCACGAAGGAAGCTCACTCCGGTCAGGATGTAGACGAAGAAGTAGCCCAGGAAGCCGATGATCGCCGGCGCATACGGCGCGATCGGGTCGTCGCTGGGGACCCCGTAGACGGTGACGTGGTCGATGGCCGGGACCGGGACCCCGGTGAACGACGCAGCGGCCGAGGTCAGCGCTCGCTGGACCAGGGCGACCTGGGCCCCCTCGCCGGACGGGTCGAGGCCGTTGGTGATGAGCGTGATCGTGGCCGGTCCCGAGCCGAGGCCGGCCGGGAGCACGATCGCGAGCGACGTCTGGCCGTTGGTGACCGCCACCCGGGCGGCAGCTTCGTCCGTCGCGACGCCGACCTCCGCCTCCGGGTCCTGCAGGGCGGCGCGCAGCGCGACCGCGAACGCCGCCCCCGGGGCGCCGGCCTGGTTCACGATGACCGCATTGATCGTCGGGGTCTGGGACTCGCGGACGATGTAGGTCACCAGGCCGGTCATCAGGATGGGGGCCACGAACAGGAGCGCCAGCGACGGCCGGTCGCGCCGGATCTCCTGGGCGACGCGCCGGAACAGCGCGAGAACACGGCCGGGGTTCACCGGACTGCCCCGTTCTCGCCCGCGAAGTGGAGGAAGGCCTGCTCCAGGTCGTCCGTGCCCGCCGAGGCCCGCAGCTCCCGCCCGGTGCCCCGGGCAAGGACGCGGCCGGCGCGCATGAACAGCAGCTCGTCACAGCGGTCGGCCTCGTCCATCACGTGGCTCGACACGACGAGCGTGATCCCGTCGCCGGCGAGCGCCCGGAAGTGGGCCCAGAACTGGACCCGCAGCAGGGGGTCGATGCCCACCGTGGGCTCGTCGAGGAACAGGATCTGCGGCCGGTGGATCAAGGCGCAGGCGAGCGACAACCGTCGTCGCTGACCGCCGGACAACGTGCCCGCCACGGCATCCTGCCGATCCGCGAGCTCCACCAGCTCCAGCGCGTCGCGCACCGCCGACGCCCCCGCGACGCCGTACACGGCGCCGAAGAACCGCGCGTTCTCACCGACCGTCAGCGCCGGGTAGATCCCGTCGCTCTGGGTCATGTACCCGATCCGGCTGAGGTTGGGCCGCGACGGCATCCGGACCCCGAGGATCTCGGCGTGGCCGGAGGTAGCTCGCGCCATGCCGGTCAGGAGCCGGATCAACGTCGTCTTGCCGGAGCCGTTGGGGCCCAGAAGTCCGTAGATCCGGCCGGGCGCAAGGTCGAACGAGACGCCATCGACGGCCCGCAACGGGCCGAAGGCCTTGACAAGGTCGACCGCCCGGACCGCGGGGTGGGCGACGGCAACCGTGTCAGGCGTGGCAGACGTGTCGCTGTGCACGATGCGCTCCGGTATCGCCGAGCCGTCCCGCCGGAATGCCTCGACTGGGGAATTCTAGGACCCCGCCGCGCGCCGGCGACGGGCCGTGCGTCCCTCGGTCGCAGTCCGGACGGCGCCGGCGGCCCCACGAGCGGCCGGCTGCGGGATCAGCCGAAGCGCTCGCGGAGCCTCGGCAGGATGAGCCTGGCGTAGCGCTCGATGGCGGCCTCCTGGTCGTTGCCCGGGAAGTGGAACACGAGGTGGTTGAGCCCGTAGGAAAGGTACGGGGCGATCTGCTCGACGTGCTCGTCGGGATCGTCGGACACGAGCCAGCGGGTGTGGGCGTAGGGTTCCGCGTGCTTGGCGAGGATCTCCATCTGGCGCGGGTCGTGGACGCCGACCTTCATCTCGCCCGGCAGCGCCAGCGCCGCCCACTCCTTGGTGTCCTCCATCGCCCGCGCACGGTCGGTGTCGAAGCTGACCTTCATCTCGATCATCCGGTCCATCGCGGCAGGATCGCGGTCCGCCTTCGCGGCACCCTCGGCGAGTGCCGGCAGCAGGGTGTCGGTGTACAGCTCGGCGCCCTTGCCGCTGGTGCAGATGAAGCCGTCCGCGATCCGTCCGGCCAGGCGCGCCGCGGCGGGACCCGAGGCCGCGATGTAGATCGGCACCGGGGTGTCGGGGCGGTCGTAGATCGTCGCCTCGTGGGTGCGGAAGAACTGGCCCTTGAAGTCGACGAACTCCTCGCGCCACAGCTGCCCGATCAGGGTCACCGCCTCCTTGAGCCTCGCGAACCGCTCCTTCTGCTCGGGCCAGTCCACACCCACCGGGACCTCGTTCATCGACTCCCCGGTCCCGACGCCCAGGATCATCCGCCCGGGGGCGAGGCAGGACAGCGTGGCGAACGCCTGGGCGACGATTGCCGGGTTGTACCGGAACGAGGGGGTGAGGACGCTCGTCCCCAGGGTCACCCGGTGCGTCGCCTGGGTCGCGGCGCCCAGCCAGACCAGCGCGTTGGGGGCATGGCCTCCCGTGTGGCGCCAGGGCTGGAAGTGGTCGCTGGTCCAGACCGAGTCGAACCCCGCCTGCTCCGCCGCGACGGCAAGATCGAGCAGCCGCTGCGGGTGGAACTGTTCGGCGGACGCCTTGTAGCCGAGGGTCAGTCGGGGCATTCGGGACCTCTGCGGGCTGGGCTTGCTCAGCGGGCAATGGCCAGGACGGCGGCGCCCGCAAGCACCAGCATAGCCCCGACAATGCGGCGCGACACCTCGCCGCGATCCCGCGCTTCGCCCAGTCGGACGACACCCCAGGTGGTGGCCAGCACCACGGATGACTCCCGGAGCGGGGCGACCACCGCGAGCGGTGCCCGCTTGAGCGCCGCCAGGACGAGCCCGTAGGCAGTGACGGTCAGCAGCCCCGCCCAGACCGCGCGCCGACGGGCAACCCCCGCCGGCATCGTGGCCATCGGGCCACCGCCGCGCCCGGCTCGCACGACGGCGATCAGGCCAAGGCCGATCGCGCATGTCGGCCACAGGATCCCTGCATACAGCCAGGGTGCGACGAGCTGGACGCCCACCCGGTCGATGGCCGAATACGAGGCGATCATCGCGCCCGTGAGCAGCGCGAACCCTGCCGCGGACCGGTCGTCTTCGGCTCCTGCGGCGCGCACCAGGCGCCAGGGTCGCTGCACGACGACCAGGCTCGCGACGTCCACAGCGGATCATTCGCGGTCTTGAGCAGAATGTTCCACGCCGCGTGGAGCACCGCCGCCAGCGCGATGAAGGCGAGGGCGAGCGGGTCCACCGACGAAGTCTAGGCGCCGGGCGTGGGCAACCGGACGGCAGGCTGCCGCCCCGTTCGCCGCCTCGCGACCGGTCGACTCAGCGTTCGATGTCGCGCCGCCGCACCCCGAGCGCACCGAGGGCGATCCCGCCAACGGCGATCCCCACGCACAGCACGATCCCGACCGGATCCCAGTTGCCGATCATCGGCTGCCCGAAGTGCGACGTCAGCGCGAGCTGATGCATCCAGTCGGGCAAGTTGAGCGGTGGCGCGAGCAGATCGAGCAGGAACGTCGCCACGACGACGAGTGCGGCGACCTCGGCGGCGATCGAGGTTCGCCACAACCCGCCGACGGCGACGCCGATCCCCACGATCGCGGCGGCGTACAGCCCCAGCGACGCCACGCCGAGGATCCCGTCGCCTGCCGTGGAGCCGCCCGCGGCAGCGCCGATCGCGGTGGCAATCGAGAGCAGCACCGTGACGACGACCACCGCGAGGAGCCCGGCGATGCCACCGGCGACGACCCAGCGGGTCCGCGTCATCGGGCTGGCAAGGATCAACTCCAGGCGGCCCTCGGTCTCGTCCGACGCCCATTTCGACACGAACGTCGCGGCCGCAAACCCGGCCGCGATGAAGAACAGCTCGACGTACAGCTGCAGCCAGCCGCCAGCGGTGCTGAAATCGAAGCCCGGAAACAGCTGGTTGAAGATGCTGGCAATGTTCGAGTCGCCGCCGACCTGCGTCGAGAACGACCCGACCAGAGACGCCAGGACCGCGACCCACACCGCCATTCCCAGCCCCCAGGCGAGCGAGCGCGGGAGCTGCTCCCCGAACGCCCTGGCAAGCGGACCCCGGACCCCGAGCACGTCCTTCGGCAGATGCGGCAGCGACAGCCCGGCGGTGACGCCCAGGTCGCGTCGGTTGAACAGCTCGACACCGACCGCGAGAAACACGAGCGCGACGACGCCCACGAGAGCGAGCCCGCCCCAGTCATAGATCCCGACCAGCGGGATGTGGCCGGCCGTCCAGTGGAACGGGCTGAGCTGCACGAGTGGTCCGCCGACGTCGAGACCGCTCACGAACCACAGCAGGACCATGACCAGCGAGGAGACCGCCGCGGAGCCGGCCCGCCCGAGCACGGGCCCCAGCGTCAGTGCAAGGCCCCCGAAGCACAGCGCGATGAACCCGACCCAGAGCGCAAAGGCGATGGCCGAACCAAGCGGAATCGGGTCGCCCAGCGCGGGATCGCCGAACGTGTTGGAGCTGAACGTGGTCATCGCCGCAAGGACGGCCATGGCCAGCACCAGCATGGTCAGGTGTGCGGCCAGCTTCTCGAGCGCGATCCGGCGCTTGCCGAATGGCGCGGAGGCCACCAGGTCGAGACTGCCGCGGCCGGCCTCGCCGGCAAGCGTTCCGGACAGGGCCATGATCGACCACAACGCGGTCCCGATGGCGAACACGGCGCCGTACTTCCAGGTCATGTAGCCGCCGAGCGTGCCCAGCTTGGCACCCATCAGGGTGGCGTTGCCGAACAGGTTGACCATCGCGGCCGGCATCGCCTCGACCAGCTTGTTGACCTCGATCCGCGCCTGCGGCGTCGGGAACACCGTGCCGATCGCAGCGCCCATGAACAGCGCCAGCCCGCCGAGCAGACCTGCCGCGATGATGAACGCGAGCCGCGAGTCGCGGATGGACTTGCCATAGATGCTGCCGAAGCCGTAGATCCGGTGACGGAACGGGATCGCGGGGACGACCGCCGCCTGGCGCGGCATCCCGGCACTGGCGGTCATGACTCCTGCACCTCCGCCGTCTCCTGGCTGTACTGCGCGAGGAACGTTTCCTCGAGCGTCGGCTCACGGCTCACGAAGTCGAGCAGCTCGTACTGCGCCGCCGCCCGGACGACGGGGGTGATCGGGCCTGAGACTCGCATCCGGAGCGTGTGATCATCGACCACGACGTCGGACACGCCGGGCAGGCCGGCAAAGGCCTCGACGGGCGCCGCGTCCGAGAAGCGGAGCTCCACCTGGTGGTGGGCGAGGTCACGGAGCGCGTCCGTGCGGTCCACCTTGGCCAGACGGCCGTCGCGGATGATGCCCACGCGATCGCAGGTTCGCTCGACCTCGGACAGGATGTGGCTGGACAGGAACACGGTCCGCCCCTCGTCATGCGCCTCGCGGACCAGCGCATAGAACGATTGCTGGATCAGCGGATCGAGACCGGACGTCGGCTCGTCCAGGATGAGCAGCTCGGGCCGGTGCTGGAGGGCGATGATCAGCCCGATCTTCTGCTTGTTGCCCTTCGAGTACTCCTTGAACCGCCGCGACGGGTCGACATCGAATCGCTCGATGAGCGAGGCCTGGTAGGCGGGGTCGACGCCCCCGCGCAGGTTTCCGAAGTACTCCATCGTCTGGGCGCCGGTGAGCCGGTCGTAGAGCGCGAACTCACCCGGCACGTACCCGATCCGCCGGTGGATCGCGACCGGATCCGCGGTCGTCTCGATGTCGAACACGAACGCCCGCCCGCTGGTCGGGCGGATGAGATCCAGCAGCACCCGGATGGTCGTGGTCTTGCCGGCGCCGTTGGGGCCGAGGAAGCCGAACACCTCGCCCTGCGCGACCTCGAGGTCCACATCCATGATCCCGCGGTGCGTGCCGTACGACTTGGTGAGCTGCTCGGTCTTGATGACGGTGGGCATCTTCAGTCCTTTCCGGTGGGGGCATCCGCGCGCGTCTCCGCGGCGCGCTCGGCCCGGAACTTCTCGATCATCGCCGGAAACTCCCGGGCCATGAACGCATACAGGGCACGTGCATCGCGGAGCCGGTCGAGGGAGCCGTTGGTCCGGTCCCCGAGCGTATCCAGTGCCTCGTCGAGCAGGTCCAGGGTCGGCCGCAGCTGGCGGCCCCGGATCTCGAGCACGCGGATCATCGCGTCCGGCGCCGCGCCGTAGAACTCGCGCCGATCGCCGCGACGGGTGTTGCGCCGGATGAGTCCCGACGGCTCGAGCAGCCGGGCCATGCCGCTGATCGATCCCCGGCTGGCGCCGATCGCGGTCGCGAGCTGCGCTGCCGTCTGCTCGGGCGGGTCGCACACGAGCAGCCACGCCCACATCCGGCCGGCGATCGGAGGCAGCCCCTCCTCGGCGAGGATGCCCGCCAGCCGGTCGACGAACTGATCGACGTCATCCACCATGATCGGGCGATCATATTTGTTTCGGAACGTTCAGGCAATACTGAAATGCCGTTCAGGGGCCACGCGCGGTGACTCATCATGTACATCAAGGGTGACGCCAGCCTGCGGGATGAAGGCCCGTAGGACGTGATTGGGGCCCGTAGCCCCTTTCTGGGGCCCCGCGAGATGCGCCAGGTGAGTCAGCGCGAACGAGGTCTGGTTGGCGCGGGACGGATGACCGCGTCGCTCAACCGGGCGGACTACGACGCGCCGGCGGGCGGCCAGCCACCCATCTCGGCGAGCGTCGGCGGATCGGCGCCGGCGCGCTCGCAGGCCATCGCGGACGCCCGGACCGCGAATCGCGTCGCGTCGAGCGCGGCCCCAGCGTCGTGCAGGTCGCGCCGCCCCACGCCGGCATGGATGATCGAGGCCAGGAAGGCGCCGCCGAACGTGTCCCCGGCACCGACGGTGTCCACGACGCGAACGTGGGGAACCGGCACGACATGGTTCGCGCCGGCCGCGTGGACCGTGACCGACCGGCCGCCGTCGGTGAGCAGCACGATCCGGTCGCTGTCCCCCGCCAGCCGGGCGACGGCCTCGGACGTCGGGACGCCGGGCTGGAGGTAGGCGAGGTCGTCGGCGCTGACCTTGACCACGTCGGTCCGCTCCAGGATGCGGGCCACCCGTGACCGGTATGCGTCCGGGTCGGTGGTGATCGACGGCCGGCAGTTCGGGTCCACCATCAGGATCACGTCGTCGGGCAGCGACGACGCCAGCGCCTCGAGCGTGGCGGCCATCGGCTCGAGCACGAACCCTAGCGTGCCCAGGTGGACGGCGCGCGTGCTCGCGGGCAGCCCGTCCGCCAGCGGCGCGATCGCCACGGCCGGTGCGGACGTCCCCTCGACGTAGAAGCGGTACGTGGCGGCGCCGTGCGCGTCGAGCTCCGCCAGCGCCAGGGTCGTCGGGAGGTCGGTTCGCTGCACGAGGTCGAGCGAGACCCCGTCGCCGGCGAGACCCGCCTCCAGCATCCGCCCGAAACGATCCGACGACAGCCCGCCGATCCACGACACCGGGGCCCCGAGCCGCGCCACGGCCCGGGCGGTGTTGTACGGTCCGCCGCCGGGTGCCGGGACCAGGCGCCCATCGGGGTGCACGATCAGGTCGACCAGGGCCTCGCCTGCGACGACGATCACCCCGCAGAAACCCGGTGGCCTTGGGTGCTCATTGCCGGAGGCTACTTCCTCCCGGCGCCATGCGGCAACCTCGCGCGATACGCGCCGGCCGGTGCGGTCCCCGTTGACACCGCTCGCCGCCACGCCTAGCATTCGATCTGCACATATGAGCGACTTGATACACACATGAGCATCCCTTGACGCCCGCGACCACCGCGGCAGCGCCGGTTCGTGGCGCCCCGGATCCGCGCCTGCTCGTTCGCGTGGCGCGGATGTACTACGGCATGGCGCTCACGCAGGAAGAGATCGGAGCGCGCCTCGGGCTCAGCCGGTTCAAGGTCGGCAGGCTGCTGGACCGGGCCGTCCGGGACTCGATCGTGCGGATCGAGATCGTCCACCCGGCCGCCCGGCTGGTCGAGATCGAGGAGCAGCTCGTCGCCCGGTTCGGCCTGCGGGCCGCCATCGTCGCCGACGCCGGCACCGGGCCGGGCGCGACGGAGGGTGCTGCCGAGGCCGCGACCGCGGTGTCCCGGGAGGCGGTCGCCAGGGCCGCCGCCGCGTACCTCGCCGAGATTCGCCCCACCGGCGCGATCGGCGTGTCGTGGGGCCGGACGATGCTGGAGCTGTCGCGAGCCCTCGAGCCCGGCTGGACGGCGGCGACCGAGATCGTGCAGCTCAATGGCGCGACGTCGCGCTCGGCAACGCCGACCCGCGCCGGCGAGATCGTCGATCGGTTCGGGGCCACCAGCGGCGCCTCGATCATGCTCATGCCGGCCCCCGCGATCGTCGGGTCCGCCGCGCTGCGGACCGCGCTCGAGGCAGATCCGTCCGTTGGCGGCACACTGGAGGCCGCCCGGCGCGCCCCCTTCGCCGTGTTCAGCCTCGGGATCCCGACACCGGAGAGCGTCCTCGTCGAGTCCGGGTTCGTGGGGTCCTCGGACCGGAAGCGCCTTCGTGAGGCCGGGGCGGTCGGTGACATCCTCGGCCGGTTCCTCACCCCCGACGGGCGCATCGCGCTGTCCGACCTCGACGAGCGCACCGTCGGCCTGCCGCTCGCGGAGCTCGCGACCAAGGACCACACCATCGGCCTCGCGGCCGGACCCGGTCGGGGGCCGATCGCGCTCGCCGGGATCCGCGCCGGCTGTGTGAACACGCTGATCACCGATGAGAGCACCGCGGACTGGCTGGTCGCCCATGGCTGAGCAGCGCGTGCGGCCGACGGACCAGGAGGTCCGGGACGTCGTCCGTCGGATCGTCGACGCCGTCTACCAGCCGCCGGCCGGCACGGCAACGCCCGGCGCGAGCGCAGGCGGCGAGACCGCGGCAGATCCGGGCCAGGCGACGATCGCCGTCGGCGCGGACCACGGCGGCTACCGGCTCAAGGAGCAGATCCGGCAGGTCCTGGTCGAGCGCGGCCACGCGGTCCACGACTGCGGCACCGGCAGCGAGGATGCCGTCGACTACCCGGACTTCGCGCTCGTCGTTGCGCGGCTGGTCGCCGACGGAACCTGCACGGCCGGGATCGTCGTCGACGGCGCCGGGATCGGCTCGTGCATGGCCGCCAACAAGGTGCCCGGTGTCCGCGCCGCGATGTGCTACGACCTGTCAACGGCGCGCAACAGCCGCGAGCACAATCACGCCAACGTGCTCACGCTCGGTGCGCGGCTCACCGGTGCCGGGCTCGCGCTCGACATCGTGACCGAATGGCTGGCCACCCCCTGGGGGCCGGGCCGTCACGCGGCGCGCGTGGACAAGATCACCGCCATCGAGCGGCAGTACCTGAAGGACGGCAGCGGGGTTGGGACGCGATGACGACGATCGATGACCGGGACCTGCTGATCGAGACGATCACGCGCGAGGTGCTCGCCACGTTCTCGCCGGGCGGCGAGACGTGCGTCAACTGCGGCGGGTCATGCGCGGCCCACTCGCCGGACAAGGTGCGTGACGTCGTCACCAACGGCGCGACGCGGATCGCCTACCGGGGTCGCGGCAGCGACGTACCGCGGGACCTCGCGCGCTACATCGACCACACCCTGCTTCGCCCCGACGCCACGGCTGCGGACATCGACCGGTTGTGCGACGAGGCCGTCGAACACCAGTTCGCGGCCGTGTGCATCAACCCGACCTGGATCCGCCGCGCTGCCGACAGGGTGCGCGGGACCAGCGTTGCGGTCGCGTCCGTGATCGGGTTCCCGTTCGGGGCCGCGACGACCGAGATCAAGGCGATGGAGACGCGCCGGGCGGTCCGGGACGGCGCGCGCGAGATCGACATGGTGATCAACATCGGCGCGCTCAAGAGCGGCATGCGGGACGTGGTCCGAGAGGACATCGACCGCGTCTCGGACGCGTGCCACGAGTCCGGGGCCCTCAACAAGGTGATCATCGAGACCGCGCTCCTCACCGACGAGGAGAAGGTCATCGCCTGTCACCTGGCGAAGGAGGCGAAGGCCGACTTCGTCAAGACCTCCACCGGCTACGCATCGGGTGGCGCGACCGTGTTCGACGTCGCCCTGATGCGCGAGGCCGTGGGAGCACGGATGGGCGTCAAGGCCTCGGGCGGGATCCGCACCGCCGAGGACGTCCAGGACATGATCGCTGCCGGCGCCACCCGAATCGGGGCATCCGCCGGAGTCAAGATCGTCACAGGAGAGAGGGGAGCGCGTGAGCAATATTGACCTTCGCGCCTATGTCTTCCTCGACAGCCTCCAGGCGCAGTACGCGGCGTTCCTGGGGACGGTCGCACAGGGGTTCCTGCCGCTGGCCGGTGATGCCTCGCTGTCGATCGAGGTGTCGCCCGGCATCGAGATCAACCGCCTGACCGACATCGCCCTCAAGTCCACCTCGGTCAAGCCGGGGATGCAGATCATCGAGCGCTTCTACGGGATGCTCGAGATCCACTCCCCCTCGCAGGCGGAGGTCCGCGCGGCGGGCGCGGCAATCCTGCGCGAGATCGGGCTCGAGGAGAACGACCGGATCAAGCCGCGCGTGCTGTCCAGCCAGATCATCCGCCGCATCGACGACCACCAGGCGCAGCTGATCAACCGCACCCGTCACGGCCAGATGCTGATCCCGGGCGAGACGCTCTACGTGCTCGAGCTCGAGCCCGCGGCCTACGCGGCCCTCGCGGCCAACGAGGCGGAAAAGGCGGCCCACATCAACATCCTCGAGGTCCGCACGTTCGGATCGATGGGCCGCATCTACCTCGGTGGCGAGGAGCGCGACATCGACGTCGGATGGCGCGCGGCGCTGTCGGCCATCGAGGGCCTCGAAGGCCGCGAGGCCAAGAGCTGACATCCACCAACCACACCGGCAACGAGATCGGCGAAGGAGAGGATCAATGGCTGAAGCACTGGGGATGATCGAGGCTCGCGGGTTCGCCGCGATGGTCGAGGCGTCCGACGCGATGGTCAAGGCTGCCAAGGTCGAGCTCGTGAGCTACGAGAAGACCGGCGGCGGCTACGTGACCGCGGTCGTGCGCGGCGACGTCGCCGCGGTCAAGGCGGCGGTCGAGGCCGGCGTCCGGGCGGCCAGCAAGGTCGGCGAGGTGGTCACCAGCCACGTCATCGCTCGGCCGCACAGCAACGTGGACCTCGTGCTGCCGCTCGGTCGAGCCGACCAGGCGAAGGGCGAGAAGGGCGACGACTGACGTTCGCACCAGGGGCCGCGGTCGCACCACGATCGCGGCCCTGACCCGGGAGGAAGCCATGCTCCTTGGACGGGTGGCCGGGACCGTCGTCTCCAGCCGCAAGGAACCATTGATCGAGGGCTGGAAGCTGCTCCTCGTGCGCCAGCTCGACACCGAGAACCACGAGGTCGGGGGCTATGTCGTTGCTGCCGACGCCGTCGGCGCGGGCGTGGGCGAGGTCGTCCTGTACGCCACCGGCAGCTCGGCCCGCCAGACCGAGATGACCAAGGATCGCCCGTGCGACGCCGTGATCATGGCGATCGTGGACACCTGGGAGGTGGGCGGTCATGAGGTCTATCGGAAGTAGCCGATGAGCGACCTCAGCGAGCGCGACATCCAGGAGATCATCGAGCGCGTGAGGCGGCGGATCGACGCCGCCTCCGACGGCCGCGTCGGCACGGCCCTGCGCGCCGAGGCAGACCTGGCCGCCTCCCCCACGGAGCTGGGCGACGGGATCCACGCGACGATCGACGACGCCGTCGCGGCGGCGACCGGTGCCTTCCGCGAGTTCCAGTCGATGGGCCTCGACGGACGTCGCGTGATCATCGAGAGCATCCGGCAATCGATGCTCGACCACGCCGAGCAGCTGGCCCGGATGGCCCACCAGGAGACTCACCTCGGACGATACGAGGACAAGGTCGTCAAGAACCGTCTGGTCACGATGAAGGCCGCCGGCCCCGAGGACCTGGAGGTCGAGGCCGTGACGGGCAGCCTCGGGATGATGGTCACCGAGTTCGCGCCGTTCGGCGTCGTGGCGGCCATCGCTCCGGTCACCAATCCGACCTCGACGGTGATCAACAACACGATCAGCATCGTGTCCGCCGGCAACGCCGTCGTGTTCAACGCGCACCCCAGCGCGAAGCGCAGCTCCGCTGAGACCATCCGACTGATCAACCGCGCGATCGTGGGCGCGGGAGGCCCGCCGGACCTCGTCACCGCGATCGCGGAGCCGACGATCGACAGCGCCCGCGCCCTGATGAGCCACCCCGGCGTCCGCGTCCTGCTGGTGACCGGGGGCCCGGGTGTCGTCCGCGAGGCGCTGCGGACCGACAAGCGCGCGATCACGGCCGGCCCGGGCAACCCGCCCGCGGTCGTCGACCAGACGGCGGACGTCGAGCGGGCGGGCCGCGACATCGTGCGCGGCGCGTCGTTCGACAACAACATCATCTGCACCGACGAGAAGGTCGTGCTCGTCGTCGATTCGGTCGCGGACCGCCTGATCCGGTCGATGACCCAGAGCGGCGCGTACCTGCTCAAAGAGCACGAGTTCCGGCGCCTGGAGCGGGTGATCTTCCGGGAGCTGGGCGAGCCGGGCAAGCCCGGCGTGATCAACCCCGCCTGGATCGGTCGCGACGCGGCGAAGATCCTGGCCGAGATCGGGGTCACCGCGGAGCCGGAGCCGCGGCTGCTGATCGCCGAGGTCCCCCGCGATCACAGCCTGGTGTGGACCGAGCAGATGATGCCGGTGCTCCCGATCGTGCGGGTCGGGACCGTCGACCAGGCGATCGACCTCGCCGTGCGCGTGGAGCACGGGTTCCGGCACACCGCGTCGATCCACTCGACCAACGTGGACACGATCACGCGCATGGCCCGGGCAATGAACTGCAGCATCTTCGTGGCCAACGGACCCAACTTCGCGGGCCTGGGCGAGGGCGGCGAAGGGTTCTCGTCGTTCTCCATCGCCTCCCCCACCGGGGACGGCCTGACCCGGCCGCGCACGTTCTCGCGCGAGCGGCGGATCACCGTCGTCGGCGCCCTCCGGATCGTCTGACCATGCAGCCGGCCATCGCCCTGCTGGAGCTCGACTCGATCGCCATCGGGATCGAGACCGGCGACGCGATGGCCAAGCGCTCCCCCATCGACGTCATCTACGCCGGCACCGTCCATCCCGGCAAGTACCTCGTGCTCGTGGGCGGGGCGGTGGCCGACGTCGAGGAGGCGCTCGAGGCGGGGCGTGCCGTGGGCGGGCCCTCGATCGTCGATCTCGTCCTGCTCGCGGACGTCCATCCGCAGGTCGTGGCCGCGATCCGCGGCACCCGGCGCCCGGCGGCAGGTGAGGCCCTGGGCGTCATCGAGACCCAGACGGTGGCAGCGATCATCGATGCGGCCGACGCCGGCGTGAAGGGCGCGCAGGTGCGGCTGCTCGAGCTGCGGCTGGCCGACGGGATCGGCGGCAAGGCCTACCTCCTGTTCGGCGGCGGCGTGGCGGACGTCGAGGCGGCGGTCGAGCTGGGCCGGGCCCGGATCGGCGCCGCGGCGCGCTCGATCGCCCGCGTCATCCCCCAGCTCCACGGCGAGATGCGCGAGAACCTCGAGGCCGATTCGCGGTTCCGCGACCGGATCGCCGCTCGAGAGGACGCCTGAGATGCAGCTCGCGCGGGTCATCGGCACGGTCGTGGCATCGATCAAGTCGCCCGGTCTGGAGGGGGTCCCGCTCCTGATCGTGCAGCCGCTCGACCGGCGGCAGCAGGCCGAGGGATCGCCGGTCGTGGCCGCGGACGCGGTACGCATGGCCGGACCCGGGGAGCTCGTGTACATCGTCGCCGCGCGCGAGGCGTCGCTCGCCCTGGCGGAGCCGTTCGTGCCCGTCGACCATGCGATCGTGGGCATCGTGGACGCGGTCGCGACCGACGGGGAGCGCGCGCCACGCAGGAAGCGCGCGCCATCACGCGGGAAGCGCGCGCCATGAGGCTCGCGCGCGTGGTCGCGACGGTGGTCTCGACGATCAACGTGCCGATCTTCGACGGCCGCAAGCTGCTGCTGTGCGACCTGCTCGATCCGGAGGGCGCCGATGCCGGCGGGTACCTGATCGCCGTCGACACCGTCGGCGCCGGTCCGGGCGAGACGGTGCTGCTGATGGACGAGGGCAACTCCGCGCGCCAGATCCTCGACGCGAAGGACGCACCCGTCCGAACGCTGGTCGTGGGCATCGTCGACGACGTGGAGCTCGAGCCCGGGCCGCCGGCGCCGGAGCCGCCATCGGTCAAGGCAACGCCCAGGCGGCGGAGCCGCCGCGCACGCACCTCCTGATCCCGGTGGACCCGATCGTCCAGCGGGTGCGCCTCGCGGCCTACGCCTGGATCGAGCACGAGGAGCGGGTGCTGCTGGTGCGGATCTCCGCGGGAACGCCGGGGGCCGGGCTGTGGACCCTGCCCGGCGGCGGGCTCCGGTTCGGGGAGGACCCGATCGATGGCGTCGTCCGCGAGGTCGCCGAGGAGACCGGGCTGACCGCCGCTGTCGGCGAGCTGGCCGGGGTCCGATCCGCCGTCCTCGACCCGGGAGAGACGCCGAGCGGGCATCGGATCCACGCGGTCGGCATCCTGTACCGGGCGATGATCACCGGCGGTGAGCTGCGGTTCGAGACGGACGGCTCAACCGACCTTGCCGCATGGCTGCCGGTCGCGGAGCTCGACGGTCAGCCCAGCGTCAGCCTGTTGCGCTGGGCGCGGAGCGTCGTGGGTCGATGACCCAAACGGGCGACCCCTCCGCGCGCTACCCTGCCGCCATGTCGAACCTTCCGTTGTGGGAGCGCCGTTTCCGCGCGCCCGTCCTGTCGTTTCCGTCATGGTCACCGGAGGCGCCCGACAGGATCGTGCTCGCCTCCACCGAGAGCGGGAGCTACCAGCTCCACACCTGGGATCGCGCGACCGGTCTGCGCCGCCAGGTCACCCGGGACCCGGTCGGAGTCACCGAGGGCCGGCCGACGCGCGACGGCACGAGCGTGATCTGGTTCCGCGACGACACCGGTGACGAAACGGGCGCCTTCGTCATCGCGCCGTTCGACGAGGACGTCGCCCCCGAGCCGCTGATCGAAGGGCTGCCCAAGGGCTGGTCCGAGGGGCTGGCGATCGGCCGATCCCGGTCGGTCGCCGTGGTGAGCTCGGTCGACGGGTTCTCGGTGTGGACCGCGGCGAACGGCTCGGCCGCGCGCCGGATCCACGAGCACCGCCAGCCCGTGCGCCTTGCCGGCGGCTGGGGCGTGATCGCGTCGGTGGATCGCAACGCCCTGTCGGCCGACGACGCCGTCGTCGTGCTCGAGATCATGGAGGACGGCGACGTCCTGCATCCGTCGCTGCGCGCGATCGACGCCGAGACCGGCGAGACGCGTCGCGAGCTGCGGGACCCGGGCCTGGAGCTTGCGGGCTTCGGCTTCTCGCCAGTCGTGGGCGACCCTCGGATGGCGATCACGCACGAGCGAACCGGCGACCGGCGCCCGGCATTGTGGAACACGGAGAGCGGCGAGGTCGTCGACCTCGGGATCGACATGGAGGGGCCGGTCGAGCCGGTGGGCTGGTGGCCGGACGGCTCGGCGCTGCTGCTCCAGCAGCTGGTCGAGGGTCGCCACCGCCTGCACCGGTACGACCTGGCTGACGGTCGCGTCGAGACCCTCGACACAGTGCTGGGCTCGATCACCGCCGCGGCCGTTCGCCCGGATGGATCCGTGTGGTACCGGGTCCACGCCGGAGAGCATCCCGCGATGCTCCTGGCGGTGGGCTCCCCGACACCGCTCCTGGTCGCCGACGGAACCGCGGCACCGGCGGGCCGGCCGTTCGAGAGCTGGTGGTTCAGCAACCCGCACGGCCAGCAGGTCCACGGGTTCCTCGTTCATCCCGAGGGCCCAGGGCCGCACCCGGTGATGATGCGGGTGCACGGCGGCCCGCAATCGACCGACATGGATCGCTGGGCACCCGACGTCCAGGCGCACGTGGATGCCGGGTTCCTGGTCGCGATGGTCAACTACCGCGGATCCGAGGGTTTCGGCCAGGCGTGGCGCGATGCGCTCCCCGGGAACGTCGGCTTCTTCGAGCTCGAGGACGTGCTCGCGGGGTTCGACGATCTCGTGGCGCGCGGGATGGCCGACTCGTCGCGAGCGGTGCTCGCCGGCTGGTCCTGGGGCGGCTATATCACGCTCCTGGGCATGGGGCGCCATCCGGACCGATGGGCGGCAGGGATCGGCGGTGTCCCCGTGGCCGACTACGTCGCGGCCTACGAGGATGAGTCGCCCACCCTGCAGGCGCTCGATCGTGCGCTGTTCGGCGGATCGCCCGAGACGGCGCCGCTCCTGTTCGTCGAGCGCAACCCGATCACGTACGCCGACAACGTCCGCGCCCCGCTGCTGATCCTCGCCGGCGAGAACGACAGCCGCTGCCCGATCCGCCAGGTGTGGAACTACGTTGGGCGCCTGCGGGCCCGCGGTGTCGAGCCGGAGGTCTACACGTACGCCACGGGACATGCGTCCTACGACATCGAGGAGCGCGTCCGCCAGACCCGGATCGTGCTCGACTTCCTGGCCCGATCGGTGCCCGGAATTGCCCGCCTCGAGGGTGTCGAGGACCGGTCGCTGGAGGCAGCGGCGCCGGCGTAGGGCTCGAGGTCCTGTGCCGGCGGTATGCCCGCCGCGGTATGCCCGCCGCGGTTTGCCCGCCAGGGATGCGTGAACCGCGGTTTGCCCGCCGCGGCGGTATGCCCGCCGCGACTCCAGGGCGCGTAGCGGCCCGAGGTCACATGCCGGCGAACACACGGCGCCGTATGCCCACCACGTTTACCGGGCGCCAGAACGCGGCTCATCGGGCGTGTGAGCACGGGAATCGTGCAGAAGCGCGTTCGCGACACGCTTGCTGGGCTCGACGCGGCGGCTACCAAGTCCTTCGAGGCGCCGCCTTTCCGGCCCGGTAAACGTGGTACGTATGCGAGGGGCATCAACCCCGCATCAGCCCCGCATCAGCCCCGCATCAACTCGGCATCGAGCCCGCATCACTCCGCAGCCGCCCTCAGTCGAACCTGAAGCGTGCCTCCGCGCCGCGGCAGGGCTGGCCACGTCCGTACCGGATCTCACCCACGGTGACGTCGGCCAGGCACCAGAACGCGGTCGTCGAGGTCTCCGCGCCGTCATCGTGGCGGCAGATCGATGGCGTCGTCGCGTGGTCTGACAACGCGGCGAGGAGCGCCTCCGGCCCGATGGTGCCGGGTGCGGGCCCCAGGCCATCGGGACCGTCCAGCAGCTCCAGGGCTCGCCGCAGTCGAACCGCGGACCTCAACGCGTAGGACGCGTCGCCTTCGTAGCCAAGCATCCGCGCACACGCGTAGTGGTTCGTGTGGGCGGACGTCCCGCGGTCCGTCAGCCCGCTCAGCTCGGCATCGGTGGCCGATCCCTCGACGTTCACCACCCGCCCGTCGCGGTGTGCGAGCACGGTGTTGTACGAGGACGCCCGGTCCGCCCGCATCGTCATCGCGACCGCCTCGTCCAGCGTCCTTGCCGTCAGCTGCTCGCGGACCATCAGCAGGCGCGGGACCCCGACCCGCTCGTCGTTGGGTGACAGCTCGTTGCCGGTCAGCGACAGGCCCGCTGCGTTCCAGCCCACGCTGATCCACGGTCCGATCCCGAGCGAGAACACGACCGGCTCCCCCGGCACCCGCCATTCGATGGCAATGACCGAACCCTCCGACGCGGGCGAGAGGTCGTTGTTGTGGGCCACCCAGACATGCCCATCCGCGGTCGCCGGAGGTCCTGCGACCAGGTCCGTGCAGCGTCCGTCCACGATCGCACCCGCCGTCGCCTGCGATGGGCGGATCGACCAGATCTCCTCGATCGATGCGGCGAACAGGGCGACCGGATCGACTCGCGCGCCCTCGGCCGCCCCGTCGATCTCGTCCACCAGCCACGGGGTCGAGCGAAGCGTCGCATCGCGGTAGCCGGACGCGAGCGCGAGCTGCTCGTCACGGGTCCGGCCGGCGGGAAGGTCGTCGTCGAACGCAACCGCCTGCCGAAGGACATCGGCGGTCGCCTCGCCGACCTGGCGGCCGACCTCGCGATGCGATCCCTGCACGATCAGGAACGGGATACCTGCGCGGGTGCCGGAGCCAAGGGTGGACATCGGATCGCGACTGTACGCCGGTCAAGGTCAGGGCGCGACGACGACCGGTGGGCGCGGGGCTTCGGACGCGCCTGCAGCGGGCCGGAAGATGGGGCCCGAAAGTGGGGCCGGAGAGGGGCTGGAGAGTGCGGACTCCGCTGTAGCGGTGAAGTGCCGGGGATCGCCGGCAGTCTGGCGCGAGGGGACGGGCTACCATCGTGTGGCGATGGCCGAGCAGCTCTCTCTCCGGCTCGAGCCGGCGCTCCCGCGTCCCGGCGACGTGGCCCCGATGTGGCCCACGCCGTCTCCGGACGCCTTCGACTCCCCCGACTTCCTGTTCGAGCCCACCTGGGGTGGCCACCGCGTGCTGGCCTTCGTCGGACCGGCGGACCAGCCGGGCGACGGCGACGTGCGGCTCGTGGACCCCAACGGGCTGGAGCTGGTGGAGCGGCTGCCGGAGCTCGCCGGGCTGGCCGTCCGTGTGGCGGCGCGCTCGGTGGTGCTCGACGGCGAGCTCGTCCTCGTCGATGGGCAGGGGCGGGCCGATGACCAGGCGCTGCGCGAGCGGCTGAGCGGGCGACTCGGACGCCCGGTCGCGTTCCTGGTGTTCGACATCCTTCACCTCGACGGCCGGTGGTTGCTCAACCTGCCGCTCGAGAAGCGGCGCCAGCATCTGCGCGCGGTCCTGCGCCCGGGAGACGAGATGGTGATGGTGCCCGCGATCGCGGGCGAGGGCCGGGCGCTGTACGAGGCGGTGGTCGCCCAGGGGATCGCCGGCGTCCTTGCGCGTCGCAGGTCGAGCCCGTACCTGCCGGGCGTCCACAGCGCGTTGTGGCGGTCCATCCTGGCCGCACCCGCGGTCGACGGCCGGCCCGCCCCCGATGACGGCCCTGGCAGCACCGACGCAGCAGGCGACGGCGAGGCGGATGCGCAGGCCTCGACCGGCACCGCGCCCGTGCTTGCGCTGTTCCGCCGCCTTCCGTTCGACGACGATCCGGACAGATAGCTGGACGGAGTTCCACGGTCTTGCAGGTCGCGCGCGGGTCGCGCGAGCGGACCGGGCGAACCGTTCCCCCTAGCCGCGGACCGCCCGCGCGAACGCGCGCAGGCCGGGCGGCTGCCCGTACATCAGGACGCCGGCACGGAACACCCGGATCGCGAGCCACATCGCCAGCGGCACGGTCGCCAGCAGCAGGCCGATCGACAGCGCCAGCTCCCATGGCTCCACCCTGCCGACCGACAGCCGCGAGAGCATCACGAACGGGCTCCAGATGGGGACGTACGACGCGATCCTGATGAACGACGAGCTGCCACCGCTGAGCGCCAGCACCGCGGGCAGGTAGCCGGCGATGGCGGGGATCGACAGGGGCAGGGCGACGACCTGGAGATCCTCGGCTCGACTGAGCAGCGATCCGGCGCCCGCGTACAGCGCCGCGTACAGCGCAAAGCCAAGCACGAAGTAGACCAGGAACGCCGCCACGAGCCCGGGTGACAGCCCGGCCAGCGACGAGGCGGACGTCGGATCCTCGCCCAGGAGCGCATTGCCGATCTGGCCCGAGAGGAGCAGCGCCGCCATGGCCGGCGCCAGCACCAGCAGGACCTGGGTCAGCCCGGCCAGGCCGATCCCCAGGATCTTCCCCAGCACCAGCTGCGGCGCGGTGGCCGCCGAGATGAGCAGCTCCATCACCCGGCTGGCCTTTTCCGCGACCACGCCCGCGGCGACCCACAGCCCGTAGAACACGAGGGTGAGGAACGACAGGACCACGAACACGATGCCCACGATCCGGCGGCTCGCGTACTCGGCGGTGTCGATCGTGCCCCCGCCGCCGGCGCCCGCGCCGGCGCCCGGATCGGCGACGTTGAACGTCGGCGCAACGAACGGGTGGTCGCTGGGCGGCTGGGTCGCCGTCCAGTCGAGGATTCCGACGGCAAACGCACCGATCTGGAGCAGCTGCGCCCGATCCTGGCTCAGCGCGCCGACGGTCAGGACCCGGAAGTCGAGCCCACCATCGGCCGCCCGCGTGATCAGCACGGCGCCCGCCAGCGCGCCGTCCCGGACTCCCGCAGCCGCAGCGGCCGCATCGTCCTGGCGCTCGAAATCAAAGCGGCGCGCGGCGGCGGCGGCGGGATCGAGTCGCGCGTTGAGGAAGCCGTCCATCACCGACACCGCGCGGTCGCCCAGCCCATGGTCGTCCGCGACCACCGCAATTCGGGTCACCGTCACCTGGTCCACGAACCGGACCACCAGCGGGATGAGCGCGATCATCACCGCGAGGCCCGCCAGGAGCAACGTCGAGAACACGAACGCCCGGGCCCGCACGCGTTCCGAGTACTCCCGCCGCGCGACCAGGGCAATGTTCCCCAGGCCCGTGTTCCATCCCGGCTTGCCGGCCGCCTCCCGCCCGACGCTCATGCCGCATCCCCGACACGAGCAGCGCCTGCGTCCGGGTCACTGGGGGCAAGGTGAAGCTCATCCTCGGGCGGATGCCCGACATGGTCGATGAACACCTGCTCGAGCGTCGGATCGGCGACCTCGAAATGGAGGACGCCGGCGCCGGCTGCGACGGCCGCGAGCAGCACGGACTCCGGCTCGACGCCCGCATCGAGCTCCACCGAGGAGCGGTCCATGCCCGCCTGGATGATCCGCGTCCCGGGCACCCCGCTCAGCCACGGGAGGCGGTGATCGCCGGCAACCGAGATCCGGACCAGCCTCCTGCCCGTGGAACGGCGCACCTCGCGCACCGGCCCACCGACGACCATCCTGCCCCGGTCGACGATCGCGACAGCCTCGCACAGTGATTCCGCGACCTCCATCGAATGGGTCGAGAACACGACGGTGCGGCCGCGGTCGCGGAGCTCGAGGAACGCCTCGCGCAGGAGCATGACGTTGACCGGATCGAGACCCGAGAACGGCTCGTCCAGGAGCAGCACCTCCGGGTCATGAAGGACCGCGGCGATGAACTGGACCTTCTGCTGATTGCCCTTGGACAGCGTCTCCGCCTTGCGACCGGCGAGGTCCTCCGCCCGGAACCGCCGGAGCCACGCCAGCGCCTCCCGCGCAGCGTGCTCGCGCGGCATCCCGTGGAGCCCGGCAAAGAACAGCAGCTGGTCGAGCACCCGCATCCGCGGGTACAGGCCCCGCTCCTCGGGGAGGTAGCCCCAGGTCGAACGGGGCAGCTGCGTGCTCGGCGTCCCACGCCACGTCACCTGCCCGGCGCCGGGCTCGAGCACGCCAACCGCGATCCGCATGGTCGTCGTCTTGCCGGCGCCGTTCGCCCCCAGGAACCCGAACACCTGCCCCGGGGCGACCTCGAACGACAGGTCGTCGACGGCCACGACGGACCCGAAGCGCTTCGAGAGGTGATCGACGACGAGTGCCATTCGCGCCCGAGCATACCGGGGCCCCGGTCGCCGGCCATTGCGGGATAGTCCGCATCGGCGGCCCGATGATGGTCCCGATTGCGCCCGGTGCAGACGTCGACCCGGCGGCGACGGGGTGCGGCGGGCCGGGCAAGAGTACGATCGAGTCGTGCAGGACACGAGAATGACGACGCCCGTCCGCATCGACGCGGATCGGAAGACAGGGACGCTCCGCCTGGAGTGGGCGGACGGACACGAGACGGCATATGACGCCGGTACGCTCCGCTGGCTGTGCCCCTGCGCGTACTGCCGTGGCGAGGCGGGCCAGCCGGGCTGGCTCGACACCAATCCGACGCTTACGCCGGCCCAGACCACGCTCGTCGATGTCGGGCTGGTCGGCTCGTATGCCGTTCAGGTGACCTGGGGCGATGGCCACAACACCGGCTATTACACGTTCATGCTGCTGCGCGATCGCTGCCCGTGCGCCGAATGCGCACGCACCCGCGCCCAGCATCACGAATCACACGAGCTACCGGCGCCCGCCCAGTTGGGCGATCGCCACTGGCATGGAGGAGATCGATGATCATCGCAACGTCACCGTTCATCGCGGGACACCGCGTGACCGAGACCAAGGGCCAGGTGTTCGGCCTCGTCGTCCGGAGCCGCGGCCTCGGCGGGAACCTGATCGCCAGCCTTCGCTCGATCGCCGGAGGCGAGATCCACGAGTACACCAGCCTGCTCGAGGACACCCGCCGCCAGGCCGTCGACCGGATGGTCCAGAACGCGACCATGATGGGCGGCAACGCCGTCATCTCGATGCGCTTCGACTCCTCGGAGATGGCGTCGACGATGACCGAGATCGTCGCGTACGGGACGGCGGTCGTGGTCACCCCGGACGCCGACGCCGCCCAAGCGCAGGAATAGCCCGTGGGCGTGGCGCTCGCGCGTGCCGTCCTCGGCACGGCCGGCGTTCTGCTGCTGGTCGGCGGCATCGCCCTGGCCGCGGCCACCGGGCCGACAGGGGACGCGTTCTCGGCGCTGTTCCTGTTCGTGCCCGGCGCGTTGCTGATCGCGGCCGTGATCCTCGAGCGGACCCGGTACCGGTCGCTCACCGCGGAGCAGTCGGGCGACGGCCACGGCATGGGCGGCGGCGAGACCGCCGTCCCGGACGCCCGCTTCCGGGCGACGGACGAGCGGTTCGTGGACCCCACGACCCGCATCCCGATGCGGGTGTTCGTCGACCCGCGCACCGGCGAACGGCGGTACGTCGCGGAGCGGTAGCCCGCGCTCCATGACGGGCCGTCCGGGTTCCCGACGCCTCGTCCGAACGCGGGCCGGGAACCGCTGCGTGGTATTCTCGGCCGTCCGACCGGGCTCGGGTGAGGTGGCTCGCGTCACGCCCGCGCCCCCCGTTTTGCGCCCGGCGGGCACGTCTGCGAGAGGACCATGACCGCCGTTCGACCCGCGCCCGGACCCCGCGCCGCGCACCGCGGACGACGTCGGGCGGTGCAGGACCGGAAGGCCCCGATCCTCAACCGGGAGCTGTCCTGGATCGAGTTCAACGCACGCGTGCTCCACGAGGCACGCGACGCCCGCAACCCGCTCCTCGAGCGCGTCAAGTTCCTCGCGATCTTCGCGTCCAATCTCGATGAGTTCTTCCAGGTCCGCGTGTCCGGGCTGCGCCGCCAGGATCTCGCCGGTTCGCAGCACCTCTCGTCGGACGGGCTGACCCCAGCCAAGCAGCTCGACGCGATCCGGGCCCGGGTCCGCGACCTGGTCGCCGACCACTCCTCGATCTTTGCGGCCATCCGCGAGGAGCTTGCCGCCGAGGGCGTCAAGATCGTCGACTACGACGAGGTTCCCGAGCACCACGAGACGCTCCGCCGCCGGTTCCACGACGAGATCTTCCCGGTGTTGACGCCGCTGGCGGTCGATCCGGGCCACCCGTTCCCGTACATCAGCACCCTGTCGCTCTCGATCGCGGTCGGTCTCCGCGACCCGGAGACCGACGAGAGGCGGTTTGCCCGGGTCAAGATCCCGCCGATCCTGCCGCGGCTGTTCGCGGTCGAGCGGGACCGGTTCGTGCTCCTCGACCAGGTCATCGAGCGCAACCTCGACGAGCTGTTCCGGGGCATGGAGATCCTCGAGACGCACCTGTTCCGGGTCACCCGCGACGCGGACATCGCGATCGAGGAGGACGAGGCGGACGACCTGCTGCTCGCGATCGAGGAGGAGGTCCGTCGCCGGCGGTTCGGCGAGGCGGTCCGGCTGGAGGTCGAGCGGTCGATGCCGGAGCTGACCCGGAAGATCCTGGTCAAGGGCATCGGGCTGCGCGACGACGACTGTTTCGAGGTCGCCGGGATGATGGACCTCACCGCGCTGTGGCAGCTCGTCGACCTCGATCGCCCCGATCTCAAGGCGCCGGCCTACACGCCGGTCGTCCCGCAGCGGCTGCTGCCGCCGGACGAGGACGAGCCGACCGATGTGTTCGCGCAGATGCGCGCGGGGGACATGCTTCTCCACCACCCCTACGACTCGTTCACGGCGTCGGTCGAACGCTTCATCTCGCAGGCCGCGGACGACCCCCTGGTGCTGACCATCAAGCAGACGCTGTACCGGACGTCGGGTGACTCGCCCATCGTCAAGGCACTGATCCGGGCCGCCGAGCAGGGCAAGCAGGTCGTCGTCCTGGTCGAGATCAAGGCGCGTTTCGACGAGGAGGTCAACATCGTCTGGGCGCGCAAGCTGGAGCAGGCGGGCGCCCACGTCGTGTACGGGCTGGTCGGCCTCAAGACGCATTCGAAGGTGGCCCTCGTCGTCCGGCGCGAAGGCAACGGGCTGCGACGGTACGTCCATATCGGGACCGGCAACTACAACTCGCGGACCGCGCGGCTGTACGTCGACCTCGGGCTGCTGTCCTGCCGCGAGGAGCTGGGCGCCGATGTCACCGACCTGTTCAACGTCCTGACCGGCCTGTCGCGGCAGAGCGTCTTCCGGCGGCTGCTGGTCGCGCCGATGACACTCCGGTCACGGTTCCTCGAGCTGGTCGAGCGCGAGGCAGCCAACGCGCGTGCCGGTCAGCCCGCGCGCATCGTGATCAAGGTCAACTCGCTGGTCGACACGCAGGTGGTCGAGGTGCTGTACGAGGCGGCGCGGGCGGGCGTCGAGATCGACTGCATCATCCGCGGTGCGTGCTGCCTGGTCCCCGGGCTGCCCGGTGCCTCCGAGCGGGTGCGGGTCCGCTCGATCATCGGCGAGTTCCTGGAGCATTCGCGGATCTGGATGTTTGCCAACGGCGGGCGTCCCGAGTGGTACATCGGGTCGGCCGACCTGATGGAGCGCAACCTCGACCGGCGCGTCGAGGTCGTGACCCCGGTCGAGGATCACGAGGCGCAGGTCCGGCTCGCGCGGGTCATCGAGGTGATGCTCGCGGACGATCGCCGGTCGTGGCAGCTGCAGTCCGACGGCGAATGGATCCGAACCGAGGTGCTGACCTCGATCGCGGGCGAGATCGACACGTTCGCCGTGCTCAAGGAGGACGCCGCGGCCGCCGCGGCGCTCGCGGACGTGCCCAGGCGACCACATTCGAACGTCGGATCGATGGACCCGCGCGCGTGACGGATGTCGCGGTCCCGCGCCCCGGGGGTGCGGTCGAGGTGGAGCTGAAGTTCCGCATGTCCGGCACCGGCGCCGGTACCCGGCTGATCGCCGCGGACGACCTGGCCGGGTTCGCCGCACTGGCCCCGGCCGCGACCGTCCAGCACGAGGACCGCTACGTCGATACGGCCGACGGCCGGCTGTCCGTGGCCGGCTACGCGGGTCGCTTCCGGTCGGCGGGCGACGGCATGGCCTTCACGCTCAAGTCGCTTCGCTCGGATGCGGCCGGCGGCGCGCTCCACCGGCGCGAGGAGCTCGAGGGCCCGGCCCTCGCCGGCGTGCCACCCGACGAATGGCCGGACTCGGCAGCTCGCACGGCCGTTCTGGACCTGCTGGGCGAAGCCCCCATCGCGGATCTCGTGACCGTCCGGCAGACGCGGCTCAAGCGGACCTACGGGCGCGCCGGAACGGTCGTCGAGCTGTCCGTGGATGACGTGGAGATCGTCGCCGGCGAGCGCGTGCTGGACCGGTTCGCCGAGCTCGAGCTGGAGCTTCTCGAGGGGGACGAGGCGGCGCTCGAGCCGCTGGCGGACCTCCTGGCCGAGGTCGAGGAGCTGGTCCCCGCGGAGTCGTCGAAGCTGGAGCGGGCGCTCGAGGCCGTGGCACGCGAGCTGGCGGGCGCGGTCGAGGGGGTGAATGAGGCTGGCGGACTCGTCGAGTCGCCGGCGCCGGATGCCGCCGCAGCCGCGGCCGAAGCGTCGCAGCCCGTCGTGCCGCGAATCACCGTGCCCAGGACGCCGGGCGTGCTTGCCGAGGATCACCTCGCAGAGGCGGGTCGCAAGGTGCTGCGCTTCCACCTCGCCCGGATGATCGCCCGCGAGCCCGGCACCCGGACCGGCAGGGACCACGAGGAGCTGCACGCGATGCGCGTGGCCACGAGGCGCCAGCGGGCGGCGTGGCGCGTGTTCGGGGAGGCCTTCGACCGTAAGGCCACGGCGCGGCATCGCCTCCGGTTGCGCGAGGTCGCCCGGGATCTCGGCGCCGTCCGCGACCTCGACGTGCTCATCGAAGCCGGCGAAGCGCATCGGGACCAGCTGCCAACGCGCGAGGCCGCCGCCTTCGACCGGCTGATCCAGGGGTGGCGCCGGCAGCACGAGGCGGCCCACGAGGTGCTCCTTCGCGAGCTCGACTCGGGTCGCTACCGGAAATGGGTCGAGGGCTACGTTGCGTTCGTCCAGGCCGAGGGAGAGGGCGCCCGGCCGGTAGGCCCGACCGAGCCCCATCGCGTGCGAGACACGATGCCGTCTCGGATCTGGACGGCGTACGAAGGCGTTCGCGCCTATGAGCCGGTCCTGCGCTGGGCGGACGTCACCACCCTCCACGACCTCCGGATCGCGGCCAAGTGGCTGCGCTACACGCTGGAGTTCGTTCGCGAGGCGCTCGGCCGTGACGCTGGGCCGGTGATCGAGAAGATCGTCGCGCTCCAGGATCACCTGGGCTGGCTCCACGACGCGGACGTGGCGGCGGCCCTCGCGCGCCAGTACCTCGTCGAGCATGCGGGCGACCTTACGGAGCTCGAGAGCGCGGTGATCGGCCGCTACCTGGTCGACCGCGAGCGGGAGCTGGCGCGGCTCCGGCGGACCGTGGGCGGGCCATGGCGCGGCGTTTCGAGCCTCGCATTCCGGCGAGCGCTCGGCCGGCTGGTCGCGGGGCTGTAGCTGCTGGTGTGAAACCACGTTCTGACGCTGACGGGCGGGCACGGGCGCAGCTACTATTCTCCCGGCAGGAGCTGCCCGAGCTGATCGCCAGGAGCGCACCCGATGTCGCAGGGATCCGCACCCCGCCAGGCCGACCTCTTCCGCGACACGAGCTCGCTTCGTCGAGCCGCTGGTCCGATCCGGACTCGATCCATGCGCTGCTCGCCCGCGAGTGCCACGCGCTGTTCCCCGACGAGCTGTTCGGCGACCTGTTCGCGACCGAGGTCGGCCGGCGCTCGGTGCCGCCGCTGGTCGTCGCGGTCGTGATGGTCCTCCAGCGCCTGGAGGGCCTGTCCGACCGCGAGGCGGTCGAGCGGTTCACGTTCGACGCCCGCTGGAAGTACGCCTGCGGCGGGCTGCCGTTCGATACCCGGGCTTCGCCCACACCGTGCTCGTCGACATGCGGGCACGCCTGGCCCGCTCGGAGCGTCCCAAGCGGATCTTCGAGCGCACGCTCGAGGTCGCGAAGGGGGCCGGGCTGGTGGGGTCCGACGGGTGCTCGACTCGACCCCGCTGTACGACGCGGTCGCGACCATGGACACCGTCACCCTGGTACGGAGCGGCGATCCGGGGCGTGCTCGCCGCGTCGGGCGAGCGGGAGCCCACGCTGCGGTCCCGGTCTCCGCCGCGACGACGACTACCGCACCGGCGGCAAGCCCGCCGCCGACTGGGACGACGCCGACGGCCCGGGCGGCCCTCGTCGATGCGCTCGCCCGCGACGGCGAGGCCGTGCTCGAGGCACTCGAAGGGCGAGCCGCTCGCCGCCACCGCTCGCCGAGGCTGCCACGCTCCTCGCGACGGTGCTCGGCCAGGACCTCGAGGACGGGACCGGACGGCCGGATCCGGATCGCGCGCAGGGTTGCCCCGGACCGCGTGATCAGCACGGTCGATCCCGACACCCGCCACGGCCACAAGACCGAGGCCCGCGGCTTCGACGGGTACAAGGGCCACGTCGCGCTCGACCCCGACGCCGAGCTCGTCACCGCGACCGCCGTCACGCCGGGCAACGCGGGCGACGCGTCGGTCGCGCAAGCACTGCTCGCCGACGAGCTGGCGGCGACCGCACCGGCCGCTCCGCCGATCGTGTACGGCGACGCGGCGTACGGGACGGGCCCGACCCTCGAGGCGCTCGACGAGGCTGGTGCCGTCAGCCGCCTCAAGGTCCAGCCCGCGACCGGTGTGCCCGGCCACTTCACCAAGGACGACTTCGCCATCGACCTCGCCGCGGGTACGGTCACCTGCCCGGCCGGGACGGACGGTCCCGATCCGCGGCCGTGGCGAGTCGTAGCCGAGTTCGGTCGGGCGTGCCGCACGTGTGCCCTCGCCGAGCGCTGCACGACCGCCCCGCGCGGCCGGACGATCCAGATCAACCCGCACGAGGCGCATCTCGCTGCGGGCCGTTTCGCCAGTCGCGATCCCGCCTGGCTGGCCGACTACCGGGCCACCCGACCGAAGGTCGAGCGCAAGCTCGCCCATCTCATGCGCCGCCGACACGGCGGACGGCGAGCGAGGGTCCGGGGCCGGCTCAAGGTCGGCGCCGACTTCTCGCTCCTGGCCGCTGCCGTCAACCTGCGCGGCTCGCCAGGCTCGGGGTCAGTCGATCCGGCGGGACCTGGGCGGTGCGGCCAGGCTGAGCGGGCGTCCAGCGGTCCCAGGCGCACCCAGGCGAGAGGGCGATCGGCACCCGGAACAGGCGCCGATGCATGCGCCCCGTGATTGTCGGCCAGTTCGCGCCCGCGCCTGCCCGTCAGCCCCTCAGAACGCGCGTTTCACACCAGCCACCTAGAAGGCCCTAGCTGCGGACCAAAGGGCGTATGGCGGACCCATGTAGGACCTCCGAGTAGTTGCCCCAGGCTGAGTTCGGACGCAGCATGGGAGCATGAGCCAAGGGGTCCGGTGCCCGAAGCACCGGACAGTCCGAAGATCGTGAAAGCCGGCCGCCGAGCCGGTGGTCGTCGGCAGCGGTATCGCTGTACCCGACATTCGAGCACTTCCACGACTTCCTCGAGCCGGGGTCATCGATCTCGTAGGTTCTTGCACGACCTACCAACGCGATTGGGCGGGCGGGTTTGCAGCCGCACGTCGATCGCGTTCGTCGATCCCGTGATCGCTGACTTCCTGCGAAACATGGGTCGCGGGGACAGCCTGCGTCTCGCGGCTGAGCGAACCCGGACCGACGCGGCCGCACTCACCAGCGAGCGGGCCAAGAAGACGGGCCACGGCGCGCCGCCTCACCGAGGCCTCAGCGAAGACGGCCGATCGTCCGTGGACCGGCTGGATCGCTACGGCTACCTCGTCACGCGCGACCTGATGGCGCAGCAGTGGCCGAGCGCGACGATCGTCGTCAATTGCAGCCGTTCCGGGCCAAGTCTACTACCCGAAGAGCACCCGCTTGCCGGGTCCCAAGCCGAACGGCGTCCCGGCCTTCGCGGTCCTTGCCGCTGGCATCCGCCTTCCGAGTGATCCAAGCGCCGGCGGCACGACCTGAAGATCCTCCACGTCCGCGCGTTCCCGGCCGACGAAAGCCGCAGTGGGTGGCGTTCTTCCGCAGTCTCCCAGGCACGCCGGCGACGATCATCTCCGATCCGGATCCGCAGATCGCCTACGCGATCCGGGAGGCATGACCGCCAGGATCGCGAGCGCCATGTCCTCTCGACCTGGCACTACCGAAACAAAGTCCAGGAGAAGTACGTCGCGTCCGCTGTATCCGACCACCCATCCGCTCGCAGCCGAGCTCGACTCTTCGCCGACTCGCACAAGTTCGCAGTTTCCGCGTCCGGGCGATGCTCGGAGATCGCCGAAGGTCAAAACAGCTCGATAAGAGCAATAAAACATTCTCCTGCAAACCGCAGCGGCGACCAGCACCAGCGATGTCGATGCGTTCCTCAATGGTCCAGGCGGCGGCCCTCACATCGGCCGTGGCCGCATCAGCAACTTTCCCGCTGCACTTCGCCTTGCCCTGCTCGCGCTCAACTGGATCGACAGGACCGCAAGGACCGCTACGAGGAGATCCTCGTCGAGCATCTATCGACCGAGCTCCGCACGCCCCGGTCCAAGCGCTGCAACTCGATGCGCGTTCTCGAGGGCCTGGCTCCTCGCCGGCTGTCTTACGGCGGCGTCGCGCTCCCCATGGTGATTGAGGGGATGGGGCCGGCCCGTACGACATCGGCCATCGCCAGTCGGGCGATCGCCCTCGTACTACATCCCCTGCGGGAGCGCGCCGTTGATCGACACTGACGGAGAATCGCCATCGCCGATCGCACGACTTCTCTCTCGTAGCTCTCTCTCTTCCGCCGGGTTCGAGCGTCGCTCTCCCTCGCTCTCCTTGGTGGCGATTGTCGCCGCCGAAGGACTACACGGCAACGTCTCACTCCTCCCCCTCTTTTTTCTTCTCCCACTCTCTCCTCTCTCTCTCCCTCCCTCCTCCCCCCCTTCTCTCTCTCTCCCTCTCCCCCCCCCCCCTCGCCCTTCGCTCTTTACTCCCTAGCTCTCCCAGCCTTCGGCCAGGGCTGGCAGCCGGTCCCGCCAAGCGTTGCCCGCAATGGCGGCGACCAGGATCGCGCCTTCCCGGATGCTCGCCTCGGAGACGCGCAGGCGGTCGACGCCGTAGCGATCGAGGATCGCGTCAACGATCACCGCTCCGGCCGGCAGGATCCGGGCCCGCGTGTGACGGAGCCCGTGTCGCGCCGCCATATCGGCGCTGGACTCGACGGTCAGCATCGCCAGCGCGATCGTGACCCGGCGGCTGGTGAGGATGCCATCGGACACGGTTCCCGGAAGGATCCGCAGGAGATTGGAGGCCGTGCCACCGACCGCGATCATCTCCTCTGGGCTGGCGTCCGGTGCTTCGGCGATGACGCGTCGTGCCTCGACGACCATCGCGTCGATCTCATCCATCGTGGCCGGATCCGAGCGAACGTGATCCTGCGTCATCCGGGCGGAGCCGAGCGGCAGCCCGATGGTCCGAACGGGGGTGCCCGGTGCAGCAACCACGATCTCCGAGCTGCCGCCGCCGATGTCGACGACCATGATCTCGCGGCCGGCGCTCCGTCCCATCGTGACGCCGGCGAGCGTGAGGATGCCCTCCTCGTGATGGTCCAGGACATGGAGCGGCAGGCCGGTCCGCGCCTCCACGTCGAACACCAGGATCGCGGCGTCGGCGGCGCGTCGGATGGGCTCGGTGCCCATCAGCACGATCTCGCGAGCGCCGAGGTTCCGGGCAGCCTCCGCGTAGCTCGCGAGGGCGGCGATGAGGTCCTCGCGCGCGGCGGAACCGAGGTAGCCGTCCTTCGCGACACGATCGCCGAGCCCGAGGAACACGGATTCGTCGAGCAGCGGGTCCAGCTGATGGCCACGGCACGCGGCGACCAGGAGATGGACGCTGTTGGCGCCGATGTCGACGGACGCCCAGACGACGAGCTCGGCACCGGTAGCCAGCAGCTGGCGCGGAATCTCCGTCACGGTCACCGGCGGTTCCGGGACCGGCTCGTCGGTGGGCTCGTCGACGGCATCTGGCCGCTCGGGGTCGACGGCGGGCGCGTCGAGCTCCTGGTCCGGCACGTGTGTCGGGGGGATCCGGGCGTCAAAGGCGAAGCCGGTTCGCTCGGTGGACGTCGCGAATTGCGCCTCGACCGGCCACGGGTCCGAGCGCATCGCGACCGGCGGCGCCCGCCGGTTCGGGCTCGGGTTCCGGCTCGGGTTCGGGCTCGGGTTCGGGCTCCGGTTCGGGCAGCGGCTCCGGTTCGGGTTCCGGTTCAGGCTCGGGTTCGGGTTCGCGGTTCAGGCTCGGGTTCGGGTTCGGGCAGCGGCTCCGGTTCGGGTTCCGGTTCAGGCTCGGGTTCGGGTTCGGGCAGCGGCTCCGGTTCTGGTTCGAGTGCAGGCAGCGGCTTCGGGCTCGGGCAGCGGCGCCGGTTCTGGTTCGAGTGCAGGCAGCGGCTCGGGTTCGGGTGCAGGCAGCGGCTCGGGTTCGGGCTCGGGCAGCGGCGTCGGTTCCGCCTCGGGCTGCGGCGCCAATTCCCGGCGTCCGACGCGATCGACGATCCGTGATGCTGCGGGCTCTGCGGTCTGCCGAACGAGATCGGCCACCTCCTGGAGCACCGCCCCGGCAGCAGCGGCCATCTCCGTCGTGCTGTCGTCGGCGGTGCGCTCCTGCGCCGTGGGCCATTCGTCCATGAGCTGCACCGCCTCCGGCGCCGGGCCTGACGCCGGCCCGACCGGGACGCGGGCCGACGCGCGATCCTTGCGGACCCGCCTGGCGTCCGCGTGCACGTCGACTGCCGTCGCGGCCACGTCGGCGGCGGTCCGCTCGATCCGGCGCGCAGCCTTGGCCGCTCGCTTGGCCGCCTTGGCCGCTCGCTTGGCCGCCTTGGCCGCCGCCGCCGCTTCCCGCCGTGCAGCCTTGGCGCGCCGCTTCGATTCCTTCTTGACGGCCTTTCGCTCGGCCCTGCGCGCTGCCTTCCGGGCGGCTCTTGCCTTCTTGGCGGCACGCCTGGCAGCCTTCGCCTCCCGCTTTGACATCGATGCGTGGGCGGGCTCCTCAACCGGGGCTTCGCGCCTGGCATCGGCAGGCTCGGCCGAGAGAACGCCCGGTGGAACATCGAGGGCACGCGGGGCACCGGCAAACGGGTCCTCGGAAGCGCCCGTCTCGCCACTCATGCGCCAGTCGCTTCTGCCCTGATCATCCACGCGACAAGTCTGCCCCACCTGCGCCCCGGCCGCGAGCCCTTGCCACCGGGTCCGCCTCGCCGCCGCCGTCGATGTGCTGTCGGCCCCTCCGGGTTCACCGCCGCTGCGCGAGCTCGTGAGTTAACCGGCCCTTAACACGTTGCACATCCGCCGTTGACGGCCGCGCTCGAACGTGTGAGCGCAACAAGGAGAAGCAAGGATCCACGGTGCGCTGCGCCGACCATCTCATGGAGGAGTCCTCAGTGACGTTCACCTCGTCGAGGCGCCTGGGCGCCGTCGCACTCGCCGCGACCATCCTCGTCGCCGCATGCGGCGGATCCGGCGCCACAACCGCGCCCACGGGCGCCGCGAGCACGCCGGCCGGGTCCGGCGACGCGATGGCGATGCCCGATCCCGGCTCAGCCGACGTCACGCTCCAGGGAGCCGGCGCCACCTTCCCGGCCCCGCTCTACCAGGTGTGGTTCGAGAAGTACACCGAGCTGCACGGCAACATCCAGTTCGACTACCAGGCGATCGGATCGGGTGGCGGCATCAAGGCCATCACCGAGCAGACCGTCGACTTTGGCGCCTCCGATGCGGCGATGAAGGACAGCGAGGTCTCGGCCCTGCCGGCCGGCGTCACGCTGCTGCACGTACCCACCGCGCTGGGTGCCGTCGTGGTGACCTACAACATCCCCGGCGTCACGGACCTGAACCTCGACGCCGATGCGATCGCCGGGATCTTCCTGGGAACCATCACCAAGTGGAACGACGCGAAGCTCGTCGCGCTCAACCCGGGCGCGTCCCTCCCGGACCTGGCCGTCACCGTCGTCCATCGCAGCGACGGATCGGGCACGACCAACGCGTTCACGACCTACCTCGATACCGTCAGCCCGGACTGGCACTCGGGCGTCGGGGCGGGAAAGGAGGTCTCCTGGCCGGTGGGCATCGGAGCGCAGGGGAATGACGGCGTCGCCGGCGGCGTCAAGCAGACCGACGGATCGGTCGGCTACGTCGAGCTCAACTACGCCGCGCAGGCGGGTCTGACCTCGGCCAAGGTGAAGAACGCGGATGGCCAGTTCGTGGCCGGCTCAACGGCGGGCGTCACGGCAGCCGCGGAGGCCGCGGCCCCGGACTTCCCGACGGACTTCCGCCAGGCGCCCATCATCAACGGCGCGGGCGCCTCGACCTACCCCATCGCGTCGTACACCTACCTCCTGATCCCGGTCGACTGGGCGGACGCCGCCAAGGCGCAGGCGATGGTCGCCTTCACCTACTGGGCGCTGACGGACGGGCAGGCCGATGAGGACGGGCTCGGGTACGCCCCGCTGCCCGCGCCGATCCAGCAGAAGTCGCTCGACGAGCTCCACAAGATCACGGCCAACGGGTCTGCCGTCTGGCCCTGAGCCCACCGGCTCCCTCCTCCGCCGACCGGTCCCGCAACTCGGAGCGGGACCGGTCGGTCGTTCTGTCGCCCGGCGCCGCGACCACTACTCTTAGCCGGGTGACCCGCTTCCCAGCCTCGAGGATCACTGCATGACAACGCTCTCCGACCCCGGACGGCGACTGGCCCCCGGCTCGGGCAAGGTCGCTGACCGCCTGTTCCGGGGCGGGTCCGGGCTGGCGGCCTACGCGGTCATCGGGCTCCTCATCCTGCTGACGGCGATGCTGACCCTCAGCAGCACCGAGGCTTTCACCCACTTCGGGATCCTCGACTTCATCACCGGCACGACCTGGGACCCGGTTGCCAAGGTCTTCGGGGCGCTCCCGTATATCGTCGGTACGCTCCTTTCGGCGGGCATCGCGCTGGTGATCGCGACCCCGATCGCCCTGCTCACGGCGATCTACCTCGCGGAGCTCGCTCCGCGTCGCGTCGCGATCCCCCTGACATTCCTGGTGGAGCTGATCGCAGCGGTCCCGTCCGTTGTGATCGGCCTGTGGGGCGTGTTCGTCCTGACGCCGTTCCTCAAGGTGACGGTCGAGTCCTTCTTCGTCAGCACCTTCGGAGACACGATCCCGCTGTTCGAGGGACCACCGCTCGGGATCGGCCTGTTCGCCGCCGGCGTGATCCTCGCGATCATGATCCTGCCCACCATCGTGTCCGTGTCGCGCGAGGTCATCACCTCTGTGCCGATGGCGCAGCGGGAGGCGATGTTCGCCCTGGGGGCGACGCGCTGGGAGGTCGTCACCCGGGCGGTCCTGCCGGCGGCGCGGTCGGGCATCGCGGGCGCGATCATCCTCGGTCTGGGCCGGGCGCTGGGCGAGACGATGGCCGTCACGATGGTCATCGGCAACGCGCAGGACATCCCGACTTCGCTGTTCGACCAGTCGCAGACGATCGCATCGAAGATTGCGACGACGTTCAACGAGGCGTCGGTCGGGTTGCAGACATCGAGCCTCATCGCCCTTGGCCTGATCCTGCTGGCGATGACGATCGGGCTCAACGTGCTGGCGCGGCTGCTCGTGTGGCGAGCCGCGGGCACGGTCGGCGCGGATTGATGCCATGACCGCAGGGACCCGCGCCGTTCCCATCCGGAGCGTGCTCGTCCGGTCCGCCTCGGACCGCCGGCGCAGCATCATCGATCGCGCGTTCCGGGCCCTGAGCCTGCTCGCGGCGATCGCCGGCATCGTGCCGCTCCTGTTCATCGTCGCGTTCGTCACGATCAACGGCATCGGGGCGCTCAACCTCGATCTCCTGACCAAGCCTCCGAGGGCGCTCGGCACCGGCGGCGGCGCGGTCGCGGCCATCCTCGGCTCATTGCAGCTCGTCGGGCTGGCGACGCTGATGGCGATTCCGTTCGGGATCCTGGCCGGCGTCTACGTCAACGAGTTCAGCGACCGGCGATCGGCCCGCGTGATCCGGTTCTCGGCCGATGTCCTGGTCGGCGTTCCGTCGATCCTGGTCGGGATCTTCGTGTTCACGTTCCTGGTGCTGCCGTTCAAGCAGTTCAATGCGTTCGCCGGCAGCGTGGCCCTCGCCGTGATCATGGTCCCCGTGATCATGCGCACCACCGAGGAGATCCTCAAGATCGTCCCGGGAACCCTCCGGGAGGCGTCGCTGTCGCTGGGCATCCCCGTGTGGCGAACGGTGCTTTCGGTCGTCATCCCGACCGGGCTGTCGGGCATCCTCACCGGCCTGATGCTGGCCGTCGCGCGGGCCATGGGCGAGACGGCCCCGCTCCTGTTCACGGCCCTGGGCAGCCGCCTGGTCAACGTGGGCGACTTCGGCCGGCCGATGGACGCCCTGCCCATCTTCATCTACGTGAATGCCCGGCAGCCGTTCGAGGCACTGAACCAGCAGGCCTGGGGTGCGGCATTCCTGCTGCTGGCGTTCGTTCTCGTGATCAACGTCCTGGTGCGGTTCCGCACCTGGGGCAAGCGGGCCGGTTGAGGGAGCCATGACCGTGAACCTGACCACTCCACCGAACCTCGAACCCGCGCCCGGGGAGCCCCTGCCGCCGGTCCCGAATGCGGTGCCGCCCGAGGGGGCGGCGGGGGAAGGCGCCGAGGCGACGAGCGGCCGGATCGAGATCCAGAGCCTGTCCGCGTACTACGGGGCGTTCCGGGCCGTGCGCGAGGTGTCGATGACCATCCGCCCGCATGCGGTGACGGCGATCATCGGGCCCTCGGGCTGCGGCAAGAGCACGTTCCTCCGGAGCCTCAACCGGATGCACGAGCTGATCCCCGGGGCGCACATCGAGGGGCGCCTGCTGCTCGACGACATCGACCTGTACGCCGCGGACGTGGACCCGGTCCAGCTGCGACGCGTGATCGGGATGGTCTTCCAGCGCCCGAACCCGTTCCCCACGATGTCGATCTACGACAACGTCGTGGCGGGGCTCCGGCTCACCGGCCGCCATCCACGCCCGGAGCTCGACGAGACGGTCGAGCGGTGCCTGCGGTCGGCTGCCCTGTGGGACGACGTCAAGGACAAGCTCAAGCAGCCCGGGACCTCGCTTTCCGGCGGGCAGCAGCAGCGCCTGTGCATCGCTCGCGCCCTGGCGGTGGACCCGGCGGTGCTGCTGATGGACGAGCCGGCCTCGGCGCTCGACCCGGTCGCGACGCTCCGGATCGAGGAGCTGATGCACGAGCTGCGGGCGAACTACACGATCGTGATCGTGACCCACAATATGCAGCAGGCCGCGCGGGTGAGCGACCAGACCGCGTTCTTCAACATGGACGAGGACCGGGCCGGTTACCTGGTCGAGATGGCAGATACGACGACCATCTTCACGAACCCCACCAACCAGATGACCGAGGATTACGTCTCGGGTCGGTTCGGCTGAGACGGGAGGCCACGATGACCGAGAACGACACGCCGATCGGAGCCCGCCTCGAGCAGGAGGTTGCCGCCCTCGCCGAGGCGGCGCGCGACGCGACCCTCCCGCTGCCGGCGGAGCCCCACCACCCGATCCGATCGACCTACGACCGCGAGATCGGCGAGGTCAAGGACAACGTGCTGCGGATGGGCTCGCTGGTCGAGTCGCAGATCAGGGCGGCCATCGCCGCCCTGATCGCGCATGACGCCGACGCGGCGCTGCAGGTGATCAAGGACGACCGGCAGATCAACGAGGTCCAGCGCAAGGCCACGGCGATGATCGTGGCCGTGATCGCCACCCAGAACCCCGTCGCCCGCGACCTTCGCTACCTGCTGACCCTGGACCACGTCTCGTACGAGCTGGAGCGAATGGGCGACCACGCCGGCTCCGTCGCCAAGCAGGCGCGCAAGCTGGCCCCGTATGCGCCGATGGGCAACTTCGTGGACCTGCCGCTGCTCGGCGAGCGGGTTGCCGGGCTCGTCCACGGGATCATCCGCGCGCTGGTCGATGTCGACGAGGCCCAGGCGCGCGCGGTGGCCAAGCTGGACGACGAGGTCGACAACCTCTACCACGCGATCTTCGACCGCGTGCTGGTGCTGATGCGCGACGACCCGGCGAACGTGGAGCCCGGCACCCGGATCCTGTTCGCCTCCCACTACCTCGAGCGCATCGGAGACCGGGTCACCAACATCGCCGAGGACATCGTGTTCCTGTCCTCCGGCGAGGTCGAGGACCTCAACCCGTGATGGCCGCCGTTCACACCAGCGGCTCGACGTCCGGCGACCGCGTGGAGCGAGCGTGAGCGCGCTGTTCCTGCTTCGTCACGCCCACGCGGGCAACCCGATGCGCTGGGACGGCGACGACGCCGCGCGCCCGCTCTCGGCCAAGGGCCGGGGTCAGGCGGAACGGCTGGGCCGGCTGCTCGCCGCGATCGACGAGGCGCCCGACCTGTTCATCACCTCGCCGAAGGTGCGCGCGGACGAGACGGCCCGGCTCGTCGCGGAGACGCTCGGGACCCCGGTCGTCGTGGACGAGCGTCTCGCCGGGCCGCTCGACGTCTCGGTCGTCGAGGACATCCTGCTCGCTGCCGCTCCGGCCGAACGGCCGTGCCTGGTCGGCCACGACCCGGACTTCTCGGAGCTGCTGGGCGAGCTGCTCGGGCTGCCAGGCATCCCGATGCGCAAGGGCGCGTTCGCCCGCGTCGACGTGCCAGGCCACGTCCCGGCCGCGGGCCGGGGGATCCTGCGCTACCTGCTGCCGCCGGAGCTGCTGCCGAACGGGTAGGCAGCCGAACTGCCGCCGCACGAGCGCCATCGTCACCTCGAGCCCGTCCTCCTCCAGCGCGAATCGCTGGGTCACCGTGCCCCGGAACGGCCAGCGCTCGTCGAGATTGATCGCGATGGTCGTGGCGTCCACGACACGCCACGGCCGGTCGTACACGACGCCGTGGATGGCGTGGGGCGGCATGCCGAGCGGCAGCTGGTGCTCGAGGCCGGCGAAGCTGAACCGGCCGTGCCGGATCCGACCCGCCCACGGAGCCATCGGATAGGCGCCCCACCACATCGGGCCGGGCTCGCGGTCCGTCAGCAGGAGCTCCCGACCGGCGACGATCACCGAGCCGAGGCGGCCGCCGTCCTGCGGGCGCACGATCACGTGCGCGTCGGCCGCCTCGAGGACCGGCGCGTCCCCTCCCCGGCCGTCAGCGACCGGGCCGGTCCCGCTGCTCGTCATCGTGGCTCCGATCGTGTCGGCTAGCCGGCAAGCTGATTCGCGGTGTAGTACCCGCTGTCGACCAGCACCTGTCTGGCGTTGTCGCGGGTCACGCCGACCACGTCGAGCAGGAACGAGGGCACGATCTTGACCCCGTTCTGCCAGGTCGTGGTGTCGTTCACGTCGACCGTCTTGCCCTTGACCAGCTGGTCAACCATCTTCGCGGCCTGTGCCGCCAGGAGGCGCCCGTCCTCGAACACGGTCGAGGTCTGCTCTCCGGCGAGGATGGACTTCACCGACGCGAGCTCCGCGTCCCGCCCGCTCACCACGGGCGCCGGCTGGTCGGCGGTGTAGTAGCCGGCCTGCTTGAGCGAGGCGATGATCCCGCGGCTGATGCCATCGGACGGTGCCAGGACCGCGTCAAGCCGCTTGTCGGCGTAGTGGGCGGCAAGGATGCTGCCGAGTCGAGCTCCGGCCGCGGTGCCGTCCCAGCCGAGCGTGCCGACCTGCGCCGGGAAGTCCACCTCACCGGACTGGACGATGAGCTTGCCGCGGTCGATGAACGGCTGGAGGATCGACATCGCGCCGTCGAACTGGAGCACGGCCGTGTCGTCGCCCGGCGAGCCGGCGAACAGCTCGATGCTGAACGGGCCCGCGGCATTCTCGAGGTCGAGGGAATCGACGATCGACCTGGCCTGGAGCACGCCGGCCTTGAAATCGTCGAAGGTCGTGAAGTAGTCCACGTTGGGTGAACCCCGGATCAGGCGGGCATAGGCCACAACCCTGATTCCGGCGTCCGAGGCCTTCTGCACGGCGTCGGTCAGCGTCGTGCCGTCGACGGGCGCAATCACGAGGACCTTGGCACCCTCGGCGATCATGTGCTCGACCTGCGAGACCTGGGTCGCGATGTCGTCCTCGCCGAACTGCAGATCGGTGGCGTACCCGAGCGCCGACAGCGCGTTCACGAGGTTGTCGCCATCGGCCGCCCAGCGCGATGACGAGGTGGACGGCAGCGCGATCCCGACCAGGCCGCCGGTCACGGGTCTCGCGGATTCGGCCGGTGCCGACGACCCGCCCGGAGACGGCGTCGGGGTAGCCGTGCCATCGCCGCACGCAGCGACGACGAGCATGCCGGCCAGCAGGGCGGCGCCGAGGAGCCTGTTCATTCGGTGCAAGCGCTTGTGACCATCAGCTCAGTACCCGGTTCGTTCCGGTTGCCGTTCACGGTACCCGATCGTCCCGAAGGCGCCGGCGACCTCCGATGGCGCCGCCTTCACAGCGAGCGCCCGTCATCGAGAGCCTCGCCCTCGACGCACACGGCACGGACACCCAGCGCGGCCAGCCGTTCGAAGACTTCGCGGGTCCGCACCGTCCAGGCGGCAAGCTCGAGGCCTGCTGCCTGCGTCGCGTCCGCAGATGCGGGGGTGATCGCGGCCCAGTGCACGGAGATCACCCGGCAGCCGAGATCGACCGCACGACCGATGACCGCCCGCTCCAGGTTGTCCGCGTTGAGCCAGCGGACCCACCCGGGCAGGCAGGTCGCCATCGCGGCCAGCGTCGTGTCCTCGAACGAGGAGATCACGGCCCGGTCGGGTCGCTCGCCGCGGGCCTCGCGCAGGGCCGTCGCGGTCGCCGCTCCATGGTTCGTTCCCTTGAGCTCGACGTCGAGAAACGCCGGCGCCGGGAGCGCGCGCAGCACCGATGCAAGGCTGGGGACGCCAGCCGTCCCCAGCTCGTCGGCGGTGAGCTCGTCCACCAGCTCGGGGCGGTGCTGGACGCGAGCGAGCGTCTCGTCGTGGAGCAGCACCGGGACGCCGTCGCTCGCGAGCCGGACGTCGAACTCCACGCCGTCGCAGCCCGCGATCGCGGTGGCGGCGATCAGCGCCTCGAGCGTGTTTTCCGGGGCGTGCCGCCAGTCGCCGCGATGGGCCAGGCGAAGCGTCCCCGGCCCTGGTCGGCCGGCGGCGAAATGGGCGCCCAGGGTGGGGGTATCGCCCACGGTCAGGTCCCGATCCCCTGCCCGATCGTGACGTGGGCGGCGATCCCCAGGTGGTCCGACGGGTACAGCGTCGGATCGCCTGCCGCGGACCGGTCGAACACGAGCCGGGCGTCGTCCACCTGCACGGCCCCCCGAACCCAGATGTAGTCGAGGCAGCCGGGGGTGCCGTCCGCGTCCATCGCCGGCGCCTGGAGCCCGGACGGCCAGGTGATCACGGGCTCCGCGCCGTTGGCCTCGGCGTGAGCCGAGCGGAAGCCGGCGGCCAGCATCCGGGCATGGGCCGGTTCGCCCGGGCGCGCGTTGAAGTCGCCCACCACGATCAGCGCGTCGTGGGCCGGCGATCCATCCAGCCAGGGCAGCAGCGCCTCGACCTGGCTCAGGCGCATCTCGTGATCAGCGGCCACGTGGTGGAGATGCGTCACCGCGAACACCAGCGTGGCGCCCTCGGGGAGCGCGAGACGAACGCGATGCGCCGCCCGAGTGAGGCCGAGATCGAGGCGCTCGGCGTCCGTTGCGACCAACGGCGTGCGGACCAGCAGGCTGTTCCCGTACTCGGGCCGGCCCGCCCAGCCGCGAACGGCCTCGTAGTGCCCCTCCCCCGCCGCTCCGAGCAGCCGGTCCTGCTGCATCGGGTAGACCGCCTCCTGGAGCCCGATCAGGTCCGGCTGGAGCGCCGCCATATCCGCGAGCAGCAGCGGCAACCGCTCCTCCCAGCGGTCCGCGAGGTTGAGGATGTTGAGCGTCGCGACGAGCAGGCGATCCATCGGCCCTCCGGGGCGTGCGGCTGGGATCATCGATCAGGCTGCTGTGGGGGCTGGGCGTCAGCCGCCGACCCACCTGACGAGGGCGACGCGACCGGCAGGGCGGGGATCGCGAACGCGAACGTGGAGCCGCGGCCCTCCTCGGACTCCACCCAGATCCGTCCCCCGTGGCGCTCAATGACGTGGCGGGCGATCGCGAGACCCAGGCCGGTCCCGCCACCGCGCACGCGTGCCCGGTCGGCCTTGTAGAAGCGCTCGAAGATCCGGGCAGCATCTGCGGCCGAGATCCCGATCCCGTGGTCCGTCACCGAGGCAACGACATCGCCCGCATTCGCGCGGATGTCGACCGTCACCGTGCCGCCATCGGGGCTGAACTTGACCGCGTTGTGGACGAGGTTCACGAACACCTGGCCGAGCCGCTCCTCGTCACCGCGGACCGGCGGCGCCGTGGGATCCGCCTCGACCGCCAGCTCGACGCCCTGGCGGTCGGCGAACAGGCGGAGGCGGTCGATCGACGCGGTCGCCAGGCGCGCGAGGTCGACGTCTTCGCCCAGGCGGATCTCGGTGCCGCCCTCGATCCGCGCGAGGTCGAGCAGCTCGCTGACCATCTGGACGAGGTGGCCGGTCTCGACCTCGACCTTGGCGATCCGCTCGCGCATGCGTGGCGGGACATCGGCGCTCTCGGCATCCCGGGCCAGGGTCTCCGCGAGCAGGCTCACCGTGCTCAGCGGCGTCCGCAGCTCGTGGCTGAGGTTGTCGATGAACTCGGCCCGGATCTGCTGCAGGCGGCGGAGCTCGGTCACGTCCTCGAGCACGATCCAGGTGCCGTCGGCGAGCGAGCGACTGACCCGGAGGATGACCGTGCGCGGCTCGCGCGCCCCGAACCGCGCCTCTGCGGTCGCCGTGCCGCCGTCGGGAATGCCGTCGACCAGCGCCTCGACCCGGGCATCGAGGAACGTCTCCATCACGGTGCGGCCGAGGAGCCGTCCAGGACCGATCTCGAGCAGGGCGTGAGCGCGGGCGTTGGCCCGGTCGACGTGCCGGGTTGCGTCGAGGTGCAGCACGCCCACCGGCATCAGGTCGTCGAGCGGTTCCGTCTCCGGTCCGCGCGACAGCGCAACCCTGGCACCGACGTCCGCCGGAGCCGTCCGCGTCCCGACGGCGGCGACGAGCTCGTCCATCTCCGCGGCGCGGTTTCGCAGGGCGATCAGCGCTGCGGCGAGCGCGAGCGCGAGCCCGGCGACGGCGATGATGAGCACGGCCTCCATCGCGCAACAGGATCGCACGGGGGATGCGCGGGCGCGCGGCGCCCCAGCGCCTTCAGCCTCAGCGCGTCCGCGACACTCCCGGGGGCGGCACTGGCCGCGTGTCGCTCGCGCCCGTCGCCTCGGCGAACGGCGCGAGCAGGGCCGTGTAGGCGGCGCGCGGGAACGCGTGCCGGAGCGCGACCACGTGGCCCAGGCGCGCGAGGAGCCGCCGGCCGCGTGTCGCCGCCGGCCGCGACAGGCCCGTAAGGGGCATCGCGGCGGCGACGTCCCGCGCCGCGAGCACCGCCGAGATCCGGAGCGCCTCGTCCTCCTCGCGGCTGAGCGAGGCGGGCCACGGGCGATCGTCGCCCGCGATCCCCTGCGAGCGGCGGATCAGCGTGGCCACCTGGACGTCGGTCAGCCCTCGGACCCGCGCCCGGAGCGCGACCACGTCGGACCCGTTGGGGCCGTATCGCGGCTGGTCGACTGAGACATGCCATGCGCGGAGCAGCCGTTCCCGCGCTCGCCCGCGGAAGGGCTCTGCGAGCATGTCGTCGAGAAACGGCCCGAGCACCAGCTCGGCGGCGACACCGAGCAGACCCTCGCGGACGCTCGCCACGGCCCAGCGCTCGTGGGGAACGCGGGCGGCGAGCGATGCCTCCACGGCCGCGAAGGCCGAGGTTGCGTCGGGCGCGATGAACCGGCGGATCGTCGCGAGGAAGGCGATCGGCGGCGGTTCCGCCTCCGCCATCCGGTCCAGCTCGTCCTGCGTCAGCCGGTCGACCCGCGACAGGAACCGGGCGAGGACTGTCGATGGGTCGCCGCGGAACAGGTCAGGGCGCGATGGCGCGGCGCGCGACGGCGCGGCGCGCGGGGCCCGCGCGGCCTGAGGCGGCGCGTCGGGGCGGGGCGGCCAGGCGGCCCGACGCGGAGGACGCCCATGCCGGACGCCGGTGCGCCCGCCGGTGCTCGCCCGGTCGCTCACGGTCGTAGCGTTCCCGGAGCACGGGGTCGCCGAGCCAGTCGTGGGCGACGTTGATCCGCTTCGCCCGCTCCAGCGAGGCGGCATCCTCGCCCGCGACGTCGGGATGGTGACGCTTGAGCAGCGCTCGCCAGGCCAGCTCGATCGCCTCGGGCGAGGCATCGACGGCCACCTCGAGCCGGGCGTAGAGGTCCTCGTCGGGAACGAGCGGGCGCGGCATCGGGCCGGATCGTCCGCCGCCCGGCTCAGCTCGGGTCCGTCGCCCGCCCGGTGAGGAGCGCGGTGACCTCGTCGAGCGACCGGACGGACCGCTCCCCTGTGGCCCGGTACGTGACCTCGGCGCCGCCGGCTGCCAGCGACCGGGGGCTGACCGTCACGATCCAGGGCATGCCGAGCAGCTCCGCGTCGGTGAACTTCACGCCGGGCGACTCGTCTCGATCGTCGTACAGGATCTCGCGCCCGGGTCCCGCGCTCGCGGCCGCTGCGTACAGGGCCTCCGCGACCTCGGTCACCTTCGGATCCCGGCTCGCCCCGATGGCGACGAGGTGGGCGGCGTACGGGGCGACCTCCTCGGGCCACACGATCCCCTTCTCGTCGTGGTGGGCCTCGACGACACAGGCGACGTTGCGCCCGACGCCGATGCCGTAGGAGCCCATGACGATGGGGTGGGCCTTACCGTCCTCGCCGAGGTAGGTCGCGCCCGCGGCATCGGTGAACTTGGTGCCCAGCTTGAAGATGTTGCCGACCTCGATCCCGTTGCGCAGGATCAGGGCCTCGCCGCAGGTCGGGCACGGATCGCCCTCGCTCGCGTTCGCGATGTCGGCGGTCACGTCGGCCGTGAAGTCCCGCCCGACGTTGACGTTCCGGTAGTGGTACCCGACGCGATTGGCGCCCGCGACGAGGTTGGGCGACCGGGCGACCAGCTCGTCGACCACGACGACGGTGTCGTGCGCCCCGATCGGCGACCCGTACCCGGGCTCCATCCCGGCAGCCTTGATCTCCTCGACCGTGGCCGGCCGCAGCCCGGTGCTGGCGCCGGCGGCGTTGGCCAGCTTCGTCTCGTTGACCTCGAGGTCGCCGCGGATGATCGCGGTGACCAGCCGTCCATCGCCGGTCATGAAGAACGCGGCCTTGGCGGTGCGAGCTTCGGGGATGTCCAGGAACGCCGCGAGGCTGGCGATCGTCGTGGTCCCGGGCGTCGCAACCTCCTCGAGGGCGATCTGCGCCTCGTCCGCGGGTGCCGGACGGTTGATCCGGGCGACCTGGCGGTTGGCGGCATAGCCGCACGCCTCGCACAGCACCAGGACGTCCTCGCCGGCCGGGTTGAGGACCATGAACTCGTGCGCCTGGCTGCCGCCCATGATCCCGACGTCGCTCGAGACCGCGACGGTCTCGAGGCCCAGCCGCTCGAAGGTCCGGACGTATGCCTCGTACTGCGCCTGGTAGCTCACGTCGAGACCGGCCGCGTCGCGGTCGCAGCTGTACGCGTCCTTCATCACGAACTCGCGGACGCGGATCAGCCCGGCCCGGGCGCGTGGCTCGTCTCGCCACTTGGTCTGGAAGTGGTAGACCATCATCGGCAGCTGGCGGTACGACCTGACGATGTCGGCGAGCAGGATGCCGACGACCTCCTCGTGGGTCATCGCGAGGACCATGTCCCGGCCGTTGCGGTCCTTGAACCGCGTCAGCTCCGGACCGATCGCGTCGTAGCGTCCGCTCGCCCGCCAGATGTCGGCCGGATGGACGACCGGCATCTCCATCTCCTGGCCGCCGATCCGGTCCTGCTCCTCGCGGATGATCTGCTCGACGCGGTCGTTGACGCGCTTGCCCAGCGGCAGCAGCGAATAGATCCCGGATCCGAGCGGGCGGATGTAGCCGGCCCGGAGCAGGAGGCGATGCGACGGCATCTCCACGTCGGCGGGGTCGTCGCGCAGGGTGGTGAAGAACAGGTGGCTCAGGCGCATGGCGCGAAGGATACCGGCGACCGGGCAGCATGCGTTGCGCTGGCGCCGGCTTGCGACTCGTTTGCGGCGACTCACCCGGCGCATCGGGGCCGCCCCCAGCCACGGCGCTTCGGCCCGGAGCGGCTTCGTCGGGCCCGGATCCGCCAGGCGGGTGTCGCTTCCGATGCACCCGCTGAGTCACGGTGAGTCATGACGGATCGGGGCCGGCCCGACGTCACGTGATCTCGACGCGTCCACGCCTCGGCGCGTCAACAGTCGCCCTGTCCAGTCGATATGCTTGGAGCGTCCCGGATCCAGCCCCGGTCCGGTCGATGCGCCTGAGGATCGTCCGATCGAATCCCTGAACCTCATGCTGATCGCCGTGCTCGTCCTGGCGGTCGTGTTCGACTACATCAACGGCTTCCACGACACGGCCAACGCGATCGCGACATCCGTGGCGACCCGCGCCCTGCGCCCGCAGTACGCCCTGCTCATGGCGACGGCGTTCAACTTCATCGGCGCGTTCGCAGGCACGGCGGTGGCCAAGACGATCGGCGCCGGGCTCGTGGACGAACAGACGACGACCCAGGTCGTGGTCGCCTCGGCGCTCATCGGCGCCATCGTGTGGAACCTCATCACGTGGTGGCTGGGCCTGCCCAGCTCGAGCAGTCACGCCCTAATCGGCGGCCTCCTCGGCGCGACGGCGGTCGCCGTGGGAACCAGCGCGTTCAAGCTCGACGGGGTCATCAACAAGGTGCTGGTCCCGCTGGTCACATCGCCCATCGCCGGGTTCGTCATCGCGCTGGTCCTCATGGTCGCGCTCACCTGGATCTTCCGGAATGCCGCGCGCAAGCCGCTTGGTGCAGCCTTCCGGCGCCTGCAGGTGTTCTCGGCCGGCTACATGGCGTTCGCGCACGGCTCCAACGACGCGCAGAAGACGATGGGCATCATCACGCTCGCGCTGTTTTCGGCCGGGGTCATCCCGACCAACGACGTGCCCGCCTGGGTGATCGTGATCGCGGCCTCGGCGATCTCGCTCGGGACCGCGATCGGCGGCTGGCGGATCATGCACACGATGGGCCAGCGGGTCGTGCAGCTCGAGCCGATCCACGGGTTCGCCGCCGAGACGACCGCGGCGACCGTCCTCCTGGCGACGGCGCACCTGGGCATGCCGGTTTCGACCACGCACGTGATCTCGAGCGCGATCATGGGCGTCGGCGCCAGCCGCGGTGTCCGCGGCGTCCGCTGGGGCGTCGCCCGGCGGATCCTCGTCGCCTGGGTCCTCACCATCCCCGCCGCGGCGCTCGTGGGCGGGCTCACCTGGGTCGTCCTCAACGGGATCGGACTCCGATGACGACCGTCCCCTCGACCCCCACCCCACCCAAGCCCGCCACCGGAGGCCCGCGATGGTCCGCCTGATCCCACGCGACGAGAAGTTCTTCGAGCTGTTCATCAAGGACGGCGAGAACCTGCTCGAGGCCGCCCGCAAGCTCGAGGCGATGGTCGCCACCTACGACCGGCTGGACGAGCGCATCGCCGAGATCCAGGCGCTTGAGAAGCGCGGCGATGAGATCGACGACGAAATCGCCAGGCGCCTCGAGCGAAGCTTCATCACGCCATTCGACCGCGAGGACATCCACGCGCTGGTGGTCCTGCTCGACGACGTGGTGGACGGCATCCAGGCGGCGGCCGAGACCTTCCTGATCTACGGCATCACGCAGCCCGACGACGCGGCGAAGCAGATGGTCGGCATCCTGGGCGGCCAGGCCGTCCAGCTCCTGGAGGCGCTGACCAAGCTCGAGAAGGGCAAGGACCTCGGCCGCCATCTCGCCATCGTGCACGACCTCGAGCACCAGGCGGACGGGCTGTCTCGATCGGCCATCGGGCTGCTGTTTCGTGGCCAGCTGGACCCCCTCGAGGTGATCAAGCTGCGCGACCTTTACAAGACGCTGGAGGAGACGATCGACGCGGCCGAGGACGCGGCCGAGGTCATCGAGCGGATCCTCGCCAAAGCCTGACCGAGCGAAACCTCCGGGCGGTGCGCGTCGGTGCCGCCGGGCCACCGGCGCAGGCGGTCGGCGTCGGCCTCACTCGCCAGCGGCCGGGTCGTCCTCCGCGGGTGGTCCCATCGTTGCGCTCGTCGTCCGGTCGTGGGGGACGTCCGGCGACGCGGCGGCGCGGGGGCCGACGTGCAGGTGCCGGCCCTCGGCGTCGATCACGTGCATCACGGCGTTGATCAGGGCCAGGTGCGTGAACGCCTGGGGGAAGTTGCCGAGATGGCGGCCCGTCTCGGCATCGATCTCCTCGCCGTACAGGTCGAGCGGGCTGGCCAGCGAGAGCAGCCGTTCGCACAACCGCCGGCCGCGGTGCAGCTCCCCGATCTCCACCAGGGCGGAGACCAGCCAGAAGGAGCAGATCGTGAAGGTCCCCTCGGCTCCGTCGAGGCCGTCGTCCGTGCCCTCGGTCCGGTAGCGCAGGACGAGGCCGTCCTCGGTCAGCTCGTCGGCGATGGCAAGGACCGTCGCCCGGATCCGCGGGTCGTCGGCGGGCAGGAAGCGGACAAGCGGCAGGAGAAGCAGCGACGCATCCAGGTCCGTGGTGTCGTAGTGCTGCGTGAACACGCCGCGCGCATCGACCGCGTGGGCCAGGACGTCGGCCCGGATCTCGTCGGCCGCCGCCTGCCAGCGCGCCGCGACCTCCGGCTCCCCGCGAAGGTGGGCGAGTCGCATCCCACGGTCGACGGCAACCCAGCACATCACCTTGGACGAGGTGAAGTGCTTCGGCTCTCCGCGCACCTCCCAGATCCCGCGGTCCGGCTCTCGCCAGTGCTCGATCGCCTGCTCGACGAGGCTGCTCAGAATCCGCCACATACGGTCGTCGAGCCGGTCGCGTGACGTCGTGTGGAGGTAGAACGAGTCGAGGATTGCTCCCCAGACGTCGTGCTGGTGCTGCGAAAACGCGGCATTTCCCACCCGCACGGGGCGGGAGTCCTCGTAGCCCGAGAGGTGATCGAGGGTCCGCTCGGTCAGGACCCGGTCGCCCGCGACGCCGTACATCACCTGGACGCCACCATCGGTGTCGGCCATGTCCGCCAGGAAGTAGAAGAAGTCGTTCGCCTCCCAGTCAAAGCCCAGCGTGTACAGGCCCCACAGCGCGAACGTGGAGTCGCGCACCCAGCTGTACCGGTAGTCCCAGTTGCGCGTGCCGCCGGGCTGCTCCGGAAGCGAGGTGGTCGCCGCGGCCGCGATCGCGCCCGTCGGCGAGTACGCCAGACCCTTCAGGGTCAGCGCCGAGCGCTGGAGGAAGGTCCGCCAGGGGTGGTCCGGGAAGTGCCCTCGGGAGAGCCAGTGCTGCCAGTGGTGGGCCGTCCAGACGAGGCGGTCCTGACCCTCCCTCACTGTCCGGGGTGGCTGGCCGTGGCCCCAGGACAGCGCGACGAAGCGCGTCTCGCCCTCCTTGACCAGGGCCCTGGCGATCGCCCGTGACCCCTCGAACCCCATCCGGAGATCGCTCGTCAGGGTCAGGTCGACGCCATCGGGACCGTGGCACGTGCCCTGGTGGTAGTCGTCCCCCGTGTAGGACCACTCCCCGAGCGTCGCGCCGTAGTCGAAGACCGGCTCGCAGTCCAGCGTGAGCTGCACCTCGCCGCTCACGCAGCGAACGGTCCGCAGCAGGACATGCTCCGCGGCGTAGTCCGTGGGAGCGCGAACCTGCGTCGTCGACCGCTCGCGCTCGTTGTGCCACGGGCCCATGAGCAGCACGTCACGGACGATGATCCAGCCGCCGCCCGGGGTCCCCCAGCTGGTCTCCAGCACCATCGTCCCCGGCAGGTAGCGCCGGGCGACGGGAACCATGACGTCGGCGGGGCCGAGCCGGAAGCCGCCGGCATCGCGGTCGAGGATCGCTCCGAACACGCTCGGCGAGTCGAACCGCGGCAGGCACAGCCACTCGATGGTGCCGCTGGGCGCGACGAGCGCCGTTACCTCGCCGTCGGAGAGAAAGGCGTAATCCCCGATCGGCGGGAAGACCGCCGTGGCCGCCTCATCGTTCACACTGGGAGTCACGTCGGCGGCAGGTGGGTGCGCGCCTCCGCCAGCACCACCGGTGAACGGCGGGCTCTGCTGCTTGCCGGCCACCTCATGATCGATCTGCATCTCACCTCCGCAGACCTGCAGTGTCCCATGATCGGCAGATGCCGGCCCCGGGCCGCCTGCCCTACAGCCTGCGGGCGATCGTCATGCCGTCCGCGATGGCGAGCATCACGTAGGTCACGCGCGCGTCGTTGGCCACCGTCTCGTTGACCCTCCGCATGTTCGCGGTCTCCGGGTCCTGCTTCGATTCATCCGCCACGGTCCCGCCCCGGAGGACGTTGTCGAGCGCGATCACGCCGCCCGGTCGGACCAGCTCGAGGCATCGCTCCCAATAGCCGAGATAGCCGCCCTTGTCGGCATCGATGAACGCGAGATCGAAGGTCCCGGCAGCGCCATCGGCCAGGAGCGCGTCCAAGGTCGTGGCGGCGGGTCCGAGCCGCAGATCCACCTTGTGGGTGACGCCGGCGTCCGTCCAGTAGCGCCGCGCGACCGAGGTGTACTCGTCGGACACGTCGCAGCACACGATCCGGCCGTCGTCGGGCATGGCGAGCGCGACGGCCAGCGACGAGTACCCGGTGAAGGTGCCGATCTCCAGACACCGGCGCGCATCCAGCAGCTCCACCAGCAGCCGGAGGACGGCCCCCTGCTCTGGCGCGATCTGCATCTGCGACCGGGGGTGGGCGGCGGTCTCGTCACGCAGGCGGGCAAGGACATCCGGCTCGCGGAACCCCCAGCGGAGCAGGTAGTCATGGATTTCATCGGGGCGGCCGAGGGACTTGGAGCTCATAGCTCGAGATGATCTCACGATCAGGCGGGGTCAGTCGCGGCGGGGTCAGTCGCGGCGGAACGCGTAGCCCACGCCGCGCACGGTGTGAAGGAGCTGGGGCGACCCCGGGTCGAGCTCGATCTCGCTGCGCAGCCAGTGGATGTGGACGTCCACCGTGCGCGACTCGCCGGCGTAGTCATAGCCCCAAACGCGCTCCAGCAGCTGGTCGCGGGTGAACACCTGTCCCGGGTTGCGGAGCAGAAACGCGAGCAGCTCGAACGCCTTGGGCTTGACCGGTACACGCGCGCCGTCTCGCAGGAGGCGGTGACCGGCAAGATCGACCTGGACGCGTCCCAGGTCGATGAGCGGCGGCGCATCGGTTGCGACGGCCGCAGCCGCCTGGTCGGCTCGCCGGAAGATCGCCCGGATGCGCGCCGTGAGCTCGCGCAGGCTGAACGGCTTGGTGACGTAGTCGTCCGCGCCGAGCTCCAGGCCCACCACCTTGTCGACCTCGGAATCCTTGGCCGTGAGCATGATGATCGGCACCGACGATTCGGCGCGCAGGATGCGGCAGACCTCGACACCGGACAGCTCGGGCAGCATCAGGTCGAGCAGGACGAGGTCGGGTCGGTCGGTCCTGAAGCGCTCGAGCGCCTCGCGCCCGTCGGCGGCGGCGATCGCCCGGTAGCCGTCCATCTCGAGGGCCTCGACCAGCGTCTCGCGCAGCGTCGTCTCATCGTCGACCACGAGGATCGTTCGGGCCATGTGGGGAGCGGGGTGTCCGGCTCCGGTCGAGGTCGTGCTCATGCCCGCGACGCCGATCAGGCTGCCGCGCCCAACCGCGCGATCGCGGCATCGAGCCGGGCGAGGGTGCGGTCGCGGCCCAGCGCAACCAGCGTGTCGAACAGTGGCGGGGTGGCCGTCCGACCGGTGGTTGCAACGCGGATCGCCATGAACAGGTCGCCGGCCTTCCAGCCACGCGCCTCGACCAGAGCCCGGAGCGGCGGCTCGAGCTCGTCCGCCTCCCATGTCACCGCGTCGTGGGCGGCAAGCATCTCGCGCGCGGCGACCAGCCCATCGATCGTGGTCTCGACGTCCCATCGCTTGGGCCGGATCAGCGCCGGGTCGACGTCGGGGTCGTCGACCCACAGGAACCCGACCAGGTCGACGATCGCGGCCAGGGTCGGCAGCCGCTCGCGGACGATCGGCAGCAGAGCCCGCAGCTCGCCCTCGTCCGGCTCGCGATCGATCTGGCCGGCGACCGCAGCCGCCTCGATGAACGGCCGCAACCGACCGAGCAGGTCGTCATCATCAAGGCGGCGAATCCACTGGCCGTTGAGCCACTCGAGCCGGTCGCGATCGAACCGCGCGCCGCCCTTCTGGACCTTGTCGAGGTCGAACCGCTGCTCGAGCTCGGCCAGCGTGAACACCTCCTCCTCGGTCCCGGGCGACCAGCCGAGGAACGCGAGGTAGTTGACGAGCGCCTCGCGGACGAAGCCCTGCGCGATGTAGTCGGCGACCGCGGTCTGGCTCTTGCGCTTGCTCATCTTCGACCCGTCGGGATTGAGGATGAGCGGCAGGTGAGCGAACGTGGGAACCGGGTATCCCAGCGCCTCGAACAGCAGGATGTGCTTGGGGGTGTTGCTGATGTGGTCCTCGCCGCGGATCACGTGGCCGATCTCCATCGCGGCGTCATCCACGACCACGGTGAAGTGGTAGAGCGGCGTGCCGTCGGCGCGTTCGATGACGAAGTCGCCGCCCAGGTTGTCAGTATCGATCTCCACCCGGTCCCGGACCAGGTCGTTCCAGCCCACCACTCCCGACCGGACCCGGAACCGGGTGGCGGACCGGCGGCCCTCGGCGATGCGGGCTGCGCGCTCCTCGGGCGTCAGGTGCGCACATCGACCCATGTACCGGGGCGGCTCCTTCGCGAGCTCCTGCGCCCGGCGGTCGGCGGCCAGCTCCTCGGCCGTGCAGAAGCACGGGTACGCCTGGTCCGCGTCCAGCAGGCGCGCCGCAGCCGCCGCATACGTGTCGAGCCGCTGCATCTGACGGTACGGGGCGTATGGCCCCGCCTCCTCGAGACCGGCAACCCCCGGGCCCTCGTCCCAGCTGATCCCCAGCCAGTGGAGGCCGTCGAGGATGTCCTTCTCGTATGCGGCAGTGCTCCGCGCGACGTCCGTGTCCTCGAGCCGGAGCACGAAGGTGCCACCGACGCGCCTCGCGAACAGGTAGTTGAACAGCGCGGTGCGCGCGGTCCCGATGTGGAGCGGGCCGGTCGGGCTCGGCGCGATGCGGACGCGAACGTCGGAGGACATGGGTGGATTGTATGGGGCGCCGCGGTCGAGCCCGGCCGGGGCTTGTTCGATGGCCGCGCAGTGATCGGTGAGCGCCCAAGTGATCGGTGGGCGTGAGGTCAGCTCCCGGGCAGGAGCGGGCCCTGGGTGGGGCTCAGCCCGCGAGCGGCGCCGGGATGTGGTGGAACAGCTTTGGATCAGCCTCACCCGCGATCACGCGGATCAGGGCGGCGGGGCGCAGCCCCAGCGTCGCCCGGCCGCGCGGGCCGTCCAGCGTGAGCGAGTCCAGCGACTCGGACCGGGCGAGCACCGTGATGTGCGCGCCCGGCGTGAGCGCCCGCGCCTCGAGGTAGGACAGCAGACCGGCGTCCTCCTCGGCCTCCTCGGTGATCCGGAGCACGGTCGCCTTCGAGCCCGACTCGAGCTCCGACAACGGCGTCCCGGAGGGACGCCGGCGCGCGGCCTCGAGGTCGATCGGGTTTCCGTGCGGGCACGTCTCAGGATGACCCAGCAGGGCGTCCAGCTTCGCCTCGACGCGTGGCGACAGCGCGCCCTGGAGCCGCATCGCCTCGACGTCGCTCTCTGCCCAGGACAGCCCCACGACGGAGGTCAGGAGCCACTCGAGCAGGGCGCGCCGGCGGAAGATCGCGTCCGCGGCGGTTCGACCGGCCGTCGTCAGCGCGAGGCCCCGGCCCCTGGTCGTCTCGAGCAGGCCGTCCGCGCCGAGCCTGCGGCACATCTCGCTTGCGGCCTGGGTGGTGACCCCGACGTGTCGTCCGACCTGGCCCGCCCTCGCCATGCGGCCGTCGGACGCGATCACGCGCAGCGCCAGCAGGTATTCCTGGGCGACCGTGGAGATGTCTGCGGAATCGCGACGGCCCATTGATCCAGTCTACGGCGGGAGGCGGTCGTCGGCGGACCGGGTGCGCCACGTGCCGCGGACGGCGGCGACGACGGCTGACAGGTAGGCCACGGCAACGGCCACACCCAGCACCGGCGCCCCCACGCGACTCCCGGGATCCGTGCCGACCGAGAGCACCGCAGCGACCGGCAAGGAAACCGCCAGCGCGACGAGCGAGGCGAACGCGGCAGTCGCGGCCACGGGCACGACGAGGAACAGCACCGCGATGACGACGGGCTGCACAGCGATCGGGAGGAGGGGCAGCGCGTCGGCGCACGACGCCGAGTAGCTGGCGCAGCCGGTGATCGTCGAGAGCAGCGTTCCAACCGCAAAGCCGATCGGCGGCCAGCCAACGAGCGCGAGGAGCAGGCGCCAGCGCGGGTCCGGACGGCGGCCGAGGGCGAGCAGGCTGCCGGGTGACGCCCGGCGCGCGAGCGCCTCCAGGTCCGAGGCGTCGGCTGCGTCCGGGGCTGCCGTCGTGTTGGCCACGCCCGGCGTCGTCGCCGCGTGTTCAGCCGGCCGGGCCGAGTGCTCACGACGTCTGTCACCGGCCTCGGCTGCGCTGGCTCCGCTGGCGGCGCCGGCCACGGCAGCGGGGTCTGCTCGTGCGTCTGCCGGATCGTACGCCCAGCGGCCGGTCGCCCAGTCGGCTTCGCCCCGTGCTGTTGTCGTTCGGCCCGCGCCTTCCCATCGCCACTCGACGCGCTCTCCCGTTGCGTCGGCTTCGGCGGCCGGACCCGGCATCGCGGGCGTATCCGCCATCGCGGGCGTATCCGGCATGTCCGGTGCATCCCCGACCGCCGCCTCGTCGCCCGCGGCGCGACGAGCTCGCGCCAGGTATTCGGGACCATGCTTCCGGGGGTCGGCGTATTCGCGAGGATTGATCGTCCAGTAGGTTCCCGACGACGGTCCGTACCACGCCCCCCCGCCCCACTCGGGATCGAGCGGCGTCTCCTTCGCCTCGTCGTAGGTCGTGGACCCGGGAGTTGCCTTGCGGGGTCCGCGGGGGGTGCGCCGACCCGTCCGGTCGCCACTGCCGGTCCGGTCCGTCTGTCCAGCCCGCGCACCGCCAGAGTCCTGCGTCCTGCGCCCAGCGGCGCCGGACCGCGGTCTGGCATGGCCACCGCCGGGCGACGAGGCGCCACCGGCGTCGCCCGTGGCGTGGCCGGCATCGTCGGTCGCCCCATCGGTCGCATCGTCCCCAACCCTGCCATGACGGCCCGCGGACCGGCGCGCCCGCCAGGCGTCGCGCGATGCGCGGGCGCGCGCAGGATCCGCGCGCCACGGCTCCCGACCACCGTCCGTGGGTTCGCCACCGGGCCGACCCTCGGACGTGCCTCCCCGACGCAGTCGGCCCTCGCCGTCGACGAGGCGCTCGTAGGCGGCCTGGATGGCGAGGAACCGTGGCAGCGCCCGCTCGCCCGCCGCATCCGGGTGGTACTGCTTGGCGAGACGGCGATAGGCCGAGCGGATCTCGTTGAGGGAGGCGCCCGCCGTGATCCCGAGGGTCCGGAACGGGTCTCCCTGACTGGTCATGGGACGCGTGCCTCCGTCATCCGGGGCCGTTCGGTCGTCGAGCGACCCGGGTGGTCAGCCGACCAGCTCACCCACCGGCGCGAGCTCGAAACCTGCGATCGCCTCGGCGCCCGTCCGGCCGTGCGGGTCGAGACCGAGCGGGCGGTGATACCGGGCAAGCGCGCGCAATGGCTGACCCTCGAGCACGCCCGCCTGTCGGAGCGCCTCGACGGACGCGGCCCACGTTCCGCGCGCATACCCATCGCCATCCTCGATCTTGACAGCCATCCCGGATGCGGGCGCGTCGACCCCGTTTGCCCGGGCGCCGCGCAGGATGCCGACCGCGCGCAGCGCCTCCATGCCGCTCTTGCTCACCAGCCGGCCGGCAGCAGCCTTCATGAGCGACGTATCGAGCCGGTCGCGTGTCCCGGCGACGAGCTCCGGATGGGCGATCATCGCGTCGCGGACGGCGAGGTAGTGAGGCTCCAGTGCGGCCCGAGGATCATCAGCTGGGAGGGCCGACGGGTCGGCGAGGATCGCGTATGCGCGGGCAACCTCGCGGAGCCGGAAGGCGTAGGTGAGCACGCCGCAGCCGTCGAGACCGGTGCGCAGCTGATCCGGCTGGACGTCGTACGCCGCGGCCACCGCCTCCTGGTAGGCGACGTGCGCCGGATGGGTCGCCTGCCAGTACGTCTCGAGCTCCCAGCCGCCGAGCTTGGCCAGCAGGATGAACACCGAGTGCTGGCCGGAGCACATGTGGCGCAGCGGGCCGGGCCGCTCGCCGTCGCGCGCGAGGCGGGCGGCGGTCAGCGCGTCGAGCGGCATGCCCTCGGTGCCGCAGGTGAGGATCCCCTGTGGGATCCCGATCCGGCGGTACATCGCCTGGATCGTGCGGACGTGGACATCCTCGCCCGAGTGGCTCGAGGCCATCACGGCCAGCTCTTCGGTCGTCAGGTCGAACTCGCGCTGCCCCCCGGCGCGCAGGAGCCCGATGAGACCAAACGGCTTGACGGTCGAGCGCAGGTAGGCGACACGGTCCGGGTCACCGAGGACGCGCAGCATCCGGCCGGTCGCATCGACCTCGACGACGTCGCCCCGGTGGACGGACTCGACGATACCGTTGCGCGTCTGCCTGACGAGGATGGGCGCGGTGCTCCACTTCGAGGCGCGCGCCGCGGCTGCCGGCCTGCCACCGGCGCTGCGTGAAGACCGGGTCGAAGGTCGGGCAGCCATGAATGTCGAGCATAGCGCTCCGCCGGTACGGTCGCCGCCTTGCCGCCTTCCTGCGGTGCCGCCACGATCGCGGGCCACCCCCATGTCGTCACGCACCACCGCGCGGTTCCGGATCAGGTCTCGCCATATACCGCGTCCACTGGTGCTATCGGCCGGATCGGCCGAACTTCCTGTCACCCACCGCGCCCACCGGTAGTAGCCGACTCGTGGGCGGCTGTGGCGGCACCCCGAGAGCATCCCGCGCAGGCCTCGTGCGTGGATTGGAGTCCGTCGGCCCGCAACAGACGCCCGCCGGTGACACAACCCGGTCTACCACCGGCAGTCGCGGTAGATGGCAGGCTTGGCGCCCCAAGCGGCTTACATGGTGCATTCATCGATCGCGGGCCACCCGCGACCCCCGCCCGCGCTAGGATTCGTGGCGACCCGGAGGGCGCTCCCCTCCGACCGGCCGCGTCCGCCGACCCGACCACCGCAGCGTGAGGGATCCCAGTGGCAGCCTCGCCCAACCTCCACGTCTCGCAGCACCCCGCCGTCCGGCACAAGCTGGGAATCCTCCGCGACCAGGCGACCGAGCCCAAGAAGTTCCGGGAGGTCGTGCGCGAGCTGTCCTGGCTGCTGGGCTACGAGGCACTGGCCGACGCCCGAACCCAGCCGCTCGAGGTGACGACCCCGATCGAGACCATGGAAGGTGCAGAGCTCGCCGACCGCATCGGCTTCATCCCGATCCTGCGGGCCGGCCTGGGAATGGTGGACGCCTTCCTCGAGCTCATGCCCACCGCCCAGGTCTGGCACCTGGGCCTGTTCCGCGACGAGCGGACCCTGCGCCCGGTCGAGTACTACAACAAGCTGCCCAACAGCGCGACCGTCGACCTATGCCTCATCCTCGATCCGATGCTCGCGACCGGCGGCTCGGCAAGCGCCGCGATCGACGTCCTCAAGCGTTGGGGCGCAGTGCGGATCAAGCTCGTCAACCTGATCGCCGCGCCCGAGGGCGTCGAGGCGGTCCTCAAGGCGCATCCCGACGTCGAGATCTACACCGCCGCGCTCGACCGCCAGCTGAACGAGAAGGGCTACATCATGCCCGGCCTCGGCGACGCCGGGGACCGCCAGTTCGGGACGGGCAACACCGGCTGAGGACGGCGGATCGACAGCCAATCGCCCCTGACCCCGGGCGTTGGGGCCGGTTGGCCTTGGGCGCGGGCACCGTCTGACGACAGACTGCTTGTCAGGCTAGGAGTGCTCGGGAGCACTGGAGAGTCATCTCCCTCGAGTCGAGCATTGCGGAAGTCCACTGCTGGAGGCTCGAATGGAGGCGTACGGAGTGGAATTGGACGAGTATGCGGCCGTCGATGGGACAAGGGCCGAGGCGGCCCGCCGATTTGGCTTTTGGATCGCCCTCGTCACTGCCGCGCTGACCGTAGTGACCTTCGCCCTGGCACTCACGGCGCTGCCGGACGCCGTCCCGTACCCGTTCACGAGCCAGGTCATCGTCGATCAGTGGCCCGGGGACTACCTGTGGATGTATCCGGCCATGGTCCTGATGGTGCTCTTCGTGGCGCTCCTCGTCGCGATCCACGAGTACGCACCCCCGGCACGCCGGACGTACAGCCTGCTCGCGCTGTGCGTGGGTGTCATCGCCGCCGCAGTCCTGCTCATCACCTACTACATCCAGGTGACGGTGATGCAGCCGAGCCTCGAGAAGGGGCAGCTCGATGGGTGGGCGATGCTGACGATGTACAACCCGAACGGCGTCTTCATTGCACTCGAGGAGCTTGGCTATCTGCTGATGAGTCTCGCCTTCCTCTGCTTGGCCGGGGTGTTCGTGGGGGCCAGTCGGCTTGAGCGGAGTCTTCGCTGGCTCTACATCGCGAGCTTCGCCGTGTCGATCGGCGCCCTCGTCGTCGTCTTCGCGATGGAGGGGATCCATCGCGGGTACGTGTTTGAGATCATCGTGATCTCCATCGTCTGGCTCACCCTCATCGCCGGGGGGATCCTCACGGCCCTCGTGTTCCGGCGCGCTTCGCCCCATGAGGCGGGCCGAGCCGAGGCTCCACGTCTCCCCAGGTTGGATAGCTGAGCGACCTTGAGGACCGAACCTCTCGGTCGCCATGCAAAAGCGGTCGCGAATCTCAAGCAGTACGGCTGGATGCCCTGGCGGCTTCTCTGCGCTGGCAGGGCAAGGGCCTCACAGATGAGAGGGCAGGTCTCCTGTGAGTGCGGCCCCCTTATCTCACCGGTGCGAGGGCGCCCGAGATGAGCACCGCGATCTCCTCGTTGATCAGCACCGTGAGGTTCAGTCGCCGCGGCGGCTCGCGCGGGCGTCCGGCCGAGCACGGCGACGCGCCACCTGGCGGACCTGCGACCGCAGTGAGCCTCACGACCGAGCAGCTGATCTATCGGGGTCGGGCGGAGGGCTGGCTCATGGCGGAGAGCTTGGAGCCGACCTGAGCAAAGGACTCGGCGCGACGAGCAGGAGCAGGATCAATGCCCTCCTTGGGTCGCTCAGGGCACCCACGCCCGGGTCACCGCAACCCAGAGCAGGACCGCGTCCATCCCGAAACCGAGCACCAGCTGGGGATCGAAGAACAGGACCAGCGTCGCCGCCGACGCGATGGCCCCGAGCGCGATGGTCGGCTGCCACCATTCGGACGGGACGATGTTGCCTACCGCGGCCAGCGCCGCAAGGGCAAAGGCCCCGACGGTGATCGCGATCAGGACCGCCCCGAAGACACGGACGACGCCGAGATCGAGCCCGGCTCGCGTAGCCGCCCACGACTGGCTCATGTCAAACGGCCACGCCGCGCCACCGTCGTTTGCTGTTGGCGCCGGAACGGCGAACAGCAGGTGGACGACGCCATGGCCGATCAGCAGGGCGGCAAGCAGCCATCGTCCCGCAACCATGTCCCGTGAGAGCAGCCACCAGATCGCCCCGCCGATCACCGCCAGCACCGCCGCCCACGGCAGCGTGCCGGCCGCGCGAGAGAAACAGGAACGGCGGAAACGGGGCGCTTCGGTGCCCCGTTCTGTCAGCGTCGTCCCGCGCCGATCACGACCTCGGTCGGGAATGACGCCACGCCGTTGCGGGACCTCGCCGCGGCCAGCCGGGCGAACGTCTCGCCCGCCGCACGCTTCGTCCGCGCGTCGAGTCCCTCGAACATGTACGCGACGGGCGGTGCATCCACGCCCCAGCGCTGGAAGAAGTCCATCGCGTCGCCGATCACCCAGTCGATCGTCGCGACATCGACGCGCACGCCTTTGAACCCGGCCTGCGCGAGCGCTTGCGTCATCTCGGCGACCGTCGTGAACCGGGAAGCCGACGGCGCTTTCGGGGGCGCGTAGCCCGGCAGCACGTCGGCCACCGCACGGATGATCAGGGTCAGCAACTCGGAGCGCGCAGGCTCGTGCATCGTCGTGACCACGGCCTCTCCGCCGGGCCGGAGCACCCGGCCCATCTCCCGCAGGCCGCGATCCGCGTCGGGAAAATGCACCACGCCGAAGTTGGAGGCGGCGGCGTCGAACGACCCGTCCGCGAAGTCGAGCGCCTGCCCATCCATCACGCGTGCCTCGACGCCCTCGACTCCCTGATCTGCCGCGGCCGCGAGCAGCCGGTCGAGCATCGGCGCCGCGAGGTCTACCGCCACCACCCGCGCCCCACGCCGAGCGGCGAGGAGGCTCACCGCACCCGTCCCGGCGCCCACGTCGAGCCACCGCTGACCGGCGCGCGGCTCGACGGCGGCCAGCGCGGCCGCCGCGACGCGACGGCTGAACGGCACGAACAGCGCCTCGTAGGCGTCGGCGCGATCCGCCCAGATCTCCGGGGTTTCGTGGGTTGCCTGTCGCGTCATGGAATGTGCCTCCTCGGAATGACTCGTCAGCAGCTGTTCACGACGCATCGTGGGCGACTCGAAGACGCGCGGCATCACACAGGCCGGTGATTTCCGGGTGAGACGCATCACAGCTTGCTGGCATGGATCGACCGCGAACGCGAGCGCGGGCGCCTAGCGAGACGAGCGCTGCTCGCTCGCGAAGCGGATCGCCTGGACGCGATTCGCCGCGCCCGTCTTCGTGTAGATGTGCGTGAGGTGCCGGTTGACCGTGTTCACGCTGATCGAGAGCCGCTGCGCGATCTCCGCGTTCGTCACGCCCGTCGCGACGAGCGCCAGCACCTCGCGTTCGCGCGCCGTGAGCGCGCCACCCGCCGGGGCCGGTGCGGCGGACGAGTCGCCCAGGAACGCACGAACAGCAGCGATCGCATCGGTGCCCGGCATCCCCCCGTCGCCCCGCACGGCCGCCAGTCGTGCGCCGGGGATGGCGGCCGCGATCTCCCGATTCCGCTCTTCGCTCACGAGGGCGTTCTGCTCATCGAAGAGCACGAGGGTCGGCATCTGGACCCGCGCGAGCAGCGGCGAGATGTCCCACGACCGGCGTGCCTCGAGGTAGGCCAGGAAGGTGGCCTGCGTGCTTGCGCCCCGCAGCACCACCGCCCACTGGCGCGCCACCTCGCCGCCCTCCCAGCCAAGCGCCGCCTGGGAGATCGACTCCGTGAACAGCTCCCAGTCCGTCGCGGCCATCTCGAACAACGAACGCAGGCGCGGCGACTGACCGTGCTCGGCGTCCCGTGCGAACGTGTTCCACAGCACGAGGTGCGTGACGCGTTCGGGATGCGCGGCGGCGTACGCGAGCGCCGGCAGTCCGCCGGTGATGCGCCCGCACAGCGCGAACCGCTCGAGCTGAAGCGCGTCCGCGACGGCATCGATGTCCTGCGCGAGCGCTTCGATCGCGAAGTCGTCGCGCGTGCGCGAGCCTCCCGACAGCCCGCTTCCACGGTGGTCGTACCTGACCACCGTCCGAGTCCGCGCCATCCCGTCATACCAGCGACGCACGGCGTCGATGCGCCACTCCAGGCGGACGTGACTCATCGCGACGTGCGGCACCTCGACGAACGCGGGCCCGGAGCCACGCCGCCAGTACGCGATGTCGACGCCGTCGTCGGCGCGCGCATATCGGATCGGCGGCGCGACGCTCATCTCGGCCCCCGGCGGTTCACTCGCGCGGGGGTGGGCGCGCCGACCCGGGGGTCGACAGCGACCGCGGAATGGACGGTCGAGCGAGGTGTGACCTGGGCCGCAGGCAACATGACCCCCGCAGGATACCCGTGGGCGAGGTGCGCGCCGCCGTCCTCGCGCGCCTCCGCGACAACCTGATCGTCGCCGGCATGTACGGCCTCACGCCGCTCGGCTCCACTGCGGAAGTCGACCCCCGACACCGCGCTCGACTACGGCCACTTGTGGTTCGTCGTCGAGATGGGCCCGCCAGTCGCCTGAGGTCGCAGCCACCGGGGGCACAAGAACTGAGGGTCGGCAACCCCTGATCTAAGGGTTGTCCCGATGTGCCCGACACCCCCGACGCCGTAGGTTCGAGACACGCCCGTCGGCCGGGCGCCACCACTGCGGAGCCAGCCCCGGCAAGCCGAGCCGGTCACGAGGCCTCCGCGCTCGAATCGGAACTGATCGAAGGAGAACACACGATGCGGAACGAACGCCGCTACAAGCTCGGGATCGGACTCACCCTGGCCCTCGCCGCCACCGCACTGGGCGGCACGAGCGCCCTGGCCTTTCCCGCCCCGCTGGACACGACCACCGCCCACGGGCCGGCGAGCATCCTGCCGCCGCCCCCGGGCGCACCCAACCACAACTATTCCGACCCCGTGGACGGCACCGTGATCATGGCCTCGCCAATCACCGGCCACAACGTCAGGGTCCCGGCCCTTGACTCGCGGCAGTCCGCGCCACAGCAACTCGACCAGAACGCGATCAGCATCGTTCGCTCGCCAGAGACCGGACGCAACGCCAGGGTGCCGGCATTCTGAGCCGCGGCGGGAGGCCACCGTGGAACAGCTCGCAGCGGCCGGCTCGCTGACGCACCTCCGTGATCCGGACAGCACCCACCGCGCACAGGTCACCGGGGGTCCAGCACGGCTCAACGCCGGCTGGGCCCTCGCTCCCGCTGATGGCGTGCTGCCAGATGTGGGCAGACTGCCCATCAGGACGTGGTGACTATGCTTGAGGACATGCCTCGCGATGCGCCCCCCGCGTTCATCGGACGCCAGGCCGAGCTCGTGCAGCTCGACGCGGCGTGGCAGCGTGCGGCCCGGGGCGAGCCGCAGCTGGTCCTGATCGGCGGCGATGCCGGCATCGGCAAGACCCGCCTGCTCCGGGAGTACCTCGCCCAGTCGGCCACCGAGCGGGTGACCGCGCTCGGTGGCTGCGTGCCGGTCGCGGGTGGCAGCCTGCCGTACCTGCCGTTCACCGAGCTCCTCCGGACGCTGGCGGCTCCGGGCGGCGCACCGTACGACCCCGCTGCCGCGCTTGACGCGCTCGCCCCGGCGTCACTCGCCGAGCTTGCCCGCCTGGTGCCCGCCCTGCGGCTGCCCGCGGCCGCACCGGTGCCGACCCCGCTCGCGCCGGACTCGTCGCTCGCCCGGGCCCGCCTGTTCGAGGCGGTGCTCTCGTTCCTGCTCGGGGTCGCCGCCCAGGTCCCGACGCTGCTAGTGATCGAGGACCTCCACTGGGCCGACGGCTCGAGCCGTGATCTCCTCTCCTACCTCGTCCGCAACCTGCATACCGAGCGGATACTCGTGCTCGCCACCTACCGGACCGACGAGCTCCACCGGCGTCACCCGCTCCGACCGTGGGCGGCCGAGATGGGCCGGCTCGACGTCACCCAGCGCCTGGAGCTGCGCCCGCTCGAGGACGACGACCTCCGCGCCGACATCGCTGACATGCTCGGACCGGACGTCGATCCAAGCCTGGTGGACCGGATCGTCGAGCGGGCGGAAGGGAACCCGCTGTTCGCGATCGAGCTCGTGGCGAGCGCAGGGCACCGCACCGATCGGCGGGCGATGCCCGAGACGCTCCGCGATGGATTCCTTGAGCGCGTCGAGCGCCTGGGACCCGACGCCCGACAGCTCGTTCGCCACGCCGCTCTGTTCGGGCGGCCCGTATCCGAGCGCCTGCTTGGGGACTCGACCGGGCTCCCGGCCAACCAGCTCGCCGCCGGGATCCACGAGGCGCTCGACGCTCTGGTGCTCACCGCCGTGCACCACGAGACCGGCGACCGCTTCGAGCCCCGCCACGCGCTGCTCGGCGAGGCGATCGTCGACGACCTGCTGCCGGGCGAACGGACCGCGCTCCACCGCCGGATCGCGGACCTGCTCGAGGCCGGGGCCGAGGGCGACGACGAGCCCGCCCGGATCGCCGGAGAGATCGCCCACCATCGCTGGGAGACCCACGACACCGAGCTCGCCGTTGCTGCCAGCGTCCGGGCGGCTGTCGCCGCGGCCGACGCCCGCGCCTATGCCGAGGCCGATGGGCACTGGACCCGCGCCCTCGAGGCCTGGCCGGACGAAAGCGAGGTCGAAGGCTTCGACCATCCGGCGGCGGTGCTGCGGGCGTCCGTCGTTGCCCTGTTCCTTGCGGACCCTCGGCGGGCCGCGGATCTCGCGACCCAGGCCCTCGGGCTCATCGACCCGCGCACCGATCCGTTGCGGGCCGGGCTGGCCCACTGGCAACTGGGCGACGCCCTTTCAGGGTTCGACAGGCCCCGCGCCTTCTTTCATCACGCCCGGGCCGCCCGCCTCATCGAGGCGGCCGACGCGCCGGCTGAGGCGGCTCAGATCCTCGCTCGGCTCGCGTACGGTCTGGGCGCCCGGATGCGGCTCGACCGGGCAGAGACGATCGCCTTGCGTGCCCTCGAGCTGAATGTGCGGAATGAAGCCCCAGGCGCCGAGCCCGAAGCCCTCACCGTGCTGGGTTGGTGCCGTCTTGGGCGATCCGAGCATGGGGCGGCCATCGCGCTCATGGCGCGCAGCTTCGAGCTCGCGATGCAGCTCGACGATCCCCGGGGCATCTTGATCCGGGCCGGGTACGGGATGTGCGCTGGCCTTGACAGCACCGGCCTCTGGAGCCAGGCGCTCCAGTACCACGATCGGTACGAGGCGCGCATGAGGGAACTCGGTGTCGCCCGCTCGTATAGCTTGATGCTGCACGACTGTCGCGTGACTGCCTTGCTGGGCCTTGGGCGATGGCAGGAGGCCGAATTGGTGATCGAGGCCATGCTTGCTGAGCTTGACACTGCGGAGGACCCGTGGATCGCGGCGCTCGCGGCCGTCGTCTGGGCGCGCCGGGGGCGGGTCGAGGGCGCCGCCAGCATGGCGGCGCTGGCGGCCGCGGACCCAATCATGCCGCCCTTCGAGCGGCTCGCACCGGTCGGGTGTCTGTCGGCGCGCGCCGAGGTCGCCCTTGCCAAGGGCCAGTGGGCCGAGCTCCGCGAGACGGCCGCACGCGCGTTTGCGACCGTGCCGGCGGCGGTGCGCGACACATACCCCGACCTGCGCGCGTTCGCGCTGTTCGGGCTCCAGGCCGAGGCCGAGCTCGCGTTCGAGGCGCGGATCCGGCGGAACGCCGATGACGAGGCCGAGGCCGTTGGCATCGCTCGGGATCTGGCAGCCTGGATGCGCAACCTCGCCCGGCTGGTCACGGAGAGGGGTGAGCCGCTGGCCGCCACGACCCTTGCCGACGCGGCGATGGCCGAGGCATTGCTCACCCGGGTGGAGCATCGAGCCGATCCGGACGCCTGGCGGACCGCCCTCGAGCAGTGTGAGGCGGTCGGCAACCCGTACGACATCGCCCGGGTGCGTCACTGGCTGGCCGAGGCCATCCTCGAGCGCGGCGGCTCCCGATCTGAGGCGGCCGCCGAGCTCACGCACGCCCTTGCGACGGCGACGGACCTCGGTGCGGCCGGTCTCGAGCGGTCGATCCGCGACCTCGCCCGACGGGCGCGCCTCGAGCTTGGGGCCACGGATGCGGCCACGGCCACCGCGACGGGTCCTGGGCTGACCGCGGCCCCGATCGATGATCGGCCGCCGACGCCCATGGAGCCGGCCGTCGACCGACCCACCGAGCTCGTCGAGCCCCTGACGCGACGCGAGCGCGAGGTGCTGGACTATGTGGCGGCGGGCTGGACCAACCGGCGGATCGGCGAGGCGCTGTACATCAGCGACAAGACCGTGAGTGTCCACGTGTCCAACCTGTCGGGCAAGCTGGGTGCCGCCAACCGTGCCGAGGCCGCCATCATCGGCGACCGACTGGGGCTGGTGGCGCCGGTCGAGCAGCCCTGACCCTGAAGGGCTGAACAGGACGCCCACACTTCACCCGGACCGCATACAGGTCCGCCAGAAGCGCGATACAGGCGTTGGCCCGACTTCACGCTCAGGCGTCGGCACCCCGGCGCAGGCGCTCTAGCTCGCGCCGCAGGCGCTTGCTCGGCCGGCCCTCCCCGCGTACGAGCCTGATCGCTGGCCCGGCCTCCGGCACGACGGGCGGGCTGTGGTCCACGTAGCAGATCGCGGCGACGGCGGCCCCGACACGCGACTCGATCGGCCGCATGACCTCGACGACGCGCTCGCGGTCGGCGATGCGCGCCTCCACCCGATCGCCCGCGCGAACCTTCGTCGACGGCTTTGCCGGTGATCCGTTCACGAGGACGTGGCCGCCCTCGCACAACCGGGTCGCAAGCGGGCGGGTCTTCACGAGGCGCACCGCGCACAGCCAGCGATCGATACGCGTCTGGTCCGGACTGAGGGGATCCGTCACGCGTCCTAGGATGGCACGAGTCGAGAGGGCGTCGCCGCGGCCACTGCCGCCGAACGCGTGTCGGACCGTGAGGTCGGGGGGTCGCCGAGGTTCCATGCGCGTGGGACGACTGCGTCGGCACCGACCGATGCTGGCGTCAGCATTGCCCCTTGTCACGCGCCGCGCCCGTCAGTCGAGTGCCTCCACCCGGGCCTTGACTGCGGCTACCTCCCGTCGCACACCATCCCGCATGCGTGCCCTGATGAAGGGCTGGAGCAGTCGCAGGGGCCCATTGAGGCGGACCTCCCCCGACAGCGTGAAGGTGCTCCCGCCTGGCTCCGGCTCGACGACCACGTTCCCGTCGTACACGAGCCCGGGAGACAGCGCCTGAAACGAGAACCTCCGCCCCACCGAGAAGGCGGTGATCTCGCACGAGGCTGGGATCTTGCGCGGGCCCATCTGGATCTGCTCATCGCACCGAGCCCCGACGTCCGTCCAGGTCTCGGACACGACAGCTGAGGACGCGAGGTTCGCCCGCCACCTTGGGAAGTTGCGGAGGTCTGCGACAAACTGGAACACGTCGCCGGGCGGCCTGCTGATCGATACCGTCTCCCTCACGCGGAACATCTCAACCTCCCCTCGCCGTCGGTCTCTCGGACCTTCCAGCAGTATGCGTACTCCCCTCGCACCGACCATTTCCGAAGCCGCCGCCGCTTGGGCATCCGTTCTTCCAGTGGCCATGCGTCCCCGGCCAGGGGTCCCGCTGGGGCCGCGCCAGTCGAGAAGCTACAGGTGTCCAACTTCGGGCCCTTCATCGATGCGCCGGCCGGGCGCGTCGGAGCGAGCGCCGAGCTCGCCCCATGCGAGCGCGATGACGACCGCCGCGAACGACCCGGCCAGGACGACGATCAGACCCGCCAGCTCGACCACGAGATACAGCGAACTCGTCGGGATCTGGACCATGCCGATGAGCGAGACGTCCAGCCCCAGGAGCGCGGTTATCACCGAGCAGGTGACGAGGATCGCGCCGAACGCCGCCAGCGTCCGACCGAACAGGACGCTCAGGATCACCGCGGTTCCGAGCGTGAACACGATGGTCAGGGGAAACGCATCGCCGATGAGATCGGCCGGCGGTCCGTCCAGGGTGAGCAGCTCGGCCATGGTCGTCCTGGGCTCGAATGCCGCCACGGACACGAGCCCGAGGATCGCGAGCGCGATGACGTAGCTGGCGTTGTAGAGGAGCCAGGTCCGGATCGACGGCTCGAACAGGCGTCCGTAGGACCATCCGATCGTGGCGCCACACAGCGCCCCGGCGACCATCATCGGCACCGTCGAGAACCAGATGTCGGTGATCCAGAGCGCGTGGACCGCCGCGAACGTGAGCGCCGCCAATGCCCCCGCCGCGGCGCCTGGGCCGGCGAGCCGTGCGCTTCTCCGTCGAGGTGGCGCAGACATCTCCGGGCCCAATCGTGGAACGACGTGACGTGAACTGCCCCTCACAGCATGCTCATGGTGGATGCGTCGCGTTCAAGTCCACGGTGGGTCAGCCAGGTGTGCACCTCGACGAGAACGACGGCTGCCACAGCAACGACCGCCCCGACGATGGCGAGCTCCTTCGCGACGACGGGCGTGCCTCCGAGCAGCGGGATGTTGTGACCCGGTCCCAGGGCAAGGGCAAGGGCCGCGATCGCCATCGAGCCAGCGGCACGGCGATCCCGGGTGATGAGCCAGCCCACGCTGGCGCCGGCGATGGCCGCCGTGACCATCAGCCCGACGACGACATCGACGACGGCCGCCTCGCCGGAGACGACGAGCGTGCCATCCATGGCGAAGATCGGGCCGCGTAGTTCCGCGACGATGACCGCTGGGAGCAGCACGAGCCCGAACACGATCATCACCGCGACCTCCCGCCACGGTCGCCGAGGCAGATGCGGCACCAGATCGGCGTAGGCCGCGCCCACGGCTGCACCACCCGCAGCCGCGAGAGCCGTACCGACCGGAGCGATGAACCAGATCGGGACGATCCACAGCTGGTGGATGAGCAGGAACGTCATGAGCCCGGCGAGTCCGGCCACGATGCCGGCTCGCACCGACGCTCCTCGGTGCCGATCCCCGGTCAACACACGGCTCGCACTGGCCGCCCCGATTCATGGCAGCGCACCCCGCCGTCCGCGTAGGTCTCGGACACGACCGCTGAGGACGCGAGGTTCGCCCGCCACTCGGGGAAGTTGCGGAGGTCTGCGAGAAACAGGAATCCGTCGCCAGGCGGCCGGCTGATCGACACCGTCTCGCTCACGCGGAACATCACGGCCCTCCCTTCACCATCGCCCGCCGCGTGATCGCGCCGGGTCCGCGACTTCGGGTTGGCGGCCCGGAAAGGTCGCGCTAGCTTGCGGCGACCTGTCGGGCGGTGGACACGCTGTCGCCCCGGAGATCGAGCAGGCCGACGGCGAGCCAGCCGACGAACAGCACGCCGAAGCCGATGGTCTGGATGAGCGATGCCATCTCTTGGGCGCTGCTCGTGGCCGAGGAACCCTCCAGGTACCAGCCGACGGCCCAGGCGATGGCAGCGACGAGGCCAGCGGTCAGGAGCACGCCCTGCAGCCGGACCTCCGGCCCCGCAGTGAGGATCCGCAGCCCGAGCAGGCCGCTCGCGAGGGCGAAGGCTGGCATCAGCAACGACAGCCAGACCCACCCGATGCCATCGATGAAGAACATGGCGAAGATCGCGACGGCGAGCCCGAGACCGAATGCGGATGCCACGAGGCCGAGCGCACGCGCGACCGGGTCTGGCCCCAGCCGCCCGAGGGCGACCCCGCCGATCCCGACCGCGAGGAGACCCACGGCGAACGGCACGACGTAAAGGAGAAGGACCAGGAGCGCGTTGCTGGGCACACCTTCAGGGACCCCGAGGGCGATGAGCATCACCACGAGGATCGTGAGGTAGGCGCCACCGAGGACGATGGCGAGGGGCGCGAGACGGTCGAGCATGGGACGGCGGACCTTTCTGTCGGCGCCCGCCTCGGATGGATAGTCGCGGCTCAGGCGCACGTCGAGCGCGGCCAGCGCGACGTCGAGGACGGCCGACGGCGTGAGCACCGTGTCCGCCAGGAGGGCGACGAGCTCCTGTTCGTAGCGAGCTCGCCAGTCCGGCGGGTACAGGCGCAGGAGGATGGAGACAAGCGTGGGATGGTCGGGGGACGCGGTCATCGGATCAGGACCCGTCTGCCGTTCCGGCGAACCCGTGCAGCCGCACGAGGCCCGTCTGCACAAAACGGTCGAGCTGGTCCAGATGGGCGCGCAGGGCGGTGGCACCGAGCCCTGTCAGCCGATACGGGCGCCGCCGGTCGTCGGTCGGCAGGGCCTCGATGAGACCCCGCCGCTCGAGCCGCCCGAGCGCCGCGTAGAGCGTGCCCGGGCCCAGGGGCTGGCCGGTCGTCGCCTCGGCATCGGCCATGATTGCGTAGCCGTGCTTGGGGCCTTCGCTCAGCGAGATGAGGATGGCGATGGACGGCTCTGCGAAGCGGCCGAGGTCGAGTAGGCCGGACGTCACGGTGTCCTCCAGTGGCATGCCTGCCAGCGCGTCCGCCGGCGAGCAATAGCGACAGGCGATATATCGTGGCGCGATATATAAACCTCTGACGCTCGACTGTCAAGAGGGCGCGTCGGCCGCTGCCCGGGAGGCGCATCCTCCAGCCGCTGCCGCCGGGAGCATTCGACGCGTGGGGTGAGCGAGCCCGCTACGGCGACGAGACGTGGAGAGGAGCCGATCCTCGGCCAGATCGCCGGGATCGAGCTCGACGCCGCCACCATGCGTAGCCGGCCGACATCACTTGGCTTCCGGTGGCCTCGACCACAGGTCGGTCCAAGGGATCCCATCGAAGTGGGCGTCCATCTCCCGCCAAAGGTCCATGCACGCCTGGTCGGTGTGCATCGCGAAATGCTCCCGCTCGTAGACCTCCAGGTTCTCGTACTCGGCGACCATCAGAAACTCGTTGAAGCGGCCGAGCGCGGCCTCCCACACCTGGAACGGAACGAGGCCTTTGGCCCGCAGGGCAGAGTTGAGCTCTTCGAGGAGCGTCTGGAAGTCAGCGAAGTGGCCCATCTGCACCTGGATGTGGAACTGATACCGATACAACGCTCACCTCCTTCTTCGCATCGGAACGGCCGCTGGGCGCACGCCGGCCGAGCACTGCGATGCGCCACCTCGCGGACCTGCGGGCGCGGTCAGGCCTCACCACCGAGCAGCCGATCTACCGGCGGACGGACTCACGAGCCGTACGCTGTCCGCCGACCAGGAGCCAGTGCTGATGGTAAG
>CAVTIN010000011.1:0-114107 GCA_963734895.1 uncultured Chloroflexia bacterium | reverse complement strand
GCTGAGCACGCCGGTGGACGTGTTCCTGCCCCGGTACCGCGGCGTGCGGATGCCCCGTCGGTTCGAGGTCGAGCCACCGCTGACCATCGACGATCCGGCCGGCACCGGACCGCTGACGATCTCGATCATCGATGTCGCGGCCGACGGCTACCGGCTCCGGCTCGTCGACCACCCGCAGGCATTCGACCGCGATGGGTTCTACGACCACCCGGACGATGCCTGGAGGTTCGCGGTCTTCGGGCGTGCCGCGTTCGCCGCCCTGCGCCGCGACGGCGAACCGGTGGACGTGCTCCATGCCCACGACTGGCACACCGGTCCGGCGCTGATCGACCGGGAGCGCGGGGCAGCATCGGGTGATCCGTTCTACCGCGACATGGCCGCGGTCCTGACGCTCCACAACCTGGCCTACCGCGGCCGGACGCCGGCGGGCAAGCTGGGGTTGCTGGGGCTGGCGCCCGGCGATCCGCTGGCGGGAGACGACCCGGAGGTCCTCGACCTGCTGCGGGCCGCCGTCGAACACGTGGACCTCGCCAACACCGTGTCGCCGGGGTTCGCCCGCGAGGCGCTGACACCGGAGTTCGGGCGCGGTCTTGATGGCCTGTTCCGCGCGATGGGCGACCGGTTCAGCGGGATCCTCAACGGGATCGATCCCGACGTGTGGGATCCGGCGACCGACAGCGCGCTCGCCGCGCCGTATCGGGCGGGCGCGATGGACGGCAAGGCCGCCTGCCGCCGCAACCTGCTGGAGCGCGTCGGCTTCGACCCGGACGATGACGGCGCCGTGCTGGCCATGATCGGGCGGCTCGACCCCCAGAAGGGGTTCGACCTGCTCGCAGACGGCGCCCCGCAGCTGCTCGAGGCCGGCGCCCGGCTGATCGTGCTGGGCAGCGGTCGGGCGTCGCTCGCGGATCCGTTCCGGGCGCTGGCGGCTGCCGCTCGCGGGCGCGTCGCGATGCTCGAGCGGTTCGACCGCGACCTGGCGCGTCGGATCTACGCGGGTGCCGACCTGTTCCTGATGCCGTCGAGGTTCGAGCCCTGCGGCCAGGGACAGATGATCGCGCTGCGCTACGGCACGCCGCCCGTTGTCCGGCGCACCGGCGGGCTCGCCGATTTGGTCGTCGACATCGATGAGCAACCGGCCCCGGGACCGGGTTCGTGTTCGACGAGGCCAGCCCTGCAGCGCTGGTGGCCGCCGTCACCCGCGCGATGGCGCTCCGGGCCGGCGATCGGGACGGGTGGGCCGCCCTCGTGGCGCGGGGGATGGCCGTCGACTTCGCGTGGGACACGGGTCCGGCGCCGCGCTACCTCGAGCTGTACCGGCGCGCCGTGCAGCTCCGGCGCGGCGCGTAGGCAGCTCCGGCCCGACCGCGCCCCGGAACCGGTCGGGCTCGCCTGTGGACCGCCCGCATGCGAGAATCACCCCTCGAACCGACACGTGAACCGCGGCGACCCGCCCGCCGCCGCCCCGGAGGCCCCGATGCCGAAGCAGTTCGTCGTCCAGGTGACCAACAAGCCCGGCCAGCTGGCCGATCTCGCCGAGCAGATGGCCGCGCGCGGCGTGGACCTGCGCGCGATCGGCGGCGGCGGTCTTGGCGAGTCCGGACACATGATCATGACCACGGCCGACGACGACGCCGCGCGCTCCGTGCTCGAGGACGGCGGCTGGACCTTCATCGAGGGCGAGTCGCTGCTGGCCGAGGTCGACGACCGGCCGGGTGGCATGGCGCACATCGCCCGTGAGCTGTCCGACGCCGGGGTGAACGTGATGGGCCACCTGTTCCTCGGCCGGTGGAGCGACCGGGCCACGTTCGCGTTCGTCGTCGACGATCCTGAAAAGGCCCGCCCGATCCTCGAACGCCGGTAGTCCGCCGTGCGCGTCGGGATCATCGTGCCGCAGGGCTGGACCGGCGAGTACGACGGCTGGGATCCGGCCCGGGCGTGGGCGCGGACGGTGGCGGTCGCACACCAGGCCGACGCTCTCGGGTTCGACTCCGTATGGCTGTTCGACCACCTCCAGACGGACCCCGAGCCAACCGACGAGATCACCTTCGAGGCGTTCGTCGGCATCTCGGCCCTGGCCGGCGAGACGGCACGCGTCCGCCTCGGCCATCTCGTGCTGTGCGCCGGCTACCGCAACCCGGCCCTGGTGGCCAAGATGATCTCGACCCTCGACGTCGTGTCCGGCGGGCGCGCCGAGCTCGGCCTCGGGGCGGGCTGGAAGGACGACGAGTACATCGCCTACGGCTGGGGGTTCCCACCGCTGCGGACGCGGATGGAGGCGCTCGAGGACGCGCTGGAGATCACGTCGCGGATGCTCGGTCCTGGCCGGGCGACCTACTCGGGTCCGACGGCGTCGATCCGCGACGCGATCAACGTCCCGCGCGGGGTCCAGGAGCCGCGGATCCCGATCCTGGTCGGCGGCAACGGCCCCAACCGGACGTGGCGGCTCGCGGCGAGGTTTGCCGATGAGCTCAACCTCGACTGGCTGTCGCCGCAGGAGGTCGTCGAGGCGCGACCTGTGATCGCGTCGCGGTGCGAGGAGATCGGCCGCGACCCGGCCACGCTGCGGCTGTCGGTCAACATCGGCCGCGATGACTCGGAGCCCGAGGGGGCGCCGCGCCGCGAGCTGCTCCGCCGGTACGCGGATGCGGGCGTGGACCGGATCATGACCCTGGTCAGGGCGTCCGCCGACGACGACGGCGCGCTCGAGCGGTTCGCGGAGGACTGCCTGGCCGCAGGTGCCACGCTCGGCGCCGGCTGACCAGGCAGGCAGGAGCCCGGGACGGCGCGGGCCCGCGCGGCCCGGCATATGTCCGGCGAGGAACGCGCAGTCGCACGGGAGAACTGGCATGAAGCTCGCGGCGCGGATGGAATCGATCGGCACGGAGACGGCGTTCGAGGCCGCCGCGAGGGCGCGCGCGCTCGAGGCGACGGGGCGGAGCGTGATCCACCTCGAGATCGGTGAGCCGGACTTCGACACGCCCGCCAACATCCGCGAGGCCGCCAAGCAGGCCATCGACGCCGGCCGGACGCACTACCCGCCGTTCCCCGGCATCCCCGAGCTGCGGTCCGCGATCGCCGCCGATGCGACCGCCCGCAAGGGCTTCGCGGTGGACCCCGCCAACGTGTTCGTCACGGTCGGCGGCAAGGGCGTCATGTACTACGCGATCCTCGCCCTGGTCGATCCCGGCGACGAGGTGATCGTGCCGGACCCCGGCTACCCGATCTACGAGTCCGTGACCCGGTTCGTCGGCGGCATCCCGGTCGCGATCCCGATCCGCCAGGAGAACGAGTTCCGCCTCGATCCGGACGAGCTCGCCTCGCTCGTCACCGAGCGCACCAAGCTCATCGTCATCAACTCGCCCGCCAACCCGACCGGCGGCGTGCTCACCCGCATCGGATCTCGAGCGCATCGCGAAGATCGCGCTGGACCACGACCTGACCGTCATGACCGACGAGATCTACAGCCGCATCCTGTACGACGGCGAGGAGCACAGCTCGATCGCCGCGCTGCCGGGCATGGCCGAGCGGACGATCGTGCTCGACGGGTTCTCCAAGACGTACGCGATGACCGGCTGGCGGCTGGGCTACGGGATCGTCCCCGAATGGCTGAACCGCGGGTTCGGGCGCCTGATCATCAACTCCGTGTCGGGCGCGACCACGTTCGCGCAGGTCGGTGCCGTCGAGGCGCTCACCGGTCCGCAGGACGAGATCGACGCAATGGTCGAGGAGTTCCGGGCGCGGCGCGACCTCGTGGTGGACGGGCTCAATGAGATCCCGGGCTTCAAGTGCCTGCGGCCGAAGGGCGCGTTCTACGTGTTCCCGGAGATCTCCGGCACCGGCCTCACCGGCGCGGAGCTGGCCGACCGCCTGCTCACCGAGGCCGGCGTGTCCGTGCTCGCGGGGACGGCGTTCGGCGACGTGGGCGTGAACCACATCCGGCTCTCGTACGCCAACTCGCGCGAGAACATCAGCGAGGCGCTGCGCCGGATCCGGGCGCTCGTGGAGCCGCTCGTCGCGGGCGGGGTGGGCACGCGATGAACGGCAGCGACGCCGCGACCCCCACGCTCGACCCGGCCGCGCCCCCCGACGAAGCGCCGGCGCTCCCGGACGAGGCCCGGTACGAGGTCGTCAAGGACCTCGTTGACGAGTGCATCGACCTCGCGCTCAACTACCGCCAGAGCGGGCATCCGGGCGGCTCGCGGTCCAAGGCGCACATGGTCCTGTCGCTGATGCTCTCGGGCGCCATGCGCTGGGACATCCGCCGGCCGTGGCTCCCGTTCGGGGACCGGTTCGTGCTGTCCGCCGGGCATGCCGTGCCACTGGTGTACGCGAGCCTCGCCGTGCTCAACGAGGCGCTGCGGGCGCGCGAGGAGATCGACGGCGACGGCCGGTTCGCGTTCCCGGACGATGGCCAATGGGCGCTGACCTGGGAGTGGCTGCTCCAGCTGCGCCGCCGCGGCGGGCTGCCGGGCCACGCGGAGATGGCCGGCCGGACGCTGTTCCTCAAGTCCAACACGGGACCCTCGGGGCACGGGATGCCGCCCGCCGCGGGCCAGGCGCTCGCGCTCCGGATGGCCGGTGCCGGCGAGGTCAAGGTGTTCGTCGTCGAGGGCGAGGGCGGGCTGACGCCCGGCGCCACGCACGAGGTGAAGAACACGGCCTGGGGCCTGGGCCTCGACAACCTCGTGTTCCTCGTCGACTGGAACGACTTCGGGATCGACGGGCGCGCTGCGTCCTCGGTCACGCCCGGCACGCCGCAGGACTGGTTCGCGCCGTATGGCTGGCGCGTCACGGGCACCGAGGACGGGATGGCCTGGGGTCCGGTGGCCGAGACGGTCCTCGACGCCGCCCGCGGCGACAACCCGGATCACGTCCCGTCGATCGCCTGGTTCCGCACCCGCAAGGGCCGCGGCTACGGCAAGACCGACGCCCCCAGCCATGGCACCGCGTGGCCCATGAACGCGCCCGAGTTCTGGGCCGTCCGCCGCTCGTTCATGGAGCGGTACGGGGTCGAGTACGAAGGCGTCGACGAGCCTGCGCCCGCTGATCCCGATGCCGTCGCCGCCCAGGCCGAGGCGAACCTGCGGGTCGTGATGGGGGTGCTGCGGCGCGACCCGGACCTCGTCCGGTGGCTCTCGGATCGGCTGGTCGAGATCGCGGACAGCGTGCCCGAGGAGATCCCGGGGTTCCGGCTGGGTGCGGCGTCGGCCTCCGTGTTCGAGGACCCGCGCCTGTTCGACACCGCCGAGTACCCCGCCGAGATGTGGCGGAAGCCGGGGGAGAAGGTTCCCAATCGGGCCGGGCTTGGCCGCGTGGGCTTCGTACGTCAACGCGCTGGGGCTGCGCGATCACGGCCGGCCGCTGTTCGTCGCCGCGTCCGCCGACCTCGCCGAGTCCACCAACCTCGCCGGCTTCGCCAAGCCGTTCGGCGACCTGCCGGGCACGGGCTGGTACGAGCGCGACGACGAACCCCAGCGGCGCGCTGCTGCCCACCGAGATCACCGAGTTCACCAATGCGGGCATGCTCACCGGGCTCGCTTCGGTCAACCTCGCCGCGGACCCGTTCCACGAGTTCGACGGCTACTGGGGCGCGTGCTCGACCTATGGCTCGTTCAGCTACCTCAAGTACGGCCCGCTGCGCCTGTTCAGCCAGCTCGCCCAGGACAGCGACCTCAAGCTGGGCCGGGTGCTGTACGTCGCCGGGCACTCCGGTCCCGAGACCGCGGAGGACTCGAGGACGCACTTCGGCGTGTTCTCGCCGGGCGTGATGCAGCTGTTCCCGACCGGCCATGTCATCGACATGCACCCGTGGGAGTACAACGAGGTGCCGGCGATGCTGGCGGCCGCGTTCTCCACCGACGTCCCGATCGTGGTGCTCCACCTCACGCGCCCGCCGATCCCCGTGCCGGACCGCGCGGCGCTGGGCATGCCGTCGCATCTCGAGGCCGCCCGCGGCGCGTACGTCCTGCGCCCGTATCGCGACGACCAGCCGCGCGGCGGAACCGTGTTCGTGCGCGGGACGCTGCCGACCCACAACCTGGTGAGCGTGCTGGGCGAGCTCGATCGGCGCGGCCTCAACGTCAAGATCGTCGCGGCGCTGAGCGAGGAGCTGTTCCGTCGCCAGGACGCCGCCTACCGCGAGGCCGTCGCGTCCGCCGCTGACCGCCTGGACGCGATGGTGATCACCAACGGCGCGGTCCGCCTGATGCGGGACTGGGCCGCGGGCGACGAGGTCGAGGCGTACTCACTGAGCGCGGACTGGGACGATCGATGGCGGACCGGCGGCTCGCTCGACGAGGTGATCGAGGAGGCGCACCTGGACGCGGACCACATCCTGGCCGCGATCGAGCGCTTCGTGACGGACCGGGATCAGCGGCTCGCGCGCCTGGGGGAGGCTGTGGCCGCCGCGCGAGCCTGACGCCCGGTCCGGCGGTGCGTTGCGCGCCGGTTCGGCTGGGTGACCCCGTCGCACGGGCGCCTTGACGAAGTTGGTAGCCTGCCCACGAGGCCATGAGCCACATGGGGCAGTGCCAGATGAGCGTCCCCAACCAGCCCACCGCCCGGACAGACGGGTCGGCCAGCCGTCGAGGCGAGGCAACGACGCGCCCCGATAACGGCGGCCAGGGCGGCGACTCCCCATCGGCCCGTGCGGCGCGGCGTCGCGAACCGGGGATCGTCCTCCGCTGCGATGCGGAGCCTGCCGCCAGGCACGTCGGCGTCGTGTTCGTCCATGGCATCGGATCGCAGGCAGCGGGGGAGACGCTGCTCGACTGGGGCAGTGCCATCATCCGTGTCCTGTTCGACACCCGGGTCAGGAATCACCTCTCGGCGGACCCGGTGATGGACGTGGAGCTCGATCCCGGTCCGTCGCAGCGCCGGTGGATTGAGCTGCAGTTGCCTGCCGCAAACGTGGACGGCCACGACATCCCGGAGCAGCACTGGGTGATGACCGAGGCCTGGTGGGCCGAGCGCGTCCGGCCACCGTCGTTCGGACAGATGGCGGAGTGGCTCGGACCGCGCGGGGCGATCCAGCGGATCCTGTCCGCGCTGCTGCCCAAGCGCGGAGGCGCCCACGACCCGCGACTGCGCGGCTGGACGGAGCACCACGCTTTGCGTCGCAACGAAGCCGGCGAGACGAGGGAGGCCGTCGATCCGGGTCCGCCCGACGGGATGCAGCGAGCGCCGGGAGCCGGGCCCGGTCGCGCCGTCGCCGGACTGGGCGCCGCGCTGTTCCTGCAGGCCGTGTCCGCGCTGCTCCTGGTGGTGTACGGCCTGCTGCGCTCGATCGAGAAGCTGGTCCCCATCGGGCCGCTCAAGGATGGAGCGCTCACCCGGCCGCTGGACCGCTTCGTCCTCGACTGGTTCGGGGATGTCTACGTCCTGCTGTCCGACACTGCGCAGTCCGCGAGCATCCGGGGGCAGCTGGTCGACGCGCTCGGTGACGTGAAGGCGGCCGGCTGCGACGAGGTCGCCATCGTCGCGCACTCCGGCGGTGCGATCGTCTCCTACATGACCCTCGTGGATCCCGCGTCGGCCGGGTTGGCCGTCGACCGGCTGATCACGCTCGGCGAGGGGCTCAACCTCGCCTGGCGGCTGACCGACGCCAGCGGCGCGCCTCCGAGCGACGAGCTGGACGTGCCGCCGGAGCGCCTGTACGGATCGCTGCTTGCCACGCACCCCGGCCTGCGGTGGGACGACTTCTGGGCCTCGCAGGACCCCGCACCCGTGGGAGTGCTCGAGCCCCCCGCCCGCGACGACCCGACCGCCGACGAGACGCTGCTGGCGCGGATCCAGAGCCACGCCGTCTGGAACCGCCTGTCGTTCCGGGAGGATCACGGCGGGTACTGGGACAATGACGAGGAGTTCCTGATCCCGCTCATGCGCCTGCTCGCCGGCGGCCCGGGCGCCGCCACCCTGTTCGGCGACGAGGCGGCCGACCAGGCCCGATCGAACCGGCGTCGTCGACGGCTTTCGCTGCTCTCCTACTGGCGCCAGCTGACCGCTGCCGGCTCGCTGGCGGCCATCGCCATGTCCGTTGCGCTCGCGTCAGCGTCGCTGTCCGCGGCTGCGGACCTTGCCGGGATGGTGTTCACCGCCATTCCGGGGAGCGACCTCGTGACCGGCGCGGTTACGTCCATCCGGGCCATGGACCTCGCGGCATCGCCCGGCGGGCGGCTGCTCGCGGAGACCGGCGTGTGGGTCGTTGCGGCGGCGATCGGGCTGGCCGCGGCGTACACGCTCGTCACGCCGCCGGAGCGCGCAGTTCCATGGGCGCGCGGGCGGTTTGGGCGCTGGGTTGGGCTGGCGCTGCGGCTGGCCCCCTGGGTCGGGGGTATCCCGACCTTGATCGCGATCGTCATCGCCGGCTTCAGGTTCCTGACCGGCTCGACGCCCGATGCCCGCGATGCGGCGGGCGCTGTCCTCGCCGCGGCCGCGGTCGGCGCCGTCCTGGCGTTCGGCGCCGGGGCGATGCTCGACGAACGGGCTGACCGGACGCCACTGAGGGATGTGGCCGAGACCGTCCTGATGATGCTGGCGATGGTCGTATCGGCGGTCCTGCTGGTCGCGCCCGTGTTCGCGATCCTGGTGTTCCCGGAGGTGGGAACCGCGGTCGTGGGCACGGTGGCCGTCGTCGCCGCATTCCAGGTCCTGGGACAGGTGGGTACCTGGCGCTGGTCGGTCTGGGACGCTCGCGAGCGAGCGCTCGTGCGCCTCGGTCGCGAGTACCGGGCATTCGGTCGCGTGGTGGCCCAGATGGCGCTCCTGGGCGTCGCCTTCTCGGCGCTGTTCATCGGCGCCGTGTTCAGCCTTGGGGCGGCCCTGGTCGCCGCGGTCGCGGCGATCGTGCTGCTGGCCCTCGTCGCCGTCGCCGTCGACGTGCTCGACGCGGCCCATCCGCAGTCATCGGCGACTGCGCCGCCCGGGCAGCCGATCGCTCCGCGGGGTCCGGCCTGATCGCCCGCTGGACCGCGGGGATTCCGGGTGTCGATCCGTCACGATCGACCAATGGAAGGGATAGGCAGGGCCGCGGCGCACGGTTATTCTCCTCGCCGTGGCGGAGAGCGGGTCGAACGCGCTGAAGGTCGCCGTCGTCAGCGGCGTGTTCGCCGTGCTTGCCTCGCCGATATGGGGACCCCCGATCTGCCGGGCGGTGGGCGTGTGCGACCCTCCGCAGCCGACGCCGTCGCCCACCCCGCAGCCAACGGCAAACCCCGTGCCGAACTCCTCTGACCCGCGGGTCGAGACCAGCGTCTTCCTGTCGCAGACCAGCGGACCAGCCGGTAGCCAGGTCAAGGTCAGCGGTCAAGGGTTCGCCCCGGGGGAGACGGTCGTCATCGAGATGCAGACCACCGAGATCGGAAGGACGACGGCTAACAACGCCGGCTCGTTCAGCGGCGTGGAGGTCACCATTCCCCAGCAGTTCTCGGTGTTCGCCCCTCGCCAGTTCGCTGTGAAGGCCATGGGAGCGTCGAGCCTTCTGTTCTCGAGCGCACCGTTCACGGTGAGCGGGTGAGCCTGGCAACGCCAGAACCCCGCTTGGCTCCGTTCCTCCCCGCCCGGTTCGTACCGTTGGCCGGAGCCACATCCCGTGGTAGGTTCTGTGGCGCGCGGGAGTAGCTCAGTTGGCAGAGCGGCAGCCTTCCAAGCTGCATGTCGCGAGTTCGAACCTCGTCTCCCGCTCCACTTCCCAGCTCCGTGCTCGTCCTCGACCCTCAGCCACGCGTTTCAGGCGGTCGAGCGCGCGGCACCCGGCGTAAGGGTCGGTCTTGTATCACACAGCGAGGCAACAGCTGGTGAGGGCCGCATGGCGCACGAACGAACGGTCGAACAATTCGCGAGCCAGGGCGAATTCCGAGCGTGGCTGGCCGCCAATCACGCCACATCCGAGGGCATCTGGCTGAAGATCGCAAAGGTGGGCGTCGCCGTCTCCACTGTGACATACGACGAGGCCCTCGAAGTCGCGCTGATCTTCGGGTGGATCGATGGGCAGAAGCGACCGCAGGACTCGGCGTTCTGGCTGCAGGGTTTCACTCGTCGGGGCCTACGGAGCGTCTGGTCAAAGCGAAACTCCGAGAAAGCGCAAGCCCTGATCGATGCCGGCCTCATGGAGCCCAGCGGGCTCGCAGCGGTTGACCGGGCCAAGGCGGACGGCCGATGGGCCAATGCCTACGACGGCCAGCGAGACGCTCAGGAGCCGTCGGACCTGATGGCCGCGCTGGCCGCAAAGCCGGCTGCGCTTGAGTTCTACGGAACGCTCAGCCGCGCGAATTGCTACGCAATCCTGTATCGGATCCAGGACGCCAAGCGCCCCGAGACCAGGGCGGCACGCATCGCCAAGTTCACGGCGATGCTGGATCGCGGTGAGAAGATCCACCCGTAGAACCCCGTCTCCCGCTCCACCCTCTCGCGAGGGCCTGACATGCCTGCCACACGACGACGCGAGCCAGCGAAGACCCCGCGCACGGATCCCGCCGCCGCGTCGGGCATGACCCCCGAAGCCCTCGACGCGTTCGTGGCCGGCTACTTCGGTGAGTACCAGGAAGCGCTCAGCCGGTCGCAGGGCGAACAGATCCCACCGCCGGCCGCAGGCACCGAGCGCCCCCTGTTGCGGCTCCACGAGATGATCCAGTCCGGCGCAACGGCGGATCTCGAGGCCGCATGGGGCATCCTGCTCGTCCTGATCGACCGGGCGCCCGATGCCGGCGCGATGGGGTTCGTGGCCGCAGGCCCGCTCGAGGACATCGTTCGCACGCACAACGACGTGCTCGGGGACCGCATCCTGGACGAGGCCCGGAGCAGCCCCGCGTTCCGGCAGGCGCTGACCGGGATCTGGGGCTGGGAGTCGCTCCCGGAGCCGTTCGGCAGCCGGCTCCGAGCCCTGGCCGGGGCAGGGGACCCACCGGCCGCCGCCGGCGACACGGCGAACCGTCGGACCAACTAGCCTTTGGGGGAGCGTGGCGCCGGAGCGAACGCCGCGCAGACCCGGCAGCGGAGGGCAACAGATCCGTGTCGACTCCCGGCAAGGTCGCCCTGTTCACCAACGAGTACCCCCCGAACGTGTACGGCGGGGCGGGCGTCCACGTGGAGTACCTGAGCCGCGAGCTCGCGAAGCTGGTCCCGGTCGAGATCCGCTGCTTCGGCGACCAGGACATCGACCAGCCGAACCTGCGGGTCCGCGGCTACGGGCCGTGGGCCGAGGCGACGAACGACACGGACCCCCGGTTCAAGGGCGCGCTCGACGCATTCCAGCGCAACCTGTCGATGGCCAAGGACAACCTCGACGCCGACGTCGTGCACTGCCACACCTGGTACGCGGACATGGCGGGGTTCCTGGCCAAGAAGCTGTGGGACGTGCCGCTGGTGCTCACGACGCACTCGCTCGAGCCGCTGCGCCCGTGGAAGGTCGAGCAGCTGGGCAACGCCTACCACCTGTCGAGCTGGATGGAGCGCACCACGATGCTCGATGCGGACGCGATCATCGCCGTGTCGCAGGAGACGCGGGCCGACATCCTGCGCTTCTTCCCGGCCGATCCCGGAGCGGATCCACGTGATCCACAACGGCATCGATCTCGCGCAGTACACGCCCGATCCGGCGACCGATGTCCTGGAGAAGTACGGCATCGATCCCGATCGCCCGTACGTCCTGTTCGTCGGCCGGATCACCCGCCAGAAGGGGATCATCCACCTGGTCAACGCGATCCCCGACATCGACCGGGGCCTCCAGGTCGTCCTGTGCGCCGGCGCCCCCGACACGCCCGAGATCGGCGCCGAGATGGAGCAGCGGGTCGCCGAGGTCAGCGCCGAGCGACCCGACGTGACCTGGATCCGGGAGATGCTGCCGCGCGAGGCGGCGATCCAGCTCTATTCCCACGCCGCGGTGTTCTGCTGCCCGTCGGTGTACGAGCCGTTCGGGATCATCAACCTCGAGGCGATGGCCTGCGAGACGGCGGTGGTTGCGTCCGCGGTCGGCGGGATCCCCGAGGTCGTCGTGCCCGGCGAGACCGGGCTGCTGGTCGATCCGCGGATCCGCGAGGGCACCTTCGACCCGGCGGACCCGGCGCAGTTCTCGCGTGAGCTGGCCGCGGCCATCAACGAGGTCGGGCTTGACGAGGGGCTTCGCGAACGGATGGGACGCGCCGGCCGCCGCCGTGCCGAGGAGCACTTCAGCTGGGCCGCGATCGCGCGCCAGACGCTCGACCTGTACGGGTCGCTGCTGGGCGATTAGCCGCCCCGGGCCGCGCCCCGGCCGGGGGGCGGCAGTTGACGGCAGCGGAACGCTACCCGATGCTATTGCAACAGTTTGCAATATGATCCTGGTCGCGCATTGCCGCAGACCCGGATGGAGACCCGCTTGCCCGCGTTCGACCTCGCCCTCACCCATGTTCCGCTTGCCGCCGTGACGGCGGGCGGCTTCGGCGTGCTGGTGACCGGGCTCCTGCTGGGCATCCGGCATGGGTTCGACTGGGATCACATCGCCGCGATCACAGACATCACCTCGACGTCCGCGGCGGCCGACGTCGGCGCCGGGCTCCACGAGGCGGAGCATCTCGTCCATCCTCACGACCATGCGCACGGTCATGGGGGAGCGGCGGAACTCTCGGAGCATGACGCGGCCGGCGGGACCGCCGTCGCCGTGCTGCCCAGCCTGCGCGGCCGTCCCGGTCGAGCGCCCGAGGTTCATCGTCGAGCAGCGGCACGCGATCGCGCTCGGCACGCTCTACGCGCTGGGCCATGCGCTGGTCGTGTTCGCGCTCGGGATGCTGGCGCTGGCGTTCGGCGCGATCCTGCCCGATTGGGTCGATCCGATCATGGGCCGGGTCGTCGGGGTCACCCTGCTCGTGCTCGGGATCTGGGTCTTCGTCTCGCTCTACCAGTACCTCCGCAACGGCACCGAGTTCCGGCTCCGGAGCCGCTGGATGCTGGTGTTCGATGGCGCCCGGTTTGGCTGGCGCCGGTTCCAGGCGCGGCTCCACGGCCACGAGCATGTCGAGCCGCTCGAGATGAGCTCCTACGGACCGCGGACCGCGTTCGGCGTCGGCATGATCCACGGCATCGGCGCCGAGACCGGGTCGCAGGCGCTGCTGATCGCGGCCGTCGGGGGAGCGTCCGGCGCCGGTCTCGGGATCCCGATGCTGCTGGCCTTCGTCGTCGGGCTCGTGGCGTCCAACACGGCGATCGTCGTCGTGTCGGCGACCGGGTTCGTTGCCGGCCAGGTCCGGAGGCCGCTGTACATCACGATCGGCGTGCTCGCCGGCACGTTCAGCATCGTGATCGGCCTGACCTTCCTGCTGGGCTCCGGCAACCTGCTGCCCGACCTCCAGCAGCTGCTCGGGGCGCCGCCCGCATGACCGGGAGGCGGCGCACGGCCACTGCTGCCGGGACGAGCTGGGACGACGTCCCGGGTCGCCTCCGTGCGCGCGGTCTCCGTTGGACCCCGCAGCGCCGCACGCTGATCCAGGTGCTGGCGACGACGACCGGGCACATCACCGGCAGCGAGCTCGTCGAGCGATGCCGCGAGCTCGATCCGACGACCATCCCGTCCACCGTCTACCGGACGCTCGACGTGCTCGAGGACCTGGGTGTGATCCGCCACGCGCACGGTGTCGATGGGCGCGAGGAGTTCCACGTGCGGCCGGCCGTCGAACATGGGCACCTCCACTGCACCTCGTGCCATGGCGCGTGGGAGATCGGGCCTGCCGAGGCCGCGACCCTCGTTGACGGACTGGCCCGCGCACGCGGCTTCTCGGTGGACCTGTCGCACCTCTCGGTCGCCGGCGTATGCGCGGCATGTCGCGACGGCGAGGTCGGAGGGCTGAGCGACCATGGCAGCACGCGCGCACCGCTTCGCCGGACGGATCCCGGACGGCGTCATACCCGTTGTTCCCGGGCCCGGCCAGGAGTCGGTCTGGGACTATCCACGCCCGCCACGTGTCGAGGCCGTCCCGGAGCGGATCCGGGTGATCGTCGGCGACACCGTGCTGGCGGACTCGACGCGGGCGATGCGGGTGCTCGAGACCGCGGGTGCGCCCGTGTACTACGTGCCACCCGATGACGTGCGGATGGACCTGCTGCGCCCGTCGCGGAGCACCAGCGTGTGCGAGTGGAAGGGGACGGCCGGCTACTGGTCGCTCGCCGGAGAGCGCCCCATCCCGGACATCGCCTGGTCCTACGAGCAGCCCAGCCCGGGGTTCGAGGCGATCCGCGGGTCGCTCGCGTTCTACGCGGCGAAGGTGGACGAGGCGTGGGTCGGCGACGAGCGCGCGACGCCGCAGGCGGGTGGCTTCTACGGCGGCTGGATGACCTCGCGGATCGTGGGGCCGGTCAAGGGCGAGCCGGGCAGCCGGGGCTGGTAGGGCGCCGGCCCTCCGCCATCGGGCGTGGAACGCCCACGGTGAAGCCCCCGCCAGCGTTGGTCGTCAGCCCGCTGCCTCGAGCACCGCGTCGGAGATCGCGGGCCATGCCTCGAGCGCCCACACGTCGTACTCGCGATCGGTGAGGCAGGCAAGCGCGAGGCCCGCGTCCGGGTCGACCCACAGGAAGGTGCCGCTGCCCCCGAAGTGTCCGAATGTGGCGGGCGAGTTCCGGGACCCCGTCCAGTGCGGCGCCTTGCCATCACGCAGCTCGAAGCCCAGGCCCCAGTCGAGTGGATCGAACCGGCCCACGCCGGGCAGCACCCCGCGTAGCCCCGGGAATGCGACCGAGGTCGCGAGCCGGAGGGTCTCGACCGGGAGCAACCGCGGGCGGAGCAGCTCGGCCGCGAGCGACGCCAGATCGTCCAGGGTCCCGTGGACACCCTGCGATGGTCGTTCGAGCAGCCGCGCGCCGCGCATCCCCAGCGGGTCGAGGACCCATTTGCGGAGCAGCGCGTCGAACGGGCGGCGGGCGGCCGCGGACACGACGCCGGCCAGGACGTCGAACCCCGTGTTCGAGTAGATCCGCGTCCGGGCCGGCGGGGAGATCGGGACCGGATCGTCGAACGGGAGGCCCGACGCATGCGCCAGCAGGTGCCGGACGGTGGCGCCCGGAGGGCCGGCGACATCGTCGAGGCCGATCAGACCTCGCTCATCGGCGATGAGCGCGACGTACGCGGTCAGCAGCTTCGTGACCGACGCCCAGCGCATCGACGCGTCGAACGGTCCGTGGCGCGCGACCAGTCCATCGGCGTCGATCACGGCGATCGCGACGGTCGTGGCGCCCCACCCGTCGACGGCCTTGAGGACCCCGGCATCGAACGGCCGCGGGGAGGCGGGGATCATGTCGTGAAGGCCGCTCGGATCAGGCGGGCGACGGGTTGCTCGGCGCTCAGTCGATCGAGGGAACGCCGAGGATGTTGAACCCGCCGTCCACGTAGACGACCTCGCCGGTGACGGCCGATGACAGGTCCGATGCGAGGTACAGGGCGGTCTTGCCGACATCCTCGATCGTGATGTGCGAGCGCAGCGGCGCGATCTCGTCGAACGGGCCGTACAGCTTGCGGAAGCCCGCGATCCCGCCCGCGGACAGCGTCCGGATCGGGCCCGCGGAGATGGCGTTGACGCGGACGCCCTCGGGGCCGAGATCCGCGGCGAGGTAGCGGACCGACGCTTCCAGCGCCGCCTTGGCGACGCCCATCACGTTGTAGTGGGTGACGACCTTCTCGGCGCCGTAGTAGGACAGGGTCAGGATCGAGCTGCCGGGGTGCAGGTACGGACGGGCCTCGCGCGCGAGCGCGACCAGCGAGTACGCGGACACGTCCATCGCCAGCGCGAACCCGTCGCGTGACGTGTCCACGAACGAGCCGTCGAGGTCCTCGCGCTTGGCGTACGCGATCGCGTGGACCAGGATGTCGACGGTGCCGTGGATCGCCGCCCACTTGCCCATGACCGCCCGGATCTGCTCGTCGGACCCGACGTCGCACGGCTCGACGAACGTGCTCCCGATCGACTCGGCCAGCGGGCGCACCCGGCGCTCGATCAGGCTCTCGACCGACGAGAACCCGACGCTCGCCCCCTGCTCGTGGAACGCCTTCGCGATACCCCACGCGATCGAATGATCGTTCGCGACCCCGAACACGAGCGCGTTTCGCCCGTCGAGCAATCCCATGCGTGGCTCCTCTCTCCGTTACCCTGCGCGCATCATGCCCGACTCGCCCGCCGCCGACGACACCCTGCGTGCAGCGCTGCACGGGGTGCGCGGGCTGCTCCTCGACCTCGACGGCGTGCTGGTCCTGGCCGGCAAGGCGGTGCCCGGCGCTCCGGAGGCGCTGGCCGAGCTCGATCGTCGCGGCTTCCCGTACCTGGTCGTGACCAACACCTCGCTCGTGTCGCGAGCCTCGCTGGCGCGATGGGGGAGCCGGGTCGGGTTCTCGACGCCGCCCGATCGCTTCCAGTCGGCGCTCTCGGCATCGGCGGGGCTGGTGCGTCGCGAGTACGGTGACCGGCCCGTGTACGTGATCTCGTCCGAGGACGCTCGGGCCGAGTTTGACGGGCTCAACGTGGTCGACGGGCCGGGCGCAGACGCGGCACCGTCCGACGTCGCCGCCGTGATCCTGGGTGACTCGCCCGACCAGCTGACGAAGGCGAACCTCGACCGTGCGTTCCGCCTCGTCCGCGGTGGGGCGGCGCTGATCGGGATGCATCGAAACCCGTGGTGGATCACCCCCGAAGGCCCGACCCTCGACGCCGGCGCGTTCCTGGTCGCGCTCGAGTGGGCCACCAAGCGGCGGGCGCGGATCGTCGGCAAGCCGTCGCCGGCGTTCTTCCGGGTCGCGATCGATCGACTGGCGGCGGAGGCGGCGGCGCGCGGCGAGCCACGGCTGCGGCGTCGCGACCTGGCGATGGTCGGGGACGACGTGGGCTCCGACATCGGCGGTGGACGACGGGCCGGGCTGCGAACGGTGTTCGTGCGAACCGGCAAGCACGGGGACGCGGAGCTGGACGCGGCGGCGGCAGCGCGCCGGCCGGTGCGTCCCGACGCGGTCGCGCCGTCGATCACGGAGGTCGTGGCCGCGCTCGGTTGACGCCGGCACCCGGCCCCGGCTCGCGAGCCCGGCTCGAGGGGGTAGACGCCGCCGCGGGCCATCGTGGCAAACTCGCGCCATGGAACCCACAGGTCCCGTCCTGACCGACGGCATCGTCACGCTCAGGCCGCCGACCGAGGCCGACGCCCCGGTCCTCGTCGCCGCCGTGGCCGCGTCCCTGCCCGAGCTCGAGCCGTTCATGCCCTGGGCGAGCGCGAGCTATGACGTCGAGATGGCGCTCACCTGGTTCCGCGGGGAGCGCGACCGGGACGAGCAGCGGTTCCTGATCCTGGGTGATGACGGCGTGATGGCGGGCGTCTGCGGCCTGAACATGTTCAACGAGGCGAACCACTTCGCCAACCTGGGCTACTGGCTGCGATCCGACCGGACCGGTCGCGGGTGGGCGACCCGCGCGACCCGGCTCCTGGCCCGGTACGGCCTCACCCAGGCGGGTCTCGAACGCGTGGAGATCATCATGTCGGTCGAGAACGGCCCCAGCCGCCGGGTGGCCGAGCGCGCGGGCGCGACGTACGAGGGCACGCTCCGCCACCGGCTGCTCCTCCACGGCCGCTACCACGACGCCGACCTGTTCTCCCTGATTCGCGCCGATCTGGGCTGACGGCGGGCGAGGGCGTCGCCCGGTCGCGGGCCGGGCCTGCTGCGCCGGCTGGATCCCCAGCGATGACGCGCTCGCTCCTCTCAGCGCCTGCCACCGCGTCGCTCACCACGCCGGTGGAGCCCAGCACGATGATCTTGGCAGGCTTGAGTCTTGTGAGCTCGGTCGCGGTGGACGGCGTTGATGGCCCCTGTGGGCGCGACCAGGAGCACCGGGCCCGTGATCGTGCCCGCGGCGGCGGCACCCGGCGAGGGCATCGGGGAAGTTGTAGGCAGTGGCGATATAGGCGACGTCGACCCCGGGGCTGAAGGTGTGGGCGCTGACGGCCGCCGCGGTGGCAAAGCGGTCGGGACCGGCGTAGCGGATGACCGTGCCTGCGGTGTACCGGGCAAGGTCCGTCATCACCTGGGCCGAGACCACGCCGGTGGAGCCCAGCACGATGATCTTGGCAGGCTTGAGCCTTGTGAGCTCGGTGGCGGTCGAGGCGTTGATGGCCCCTGTGGGCGCGACCAGGAGCACCGGGCCCGTGATCGTGCCTGCGGCGGCGGCACCGGCGAGGGCATCGGGGAAGTTGTAGGCAGTGGCGATATAGGCGACGTCCACCCCGGGGCTGAAGGTGTGGGCGCTGATGGCCGCCGCGGTGGCGAAGCGGTCGGGACCGGCGTAGCGGATGACCGTGCCTGCGGTGTACCGGGCAAGGTCCGTCATCACCTGGGCCGAGACCACGCCGGTGGAGCCCAGCACGATGATCTTGGCAGGCTTGAGCCTTGTGAGCTCGGTCGCGGTCGAGGCGTTGATGGCCCCTGTGGGGCGACCAGGAGCAGCGGGCCCGTGATCGTGCCTGCGGCGGCGGCCCCGGCGAGGGCATCGGGGAAGTTGTAGGCAGTGGCGATATAGGCGACGTCCACCCCGGGGCTGAAGGTGTGGGCGCTGACGGCCGCCCCGGTGGCGAAGCGGTCGGGACCGTCGAATCGAGGAACAGGGGTCGGCCGCGTCACCCGGACGTCGTCGATCCCGGCCTCGATCGTGGATGCGCCGCCCACGTCCGCCGCCTCGAACCGGAGGCGGATCGTCTGGCCGGCCCAGGTCTCGAGCGGCAGCAGCACCGAGGTCCACGTGCCGCCGACCGTGGCGGGCGTGCCCTTCGCCGCCCAGACCAGCGTCTGGATGCCGCTCTGGTCCTCGACGATCGCCTCGAGGTGATCGTCCGCGGTGGCGTTCGATCCGTGGGCGAAGAACCAGCGGAACGAGAGGCTCTGCCCCTCGGCGGTGGACAGGCTGATCGGCGTCGAGCGCACGGTCGTCCGGCCGTCAAGGTCGTTCGCGTCCGCTGTTGACCCGGCGGCAAGGCCCGTGATCAGCGCCGCGCTGCCCGACGTTGTCGTGGTCGGCTGGATGGTCATGCCGCCCAGCGTCGTCGCTGCGGGATTGCCCCTTGCCCAGCGTCCGGCCGCGGTCGCGGTATCGGTTCCGTCCGGGTTCACGATCCAGCCGCGGTCGACTTCCAGGTCGTCGTCGAATGCGCCACACCGGGCGTCGCGAACGGCCTTGCCGAGGACCGCCAGCGGACAATCGGCCCGCTCCATGAGGTACAGCACGGCCTCCTTGTTGCGCCCGGTCTCGGAGGCGATCAGCGTGTCTTTCGGGTAGTCCATATTCGAGAGCTCGAACGTGTACGAGAAGATCCGGTACATCCCGTACTCGTAGTCGCGCGTCGTGCCCGAGGTGAGGTACAGGTCGCTGCCCTGCTCAGGGCGGTAGCCATTGGTGGCGGCCATGTGCTTGCCGATCGCGACCAACGCCGCGTGGTCGTCCTTCGTCATGTCGCCGGGGACGTCCGTGTAGGTGTACCCGTACGGCCACATCACCAGGCGGCCGTACTCATGGAAGCTGATCGCGACCCGGATCTGCTGGCGTCCGCCGACCACGCGGCTGGCGAGGAAGTCCCGGACGGCCCGCGTCTCCGGCGCCGAGAACGCCGACGGACCGCGGTACGTGATCGCCAGGGGGTTCGTGCTGGTGTTGCCGCCGCCGCCCCAGTGGTACCCGTAGTTCCGATTGAGATCCGTGCCGATCGCCGTCGTGCCGGCATTGGGCTGTCGGTTCTTGCGCCAGAAGTGGAACTTGGCGCCGGAGATGTCGTACTCGGCACCGTCGGGGTTGACCGCGAACACGATCCAGACCTCGCGGCTGTTCACGATGTTCGTGATCCGCGCATCCGAGCCGTACCCGTCCGCGAGCCAGTGGAGGATGTGCAGGGTCATCTCCAGGCCCATGTGCTCGTCCGAGTGGTGCAGGCCGTCGAACATCACCTCGGGCTCGGCCTCGTCCGTGGCGACGTTGTCGCTGATCTTGGCCGCCCAGATGTCGCGGCCCTCGTAGGTCTTGCCGATCGAGAAGATCTGGACGATGCCGGGATGAGCGGCTGCGACGGCGTTGATGTCCGCGACCATCTCGGCGTAGGTGTGGAAGCCCGCGTACCCGGCGGGGAAGGCCGTCGCGGCCCGCGCGGTCGGGACCTGGACGCCCGGGAACACGGCGACCATGAGCGGCGACGGCAATCGCGGCGAGTGGTCGGCGGGGCGTTGCGGCATTCGCGCATCATGCACGCCCGACATGACCACCCGCATGACCCGTGGGTCACGTCGCTCGATGGCTCATCGGTCGGGTGCCGGGTCGCCCTCCCGCGGCTCGCCCCGCCCGGACTAGACTGGCGCCAACGACCGATCTGAGCCGCGCGCCCGCCGATCACGCGGGTCGCGCCCCACGGGAGCCTGCCATGACCGCCCAGCGGATCAAGATCACCTACGCGACGCTGCGTGCCGACAACGAGGAGCTCCACGCGCTGTACGAGGCGGGCCTCGAGAAGGCGAAGGGGCGTCTCGGCGCCTACCACCGCAACTTCATCGACGGGGCCGAGCGCGACGGCGACGGCACGTTCGAGGTGCGCTCGCCGATCGACAGCGAGATCCTGGTCGGGACGTTCGCGCGTGGCACCCGCAAGGACGTGCAGGACGCGATCGCCGCGGCCCATCGCGCGCAGCCGGCCTGGTTCCGGCTCGGCTGGGAGAAGCGCCTCGAGATCATGAAGGCCGCCGCGGAGCTGATCTCCGAGCGCCAGATGGAGTACGGCGGCCTGATGGCGATCGAGGTCGGCAAGACCCGGCTGGAGGCGCTGGGCGAGGTCGAGGAGGCGGCAGACCTCATCCGCTACTACGCCAGGACGGCCGAGGACAACGGGTACTACGACCACCCGATGGACAACCTGGGCGACATGACCGTCCACACCCGGTCGGTGCTCCGCCCGCACGGCGTGTTCGCGGTCATCAGCCCGTTCAACTTCCCGATGGCGCTCGCGGTGGGTCCCAGCGCGGCCGCGATGATGGCCGGCAATGCCGTCGTGTTCAAGCCCGCGACCGTGTCGGCGATGACCGCCGTCGCGATCAAGGAGGCGTATCGCGACGCGGGCGTCCCGGACGGCGTGTTCAACCTGGTCATGGGCCCGGGCGACACCGTCGGCCAGGAGCTGCAGGAGAACCCGGGCATCAACGGGATCGTGTTCACCGGCTCGTACGAGGTCGGGTTCGAGCTGTTCCGCAACTTCTCCAAGCGCTACCCGCGTCCGTGCATCGTCGAGATGGGCGGCAAGAACCCGGCGATCGTGCTCAAGAGCGCGGACCTCGAGGAGGCGGCCGAGGGCATCCTGCGCGCCGCCTTCGGGTACGGCGGGCAGAAGTGCTCGGCCAACAGCCGGGTCTACGTCGAGAAGCCGGTTCACGACGAGCTGGTCCGGATCCTGGTCGAGAAGACCGAGAAGCTGGTGGTCGGCGATCCGATGCCGCGGACCGCGTTCCTGGGGCCGGTCATCGACCAGCGTGCGGTGGACCGCTACCAGCAGGCGGTCGCCGAGGCGCGACGCGACGGGACCGTGTTCATCGGCGGCGAGCACCTCACCGACGGCGCCCTCGGGCGCGGCTTCTACGTCGAGCCGACGGTGGTCGGCAAGCTGCCCGCGACGCACCGCCTGTTCCAGGACGAGCTGTTCGCGCCGTTCACGGCGGTTCACGCGGTCGACTCGCTGGACGAGGCGCTCTCGCTGGCCAACGACAACGTGTACGGGCTGACCGCAGGCGTCTACTCCGAGGAGGAGGCCGAGGTCCAGCGCTTCCTCGAGGAGATCGAGGCGGGCGTGCTGTACGTCAACCGGCGTGCCGGCGCGACGACCGGCGCCTGGCCGGGCGTCCAGGCGTTCGGCGGCTGGAAGGGGTCCGGCTCGACGGGCAAGTCGGGGCTGTCGATGTACTACGTCGCCCAGTTCCTGCGGGAGCAGAGCCACACCGTCGTCGACTGACGCCCGGGGCCCAATAGGGGGCCCGGATTGCTCCTGTTGCGCGGGCCGGACGGGTGATCGCCGGCCCCGTCCGCTCTGTTATGCTCGTATTCACTGTGCATAACATCTATGCGTTGCTGCGTCGCTGGACGTGCGCTCCACCGTACGCCGCGACCCGTAAGGAGGCCCCGTGACCAGCCCTCTCCAGGCGCGACCCGTGCCGGACATCGTGACGCCGCCGCCGGGTCCCAAGGCCCGCGCGCACATCGAGTTCGACCACGCCTGGACGAGCCCCAGCCTCCCGCGGGCGTATCCGATCGTGCCGGTCCGCGGCCTCGGCTGCGCGCTCGAGGACATCGACGGCAACGTGTTCCTCGACTTCACGGCCGGCATCGCCGTGAACTCGACCGGGCACAGCCACCCCGCCGTCGTCGCCGCGATCCAGGAGCAGGCAGCGAAGCTCCAGCACTTCAGCGCCAGCGACTTCTACCTGCCGATCTACGCCCAGGCGGCCGCCGAGCTGGCCCGGATCTCGCCGTTCAGCGGGCCCGCCAAGGTGTTCATCGGGAACTCGGGCGCGGAGGCCGTCGAGGCCGGTCTCAAGCTCGCCCGGCACCACACCGGACGGCCGAACCTGATCGCGTTCCTGGGTGCGTTCCACGGGCGGACCATGGGCGCCGTCAGCCTGACGGCGAGCAAGGCCAAGTACCACGACCACTTCGGGCCGATGCTGCCCGGCATCTACCACGTCCCGTACGGCAACGACGGGCTGGACGAGATCGAGAGCCGGATCTTCAAGCGCCTGATGCCGGCCGATGAGTTCGCCGCGGTGATCGTGGAGCCGATCCAGGGCGAGGGTGGCTACATCGTTCCCGAGGATGACTTCCTGCCGCGGCTGCGCGCGCTGTGCGACCGCCACGGGATCCTGCTGATCGCCGACGAGGTCCAGTCGGGCGCCGGCCGGACCGGCAAGATGTGGGCGATCCAGCACTGGGACGTCGAGCCGGACATCCTGCTGACCGCGAAGGGGATCGGCTCCGGCATGCCCGTGAGCGCGATGATCGCCAGGTCCGAGGTCATGACCTGGGGTGCCGGCGCGCACGGCAGCACGTACGGCGGCAACCCTGTCTCGCTTGCCGCCCTGCTCGAGACGATCAAGCTGCTCGAGAATGGGCTCATGGCGAACGCCGCGATCCGGGGCCGCGAGATCCAGGACGGGCTCCGGCCGCTCATCGACCGCCACCCGTCGCTGGTCAAGGACGTTCGCGGCAAGGGCCTCATGATCGGGATCCAGTTCGACAGCGGTGAGACCGCCGAGGCAGTCCAGATCCAGGCGTTCGACCGCGGGCTTCTGGTCCTCGAGGCCGGCGACGACTGCGTCCGGATGTCGCCACCGCTGGTCGTCACCCAGGCGGAGGCGGCGACGGCGGTGCGCATCTTCAGCGAAGCGGTCGCGCACGTCGCCGATCACATGCCCGAGGACCTGGACGAGGTCGAGCTCGAGGTTCGCCAGGGGCTCGCCACGCCCGGCATCGAATCCGCGGGCTGACCGCCATGCCCGGCAAGGTCGCGTCGATGCGAGACGCCGTCGCGGACATCGTGCGCGACGGCGACACGGTCGCGATCGAGGGGTTCACCCACCTGATCGGCTTTGCCGCGGGCCACGAGATCATCCGCCAGCGCAGGCGGGACCTGACCCTCGCCCGGATGACCCCGGACCTGATCTACGACCAGATGATCGCGGCCGGCGTGGCCCGCAAGCTGATCTTCAGCTGGCTGGGCAACCCGGGGGTCGGCGGGCTCAATGCCATCCGCCGGCGGATCGAGCCCGCCGCGGTCGGTGATGGGACGCCGCTCGAGATCGAGGAGTACAGCCACTTCGGGATGGTGGCCCGGTATACGGCCGGGGCCGCGAACCTGCCGTTCATGCCGCTGCGCTCGTACTTCGAGACGGACCTGCCGGAGGCGAACCCGCTCATCCGGCCGATCCGGTCGCCCTATTCGGACGAGACGGTGTACGCGGTGCCGCCGCTCAACCCGGACGTCTCGATCATCCATGCCCAGCGCGCGGACGCGGCGGGCAACACCCAGATCTGGGGCCTGCTGGGCTGCCAGAAGGAGGCCGCGTTTGCCGCGGACCGGGTGATCGTGGTCGTCGAGGAGCTGGTCGACGAGGCGGTGGTTCGCGCCGACCCGAACCGGACGGTGATCCCGGGCCTGATCGTGGACGCGGTCGTCGTGGAGCCGTACGGCGCCCATCCCTCCTACGTCCAGGGCGCCTACGACCGGGACAACCGCTTCTACCTCGACTGGGATCCGATCAGCCGCGACGAGGACAGGACCCAGGCGTGGCTCCGCGACTGGGTCTACGACCTCGACGGCCGGCCGGCGTACATCGAGAAGCTGGGGGCGGAGCGGATCGCCTCCCTGCAGCCAGGCCCGGCGCCGTCGGGCTCGGTCGACTACGGGGACTACCGATGAGCGGCGACACGACGGGCACGGCGGCCTTCTCGAAGTCCGAGATGATGATCGTCGCCGCCGCGCGCGAGCTCGCCGGGCAGCACGTCTGCTTCGTCGGCGTCGGGCTGCCCAACATCGCGGTGAACCTGGCCAAACGGACGGTTGCACCCGACCTGGAGCTCGTCTACGAGGCGGGCGTGTTCGGGGCGCGACCGGCCCGCCTCCCGCTGAGCATCGGCGACCCGACGATCGTGACCGGCGCGACCGCGGTCGTCTCGATGTTCGAGCTGTTCGCCTTCTACCTTCAGCGCGGGCTGGTCGACGTGGGCTTCCTGGGCGCTGCCCAGATCGACCGGTTCGGCAACATCAACACCACGGTGATCGGTGACTACGACCACCCGAAGACGCGCCTGCCCGGCTCCGGCGGCGCGTGCGAGATCGCGATCAACGCCCGCAACGTGTTCGTGATCATGCGCCAGTCGTCACGCTCGTTCGTGGACAAGATCGACTTCCGCACCTCGCCCGGCAACCTCGGCGGGGCCGAGCAGGCCGAGCGCATCCGGCGTGCCGGCGGCTGGAACGGGCGCGGCCCGAGCGTGGTGGTCACCGACCTCGGGATCTGGCATTTCGACGACGATGGCGAGATGCGGCTCGACTCGCTCCATCCGGGCGCGACGCTGGATGAGGTCCGCGCGACGATCGCCTGGGAGCCGCGCGTCAGCCCGGACCTCGACACCACGCCCGCCCCGACCGGCGAGGAGATGCGGCTGGTCCGGGAGGAGCTCGACCCGGGCGGCGTGTACACGAAGTAGCCGCCGGCTGCCGAGCGCGCTGCCCGGATTCGCTGCGAGCGCGCTACCCGGGTTCGCTGCGAGCGCGCTACCCGGATTCGCCGGGCCGGACCACCAGGACGGGGCACGGCGCATGGCGCACGACGTGCTCGGACACGCTGCCCAGCAGCAGGCGGCCGACCGCCCCGCGCCCGTGACTCCCGACGACGACCATGTCGGCGTGCTCCGCCTCGGCGGCAGACACGATCATGTCACCCGGGTCCCCGTCCCACACGAGGAACGAGACCGGGATCCCCTCCGTGCGTCCGCGCTCGACGAGCGACTGCGCGATCGAGGCCCGGCGGTCGCGCACCTGGTCGATGCGCGAGTGGAACCGGCCGCCGGGGAGCAGCAGCGAGCCAGGGTCGATCACGGACACCACGAGCAGCGACGCGCCGAGCCGGCCGGCGAGATCGAACGCCTGCTCCGTGGCCGCCGACGAGGCTTCGCTCAGGTCGGTCGCGAGCAGGAGCTTCTCGACCTTCGTGGCGCGCGCGGGCCTCGCGGTGAACGTCACGATCGTGGTCCCACCGGCGCCCAGCTCAACTCGGCGGCAGGATGGCGAGCGCGGTCACCATGCCGAACATGCCATCGAGCCCTTCGGCGTGCGGCAGGATGTGGCAGTGGAACGCCCACACGCCGGGTCGCTGGCAATCGATGATCGCGTCCCAGCGCTCGCCGGGATTGACGCCCAGGGTGTCGCAGCTGAACGCCGCCGATCCCAGCGGGGCGCCGTCCCGGGCGACGACGCGCATCCGGAATCCGTGGGTGTGCCACGGATGCGTCATCGTCCCTTCGTTCATGAACCGGATCAGGACCTTGTCGCCCTGCTTCGCGACGATGGGCGTCGTGGCCGGGAAGCCGTGGCCGTTGATGGTGAACCCGCCCAGCGCATCGTTGTGGATGAACACGACCTCCTGGGTGATGCCGTACTTGTTGTCGTAGCGCTCCTTGGGATCCTTGGGATCGACGATGAACCCGCCCAGCAGGCCCCGGCCAACCTGGTCGGTGGCGTTGTGGTGCGAGTGGTACATGTGCGAGCCGGACGGGGTCGCGACGAAGTCGTAGGTGAACGTCTCCCCGGGGCCGAACGGGATCTGGTTGACGAATGCCACGCCGTCCTGCCGGAAGTCGACCGGCTCCGTGCCGTGGAAGTGGACGCTGGTGGTCTCGGCCAGGTTGTTGGTGAACTTGACCTTGACCCGGTCGCCCTCCGTCACCCGCAGGAGCGGGCCGGGCCACATCTTGCTGTAGCCCAGGGCCTTGACCGGCGGGTTGACGGCGTCGATGGGCCACTCCATCTCGTCCACCGTCATCTCGAACACCTTCGCCCCATCGGCGTCGATGGTCGGCTCCAGGGGCTGGTTTCCCTGGACGACCTTCGTGAACTCCGGGTCGTCCGTCGACGGCGGCAGGATGTTGTCGAGGATGGGGCCCAGCCCCAGCGGGCCGGCGAGGTTGCCCACGAACCGCCGGACCTTGGCCTGCGCATTGACGTCGTGGTCGGTCCAGCCGGCGGGAAGCGCCGGGGTGGGGGAGGCGGACGGCGACGGCGCGACCGAGGGCGTGCTCGAGGCGATCGCGGTGGCCGCGGCGGCGGACGGCGCTGCCGATGCCGCGCCCGGGGCGGCCGCGGCGCCGAAGCTCCAGGCCGGGGCGGAAGCCGCCTGGCAGGCAGCAACGCCGGCCGCCATCAGGCCCCCGCCGGCAAGACCCGCGACGCGCAGGAAGCCGCGCCGGCTCAGCGAGTGTGTCGCCATCTCGACGGGGTCTCGGGTGGGGTTCTCCGGTGGTGCGTCGGAGGTCGGGACGACAGTGGGTTCCACGGGCACGGGATCTCCGGTGCGGGGGGACGGGTGGATCTGCGAATGGTCCCGGGGGCAGTGCTCCGCTGCGAAGGGACGAATGGCACAAAGGGCAGGGACTGCCGGCACGCGAGCACGATCGGGGCTGGTAGGCTCACGCCGATGACCACTCGACCAACCGGCAGACCCGGGTCGTCCCTGCTCCAGGGCACCTCGGCAGATGAGAACCTCCCGCTTGTGCGGGCGCTCGAGGCGCTCGAGGCTTGGCAGGGTGATCCGTCGAGCGAGCGCAGGGTCGGCGTTGCGGCCGCGCTCCACGGGATCCTCCAGCTGGCCGGCACCCGCGGCGCGGTGCTCGAGATCTGCGCGCCACCGTTGCCGGCCCTGGTGGTCGGCGCGGGGACGCTGGCCGAGGTCCCCTCCGAGGACGACCGTGCCGGGCTGGCGAAGTACTCCCTCGGCTCCCACGAGGGTCACGACGCGCTTGGGCGACTGTTCCTTGATGCGCCCGACGGTGCCGTGGAGCCCGTCGTCCGGGTCATCGAGCTCGCGGTCGACGCGGCCTGGTCGCGCGCGGAGGTCCACGGTCGGGAGGAGCGGCTGGCGGCGCTGGAGGCAGCCACCCGTGCGGTGGCCGCGGAGCTGGACATCGATCGCGTGCTGCAGCTCATCGTCGATCGCGTGCGCGGGCTGATCGGCGCCCGGTATGCCGCATTGGGGATCGCGGACGGCCGCGGCCGGATCGAGCGGTTCATCACCAGCGGGATCACCCCCCTGGAGCGCGCCGCCATCGGCGACGTCCCCCGGGGTCTCGGCCTGCTGGGCCTGATCATCCGCGGCGGCGAGACCGTCAGGGCCGCTGACATCAACGAGCATCCCGCGCGCCACGGCTTTCCCCCGCACCACCCGACGATGACGACATTCCTGGGCACCCCGGTGACGGTCAAGGGCCGCTCGGTGGGCAACCTGTACCTCACCGAGAAGGCCGGCGGCGAGCCGTTCAGCGAGGACGACGCGCGCCTGGTGGAGATGTTCGGCGTGCATGCGGGCATCGCGATCGAGAATGCCCGGCTGCACGAACAGGTCCAGCGGCTGGCGATCGTCGAGGAGCGCGAGCGGATCGGCAAGGACCTGCACGACGGGATCATCCAGAGCATCTATGCCGTCGGGCTGTCCCTCGAAGATGTGCCGGAGCTGGTCGAGGACGAGACCGGACGGGTCGATGCCGTGGCCCGGATCGATCGTGCGATCGACGCCCTGAACCTGGTGATCAACGACATCCGCTCGTACATCCTGCGGCTGCAGTCCGCCGTGGAAGCGGACGAGGATCCCGTGGCGGCGCTGGCTCGCCTGGGCGAGGAGTTCGGGATCCACGCGGTCGTCGATCTCGAGGTCGATCTCGCCGGCGGCGCGGAGGCGATGCGCCGGCTGTCACCGGACCGGAGCTCTGATCTGCTGTACATCGCCCGCGAGGCGCTGTCCAACGTGGCACGGCACGCGGGCGCCAGCCGGGCGGCCCTCGTGCTCGCCGAGGACGACCCGGACCTGGTGCTCGTGGTCGAGGACAACGGACGTGGGTTCGATCCGGCAGCGGTGCCGGGACCGGATACGCAGGGGCGCCACCAGGGGTTGACGAACATGCACGATCGGGCGGTGGGAATGGGGGGATCATTCGCGATCGAGCGGCCGGATGGTCCCGGCACGCGTATCATCGTGCGAGTGCCGGCGTCGTCGGACGCCGCGTCCGGGGACCGCCGTTCCCCCGGCACCGAGGAAGAGTGACAGTGACCGATTCCAGCCCGCGTCCCCTGCGACTCCTCGTGGTCGATGACCACGAGGTCGTCCGCCAGGGCCTCGTCGCCCTCCTGGACCGCCGCGAGGGGTTCCAGGTCGTGGCCGAGGCCGGAACCGCCGCCGAGTCGATCGAGCAGGCGCGGCGCTTCCAGCCCGACATCGTGGTGATGGATGTCCGCCTGCCCGACGGATCGGGCATCGAGGCATGCCGCGAGATCCGGTCCGAGCTGCCGGGCACGCGGGTCGTGATGCTCACCTCGTACCCGGACGAGGAAGCGGTGCTGTCGGCGATCGTCGCCGGTGCCTCGGGCTACCTGCTCAAGCAGATCCGGGCCCGGGACCTCGTCGCCGCGCTGGAATCCGTCGGGCGCGGCGAATTGCTGCTCGATCCCGCGGTGACCGAGAAGGTCCTGGAGCGCGTGCGCCGGATCGCGACCGGGGCCTACACCGACGAGATGGCGCAGCTCACCGCGCAGGAGCAGCGGATCCTGCTCCTCGTCGCCGAGGGCAAGACCAACAAGGAGATCGCCGCCGAGGTGTTCCTGTCCGACAAGACGGTCAAGAACTACGTGAGCTCGATCCTCTCCAAGCTGAACCTCGAGCGACGCGCACAGGCGGCCGCGTTCGTCGCCAAGCACCGTCTGGACCGCGGCGGCGCGTAGGCCCGCCGGCACCCCGGCGCCGGCCTCGACGCTCCCGCACTCCCGTTCCGGTCGTGCTCATGCAAGATGATCTCGTCAGCTGGGGTCGCGTACTCCGGATCGAGACGCGGGGGCGCGTGACCGGACGGCCCGCGCAAGCCGTCGTCGGGTATGCAGAGCGGCCCGACGGGACCCTGGTCGTGGCGGCCGGCTCGCCGGACGCCGACTGGGCGCGCAACCTGTGGTCCGATCCGGCCTGCCGGATCACGATCGGTGAAGACGTGTTCGACGCGGAGGCCCGGGAGCTCGATGGCGCCGAACATGCGGCGGCGGTCCGCGACCTGATCCTGCGCTACGGGACCCCGTCCGAGTCGCTGGGCGCCGGGCCCGCCTTCGAGCTCCGGCGGATTCCGCCCCCGGCCTGAGCGCGCCGCCTCCGGACCGGTCGGGCGGGTTGGGAGCCCGCGCCCCGCAGCAGGGCCCGTCCTCGCAGGCCCACCGGACCCGCGGACCCTGCCATCCGGCCGGACGTTCCGGCACCGCCTTCACCCTAGACTCACGGCATGCGTATCGTCTCGCCTGAAGAAGCCGTTGCGGGGATCCGGTCCCGCGATCAGATCTACCTCCAGTGTGCGGCTGCGACGCCGTCCGTCCTGCTCGACGCGCTCGTTGCCCGCGCGCCGGAGCTCGAGGCGGTTTCGATCGCCCACCTCCACTGCGAAGGTCCCGGGCCGCACCTCGCGCCCGAGATGGCGCCCCACTTCCGCCACCGCGCGCTGTTCATCGGTCCCAACGCCCGCAAGGCCGTGAACGAGGGGCGCGCGGACTTCGTCCCCGTGTTCCTGTCCGATGTGCCCGAGCTGTTCCGGAGTCGCGCGCTCCCGCTCGATGCCGTGTTCGTGAACGCGACACCGCCCGACTCGCACGGGTACTGCTCGCTGGGCGTTTCCGTCGAGGCGATGCACGCCGCGGTCGACGCGGCGAGGACGGTCATCGTCCAGTTCAACCACTCGATGCCCCGCACGCTCGGCGAGTCGTTCATCCACGTCAACCAGATCGATCTCGCGGTCGAGGTCGACCAGCCGCCCTACGAGGTCGCGCGTCCGGTGATCGGCGACCTGGAGCGTCGGATCGGCGGGTTCATCGCGGACCTGGTCCCCGATGGCGCCACGCTGCAGCTCGGGATCGGTGCCATCCCCGCCGCAACGGCCGAGCTGCTCACGGACAAGAAGGACCTGGGCATCCACACCGAGATGTTCACCGACGCCGTGGTTGACCTGGTGGAGGCCGGCGTCGTGACCGGTGACCGCAAGGCGCGCAACCGGGGCAAGCTCGTGGTCGCGTTCGTGATGGGAACGCGACGGCTGTACGAGTTCGTCGACGACAACCCGCAGGTCGAGATGCGGTCGGTGGACTTCACCAACGACACGCACGTCATCCGCTCGTTCGACAACATGATCGCGATCAACTCGGCCATCGAGGTCGACCTTTCCGGCCAGGTGGTGGCGGACTCGATCGGCTACCGGATGTACTCGGGGATCGGCGGCCAGATGGACTTCATGCGCGGGGCGGCACTTGCCAAGGGTGGCCGGCCGATCATCGCGATGCCCTCGACGGGGGGTAGCGACGGCTCGCTGTCGAGGATCACGCCGTCGCTCAAGGAGGGCGCCGGGGTCGTCACGACGCGCGCCCACGTCCAGACCGTCGTGACCGAGTGGGGCGTGGCCGAGCTGTGGGGGCGGAGCCTCCGCGAGCGGGCCAAGGCGCTGATCGCGATCGCCCACCCGGACCATCGCGAACGGCTCACGTTCGAGGCGCGCCAGCACCACGAGCTCTAGGGGATCCTGGCCGTGAATCACGAGACCCTCGCCTGAGCGAGGGCCGGAAGTTCGGGTGGGTGCCGGGCGTCCCCTCCGGCACCCACCTCACCGCGCAGTCTCGACGAGCCGGTGTGCACGCGTGAGTGCCGATCGGACCACCTTGACGGGACCTGCGGCACCTCGCGGTGGGGAGGCACGGCCGGCGCGCCGCAAACCACGCAGAGCGCATGCTGAGCACACGCGGAGGTAGGCCCCGCCGCATTCGCCTGCTGGCCTCACGGGCGGCGCGAGCGCCGGCACGCCCCTCCCCACGAGGTCGACCATGCGCACCGAACGAGTGCTCATCATGGGCGCCGCGGGCCGCGATTTCCACGATTTCAACGTGGTCTATCGCGATGACCCGGCGGTCGAGGTCGTCGCCTTCACGGCGACGCAGATTCCCGGTATCGCCGATCGGCGCTATCCGGCCGAGCTGGCCGGTGAGCGGTATCCGGCGGGGATCCCCATCCGCCCGGAGAGCGAGCTGGAGACGCTGATCCACGACCTGCACGTGGACACCGTCGTGTTCGCCTACAGCGACGTCAGCCACGAGCAGGTGATGCACGCTGCATCGCGCGTGATGGCCGCCGGTGCGGACTTCGAGCTGCTGGGCCCGGCGCGCACGATGATCGCGAGCAGCCGCCCGGTCGTGTCCGTGTGCGCCGTGCGCACCGGCTCCGGCAAGAGCCAGACCAGCCGGTATGTCGCGTCGATGCTCGAGGCGCAGGGGCTCAAGGTGGCCGTGGTGCGGCACCCGATGCCCTATGGCGACCTTGTCGCCCAGCGCGTCCAGCGCTACGAGACGTACGCGGACCTCGATCGGTACGACACCACGATCGAGGAGCGCGAGGAGTACGAGCCGCACCTCGATGCGGGCCGTCTCGTGTTCGCGGGCGTGGACTACGAGCAGATCCTGCGGGCGGCCGAGGCCGAGTCCGACGTCGTCATCTGGGACGGCGGCAACAACGACCTGTCGTTCTACCGCCCCGATGTCAGCATCGTGGTCGTGGACCCGCTGCGACCCGGCCACGAGCTCCGCTACCACCCGGGCGAGGCCAATCTCCGGATGGCCGACGTGGTCGTGATCAACAAGGTCGACTCGGCCACGCCGGAGGCCCTGGCGACCGTTCGTGCCGGGATCGCCGAGGTGAACCCGGGCGCGTCGATCGTCGAGGCGCGATCGTCGCTCACGCTCGAGGGTGGCGACATCCGCGGGCGGTCGGTGGTCGTCGTCGAGGACGGGCCCACGCTCACCCACGGCGGCATGACCTACGGTGCCGGCATCGTCGCGGCGAAGCGATTCGGGGCTTCCGAGATCGTGGATCCCCGGCCGTATGCCATGGGTGAGCTGGCGGCAACGCTGGCGAAGTACCCGGCGCTGGAGCGGCTGCTGCCGGCGATGGGCTACGGCGACAAGCAGACCCACGAGCTCGAGGCCACGTTGACCGCGGTCCCGGCCGACGTGGTGCTGGCGGCAACGCCGATCGACCTGACTCGCGTGCTGTCGGTCCCCAAGCCGATCGTCCGCGTCCGCTACGAGCTCGAGCCCGTCACCGGGACGCTCGAGACGCCGCTGGCGCCGATCATCGCTCGCGCGAAGGAGGCGCTCTCGGCGGCTCGCTGAGTCATCGTTCCGGTCTGGCCCGGCCGCGCCCACGGTGCGGTCGGGCCGGCCTTTGCCCGGTTGTCCCGGCCGCGCCGCGGCTCTCCGGCCGCCGCGAGGGCCGCCGAGAGATCGGCCCGCCGCCGGCCCCGCGGAGGACCGGCCGCCGCCGCGAGGGCCGCCTGCGCGACAGCCGCCGGGCCGCAGACACGACGCCTACGCCGTTTGTGCCATTCAGCACGCACGCGGCTCATCGTCACCAGACTTGCCTGATTCGCAACGGGATCCGGGTCAGGTAGCCGTATTGCGCCTACGTGACCCGGGTTTTGGCCGCCCCGCGCTCCCGGCGGGGACGAGCAGTCGGGTGGGGACTATCTGACACAAATGCAGCGACCGGCGGCGACCCGCGGCGACCCAGGGCGAAATGCGTGACCCAGGGCGACCCGCGGCGACCGTTCGATCTTCGTTCAGACGGTGAGGACCGCCGTCCCGGCCACCTGCCCGGACCGCAGGCGTACGAGCGCGAGGTTCGCGTCGGCCAGCGGGTGCGTCTCGATGTCCGTCGTCATCCCGATCCGCGCCGCCAGCTCCAGGTATTCGCTCGCATCCTCGCGGGTGACGTTGGCGACGCTCTTGATGGATCGCTCCCACCACAGGTCGTCGTAGGACATCGCGGGCAGCTGGTCCAGGTGGATCGCGTTGATCGCGACGATGCCGCCGCGATCGAGCGCGCGGAGCGCGGCGGCCACCACGACGCCCACCGGCGCGAACGTCACGGCCGCGTCGAGGGCGACGGGAGGTCGCGCCTCGATGCCGCCCGCCCACCGCGCACCGAGCTCGAGCGCCCGCCGCTGCTCGACCGGCGATCGGGTGGCCACGTAGACGTCGGCGCCCCATGAACGGGCGACCTGGAGCACCTGGCGCGCAGAGGCGCCGAACCCGTACAGGCCGAGGCGGGCGCCGGCGGACGAGGGTCCGATCCCGGCCACCCGCAGCGACCGGTACCCGATCACCCCGCCGCACAGGAGGGGCGCCGCAGACAGGTCGGGGAAGGTGGCCGGCAGGCGAACGGCAAACGCGGCCCGGACCACCAGAGCCCCCGCATAGCCACCGTCGGTGTCCCACCCGGTGAACGTCGCGGCTTCGCACAGGTTCTCGCGACCGTCGAGGCAGAAGCGGCACGTTCCGTCGGTTCCGGCCAGCCAGGTGACGCCGACGCGTTCGCCGACGACCCAGCCGTCGACGCCGGGCCCGAGTGCGTCGACAACGCCAACCACCTGGTGACCGGGGACGATGGGCAGCCGTCGCGGCGCGAGGTCGCCGGTGATGATCTGCAGATCGGTTCGGCAGACGCCGCACGCCGTGATCCGGACCCGCAGCTCGGCCTCGCCCGGGCTCGGCTGCGGCCGATCCTGGGCGGACAGGGGTCCGGAGCCGGCCGGCCCGGGCCGCTCGAGCACCATCGCGCGCATGTCGCGAGAGTAGCTCGCGCAGCCATTTCCGGCGCAGCCATTTCCGGCGTGGCCGTCCCGGCGGTCGGCGGCCACCGCAGGCTTGACGGCACGCCCCCGCCGGGACCGGTCACCGAACCGGCGGACCCTGCGGCGGCCCGATCGGGACGAACGGCAGGCGATGCCGATCGCGGCCGCCTCGACGATGAACCGGCACCCAGGAGACACCCAATGCACGGAACTATTCGCAACCGCCCGCAGCTCGAGCACACCGGAACCGGTGTCAACGCGGTGGTCTGGATCGACCGCGAGCGCGCCATCATCGTCCGCGGCAGCGCGGCCGGGGAGCCGGCGTCGCTGGAGCTCCCGATCCCGGTCGGATCCACGGACACCCCACCGGTGCTCGCGGAGATCGCGCACCGGATCGGCGACGTGGACCGGGTCCTCGTCCTCGGCGCGGACGACCTGCGCACGGCCCTCGAACGCGAGATCGTCGCCATCGGTCATCGGCCGGAGTCCATCCGCGATGAGCCGATGCCCGCCATTGTCGACACGGCCGGGCTGATCGCGCGGCTCAGGCGCCTCGCGTGACGTCGCCGCGGGCTCACCGACCTGCCCGCGCGGCGTCTCCCGTCCCGCCCCGTCGGAACGGCGGCCCAGCCGACTGGCCCCGCGAGCCGGGACCGACGGCACTCCCCGCCCCGCCGGCGACCGGCGGAGCATGAGCATGCGGGTCTGGCTCGCGCGACCCGATCGTGCGGTTCGAACCCATCACCAGTGAGGTCCAGCCTCCGATGTCAGAATCTCGAGTCTCCCTGCCGCCCACCGATCCTGTCGCTGCCCTGAGCGCCTCATGGTTCGGTGCGGGGCTGTCGCCTGAGACCATTGCGCGCCTGGCCGGCATCGCCGAGCTGAAGGACGCCGAGGTCGGAGCGGACCTGACTCGCGAGGGCCAGGTCACCGAGGCGTTCGCCATCGTGCTGTCGGGTCGCGTCGCGCTGCGGATGCTGATCCCCGAGCGCGGGATGGTCACGATCCTGACGGTCGAGCCCGGCGACATCCTCGGCTGGTCGGCGGTCGTTCCCCCGCACCGCGGCACGGCGAACGCGGTCGCGATCGAGCCGGTCCGCCTGCTCAATTTCGAGGGCGAGCGGCTCCGCGCGCTCCTGCGCTCCGACCACGCGCTCGCCGCCTCGGTCTACCCGCGCATCCTCGTCGCGGTGAGCCGGCGCCTCTCGGCGACCCGGCTCCAGCTGCTCGACCTGTTCGCGCGCGAGGAGTGGGGACGACGGGAGATCCAGCCATGGTGAGCCGCGACCGGCCCTCCTACCTCCCGCTCCCGGGCCCCGCCGGCGTGGCAACGGCGTCGGCTGCGGACGGCACGACGGGCCAGAGCGCGGGCTCGTGGTTCCTGGCACGGGCCAACCTGGGGGTCCTGATCGACCTTCTCCGGTCCGACGGCCGCACCGTCATCGCCCCGACCGTCGTGGACGGGTCGATCACCTACGGGGAGATCGAAAGCGCCGAGGACCTGCCGGTCGGCATGGGCGACGAGCAGGGGCCCGGCAGCTACCGCCTCATCGAGCGCCATGACGATCGCGTGTTCAGCTACACCGTCGGGCCGATCAGCCCGAAGCGCTGGACGTTCCCGTCCCCGGTGACGCTCAACGTCGGACGACGCGAGGGAAAGACCGTCTCGTTCGAGCGAGTCCCGGTCGACCCGCCGAAGCTCGCCTTCCTGGGCGTCCGGGCGTGTGAGCTGGCCGCGATGGGGATCCACGACCGCGTGCTCCTGGGCGGCCCCTACACGGACGAGGACTATCGAGCGCGACGCGCACAGGTGCTCGTGATCGCCGTCAACTGCACGACGTCCTCGTCGACCTGCTTCTGCACATCGATGGACACGGGTCCCGACGTGCGCTCCGGCTATGACCTCGCGCTCACCGAGCTGGACGACGGGTTCGTCCTGAGGGTGGGATCGCCGGCGGGCGCGGACATCCTGGCCCGGCTGCCGGTGCGAGGCGCGGCCCCGGCCCAGGTGACGACCGCCACCGATGCGGTGGCTGCCGTTGCGGCACGGATGGGCGATCCGGTGCCCACCGCGGGCCTCCACGATCGCCTGATGGCGCAGTTCGACAGTCCCCGCTGGGCGCAGATCGCCGAGCGCTGCCTGTCGTGTGCCAACTGCACCCTGGTCTGCCCCACCTGCTTCTGCAACAGCGTCATCCAGCAGACGGATCTCGACGGCCAGGCGTCGACCTCCGAGCGCGTCTGGGACTCGTGCTTCACCGCCGCGTTCGCGCGTGTCGCGGGCGGCAACTTCCGCAGCCGGCCACGTGACCGGTACCGGCAGTGGCTGACGCACAAGTTCGCGACCTGGATCGACCAGTTCGGCACCTCGGGCTGCGTCGGCTGTGGGCGGTGCATCACCTGGTGCCCCGTCGGGATCGACGTGCGCGAGGAGCTGCTCGCGATCGCGCCGCCCCTCGCCGCGCGCCCGGAGCCGGTCAAGCCGGCGCCGGTTGCCGCGACGCCGGGCTCGTATGTCACGGCGCGCGTCCTGGCCGTGCACCCCGAGACGGCCGACGTGATCACGCTGACCGTGGGTGACGTCGACGCTCCGTTCCTGGGGGGTGATTTCGGGCAGTTCGCGATGATCGACATCCCGGCCTTCCCGCCCCTGCCGATCTCGATCTCGCGTTACGGTCGCGACGCGATCGAGTTCACGGTGCGTGCCGCGGGTCCCGCGACGGCCGCGCTCGTCGGGCTCGGCGCGGGAGACGAGATCGGCCTGCGCGGCCCGCTCGGCTCCTCCTGGCCGATCGAACGCGCGATCGGCCACGATGTCGTGATCGTCACCGGCGGCATCGGGCTCGCCCCGTTGCGCCCGTTGATCGACGGGCTCCTGGCCAAGCGCGACCGGTTCGACGACATCCGTCTCTACTACGGTGCGCGAACCCCGGCCGACCACCTCTACCAGGCGGAGCTGCGAGCCTGGGCCGCCCGCGGCGACATCGATGTCCAGCTCACGGTGGACCGGGCCGGCGACGAGTGGGCCGGTCCCGTCGGCGTCGTGACCCACCTGTTCGACCGGGCCACCTGGGACGGCAGCCGCTCGCTGGCGTTCGTGTGCGGGCCGGAGCGGATGATGGAGGCGACGGTCGACGCGCTCGAGAACCGTGGGCTCGCCCCGGACCGGATCTTCGTCACCCTCGAGCGGCACATGCAATGCGGGATCGGCCTGTGCGGCCACTGCCAGATGGGCCGGTTGTTCGTGTGCAAGGACGGCCCGGTGTTCGCCCTGTCGGAGCTGGGCGACATCTTCGGCCGGGAGGGAATTTGATGCCGTCCACTGCCACCAAGCCCCGTCTCCGGGTGGGGGTCGTGAAGATGGCCTCCTGCGACGGCTGCCAGCTGACGCTGCTCGATCTCGAGACGGAGCTGCTGGATCTCGCCCAGCGCTTCGAGATCGTCGAGTTCCCGGAAGCAAGCTCCAGCCGCTCCGCCGGTCCGTACGACGTGCTGCTGGTCGAGGGCTCGGTCAGCACGCCCGACCAGGCGGCCGAGATCATCGAGCTGCGCAAGCAGGCCAAGCGCCTGGTGACCATCGGCTCGTGCGCGACCTACGGCGGCATCCAGGCGCTGCGTAACTGGTCGGACCACGATGCGATCCGCGCGGCCGTCTACCCGCACCCGGAGTACGTCGAGTCGCTCGCGACGGCCACGCCCGTGTCGGAGCACGTCGAGGTCGACGCCGAGCTGCACGGGTGCCCGATCAGCGCGGAGCAGCTCCGGGAGCTGCTGGTGTCGGTCGCCGTCGGGCGGCGTCCCCAGATCCGCGACGAGGCCGTGTGCCTCGCCTGCAAGCGCCGCAATGTCGTGTGCGTGATGGTGTCGCAGGGGATTCCGTGCCTCGGGCCGGTCACCCGCAGCGGCTGCGGTGCGCTGTGCCCGCGGTTCGGGCGGGGCTGCTACGGCTGCTACGGACCGCGAGAGTCGGCCAACCCGGCCAGCCTCGGACGGACGTTCGCGGCGGATGGCCGGGAGGGCGTCGAGGTGAGCCGGCTGTTCGCCGGGTTCACCGCCTGGTCGGCGCCGTTCAAGGGCGTCATCGACGAGCACGGAGGCCCGCCCGGGGTGATGCCTCCGGCGACGCCGCGGGCCACCGCCGGCGCGGACGAACCAACGAGAGGAGCCGACGATGCACGGCGATGACGGCGGGACGCTCGTCGTCGACGCCCCGGGCGGCGAGCGCGATTTCAAGGTCGACTACCTGACCCGGGTCGAGGGCGAGGGGACGCTGAGCCTCAAGGTTCGCGGAGGGGACGTCGTCGAGGCGCGGCTGAAGATCTTCGAGGCGCCACGGTACTTTGAACGGCTGGTCGTCGGCCGGACCGGTGACGAGGTCATCGACATCGTGGCCCGGATCTGCGGGATCTGCCCCATCGCGTACCAGATGTCCGCGGTCCACGGGTTCGAGGACCTGTACGGGATCGAGATCGACCCGGCCGTCCGAGCGCTCCGGCGGGTGCTGTACTGCGGCGAGTGGATCCAGAGCCACGCCCTCCACATCTATCTGCTCCATGCGCCGGACTTCCTGGGCTATCCCTCCGCGCTCGCGATGGCAGCCGACCACCGCGCGGTCGTCGAGCAGGGCCTCGCGATCAAGCGAGTCGGCAACCAGCTCATCTCGGCCCTCGGCGGCCGGCCCGTCCACCCGATCTCGGTCCGCGTGGGCGGCTTCTCGAAGGTTCCGCGGCGGGCCGACCTGGACGCCGTTCGGCAGGCGCTCGACGCCGCGGTCGACCAGGCGGCCGCGACCGTTCGGCTGGTCGCGACGTGGGATCCCCCCGAGCTGGTCCACGAGCAGCCGCTGGTGGCCATGCGGCACCCGACGGAGTACCCGTACAACGACGGGCGGATCGTGTCCACCGACGGCCTCGATCTCGCCCCCGGTGCCTGGGGGAACGCGTTCGAGGAGCACCAGGTCGAGGGCACCAACGCGCTCCATGCACGCACCCACGACGGCCGGGTGTACCTGCTGGGTCCCACCGCGCGGATCGCGCTCACCGCCGACACGCTGCACCCGATGGCCGCGGAGGCGCTCGAGGCGACCGGCCTGCGCGACGAGATCCGGGTCAACATCCACCGCTCGATCGTCGCGCGCGCGGTCGAGCTGCTCCACGCCTGCGCCGAGGCCCGCGACCTGATCGACGGGTATCGCCCGCCGAGCCGGCCGAAGGTCGATTTCACGCCGCGTGCCGGCGTCGCGGCCTGGTCCACGGAGGCCCCGCGCGGCCTCCTCCATCACCGCTACGAGGTCGATGACCGGGGGCACGTCTCGCACGCCCAGATCGTCCCCCCCACGAGCCAGAACCAGGGGGCCATCGAGGCCGATCTCGCGGCATTCGCCCCGAGCATCCTCGACCTCCCCCATGCCGAGGCGACCCATCGCCTTGAAATGCTGATCCGGGCCTACGACCCGTGCATCAGCTGCGCCACCCACTTCCTCGATCTCCGGATCGCGGAAGCCGGGGCAGAGGAGGGGTTCGGATGACCCAGCTCGCAGCGCCGACGGTTCGACTGCTCGTCTGCGGCAACGCGGACCGCGGTGACGACGGTGCGGCCCTGAGCGCCGTTGCGACCCTGCTGCCGTCGCTGCCGACGGCCATGCTCGAGTGCATGGAGGTGCGCCGTTGCGGCTACCTGCGGGTCGAGGACCTGATCGACGTCCGGGCGGGAGAGCTTGCCATCGTGGTCGACGCGGCGGTCGGGATCGCCCCCGGCCACGTCGTGACACTGCCCATCCGCGAGATCGTCGGCGATGCCGACGCGCCCACCCCGCGCTCGTCGCACGAGCTGCCGGTCGACCAGGTCCTGGGCCTCGCGGAGACCCTCCGGCCCGGCGGCCTGCCCGAGGGGTCGTTCGTGGGGATCGGTGGGCGACGGTTCGGCTATGGCCGGCCGCTGTCGCGGTCGGTCCGCCTCAACATGCCCGCGTTCCAGGCCGCCATCGCCGCGGAGCTCAGCCGGCTGACCCGCGTGCCCGGCAATCGGCCCGCATCCGGATAGCGTCGACGGCGTGGGCAGATGAACCGTCGGTCAAGACCGTGATCCAGGAGGCCGAATTGGCCCAGTCGAGGCGTCCCGTCGCCACGCGTCGGCTCGCCGGGTGCGGGCAGACGCCCGCGGAGGTGCACGCGTGAACGCCCTGACATCCAATGCGCCGCGCCAGGTGGGCGATTTGATGGCCATCGACCCGGTCGTCGTGCGCGCGGACGCGCCCCTCGCCGAGGCCGCCCGGCTCATGGACGGCCGCCACGTGCATGGCCTTCCGGTGGTGGACGGCGCGAGCACGCTCGTCGGCGTGATCAGCCAGACCGACCTTCTGCGGGCCCGCGCCACGGAGTACCTGTGGGCGAACTGGTCCGACCTGCGCGTCAGGCACCTGATGACGAGCCCGGCCCTGACCGTGCATGGCGACACCCCGCTCGCCCTGGCCGCCCGCAAGATGGAGCGGCACCATGTCCATCGCCTGGTCGTCGTCGCGGCCGACGACGATGGCCTGCCGATCGGCGTGATCTCGACGACGGACCTCGTCCGCGCGATGTCAGCGGTCTACGGGGACGACGTCCCGCCGACGGAGCCCGGCGCGCCGCAGGTCGATCCCGCGCCATCCGGCGGATAGCTCACGCGCGCGTGCGGCGGGTCGCTCACGCGGGCGTTTGCCGGGCGGGCCCTGAGGGGCGCTCTCCTCGTGAGATGAGCCAGCCGCGGCGGCGGGCGAGCTTCTCGAGCTCCACCGCGACGAAACCGACCGTCGACACCCCGAGGACGACGGCGAGCTCGAGCGGCCCAAGCGCCTCGGTCTCGAACAGCGGGTGGATCGGCGTCACGTAGACCAGCATCAGCTGGAGCACCACGCCGCCGATGACTGCCCCTGCCAGCGGGAGGTTCGAGCGCATCCCGAGGCTGAGCGTGCTGTCGGTCGTCGAACGGACCGCGACCGCGTTGCCCAGCTGGAGGAGCGCGAGCGTCGTGAACACCATGGTCTGCCACGCCCATCCGGCCTCGATCGCGACCGCCTGCAGGACGAGCGTGACCGCCGCCATCAGGGCGCCGACCCATAGCGCCTGCTGCCACAGTCCACCACCGAGGATCGACTCGTCGCGTCGCCGTGGCGGTCGGGCCATCGTTCCGGTGTGAACCGGCTCGACGCCCAGGGCGAGCGCGGGCAGACCGTCGGTGACGAGATTGATCCACAGGATCTGGACCGCGAGCAGCGGAATCGGCAGCCCGAGCACCGGCGCCATTGCCATGACCCAGATCTCCGCCGAGTTCGTGGTCAGCATGTAGCGCAGGAAGCGACGGATGTTGTCGTAGATCCGCCGGCCCTCCTCGACCGCCGCCACGATGGTCGCAAAGTCGTCGTCCGCAAGGACCATGTCCGACGCTTCCTTGCTGACCTCGGTCCCGGTGATCCCCATGGCGACGCCGATGTCGGCGAGCTGCAGCGCCGGGGCGTCGTTCACGCCGTCGCCGGTCATCGCGACGATCGCGCCGCGCCGGCGCCAGGCCGCGATGATGTCGAGCTTCTGCTCCGGGTTGGTCCGGGCGTAGACCCCGATCCGGTCGATCGACTGCGCGAGCTCGTCCGCGCTCATCGCCTCAAGGTCGGCTCCGGTCACGGCAATGCGGCCGTCGCCCAGGATGCCGATCCGCGCGGCGATCGCGCCGGCGGTGAGCGGATGGTCACCGGTGATCATCACCGGAGTGATCCCGGCGGCGCGGGAGGCGCTGATCGCGGCCGCCACCTGGCGCCGCGGAGGATCCTGCATGGCCACCAGGCCGACCAGCCGGAGGTCATGCTCGGCAGCCGCGATCGACGCCGGGATCGCCGCCAGCCGTCGATCGGCGAGGGCGAGCACGCGGTATCCACCGGCGGCGAGGCGTGCGGCAACCTCGAGGGCCTCCGCCGCGTGGCTCGCCTCCTGGGGCGCCAGCAGCGGGATCACGGCCTCGGGCGCACCCTTGAGCGCCACGAGGATTCCATCACCGTCCGCGTGGAGGGTCATCATCCGGCGGCGGCTCGCGTCGAAGGTCAGCTCCTCGCTTCGCGGGTGGCGTTCGCAGAGCGCATCGCGATCTGTCCCGTGCCGGGCGACCAGCGCCAGCAGGGCGGCCTCGGTCGGGTCGCCCGTGATCGACCACGCGCCACCGGGATCCACCGGCGGCACCAGCGCTGCGTCATTGCAGATCGCCGCGACCCGCAGCAGGGCGTCGAACCGCTCATCACCGTCGGGTGGCGGTTCGATGGTGCCGCCGGGGCCGTAGCCTTCCCCCGTCGTCTGGTACTCCGCGGTCGGGGTCCAGACTCGCTCGACGAGCATCCGGTTCTCGGTGAGCGTGCCCGTCTTGTCCGAGCACACCACGCTGACGGACCCCAGCGTCTCCACCGCCGGCAGCCGGCGGACGAGCGCCCGTCGTGCGGCCATCCGGCGGGCGCCGAGGGCGAGGGCGATGGTGATCACGGCCGGCAGGCCCTCGGGGATCGCGGCGACCGCCAGGCTGACGGCGGTGAGGAACATCGTCTCGACGGCCTCGCCTCGCACCATGCCCATCGCGAACACCAGTGCGCACACGGCGAGCGCGACCGCGGCCAGCTGCGCACCCAGGCGGGCGAGGCGGCGCTGGAGCGGTGTCTGCTGGTCCACGTGCCCCTGCAGCAGATCCGCCACACGGCCGATCGCGGTCGCCATCCCGGTGCCGACCACGATCCCCGCGCCGCGCCCGAAGGTGACGGCTGTGCCGCTGAATGCCATGTTGACCTGGTCGCCGAGCAGCGCCGCCGTGACATCCGGCAGGGGATCGACCGACTTGTCGGCCGGCTCCGATTCGCCGGTCAGCGTCGACTCGTCGATCCGCAGGGCGTGCGCGGAGACCAGCCGGAGGTCGGCCGCGACGAAGTCGCCAACGGCGATCGTGACCAGGTCCCCGGGGACGACCTCGGGGGCCGGAACGCTCAGTGACGTACCGCCGCGGATCACGGTGGCGACCGGGGAGGTGAGCCGCCGGAGCGCGGCCATCGCCCGCTCGGCGCGGTACTCCTGCGCAAATCCGATCATGGCATTGAGCACGACGATCGCCAGGATGACGGCCGTGTCCTTGAGGTCGCCGATCAACGCGACGATCGCGGCGGCGACGATGAGCACGAGGATCATCGGGCTCGTCACCTGTCGCGCCAGGACCTGCCAGCCGGAGACGCGCGCCCGGTCCAGGAGCTCGTTTCGGCCAAAGCGGGCCAGGCGGCTCGCGGCTTCGGCGGCGTCGATTCCGCGCGCCGGATCGCTCCCCAGGCGCGCGACGACCGTTTCGGCCTCGAGGCGCCACGGCGCCTCGATTGCCGGCGGAGTCGCGGGACCGGATCCCGGATCCGTCGTGGCGGCAGCGGAATTTGGCGGGCGCGTGTGTACGGGTACGGTCAACGTCGGCTCCCGGCCCGCCGTCGCGGACCTTTCACCAGCATCCGGTGCCGGATGCCCGGGCCCGAGGGCTGATCGTCACGACCCGGCGGGTCCCCGCGCCCGACCGGACAGACCGCGCACGGCCGGACCGCTCGTGCGGCCAGGCGGGCCGCCCCTGCCGATGCCCCCGATGCCTCAGGCGATGACCGACTCCAGCCCGGCCTCGTAGCCGACATCGAACGCGGCGACGTCGAGCTTGACCATCTCCGGGTGTCGCGACCCCAGCAGCCGGGTCAGCGCCCCGTGGACGCTCTCGCGCTCCACGAACCCGCGCCGGCCGACGAGGGCACCCAGCGCGACGATCGAGACCATCTTGTCGTCACCGGCTTGGCGTGCCAGCGACGTGCACGGGACCGGCAGCACCTCGACGTCCGTGCGACGCGGCTCCGCCTCGATCAGCGTCGTGTTGACCACGAGCAGCCCGCCACGGGCGACCAGCGGCTCGTACTTGGCCATCGACGGGGGATTGAGGACGACGGCGTGGTCGGCCCGGTCCACGACCGGCGACCCGATCGGGCGATCCGCGACGATGACGGTGCACGACGCGGTCCCGCCACGCATCTCGGGGCCGTAGCTGGGAATCCAGATGACCTCCCGTCCCTCGAGCATCGCCGCCTCGGCGAGGACCTTGCCGGCGAACAGGATCCCCTGGCCGCCGAACCCGGCGAAGATCGTGGAGCGCTCCATCGTCACGCCTCCGTCCCGGTCGCCCGCTGCGGCCGCCCGGCGGGAGCGGGCATGGGCGGGGCGATCCCCTTGGCCCGGTCGACGAACACGCCGACGGGATACGCGTCCATGACCTCGCCTGCGAGGTGGTCCATCGCCTCGGTCGGGGTCATGCCCCAGCCGACCGGACAGGTCGACAGGACCTCGACGATCGCGAACCCGTGACCCTCGACCTGGACGTCGAACGCACGGCGGATCATGGCCTTGGCCTTGCCGATGAGACCCGGATCTGCGACCGACCCGCGGGCGGCATACGCAACGCCCGGCAGCAGCGACAGCATCTCGGTCACCGGCAGGGGATACCCCTGCGTCTCGACATCGCGACCGGTCGGGCTGGAGGTCGTGTGCTGTCCGGGCAGCGTCGTGGGCGCCATCTGGCCGCCGGTCATGCCGTAGATCCCGTTGTTGACGAAGATCACGGTGATCCGCTCGCCGCGGGCGGCGGCATGGACGATCTCGGCGGTGCCGATCGCGGCGAGGTCGCCGTCGCCCTGGTAGGTGAACACGATCCGGTCGGGCTTGACGCGCTTGACTCCGGTCGCGACGGCGGCGGCGCGCCCGTGCGGCGACTCGACGGCGTCGAGCCGCAGGTACTCGTAGGCGAACACCGAGCAGCCGACCGATCCCACCAGGATCGTCCGGCCCGCGACGTCCATCTCGCCGAGCACCTCGGCGACGAGCCGGTGGATGATCCCGTGCCCGCAGCCCGGGCAGTAGCTCGTGGGCTGCGTGGACAGCAGGTCCGGTCGACGGTAGATCGTGCGGGGCGCGGCTGGCGCTTCGGGATCACCCGCCGCAGGCCGCCGAAGCGCGAGGGGTCCGACCTCGGGCGTCGGGGTCATCGGACACCTTCCTTCGTCATCGGGGTGAGCGACCAGGCGCGGCGTGTCGCCGCCAGCACCTCGTCGGGGCTGGGCATCATGCCGCCGGTCCGGCCGTGGAGGAACACCGGTACGGCACCCTCGATGGACAGCCGGACGTCCTCGACCAGCTGGCCCGCGGACAGCTCGACCACCAGCACCGCGCGGGCACCTGCGGCCGCGCTGCGGAGCTCGGCCGCCGGGAACGGCCACAGCGTGATCGGGCGGAACAGCCCGGCCCGCAGCCCGTCGTCGCGGGCACGCTCGACGGCCGTTCGCGCGACGCGCGCCGCGGTCCCGTACGCCACCAGCACGACCTCGGCATCCTCGAGAGCCTCGCCGGCCCATCGTCGCTCGTTCGCGGCGATGTCCGCGTAGACCGCCTGGAGCGTGTCGTTGTGGTGCTCCAGATCCTCGGGGCGCAGGTGGAGCGACTTGACCACGCGGGGTGCGCGATCCTCGGCGCCATCGAGCGTCCAGTCGGCCGGCCTGCGGTCGATCGTCCGGAACCGCGGGGCCACGGGCTCCATGGCCTGGCCGAGGATGCCGTCGGCGAGCAGGATCACCGGTGTCCGGTACCGCTCCGCGAGCGTGAACGCATCGCCGACCAGCTCGATCGCCTCGGCGATGGACGACGGCGCCAGCACCGGGACGCGGTAGTCGCCGTGGCCGTGGCCCTTGGTCGCCTGGAGGTAGTCGCCCTGGGCTGCGCCGATGCTGCCGAGACCGGGGCCGCCGCGCATGACGTTGACCAGCACCACCGGCAGGCGCGAGCCCGCCATATAGGACATGGCCTCGGCCATGAGGCTGATCCCGGGGCTGGAGCTCGACACGAGGACGCGTGCGCCGGCGGCGGACGCGCCCAGCGCCATGTTGATCGCGGCCAGCTCGCTCTCGGCCTGGACGAACACGCGGCCCTCCTCGGGCATCCGGCGTGCCATCCACTCGAGCAGCTCGGCCTGGGGCGTGATCGGGTAGCCGAAATAGGCGTCGCACCCGGCAGCGATCGCGGCCTCGGCGATCGCCTCGTTGCCCTTCATCAGGACCCGCTCGTCGGCGGGCGGTGCCGTCACCGCGTGCGGTGCCGTCACCGCGTGCGGGCCGGCCTTCGGGGCAACATGCGCGTGAGCTGCCATCGTCATGCCCCCCTGGGTCGGGCGAAGATCGTCAGCGCCGCGTCGGGGCAGACCCGCGCACATTTCGCGCAGCTCGTGCATCCCGCGGCGTCGGTCAGCCGGGCGGGATGGTGGCCCATCGCATTGACGACACCGGTGTCGAGCTCGAGCACGCGGGGCTGGCAGGCGGCAACGCACAGGCCACAGCCCTTGCATCGCTCGGTTGAGACAACGACCGGCTGGAACGCCGGAGCACCGCGGTCGAGCTGCCGAAGTGGGGCGTCGACGAGCGGGGTGGACATAGCCATGCAGGCACCTCCGATCCCGAGAATGGGCCTGTGTGGTGGGCTCCGGCAGAGCCGAAGTACTGCGAGCGGCGGGCCGGAGTGCCCGACGCGGGCAGCCGATGGTCCGCGTACCCCCGGACCGGCCGGGCGCCTACCCCGGCAGCCCCCGGCGACGCGGCGCGTCGCCGGCAAGCGCACGCACGTGGGCGACCAGCTCCTGCTCGGTCAGGCGCTCCGCAGCCGCCGAGTGAACGTGCCTGCGACGGCCGTGGCGGCGATCCTCGGCGCGCAGGTTGCGTTCGAGCCGCTCGCGGACGATCCCGGGGCCCACGACGGTCACATCGTCGCCATCCGGGACATGGCCGGTCACATCGTCCAGGAACGTTCGTAGGTGGTCGCGCCGGGCCCGCTCCGCGACATCCGCGGATGCGCCGCCACCTCCGTGGCGGGTGGTCGGATCGATCCGGACGTGCGGGGTCGATCGATGCCGCCCGGGCACATCGGACCGGATCCGCTCGACGGTCGCCCGATCGGCCCAGCGGACGATGATCGCCTCTTCGCTGTCGATCCAGACGAGGGTCGTGGCGACCTCAGCGGTGTGTGCGTGCATCGGTGCCTCCGTTCACCGGGCCCAGGCGGGCGCGCCGTCGTCCCGGGTGAGATCCGCGTATGTGATCCTCGACGCTCGCTCCCAGGCGGCACGGTCCACGTGGACCGTGTGCCTGTGGCTCCCGGCATGGAAGGAGAGCTCCGGGGCCTCGCGCAGGACGAAGTCGGCGTAGACAGGCAGTCCGGACAGCTCCGGGACGGGAGGGACCGTGCCCGTCTCGCATTCCGGCGCGACGGCGGCAAGCTCCGACTCGGACATCAGCCGCACCTCGAACGCGCCCAGGACCAGGCGGGCCTTTGCGAGGTCCACGCGGTCCGGTGCATCAACCAGGAGCAGGGCCCGGCGGCCATCGTCCGTGGCCACGCCGACCACCTTGGCAAAGCGCCTTGGATCGACGTGCTCCGCATGCGCGGTGGCCTCGGCGGTGAAGGTCTGCCGATGCTCCCGCAGCTCGTATTCGATGTCATGCCGTGCGAGCCAGTCGAGCAGCCCGGCGTGCGGGCTGGTCATCCTCGGGTTGTCGACGGCCATCGCGCGCCTCCTGTCCCGGGCGGTCCTCTCGGGGCCGGTGTCTCCGGGCGTCCGAGCCGCCCTGAGGATGCGCGTGACCGCCGCCACAGGCGAGTGGCATCGGTCGGAGTCGGCGGTTGCCGATGGCCCGTAGCGGCATGGCCGCCGCCGTCGCCCGATCGGGGGGGGCGAGCCGGTTCGCCTGCCCGGCACTGGGCCGACCGGCCCATCGCCCGCGGCATGCGACCCGCCCTCGCGTGACCCATGGCACTCATGCGCATCTGCGCATATGTGGATGCTTGAGCCATGGACGAGATCTTGGTGCTACAGGCGGACATCCTGAAGACGCTCTCGAGTCCCCGACGGCTGGAGATCCTCCATCGCCTGTCGGAGGGCCCGTGCGAGGTCAGCCGGCTCGCCGAGGAGCTCGGTGTCAGCCAGCCCAACATCTCCCAGCACCTGTCGGTGCTGCGCGCTGCCGGCCTGGTGGACGCGGAGCGCGACGGGCGCGAGGTTCGCTACCAACTTTCGGATCCGGACGTGATCGTCGCCTGCGGCGTCATGCGCGGCGTGCTCACTCGCCGGCTGTCCCGTCTCGGGCGCCTGTCGACCGTCGATCAGGCCACCCCAGACCTTGTCGAGATCCAGTAGCTGAGCGAGGCAGTACACCCATGGACGAAACCCTGAACCTGGTCCTGTTCTCGGGGACCGATGACAAGCTCCAGGCCGCCGCAGTGCTGACCGCCGGTGCCGCCGCCCTGGGCAAGCCCGTCAACGTGTTCCTCCAGTACTGGGCGCTCGACGCGTTCAGCAAGGCGAAGATCGACGCGGATCATGGGCTCGCCCCCGAGGCTGGTCCGGAAGGCCGCGCCGCGGTCGATGCCCTGACCAAGGCCGGGCAGGCCAGCTGGGCCGAGACCCTCCGCCAGGCAAAGGAGCTGGGCTCGGTCGACATCCAGGCCTGCTCGCTGTCGATGGATCTGCTCAGCCTCGAGGCCGAGGACCTGGACCCGCTCGTTGACGGGATCGAGGGCGTGACCGCCTTCTACCTCAACGCCGGCGAGGGCCAGGTCATCTTCATCTAGCGCTTGTTGCGGCGACGTTCGCCGCTGGAAGGAGCAACACATGGACTCGATCACTGTCGACGCGAAGGTCGACGCACGCGGGCTCAACTGCCCGATGCCGATCGTCAAGACCGCGCAGGCGGTCAAGGGCCTGACCTCCGGGCAGACCCTCGAGGTCATCGCGACCGATCCGGGATCTGTCAAGGACTTCGCGGCCTGGTCCAAGACGACCGGCAACGAGATCATCGAGCAGAGCGTGGACGGCGGCGTGTTCCGCTTCGTCCTCCGCCGGAAGTAGGGCCCCGATGGTTGTCGCCGAAACCCCCGTCACCCCCGACACCCTCCCCGAGCCGGCACCCGCGCCGGAGGCGGAGGTCCAGCCCAAGGGCATCGCGATCATCTGCTACAGCGGTGATCTCGAGAAGACCTGGGCAGCCATGATCCTGGCCTCCACGGCCGGCGCGATGGCGATGCCGACCAAGGTGTTCGTCACCTTCTGGGGTCTCCAGACCTTCGTCCGGGACGACGTCCGCATCACGGGCGAGAACTGGATGCAGAAGATGATGTCGTTCATGCAGCGTCCGGGCATCAGCCACCGCAAGCTCTCGAAGATGAACTTCTTCGGCATGGGCCCGTGGATGATGCGCAAGCTCGCCAAGCAGTACAACGTCGCCAGCCCCAAGGAGCTGCTCGAGATCGCCCAGTCGATGGGCGTCGAGTTCATCCCGTGCCAGATGACGATGGACATGTTCGGCATCAAGCGCGAGGACCTGATCGAGGGCATGGGCGAGCCCGTCGGGGCCGCCACCTACCTGTCCTACGTCGGCGAGGGCTCGTCCCCGCTGTTCATCTAGCCTCAACCGATCCTGGCGACCGTGCGGGCCCCCTCCGCACCGGTTCCGATCGCCTCGATACGCGGAAGGACAATCCGATGACTGAGACCGCAACCCCCGCCATCACCACCACGCTCGACGCCCGCGGCAGCTTCTGCCCCGGCCCCCTGATGGAGCTCATCCGGGGCATGCGCGAGGCCGAGGTCGGCGACGTTCTCGCCGTCCTGTCCTCCGACAAGGGCAGCAAGGGCGACATCCCCAAGTGGATCGAGAAGGCTGGTCACAATCTGATCGGCGTGTTCACCCGCGACGGCTTCGACGAGATCATCGTCGAGAAGGTCCGGTAGCTCCATGCAGCGGGTCGTCGTCCTGGGCGGCGGGGTGGGGGGCACCCTCGCAGCCAACCTCATCGCACGGAAGCTCAAGCGGGCCATCGGGCGCCAGGAGGCCAGGGTCACCGTCGTTGACGCCACCGGCCGCCACACGTACCAGCCCGGCTACATGTACATCGCCATGGGCAACGAGAAGCCCGAGCGGCTGGTCCGCTCCGAAAAGTCGCTGCTCGATGACAACGTCGATCTCGTGGTCGACAAGGTCGTGCGAATCGACGCGGCCGGCCAGTCGGTGGAGCTTGCCTCCGGAGAGACCCTCCGCTATGACCAGCTCGTGATCGCGACCGGGTCGCGGATCATGCCCGAGCTGATCGAGGGCTTCGACACCGAGGCCCACCACTTCTACAGCCCCGGCGCGGCGGCCAAGCTGCGCACGGCGCTCGACGCGTTCAAGGGCGGCAAGGTCGTCATCGGCATCGCCGGGATCCCGTACAAGTGCCCGCCGGCGCCGCTCGAGGTTGCGTTCCTGATCGAGTCCGAGCTCCGCGAGCGCGGCCTGCGCGACAAGACCGAGATCGCGTTCCTGTCGCCGATCAACCGGGCATTCACGATCGAGAGCGTGTCCGACATGGTGACCCCGATCTTCGCGGAGAAGGACATCCACCTCGAGCTGCTCGCGGGCATCGCCCAGATCGACGCCGAGCGCAAGGTGGCGATCACGGACGCGTTCGAGGAGCATCCCTACGACCTCCTGATCGTCGTCCCCCCGCACAAGGGTGCGCAGTTCCTGATCGACTCCGGCCTCGCCCCCAAGTCGGGCTGGCTGCCGACCGATCGCAACACCCTCCAGGTCAAGACCGTCGCCAAGGCGGCTCCCGGCCAGGCGGACGAGGACATCCCCCGCTACCCGAACATTCACGCCCTGGGCGACACGACCGACCTGCCGCTGTCGAAGGCCGGGTCAACGGCCCACTTCGAGGCCCCGGTCATCGCCGAACGGGTCGCCGCCGCCGTGCTCGGCAAGAAGCCGGCGGGCAAGCATTCGACCTACGGCGGCAAGGTGATGTGCTTCTTCGAGGTCGGCGACGGCAAGGGCACGCTGCTCCAGTTCGACTACGACCATCCGCCCCAGCCGCCCAAGCCGAACATGCTGTGGCATCTCGGCAAGATCGTGTTCAACAAGACCTACTGGCACACCGTGCCGAGGGGACGCATCTAGCCTGAATCGGACCCGCTTCTCGGGCCCGTCCACCCCATCTCAACCCGACGCCCCGGGCGCGGATGACCGGCCTCCCTTCCCCCGGTCCTGCACCACCCGGGGCGTCGTGGTGTCCGGCGTCGCGCCATGCGATCCGGGGACGAAAGACTCGCCACCCGACCCGCGGCGCCGCCTACAATCTGTGCGTGATCCATCCCATCTCCGTCGCGCGCCGATGAGCGGCCGGGTCTTCCGCCGGTCCGCCTCGCCGAACCCGCCGGTCGCGGTCGAGGCGCACGGCTCGACGATCGTCGACGCGGACGGCCGCGAGTATCTCGATGCCGCGGGCGGCGCGGTCGTGGTCAACGTCGGTCACGGCCGGCGCGAGATCGCCGACCGCATCGCCGAGCAGGCCGCGCGCCTTTCGTACGCTCACGGCTCGGCGTTCACCACCGAGCCGCTGGAGCAGTACGCGGTGGAGGTGGGCGGACACCTGCCGGTGGCGGATCCCGCGATCTACCCGGTGTCCGGCGGCTCGGAGGCGATGGAGACCGCCCTCAAGCTGGCCCGTGCCACGCAGATCGCGCGCGGCGAGCCGGACCGCTGGATCGTGTTCGCGCGCTGGGGCAGCTACCACGGCAACACCCTGGGGGCCCTCGACCTGTCCGGCCGCCGGCCGCTGCGCCGCCCCTACGAGGGGTGGCTCGGGCGCTTCCGGCACGTGAGCGCCGCGTATCCGTATCGGGGTTCCTACGCCGGGTCGCAGTCGCTCGGCACGACGCAGGAGCTCGTGGACGAGCTGGATCGCGCGTTCACGACCGCCGGTCCGGGCACCGTGGCCGCGTTCGTCGGCGAGCCGATCGTCGGAGCGACGCTGGGAGCCGTCGCGCCGCCGCCCGGCTACTGGCCCGCGGTCGCCGACCTCTGCCGCCAGCACGGCGCGCTGCTGATCGCCGACGAGGTGATGACCGGGTTCGGGCGCACGGGGAAATGGTTCGGGATGGACCACGAGCGGGTTCGGCCGGACCTGCTCGTCGCCGCCAAGGGCGCCACCTCCGGGTACTGGCCGTTCGGCTTCGTCGCCGCCTCCGGGGAGATCCATGACGCGGTCACCGGCGCCGGCCCCTTCGTCCACGGCTTCACCTACTCGCATCAGCCGACCGGCGCGGCGGTGGCGCGCGAGGTGCTCCGGATCCTCGAGGCGGAGTCGCTGATCGAGGCGTCCGCCGTGAAGGGGGAGCGACTGCTGGGGCTGCTGCGCGACCGGCTGGGCGATCACCCGTCCGTCGGTGACATCCGTGGCCGCGGCCTGATGGTGGGGGTCGAGCTGGTGCGCGACCGCGAGACCACGGAACCCTTTCCGCGAGCGATGCGGCTGGTGGAGACCATCGTGCGGATCGCGCGCGAGCGCGGGCTGCTGCTGTACTCGGGTTCGGGCAATGCCGATGGCGTCGACGGCGACGTGATCCTGCTCGGCCCGCCGTTCGTGGTCACGGACGACGAGCTGGTCCGGATCGCCGGTGGGCTCGGAGACGCCATCGACCTCGCGCTGGAGTCGATCGGGACGGCCGCGCGGGACTAGACGGAAGCGTCGTTCACCCGCCGGGGGTGGGCAGCTGCCGCCGGGTGACGCGCCTCAGGCGCGGGCGCGCGATGCGCGGAGCAGCACGATCCCGCCGAGGGCCACCAGCAGGATCGGCCACACGAGGTCGTCGAACCCGGGGACCGCGACGCTCGACCCGCCGATCGCCGCGAGGATCACGCCCAGGCCCGCCTGCCATCCCCAGCCGGCGCCGCTCGCCGCGCGAATGGCCGCGATGAACAGGAACGCGATGCCCAGGCAGAACGTCCCGACGCCCGGTCCCTCGACGATCTTCGCTGACGCCAGCAGGTCGGGCGCCGAGAGAGCGGTGATGATCGAGCCCAGGTACAGCGATCCGATGCCGCGGTTGACGAGCCACGAGACGAGGAACGCGACGCCGGCGGCGAGAAACAGCAGCGAGCCCGCCGTGTCCAGCGAGGGGTACACCTGGCGCAGCAGGAGCAGCGCACCGAACACGACCAGGAAGATCCCGAACCACGGGAGCCGGGTCCGGCGGCGAGACCCCCCGATGTCGCTCCACTCCCAGCCGTAGGCGCGCACCCTGCCGCCGTCCACGACGTCACCGTGGACCGGCTCGCCCCATCGATCGCTCACTCGACCATCCTCCGCTGCGTCGTCGCAGAGCGTAGCGTGCCGGTTCCGTCCGGGGGCGCCGCCGGTGCGGCAGATCGTCGGCGGGTTGTCAGCGCTCGTCCGGTGGACCGACCGGGGCGGTGGCCGGCACGATCGAGGCCAGCTCCCGGAACCAGTGAAGCCGTTCTTCCCAAGGGACCGCGGCGTTGGCCGGCGAGGTCGAGGGCAGCACGAACAGCCGGGTGGTGGCGAGCGTCCGGTCCTGCAGCCCGAGCGCCGGCCGCTGCCCGAACGCTCCGCGATAGGCCTCCTTGCCGACGAACGCCAGCACGGCGGGACGGTGCTGCCGTGCGATCTGCTCCAGCCGGGCCGCGCTGCCGGCGAAGTCGGCGGAGCGCAGGTCGCCCGAGCCAGGCGTCGTTCGGAGCGCCGCGTTCGTCACCCCGATGCCCAGCGCGAGCAGCTCGTCCTGCTCCCTCGGCTCGAGCAGGCGGGGTGTCAGGTCGGCGGCGTGGAGCAGCCGCCAGAAGTCGTTGCGCGGGTTCGCGAAATGTGCCGCAGCGGCGGCGGACACGCGGCCCGGGTTGATCCCGACGAGCACCAGTCGCAGGTCGGCGGCCAGGACATCTGGGACGGCAGACGATGCGGGGACCGCAGACGTCGTCCCTCGTGCCGCGGCCCCTCGTTCGCCGGCGTCCATCTCAGCCGGGTCCCACCGCGTCACCGGTGGCCGCTGCCTGATCGACCTTGGGGGTCATTGCCTCGTCGTCGACGTGGCTGAACCCCACCTTGTCGGCGAACCGGGACATCGGCCCCGGCGCCCACCAGTTCCAGCGGCCGAGCAGCCGCATCGTTGCCGGGACGACCAGGATGCGGACGATGGTCGCGTCCACGAGCACGGCGATCGCCATCCCGACCCCGATGCTCTTGATGGTGATGGTCTCGGCCAGGGCGAACGCGGCGAACACGGAGACCATGATCGCGGCGGCGCCGGTGATCACGCCGGCCGTCTTCGCCAGCCCCTCCGCGACCGACGCGCGGTTGTCGTCGGTGCGCCGGTAGGCCTCCTGGATCCGCGAGAGCAGCAGCACCTCGTAGTCCATCGACAGGCCGAACAGGACGCAGAACATGATGATCGGGTTGCCCGCGATCGTGAACCCGGGCGAGGTGAAGTGGAGGGTTTCGCTCAGGTTTCCCTCCTGGAAGATCCACACCAGGGCACCGAACGACGCGCTGATCGACAGCAGCGTCATCACGATCGCCTTGGCCGGCAGCACCACCGACCCGAACAGCAGGAACAGGATCGCACCCATCGCGATCAGGACGATGGCCACCGCGATCGGGGTCCGGTCCGCCTGCGCCTGGAGGAAGTCATGCCCGGTGGCCGCGAACCCGCCGACCGCCGCGGACAGACCCGCGCCGGGGTCGATCGCCCGGATGACCGGGATGATCGCCGTGCCCTCGGGTGAGGATGACTGCAGGGGGCTGATCGCGTCGAAGCGGACCGTCGAGGCGTGGACATACCGATCCCACAGCTCGACGAGCTGTGGGGGCCACGCGGCCTTCGGCTGCCCGTAGAGGGCCGCCAGCTGCTGCGCCGTGAGGGGCTGCCCCGTGGCCGGGTTGGGGATGTTGCTGAACGGGCTCTCGACCCGTTCGATCCCGTCGACGGCGGCCAGCTTGTCCGCGTACCCGACCAGCGCCGCGACGTTGGCGCTCGACGCGGGATCGCCGGCCACGTCGACCAGCGCGATGATCGGTGTGGTCGTGCCCGGCTCGAAGTCGCGCTGGAGGGCGACGGCCGCCTCGCGGCTCTCGAGCCCGGCGGGCAGCACGAACGCGTCGGGGATGCCCTGCTCCAGGCGCAGGAACGGGGTCCCGGCGGCGATCAGCAGCGTCAGGGTCGGGATCAGGACGACGATCGGACGCGCCATCACGGCATTCGCGACCCGCTCCCAGCGTGAGCGGGTTGGTCCTTCGTCCGCACGCGGGGCCCGCCCGGCCAGCGCGCGAACGCGGTCGACCAGTCCGGCGACCGAGAGTGCGTCGACCCGCGTCCCGAGCATGCCCAGCAGGGCCGGCAGGAACGTCAGGGCGAAGAACAGCGAGGCCGCGACGGTCAGCATCCCGCCGATGCCGAACGACCGGAGCGCCGGGGCGCTGAAGGCGAGCAGCCCGCCCAGCCCGGTTGCGACCGCGATGCCCGAGAACGTGACGGCCTTGCCCGAGGTCGCGACCGCGATCTCGACCGCGTCGCCCACGCTCCGCCCCCGGTCGTAGCTCCTCGCGGAACCGGCTGACCATGAACAGCGAGTAGTCGATCGCGAGCGCGAGGCCCAGCATCGTGGACACGTTCTGGACGTAGATGCTCATCTCGACCTGCTGGCCGACGATCCAGACGAGGGCCAGGGTGGTCGGGATCGCGAGGCCTGCGACCAGGAGCGGAATGCCGGCGGCGAGCAGCGAGGTGAACACGAGGACGAGGACCAGCGCCGCGATCGGGAGCGACACAGTCTCCGCGCGAATCAGGTCCTCCTCGGACTGCTTCGCGGAGTCGCGAGTGAGCGGTGCGTACCCGCCCAGCAGGAGCTGGATGTCGTTGCCCGGTTGCTGGATGCGGGACTCGAAGCGGGAGAGCAGCGGCACCGATTCCTCGTCGGTGACGTTGAGGTCGATCACGACGTAGGCGGCGTTGCCGGCGGTGGCGATGAAGCGCGAGTCACCGGTCTGCGCGTAGCCCACCGTGCCGGCCACGTCGGGGTCGGTGACGAGGTCGGCGAGCGAGCGCGTGATCTCGGACTGGAATGCGGCGCTGGTGGCGTCGGCTCCCGCGGGCCCGCGGAACAGTGCGATCAGGGTGCCCCGGCCCGCGCCGAACTCGGTCGCCAGGCGATCCGAGACGTGCGCGGATTCCGAGCCCGGGTCGAGCCAGCCACCGGCGGACAGCACGGACGCGGCACGTCCGGCACCGGCCGCGCCGGCCAGCCCGACGACGATCGCGAGGACGAGGAAGACCCGGCGTCGCCGGTAGACGAAGGCACCCCAGCGGCTGAACATCAGGACTCCGTGTGACGGGCGGTTGGGACGCCGGCCGCCGGAAGCCCGGGGACGGCAGCCCCGAAGATACCGCCCTGGCGACCGGCAGGTGGCGAGCGGCGTCGCCGGGCGAGACGCACGGCCATCGGCATCGCCGGTTGCGCGACAACGCGGCCGTGCTCCGGGGCGGGCCCGCCAGGACTACGCTTGCTCCATGTCGCACGTCATGACCGTTCGCGGGCCCGTCGATCCGGGCACGCTCGGGTTCACGCTGCCGCACGAGCACACCCAGATCGCGCTGTGGCACATCCAGAACCGCTGGGACTACTGGGAGCTGACCCGCGACGAGCCGGTCATCCTCGAGGAGCTGCGCCTGTTCCGCGAAGCCGGCGGGACCGCGCTCGCGGACCTGACCCTCCCCGGCACCGGCCGCGATCCCGTCTGGTTGCGCACCCTGTCGGAGAAGAGCGGCCTCCACATCGTCATGGGCGGCGGCTGGTACCGGACCGCGTACTACCCGCCGGAGGTGATGATCGACCGGCGCTCGACCGACGCCCTGGCCGACGAGCTTGTCGCCGAGGCGACCGACGGGGTAGGGGATACGGGGATCCGGACCGGCATCCTGGGCGAGGTCGGCACCGACAAGCCGTGGGTCTCACCCGCCGAGGAGCGCGTGTTCAGGGCGGTTGCGCGGGCGTCCCGCAGAACCGGCCTGGCGATCTCGACCCACGCCGTGCAGAGCGACGTCGGCGCCGCGCAGCTGACGATCCTCGAGGACGAGGGCGTCGATCCCGGTCGGGTCGTCATCGGCCATGCGGACAGCTACCCGGTCCTCGACCACTACCTGTCGCTGATCGCGCGCGGCGCCTCGATCGAGTTCGACTTCCTGGGCATGTCGTTCACGCCGATGGAGAAGTACGGCGAGGGGAAGGTGGCCGAGCTGGTGCTGGAGCTGCTCCACCGTGGCCACATCGACCACGTGTTCCTCAGCCAGGACGTGTGCCATAACAGCCAGCTGCGCCACTTCGAGGGCAACGGCTACACGCACCTGCAGAGGACGTTCCTGCCGCGGCTGCGGGAGGCCGGCCTGTCCGACGCCGAGATCGACCAGATCACGATCGAGAACCCCCGACGGCTATTGACCATCGGGTAGGGGAGGTCGGCGGCGCCCTCGCTCGTTCGTCGTCTCGGCAGTCACCGCGAGCCGCGAGTGGCGGGTTTCCATCTGGGCGCCATGATCCTTCGAGCCGCCGAAGATGCAGGGTGTGGACGCGTTATCAGCGAGGATCTCGCAGCCGGTACGCGGCACGGATCGGTCGTGGTTGAGAACCCGTTCGCGAGCAGTCGCTAGCCTCGGGCGGGCGCGAAGCGCAACGGTGACCTGCCGGCCTCCCCTGGCGCCGCGCGCGATCGCCCGTCCATTTCCGTCGTTCGGCACTGTCCGCGCTGGCTCTGTGCGGCAAGCCTCCCCGGTGGAGGTTGCTGGTCACCCGGGCGACCCATCACGCGGCCGATGCCGTCGGCCTGCTCGCCCTGGTGCTGGTGTACCGGACCAAATAGCGGCGATCGACGGAGCGACTGCGGTGAACACACACGCCTCCCCCGTCCCGGTCTCGGGTCGGCATTCCCTGCTGGGGCCAGCCGCGCTGGCCTCGGCCATGCGCCGGCACCCCATCGTCGCGTTCTTTGCGCTCGCGTACGGGGTGTCGTGGGCGATGCTGCTGGTCCTGTACGGGCTGCTGGGCCTGCCGGCGGCCGTTGTCATCCTGCTCCAGACCCTGGGCCCGACCGTTGCGGCGCTGGTGTTGGCCGGCATGCTCGACGGACCGGCAGGTCGCCGCCGCCTGCTGGCGCGGATCCGGATCTGGCGAGTCGCGCGCCGCTGGTACGCGTTCGCGCTGGTGGGCATCCCGGCGGTCTGCATCCTGGCTGCGATCGTCCTCCCCGGGGCGCTCATCGGCCTTGGGGATGCGTCGGTCGTGAGGCCGGCTATCGAGTTCCTGGTCTACATGGCCGTCGGCTTCTTCAGCGGGCCGCTGTTCGAGGAGCCGGGCTGGCGCGGATTTGCCCTGCCTCGCATGCAGGCCCGCATGGGAGCCCTGCGCGCGACGCTGGTGCTCGGTGCGCTGTGGGCGGCATGGCATCTGCCCCAGTACCTGGTGCCGGAATGGGCCGATGAGAATGGCGGCCTCGACCCGGTCCTGATCGTCGCGTTCCTGATCATGGTCGTCGCGATCGCGCCGGTCATGACCTGGCTGTTCAACCGCACGCAGGGCAGCCTGCTGCTCGTCATGCTGGCGCACGCGAGCATCAACGCGGCGCTGGCGGCCTTCGTCGTGGCGAGCTCGGCCCTCGCAGTCGGGCTGCTCGCGCTGGGTTCGCTGTCGGTCGTCCTGATCGTCGCGACCCGCGGCCGCCTCGGCTACGTTCCGTCCCAGGGCCCCGCCTGAGCACCACCTCGGGAGGAGTCGGGCTCGGCGGAGCGCCAGCCGAAGGAACGGCCGTCGCGGCCCGGGGGCTCGCCACCGCGCGGGGGCTCGCCCACCGCGCGCCGCTGTGGGCGCGTCAGTCGAGGTGCCTGATCCGCGCCCAGTGCGTGGACCACGGGACAGTCACGTCCGGGCAGACCTGATGGCCGTCGGCCACACGCCCAGCGCGACCGCGCCCCGCGGGCACGCCGGCCTGCCCGCTGGGTCGGGCTCGGTTGCGCGCCGTCAGGCTGAATGTGGACACATAGCCATGGTATTGTGTCCACATGGCTGATGTCGGGGTCCGGGAGCTGAAGCAGCATCTGTCCGACTACCTGGACCGGGCGGAGCAGGGAGAGGTCCTGCGCGTCACCGAGCGTGGGCGGCCCAAGGCGGTGCTCGGTCCGGTGCCCGGTCGCGCGCGGATCGAGGACGGGATTCGAGACGGATGGATCACGCCGGGCACCGGATCGCCGCTGGGTCCCGCGCGCCGGTCGAGGGCATCCAGGCGAGTGCTCGACGCCCTGGCCGAGGATCGCGGCGAGTGAGCACGTACGTCGATTCGAGCGCCCTGCTCAAGCGCTACGTGGAGGAGGCCGACTCGGCCGCCGCCGACGCACTCCTGCGAGGAGGTGGCGCGCTCCTGACGGCTCGACACACGATCGTGGAGGTTCGCCGCAACCTCGCTCGCCTGCTCGCGGGACGCGACCTCACCGTCGCGCGAGCCGCGTTCGCCGACGATCTGCGCGCGTTCTCGATCATCGAGCTCGATGAGGCAACCTGCGAATCGGCTGCTTCGATCGCGGAGGCGACCGGCGTGCGAACGCTCGACGCCCTCCACCTCGCGGCCGCACAGCGAGTCTCGGCGCCCGGAGTCGGCTTCCTGACGTTCGATCTGCGCCAGTCGCAGGCTGCACGCGCACTGGGCCTGACGGTCGTGACCGCCTGACCCCGGGTGATCGGCTGGGCGACGCCTGGCTTCAGGAAGCCTGCCGCCTCGACAGGGGTTTGCTCAGCTGGCGAGCTGGGCGTCCACCGACAGCGCGACGTTGCCCTTGAGCGCCTGCGACACCGGGCACCCGTCCTTGGCCGCGTCGGCGAGCTCCGCGAACTTGGCCTGATCGATCCCCGGTACCGTGCCGCGGACCGTCAGCTCGCTCTTGCTGATCCCCCAGCCGGCGTCGCCCTTGTCGAACGACACGACGCACCTGATGTCGAGCTTTGTTGCCGGCGTGCCGTTCTTCGCGAGCCCGCTGCTGAACGCCATCGAGAAGCAGGCGGCGTGCGCCGCGGCGATCAGCTCCTCGGGGCTGGTGCGACCGTTGTGCTCCTCGGTGCGCGAGGCCCAGGTGACCGGCAGCCGTGTGAACGAGCCGGAGCTGACGTAGTTGATCGAGCCCGTTCCGCTGACCAGGTCGCCGGCCCAGGTCGTCTCGGCAAATCGCGTGATGCCCATGGTGTTCCTCCTCTGCAGTGGGGACGCTCGCCGGCGCCGAAGTTCCTTGCTCGGATCGCGCCCCGTCTAGGTTGCCATGGCCGTGCCACCGCCGCCGTCGGAGCCGCCGGCGTCTGCTGGGCCACCCCGTTCGCTCCATCGGCGGCGGACGCCGTCCACGAGCGAGTACAGGACCGGGATCAGGAGCAGGGTCAGGAACGTCGAGCTGAACAGGCCGCCGATGACGACGGTGCCCAGCTCGGCCGCGATGATCGAGCCCTGGTTGAAGCCCGCGGCGAGCGGGATCAGCGCCAGGATCGTCGCGATCGCGGTCATCAGGATCGGCCGCACTCGCGTCCGGCCGCCTTCGACGAGCGCGTCGTGCGTGGACATCCCCTGCGAGCGCAGCCGTTCGACCAGGTCGAGCAGGACGATCGCGTTGGTGACCACGATGCCGATCAGCATCAGGAACCCGATCAGGGCGCTGACGCCGATCGGGCGGCCGGTCAGCAGCAGCGCCGGGAAGGCGCCGATCGTGGCCAGCGGGAGGCTGAACAGGATGATGAACGGCGTGATCAGCGAGTTGAAGGTCAGGACCATCGCGAGGTAGACCACCAGGATCGCCACGCCCATCGAGAAGAACAGGCCGCCGAACGCCTCGTTCTGCTGCTGGGTGACGCCGGCCAGCCGGACGTCGACGCCGTCGGGGATCGACCCGGCCGCGCGCAGGTCATCGATCGCGGCCTGCACCTGCTGGCTCACCTTGCCGGTGTCGGCCGACGCGATCTCGGCGCTGATCGAGGCTGCCGGGGACTCGTCGATCCGGGTGATCGATCCCTGCGTCTCCACCTGCTCCACGTCCGCGATGTCACCCAGCGGTCGCTTCGCGACGGTCCCGACGGGGAGCGCGCGGAGCTGCGCGAGGGTGGTCACCTGGGTCGGGTCCAGCTGGACGAACACGTCCAGCGGCTCCGGCTGGTCGGCGAGCTGGACGCGGGTGGCAACGGAGCCCACGAGGGCGCCCCGGACCTCGCCGGCGACCTGCGCCGCCGTGAGGCCGACGGTGATCGCCTTGTTGGGATCGGGCCGGACCTGGATCTCGGGTGTCGCCTTGGACAGATCCGACTTGAGGTTGAGCAGCGATGTGTTGTCACTCAGCGCATGGACGACGAGGTCGTTCACCGTGGCGACCTGCGCGGCGTCGCTGCCCGACACGACCACGCTGAGGTTGTTGGACGTGAACCCGGCTGCCTGCGAGACAGCGATGTCGTAGCCGTCGGTCCTGACGGGCGCAAGCTCGTCGGCGAGGACCTTCGAGTAGTCAATGAGATCGACGTCGTCGGCGAGTCGCACCGTCAACCGGGCGCTGTTGGCCGGCCGGCCGCTGAACGCCGCGGTGATCGACTGGAGCCCGGAGTCGCCCTCGCCCGGGACGCTGCTCTGGACGAGCAGCACCTTCGGATCCGCCTGGAGGATGGCCTCCGCCTGCTTGGTGCGCTCGAGCACGGCGTCGGAGCTCACCCCGGCCGGCGGCGCGAGCGTGACACTGACGATCTTCTCGGACCCGGCGTTGATGAACTGGGTCGGCAGGAGGGGGGCGATGATGCCGGTCGACACGAACAGCAGGACCGAGATCCCGAGCACGCCGAACTTGGTCCAGCGGTTGCGCAGGGCGAGCTTGATGGACGGCGTGTAGGCGCGGATCCAGAACGAGTTCTTCGGCTCGCCGTCCGCGTCGACGTTGAGCTTGATGCGGTCGATGAACAGGTAGGCCAGGACGGGCACCACCGTGAGCGCGCACACCAGCGAGGCCAGCAGCGCGAACGTGACGGTGAGCGCGAACGGCAGGAAGAACTGGCTGACGAGCCCGCCGACGAAGCCCAGCGGCAGGAACACGCCGACGGTGGTCACCGTCGCCGCGGTGATCGCGCCGGCAACCTCTCGCGGGCCATTGAGGGCAGCCGTGAGCCGGTCCTCGCCCAGCGCCCGGTGGCGGTAGATGTTCTCGAGGACCACGATCGCGTCATCGACGACCCGGCCGACGGCCACCGCGAGCCCGCCCAGGGTCATGATGTTGAGCGAGATCCCGGTGCCCTGCATGACGACCAGCGCGGTCAGCAGCGACAGCGGGATGCTGACCGCCGCCACCAGCGTGGACCGCAGGCTGAACAGGAACAGGAAGATCGTGAGGACCGCGAACAGGGCGCCGGTGCCGCCTTCGCGGAGCAGGCCGTCACGCGATTCGATGATGAACGTGGACAGGTCGGAGACGATCGTGATCGAGACGCTGGACCCGTTTCGGTCGCCGATCTCCTTGAGCTTGGCGGTCACCTCCTCGGCGACCTGGACCGTGTTCGCGGCCGAGGTCTTGGATACCGACAGCGACAGCGCGGCTGGCCGTCGGTCCGCGCGTAGCCGGTGGTCGACACGCCGGCGATCTCGACTGTGCCCAGGTCGCCGATCGTGACCAGCTTCGGGGCGGCCGGTGCCGCAGGCGTGGCGGAGGCACCCGGGGTCGCACCGCGCCCGATGCCCGGCCGCGCTGGGGCCGAGGGCACGACGCCCACCACGAGCGACCGGATCTGGTCGATGGTGGTGAACGCGCCGATCGTCGAGACCGGGATCTTGGTCCCGTCCGCGAGGATCTGGCCGGCGGGGAAGGTGAGGTTGTTGGCGCTCAGGACGCCCGAAACCTGCGAGGCGGAGATGCCGTTCGCGGTCAGCTTGCCCGGGTCGAGGGTGACCATCACCCGCTGCGTCTCGCCGCCCGTGATGTCGACGCTGGCGACGCCCTCGAGGCCGAGCAGCGCGGGGCTGATCTCGGTCTGGGCGATCCGGGCGGCCTCCGCCAGCCCGTCCTGGGACGTTGCGGCGATCGACGCGATGATCACGGGCGAGGCGTTGATGTTGAGCGCGTTGACCTGCGGACTCACGCCGCTGGGCAGGTTCGCCGCCTGGATGTTCTGCTCGATCTGGGCCTTGACCTCCTTGACGTCGGTCCCGTAGGAGAACTGGGCGATGACGAGCGCGATCGAGTTGGCCGACGTCGACTGGAGCGACTCCAGCCGCGGGACGCCCGAGATCGCCCGCTCGATCGGCTTGGTGACCTGCTCGGCCACGTCCGCCGCGCCCGCGCCCGGCAAGCGGCGCGATGACCGTCAGCACCGGGAACTCGATGTCGGGCAGCAGCTCCTGCTTGAGGCTGCCCCAGGCAGCCAGGCCGGAGACGAACAGGGCCGCCGCCAGCAGGAGCGTCACGCTCCGCTTGCTGACGGCGAACTCGGACAGGCGGCTCATGAACGGTCCTTTCGGGCGGTCGGCTCGGGATCGGGCGGATTCAGGCGGGTGGCGGCGGCGGTGAGCACGGCGAGCGAACGTCGCACGGTGTCGAGGTCGTCGTCGCCGAGGAGCTCGAGCAGCTCCCGCATCTGACGGGCGTTGAGGTCGCGGAACCGGTCGAGGAAGGCGGCGCCGGTGGGCGTCAGGCCCACGACCACCTGGCGGCGATCGGCCGGATCCTCGTGGCGGTGGGCGTACCCCTGGTCGACGATCCGGTCGACGAGGCCGCTCACGGTGGACAGCGACACGCCGAGGCGCTGGACGAGGTCCGACATGTGGAGCTCGCCGGACGCCCCCAGCAGGTACAGCAGCTTGGCCTGCGACATCGACACATTGATCTCGAGGAACTCCGGAGCGTGGCTGTCCGTGCCACCGCCGCCGTCGGAGCCGCCGGCGTCTGCTGGGCCACCCCGTTCGCTCCATCGGCGGCGGACGCCGTCCACGAGCGAATACAGGACCGGGATCAGGAGCAGGGTCAGGAACGTCGAGCTGAACAGGCCGCCGATGACGACGGTGCCCAGCTCGGCCGCGATGATCGAGCCCTGGTTGAAGCCCGCGGCGAGCGGGATCAGCGCCAGGATCGTCGCGATCGCGGTCATCAGGATTGGCCGCACTCGCGTCCGGCCGCCTTCGACGAGCGCGTCGTGCGTGGACATCCCCTGCGAGCGCAGCCGTTCGACCAGGTCGAGCAGGACGATCGCGTTGGTGACCACGATGCCGATCAGCATCAGGAACCCGATCAGGGCGCTGACGCCGATCGGGCGGCCGGTCAGCAGCAGCGCCGGGAAGGCGCCGATCGTGGCCAGCGGGAGGCTGAACAGGATGATGAACGGCGTGATCAGCGAGTTGAAGGTCAGGACCATCGCGAGGTAGACCACCAGGATCGCCACGCCCATCGAGAAGAACAGGCCGCCGAACGCTTCGTTCTGCTGCTGGGTGACGCCGGCGAGCCGGACGTCGACGCCGTCGGGGATCGACCCGGCCGCGCGCAGGTCATCGATCGCGGCCTGCACCTGCTGGCTCACCTTGCCGGTGTCGGCCGACGCGATCTCGGCGCTGATCGAGGCTGCAGGGGACTCGTCGATCCGGGTGATCGATCCCTGCGTTTCCACCTGCTCCACGTCCGCGATGTCACCCAGCGGTCGCTTCGCGACGGTCCCGACGGGGAGCGCGCGGAGCTGCGCGAGGGTGGTCACCTGGGTCGGGTCCAGCTGGACGAACACGTCCAGCGGCTCCGGCTGGTCGGCGAGCTGGACGCGGGTGGCAACGGAGCCCACGAGGGCGCCCCGGACCTCGCCGGCGACCTGCGCCGCCGTCAGGCCGACGGTGATCGCCTTGTTGGGATCGGGCCGGACCTGGATCTCGGGTGTCGCCTTGGACAGATCCGACTTGAGGTTGAGCAGCGATGTGTTGTCACTCAGCGCATGGACGACGAGGTCGTTCACCGTGGCGACCTGCGCGGCGTCGCTGCCCGACACGACCACGCTGAGGTTGTTGGACGTGAACCCGGCTGCCTGCGAGACAGCGATGTCGTAGCCGTCGGTCCTGACGGGCGCAAGCTCGTCGGCGAGGACCTTCGAGTAGTCAATGAGATCGACGTCGTCGGCGAGTCGCACCGTCAACCGGGCGCTGTTGGCCGGCCGGCCGCTGAACGCCGCGGTGATCGACTGGAGCCCGGAGTCGCCCTCGCCCGGGACGCTGCTCTGGACGAGCAGCACCTTCGGATCCGCCTGGAGGATGGCCTCCGCCTGCTTGGTGCGCTCGAGCACGGCGTCGGAGCTCACCCCGGCCGGCGGCGCGAGCGTGACACTGACGATCTTCTCGGACCCGGCGTTGATGAACTGGGTCGGCAGGAGGGGGGCGATGATGCCGGTCGACACGAACAGCAGGACCGAGATCCCGAGCACGCCGAACTTGGTCCAGCGGTTGCGCAGGGCGAGCTTGATGGACGGCGTGTAGGCGCGGATCCAGAGCGAGTTCTTCGGCTCGCCGTCCGCGTCGACGTTGAGCTTGATGCGGTCGATGAACAGGTAGGCCAGGACGGGCACCACCGTGAGCGCACACACCAGCGAGGCCAGGAGCGCGAACGTGACGGTGAGCGCGAACGGGAGGAAGAACTGGCTGACGAGCCCGCCGACGAAGCCCAGCGGCAGGAACACGCCGACGGTGGTCACCGTCGCCGCGGTGATCGCGCCGGCAACCTCTCGCGGGCCATTGAGGGCAGCCGTGAGCCGGTCCTCGCCCATCGCCCGGTGGCGGTAGATGTTCTCGAGGACCACGATCGCGTCATCGACGACGCGGCCGACGGCCACCGCGAGCCCGCCCAGGGTCATGATGTTGAGCGAGATCCCGGTGCCCTGCATGACGACCAGCGCGGTCAGCAGCGATAGCGGGATGGTGACCGCCGCCACCAGCGTGGACCGCAGGCTGAACAGGAACAGGAAGATCGTGAGGACCGCGAACAGGGCGCCCGTGCCGCCTTCGCGGAGCAGGCCGTCACGCGATTCGATGATGAACGTGGACAGGTCGGAGACGATCGTGATCGAGACGCTGGACCCGTTTCGGTCGCCGATCTCCTTGAGCTTGGCGGTCACCTCCTCGGCGACCTGGACCGTGTTCGCAGCCGAGGTCTTGGACACGGACAGTGACAGGGCTGGCTGGCCGTTGGTCCGCGCGTAGCCGGTGGTGGACACGCCGGCGATCTCGACTGTGCCCAGATCACCGATCGTGACCATCTTCGGGGCGGCCGGTGCCGCGGCGGCCGTCGGGGCCGAAGGTGCAACCCCGACCACGAGCGACCGGATCTGGTCGATGGTGGTGAACGCGCCGATCGTCGAGACCGGGATCTTGGTCCCGTCCGCGAGGATCTGGCCGGCGGGGAAGGTGAGGTTGTTGGCGCTCAGGACGCCCGACACCTGCGAGGCGGCGATACCGTTTGCGCTCAGCTTGGCTGGGTCGAGGGTGACCATCACCCGCTGCGTCTCGCCGCCCGTGATGTCGACGCTGGCGACGCCCTCGAGGCCGAGCAGCGCGGGGCTGATCTCGGTCTGGGCGATCCGGGCGGCCTCCGCCAGCCCATCCTGCGATGTCGCGGCGATCGACGCGATGATCACGGGCGAGGCGTTGATGTTGAGCGCGTTGATCTGCGGGGTCACGCTGCTGGGCAGGCTCGCCGCCTGGATGTTCTGCTCGATCTGGGCCTTGACCTCCTTGACGTCGGTCCCGTAGGAGAACTGGGCGATGACGAGCGCGATCGAGTTGGCCGACGTCGACTGGAGCGACTCCAGCCGCGGGATGCCCGAGATCGCTCGCTCGATCGGCTTGGTGACCTGCTCGGCGACGTCCGCCGCGCCCGCGCCCGGCAAGGGCGCGATGACGGTCAGCACCGGAAACTCGATGTCCGGCAGGAGCTCCTGCTTGAGGCTGCCCCAGGCGGCGAGGCCGGAGACGAACAGGGCCGCCGCGAGCAGGAGCGTCACGCTCCGCTTGCTGACGGCGAACTCGGACAGGCGGCTCATGAACGGTCCTTTCGGGCGGTTGGCTCGGAGCTTGCAGGGTTCAGCCGGGCGGCAGCGGCGGTGAGCGCGACGAGCGAACGGCGCACGGTATCGAGGTCGTCGTCGCCGAGGAGCTCGAGCAGCTCCCGCATCTGGCGGGCATTGAGCTCGCGGAAGCGGTCGAGGAACTCGGCGCCGGTCGGCGTCAGGCCGACGACCACCTGGCGGCGATCGGCCGGATCCTCGTGACGGTGGGCGTATCCCTGGTCGACGATCCGGTCGACGAGGCCGCTCACGGTGGACAGCGACACGCCGAGGCGCTGGACGAGGTCCGACATGTGGAGCTCGCCGGCCGCCCCCAGGAGGTACAGCAGCTTCGCCTGCGGCATCGTCACGGTGATCTCCAGGAACTCCGGAGCGTGGCTGTCGGCAAGCTGCTGCATCAGCGCCTCGTAGCCGGAGATGACCTCGTCGAGCACGACGGCGCGGGTGACGTTCGGGGTATCGATCCTGAAATTCCTTCGGTCGTGACGGATGCTTCGGCTGCGCCGTACCAATTGGGACGACGATATCGCGGATCTGCGACGAGGTGCAGATAGGCCGTTCGACCGCCGGAGGTACCGGGGGGCGCCTGACTCGGCGGCGCTGCGCTGACAGGCGTCTGCGATCCGGGTCGCCTACCATCCCCGGATGCCTCCCCGGCCCAGGTCCGTGTCCCGCCTCGTCGCGCGCCGGTTCCTCGTGCTCCGCCACCTCCTCGCCCCGCCGAGGTCCCTGGCGGCCGAGCCGGCGTCGGTCATGCGGGCCGTCGACCGCCTGGGGTCGCTCCAGTTCGATCCGCTGGAGGTCTGCGGCCGGAACCACGACCTGACGCTGCTCGCCCGCGTTGCCGGGTACCGGCGGGAGTGGACGGACGCGCTGCTGTACGAGACGCGGGATCTGTACGAGACCTACAACAAGCAGCTGTCGCTCGTGCCGACCGCCGGGCTGCCGTGGTTCCGCACGACCTGGGACCGGGCGCGGGTCGGCCACGATGGCGGCGCGTTCGACGAGCACGCGCCGCTGGTGGAGGAGCTGCTCGAGCGCATCCGGCAGGACGGCCCGCTGTCGTCGACGGACGTGGCGCCGCGGGCCGCCATCGACTGGTACTGGCGGCCGACGAACCCGGTCCGTGCGATCCTCGAGGCGCTCGGCGAGGCCGGCATCCTCGCGATCTCCCGCCGCGACGGCAACCGTCGCATCTACGACCTCACCGAGCGGCTGTTTCCCGCGGACCTGCTCGCGCACCGGCCCACCGAGCTCGAGCAGCGCCGCCACCAGCTCCTGTCGCGGTATCGAGGCAACGGTCTGCTCGGCCTCACCGGCGAGTACACGATCTGGGCCGGGCTCGGCAAGGCACCCGAGCGGAACGCGTTGCGCGACCGGCTGATCGACGAGGGCATGATCGTGCCGGTCGAGGTCGAGGGGTTCCGCGGGCCACGGTTGATCCTCGCCGATGAGCTGCCGCTGCTCGCGAACGCCGAGGCGGAGGTGGCCGCCGAGACCGCCACCGGCTCGCCGCCGCGACCGGGCGGCCACGAGCCGGGTGCCGTGTTCCTGGCCCCGCTCGACCCGCTGGCATGGGACCGGGACCTGCTGCTGCGGCTGTGGGGGTTCGACTACCGCTGGGAGGTCTACGTGCCGGCCGCGAAGCGGCGCTGGGGCTACTACGTGCTGCCGCTGCTGTACGGGGACCGGTTGGTCGGCCGGATCGAGCCGCGGATCGATCGCCGGACCGGCACGCTGCGGATCCTCGGGCTGTGGTGGGAGGACGGCTTCGATCCGCTGTCCGACGCGAACCCGGGGTTCCCGGACGCGTTCGTCGACGCGCTCCGGGCGCACATGGCGTTCGCCGGGCTCACCCGGGTGGCGATGCCCCGGGTCGCCCGCCACCGGCGGCTCGCCGCGGCCGTCCGCGAGCGCCTCGGGCCGGTTGCGCGCAGGATGCCTCGCGCGACGGCGCTACCCCGGTGCGAGCTCGGCAAGGGTCCAATTGACGGATCGCCCGGTAATTCCGATAATTCCACTAGGGATTAGCCCGCGACCCGACGTCCCCAGCGGCCGCGGCGTTCCCGGACCACATCGAGCCACAGTCCCGCGGCCGTCCAGCCGTGATCGGAGCAGCGAATGACCACGACCCGCGAAATCGTCCAGGACGAGCGTGACAAGTTCGCCTTCCACGACGACATCGTCTACCTGCGCGAGACCAAGCGTGGGCTGACGCGCGAGACGGTCGAGGAGATCAGTCGCTTCAAGGACGAGCCGGACTGGATGCTCCAGGTCCGCCTGCGCGCGTACGACCACTTCCTCAAGCGGAAGATGCCCACGTGGGGCGGTCGCCTCGCGGACATCGACCTCGACAAGATCGTCTACTACCGCAAGCCGTCCGAGCGCGAAGAGAAGTCGTGGGACGACGTCCCGGACCAGATCAAGGCGACGTTCGAGAAGCTGGGCATCCCGGAGGCGGAGCGCAAGTTCCTCGCGGGCGTCGGCGCCCAGTACGACTCCGAGGTCGTCTACCACTCCGTCCGCGAGGAGCTGAGCAAGATCGGCGTCGTGTTCATGGGCACGGACCAGGCGCTCAAGGAGTACCCGGAGATCTTCCGCAAGTACTTCGGCACCGTGGTCCCGCCCGAGGACAACAAGTTCGCCGCGCTCAACTCGGCGGTGTGGTCCGGCGGCTCGTTCGTGTACGTGCCCAAGGGCGTCGAGGTCCCGCTCCCGCTCCAGGCGTACTTCCGGATCAACGGCGAGAACACCGGGCAGTTCGAGCGGACGCTGATCGTCGTGGACGAGGGGGCGAAGGTCCACTACATCGAAGGCTGCACCGCGCCGATCTACGCCACGGACTCGCTCCACGCGGCCGTGGTCGAGGTCGTCGCGCTGGCCGGCAGCAAGGTCCGCTACACGACGATCCAGAACTGGTCGAACGACGTCTACAACCTGGTGACGAAGCGGGCCCACGCGCACGCCAACAGCACGGTCGAGTGGGTGGACGCCAACACGGGCTCGCGCCTGACCATGAAGTACCCGGCCATCTACCTCGTCGGCGAGGGTGCCAGGGCGGAGGTCATCTCGGTCGCGGTCGCGGGCAGGGGCCAGCATCAGGACACGGGCGCCAAGGCCGTCCACCTTGCGCCCAACACCACGTCCCGGATCGTGTCCAAGTCCGTGTCCAAGGACGGCGGGCGTGTCTCGTACCGGGGCCAGCTCAAGGTGGCCCCGGGCTCGACGGGCGTGACCGCGAGCGTTCGCTGCGACGCGCTGATGCTGGACGATGAGAGCCGCAGCGATACCTACCCGTACATCGACATCCAGGAAGACGACACGACGATGACCCACGAGGCCACCGTCGGGAAGATCTCGGCCGACCAGATCTTCTACCTGATGAGCCGCGGCCTGACCGAGAACGAGGCGCAGAACCTCGTGATCCAGGGGTTCCTCGAGGTGTTCACCAAGGAGCTCCCGATGGAGTACGCGATCGAGTTCAACCGCCTGGTCAAGCTCGAGATGGACGGCTCGCTCGGATGACGGAGGTCGCGGACCCCTCGACCACCGCCGCTCGCGCCGCACGGCCGCGCCGGCGAGGACCGGCAGACCTGCCGTTCTCGTTCGTCGACGAGGCGCTCGTCACCGCGATATCTGACCGCCACGATGAGCCCGCGTTCATGCGCGAGGAGCGGCTTGCCGCCCTGGCGCGGTTCGAGACCCTCCCGATCGAGCCGAGCCAGCTGTACACGCCGTACCTCGATCTCCGGGCAGCGTCGCTCGACGGCGCCACGCCGTACCCGACGGCGCAGGACGTGGGCGCGACCCCCAGCGACGACACCCATGGCCCGGAAGACCCTACGGCCGGTCTGCTCGAGCTCGATGGTGAGGTCGTCGCAACGGCCACCATCTCGGCCAAGAGCGCCGCCGCGGGCGTCCGGCTGATGACCCTCGGCCAGCTCGCGATGACCGATTACGAGTCCTTCAGGACGCTCATCGCCGATCCCGCCCTGCCGGCTGACGACAAGTTCGCCTGGATGGCCCGAGCGGCCTGGACCCAAGGTGCCGCGCTCGTCGTGCCCGCAGGCGTGCACGTCGACCGCCCGATCGTCATCAGATGGGCTGTCGGGGCGCCGCGCACCCAGATTGCGCGCACCGTCATCGTCCTCGGCGACGGGGCGGAGGCGCAGGTCGTCGAGGAGCTCGTCGCGTCCGACGCCGCCGTGCCCGGTGCCCAGGCGCTGCTCTCGCTGACCACGGAGATCCAGCTTGGCGCGCACGCGCGCCTCGCATTCGCCAGCCTCCAGGAGACGGGCCCCGACCAGGTGATCTTCCAGCAGCGAATGGCGCGGCTCGGCGAGGGCGCGGACCTGCGCTGGGCCCTGGCCCAACTTGGGGCCCGCCTCGTCCGGTCGCGCGTGGACAACGTGCTCACCGGGGACCGGAGCACGGTCGAGCAGGTCGAGATCGTGTTCGGCGCCGGCGATCAGCTGCACGACCTCACCTCGTATACCCGGCACGTTGGCCGGGATACCACGGGGCAGCTGCTGTCCAAGGGCGTCCTCGCGGACCGGGCGCGCAGCTACCTCAAGGGTCTGATCACGATCGAGAAGTCCGCGATCGGGACGGACAGCTTCCTGGGCGAGTTCGGGATGAACCTGTCCAGGTCGGCGCGCTCCGTTGCGATTCCCTCGCTCGAGATCGATCAGCCGGACTGCCGGCGAGCCGCGCACTCGTCTTCGGTCGGCCCCATCGACGAGAACCAGCTGTTCTACCTCGAGAGCCGCGGCATTCCGCCCGACGAGGCGCGCAAGTTCATCGTTCTCGGCTTCCTGGAGCCGGTCGTCGCGCGGGTCCCGCTCGCGGATGCGCAGGAGCGGCTTCGCGACGCCCTCGAGGCGAAGTGGACTGCCGGCTTTGGCGCCGGCGCGACGACCGCGGCCTGATCCCGGAGCCCGCCCGCGTCATGATGGTCGCGTGAGCCGCCGGATCGACCTCCTGGGAATCGACGAGATCGCCGAGGGCGAGATGCGCATGGTCTGGGTCGACCAGAGCGACCCGGTGCTCGTGGTGCACGTCAACGGCGAGTTCCAGGCGATGCAGGGGACCTGCTCGCACGAGTACTTCGAGCTCGACCGCGGGTTCCTGACTGCCGGGACGCTGACCTGCGCGCTCCACATGTCGCGGTTCGACCTGGCCGACGGGGAGCCGCTGGACCCGCCGGCCGAGCTGCCCCTGGCGGTCTACCCGGTGGTGGTTGAAGACGGCCGGGTCCTGATCGAGGTGGCCGACGGGCCGCTCGAGGTCAACGAGGACGCCTGAACGCTGTCAGTCGATCAGCGTGCCGCCGTTGATATCCAGGATCTCGCCCGTGATGTAGCCCGCGTGCGCGGAGCACAGGAAGGCCACGGCGGCGGCGACCTCGTCGGTCGTCCCCAGGCGGCCGACGGGCACCCGATCGGCGAGCCCGCGGGTGCTCGCGATCACGTCGGTATCGATCAGCGCCGGGGCCACGGCGTTGGCCGTGATGCCCTCGCGGGCGAACTCGCTGGCGATCGACTTGGTCAGCGTCATCAGGCCGGCCTTGGACGCGGCAAAGGCCGCCGACCGGGCGCCGCCCGACTTGCCGGCTGCGGCGCCGACGGCAACGATCCGGCCGTAGCCCAGCGAGCGCATGCCCGGGATCGCCCGCCGGAGCGTGAAGAAGGCTCCCGTGAGGTTGATCGCCAGCGTGCGCTCCCAGAGCGCGGTCGAGGTCTCCTCGAACGGCCCGACCGGGAGGATGCCGGCATTGAGGACCAGCACGGAGACGGTGCCCAGCCGCGCCTCCACCTCGGTGAACGCGGCACCGACCGCAGCTTCGTCACTGACGTCGCACTCGAGTCCCAGCACGCCGTCGTACTCGGGCGCGGTCAGGTCGAGCCCGGCGACCATCGCCCCGTTGGCGGCCAGCACCTCGGTGATGCGCCTCCCGATCCCGCGCCCGGCACCCGTCACGACGGCGACCCGGCCCTCGAGCCCTTCGACCTGGATCAACGGACGCCTCCTCGATGCAGCATTGGACCCGACCGGAGCGCGACGTTGCCACGGGCACGGCCCTGTCTACGGTAGATCGTCGGCTCGACGCCTGCACCCACGGAGCGCCCGCACCCACGGAGCGCCCGCACCCACGGACCGCTTCCATATCAGATCACCGGGCCCGCGCCGGGCTCGGTCACAGGGTCGAGCTCCGGATCCGAGCGCACCTGGAGCACGAGCGCACCGGCCAGGACGAGCGCGCCGCCGAGAGCCTGGGCCGGCGCCAGCGCCTCGCCCAGCAGCAGCCCCGCGAGGAGCACGCCAACCACGGGTTCCCATAGCATCAGGATCCCGGTATGAGTGCCGCCGATCGAGCGGACCGCCACGAGGAACAGCAGCGAGGAGATGCCCGCCGCGACGATGCCGGCCAGCAGCAGGACGGGCCACGGATCGATCGATCGGAACGGCGCCGCCAGCCCATCTGCCTGCCCGATGACGAGCGCCAGGAGCGATCCACCGACCGCAGACGTGACGAGGATGAGCAGCGTGGCGGTGTCGGCAGGGACCGACCGGTATCCGTGCCGGCTGATGGTCACGAACACGACCTGGCTGGCAGCGGCCAAGAGCCCGAGCAGGATGCCGAGGAGGTCGACCGCGATTCCCGTGGAGGTATCCATGCCGCCGACGAGCACGAGCACCACGCCGACGGAAGACAGCGCGAGCGCAGCGACCCGGGACATCGTCACCCGCTCCCGGCCGAGAACGACGTCCACGACCGCAACGCCCGCCGGATACGTGTAGAACATCATCAGGGCGAGCGCGATCGGGATCCGGCCAAAGGCCGTGAACATGGCGACGTTGAGGGTCAGCCCCATGAGCGCGGCGATCGCAAGCGTGACCCGCCCCCGGCCGCCGAGGTTCCGCAGTGCGTCGGCGGACGTCCGGACGCGACCTCGCAGGACGATCAGGACCGCGATGAACGCAACGCCCAGCACGGCGCGCCACGCCGTGAACGCGACGCCGTCGACACCAGCATCGGCGGCAAACCGCGACAGGGGGCCAAGGGTGCCGAACATGGTGGCCCCGGCCACGGCGGCGGTGGTGCCGACAAGCAGATCTCGGTCGCGGCGCATGGCGGCCCATGGTACCGGCAGGGCGGCGCCATACGGAGAACCGCCGGATGGGCGGGGACGCTCGCGATTCGACGATCAGCGCTCGAGCAGCGTCCCCAGCCCGAGCGATGCCGCGGTCGCCAGGATGGCGCCGCCGAACACCACGTCCGCGAGCCCGGTGCCAAGGTGCGTTGCCACGACGCGCCCGTTGGGCCGCGCCATCCCCGACCCGACCGCCTCGCCGATCGTCGCGGTGGGATCCGGGTAGGCGTCGAAGTTGCCGGCGTCGCGGTTGGCCAGGAACTGCCCGGTGTGGTCGACCACGAACAGGTCCGCCCCGCGAGCGACCTCGGCGGCGCAGTAGGTCGCGTAGTCCACTGGCACGACCAGCGCCTCGGGGACCAGCCAGTCATTGGTCATCACCTGACGCTCGGGTGGTGCGACGAACGAGGCGGCGGTCACGACCACGTCGGCGCCTTCGACCGCGTCCCTTGCCGAGGACGCGACCTGTGCCGCCGCGATCCCCGGAGTGTCCCGCGCCGCAGCCGCCAGCACCGCTGCGCGATCGGGATCGCGGTCGAACAGCGCCAGCTCCACGCCGGGCAGGACGTGCCCCAGCACTGGGACGTGGCTGGTGCCCTGGACACCGGCGCCGATCAGCGCAGCCCTCGGCGCACGCCCATCGACCCTGGGCGCAAACGCGCGGATCACGACACCTGACGTCGCGGCCGTTCGCTGGGCGGTGATCGGCCCGGCGTCGAGGACTGCCGTCGGGATTCCGGTTGCGGGGTCGTTGAGCACCAGCAGCCCGTGGATGGCGGGCACCCCCAGCGCGTCGTTGGTGGCGAACCCCAGCACCCACTTCATGCCCAGCTGGTCGCCCGAGCCATCGGCTGCGAGTCCGGGCAGGAACGCAGGCATCGCATGGGCGAAGGAGCCGGACGGCCGAGGATGGACGCCGATCTTCGACGGCAGGTCGGCCGGCCCGGCCAGGCCTCGAAGCGTCATCAACGCCAGGGAGAGTCGCTCGGGCAGCGCCGGCATGGCCGCGATGACGTCGACGGACGAAAGGTAGCGAAGAGGCGGCACGGTGCTCATGGGTGCCGAGTGTAGGCGCCCCGCACGATCGGGCGCTCGGTGAGGATCCGCCCAGCGCGTCGGCGCCAGGTTCGGTATTTTGAAAGCGTGAATATTGCGCAGAGCCTCGAAAACCTCAAGCTCGAGCAGGACGCCATCGTCCTGTACGACGCGCTCGCGACCATCGAGAAGGATGAGCGTCGGGCGGCGGCGTTTCGGCAGATCGCACGCAACGAGCGGCGGCATGCCGAAATCTGGGCGAATCGCCTCACCGAGCTCGGGGCGACGGTTCCGCCGGCCAGCGGCCCGCGCGCTCGGATCCGGTTCATCATCGTCCTGGCCCGGCTGTTCGGGACCCGTGCCGTGTCCGATCTGGTCAAGGCGCTGGAGGGCGACGAAGAGGCCGTCTACGCAGACCAGGAGCAGGCGCCCGAGATCGAGGCGATCGCCGCCGACGAGCGCGAGCACGCAGAGATCTGGAAGCGCCTCGATGCGGGTGGCGAGTCCGGGAAGGGACGCGCTCGGAGCGCGGGCGCGACCAGTGCCGAACAGGTGGTGCGATCGTCCGAGCATCCGAAGTTCGAGGCGGGTTCGCCCGACGCGGCCGGGACGATCGCCAGCGGCGAACGATGGCATCGCAGCGCCCGTTCCGGGACGCTCCGCGCCAGCATCTTCGGAGTATCGGACGGGCTGGTCTCCAACCTCTCGTTGGTCATGGGCGTTGCCGGCGCCTCCGGTCAGAGTGGCTTCATCCTGCTGGCGGGGATCGCCGGGCTGCTGGCGGGTGCGTGCAGCATGGCGGCGGGCGAGTACATCTCGATGCAGAGCCAGCGCGAGCTGTTCGAGCGCCAGATCGAGCTCGAGCGCGCCGAGCTCGAGGCGATGCCCGAAGAGGAGCAGAAGGAGCTCACGGCCCTGTACGTGGCCAAGGGCTTCCCGCGGGACGAGGCGGAGCACGTCGCGAGGCGGATGTTCGAGGATCCCGAAAAGGCGCTCGACGCCCTCATCCGCGAGGAGCTGGGGCTCGATCCCGATGAGCTGGGCTCGCCCTGGGGCGCCGCCGCAGGATCGTTCCTGTCGTTCTGCGTGGGGGCGAGCGTCCCGGTGATCCCGTACCTGTTCGGTGGCGGAACGGTGATCTTCTTCGCCAGCTTCGGGATCAGCCTGGTCGCGCTGTTCGGCGTCGGCGCGGCCGTGAGCCTGCTGACCGGCCGAAGCCTCCTGCGCTCGGGCATCCGGCAGCTGGCCCTCGGTGCGGCTGCGGCTGCCGTGACGTACGTCGTGGGCTCGGCCATCGGTGTCGGCGTCGCGGGGTGACGGACACCGCCCTCGCCCGGCGGTTGCGCGACGAGGGACTCGAGGCCGTCCCCTGGTCCAACGGTCCGGGTGACCGGTACCCGGCCCACGAGCACGCCTACGACAAGGTGCTGGTGTGCTCCGCCGGCTCGATCCGGTTCGGTCTGCCCGCGACGGGGGCCTCCGTGACGCTCGGTGTGGGTGACCGGCTGGACCTGCCGGCAGGGACCCCGCACGACGCGGTGGTCGGACCGCAGGGCGTCACGTGCCTGGAGGCGCACCTGCCCGCAGACCGGCTCGAGGGGTTGCACCGCGTGGCGGCGGGGGACTGGTAGGCGGGTCCGCCCGGAGACGACGACGCCCCGGCCGAGACCGGGGCGCTTCGTGGGTTAGGCTTTGAGCCGCAATCAGTGGCGGCTGAGCGCCGCCCAGAGGAACGGATTGTCGTGCGGGTCGATGAAGCCTCGCGGCTCCTCGGCGCTCAGCAGGATGCTGATCGTCGAGAACAGCGCGAGGAACGCGAATACGGCAACAACCATCTTCATGCACCTTTCGCTGCGAGGATTGCCGCGGACCTTGGGGGTCCCGCCGGCTTGTCCGGCGGGGTCGGCATCCAGATGCCCCTTGCGAGGTCTAGTATACCTACGATTCATAGGCACAGCAAGTCAATCACCTAACGAATAGGTACCATATGAGCCAGGACGTGCCTCTCAGCAAGACCGACGCGCGGGTGTTGACCATTCTTCAGGGGGATGGCCGCCGGTCCTACGCGGATCTCGGCTCGGACCTGGGCATGGCGGGGCCATCCGCGCACGAGCGAGTCAAGAAGCTCGAGACCCGGGGCGTGATCCGCGGCTACGCGGCACGCGTTGATCCGGCCGCCGTCGGGCTCAGCGTGCTGGCCTTCACCTGGGTCACCCAGGCACCTGGGACGATCGCCACGGACCTCACCCCCGACTTCTCGGACATCCCCGAGATCGAGGAATGCCACCACATGGCGGGCGAGGCGGACTACCTGCTCAAGATCCGGGCGAGCGACATGGATCACCTCGAGCGCGCCGTGCGCGCCGTCCAGACCACCCGTCACGTGTTCTCCACGGAGACCGACGTGGTGTTCACCACCGGGTTCGAGGGCCGGCCCCTCCCGCTCGGACAGGCGGACGACGATCCGCCCGAAACCGGCAGCGACCGGCGTACGTAAGGGATGTCGGAGCGTCGGGTGGGCGAGGCCGACGAAGCCACTCTCGTCCAGGCGGTGGCCACCGGCTCGGAGGAGGCTCTCGCGGCGCTCTATGACCGCCACGCGGGCGGCATCCACGCCGTTGCGCTCCGGCTGACACGCGATCGGCAGATCGCGGAGGAGGTGGTGCAGGATACGTTCCTCGCCCTCTGGAACCGCGCCGAGACGTTCGACCCGGCCGTGGCCTCGCTGGCCACCTGGCTTCGGGCGATCGCGCGCAATCGAACCGTCGACCGTCTCCGAGCAGGAGGTCGGCGGCCGCCGCTCGTCTCGCTGCCCGGATACGCCGATGCTGCCGACGCAGACGCCGGCTTCGAGCGCCTGTCGCCCGATGCGGTCGTGCTCGGAGGTGCGGCACCCGAGCCGGGACCGGAAGCGGCCGCCGAATTTGCCGCGGTTCGGGTCGCCATCGAGCTGGCGCTCGCCGGGATGACGGAGCCGGAGCGAGGCGTCATCCTGCTGGCGTATCGCGACGGGCTCACCCAGTCGGAGATCGCCGAGCGGCTGGGGTGGCCGCTCGGCACGGTGAAGACCCGGACTCGCCGCGCGCTGGCACACCTGCGCGAGGCGCTGGAAGGGGATGACGGGCCGGTGGGGGCCGGCCGGGCGTCCCACGAGATGGATGGACATGGAACACGCTGAGGCGCTGGAGCGGATCGAGATCGCCGCGGTCGAGCCGCTGGGGCTCGAGCGGCTGATGGCCGGCGACACGCCCGACGGCGCAGCCGTCGCCGGGCACCTTGCCGGCTGTCCGTCGTGCACGGCCGAGCTCGACAGGATCCGCCGGACCGCCACGATCGCGCGCGAGGTCATCGCGGCGCAACCGGACCCGGCGCTCCGCGAACGGACGCTGACGTTGGTGCGCGCCGTCGGACGTGACCGCCCGGGTGCTGGGGCGCCCGTCGACGCGCCGGTCGACGAGCCGGGGGTCCACGCACCGCCCCGCGTGGTTCCGGCCGTGGCCGAGCGGGGCCGGCGGTCCGGTCGCGTCCCTCGACTCGCGTGGGTGGCCGGCGTGGCGGCCGCGCTGGTCGTTGCGAGTGCCATCGGGCTCACTGCCGGAGGCGCATCCCGGGATGGCTCGATCGCGAGCAGGGACCGTGAGATTTCCGTGCTCCGTCAGGCGACGACCGTGACGATGCAGATCGAATCCCAGCCGGATGCGCGGTCGGTGTCGCTTGCCGCGACCCCGGCCGGCAGCGGTGCCACGGGCTCACTCGCCTTCTCACCTGCGACCGGCGACCTGGTGGTGATCGCGACGGGGCTCCCCGTGGAGGGTGCGGGTCAGGAGTACGGGTGCTGGGTGGAGGTCAATGGGGAGCGACGGCGACTCGGCCGCATGTACTGGGGCGGGGACGTCGCATCATGGGCGGGTCCGGCCGCCGGGCTCGCGGATCTCCCGCCTGGCACCGTGTTCGGCGTGTCGCTGGGGCCGACGGGCGGCGGTACGGACGCGACCCCGGTGCTGACCGGCAGGCTCTGAGGCGGGAGACAGCGGCCCGCGGAGTGCCGGGTCGCGGCTGTTCGCGTTGACTCGCCTCGCCCGCGTCGGCTCGCCTCGCCCGCGTTGACTCGCCTCGCCCGCGTTGACTCGCCTCGCCCGCGTTGACTCGCCTCGCCCGCGTTGACTCGCCTCGCCCGCGTTGACTCGCCTCGCCCGCGTTGACTCGCCTCGCCCGCGTTGACTCGCCTCGCCCGCGTTGACTCGCCTCGCCCGCGTTGACTCGCCTCGCCCGCGTTGACTCATCGGGCGCGTCAATCCGGCCCTCAGGCACTGGCCTCAGCCACGTAGCGCCCTCTTCGTGCCCGGATCCGCCAGGCCGGAATCGCAGCTGACGCACGCGGTGAGTCACGGCACGTCGAGGAGCCCGGTCGAGGGTCCGAACCGGCCCCGTGGAATTCAGCAGCCGGCCGTCAGCCGGTCGCTCAGCCCACGGAGCGCCGGATCGGCAGCCCGCGGAGTGCCGCGGCCGCTCAGCCCGCCTAGCACCGCATCAGCAGCCCGCCGAGCACCGGATCGCGGCCGACAGCCGCAGAGGCGACGGTCAGGACGAGGCGTCGGTCCCGGGGAAGGTCTCCGGCGCTGGCTGGTCGGCAGACACTTCGAGGTCCGCGCGCGGATCGTCGGGCGGGGGCACCCCGAGGTCCGCGGCCGGATCGTCAGCCACCGAGAGCTCGTCCGGGTCCACCAGGGCATCCGGCGGCGGGAACCCGAGGTACCTGCGGTGCGCCTGGAGCACGTCGCGGGCGACCTCGCCATCGATCGCCTCGTGGTGGAGCGAGCGCGCGATCCAGGCCGCCTCCGCGGCGAGCTCCTCATCGCCGATCTCCCGCTCCCGTCGGGTCGACTCGGCCAGGACGAGCCAGGTCAGCGCGCCGCCGGCGATGAGGCCGACGATGAGCAGCCACCAGTTGAACTCGGCGCTCACCGGGATCTCGCGAAACGGCGCATCGAACAGGCGTACATCGGGCCCGAGGATACTCGACGCAGGCACCGGCCGTGATCGGGCTACACTGCGCCGCAATGCCGCCGCTGCCGATCGCCGTGTCCCTCCCCCTCGCCGCCCTGGTGTCCGTCCTGGCCATCATCTCCTGGACTCCCGAGCCGATTGCGCTCCACATCGGTCCGGTCCCGGTGTTCTGGTACGGGGTCTGCTACGCGGTGGGGATCGCGGCAAGCTACGTGACGATCACCCGCGAGGCGCGCCGGCGGGGCCTCGACGCCCGGCTGGTGGACAACGGGATCATCATCGTGGCGGTCGCGGCGCTGTTCGGCGGCCGGATGTACCACGTCATCGACCAGTGGCGCCTCTACCAGGACGACCTGCTCAAGATCGTGCTGCCGCCATATACGGGTCTCGGGGTGTACGGCGGGATCTTCACCGGCGTGCTTGCCGCGTGGTTCCTCACGCGGCGCTGGAAGCAGTCCTTCTGGCGCTGGGCGGACGTCATTGCCCCCGGACTGTTCGTGATGCAGGCGATCGGGCGCTGGGGCAACTTCTTCAACCAGGAGCTGTACGGGCCGCCGACCAATGCGCCGTGGGGGATCGCGATCGATTGCGCCCACCGGGTCACTGACTACCCATGCGACACCTACCCGGCGGCAACGACGGCGTTCCATCCGCTGTTCCTGTACGAGTCACTGAGCGGGGTGGTCGGGGCGATTGCGCTGCTGTGGATCGCGCGACGGTACGGACGGCGCATGCGTCCGGGTGATCTCCTGCTCATCTTCTTCATCTGGTACGCCGTGGTCCGGATGGCGCTGGAGACGCTGCGAACCGGGAACTGGACGTTCTTCGGGGTGCCGACGGCGATCGTGATCTCGCTCGTTGCGATTGCCGGATCGCTGATCGTGTTGGCGATCCGGCATCGACCCGGCGCGGCGGACGCCGACCGCTGGGGTGATCCGCCCGAGCCCGAGGACGACGACTGGGTTGACGACGACGATGACCGCGATGACGAGGGCGACTGGGTCGACGACGAGGCACCCGGCGCCGATGGGCGATCCAAAGCCGACGTCTGACCCGGCCGCCGGCGAACACGCCGTCGACGAGCATGGCGCTACCGCCGATGGGCCTGCTCACCCGGCGGCCGACACGCAACCTTCGATCCCGCGCCGACGACCGCCCCCCGGTCGGATCGCGCCGGACGCCATGGCGAGCGCCCGCGGTGGTGCCCGCGAGGGCCTTGCCTGGCTGGGCCGTGCTCCCGAGTCGCGGGCCTCGCTGCTCTACCGCGTGATCCGCCTGATCGCCCGGCTCCTGCTGTTCGGCGTGTTCCGGTTCCGGATCGACACCGCGGGTCAGGAGCACCTCCCGCGGACCGGCGGCTACTTCCTGATCGCGGCGGCTCATCGCGGCTGGATGGACCCGTTCGTGGCGATGCACGCGGTGCCGGCGGAGCCACGCTGCTGGTTTCTGGGATCGGCGCCGTCCACGTTCACCGCCCGGTGGCGCGAGGTCCTCATCCACAGGCTCGGCGGGCTGCTGCCCGTGTGGCGCGGTGGCATCGGGATCGACCACCACGTGGCGTCGGCCGAGGCGGTGATCCGCAACGGCGGGGTGTTCGTCCAGATGCCCGAGGGCACCGTCAGCGGCCCGCCCGGCCGGATCGGGCCATTTCGCAACGGAGCCGCGCTGATCGCACTGCGGACGGGCGCGCCGATCGTGCTGCTGGCCATAGCCGGCACGGAGGAGTTGTACATCGGACGCCGGATGGCCTCCCGCGTCCTGCCTCCGACGAGTGCCCGGGAGCTGCTCGGCGACACGTGGGATGGAGCCTTGCCGGCGTCCGGCTCGCGCGACGAGATGGACCTCGCCCGCAGGGTCACGGCTGCGTTCGAGGCGCGATTGGGTCCCGCGGTGGAGACGCTGTACCCGGGCACGAACGACCCGCCCGGACGGCCCCGCCGCCTGCGCCGGCGGCTGACGTGGCTGTTCCTGCGACCCGGGCGCCTCGACCGGGACCTCCCGGGCTAGCTGTCGTCCGCGCCCCGTGAGCTCCCGGACGACCCCTCATCCGCCGGGTATGCTCCGGCGGATGCAGTACGCCGAGTCGATCATGGACCTCGTCGGGAACACGCCCCTGGTGCGTATCTCGCGGCTGACGCGTGACCTGGGACCGACGGACCGCCAGCCCCTCCTGCTGGCCAAGCTCGAGATGCTCAACCCCGGCGGCTCGATCAAGGACCGGATCGGCCTGCCGATGATCGAAGCGGCCGAGCGGGCGGGACTCCTCAAGCCCGGCGGCACGATCATCGAGCCCACGTCCGGCAACACCGGCCATGGCCTCGCGATCGCGGCAGCAATCAAGGGCTATCGCTGCGTCTTCGTCATGGCGGACAAGCAATCGGCCGAGAAGCAGGCCCTGCTCCGCGCGTACGGGGCCGAGGTCGTCCTGTGCCCGACCAACGTCGACCCGGAGTCCCCGGAGAGCTACTACTCGGTGGCGGCGCGCCTCGCCCGCGACATCCCCGGGGCGTTCAAGCCGGACCAGTACTGGAACATGGAGAACCCGGCGGCGCACGAGCGAACGACCGGGCCCGAGATCTGGGCCCAGACCGATGGCCGGATCACGCACCTGGTGGCGTCGGCGGGAACGGGCGGCACGATCTCGGGCGCCGGTCACCACCTCAAGGCGCAGAACCCGGACATCCGGATCGTGGGCGCGGACCCCGAGGGGAGCGTCCTGTCCGGCGACACCGCGCGCCCGTACCTGACCGAGGGCGTGGGCGAGGACTTCCTGCCCGGCACCCACGACCCGGCCGTGGTCGATCGATGGATCCGCGTGAGCGATCGGGACGCATTCGCCATGGCCCGGCGGATCACCCGCGAGGAGGGGATCCTCGCCGGCGAATTGTGCGGGACCGCGATGCTGGCCGCGCTCGACGAGGTCGGCCGGATCATGCGCGAGGAGCCGGATGCTGCGGCCCGGGCGGTGGTGGTCGTGCTGCTACCCGACGGAGGCCGCAACTACCTGTCCAAGCTCTACAACGACGAGTGGATGCGGGCCAACGGTCTGCTCACGACGAGCGGCGCCGTGACCCGGGTGTCGGAGCTGTTGCGGGAGCGGTACCACGAAGGCGATATCCCGGACGTGGTCATGGCGCGGACCACCGACCGCGTGGGCGAGGCGATCGAGCTGCTCCAGCGGTTCGGGATCAGCCAGCTCCCGGTGTCCGAGGAGCCGGAGGGCAACGAGCTCAGCGGGATCGTCGGTTCCGTCAGCGAGCGAGGCCTGCTCGAGCGCGCCTACCGGAACCCCGAGGTCGTGGAGCGGACCGTGGGCGAGGTGATGGACCGCCCGCTGCCGACGCTCGATGTCTCGGCGTCGGTCGACGAGGCGTTTGCGATCCTCACGGACGAGGCGCCGGGGCTCCTCGCCGTCCGCGCGGGCCGGCCCGCCAGCGTGGTGACCAAGCTCGACCTGCTGGAGCACCTCGCGCACCGCAAGGCGTAGCGGACGCCCGGGACCGGGACCGGTGCGTGCGGCGCCGGCTGCGGCAACGTGCGTGCGATGATCACGCCATGCCCGACGCCGACGCTCGCGACGCCTTTGCCACCCGCACGGTCCATGCCGGCCAGGAGCCCGACGAGCTGACCGGCGCGGTCGCGCCGCCGATCTATCAGACCTCGACCTACGCCCAGGACGGCATCGGACGACCGCGGCGCGGCTACGAGTACGCCCGGACCCAGAACCCGACCCGGGAACGGCTCGAGCGCGCGGTCGCGGACCTCGAGGGCGGCCACAATGGGATCGCGTTTGCCAGCGGCTCGGCGGCGACGGCCGCGATCGCCCAGCTCGCCGCCGCGGGCGAGGAGATCCTGGTCGGCGACGACGTCTACGGCGGCACATTCCGCTACTTCGAGCGTGTCCACCGGCCAGCCGGATCCGGGAGCGCCCGGTACGTGGACCTGGCCGGCAAGCCCGATGCGGTGTGGGAGGGCCTCAACGAGCGGACCCGCCTGGTCTGGTTCGAGACGCCGTCAAACCCCCTGCTCAAGGTGACCGACATCCCGGCCGCCGCCGCCGCGATCGGGGAGTGGGCCATGCAGGCGGGCACGCCGCGCCCACGGCTGGTCGTCGACAACACGTTCGCTTCACCGGCGCTCCAGCGACCCCTGGAGCTCGGGGCGGACGTCGTGCTCCACTCGGCGACCAAGTACCTCGCCGGCCACTCCGACACGGTTGTCGGGGTCGTGGTCACCAACGACGACGACGTCGCGGACCGCCTGCGGTTCCTCCAGAACGCCATGGGTGCCGTGCCGGGACCGTTCGACTGCTTCCTCGTCCTGCGCGGCCTCCGGACGCTCGCCCTGCGCATGGAACGCCACTCCGCGAACGCGATGGCCGTCGCCCGATTCCTGGCGGGCCGGGCGGACGTGGCGGTCGTGCGCTATCCGGGGCTCGCCGAGGGAGCGCACGCGCATCCGCAGGCCGCGGTTGCTGCCCGCCAGATGCGGGTGGGTGCCGAGCCGGCGTTCGGGGGCATGGTCTCGTTCCTGCCGGCGCCCGGCGGCCGTCACGGGCGGACCGCGCCCGAGCGTGCGACAACCGTGTGCGAGAGCACGCGCCTGTTCACGCTGGCCGAATCCCTGGGCGGCGTGGAGTCGCTCCTCGAGCTGCCCGCCGCCATGACGCACATGTCGGTGGCGTCCTCGCCGCTCGAGGTGGATCCGGCGCTGGTGCGGCTGTCCGTCGGGATCGAGGCTGCGGACGACCTCATCGCGGACCTCGCCCGCGCGCTGGACGAGTCGTAGGCTCGCCTCCCCTCACCGTAGGCTCGCCTCCCCTCACCGTGCCCGCCACGCACAGTTCTCGGCCCCGATTGCGTCGATCATGCATGCCACGCACGATCGAGTGCGTGACGCGGCGCCGAACGACCCGAATTGCGTCATCGCCGTGCGTCCGACGCACGATCCGGGCGAATCGGGCCGGAATTCATGCGTGCCACGCACCGGGTCGCCCGACCGATGCCACGCACCGGGTCGCCCGACAGATGCCACGCACCGCGACCGGGTGCTGGCGCGCGGTCCTGCGGTCGACCGGGCCTGGCTGCCACGCACCGACCAGGCCTGGCTGGCGCCCCGGTCCGGCGGTCGTCTCGGAGCCTCGCGCACCGGCGATGTGACAAACGGCCGTTGGCCTCCCCGCCGAACGACCGGTTACAATCCCCGAAACGGAAGCGCAACCCTTGACTGCGGAAGCCGACTCCCGGGCATCGCCCGTCACGCGCGGCCGGTCACGTGCCCCAACGCGGGCCACGCCCCCGCGTCGCAGTCGAGGTATCGAGCATGGCGATCACGACCCCCCCGGCGCCCCGGATCGGCGGCACCATCCTCAGCAACCTCTCAACGGCGGAGCTCTATGAGCGCGCGATCACGGCCGGCGAGGGCGAAATCGCCGCCGAGGGTCCGCTCGTCGTCCGGACCGGCCAGCACACGGGCCGCTCTCCGAAGGACAAGTTCGTCGTCCGCGAGCCGTGGAGCGAGGCGAAGGTCTGGTGGGGCGAGGTCAACCACGAGATCAGCGAGGCGAACTACGACCGCCTCCGCGCCCGCCTGACGAAATACGTCTCCGACAAGTCGCTGTACGCGCAGGACATGTACATCGGCGCCCATCCGTCGCACCGACGCAGCCTTCGCGTCTACACGGAGACCGCGTGGGCGAGCATCTTCGCGCGCAACCTGTTCCGCCGCCCGCCGCGCGAGGATCTCGAGGGCTTCACGCCCAACTTCACGATCATCAACGTGCCCAGCTTCGAGGCGGACCCCGCAACCGAGGGCACCCGCAGCTCGACCGCGATCCTGCTCCATCTGCAGCGGATGGAGGTGATCATCGTCGGGACGATGTATGCGGGCGAGATCAAGAAGTCCGCGTTCACGGTCATGAACTACCTGATGCCCGATGAAGGCGTGCTCCCGATGCACTCCTCGATCAACGTGGGCAAGGCTGGCGACGCGTGCGTGTTCTTCGGCCTCTCCGGGACCGGCAAGACCACCCTGTCGGCGGATCCGGAGCGCAGCCTGATCGGTGACGACGAGCACGGCTGGGGCGATGGCTACACGTTCAACTTCGAGGGCGGCTGCTACGCGAAGACCATTCGCCTGAGCTCCATGTACGAGCCCGACATCTTCGCGGCCACGAAGCGCTTCGGGACGATTCTCGAGAACGTCGACATCGACCCGCAGACCCGCGAGCTCGACCTCGACTCGGAGCGGTTCACCGAGAACACCCGAGGCGCGTACCCGCTCCACTTCATCGGGAACGCGGATCCAACCGGCGTCGCCGGAGGGCCAACGAACGTCGTGTTCCTGACCGCCGACGCGTTCGGTGTCCTGCCGCCGATCAGCAGGCTCACCCGGGAGCAGGCGGCGTACCACTTCATCAGCGGCTACACGGCCAAGCTCGCCGGCACCGAGATCGGTGTCCAGGAGCCGACGGCCACGTTCTCGGCCGCGTTCGGCGCCCCGTTCCTGCCCCGCCATCCGGGCGAGTACGCGCACATGCTGGTGGACCGCCTGGAGACGTTCGACGTGCCCGTTTGGCTGGTCAACACCGGTTGGACCGGCGGGCCGTACGGAACCGGGCACCGGATGAACATCGCGCACACCCGGAACATGGTCCGCGCGGCGCTGAGCGGCGAGCTGGAAGGCGTCGAGACCGTGGAGGACCCGATCTTCCGGGTCGCGGTCCCGGTGGCCGTGCCCGGCGTCCCCGACGAGGTCCTGGTGCCTCGGAACAACTGGCCGGACCCGGCGGCCTACGACGCCGCCGCCCGCAAGCTTGCGGGCATGTTCCACGACAACTTCGCGAAGTACGCCGACGGCGTCACTGCCGAGATCCGCGATGCGGGCCCGGCCCCGGTCGACACCGCCGCGAACCCGGGGAGCTAGCAAGGGCGATCACCGCGGACGCGAGGAGCGACATGCACACAACTCGCGGCCACCGGGCACTGAACGAACACCGGCAGCCGCGAACAACCTGACCCAAGGAGGCGCTCGACTCATGGCACGCAACAAGGTCACCGTCATCGGCGCAGGCAATGTCGGCGCAACGACCGCGCAGCGGATCGCGGAGGCCGGCCTGGCCGACGTGGTCCTCGTCGACATCGTCGAGGGCATGCCGCAGGGCAAGGGGCTCGATCTCGCGGAGGCCGCCCCGGTCGTCGGGCACGACTCCCGGATCCTGGGCACCAACGACTACGCCGACACGGCCGGGTCCGACATCATCGTGGTGACGTCGGGGATCCCGCGCAAGCCGGGGATGAGCCGGGACGACCTGATCGCGACCAACGCGGGGATCGTGGGCGGCGTCGTCAAGGCGGCCGCCGCTGTCTCGCCGGATGCCATCCTGATCATCGTCACCAACCCACTGGACGTCATGTGCCACGTCGCGATGCGCGCGTCCGGGTTCCCGCGCGAGCGGGTGCTGGGCATGGCCGGGGTGCTGGACTCGGCGCGGTTCCGGACGTTCATCGCCATGGAGCTGGGCGTCTCCGTCGAGGACGTGCACGCGTTCGTGCTCGGCGGCCACGGCGACACGATGGTGCCCCTGTCGCGCTACTCGACGGTCGCGGGCGTGCCGATCACCGAACTCCTCCCGGCCGATCGCGTCAAGGCGCTCGAGGCAAGGACCGCGAACGGCGGCGCCGAGATCGTGGCGCTGCTCAAGACGGGCTCCGCGTACTACGCGCCGGCGGCCTCGACGTTCGAGATGGTCGATGCCATCCTCCGGGACCGCAAGCGCGTCCTGCCCTGCGCCACCTACCTGCAGGGCGAGTTCGGAGTCGAGGGGCTGTTCGTGGGCGTCCCGGTGGTGCTCGGCAAGGGCGGTCTCGATCGGGTGTTCGAGATCACGCTCACCGACGAGGAGCGCGTCGCGTTCGACCGTTCGGTGGCGGCCGTCAAGGACCTGGTCGCGGCCCTGCCGGCCTGACGACCATCCCGTCAAACGCCCCCGGCGACGACCGGGGGCGTTTCGATTCGCCCGTGGACGCCCCTCGGTCGCGTACCCGGTCCGGCGGCGCCCTCGCCGCGCCGCGCGCGTGGCACGAGCAGACCATGTCAGGCATTCCTGGTGCGCTGGCGCACCGTTTCGCGTGAAGGCGGACGAGACGTGCCAAATGGCGGGTGCACGCCCAACCAGGTCGCGCTACCTTGCCTGCCATGGAGCGGCTGGAGGGCCGCTCATACCCCCGACCACGGGCACGCATGGCGTTCGTCCGCGCCGTGCACCTGACCCGGGAGGAGACCAGGCATCGCCTGAGGAGGACCATGAACCGGAGAGCGCTCGCCTCTGTCGTCGGCACGCTGCTGCTGCTCGCAGCGCTGATGCCGACCGCGGTCATCGCGAAGTCCGCCGACGCCGGCCGCTTCACGAAGGATGGCATCTACATCGTCCAGCTCGTCGAGATGCCCGTCGTGGCGTACAAGGGCGGGATCAAGGGCCTCAAGGCCACCGCGCCCGGCCAGGCGAAGAAGATCGACCCGACGTCCGCCGCGGTTGTTGCCTACTCGGACTTCCTCAAGGGTCGCCACGACGCCAAGGTCAAGGCGGTGGGCGGCAACAAGGTCTACGACTACGTCTACACCTACAACGGCTTTGCTGCCCGGCTGACGGCGGCCGAGGCGAACAGGCTGTCGCACGACGCCGACGTCGTCGCGATCTCGCCCGACGAGATCCGGACGGCCGACACGTCCTCGACGCCCGATTTCCTGGGCCTCACCGCCCCCGGCGGCCTGTGGGATCAGCTCGGCGGCGTCAAGAGCGCCGGCGAGGACATCATCATCGGCGACGTCGACTCCGGCATCTGGCCCGAGTCGCTCAGCTTCAGCGACCGCGTGGACAAGTACACCGGCCAGCCGAGCAACGCTCCGGGCGCCAAGCTCGCCTACCATCAGGTCCCCGGCTGGCACGGCAAGTGCGTGTCCGGTGAGGACTTCAAGAAGACGTCCGACTGCAACGAGAAGCTGATCGGCGCCCAGTACTTCAACGCGGCCCAGGGCGGCAACGCCGGCGTCGACGCGAACCTGCCATGGGAGTTCAACTCGCCCCGCGACTACAACGGCCACGGCACGCACACGGCGTCCACCGCCGGTGGCAACTACAACACCCCGACGACCGGCCCGGCCGCCGTGTTCGGCCCGATCAACGGCATGGCTCCGCGGGCCCGGATCGCCGTCTACAAGGCGCTGTGGTCGAACGAGTCCGGGTCGCAGGCGAGCGGCTCGACCTCCGACCTGGTGGCCGCCATCGATGCCGCCGTCCATGATGGCGTCGACGTCATCAACTACTCAATCAGCGGCACGAGCACGAACTTCGCCGACCCGGTCGAGATCTCGTTCCTGTTCGCGGCGGACGCCGGGATCTTCGTCGCCGAATTCCGCCGGTAACGACGGCACACCCGGCTCCGTTGCGCACCCGTCACCGTGGACCACCACGGTTGCCGCGGGCACGCACAACCGAAGCTCCCTCGCCACGCTCACGTTGGGCGATGGCAGCGTCTTCACAGGTTCGTCGGTCTCGCCGGTCACAGTCACGGCACCGCTTATCGAGTCCAAGGCGGCCGCGATGACCGGCGCCACTGACACGGCCGTGTCGCTGTGCTTCTCGACCGCCTGGAACGGCGGCACGCCTGCCCTCGATCCGACCAGGGTCGCCGGGAATATCGTCGTCTGCGATCGCGGCAGCAACGATCGGGTGGACAAGAGCCTCGCCGTCAAGGAGGCCGGCGGCGTCGGCATGGTCCTCGTCAACACGTCGGCTTTGCAGTCCCTGAACGCGGACTTCCACTCCATCCCGACGGTGCATCTCGCCAGCTCGGCGCATGCACCGGTCCACGCCTACGCGGCCGCGGGAGGCACGGCGACCATCAGCAAGTCCGTCCTGGACTACGAAACGCCGGCGCCGTTCACGGCCGGCTTCTCGTCGCGCGGACCGCTCGTTGCGGGCGGCGGCGACCTGCTCAAGCCTGACGTGATCGCTCCCGGGGAGGACATCCTCGCGGCCGTCGCGCCGCCAGGCAACAGCGACCGCAGCTTCGACCTCTACAGCGGCACCTCGATGTCCAGCCCGCACGTGGCCGGCCTCGCGGCGCTCCTGATTGACCTCCATCCCGACTGGTCGCCGATGGCGGTCAAGTCGGCGCTCATGACATCGGCCTACGATGTCCTTGACGGCCCCGATACTGATCCGGACGTGATCTTCAGTCAGGGTGCCGGTCATGTCGCGCCGAACTCGGCCGCCGATCCGGGCCTCGTTTTTGACGCGAGCTGGAACGACTGGCTGGCGTTCCTGTGTGGCGGCTCGTCCGCCGTTGGCGCCGGCACTTGCGGCACCCTCGAGAGCATGGGTTACTCGACTGATCTGAGCGACTACAACAGCGCTTCGATCGCGATCGGCGACCTCGCCGGCAGCCAGACGGTGACCCGGAAGGTCACCAACGTCGGGAGCTCCAAGGCAACCTACACCCCGTCGGTCACCGGCATGTCCGGGATGACCGCGGAGGTGTCGCCGGCATCGCTGACGCTCGCCAAGGGTCAGACGGAGAGCTTCACGGTGACGATCACCCGGGGGGATGCGCTGCTCAACGCATACACCGGCGGCCAGCTCACGTGGACCGACGGGGCGCACAACGTGCGTATCCCGCTGGTCGTGAAGCCGGTCGCCCTTGCGGCGCCGCCACAGGTGAGCGGTACCTACGACGTCTCATTCGGGTATTCCGGGCCGTTCACGGCGACCCCGCGCGGGCTGGTTCCTGCCACGACCTTCACGGACTCGATCAACAACGGCGACTTCCTGTGCTACCCGGTGACGGTTCCGGATGGCACGACCTACGCCCGGTTCTCCCTGTTCGACGCTACCACCTCGCCGGCAAGCGACCTGGATCTGTACGTCTACCACGACGACGGAACGCTGGTGAACCTCAGCGGCAGCGGGACGTCGGACGAGGAGGTAAATCTTCAGAACCCGGCGGCAGACACCTACTGGGGATGCGTGGACGGCTATTCGACCGCCAACCCATCCACGTTCACCCTGTTCGCCTGGGTCCTCGACACGGTGGACCTGGGCAACATGACTGTTGCCGCCCCCGCGTCCGCCACGCTTGGCGCCTCTGGCACCATCAAGCTGACCTTCGAGGGGCTGACGCCTGACACCAAGTACCTCGGCTCCATCGTCTACGGCGGCGCGACCGGGATGCCCAACCCGACCATCGTCCGGGTCGATCCTTAGCGATCCGTCTACCCCCCCGCGTCTGTCCGCTGACGGTCGCTTTCCCTCGAGCCTCAGACGGGGCCCCCGGCAACGCCGGGGGCCTCGTGATGTACGCCCGGCATGGGCAGCAGCTTGGAGGTGCAAGTCCTCTGGGGATCGAGGTGGTACGAACCCCTAGCCGACGGCAACGGCGTCACCGCGAGGTGGGGTCGGAAGGAAGCCTGAGACAAAGTCCCGACCCGAGGAACACGAACCGGATACGAGGCTGGGCGACCCGGATGAGCCGGCATCACACGGTGACGTCCGCGACCACCAAGGGGTTGTCAGGTAAATCCGGCGGGGCTGGGACGACGGCGGCTGCCCTTATCCGGGGAGACCTGTCGGGGTGTCGGGGCAACCCGACCGCGCCCACCGCGAGGCGGTCGTGGACCCGACAGGGGTCAGCAGCGGCCATAGTACCGGCGGGGATCGGCCACGCCGGAAGGGCCAAACGCGAGAGCGAGGGACGATCCGAGTCGACTCGCGATCGGCGCACCGACCGCAGCCACCCCATCCTCGTGGTGGGCCTGCCGGTGAGGCGAGACGGTGAAGCCGTCGGACCGGCCGGCAGAGCGCAGCGCCGATCCGGCGTCCTCTGGGACGACCCCTCACCCCGCCCGGGCCGAGGCTCTCTGGGAGGTCTTCCTCTCGGCTGACAACCTCGCTCGGGCGCTTCGGCGCGTCGAGCGCAACGGCGGCGCCCCGGGTCCCGACGGCATGACGGTGGCCGACCTTCGGCCATTCCTGAAGACCGCCTGGCCGGACGTCCGCGGCCGCCTCGACGATGGCACGTACCGGCCCAGCCCCGTCCGCCGGGTGACGATCCCAAAGCCCGGGGGAGGGGAGCGTGAGCTGGGCGTGCCGACAGTGCTCGATCGCCTTCTCCAGCAGGCGTTGAGCCAGGTCCTTGGCCCGATCTTCGAGCCCTCCTTCTCGGACCGCAGCTTCGGCTTCCGGCCCGGACGGAGCGCCCATCAGGCGGTCAACGCCGCCCGGCGGGCGATCGAGGTGGGCGAGACCTGGGTCGTCGATGTCGATCTCGACCGGTTCTTTGACCGGGTGAGCCACGACGCCCTGATGGCCCGCGTGGCCAGACGGGTCGACGACCGGCGGGTGCTTCGACTCATCCGTCGATACCTCGACGCCGGGGTCATGGTCGCCGGGATGAAGGTCGCGACGGTCGAGGGGACGCCCCAGGGCTCACCCCTCAGCCCGCTCCTCGCGAACATCATGCTCGACGACCTCGACCACGAGCTGGAGCGGCGGGGCCATGCGTTCGTCCGTTATGCCGACGACCTCCGGGTCTACGTGGCCAGCGAACGAGCGGCAGCTCGTGTCCTCGACGGGGTCACGACCATCGTGGAGCAGCGGCTCTACCTCAGGGTGAACCGGGACAAGAGCGGGATCGCTCCGGCAACCCGCCGAGGTCTTCTTGGCTTCGGGTTCTATGTCCGCGACGGGCAGGTGAAGATCAGGCTCGAGCACAAGACGAAGCATCGTCTGAAGGCTCGACTACGCCGCCTCACCGACCGTCACCAGAGCATCGCGATGCCTCGCCGGCTCACGTTGCTCAACCGGTTCATCGCGGGCTGGGCCGCCTACTTCGCGCTGGCCGAGACGCCGTCGGTGTTCGCCGAGCTCGACGAGTGGCTCCGCCGCCGGCTGCGACAGGTCCGCTGGAAGGAGTGGAAGCGTCCGGCGACCCGCCGGCGCAACCTGATCGCCCGTGGCATCCCGGCCTGGCAGGCCCACCAGTGGGCCAACAGCCGGCGCGGTTACTGGCGCCTCGCAGGCTCCCCTCCACTCGCACGGGCGTTGCCCAACCGGTACTGGACCGACCTTGGTCTGGTGTCGATCAGCGATCGGGTCGGCCGCCATTGGGATCTCTGGCGAACCGCCGGATGCGGACCCGCACGTCCGGTGGTGTGGGAGGGGCCGGGTTGACCCTGGCCCCTACCCGATTCGCTCACACGAACCTCACCGACCGTCGAGGGCATCGGCCGACCGGTAGACTCCATCGTCGTGCATCCCCTGATCCCCCTGACCGCGGTCATCCAGCTGATGTTCGTCCCCATCGTCACGGTCGGGGACTGGCACGTCCGCCTCGAGACCATCGGCCTGGCGGTCGTGATCCTCGCGACCCTGCTGATGGCGGTCCTGATCGCCCGCCGGACCCCCGTCGACCCGTTCCTGCGCCCCGACGATCCCGGGACCGAGGAGATCGAGGCCAACCACCTCCGTGCCGACGACCTGTTGTACATCGCGGTCGCGTCGCTGCCGGGTGCAGTGGCCGGCGGCCGGATCGGGTACGTGCTCATGCACCTCGACTACTACGGCGCCAACCCGTCGGCCGTGCTGGACACCACCCAGGGAGCGTTCCAGCTGTCACTGGCCGTCGTGGGCGGGACGCTCACGGCCGCGATCATCGCCGGCCTCCTGGGCGCCCCCGTCCGGCGCTGGATGCACGCGCTCATCCTTCCGCTCCTGTTGGGTCTTGCCGCCGGCAAGGCGGTGATGCTGCTCGGGGGGGACGGACAGGGCGTCCCGTTCGACGGATCCTGGGCGACCGCGTACGTCGGGCCTGGGCCATGGGGCTCGCTGGCGCCGGCGATCCCGTCCCATCCGGCCCAGCTGTACGAGGCGCTGGCGACGGCCGGCGTCCTGATCGTGGTCATGGGCCTGCTCGCAAGCGGGCGGTTCTGGCGCGGGACGGGCGCGGTGTTCGTGGTCGGCATCGGATTGTGGGCGGCGGCTCGCGCCGCCGTCGCGACCACCTGGCGCGACCCCTCGGTGATCGGGCCGCTAGGTGCCGACCAGCTGATCTCGATCGCGATCGCGACGAGCGCGTTGCTCGTGTTCGTCGTGGCATGGCTGGTACGCGGTCTTCGACGGCACCGCGCCCGACGGCCTGGACGGCGCGGCGACCGGAGCCTTGACTGGCCCGACCCGGAGAACCGGCCCCGGTTCTGATCCGTCGAGCGGGACGCGGTCCCATCCCGGCATCACCCAGGTCCCACACCCGCGCCGCGGAAGTTGTCCGCCGCGGTAGAGTGGAAGGGTCGCCGGCTTCATCGTCCCATGAGGTTTGCCCTGATGACCCAGCTCGCCGTCCCCGCGGGCTCCCCCGCGTCCCAGACGCTCCCAATCGTCGGCCACTGGATCGGCGGGCACCCCGCGGCGGGGTCGTCCGGCCGGCGTGGGCCGGTGTTCGATCCCGCGACGGGATCGCAGACCCGGTGGGTCGACTTCGCCTCGACAGAGGAGGTCGATCGGGCCGTCGCTGCCGCGAAGGCCGCCCTTCCCGGCTGGCGCGCGACCTCGCTCTCGAAGCGGACCGACATCCTGTTCCGGATCCGGAGCCTGGTGGATCAGCATCGTCGGGAGCTTGCGGCGCTGCTGACCGCCGAGCACGGCAAGGTCCCGTCCGACGCCGCAGGTGAGATTGCCCGGGGCATCGAGAACCTCGAGTTCGCGTGCGGCGTCCAGCACCTGCTCAAGGGCGGCTTCAGCGAGCAGGTCTCGACCGGCGTGGACGTCAAGCAGATCCGGCAGCCGCTGGGAGTGGTCGCCGGCATCACCCCGTTCAACTTTCCGGCCATGGTGCCGATGTGGATGTTCGCCAACGCGATCGCCTGCGGCAACACGTTCCTGCTCAAGCCGTCCGAGAAGGACCCGTCGGCGTCCATGTTGATGGCCGAGCTGCTGCGCGACGCCGGCGTTCCCGAGGGCGTGTTCAGCGTCGTCCAGGGCGACAAGGTGGCCGTCGACGCGATCCTGGCCCACCCGGACATCGCCGCCGTCTCGTTCGTGGGCTCGACGCCCATCGCGCGCTACATCTACGAGACCGGGACGCGGAACGGCAAGCGGGTCCAGGCGCTCGGCGGGGCCAAGAACCACATGCTGGTGCTGCCCGATGCGGACGTCGAGATGGCGGCCGATGCGGCGGTCTCCGCGGCGTTCGGGTCATCGGGCGAGCGGTGCATGGCGATCGCGACGGTCGTCGCAGTGGGCGGCGTCGCCGACCCGCTGGTCGAGGCGATCCGCGCACGGCTGCCGAAGATCACGGTCGGCCCGGGGTCGGATGTGGCCGCCGAGATGGGCCCCCTGGTCACGCGTCAGCATCGCGACAAGGTCGCCTCGTACCTCGACAGCGCCGCGCAGCAGGGGGCGACGGTCATCGCCGACGGTCGCGACCATCCGCTGTTCCGGGAGTCCGAGGGCTTCTTCCTGGGGCTCTCGCTGATCGACGACGTCAAGCCGGAGATGGACTGCTACCGGGACGAGATCTTCGGTCCGGTCCTGACGGTCACCCGGGTCGACAGCTACGAGGACGGGCTGCGGCTGATCAACGACAACCCGTACGGCAACGGGACGGCGATCTTCACCCGGGACGGGGGAGCGGCGCGGCAGTTCGAGTTCGAGGTCAACGTGGGCATGGTCGGCGTCAACGTGCCGATCCCGGTGCCGGTGGCGTACTACAGCTTCGGTGGCTGGAAGGCCTCGCTGTTCGGCGACCTCCACATGTACGGGCCGGACGGGATCCAGTTCTACACGCGCTCGAAGGTGGTCACGTCTCGCTGGCCGGACCCGGGCACGTCGGCGGTGGACCTCGGGTTCCCGCGCACGCGGTAGCGCATCGGGCAACGGGTCAGGGGGCGCCGGCGTCGTTCGGCGGTCCGGCGCGGCCTCCGGTCTCAGGCGTCCCGGCGGCGCTCCACCACGAGCAGGGTCAGGTCGTCGAACGGGTCGGCGTCGCCGCGGAAGGCACGGACATCGTCCATGATCGCCTGCACGATGACGTCGGCGGGTCGCCCGCACGCGCCGCCAACCGTGGCCAGCAAGCGGTCCTCACCGTAGAACCCACGGTCGCGATCGCGAGCGTCCGTCACCCCGTCCGTGTACAGGACGAGCGCGTCGCCGGGATCCAGCCGACCTTCCTGCTCAACGAACGTCGTGTCGCCGGCCAGGCCCAGGATCGTCCCGCCCGCCTCGAGCGGCTCGATCCCGCCGGTGCAGCGCGCGATGAGCGGCGCCTCGTGACCGGCTCCGGCGAATCGGACCACGCCCGTCGCGGTGTCCACCACGAACAGGACGGCGGTCACCATGAGCGCCGTCGCGCGCTCGGTCACGAGGATGCGATTGACGCGGGCCAGGGCGTCCGCCGGACCCGGGGCGTTGTCGGTGGCGGCGTGGAGAAGCGCGCGCACGTCTGCCATGAGCAGCGCCGCCGCGATGCCCTTGCCGGTCACGTCCGCGACCAGCAGGCCGACGCGATCGAGCTGGCCGCGCACCGGGAAGGCGTCGAACAGGTCGCCCCCGACCTCGAGCGCCGGCTCGTACGCGGCCGCGAAGGTCCAGCCGGGGACATCCGGGAAGCGCCGAGGCACGAGCGCGAGCTGGATGCGACGCCCGATCGCGAGCTCGTTGCTCAGCCGCGCCCGCGCCGTTCGGTCCTTGGCGTGCGCGTCGACCAGCTCGAGGCTGCGGGCGACGAGCTCCAGCAGCTCCGGCTCGACGGCGGCCGTGCCCACGATGGCTCCGGCCGGCCGCCCGTCCCGGACCAGCGGATAGGCCCGCCCGGGAGCGTCGCCCGGGGACCGGCCGGCGAGCACCCGGCCATCCGCGTCGACGAGAGCGATCGGCTCGTCATCGGCGACCCTGGAGGCGAGCGACAGCAGCTCCGCGATCGCGGCGGCGTCGAGCGCCGCGTCCGCGCCATCAGGCGAGGTCATCGTCCGATCGTCCGCTGGCGTCCGGCGTTCCAATTCCCGCTCAGCCGCCGACAGCGCCCGCGAGCGCGGCCTCCGTCGTCGCGAACACCGGCATCAGTCGCTTGAGTCCGGTGCGATCCAGCACGCGGTCGACGGCCGGACCCGGCGCGACGAGGCGCACGTGATCGAGCGACGCCCCGCCATCGACGTCCGTGCCGACGTCGTGGATCGCCTGCCACCCGGCCTCGAGATCCGGCGGCTCGTGGCCCTGGAACACGCGGGCAAGGCTGTGGAGCGCGACGATGCCCGAGCTGGCCATGAACGTGAGGCCGGCGAGCTCGAGGACGAGCACCCGGGCCCCGCCGACGTACAGCCGCCTGCCCGTGGCGATCAGCTCTGCGAAGTTGGACGCATCGAGCTCGCCTTCGAGACCGATCACCGCGACCGTGGGAGAGGGCTGGTCCACCGTCGTTCTCATGCGTTGCCTCCTGCGTTGACGGACCGGCGAACCCGGCGCAGCGTGACCTCGTTGCCCCCGCCGGCGCGGCGGCGGTGACCGATCGAGCTCATCAGATCGTGCATCAGGTGGATGCCCATCCCCCCCGGGCGACGCCGGTGCAGCGGGACCAGGGGATCGAACGGGGGAGCGTCGGCGGGGTCGAACACCGGCGCTCGATCCCGCACCCGCACGACGATCTCCGCCCCGTCTCGGTCGATCTCGATCTCGATGGGACCGCGGCTGCCACGATACCCGTGCCGGACGACGTTCGTCACCCATTCGTCCACGGCTTGGACGAGATCGCAGACCGCCTGCTCGTCCGCGCCGAGCTCGGCCGTTGCCTCGCGGACGAACGCTCGCACCTGCGCGAGGTGTTCCAGGTCGATGCCGAGGCGCAGGGCGGCGCCGCACGCGCACGCGGGAGCCGGGCCGGGATCGCGCTCAGGCACGCGATCCCCCGGTCGAGTCCGTGGGACTGGCGACGTCCGCGGTGACGGTGGCGTGCACGGGGACACCTCGATCCGATGAACGGGTCGCCGCCGGCAACCGGCGTCGCGCGACCCGGTCGCCATCGTAGCGAGTCGCGGCGCGAAGTCCTAGACCGTCGCCCGCAGGACCGCTCCCAGCTCCTCGTCCGTGAGCGTCACCGGGTTGGTCCGCATCGAGCTACCCCGAGATCCGGCGACGATCGCGGGGAAGTCGCCGGCGCCGACCCCGAACTCGCGCAGGCGGGGAATCGCCAGCGTCGCGGTGAGCTTGCTCAGTGCGATCACCAGGGCCCCTCTCGCCTCGCGGTCACTGGTCGTCTCGGGCAGCCGGGCGAGCAGCCTGCCCAGGCGGGCGTAGCGCTCCAGCGCCGGGGAGAGGGGATCGCGGTCGGCGAGCGCGCTGACGTTGACTGCCGTGACGGCGGCGAGAGTCGCGCCGCATGCGGCGCCGTGGGGGACCGGGAACAGCGCGCCGAGCGGCGACGCAAGTCCGTGGACCGCGCCGAGTCCTGCGTGGGCGAGGCAGATCCCGGACAGCAGCGCCGCCAGGGCCATCCGCTCCCGGGCAGCGGGGGCTTCGGGGCCGTCAGGATCGGAGTGCCATGCGGAGAGCCCGTCCCGCGCCGCCTCGAGGCCGGCAAGCGCCAGCGCGTCCGTCACCGGCCCGGCCCGGAGCGAGACGTAGGACTCGAGCAGCTGCGTCAGCGCATCCATCCCGTTGGCGGCGATGCCTTCGCGCGTCGCGCCCGCCAGCAGGTCCGGATCGACGACCGCGTCGGCCGCCACCAGGCGCTCGTCCCGGAAGGAGCGCTTGAAGCCGCCCGGACCGCGTTCGCTGATCACCGCGTTGCGGGTGGCCTCGCTGCCGGTACCGGCCGTCGTCGGCACGGCGACGAGCGGTACGGCGGGCCCGGGGTAGGGGAGCTGAGCTCCGACGCCTTCGAGGTGGTCGAGGATCGACGTCCCGGTTCGGAGCAGCCCGGCGATCGCCTTGGCCGCGTCGAGCACGCTGCCCCCGCCGACGCCGAGCACGACCTCGACGGCTGCGTCCCGGTTGGCGTCGACCGCGCCGTCGACCACGGCCGGGTCCGGTTCGCCCGTTACGGCCAGCTCGCCCACGACCACGACGCCTGTGGCTTCGAGCCCCGCGATCAAGTCGCCTCGGCGCCCAGACGCCGCCAGCGATCGGCCGCCGGTGACCAGCAGCGCGCGCCGCCCGTGGCCGGCGACGATCGCGGGCACCCGCTCAACCGTGCCGGCTCCGAACAGGATCCTCGGCAGCCGTCCCACCGTGAACGGCGCCACCGCGTTCACGGTTACCCGTGGGGCGTCGGTCATTCGGCCATCGGTGTCTCGGGAAACAACCCGGTGTACCGGACGCCGTAGCGCGGCTCGACCAGCCAGCCGGCCACCGCTTCGCGCCAGGCGTCGTAGTGCGCGGTCAGCTTGTGGGCTCCTGCGGCGTCCTCGTCCACGTACCACTCGTAGAGCAGGAAGCGGTCGGGGTCCTCGACGGAGCGCAGGACGTCGAATCGGAGATTGCCCGGTTCGCGCGTGGATGCTTCATGGTTGGCCCGGGTGGCATCGATGAACGCGTCGATGTGCTCGGGCTTGACGTGGACGTGGACGAGGTTGACGAACATCGGCTCCCTTTCGGCGGCGGAACGCCAGACCTGATCGTAGGGCGTGCACGCGGATTCCTGCATCGCCCGTGGCCATCGCCTGGCCCGAACAGCCCGTCGCGCCGCCCTGCGCCCGCGACGCTCCACCGCCGGCACCCTTCACGGGACCGGCCGGACGATGCTCCACGGACCGACCTCCGGCACTGGCCGAGACCGCGCCGCACGACCACGCTCGAACCGACCCAGCGCGGGATTCGGACCAGCGGGCAGGAGGTCGATGATGGCGCGGCAGTTCGTGATCCAGCTCCGGAACCACCCCGGTGAGCTCGCTCATGTGGCCAGGGCGTTCGCGGCCCGCGGCGTCGACCTGCACCACGTTGCCTGCGCGGGAGCCGGACCATTCGCGTGCATGTTCGTGTCGACGAGCGACGACGACGCGGCCCGCGAGGTGCTCCACGGGCTCGGGGCGCTGTACATGGAGGGTGAGCCGATCCAGGTGAGCGTCGAGGACCGTCCCGGCGGCCTTGCCGAGGTGACCGAGCGGCTCGCGGCCGCCGGGGTCAACGTGAACGGCATGCTCCCGGTGGGACGCCATGGCTCGATGATGGAGATGACCCTGTGCGTCGACGATGAGCAGGGGGCGCGCCGGGCCCTGGGCCTTGAGGCCGTGGAGCTCGCCGGCGTGCACTGACCGTCGGAGCAGCGGCGCGCATGATCTGGCCGTGGTGCGGCGCGAGACCGGTCCGCGCCCGTGAACGGTCGGGGTCAGCCGATCCCGAGCGTCACGCGTAGCCCGAACCCGGCGGCAACGCCAAGCTCGATCGCCCATCCAACGGCCGCGAAGCCCACCGCCGTCAGGGCCGCCGTGAATGCGATCCCGGACACGAACCGCTGCCGGCGTCGCGCGCGACGGGCGGCGGGCCCGTCCGACTCCCACCACGGGTCACGGCGTCGGAGCAGCGAGATTGACGGCATCGGGGGCACCTCCGTTGAAGTCCCTCGAGTGTGATCGACCCCGGCCCCTTCGTCGAGCCTGACATCCGACCCCTGACCATGGTCAGTCCGGCCCGCGCCGGGGATCAGGCCGTCGCGGTCGGAATGTCGCGCACCGCCGGGATCACCTCGCGCCCGTAGATCTCCAGCTGCTCCTCTTCGTTGCCGTTCATGAGGTACACGTTGAACTGGCTCACGCCGGCTTCGGCCAGCGCCCGGAGCCGCTCGATGTGCTGCTCGACCGACCCGAGCACGCAGAACCGGTCCACGATGTCGTCGCTCACGAACGAGGCGTTGGAGCTGCCCACCTCGGCGTGGTGGAGGTAGTCGTAGCCCTCGCGGTCCCGGACGTACTGGGTGAGCTCCGCGGGCAGGTCATCGCGCGGGTACTTGTTGACCAGGTCCACGACGTGGTTGGAGACGAGGGCGGGGAACCATCGCGTCCGATCGCGGCCTTCGGCGAGGTCGCCCACGTGCGCCGGCGCCGCCGACATCACCTTGATCGAATTCGGGTCGCGACCCGCTTCGACGGCCGACGACCGGACCTGCGACACGAACCAGCGGATGAGGTCCGGATCGCCGATCTGGAGCATCGCCCCGTCCGCGATCCGCCCGGTGAGCTTGAGCGCGACCGGGCCGTAGCCGGCGATCCACACGGGCAGCCGGTGGCCGGGGCTCCAGGGGAGCTCGATCATCGTGCCCTCGAACTCGATCGGTCGCCCTTCGACCAGCGCACGGATCACGTGGACCGCCTGCTCGAGGTCCTTCATGGTGGTGGGGCCCTTGCCCAGGACCCGTCTCGAAGAGTCGCCCCGCCCGATGCCGAGGTCCATCCGCCCGCCGGACAGCTCGTCCATCACGCACAGCGCGGACGCCGTCACGGACGGCTCACGGGTCGCCGGGTTGGTGACGCACGTCCCCAGCCGCATCGTGGTCGTCGCCTGGGCCATCAACGTCAGGAGCGGATACGGGTCCCGCCACAGGACGTGGCTGTCGAACAGCCAGCCGTACTCGAACCCGGCCGCCTCGGCCTGTTTCGTGAGGGCGATCGTGCGCTCGATCGTGTGGTCAGGTTTCAGCGTGAACCCGAACTGCATCGAGGTCCTCCTGCTGTGAGCCTCCGGAGAATCGAGGGGCTCGGCTGCCCTCCTCCTGGCAGCCGAGCCGGGCGGGATGATATCGGATCCGGTTCCGATGTCGACCCTGCTGATCGGCCTGTTTCGCTACGGCGCCACGAGATCGCCGTACTGGTCGGGACGGCGATCGCGGTAGAACTGCCAGGTCTGGCGGACCTCGGTGACGAGGTCGAGATCCATGTCCCGGATGATCAGCTCCTCGTCGTGCGCGGAGCCGGCACCCCCGATGATCTGGCCCCGCGGATCGGCGAAGTAGCTCTGGCCGTAGAAGTCGTCGTCGCCCAATGGTTCGATGCCCACCCGGTTGATGGTGCCCACGAAGTAGCCGTTGGCGACGGCGTGGCTGATCTGCTCCACCCGCCACAGGTACTCGGACAGGCCGCGGCTGGTGGCCGACGGGATGAACACCATCTCGGCCCCGTTGAGCCCCAGCGCCCGGGCGCCTTCGGGGAAGTGGCGGTCGTAGCAGATGTACACGCCCACCTTGCCCACCGCGGTCTGGAACACCGGGTAGCCGAGGTTGCCCGGGCGGAAGTAGTACTTCTCCCAGAAGCCCTTCACGTGCGGGATGTGGGTCTTGCGGTACTTGCCCAGATACGACCCGTCGGCGTCGATCACGGCGGCCGTGTTGTAGTAGATGCCCGACGCGGTGCCGTCCTCCTCGTACATCGGGACCACGAGGACCATCCCGGTCTGCTTGGCCAGATCCTGCATGCGGGCGGTGGTCGGGCCGTCGGGGATGAGCTCGGTGTAGCCGTAGTACTCCGGCTCCTGCACCTGGCAGAAGTAGGGGCCGTAGAACAGCTCCTGGAACAGCATCACCGCTGCGCCGGCCTTGGCCGCCTCGTGCGCGTAGCCCTCGTGCTTCTGGATCATCGATTCCTTGTCGCCGGTCCAGGTTGCCTGCAGCAGCGCGCCTCGGACGATACGGGGCATGGCGTCAGCCTCCTCGATCATGCGCGCCGGGGTCTGGCGCGGGGACAACCGACCGGGCAGGTTCCCGGCCGCGAGGACCCGAGGATACGCCTCCGGCAGCCCGCTCGGTTGGCACCGGGCCGCGTGGCCGGCCGTGCTTGCCCCGTGATGGGCCGGCTCACGACCGGCGGCGCGGACGGTCAGCGCTCCTTCGCGAACACCTCGGTGAACTCGCGGCATCGGCCATCTGCGTCAAACCGGCACAGGAACACGTTGTGATAGGTGCGCTCCTCGTGCGGGTACCGGCTGATACCCGTCGCGACGACCCGATCGCCGTCGACCGCCCAGGGCCGGTACTCGGCCTCCCAGCTGCCGGGTTTGTCCTGGTCCTCGCGCCACGACTCGACGATGGCGGCCCGTCCGCGGACCGGCTCGTCCCAGGGGCGGTAGCGGTACTCGGCGTCCTCGCTGAACAGGCTGCCGATCGCGTCGGGATCGTAGCTGCGCCAGGCCTCGATGTAGCCGTCCAGCCAGCGCGCGGCATCGTCGTGGGTCATCGTCGGTCGCCCTCCGTGGTGCGGCGCGCTTACGCGCCGAGGTAACCGGTATTATGCCATGTGGAGGTTACGCTTCAAGAGACCGCAGGCGGCGCGGCTCGGGGCGGCGGCTCAGCCCTCGACCGGAGGGACGTCCGACACCTGCCGGACGCGAGGCAGGGGCGAGCGCACAAGGATCAGGATCGAGAGCGCCATGCCGGCCCAGCCGATCGCGATCCCACCCCGGACGCCGATCCAGCCGGCAACGACCGCGGCGAGGAGCGCTCCGATCGGGTAGGCGATGCCGTGTGACACCACCTCCAGCGTGGCATTCACGCGCCCGAGGATCCGATCGGGGCTGAGGCCCTGGATGAGCGAGATCTCCGCGACGCCCTCGATCGTCTGGAGGCCGTCGCCGAGAAGCTGCGGGATGAACACCATCGCCGTGGCCACGAGGATCGGGCCCCTGCGCCAGCGGCGTGAGGACGCCCAGCACGGCAGCCAGGGTCGCGGTCCCGATCAGGCTGGGCCCCAGTCCGTACGTGCGGATGACGCGGGCGGCGAAGAACGAGCCGATCAGTGACCCGACGCCGCCCGCCGAGACCACGACGCCCAGCAGGAACGGCGTCAGGTGCAGGTCCTGGATCAGGTAGATCGTGTACAGCACGCCGTAGAACGATCCCGCGACGTGGGCGATCACCGATCGTGCCGCGATCGGCAGCAGGACCGGGTGGCGACGCACGAGCTGGAGTCCCTCGACGATCTCGCCGCGGATCGGAGTCGGTGTCGTTCGAACCGGCCGTGCGGGCTCGGGCGTCCGGATCAGGAGCAGGCTCACCGCCGAGAACGCGAACGACACCGCGTCGACGAACAGCGCGAACGGCGCGCTCACTGCCTGGACGAGCGCACCGGCCAGGCCCGGCCCGCCGATCTCCGCCAGCGACGAGCTCGTCGCCAGCTTGCTGTTGCCCTCGACGACCCGGTCGATCCCGATCAGCGACGGGACGTACGCCGGATAAGCGGCGTCGAACAGGGCGCCCAGGCTCGCCTCGATGAACGTGACGACGTAGAGCTGCTCCATGCGCAGGACCCCGGCCACGTAGGCGATCGGGATCGACAGCAGGAGCAGCGACCGCAGCGCGTCGGTCCAGATCAGGAGCGGCCGGCGTCGCACCCGGTCGGCCCATGCCCCGGCGACCAGCCCCACGAGGAGCACGGCGAGGCTGGCCGACACCACGAGCGCGGCCATCTCCCACGGGCCCGCGCCGAGAACCAGCAGGGCCAGGAGCGGCACCGCGGTTCGGGTCACGACCGAGCCGAGCTCGGACACGGTCTGACCAGCCCACAGCTTGAGAAAGTCGGCGTGTCGCCAGAGGGACGAGGCTGTCACGGTCGCAGAAGGCTAGCGGCTCGCGAGGCGCTGTGCTTGCCCGCCTGGGCAGTTGCAGAGACAGCCCATGCGGGTTGACGGCCCCGCGGGCGCATGCTCGACCGGTCGATGTGCCGATGGACCCGGGTCGCCGCCCGGCGGACGGCCCTGCCTCCGCTGCGGCCGTGTGCTGTAATGGCGGAAACGATCGTGCCCCGCGCGCAACGTTCCGCCGCGGGGCTCGCGAAGTCGCCTGAACACGGGCCGGCCACCGCGGCCCGGATCGGAGGATTTATGGGCATCAGCGCTGCACCGGGCATGACCAGCGAGGAGATCGTCTCCCTGTCCAGGGCCCACACCCTGTTCTCGTGGTCCGTGCAGGGGGCCATCGACCCGATCGCGATCGATCGCGCCGAAGGCGTCTACCTGTACACGCCGGAAGGCAAGAAGATCCTCGACTTCAACGCCCAGCTGATGTCGGTCAACATCGGCCACGGCGACAAGCGCGTGATCGACGCCATCAACGAGCAGGCGACCAGGCTCCAGTTCGTCCAGCCGGCATTCGCGACGGAGATCCGCGCCCGTCTCGGCGCGAAGATGGCCGAGATCATGCCCGGCGACATGAACAAGGTGTTCTTCACGCTCGGCGGCGCGGAGGCGGTCGAGAACGCGATCAAGCTGGCTCGCCAGTACAGCGGCCGCTACAAGCTGCTGGCCCGGTACCGCTCGTACCACGGGGCAACGGCGGGCGCGATGACGCTCACCGGTGACTACCGGCGGTGGGCCAACGAGCCGGGCCTCGTCGGCGTCGTCCGCTACCCGGACACGCACCGCTGGGGCGAGCCCGAGCCGCGCTCGGCCGACGAGGCGCTCAACGGTCTCGAGGACGTCATCAAGTACGAGGGCGCCCACACGATCGCCGCGGTGTTCCTCGAGACGGTCGTGGGGACCAACGGCATCCTCATCCCGCCCGACGGGTACCTCAAGGGCGTCCGCGAGCTGTGCGACAAGTACGGGATCCTGATGGTGGCCGACGAGGTCATGGCCGGCTTCGGGCGCACCGGGCGCTGGTTCGCCGTCGACAACTGGGATGTCGTCCCGGACCTCATGACGATGGCCAAGGGCCTCACGTCGAGCTACCTGCCGCTGGGTGCGGTCGGGATGCGCGATGCCATCGCGGAGGCCTTCGAGACGAAGATGTTCTACGGCGGCCTGACGTACAGCAGCCACCCGGTCAGCCTCGCCGCCGCCCTCGCCACCATCGGCGTGTACGAGGAGGACGACCTGATCGGCAACGCCGCTCGCCTCGGGCCGGTGATGCGCGCCCACCACGAGGCGCTTGCGGCCAAGCACCCGTCCGTCGGGGCGCACCGCAGCATCGGCCTGTTCGGGATCCTCGACCTCGTCCGCTCACACAACCCGTGGACGCCGATGACGCCGTTCAACGGCACGAGCGACGAGATGAAGGCGATCGGGAAGTTCTTCCGTGCCAACGGGCTGTACACGATGATGGCCAACAACTCGATCCATACCAACCCGCCGCTGTGCATCACCGAGGAGCAGCTGGCGGAGGGCTTCGAGATCATCGATCGGGCCCTGGACATCGCCGACGAGGCGGTGACCGGATAGCCAATGTCGTGGGGCTGTCGAACCCCCAGCCGGTCGTCCGCCTCCGCGGCGTCAGCAAGGCGTTCAGCGGGGGCGTGGACGGCGGGATCGTCGCCCTCGACGGGGTCGATCTCGAGATCGACCCGGGCGAGCTGCTGTCGCTCATCGGCCCGTCGGGGTGTGGCAAGTCCACGCTCCTGCGGGTCGTCGGCGACCTCGTCGAGCCGGATGCGGGCGAGGTCATGGTCAACGGCAAGCCACCCGGTCGGGCGAGGCTGGACCACGACTACGGGATGGTGTTCCAGGCGCCCGTTCTGTTCGAATGGCGGACCGTTGAGGACAACATCGCGCTGCCGCTCGAGATTCTCGGTGTCGCGGCCGCGACCCGCGCCGCGCGGGCTCGCGAGATGCTCGACCTGGTCGAGCTCGCGGCGTTCGGCGGCCATCGGCCATCGCAGCTTTCGGGGGGCATGCAGCAACGGGTCTCGATCGCGCGGGCGTTGTCGTTCGAGCCGCCGATCCTGCTCATGGACGAGCCGTTCGGCGCGCTCGATGAGATGACCCGGGAGCGCATGAACGACGAGCTCCTCCGGATCTGGGAGGTGACCGGCACCACGATCGTGTTCGTGACCCATTCCGTCCCGGAGGCGGTCTTCCTGTCGTCGCGGGTCGCCGTGATGAGCCCGCGGCCGGGCCGGATCACCCGGGTCATCGATGTGGACCTGCCGCGGCCGCGGACCGACGCGACCCGGACGAGCGAGCGCTACTTCCGGCTCGTCACCGAGGTCCGCGAGGCGCTGCGGGGGAGCGACGCGGTCTGACGTTGTGCATGCGGCAGCGGGCGGTCGTGCACACACGCCGCGCCGGGCTCTCCGCGGTCAGATCACGCGAACGGATGCCGCTCCGCCGCTCACGGTCACCGTGACGCGGTCCGAGGCCGATGCGTACCCGGGAGTCTCCTGGCGCCCGCTGGTCGCGACCAGGCCCCGGGACGACACTCGAGCCTCGACGCCCGGGGGAACCTGGAAGCTGAGGCTCGCCGCGCCACCCTCGACGCGGATGGGCACCTCGCCCCGCGGCTTCGGCAGCACGAGCCGGAGCTCCGCCGCGCCGATCGAGACGGTCGCCGAGGTGACGTCGATCTCGGAGAGGTCGAAGCTGAAATCCCCGGCGCCGGCCCGGAGGTCGAGCACGGTCGGCGTGCTCTTGGCGACCCCGATCCGCCACTCGATCCCGGTGCGCCAGTTCCAGCCCCACCACGCCGTCGACGGCGAGAGTCGGACCCGCTGGACATCTCCCAGGCGGTCCACGCGGCTCTCGATCGTCGGGTCGGTGGCGACGACCTCGACGAGCTGGGAGGCGCCGCCGGCAAGCCGGTAGCGGCCGGCGCCCAGCCGCAGCGACAGCTCGAGGCGGCTCGCGCCATCGGATGGGATCACGACGGATGCCACGCCGGTCCCGCGCTGGCGGCTGCCACCGAGCGCGCCCGCGAGCACGACCAGACCCACCGCGATCAGCAGGAGCGGCCAGGTGACCCCCCAGTCCAGATTCAGCGCGCCCGTGTTCCGGAGCAGGAACAGGACGCCGATCACGAGCAGGATCATCCCGCCGATGAGCGCAGGCTCTGACCCTCCGCGACGACCGTTCGACATCAGACGACCTCCCCGCACGTGCCCCGGCAACCTCTCGCAACGCCGGTCCGAAGGCGCAACTCCGTGCTCCGTTGATCTTGTCACGGTCGAATGGGTGCCCGGGTGCCGCCCCCGTCTCCGGGGTGTCATTCGTGCGCCTCGCCCCCCGAACGACGCGGGTTCGCGGTCGCGACCGCGCCGCGCCCATTTGACGGAATCGCACATGCGTCCGATGGTTGGCTCGCACGTCGCAGGCGCCGGACGCGATTCCGTCAGTCCGAAGCGCGCGACCGGATCGGATCTTCCATGGCTCGCACACCCTTTGCCCCGCCCGAGGCGGACATCGTCGTCAGCAGCGACGGCTATTTCGACGTCTACCCGACCGCGACCCGGTCGGCCGGACACAAGCCCGCATACCGTGGCCGCCTCGTCGAGCTCGGGGCGGGCATCCGCGGTACGGATGACCGGCTCGCGGTGCGGCCCTCGTCTGCCGCCCTCGCGGAGGCCGTCGGCGCATGGTCGACCGTCCACGGAGCGGCCGCCGTTCGCGGCGATCTCGGCCGCGGCCGAGACGGGCATGAACCCGTAGCCTGACGCGGCGGCGCGTCGGAACCGCGCCACGAGCCGTCATCGGGCCGTCACGCAGCGTGGGTAGGGTCGTCCGATGGCGATCCCCCCGGCGGGTGGCGCTGCGCCCGCCCACTTCCTGACGGTGGCCTGAGGTGCCCGGCCTCCTTGCCGTGGCCTTCCTGGCCGGCATCCTCACGATCCTCGGGCCCTGCTCGCTGCCCATCCTGCCGCTGGTGGTCGGCGCCGCCGGCACGGGTCGCTCGGTGCGCGTGGCCGGGGTGCTCGCCGGGTTCGCCGGCTCCTTCCTGCTCACGACGATCCTGATCGCGGGCGTCCTCGCCGCAGCCGGGCTGACCACGCAACCGTTGCGCCTCGTCGCGGCGGCGGTGTTCGTGGCTGCCGGCGCGCTGCTCGCCTGGCCTCGGGCTGGCGACTGGATCTCGCGCCACGCGCCGTTGCCGCCCCCTCGTCCATCACCATTGGGAGCCCGAGGCGACCTTGCGGCCGGACTCGCGTTTGGCGCCGGCATCGGCCTGCTCTGGGCGCCGTGCGTGGGTCCCTTGATGGCGACCGTGATCGCGGCGGCCGTGGTCGAGGGACCCGGCATCGACACCATCCTCGTTGCCGCCGCCTATGTCGCCGGTGCCGCGGTCCCGCTGGCCGCGATCGCCCTCGGTGGCCGGGCGCTCGCATCGAGGCTGGGTGGCGTCGTCCGCGGCCTGCGGCTCCGCCAGGGCTATGGCGTGATGATGCTCGCGGCCGGTCTGCTGGTCGCCAGCGGCCTCGACCTGCGGCTCCAGTCCGCGCTCGCGGCGCAGCCTGCGGAGGCCACGACGGCCGGCGACGCCGGGCCGGCAGGGGCGAGTGACGCGGCCGCCGATCTCGTCGTCCCCCTCGAGGACCTGGGACCGGCGCCGGAGTTCACGGGCATCACCAGCTGGATCAACAGCGAGCCGCTGACGATGGCGTCACTGCGCGGCAAGGTGGTGCTCGTCCACTTCTGGACGTTCGCGTGCATCAACTGCATCCACGTCCAGCCGTACGTCAAGGCCTGGTACGACACGTACGCCGCGGACGGGTTCGTCGTGGTCGGCGTCCACACCCCGGAGCTCTCGTTCGAGCGTGACCTCGCGAACGTGCGCCAGGCCGTCGCCGACGACGGGGTCACGTTCCCGGTCGCCTTCGACCCGGCCTTCAGCACCTGGCGCACCTTCGACAACCACTACTGGCCGGCGTTCTACTTCGTGGATCGACAGGGCGCGATCCGCTACTACAGCGCCGGCGAGGGCGGCTACGCCGCCGCCGAGGCCGTCATCCGGGAGCTGCTGGCGGGTTCATAGCGCCGTGGGGCCGCCGGGGGCGGTAGCATCAGGATCAGGCGCGCTGACGCGTCCGCCAACGAGGGACTCCCTTGAGCAGCCCGCCCCCGTCGTTCTCCGCCGCGACGCCGATCGCGCCCGCGCCGGCGCGCCGGCTGAAGCTGCTCGACCGCTACCTCACCGTGTGGATCTTCCTGGCCATGGCGGTCGGCGTCGGTCTCGGGAACCTCCTGCCCGGTGTCGTGCCATTCCTCGACCGCATGAGCGCGGGCACGACGTCGATCCCGATCGCCATCGGGCTCATCCTGATGATGTACCCGCCGCTAGCGAAGGTCCGGTACGAGGAGATCGGGCGCGTCTTCCGGAACGTGAAGGTGCTTGCGCTGTCCCTCGTCCAGAACTGGATCATCGGCCCGCTGCTGATGTTCGCCCTCGCGGTCATCTTCCTGCGCGACCAGCCGGAGTACATGGTGGGCCTGATCCTGATCGGCCTCGCCCGGTGCATCGCGATGGTGATCGTGTGGAACGACCTGGCCCGCGGTGACCCCGAGTATGCCGCGGCCCTCGTCGCCCTCAACTCGATCTTCCAGGTCCTGTTCTACTCGGTCTTCGCGTACCTGTTCATCACCGTCCTGCCGACCTGGATCGGGCTCCAGGGGATCGCCGTCGACATCACGATCGGCCAGATCGCCCAGAGCGTGTTCATCTACCTGGGCATCCCGTTCCTCGCCGGCATCATCACCCGCTTCACGCTGATCCGGGCCAGGGGGCGAGCCTGGTACGAGGGCACCTTCGTCCCGCGGATCAGCCCCATCACGCTCGTCGCGCTGCTGTTCACGATCGTCGTCATGTTCTCGCTCAAGGGCGAGAACATCGTGGCGCTGCCGTTCGACGTCGTGCGGATCGCCGTCCCGCTGCTCATCTACTTCGTGCTGATGTTCTTCATCACCTTCTACATGAGCCTGCGCAGCGGAGCGACCTACGGCCAGACGACCGCGCTGTCGTTCACGGCCGCGTCCAACAACTTCGAGCTCGCGATCGCGGTGGCGGTCGCCACGTTCGGCATCGGAAGCGGTGCCGCGTTCGCTGCGGTGATCGGCCCGCTGGTCGAGGTGCCGGTGCTCATCTCGCTCGTCAACGTGGCCCTGTGGCTCGGGCGGCGCTATTACCCGGGCGATGCCGTCACCGGCGTTGCGGGCGGCCAGAAGGCGATGGTCCCGTGACCCCGGTCCATCACGCGATGGCCGCGGCCGACGTCGCCGCCGATCTCGGGGTCGAACCGTCGCAGGGCCTGGCTGCGGATGAGGCGCTTCGGCGGAGGGAGGAGGCCGGCCCGAACGCGCTCGAGGAGACCAGTCGCCGGCACCCGCTGCGGATGGTCGTCGAGGCGCTCGCCGAGCCGTTCATCATCATGCTGATCATCGCGGGAGTGCTCGCGATCGCGGTCGGCGAGGTGCGTGACGGCATCCTCATCCTGGTCGCGCTCCTGCCGATCGTCGGCGCGGATGTCGTCACCGAGTACCGAGGCGAACGGGCGCTCGAGGCGCTGCGCGACGCGTCGGCGCCCGCGGCCCGCGTCCGTCGCGACGGCACCGTGGCGATGGTCGTCGCGACCTCGCTCGTCGCGGGCGACGTGGTCCTCCTCCAGGCGGGCGACATCGTCCCGGCCGACCTCCGGGTCAACCGGGCCGAGCGGCTCCTGCTTGATCGAAGCGTCCTGACGGGCGAGTCGATCCCCGAGGAGGCGCGCGTCGAGGCCGATGCACCCGACACGCCGCTCGCGAGCCGCCGCTCGATCGCGTACTCGGGGACGAGCGTGGTCGGCGGCCGGGGCGAGGGCCTCGTCGTCGCGATCGGCGCGGCGAGCGAGTTCGGTCGCATCGCGGGGAGCCTCGCCTCCGAGGAGCGCCGCCGCTCGCCCCTTCAGCGCGAGCTCGACCGGCTCGTCCGCATCCTTCTCGTCGTCGCGCTCGGCCTCATCGCCTTCACGACCGGGATCGGGTTCCTCCGCGACCACCCGCTCGGCGAGAACATCCTCGCCGGCGTGTCCGCGGCGATCGCCGCGATTCCCGAGGAGCCGCCGGTCCTCCTGGCGGTCATCCTCGGCCTGGGGGCGTACCGGCTCCTCCGGCGCGGCGTCCTCGTCCGGCGGCTGAACGCCGAGGAGACGCTCGGCGCCGTTGACCTCATCATCACCGACAAGACCGGGACGATCACGCAGAACCGCCTCGCGGTCTCGTCGGTCCGGACACCCGCCGGATCCGTCGACGACCCCGTCGAGCGGCGCGAGCTCCTCGAGCAGGCCCTGCGGGCGGAGGAGGACGCGTGGCCGAGCGAGGACATCGCACCCTCGTCGTTCACCCGCGCCCTGCGAACGGCGGTGACCGAGGCAGGCGGCGTCACCCAGCTGGACGCGACCGAGCTCGTGGACGCCACCGCAGCGTCGGACGAGCACCCGGTGACACGCACGGATGCCCGCCGCGACGGACATGTCGAGGGCCTGGCCCTCGGGGCCCCCGAGGTCGTGCTCGATGACGTCGGTTCGTACGCCGGCGGCAGCGCCGGTCGAGACCGCTGGGCAGACCTGATCGAGGTCTCGGCTGCGGCCGGCGAGCGCCTCGTCGCCCTCGCCCGGCGGATCGACGATGGTCCGTGGGAGATGCGGGCGCTCGTCGGCTTCGCGGACCCGATCCGACCGGGCATCGCCGACGCGATGTCGGTCGCCGTCGCCGCCGGCATCCAGGTCGTGGTCGTGACCGGGGACCATCCGGGGACTGCCGCGGCGATCGCAGCCGAAGCGGGACTGGGCGGTGAGCGCATCGTCACCGGCGAGGAGCTCGCGACCTGGGACGACGCGAGGCTCGCAGCGGAGCTCCCCGACCTCCACGTCGTCGCGCGGTCGACCCCGGAGCAGAAGCGCCGCCTGGTCGCCGCGGCGCGGACGGACCACCGGATCGTCGCGGTCACCGGTGACGGGGTGAACGACGCGCCGGCCCTCCACGGCGCGGATGTGGCCGTCGCCATGGGCAGCGGCACGGCGGTCGCACGCGAGGCATCGGACCTTGTCCTCGGCGACGACTCGTTCGCGACCCTCATGTACGGGCTCGCCGAGGGCCGGCGCATCGTGGACAACGTCCAGAAGGGACTCGTCTTCCTGCTCTCGACGCACATGGCATTCCTTGGATTCATCTTCATCGCAACGATCTTCGTGTCGAACAGCCAGGTGCTGCTCCCGCTCCAGATCCTGTGGATGGAGCTGTTCATCGACGTCTCGACCTCGATCGCCTTCGAGCGCGAGCCGTCGGAGCCGGACGTCATGACCCGCGCGCCGCGGTCCGCGTCGGCGCCGCTCCTCACCAACCGGATCCTCGGTGGCATCGCGCTCGCCGGCGCCTTCACGGCGATCGCCGCGCTCGTCGTCATGCTCACGAGCGGTGGGGCATTCGAGCATGCCGCGTGGCTCGCATACACGGTCCTCGTGGTCGGCCAGTGCGTCCGCGCCTACTGGAACCGAAGCGTCCACGAGCCGATCCACCGCCTCGGACGCAACGGCCTCCTGCTCGGTGCCTGTCTCGTGGCCATTGCGATCCAGGTGCTGATCCCGTACGTTCCGGTCCTCGCCGAGGCATTCCGGGCGACCCCGCTCGACGCCGTCGAGTGGGTGGTCGTCGTGCTTGTCGCGTTCACACCCGCCGTCGCCGCGGAGGCGATCCGGACGCTCGGGCGCGGCCGGGTCCTGTGGGTGGCCTGACGAACCACGGGTTCCCTTGCGGCTCGACGCCCA
>CAVTIN010000010.1:0-294809 GCA_963734895.1 uncultured Chloroflexia bacterium | reverse complement strand
CGACCGTGACCGCGACGCCGGGACCCTCGGCCGGGTCCGTGTACCGCTTGGATACCGTGAGCCGGGCCACCTGCGCATCATCGGCGACCACAACGGCCGTGATCGCGTCCAGGGCGGCCCGGGTGAGCTTGTCGGCGTCAGGCTTGCCCGCGTGCCACGTCGGCGCGTCCAGGCGCAGCACGGGCGCCGGGCGGCGACCGTTGGCCGGCAGGTAGTGCGACCGCGGACGGGGCAGCCGGAACGCGAGTGATACCCGGACCGGACCCGACAGGGGCGGCCTCGAGCCGACCGCGCCGCGGGCCTCGGTGGCGATGGCGGAGCGCCAGGCGCCGAGCGGCGTGCTCGTGCGGTTCGCGTCGGTCGCGACGATCGCCCGGCTTCCGGCGACGAATGCCCGGGCGGACCCCTGCGGGACAGGCAGCCCGCGGACGTCAAACGCGACCGACCGGACCGACCGGTTGTCCGGTTCGTGAGCGTGGAGGGTGTCCGGTTCGGCCGTGTCCGGTTCGTTGTCCGGTTCACGCTCAGAGGGTGTCCGGTTCGTTGTCCGGTTGGAGCACGCCGCTGTGTCCGGTATTCCGAACCGGACACCGGCTCCCGGCCTAGGGACGTCCGTTGTCCGGTTCGTCATCGGACGGTCCACGTCTTGGGGCGCGTCCCGGAGGCGACGAACCGGCGCGGATGACGCCGGAGAGTGCGGCCGAGCGTGTCCTCCGTGACGGCCTCGCCGGTGTCCTCCTTGATCGCCTTCGCAATCGCGGCGAGGGTCATCGGCCCATCGGCCAGGACATCGGCGGCGAGGTCGGCGACGGATCGGCCGCCGGTCCGTCCGTCGTAACCTCTATCGACCCGTCCGCGTAGAAACTGAACGAGACGAACTGCGCGGGAGCCTTCGGCCGGGCGTTTGCCTTGCGGTTGCGGAGCTCGAGGGCCACGATCGCCGGCCCGTGCCGGATCTCGTCAGGGTCGATCGCCTCGGGGTCGTCGTCGCCGATCCGCTCCGCGGCCCATGTCTCGCGGGCCAGATTGTGGACGAACACAGAGCCGAATGGGCGCTCCGGGAACTTGCCGGAGTCGCCCCGGACGTGGGCGATCGTCAGGCTCGGCAGGCCGATCCGGGCGAGCCCGCCGAAGTATTCCCGGGCGGCGGCCTCGCCTCCCATCGTGTCGCCGTTGGACGTGGCGACGCTGTAGGAGTCGACGATGATGTACGTGACGCCGAGCCGTTCGGCATCGTCACGGATGGCATCGGCGACGGCCGCGAGCGAACCCGTCGGGGCCGTCCAGTCTGAGCCGAACGGGGCGCGGTAGTGGATCCGCCCGAGCTCGTCATCGGTCGCGCCGAGCCCGCGGAGCCTCGAGCCCCATTCGCGCTCGTGGCCTTCGTAGTCGACGATCATCACGACGTGCCCGGCCCGGACCAGTCGCAGGGCGAACCAGCATGCGAGCATGCCCTTGCCGGTCCCGCCCCGGGCGTACAGGACGCACGGCCCTTCGGCGGTCAGGAACTCCCCGGCCAGTTGCGGCGGCGGCGTCCCGTGGCGGAGGTCCAGGGCGGTACGGGCGCCGATCGTGGCGGCGCGATCGCCGGTCACGGCCTCGAGGTATGCGGTGGGCGAGCCGTAGCCGGCACGCTCCACCGAGTCCAGCAGCCCCAGGCGCCACGTCTCCGCAGCGCGGGCGGCGTCGAGCTTCTCAGTGTCCGACAGCCGATCCCACGCCACGCGGCCGTATGCGTCCGTCGCGCCGGCGGCCTCGGCCTCGGCGAACAGGTCGGCCAGGTGGTCCGGTTCCTCTGGGATCGCCTGCGCGGTCACGCTTTGCGCTCCGCGTACTCGGCCACGGCGGAGGCGGGCACCAGGCGCCGGCGGCCGACGTGGATGCTCCGGAGGCGGCCGGCCTCGAGCTCGCGATAGATCAGGGTGCGGCCGATGCCGAGGGCCTCCGCGGTCTCGGGGATGCTCAAGAGCCGTTCCACGTCCGGCGGGCGCACCTCGGCGCGCACCTCGGCGCGGATGGCGGCGGCGAGCTCCTCGAGGGCGAGGGCCAGCCGGTCGCTCATCGGTCGGGCTCGGGTGTCCGGGAGGTTCGCCGTCCCGGATGCAGCGCCTCGCGGACGATCCGTCGAGCCTCGAGCCAGGCGAACCGGTCATTGGCGCGCGCTCGCCGCTCGAGCGCGTCAGCCTCGGCGACGGTCAGCACGACGCGGACGGTTCTCCGAGCGGACGTCGGCTCAGAGCAGTCGACGGTACGAGCTTCCATGCCCCCCACGATCGGGGGGCCTTGGAAGGGCCTACAACTCGCGGACGCTCCGCATGATCGCCCGCCACCCTCCGGCCGGCGCGCACGTCCGTCCCTGTAGTCGCCGGAGGGCTCGCCCCACTCGCCGAGCTCGTCCGCGAGCCGTGGCTACGCGATCCCGACTGGCGGCGCGCCCATCTCGGCGGCCGTGGCGACGATCAGCGCGATACGCGCGTCCTGCTCGGATGGCCCACCGGGCAGGCCCGTGCCGCGCCAGGCGCGCACCAGTGCGTCGCCGGAGGTCGGCGGGTGCGTCGGCGTCAGATCTGCGGCCGTCATGTCCATCCCGTGCCAGGCCGTCGGTGCGGCAGTCGGCGGTCCGACCGCCAGCACGACCCGGTGCCGGGCGATGCGGATATCCGTCGGCCCGACCGGGCCCGCCTTGACCGTATCGCCGTCCAGGATCAGCGACGGAGCCATGCTGCCGGCGCCCGGGATCGTCTCGTTGACCACGGAACCCGGCACCATCTCGAGGCGCGCGAGCGCCTCACCCTCGCCTACGGGAGGTCGCCGGACCGTTGCCCACCGGACCCGACCGCCTAGCCACGGCCGAACGCCCGATCGAGTGCGTCGGCGACGCGGCGCGGGCCCGGCCTCGGTGTGCCCGTACACGGTCAGGGTCACGGCGGCCGACGAATGGCCGAGCATCTCGGACACGTCGACCACGGGCACGCCGGCCGCGAGGGCCAGCGTTGCCGCGGTGTGCCGGAGGTCGTGCAGCCGGAGGGCGCCCGAGCCCGCTCCGCTGCCACCAGCGCCCGGAACGCGGACGTAACCGTCTCGGGATGCTGCGGCCGGCCGATGGCGTCCGTGAATATCAGCCCGTCGCGGTCCTGCCAGGCCGAGCCCGCGGCCTCGCGCTCCGCGTCCTGCCGGACCCGCTGCGCCTCGAGGGCCTCGAGGGCGAGGGCGGGGAGGGCGATCGTCCGGCGAGCCTTGCGGCTCTTCGGCTCGGAGAGCGCGTACCCGCCGCGCGTCGCCCGGGCGTAGGCGCGGGCCACGGTGAGCGTGTCGGCGGTCACGTCCGACCAGCGGAGGGCGAGCAGCTCGCCGCGCCGGAGCCCGGTGGACACGGCCACGGCCACGAACGGCGCCAGCGGGTCACCCTTGGCGGCCTGGAGCAGCGTCCGAACCTCGGCGGGCGTCAGGGCCCGCCGCTTCGGCTCACGGGCCCGCGGCGGGCGTGCCAGGGCGGCCACGTTGCGCGGGATCATCCCGTCGCGCGCGGCGTCGCCGAGGGCCATGACCAGGACGCGCCGGCTCATGGCGGCGGTTGCCGGGGCGAGACCCTGCGGCCAGCATGTCGCCGGTCAGCCGCTCCACGTCGGTCGGCACGAGGCGGCCGAGCTCGACCGTCCCGATTGCCGGGGTGATGTGGTGGCGGACGTGGATCCGGTAGACGGTCAGGCTGGCGGGCCGGACGTCGGCCGCGCGGATCCGGAGCCATCGCTCGCACCATTGCGCCACGGTGGGCGTCCGGCCGACGGGTCCGGCCTCGGCGCGCGCGTCGCGCAGCTTGCGGCGCATCTCCGCGTCCGTCCGGGCCGACAGGTAGCGGCGTTTCGGCTCGCCGGTCAGGGCGTCGGGCACGGTCACGGCGGCCCGCAGCCGGCCGTCCGCGGTGGTGTAGATCGTGCCGTCACCACGCCGGCCGCGGCGGGGGGTGGTGGTAGGCTCCGTCATGGTCGCTGCCTCCGATACAGGCGCGTCCGGGGCGGCTCTCGGTTCCTGCCGGGGAGCCGTCCGCGCTCATTCGTGAGCGTGCGGGGATGATACCACGGGATCGCTGCCAGAAGTGCTGCCAGCGTGCGTGATACGCGGAACTCGCTCTTCTCCTTGCCCGAGACGTACTCGTGGCTTGCGACAGAGAACTGGGCGACGGTCTTGCCGCCCGCGGTCGTGCGAACCTCGGGGTCGCGGGTCAGGCGCCCGGTGAGGAGGACCCTGTTCATCGGTTCGATGTCTCCTTCCGATCGGGCCGCGCCGCGCTTCCTGGGCGCGACGGTATCCGGCCGATCCTGCGTGCGGCGGGCATCAACATACGGCGGGCGGGTGGGGCGCCGGCCCCGGCGGTCGGGCCTCGACGGGCGACGGTTCGGCGGGGCCGGCGTTCTTCGACGGGCAAGGGAACGATACGTGCGCCGGTTTATCCGCCGCTTATGCGCTGTCGCGACGGAGCGCGATGCCGCCGGGATGCCGTCGCCTTCGAATTCCGTCGCGGGCCGGCCGCGGTTCGCTATACTCGCCCGGTCCTCGAGGCTGCGCGGAGCTCCCCGACCGCGAAGGAGGAACTGACCATTGCTCGAGGGAGGCGCGGCGTCCGCCCCGTGAGACGGGACCGCACCCCTGACCGCTCGGTCCGCCGAAGCGCCGGTGGGCAGTCGCGGGAGACGTCTATCCAGGACCCCGGCCCCGCCCGGGGTCGTTTCATGTCCGGAGGCCAGCGATGCCCGCGACCGTGATCGTCGGCCTCCAGTGGGGAGACGAGGGCAAGGGCAAGACCACCGACTTCCTCGCCGAGCAGGTCGCCATGGTCGTCCGCTACCAGGGCGGCGACAACGCCGGCCACACGGTCGTCACCGGCGACGAGGTGTTCAAGCTGCAGCTGTGCCCGTCGGGCGTGCTGTACCCGCACATCACGTCGGTGATCGGGAACGGCGTCGTGGTCAACCCGGCCACGCTGATCGCCGAGCTCGAGATGCTCGCGCGCCGTGGCGTCGACGTGTCCAGGGTCCGGGTGAGCCGGAGCGCGCACGTGATCATGCCGTATCACGTCGCGCTGGACCGGGCGAACGAGGGCCGGCTCGCGGGCGCGAAGGTGGGCACCACCGGCCGTGGGATCGGTCCGGCTTACGGGGATCGCGCGTGGCGGCTGGGACTGCGCATGGAGGACCTGCTCGACCGCGAGCTGCTGCGCGAACGGATCTCGCGCGCGCTGCCCGACAAGAACCTGCTGCTCGCCTCGATGGGTGCCGAGACATTCGAGGTCGACGCGCTCGTCGACCAGGCCGCGGCCTGGGGCGACCGCCTCCGCGATCACCTCGACGACAGCACCTGGCTGGTGCAGGATGCGCTCCGTCGCGGTGACCACGTCCTGCTCGAGGGCGCGCAGGGCACGCTCCTCGACCTCGATCACGGCAGCTATCCGTTCGTCACCTCGTCCAACCCCGTGGCCGGCGGTGCCTGCACGGGTGGCGGCATCGGGCCGCTCCAGGTCGACGAGGTGATCGGCGTCATGAAGGCCTATGCCACCCGCGTTGGGCTCGGGGCCGTTCCCGACCGAGCTCCACGACGACATCGGCCGCGGGATCGCCGAGCGCGGGCACGAGTTCGGCACGGTGACCGGTCGCCCGCGCCGCGTGGGCTGGCTCGACGCGGTCCCGATGCGCTACGCGGTCGCCGTGAACTCCAACTCCGCGATCGTGCTCAACAAGCTCGACATCCTGTCCGGCATCGAGACGATCCGCCTGTGCGTGGCCTACGACATCGACGGCCAGCGCGTGGAAACCTGGCCTTCGAGCGGATCGGCGCTGTCGCGCGCCATCCCGATCTACGAGGACTTCCCGGGCTGGGAGGAGCCGATCCACGACGTGCGCTCCCTGGCGGGGCTGCCCGAGAACGCGCGCCGGTACGTGACCGCGCTCGAGGAGCATGCCGGCGTCCCGATCGTGTTCGTGTCGGTGGGCCCGGAGCGCAACCAGACGATCGAGCGGGCGTGGCGGCCGATGCGCCATCGCCCGGGCACACCGGCGTAGGGCGGGCGACCTCCGTGGGCCCCGCGACCCTCGCGATCCCGTCCCGGATCCTCGTCCTGGGATCGGGCGGGCGCGAGCACGCGCTGGCCTGGAAGCTGTCGCGGGAGCCCGGTGTTCGAGAGGTGATCGTCGCTCCGGGCAGCGCCGGCATCGCCACCGAGCCGGGCGTGCGCGCGGTCCGGGTCGATGCCATGGATCCCGCCGCGGTCGTCGCGCTGGCGCGTGACGAGGCGGTCGACCTGGTCGTGGTCGGGCCCGAGGCACCGCTCTCGGTGGGCGTCGCCGACGCGCTCGAGGCTGCCGGCGTCGCCGTGTTCGGCCCAACCCGGGAGGCCGCGCGCCTCGAGACCTCGAAGGCCTTCTGTCACGAGGTCGCGGTGGCGGCGGGCGTGCGCATGGCCGCGGCCCGCGCCTTCGACGGCGGCGATGTCGACGCGGCGCTCGCCTGGGTGCGCGAGCTGGGCGAAGCGGGCGCCGGTGTCGTGCTCAAGGCCGACGGCCTCGCCGCAGGCAAGGGCGTGATCGTGACCGAGTCGACCGGGCGGGCCCTCGACCTCGTGCCGTCGTTCCTGGACGGACGCCCCGGTGGCGCACCGGCCCTGGTCGTCGAGGAGCGCCTGTCGGGGCCGGAGGCCAGCGTCATCGCCATCTGCGACGGCGAGCGCGCCGTCGCGCTGCCCGCTGCCCGTGATCACAAGCGGCTGTGCGACGGCGACCGCGGCCCGAACACCGGCGGCATGGGCGCCTACTCGCCGCTGCCCGATCTCGACGACGCGGCAGTCGCCGCAATCCTGGACACGGTCCACCGCCCGATCCTGGCCGAGATGCGGCGTCGCGGCTCGCCGTTCCGCGGCTTCCTGTACGCGGGCCTGATGCTGACGCCCGACGGACCGACCCTGCTCGAGTGCAACGTCCGGCTCGGCGATCCCGAGGCGCAGGTGATCCTGCCGCGGCTCTCGGGATCGCTGGCCCCCGTCCTCCTGGCGGCCGCCCGGGGTGGATTGCCCGAAGAGATGCCGGTGTCCCTGGGTTCGTCGCCGGACATCGCCGTCGGCATCGTGCTCGCGTCGGAGGGCTACCCGGGGGAGCCGAGGCGCGGCGACCCGATCACCGGGCTGGATGAGGCGCGCGAGCTCGGGGCGCTTGTGTTCCACGCCGGGACGGTCGGCCGGCCGCAGGGCGGGTTCGGGACCAACGGCGGGCGAGTCATGACCGTGGTCGGCCGGGGACCGGATATCGGGGCCGCGCGGGATGCGGCCGAGCGGGCCGCCGAGGCCGTCACTTGGGACGGCTTGCAGCGCCGCCACGACATCGCGGCAGACCTGCCGATGACGGCGGCGGTGGGCGCGTGATCCCGCGGTACACCCTGCCCGCGATGGGCGAGCTGTGGTCCGATCGCACGCGCTTCGAGCGGATGCTGGAGGTGGAGCTGGCCGTCTGTCGTGCCCAGGCTCGCCGGGGCATGGTCCCGCCCGGCGCCCTGGCGGCGATCGAGGCCCGTGCCGCCGTCGACGTGGACCGGATCGCCGAGATCGAGCAGACCACGGATCATGACGTGATCGCGTTCGTGTCCCAGGTCGCCGAGACGGTGGGGCCCGAAGGTCGCTTCCTCCACCTCGGGCTGACCAGCAGCGATGTCGTCGACACCGCGCTGGCACTCCAGCTGCAGGCGGCGGGCACGCACCTGCTGGCGGACGCGGACCGCCTGATCCTTGCCCTCATCGCGCGCGCCCGCTCCGAGGCCGAGACGGTGATGATGGGCCGTACCCACTCGGTCCACGCGGAGCCAACCACGTTCGGGCTCAAGTGCGCGGGCTGGGCGTTCGAGGTCGCCCGCGGCCGGGAGCGGCTGGCCGAGGCGACCGCGGAGATCGGGACCGGCAAGATCAGCGGGCCGGTCGGGACGTACAGCCACCTTGCCCCGGACCTCGAGGCTGAGGTCCTCGCCGAGCTCGGGCTGCGCGTGGACCCGGTGAGCACCCAGGTCGTGCAGCGCGACCGGCACGCGGCGTTCGTCGTCGCGATCGCGGTCCTCGGCGGATCGCTGGAGCGGCTCGCGACGGAGGTCCGGAACCTCCAGCACACCGAGATCGGCGAGGTCATGGAACCGTTCAAGCGCGGCCAGAAGGGCAGCTCTGCGATGCCCCACAAGCGCAATCCGATCCTGTCGGAACGGCTCGCGGGGCTCGCGCGGCTGCTTCGCGGCTACGCGGGCACGGCGCTCGAGAACCAGCCCCTGTGGCACGAGCGCGACATCAGCCACTCGTCCGCGGAGCGGGTGATCCTGCCGGACGCGACGATCCTGCTGGACTACATGCTGGTCAGGACGACCGGGCTGGTCGAGGGTCTCGTGGTCCGGCCGGAGCGGATGCGCGAGAACATCGAGCGCGGGCTCGGGCTCCACGCCTCGTCTCGCGTGCTGCTCGCGCTGGTCGAGGATGGCGGGCTGTCACGCGAGGACGCCTATGCCATCGTGCAGCGGAACGCGCTCCGGGCGGCCGACGAGCGGGTGTCGCTCCACGGCCTCCTGGCCACGGATCCGGCGGTCGCGGGACGCCTGCCGCTGGCCTCGCTCGACGCCTGCTTCGATGATGCGGCGGTGCTTCGCCACGTGCCGCTGGTGATCGCCCGTCTGGACGGGCTCGAGGCCGGGTTGCAGGCCCGGTTCGCGAACGCAAACGGGAAGGAGGGCGCGAGTGTCGCTCGCTGACGGGTTCATGCGGTCGGGCAAGGTCCGCGATCTCTATCGCATCGGAGATGACCGGCTGCTGCTGGTCGCCTCGGACCGGCTGAGCGCCTTTGACGTCATCCTGCCGACGACCATCCCCGACAAGGGCCGGATCCTGACCGCGCTTTCGCGGTTCTGGTTCGAACGGACGGGGGACCTGGTGGCCAACCACCTGCTGTCCGCGGATCCGGCCGACCTGCCCGACAGCGTGACCCATCGCGATCCGGCGCTGCTGGCGGACCTCCGTGGCCGGATGATGCTGGGCCGCCTGGCCGAGGTCATCCCCGTGGAGTGCGTGGTCCGCGGCTACCTGTCCGGCTCGGGCTGGAAGGAGTACCAGGCCACCGGCGCGGTCTCCGGGATCCGGTTCCCGGCCGGCATGCGCGAGAGCGACCGCCTGCCCTCGGCGATCTTCACGCCCGCCTCGAAGGCGCCGGCCGGGCAGCACGACGAGAACATCACGTTCCACGAGGTGGCGGAGCTCATCGGCGATACGATGGCCGAGCAGATCCGGGCCGTTTCGATCGCCCTCTACCGGCATGGAGCCGCGGTGTGCGAGGCAGCCGGGATCATCCTCGCCGATACCAAGTTCGAGTTCGGCCTGCTGCCCTCCGGCCGGCTGCTGCTGATCGACGAGATCATGACGCCCGACTCGTCGCGTTTCTGGGACGCGGCGGGCTACGAGCCGGGTCGCGCCCAGGCAAGCTTCGACAAGCAGTTCGTGCGCGACTGGCTCGAGGCACAAACCTGGGACAAGACGGCACCCGGGCCGGAGCTGCCCGAGGATGTCGTGGCCGGAACCCGGGCCCGGTACGTGGAGGCCTACGAGCGGATCACGGGGGCGAGCTTCGCCCGCTACCTGCAGGAGGATGTCATCGCCCCATGAGCGAGCCGACTCGAGTGTTCCGTTTCGCCGTCAATGTCACGCCCAAGCCGGGGATCCTGGACCCGCAGGGCCGGGCGGTCGAGCGCAGCCTGCCCCATCTCGGGATCGATGGCGTGCGTGACGTCCGCGTCGGACGGCGGGTCGAGCTGGGTGTCGAGGCGGCCGATCTGGCCGCCGCGCGCGCGGTGGTCGACCGGCTCGCCGGCGAGCTGCTGTCCAATCCCCTGATCGAGGCGTACGAGGTCGAGGCAATCGGGCCGGATGCGACCGGGACGCTCTCGCCGGCCGGAGCGACCGGGACGGGCTCGCCCGCCGGAGCGGCCGGGTGAGCGTCCGGATCGGGGTCGTCCTGTTCCCCGGGTCCAATCGCGACATCGACGCGGTCAACGCCCTGCGCGTTGCGGGGGCGGAGCCCGAGGTCCTGTGGCACGAGTCGACCGACCTGGCCGGGATCGCCGGGATCCTGATCCCGGGCGGCTTCGCGTACGGGGACTACCTGCGCGCCGGCGTCATCGCGCGGTTCAGCCCCGTGATGCGTGCGGTCGCCGAGTTCGCCGATCGCGGCGCGCCGGTGCTCGGGATCTGCAACGGGTTCCAGGTCCTCGCCGAAGCGGGCATGGTCCCGGGCGCCCTGCTCCGGAACCGCGGGCTGCGGTTCGTGTGTCGCCAGGTCGCCCTGATGCCCGAGCACCTCGACTCTCCGTTCACGCGCGAGATCGGTGAGCGACGCCCGCTCCGGATGCCGGTCGCGCACGGGGAGGGGTGCTACTACGCGGACGACGCCACGCTCGATGAGCTCGAGCGCGACGGCCGCGTCCTGTGGCGGTATGCGAACGAGGACGGTACGACCGCTGGGCCCGAGGACCCGGCCAATCCGAACGGGTCGCTCCGGGGTATCGCCGGCGTGCGCAACGCGGCCGGCAACGTCGCCGGCCTGATGCCGCACCCGGAGACGGCGGTCGAAGCCATCCTGGGCTCGGACGACGGTCTCGGGATCATCCGCTCGCTGGTCGTCAGCGCCGCGGAATGGGCGAGCACGGGCACCATCGCCGGCACCCGTGCCGCCGCCGGAGCCGTCCGATGACCACGCCGACAACTCCGGCCGCGATCCCGCTCCACCGGGTGCTGGGCCTCGAGGACGTCGAGCTCGAGGCGATCCGCGAGAAGCTGGGCCGGGAGCCCAACGACCTCGAGCTGGCCATGTTCAGCGTCATGTGGAGCGAGCACTGCTCGTACAAGAGCAGCCGCCCGCTGCTGCGCACGCTGCCGACCAAGGGCGAGGACGTCGTGGCCGGGGTGGGGGAGCAGGCGGGCGTGATCGCGATCGGCGACGGTCTCGCCGTGGCGTTCAAGATCGAGAGCCACAACCACCCCAGTGCCGTGGAGCCGTACCAGGGGGCCGCCACCGGGGTCGGCGGGATCCTGCGCGACGTGTTCGCGATGGGCGCCCGCCCGATCGCGGTGCTCGATGCGCTGCGGTTCGGCGATCCGTCGGACGCCCGGACCCGGCACCTCGTGGACGGCGTCGTCCGGGGCGTCGGTGGGTATGGCAACTGCGTCGGCGTCCCGACCGTCGGCGGCGAGCTCGTGTTCGACCCGTCGTACCAGGGCAACCCGCTGGTCAACGTGATGGCGATCGGCCTGCTCGAGGACGGAATGCTGACCCGGGCTGCCGCGGACGGCCCCGGCAACCTCGTCGTCCTGTACGGCTCCGCGACGGGCCGCGACGGAATCGGCGGGGCGTCGGTGCTCGCCAGCGCGACGTTCGGAGACCAGGATCCGTCAAAGCGCCCCTCGGTCCAGGTCGGCGATCCGTTTGCCGAGAAGCTGCTGATCGAGGCGACCCTGGAGCTGATCGCGAAGGGCGTGGTCGTCTCGATCCAGGACCTGGGTGCGGCCGGGATCACCTGCGCGACCTGCGAGACGGCCGATCGAGGCGGGACGGGGATGCTCGTCGACCTCGACGCCATCCCGCGCCGCGAGCCGGGTCTCGAGCCGTTCGAGGTGATGATCTCCGAGTCCCAGGAGCGGATGGTCGCGATCGTCGAGCCGGCCCGCTGGGACGCGGTGCGCGCGATCTGCGAGCGCTGGGACCTGCCGGTCGCGATCATCGGGCGGGTCACCGAGGAGCCCGACATCGTGGTCCTCACGGGCCCTGGCGGCACCGGCGCCCTCGGCACCGGCGCCCTCGACCCCGACGGCCGCCCCGTGCCGGGCGCCCGCGAGCTGGCCCGCATCCCGGCGCGAGCCCTGGCGTCCGAGGCGATCGTGTTCGACCGCGTCTCCCGGGCGCCCGCGCGCCGGCGCCAGGCGCCTGCCCCCGGCATGCCCACCGAGTCGTCCGATACGCTCCCGGGCCGCGGCATGGACCCGGGCGCCGTGCTGCTGGGGCTGCTCGGTTCGGCCAACCTGTCGTCGCGGCGGATCGTGTACGAGCAGTACGACCACAACGTCCAGGCCAACACCGTCGCGGGCCCCGGCCGTGGCGCCGCGGTGATCCGGATCAAGGGCACCACCAAGGCCCTGGTCGCGACCACCGACGCGAACGCGCCGGTCGGGCTGCTCGACCCGTGGCTGGGCGCCGCGCTGTCGGTCGCCGAGGCCGCGCGCAACGTCTCGATCACGGGCGCCCGGCCGCTCGGCGTGACCAACTGCCTCAACTACGGCGATCCCACGCGGCCGGAGGCGTTCTGGCAGCTGTCCGAGGCGGTCCGCGGCCTTGCCGATGCATGCACCGTGCTGGGGCTGCCGGTCACCGGTGGCAACGTGTCGCTGTACAACGAATCTCCCTCGACGGCGATCGCGCCGACGCCGGAGATCGGGATCGTGGGCCTGCTGGAGGACGTCTCCACCCGGGTCGGGCCCGCGTTCACGGAGGACGGCAACGTGGTCGTGCTGGTCGGGTCGCACGGACCGGGCCTCGCCGGCAGCGAGTACGCTCGGCTGGCCGGGGCGGCCGCGGAGGACGGCCCGCCGCCGCTCGATCTCGAGCGTGAGCGGGACCTCCAGGCGTTCATCCGCGAGGCCATCGCCCGCGGCCTCGTCGAGAGCTGCCAGGACGTTTCCGGGGGCGGGCTCGCGGTGGCGCTGGCCGAGATGGCGATCTGGGGTGATCGGGGAGCCCGACTCCGTCTCGCCGTCGGAGACTCGCCGGCGGTCGCGCTGTACGGCGAGGGCCCGTCGCGGCTGGTTGCCGAGGTCCGGCCGCGTCACGTGCCCGCGCTCGTGCTCCTGGCCCGTCATCACGGGCTGCCCACCGAGGAGCTGGGTGTCACCGGCGGCCCGCAGCTGGTGATCGAGATGGCCGGCGAAGGCGCCACCGGCGCCGCCGAGGAGCGGGGCAGCCGGATCGCAGACGCGCTGGAGGTCCCGGTCGCCGACCTCCGTCATGCATGGGAGCACGGGCTGCCGCGGGCCCTGGGCATGGAGGACGACGCCTGATGTGCGGCGTCGTCGGCGTCGTCCTGCCGGACCGCGGACACGAGGCGGCCGCGGTTGCCGCCACTGCGCTGTTCGCGCTGCAGCACCGGGGCCAGGAGTCCGCGGGCGTCGGCGTGTCGGACGGCCGGAACCTGATGATCTACAAGGACCTCGGCATGGTCGGCCAGGTCCTCGACGAGCGGCGGATCCCATCCCTCGCCGGCGACCTCGCGGTCGCTCACTGCCGGTACTCCACGACCGGCTCCACGGTCTGGGAGAACGCCCAGCCGACGCTCCGCCTGGGGCCGCGCCGGGCACTCGCGATCGGGCACAACGGGAACCTCGTCAACACGCGGGAGCTGCTGACGCAGCTCCAGGGCGGCCGCGGCCGCCTCCCCGCGTCGACCGACACGGAGCTGCTCACCGCGCTGCTCGCCGACGAGCCGGCCGCGGACACGGTGGAGGCGCTCACCCGCGTCCTGCCCCGCGTGCGGGGGGCCTACAGCCTGGTGGTGCTCGACGAGCAGCGCGTCATCGGCGTTCGGGACCCATTCGGCTTCCGGCCGCTCGTCCTGGGCCGGCTCCCGGCCCCTGCGGGCCATCCCGACGGGCCCGGCCTGTGGGGCGACGACACGGCCGGCTGGATCCTCGCGTCGGAGACGGCGGCGCTGGACATCGTGGGCGCGGAGTACGAGCGCGATGTCGAGCCGGGTGAGATCGTGGTGCTCGAGCCGGGACGCGAGCCCGTCTCGGTGCGGTTCGCCGCCGCGACGCCGGCGCTGTGCGTGTTCGAGCTGATCTACTTCGCCCGGCCCGATTCCTACATGGAGGGTCGGAACCTGTACGAGGCGCGCCGCCAGATGGGGATCCAGCTGGCCGCAGAGCACCTTGTGGAGGCGGACATGGTGATGCCCGTTCCCGATACCGGGGCGCCGGCGGCGGCCGGGTTCGCGGAGGCGTCGGGCATCCCGTACCGCGAGGGCATGGTCCGCAACCGGTACAGCGGCCGGACCTTCATCCAGCCCTCGCAGGCGATGCGCCAGCGGGGCGTCAACGTCAAGCTCAGCCCGCTGCGCGAGGTGGTCCGCGATCGACGCCTGATCGTCGTCGACGACTCGATCGTGCGCGGCAACACGACCAAGCAGATCGTGGGTCTGCTCCGGCGCGCGGGCGCGCGCGAGGTCCACGTCCGGATCAGCGCACCGCCGATCTACCACCCGTGCTTCTACGGGATCGACACCGCGATCGAGACCGAGCTGATCGCGGGCACCCACTCGGTCGAGGAGATCCGCGAGTTCATCGGCGCCGACACGCTGGGCTACCTCTCGATCCGCGGGGTGCTCGCGGCGCTCGACCTGCCGTACGAGCAGTTCTGCTTCGCCTGCTTCGACGGCAACTACCCCGAGCCCGTCCCGTACGACGTCTCGGCCCGCAAGTTCATGCTCGAGACCCCGCCCGAGCCGCGCATCTCCGGCGTCGCGGCCGTGGGCGCGGGGTCCGCCGGCGCAACCCCGGTCGATCGCGCCGTTCGCGGATGACGGACTCGCGGGCGGCCTACAAACGAGCCGGCGTCGATGTCGCGGCCGGAGAGCGCGCCGTCGAGCTGATGCGGGCCTCGGTCGCGTCCACGCACCGGCCCGAGGTGCTGAGCAGGCTCGGGGGGTTCGGATCCGCCATCACGATCCCGGCCGGGATCCGGGAGCCGGTGCTGGTCGCCTCGACCGATGGCGTGGGCACCAAGACCGCGATCGCGGCCTCGCTGGGCCGGTTCGACACGATCGGCGTGGACCTGGTCGCGATGTGCGCCGACGACGTCGTGTGCGCCGGCGCCGAGCCCGTCGCGTTCCTCGACTACGTCGCGGTGGGCAAGCTGGACCCGATCCAGGTCGCGGAGCTCGTGGCCGGGGTCGCGGACGGCTGCCGCCAGGCCGGCTGCGCGCTCGTCGGGGGCGAGACCGCCGAGCACCCGGGCCTGATGGGGGTGCACGAGTTCGACCTCGCCGGTTTCTGCGTCGGCGTGGCCGAGCGCGAGCTCCTGCTGGACGGCAGCGCAGCCCGCCCGGGCGACGCGATCGTCGGCCTCGGCTCGAACGGGCTGCACGCCAACGGTTATTCCCTTGTCCGTGCGCTCGTCGCCGAGCATGACCTGGACATGCACCGCCCGTTCCAGGAGGCGGCCAGGCGTGCGCTGGGCGATGCAGCCGCGGCGCTGCTCACCCGCGAGCCCGAGCACGCGCTGGCCACGCTGGGCGAGGTCCTGCTGACGCCGACCCGGATCTATGCCCGCGACCTGCTCGCCATCCGCTCGTCGCTGGTCGCGGCGGGCCACGACATCCGCGGCATCGCGCACATCACCGGCGGAGGCCTGCCGGGCAACGTCCCGCGCGCCCTTCCGGATGGTCTCGGCGCCCGCCTCGACCCGGCGACCTGGCCGATGCCGGTCGTGATGCGCCTGTTCGGGGCGCTCGGTGCGCTGGAGGACGACGAGCTGCGGGCGACGTTCAACGGCGGCCTGGGAATGGTGCTCGTGGTGGCCGCGGATGCGGCCGCGACGACGGTCCGGCTGGCGACGGACAGGGGGCTCGACGCGTGGGTCGTGGGTGAGGTGATCGAGGTCGCGGCGGACGGGCGCCGGTACGTCGAAGAGGAGCGGGAGCGATGAGCGGACGGATCGCGGTCGGAGCCTCGGGCAGCGGCTCGAACCTGCGGGCGCTCGCGGCGGCCGCCGGGCGGGGCGCCCTTGGCGGCGAGATCGTGCTGGCATTTGCGGACCGCGCGTGCCCGGCGCTCGACTGGGCGGCGGAGCAGGGGATCGACACCGTGCTCGTCCCGGGCGGTGACGACGCGACGCTCGCGGCGACGCTGGCGGCGGTCGAGCCCGATGCCGTGGTGCTGGCCGGCTACCTGCGGCTCATCGGCCCCGCGGTGCTGCAGGCCTTCGGCGGCCGGATCCTTAACGTCCATCCCTCGCTGCTCCCCGCGTTCCCAGGGCTCCACGGCGTCCGGGATGCCCTCGCGGCGGGCGTCGCGGTCACGGGCGTCACCGTCCACCTCGTGGACGAGTCGCTCGACGGCGGCCCGATCCTGGCCCAGGAGGCCGTGCCGGTCCTGCCCGATGACGATGAGGCGTCGCTGCTCGAGCGGCTCCACGCGGTCGAGCACCGCCTGCTCCCGGCGGCGGTCGCTTCGCTGCTGGCCGGCGCCCTGTCCGTCGCGCCGGCTGCCCGGCGGGCTCGCTTCGATGCAGCTGTCGCCGACGCGACCGTCCCCGTCCCGCGCCGGGCGCTGCTGTCGGTGTCGGACAAGTCCGGGCTGGCCGACCTGGGGCGTGGCCTGGTGGCCCGTGGCTTCGAGCTGGTGAGCACCGGCGGTACGGCCCGGGCGCTGCGCGAGGCGGGGCTGCCGGTCACGGATGTCGCCGCCGTGACGGGGTTTCCCGAGATGCTCGACGGGCGCGTCAAGACGCTCCACCCCCGGGTGCACGCGGGGCTGCTGGCCGACCGTCGCCGCGCGGATCACCGCGAGGCGCTGATCGCCGCGGGCATCGCCCCGTTCGAGCTCGTGGTCGTCAACCTCTACCCGTTCGCCGAGGCGGCCCGCAAGCCCGGGCTATCGTTCGACGACCTCGTCGAGGAGATCGACATCGGCGGACCGTCGATGGTTCGCGCTGCGGCCAAGAACCATGCCTCGGTGGCGATCGTGACCTCCGCGGCGCGCTACGAGGCCATTCTCGCCGCGCTCGACGAGCACGGCGAGGTGCCCCTGGGCCTGCGATCCGCGCTGGCGGTCGAGGCGTTCCGGCACACCGCGGCGTACGACGCGCGGATCGCCGCCGAGCTGCCCGGTCGCATGTTTGCGGCGGGCGTGGCGCTGCCGCCCGAACCGGGGCTGCCGTCGTCCGACGATCCGTATCCGCCGACGTTGACGATCTCGATGGCCAAGGTCGAGACGCTGCGGTACGGCGAGAACCCGCACCAGCCCGCCGCACGCTACCGGCGGACCGACCGGGAGCCCCGGCAGGACGAGGGCCCGTTCGCGGCCGGCCAGCCCCCGCTCCAGGGCAAGGCGCTGAGCTACAACAACGTGCTCGACGCGTCCGCTGCCGCCGCGGTCGCCCGCCTGCTGCGCGGTCCGGCCGTCGTGATCATGAAGCACACCAATCCGTGCGGTGCCGCGGAGCGGACGAACCTGCTCGACTCCTGGGATGCCGCGCTCGCGGGCGATCCGGTCTCGGCGTTCGGCGGCGTGGTGGCCGTCCGGGGCACGGTGGATCGCGCGCTTGCCGAGCGCCTCACATCACTGTTCCTCGAGGTGGTCGTGGCCCCGGCCTACGACGACGCCGCGCGCGAGATCCTGGCAACCAAGCCGAATCTCCGCCTCGTCCTCGATCCGGCGCTCGACACCGCGGAGGGCGCAGGCGCGGGCCGGCCGGCCGACACGCCCGTGCCCGACCACCTGGGTTCCGTGCGCACGACCGGGGGCGCCGTGCTGGTGACCGCGCCCGACGTGCAGCCCGATGACCCGGCGACCTGGACCTGTACGACGTCGCGCCGCCCGACCGACCGCGAGCTCGCCGACCTCGACCTCGCCTGGCGCCTCGTCCGGGGTGTGGTTTCGAACGCCATCCTGCTCGTTCGCGACGGGATGCTGGTCGGTCTCGGCAGCGGCCAGGTCAGCCGGGTCGACGCGTGCCGGCAGGCGGTGGAGAAGGCCGGACGGTTCCAGGGCGATGCCGGCGCGCGCGGCGCGGTCGCGGCATCGGACGCGTTCTTCCCCTTTGCCGACGGACCGGAGGCGCTGCTGGGGGCCGGCGTGACGGCGATCGTCCAGCCCGGCGGCTCGATGCGCGACGCGGAGGTCCTGGCCGCGGTCGAGGCGGCCGGGGCGACGATGCTGGTGACCGGGACCCGCCACTTCCGGCACTGACCCCTTGACCGCCGCCGACGCGCGGTCACAATCGGGGGACCGGGACGGGAGGAAGGGGCCAGCATGACCAACGAGGAGATCGTCCGCCGCTATGCGGAAGCGGTCTCGCGCGGCGATTTCGCGACCGCGGAGGCGTTCCGCCATCCCGACTGGGTATCGGACTGGCCGCAGAGCGGCGAGCGCGTGACGTCCAGCGCGGCGATGCGAGCGATCACGGAGAACTATCCCGGCGGCGTGTGGGAGTCCCACGAGCGCCGCCTCACCGGCAGCGAGGACGAGTTCGTCGTGACGCCCTCGGGCACGATGCTCAGGGTCGCCGGTGCCGGCGAGACATGGACGGCCGAGTGGTACACCCGCTACCCCGACGGGAGCGAGTACTTCGTGATCGTGATCGTCCAGCTGCGCGACGGGCGGATTCATCGCGAGACGACGTACTTCGCGGCGCCGTTCGAGGCGCCCGAGTGGCGCCGGCAGTGGGTGGAGCTGACCGGCCCGGATTGACGCGGGACGAGGCGACAGGGCCCGGACCGCCCGCCGCCGCTGCTACCATCGGCCGGCCATGTCCGATCGACGCCGCTTCTATCTCACGACCGCCATCGCGTACGCGAACAACGCCCCGGGCCTCCATACCGTGTACGAGGTCATCGGGGCCGATGTCATCGCGCGCTGGCATCGCATGCTGGGCGACGAGACGCGGTTCCTGACCGGCACCGACGAGCATTCGGTCAACATCGCCCAGTCCGCCGACGCGCGCGGGCAGACGCCGCGCGAGTTCGTTGACGAGAAGGTGGCGCTGTTCAAGGCCGCCGAGGATGCGCTCCTCGTCAGCCCCGACCGGTTCATCCGCACGACCGACCCCGATCACTACCGGTCCGCGCAGGAGATGGTCCGCCGGGCCTACGACAACGGCGACATCTACCTCGGGTCGTACGAGGGCTGGTACTGCCCCAACGAGGGGTTCAAGGCCCCGTCGGACCTGCTCGAGACGGCCCGCGGGATGCAGTGCCCCAACCATCCCGACGTCCCGCTCCAGTGGCTGACCGAGCGCAACTGGTTCTTCCGTCTGTCCGCCTACCAGGATCGGCTGCTCGCGTACTACGAGGCCAACCCGGACTTCGTCCAGCCCGACTACCGACGCAACGAGATGCTGGGCTTCATCCGCCAGGGACTCGAGGACTTCTCGATCAGCCGCGCCGGCGCGACCTGGGGCATCCCGTTCCCGATCGCCGAGAACGGCGAGACCGCGCAGCGCGAGGACGGCTCCTGGGATCCGGAGGCGGGCACGATCTACGTCTGGTATGACGCGCTCATCAACTACATCACCGGCGCCGGCTTTCCCGATGACCTCGACGCGTTCCATCGCTGGTGGCCCGCCGACCTGCACGTGATCGGCAAGGACATCGCGCGGTTCCACGCGATCTACTGGCCCGCCATGCTCTGGTCGTCCGGGATCGATGCCCCGCGCCACGTCTGGGTCCACGGCTTCATGCACGTCCAGGGCGAGCGGATGAGCAAGAGCCGGGGCAACTTCTTCGACCCCAACGCGATGGTGGGTGCATTCGGCGCAGACGGAACCCGGTTCGTGACGCTGCGCGAGATCCCGTTCGACCGCGACTCCGATGTCTCGTGGGATTCGTTCGTGCGGCGGTACAACGCCGACCTTGCCAATGACTTCGGCAACCTCGTCAACCGTACGGTCTCGATGGTCAATCGTTACCTGGGCGGGGAGCGCCCGGCCCCGCGAGCGGCGGGGGAGTCCCCGCTGGCCGAGGGCTGGATCGACACCCTCCGGCTGTACGGGGAGCGGCTCGAGGGGTACCGGCTCCACGACGCGCTCGCGGAGCTGTGGGAGCTCGTCGGGGGCGCGAACAAGACCGTCGATGCGGAACAGCCCTGGACGCTCAACAAGGCGGCGAAGGCCGGCGATGCGGCGGCTGCGGAGCGGCTGCGGGACGTCCTGGGCGATCTGGTCGAGACGTGCCGTCTCGTGGGCTTGGCCGTGGCGCCGTACATGCCCGCGATCGCGCCCCGCGTGCTCGAGCAGCTGGGATACGACTATCCGTACGCGGAGGACGGCAACGGCGGGCCGGCGATCCTCGGTCAGCTGGCGTGGGGCGCCCGGCGCGACGAGGCGGGTCGCGTGACGGAAACGCCGACGCCCCTGTTCCCTCGTATCGAGACCGAGGCTGCCGCAACGGACGGCGCGTAGGCGCGCTCAGTCACCGGGCAGACCCCCGCTCGCCCTACCATCGTGGGCATGCGCCTGATCGACTCCCACGGCCACCTCAACGCGGACCGGTTCACCGAGGACGTGGATCGTGTGCTCGACGGCGCCCGGGCGGCGGGGCTGGAGCGAATCCTCGTCCCGGGCTGGAACGTGGCCTCGTCCGAGCGCGCGCTGGAGCTGGTGGCACGCCGGCCATGGCTCGATGCCGCGGTGGGCATCCACCCCCACGATGCGGCGAAGGTCGATGAGGCGGGCTGGACCGATGTCGAAGCCTGGGCGCGCGACGAGCGCGTGGTCGCGATCGGGGAGACCGGACTCGACTACGACCGGGTGTTCTCGCCGATCGATGTCCAGCTCGAGAACCTGCGACGAAATCTCGCTCTCGCGCTGGCCACGGGCAAGCCGGCGATCCTCCATTGCCGGTCGAGGGCCGGCGAGCGCGACGCCCAGGACGCCCTGGCAGCAGAGCTGCGCGTCGCAGGGTTCGACGGCGAGCCGGCCCGGGCGGCCTTCGGTGGGCGACCACCGGCGATCGTTCACAGCTTCTCAGGCCCCGTGGACTATGCCCGCGAGATGATCGCGATGGGGCTTGCAGTGAGCTTCTCAGGGCTGGTGTTCAGGCGCGGGGAGGAGTCATCGGCCGAGGTCGTTCCGCTCGTCCCCTCCGACCGGTTGCTGGTCGAGACCGACTCGCCGTTCCTGTCGCCGCCGGGTGCCCCGCGCTCACGCAACGAGCCGCAGTGCGTGGCGATCACCGCGCGCTGGGTGGCGGAGCTCCGCGGCACGGCCGAGGAGCAGTTCGGCGATGACCTGGTCCGAGCGTACGACATCGCGTTCGGCCTGCGCACGAGTCGAGCGCGCCCCGGAGCCTAGGTAGCGCCGACCGGCGCAGATCGCCTGGCGGTCACGATGTCACGCAGGAGCACCGTGGGTCCGGACCGCAGACCGTTCACCCCGTGCGGACGTCCTCATCGGCGTCGAGCCCCGCCGTTGGTACAGGTCGGCATCGGCCCGCGCCGTGAGCTCCTCGACCGTGTCGCCCGGCTCGAGGCAGGCAAGGCCCACGCTGATCCCGATCCCCGCGCGTGCCAGCAGGGCTGCGCGGATGGCCTCGAACCGTCGCTCTCCCTCGTCGAGGTCCGCCGCACCCAGGGCGATGACGAACTCGTCACCGCCGTAGCGCATGACGGGGTCGAACGGGCGGAGGCTGGCGCGTATCTCGGCAACCACGGTAACGAGGGCGGCATCCCCGGCGGCATGGCCGTCGCGATCGTTGATCCCTTTCAGGTCGTCGACGTCCACGAAGGCGAGGACCAGGCGACCGTCGCCGCGGCGGGCCCTGGCGATCTCGTAGACGAGCGCAAGCCGGCCCATCTCGCGGCGGTAGGCACCCGTCAGGTCGTCCAGGTGGGCCGTCAGGAGCGCGGCGGCAAGCGCCTCCCGGAGTCGTGCAGCTTCCGCCCGGTCCCGGGCGGCGCGGGCACGGTCCCGAGCGGCAGCATCGCGATCGCCGGCGGCCGACACGCGCAGCGCCTCGAATTCCTCGGCGATCGACGGCTCGGACGCCCTGATCTCGCGCTCGATCGCGGCTGCGCGCTCGTCGCGCTGGCGGGCGCTGGCGTCGCGCTCGGAAGCGACGAGGTCGCGCCTGACCGCCGTTTCGTCGCGTCGTGCGGCCGTCCGTCTTCGGTCCTCGGCCGTCACCGCGCGTTCGCGGGCTATCTGGGCGCGCTCCAGGCGAGTTGCTTGGTGGGCCTTGCGGGCAGCATCGTCGCCCGGTTCCTCCAGGTCGGCGCTAGCCTGGTCCAGGTTCGAGAGCTCCTGTTCTCGCGCTGCGCTCGACGCGTCGCGGCCGGCGTCGTCCGCATCCGTGTCGGCCGCGGTCTGGTCCGCGTCGGACGCGGTCTGGTCGGCGTCGGCCGCGGTCTGGTCGGCGTTGGCCGCGATCTGGCCGGCATCGAGGGCCGTGCGCCGTGGTGCAGGACGGCGAGCGGTCACGGCAGCAACCCCGGACCGACGAGCGGTGAGCCCAACCGCCGGCTCCCGCGCAAGGCTGGTGCAGCCGACGGGTCCATCGTCCGCCTCCTTCCGGGCAGGGGAGGCGCCCGCCCGACTCCGACGTGCAATCGGTCCGGACCTTCCCCCGCCACATGTATGGCACTGGTAATTTTCGTCGCGTCGGGCGCCCGCGTCTGCCATCCACCTGCCATACGTATCCCGCTCGATTGCGTCGGGCGGGCCTGGATCTCATAATCCGCACAGGGTCACCATGGAGCCTCGCAACCGAAACCACCTGCTTGCCGCGCTGAGCGACGCTGAAGCCCGTCGCCTGGCGCCGCACCTCAAGCCAATCTCGCTGCCCCGGGGCGCCGTCATCGCGCGGCCCGGGCAGTCGATCGACCACGCGTACTTTCCGTTGAGCGGGATGATCTCGGTCGTCGCCATGATGTCGGAGGGCCTCGGCGCCGAGGTCGCCACCGTCGGGAACGAGGGAATGATCGGGTTGCCCATCTTCCTGGGCGCCGACAGCTCGCCGTTCCACCTCATGTCCCAGCTGTCGGGTGATGCGCTGAAGATTCCTGCCGGGCGGTTCGAGACGGTGTTGGCGGAGGAGCCCCGACTGAACGCCCTGGTGCGGACCTACTCCCAGGCCTTCTTCGTCCAGACCGCCCAGAATGCCGCGTGCAATGGGGTTCATACGGTGGCCCAACGCGGCGCGCGCTGGCTGCTGGCGACGCAGGACCGGGCAGAGAGCGACGCATTCTTCCTCACCCAGGAGTTCCTCGCGTTCATGCTGGGTGTCGCGCGCCAGAGCGTCGGCACCGCGGTCGCCGACCTTCAGGCCAGGGGTCTCATCGAGTATCACCGGGGGAACATGCGCATCCTCGACCGGCCGGCCCTCGAGACTGCCTCTTGCGAGTGCTACGGGATCGTGCGGACCGAGTTCTCGCGCCTCCTCGGGATCGCTCGTGCCTGACAGCCGCGGCGGCGCGGCCGGTCGGACCTACGTGGTCAGGCCATCGGCCGCGGCATCCGGCGGCGTAGCCCTGGTTGACAGTCGGAGCGCCCTCCGGTAGTTTGTTGGCACTCTCACAGCGAGAGTGCTAAACCAGTCGGGGCGCGGCCCGTGTGGCCCGTGTCGGGACCTCCATCACCGGATGTCCCCGGGGTGCCATGCGGCGCGGATCGCGCGGCTGGTGATGCGCTCGGACGGAGGATCAACGGGTCGCTCGTGGCTTGCCCGCCCGGACGACCCGATCCACACCACAGGCGATCGACGGCCGGTCCGCGGCCGCCAGAGGAGGAAGACACCTTGGCCACCGCCTCTTCGACGAAGCTCCGCCCGCTGGGCGATCGCGTCGTCATCAAGCCCACACCGCGTGAGGAGATGACGAAGTCGGGAATCGTGCTGCCGGACACCGCGAAGGAGAAGCCCCAGGAGGGCGAGATCCTCGCCATTGGCCCGGGCGGCTTTGACAGCGAGGGCAAGCGAACGCCGATGGACGTCACCGTCGGCGCCAAGGTCCTGTACGCGAAGTACGCGGGGACCGAGTTCAAGGTCGAGGGTGAGGATCTCCTCATTCTCAGCCAGAAGGACATCCTCGCGATCGTCGAGGGCTGACGCCCGGGGCGCCGAGAGGCGCCGAATGACCGCGAGCTCCCACCACACGCAGTTCCCGGAGGGTTCACGACCTTGGCAAAGCAGATCATCTTCGACGAGACCGCTCGTCGCTCGCTCAAGCGCGGCATCGACCACCTCGCCGACGCGGTCCGCGTGACGATCGGTCCGAAGGGCCGCAACGTCGTCCTCGACAAGAAGTTCGGGGCCCCCACGATCACCAACGACGGCGTCACGATCGCTCGCGACATCGAGCTCGAGGACCCGTTCGAGAACATGGGCGCGCAGCTCCTCAAGGAGGTCGCGACCAAGACCGATGACGTCGCCGGCGACGGCACGACCACGGCGGTCGTCCTGGGCCAGGCGCTGGTCCAGGAGGGTCTCCGCGTCGTCACCGCGGGTGCCAACCCGATGGTCGTCAAGCGCGGCATCGAGCGCGCCGTCGAGACCATCGTCGCCGAGATCAAGCGCACCGCTCGCCCGGTCGAGACCCGCGAGCAGATCGCAGCCGTCGCGGCCATCTCTGCGGCGGATCCCGAGGTCGGCGAGATCATCGCCGAGGTCATGGACAAGGTCGGCAAGGACGGCGTCATCACCGTCGAGGAAGGCCAGTCCCTCGGGCTCGAGAAGGAATACACCGAGGGCATGCAGTTCGACCGGGGCTACATCTCGGCGTACTTCGTGACCAACGCCGATCGGATGGAGACCGTCCTCGAGGACCCGCTGATCCTCATCACGGACAAGAAGATCAGCGCCGTCCCGGATCTGCTGCCCGGCCTCGAGAAGGCCGTCCAGCAGGGCAAGCCGATGCTGATCATCGCCGAGGACATCGACGGTGAGGCGCTTGCGACGCTGGTCGTGAACAAGCTCAAGGGCACGATCTCCGTGCTCGCGGTGAAGGCGCCGGGCTTCGGCGATCGCCGCAAGGAGATGCTCCGCGACATCGCGATCCTGACCGGCGGCACCGTGATCTCCGAGGAGATCGGGCGCAAGCTCGACTCCGTCACCGCCGAGGACCTCGGCAAGGCCCGCCGCGTCGTCGCCACCAAGGACGACACGACGATCGTCGACGGCGAAGGCACCCCCGAGCAGATCAAGGGGCGCATGAGCCAGATCAAGGCGCAGATCGAGGACACCACCTCGGACTACGACCGCGAGAAGCTCCAGGAGCGCCTCGCCAAGCTCGCCGGCGGCGTCGCCGTGATCAAGGTCGGCGCGGCCACCGAGGTCGAGCTCAAGGAGAAGAAGCACCGCATCGAGGATGCCCTCTCGACCACCCGCGCGGCGGTCGAGGAAGGCCTCGTCGCCGGCGGCGGCACGACGCTCCTCCAGGCCATCCCCGCGCTGGACAAGCTCAAGCTCAAGGGCGACGAGCAGGTCGGCGTGGACATCGTGCGCAAGGCCCTCGAGGCCCCGGCTCGCCAGATCGCCGACAACGCCGGCGCATCGGGCGAGGTCATCGTCAACGCCGTCCGCGTGATGAAGACCGGCGAGGGCTACGACGCGCTCAAGGGCGAGTACGGAGACATGTTCTCCCGGGGCATCGTCGATGCCGCGAAGGTCACTCGCTCGGCGCTCCAGAACGCCGCCTCCATCGCCGCGATGGTCCTCACGACGGAGACGCTCGTGACCGACCTTCCGGAGAAGGATCGGGCCGGGGCCGGTGGCGGCCACGACCATGGTGGCGGAATGGGCGGGGGGATGGACTTCTAGTCCAGACTCGCAGCCACGAACCACGGACCCGGGTCAGTCGACCCGGGTCCGTTCGATTCCCCCACGGTTGCCGGTCGCCGAGTCGTCGATGAGTGACCCATCTCCGGCATCGACGATGGTCGACGCATGTCCGGGATCAGCGACCCAACCTAGAATGGGCCGGTGAGTCCCACCCCTTCCGGCGAGCAGGCGAAGCGCCGACGCACCCGTGCGGTCGAGCCCGACGTCCAGGGGACGTGGCTCGACCTCGGACCAGAGGACGAAGGCCCGGCGGGCGAAGCGGGCGGCGCCGCCGCCGAGGGGGCCGTCGCGGAAGCCCCCGACGTGGCCGCTGCCGACGGCGACACGGAATCCGTCCCCGCGGCTACCGGCACCGCGCCCGCCGGCTCGGCAACCGCAACCGCAACCGCCGCCGACTCGGCCACATCCGCCGCCCCCGCCGAGCCCGAGTGGATGCGCGATCTCCCTCCGGACCCCGAGGCCTCGGGCGCGGGACCGGCGCTCGATCCTGAGGCGGTCGCCGCTGCGATCGCGGCCCGCCGCGCGGCCCGGGCCGAGGAGATCGTGTCCCGCCTCAACCCGGAGCAGGGCCGCGCCGTGACGACGACCGGTGGCCCGATCCTGATCCTCGCGGGCGCCGGCAGCGGCAAGACCCGAGTGATCGCCCACCGGATCGCGTACCTGATCGGGGCCGAGGCCGTCCGGCCCCACCGCATCCTTGCGGTCACGTTCACCAACCGCGCGGCGGGCGAGCTCCGAGAGCGGATCGCGGCGCTCGTCGGCGACGTGGGCAAGGACGTCGAGGCCGGCACGTTCCACGCCCTGTGCGCCCGCGTCCTGCGGCGGGACGGCGAGGCGATCGGCCTCGACCGGCGGTTCGTGATCTACGACACCGACGACCAGCAGCAGCTGATGAAGCGGATCCTGGCCGAGGAGGACCTGCCGGCGACCGGCGAGTTCAGGCCGGCGGCCATCCTGGGGGCGATCAGCCGGGCCAAGAACGAGATGCTCGACGAGACGTTCCTGGCCGAGAACGCGGTCAACCACCGCGAGCGGGTGATCGCCCGGCTGGCCGCGCGCTACCGGGTGCGGCTGCGGGCCGCCAACGCGCTCGACTTCGACGACCTCCTGCTGCGCGCCGTCGAGCTGTTCGACCAGGCGCCACAGGTCCTCGCGAAGTACCAGGCGCGCTGGACGTACCTCCACGTGGACGAGTACCAGGACACCAACCGGCCGCAGTACCTGTGGGTCCGGGCGCTGGCCGCCGCGCATCGCAACCTGTGCGTTGTCGGCGACGATGACCAGTCGATCTACGGCTGGCGCGGCGCGAACGTCCAGAACATCCTCGACTTCGAGCGCGACTATCCGGAGGCGACGGTCGTCAAGCTCGAGCAGAACTACCGCTCGACGCAGTTGATCCTCGATGCCGCCCACGCGGTCGTTTCGCGGAACGAGCGCCGCACGGACAAGAAGCTGTGGACGGAGAACCAGGGCGGCGTCCCGATCCAGCGTTTCGAGGCCTTCAACGAGGAGGAGGAGGCGGAGTGGATCGCCCGCCAGATCGAAGGGCTCGTGGGCGGCCGGGGCTCGGTGCTGACGCGCCGGGCGGATGACGACGAATCGAGTCGCAGCCGCCCCAAGGACGTCGCGGTCATGTACCGGATGAACGCCCAGTCCCGGGCCATCGAGGAGGCGTTCCTCCGTTACGGGCTGCGCTACCAGCTGGTCGGCGGCACCCGGTTCTACCAGCGGCGCGAGGTGAAGGACGCGCTGGCCTACCTTCGAGTGCTTCGATCGGACACGGATGGCGTGTCCTTCGAGCGGATCATCAACGTCCCCGCCCGGGGGATCGGCGACCGGTCGATCGAGGCGCTGCGACGCTGGGCCGGCGCGCACGAGGATGATGTCTGGGCGGCCGTCGAGGCGGGCGCCGTGGGGCAGGTCGAGGGCATCGGCCCCCGGATCCGAACGGCGATGGGCGAGTTCGCGGCGCTGGTCCGGCGGCTGCGCACGCGGATCGGCGTGCTGCCGCTGCCCGAGCTGCTCGACGAGGTGCTCGAGGCGTCGGGCTACCGGGCGATGCTCGCGGACGGCTCCGAGGAAGGCGAGGACCGCTGGGCGAACCTGCTCGAGCTGCGTCAGGTCTCGACCCGCTACGACGACCTCTCGCCCGACGACGCTCTGGACCGCCTGCTCGAGGAGACCGCGCTGGTCGCCGACCAGGACAGCTACGAGGGCGAGGCCGATGCGGTGACGCTCATCACCCTTCATGCCGCCAAGGGCCTCGAGTTCCCGGTCGTGTTCATCGCCGGTCTCGAGGAGGGCGTGTTCCCGCACAACCGCGCGCTCGACGACGAGAAGGAGCTGGAGGAGGAGCGCCGGCTGGCGTACGTCGGAATCACCCGTGCGAAACGCCGCCTGTTCCTGTCCCATGCCTGGCGTCGCGCGACGTGGGGCGGCGGCGGCATGAGCATCCCGTCCCGGTTCCTGCTCGAGATCCCGTCGGAGCTGATGGTCGGGCCGCAGCTTCGTGGCGCGGGCGACATGGGCGTGGACCTGGACCCGGACCTCGTGTTCCGCGAGCGGGGGTCGCGGTTCGGCGCGGGGATCCGCGCCGGCGGCGGCGCCTACCGACAGGGGAGCGGGCGCCCCGGCGCGCCCGCGCAACGGCGAGTCATTCCGGCCCAGCCGCGACCTGGGTGCCAAGCGCGAGGCGTTCGCCGCCGGGGCGCCGTCGGGCTCGCTGGGTCGGCTGGGCGACGGGATCGTGGACGACGCCTCCTCCTGGGACGACTCCCCGGGAGCGCCGCAGATCCGATCCGGCGCCCGGCCGCGCGAGCGCGGCGTGATCCCGGCGCGACCGATCGTGCCCGGAGAGCGCCGCTATCGCGACGGCGACCGGATCCGCCACGCACGCTGGGGCGATGGGATCGTGGTGACCTCGAAGCTGACGCGCGACGACGAGGAGGTCACGGTCGCCTTCCGCGATCCGGTCGTCGGGCGCAAGACGATGCTCGCGAGCCTCGCAAACCTCGAGCTGATCGGGTAGCAAGCGGGCCGCCCGACGCGACGCCCGCGGGCGGCCTATCCTCCCGTTGATGCCTGCCCAGCCTCGACCCGACCTCGCCTACCCGCCGCCCGCTGCGCCGCCGATCGATCTCGAGCAGGTCGCCGCTGTCGCCGACTTCGAGGCCCCTGCACGCGAGCGCCTCCACCCGGCCGCCTGGGCGTACTACCAGGGCGGGGGCTGGGACGAGATCACGCTGGCCGAGAACCTCGAGGCGTGGCGGCGCTACCGGTTCCGCCCACGGGTGCTGGTCGACGTGTCCGCCATCGACCTGGCCACCACCCTGCTCGGCGCCCCGGTGTCGATGCCGATCGGCGTCGCCCCGGCCGCCCTGCACGGCATGGCCCACCCGGACGGGGAGCTGGCGACCGCGCGCGCGGCGACCGCGGCCGGCATCGCCAACGTCGTGTCCACGGTGGCCTCGCGCACGATCGAGGAGGTGGCGGAGGCGTCGGGCGACGGCCTGCGCTGGTTCCAGCTGTACGCGCAGAGCGACCGGTACGATCAGCCGCGACTTCGTCCAGCGGGCCGAGGCGGCCGGGTATGCGGGCGCTCGTGGTGACGGTGGACCTGCCTGTCCTCGGCTACCGCGACGACATCATGCGCATCGGCTTCGACCCGGGGGCGGCGCGCCTACGGCAACATCGCCGGTCGCGCCGCGGTCGGCGGCGGCTCGACGACCTGCTCGACATGCGGAGCATCGGGCTCACCTGGGACATCGCTGGCCGAGATCCGCTCCTGGTCCTCGTTGCCGCTCGTGCTCAAGGGGATCCTGACCGCCGAGGACGCCCGCCTCGCGGTCGAGCATGGTGCCGCGGCTGTCTGGGTCTCGAACCACGGCGGGCGCCAGCTCGACCGCTCGCCCGACCGCGATCGAGGTGCTGGACGAGATCGTCGAGGCGGTCGACTCGCGGGCCGAGGTGTACCTCGACGGTGGCGTCCGGCGCGGCACAGATGTCGTCACGGCGCTTGCGATGGGCGCGCGGGCGGTGTTCACGGCGCGGCCGTTGCTGTACGCGCTGGCGTGCGCGGGCGAGCCTGGCGTCGCGAAGGCGCTTGCGATCCTTCGCGAGGAGACAGGGCGGGCGATGTCGCTGGTCGGGGCCGCCCGGATCGGCGACCTGCGCCGCGAGCACGTCGGGGCGTCGAGCGCGCGCGCCGATGACCGAGCCGCTCCCCGTCGATCCGGCACTGGTCGAGGCGGCCGCTTCGCTGGACGAACCGGACGCCGCCACGTCGCGCCACGCGGAGCTGGCAGCGGAGATCCGACGCGCCAACCGCCTGTATTACCAGGAGGATGCTCCGGAGCTGTCGGACGCCGACTACGACGCCCGGTTCCGCGAGCTGGTCGCCCTCGAGACCGCGTTCCCAGCCCTGGTCTCGCCCGAATCGCCCACGCAAGGTGTCGGCGGCGCACCCGCGGGAGGCCGCTTCCCCGAGGTCCGCCACCAGCGGCCGATGCTCTCGCTGTCGAACGCCTTCAGCCACGACGAGCTGCGCGCGTTCGACGCCCGGGTCCGCAAGGGCCTGGGCCTCGCGGCCGCACCCGAGCCGGCGCCCGGGCTCAGCTATGTCGCCGAGCTCAAGATCGACGGCCTCGCGATCTCGCTCCGCTACGAGCAGGGGCGGTTCGCCCTGGGGGCAACCCGGGGCGACGGCACGACCGGCGAGGACGTCACCCCCAACCTGCGCACGGTCCGGGCGATCCCGGAGCGGCTGGACGAACCCGCCACCCTCGAGGCCCGGGGCGAGGTGTTCATGCCCAAGGCCGAGTTCGCGCGCATCAACGCCGAACGGGAGGAGGCGGGCCTCGCCCTGTACGCCAACCCGCGCAACAGCGGAGCAGGGTCGCTGCGCCAGAAGGACCCCGCAGTCACGGCCGGCCGCCAGCTGTCGACCTGGCTGTACCAGCTGGTCGAGGATGAGCCCGACGTCGATAGCCAGTCGGCCGCCCTTGCCCGGCTCGAGGCCCTGGGCTTTCCGGTCAATCCCGAGCGCCGGGCTGGCCTCGACATCGAGGCCGTCATCGCGTTCACCGAGCGCTGGCGCGAGGCCCGCCACGACCTGGCCTACGAGACCGACGGCGTGGTGGTCAAGGTCGACCGGTTCGACCAGCAGGACGAGCTGGGCATGGTCAGCCGCGCGCCGCGCTGGGCGATCGCGTTCAAGTTCCCACCGGAGCAGGTCGAGACCGTCGTCGAGGACATCGTTCCCTACGTGGGCCGGACGGGGACGCTGACCCCGGTCGCGCACCTGCGGCCGGCAAAGGTCGCAGGGTCGACCGTCGCGAGGGCAACCCTCCACAACCTGGACGAGGTGCGCCGCAAGGACATCCGGATCGGGGACACCGTCGTGCTGCAGAAGGCCGGCGACGTCATCCCCGAGGTGGTGCGCCCGATCGTCGACAAGCGGCCGGCCGACGCCCGCGAGTTCGAGATGCCGCCGGCCTGCCCGGTGTGTGGCACGCCGGTCGTTCGGGACGAGGGCGCCGTGCGCCACTACTGCCCAAACCCGGTGTGTCCGGCACGACTGGCCCAGGCGTACGGCCACTTCGTCGGTCGCGGGGGCATGGACATCGAGGGCGCCGGGTGGGCGGTGCTGTCACAGCTCCTCGAGCGCGGCATGGTCTCGAGCCGGGCTGACTTCTTCCGGTTGACGGTGGAGGATCTCGAGACGCTCGAGCGGTTTGCCCGCCGGAGCGCCGAGAACCTCCATGGCGCCATCCAGCGCGCCCGGACCGGCCGGCCGCTCGCCAAGGTGCTCAACAGCCTGGGGATCCCGCAGGTGGGCGAGTCGACGGCGGTCGATCTTGCCCGGTGGCTTGCCGGGCGTGTCCGGCCCGATGCGTTCCCCGCGGCCGCTCCGGACGCCGTCCCGGACCCGTGGTTCGCGGCCGTCGAGACCGACCTGCGGCGCGTCGCGCTCGACGAGCCCGAGGCGCTCCAGGAGGTGGACGGCATCGGCCCCTCGGTGTCCGAGGCGGTGCACGGCTGGTTCGAGGATCCGGCGACGCGCGATGTGCTGCTCGAGCTCGTCCTGGCCGGCATCGTTCCCGAGCGCCCGAAGGTGACCGAGGCATCCGCGGCCGGGCCGGCGGACGGCCCGCTGGCCGGCCGGACGGTCGTGGTCACCGGATCCCTCGAGGGGTTCAGCCGCGAGGGTGCCGAGGACGCGGTCCGCGCCGCCGGCGGCAAACCGGCCGGATCAGTGTCCAGGAAGACGGACTACCTTGTCGCCGGACCCGGCGCGGGGTCGAAGCTCGCCAGGGCCGCCGAGCTGGGCGTTCCGGTGCTCGACGAGGCCGCGTTCGTACGGTTGCTCGCCGGCGAGGGTCGTGACACCGGGGAAGGGGAGGCATGAACGACGCCGAGGCGCAGCTCGCGGAGCGGCTGACCGCCGACCTGGAGCGGGTGCTGGGGACCGGGATCTTCATCCAGGATCTCGAGATTGCCGGCGACGGGCCGGTGACCATCCGGGCCGCCTGCCTTGTGGACGGGGCCGTTCGCGACATCGAGGCCACCGGCGAATCGGCGATCGACGCGATCTCGCAGATCATCCGGCTCGCCGCGGAGGTCCGTCTCGCCGGCGCGTTCTGGCGGATGGTGGCGCCCACCTGAGTGGTGACTGGAGCCGCCGCTGGGGCGCGATTCCGACGAAGGGCCAATCGGCCCTTGCCCGGCCCGGTTGCAGATCGCGCCATAATGGCCCCTCATTCAGGGCGCTTCAGACGGAAGCGAACGGGGCGCCCGGCGAAGGAGGAGCTTGATGTCCCTGCGTGGACGACTTTCACTGCTCGGCGTCGTCGCCGTGATCAGCGCCGCCTGTTCCGGCGGAGGCGGGGCGACCACTGCGCCCACGACCGAACCGACCATGGCCCCATCCGTCGAGGCTTCGGCGCCCGCCAGCGCCGCCGCCACCGAGGCGCCCGTGACGCCCATCCCCGGCGGTCTGCTCGAGAAGGTCCTCACGGCAGGAAAGGTTGTGGTCTCGACGGATCCGAACTATGCCCCGCAGTCCGCGCAGCTGCCGGACGGCACGTACGAGGGTTTCGACATCGACGTCGCGAACGAGATCGGCAAGCGGTTGGGCGTCACGGTCGAGTTCACCACGCCTGACTGGGCGATCATCACGGCCGGAGGCTGGGCCGGCCGCTGGGACATGAGCGTCGGCTCGATGACCGTGACCAGCGACCGCCAGAAGGTCCTCGACTTCAGCGATCCCTACTACTTCACGCCCGCCCAGATGACCGCGAGCACCGCCTCCGGGATCACCACCCTCGACGGGCTCGCGGGAAAGACCGTGTGCGTCGGCGAGTCGACCACGTACCTCGACTGGCTCCAGGGCAAGAAGCTCGACTTCGGCACCCTGTCGCCCACCACGACGCCGCCCGCCGGTGTCGTGGCGGTCACCCAGAAGACGGACCAGCAGTGCCCGCAGCTGTGGGGCTCCGGCCGCAATGACTTCGAGGGTTGGTTGAGCTCGATCACCACGGTCGACGAGGCCATCAAGGCCGGCCTCCCGCTGGTCAAGGTCGGCGACCCGGTCTACTTCGAGCCGCTCGCCGTCGCCATCGACAAGAGCGGTCCGGCTGACACCGACTTCGTTGCCAAGGTGTCCGAGATCATCCAGGGGATGCATGCCGACGGCACCCTGAAGTCCTTCTCCGAGAAGTGGTTCGGGGCTGACCTCACCGAAGGCCCGATCCAGTAGGCATTGCTTGACGTGAGTCTCAGCGGGGGCGCCCGACGGCGCCCCCGCCGTTCGTTACCGGAGGGGTGATGTTCCGGACCGCCCGCACGGTCACCGGGCTGGGGGTTGACGAGACGCCGGCCCAGGTCGTCGAGCGGATGGCGCGGTCACGCGCCCGTGATCGGGCACGCTTTCGCGCCAGCTTCATCCTCACGTGGCTGGTCCTCGTCGGCGGCATCGTGCTCGCGATCGCCTCGACCGGGCGCGTCCATGCCGACTTCATGGCCGAGTGGGGTCCATTCATCCTGGGCGGCGTCCCGATCACGATCCTCGTGTCGGTGCTGTCCATCTTCTTCGCCACGATCTTCGCGGTCGTCGGCGCCCTCGGCCGCCTGTCCTCGATCTCGCCGATCTTCGCGACCGCGTCGCTCTACGTCTCGATGGTCCGGGGCACGCCCCTGATCGTCCAGATCATCTTCGTCTATGGCGCCCTGCCCCAGTTCGGGATCGTCCTTCCGCCCCTTGCGGCAGGGGTGTTCGCCCTCTCGTTCAACTACGGCGCCTACATGACGGAGATCTTCCGCGCCGGCATCCAGGCCATCCCGCGCGGCCAGATCGAGGCGGCCGCCGCGCTGGGCATGACTGACCGGCTGACCATGCGTCGGATCATCCTGCCGCAGGCCACCCGGATCGTGATCCCCGCGATTGGCAACGAGTTCATCGCGATGATCAAGGACTCGGCACTCGTCTCGTACGTGACCATCCAGGAGACGTTCTGGCGAGCCAGCACGACGGGGTCCCGTTCGTTCCGGATGTTCGAGACGCTGCTGATCGCGGCGCTGATCTACTGGGTCCTCACGATGATCTTCTCGGTCGCCCAGGAGCGGCTCGAGCGCCGGCTGCGCGAAAGCGACGTGCGGATATGAGCTTCCTCGACAAGCGCCGTGATCCTGATCCAATCGCTCCGGCGTCGGAGTTCGACGCCACGAAGGCGGAGTCGCTGCGCGACCCGTTCGCGATCCCCGGGGCGCTCACGCCCGCGGACTCTCAGCCGATCGTCAGGGTCCTGGGCCTGGAGAAGTTCTTCGGCAGCAACCACGTCCTGCGCGGCTGCACGCTGGAGGTGTACCCGCGCGAGACGATCTGCCTGATCGGCAAGTCCGGCTCGGGCAAGAGCACGCTGCTGCGGTGCATCAACTTCCTCGAAGAGCCGACGATGGGTTCCATCGAGGTCGACGGGATCCGCGTGGATGCAGACCCACTGAACCCGCGAAGTCGCGCGCACCGCGAACAGATCCGGCAGATCCGGCTTGGCGCGCAGATGGTGTTCCAGGAGTTCAACCTGTTCCCCCATTTCCGCGTGATCGACAACCTCATCGAGGCGCCGATCCGGGTCAAGGGACTGGAGCGGGACGAGGCAATCGCGATCGCGGAGAAGTACCTGGACAAGGTCGGCCTGACCGACAAGCGGGACGAGTTCCCGTCGCGCCTCTCCGGGGGCCAGAAGCAACGGGTGGCGATCGCCCGCGCGCTCACCCTGGAGCCCAAGGTGCTCCTGTTCGACGAGCCGACATCCGCCCTCGACCCGACGCTGGTCGGGGAGGTGCTGGTGGTCATGGAGGAGCTCGCCCACGAAGGCGCGACGATGATCGTGGTGACCCACGAGATGGCGTTCGCGAGCGAGGCCGCCGACCGCGTCTACTACATCGAGGAAGGCCGGTTCGTGGAGGTCGGTCCGCCGGAGCAGGTGATCGATGCACCGCAGGACGCGCGGACCCGGGAGTTCCTCGCCCGCACCCACGGCGCGGGCGCGCGCGCCCACGACTGAGGGCCTGCACCGCCCGGGGCCCCGACCCGCCGCGCGTCCCGCCCCGCGTATCATCGGGGGCATGGCATCGCTGACCCGCGCCGACGTCGAGCACGTCGCCTACCTCGCCCGCCTGGGGCTCACCACGGAGGAGCTGTCCCGGCTCGAGGGCCAGCTCAACCACATCCTCGACCAGTACACGAAGCTCGCCGAGCTGGACACCGACACGATCCCGCCGACCGCCCAGACGATCGAGCTCGAGAACATCCTGCGCGAGGACGTGGCACGGTCGTCGATGCGGGTCGAGGATGTGCTTGCCAACGCGCCGGAGCGGGACGAGGACCTGTTCGTCGTGCCCGCGATCCTGGGCGGCGAGTGACCGCGGGGCGGCGAGCGGGCGGGGTGCGACGATGACCGACCTCGACCTGACGCGCCTCACGGCGCACGAGCTGGCGGCGCGCCTTCGCGCAGGCGAGACGACGTCGCGCGAGCTCACGACCGCCCATCTCGAGCGCATCCACGCCACGGACCACGGCCTCCACGCGTGGCTCACCGTTGACGACGAGCGCGCCCTCGCGGAAGCCGACAAGGCCGATGCCCGCGTTGCCGCTGCCCGGGGAGAGGGGACCGGCGCAGTCGATGCCCTGCACCCGTTGCTCGGCATCCCGCTCGCGCTCAAGGACCTGGTATCGGTCGCCGGCGGACAGTGCACCGCCGGGTCCCGGATCCTCGAGGGCTATCGTGCCCCGTTCGACGCTCACGTCACGGAGCGGCTGCGCGATGCGGGCGCCGTGATCCTGGGCAAGACGAACATGGACGAGTTCGCGATGGGCTCGTCGACCGAGCATTCGGCGTTCGGCGCGACCTCAAACCCATGGGACCTCGATCGTGTCCCGGGAGGCTCGAGCGGTGGGTCCGCGGCGGCCGTGGCGGCATACCACGCGCCGCTCGGGGTCGGGACGGACACCGGCGGCTCGATCCGCCAGCCCGCCGCCCTGTGCGGGATCGTGGGCATGAAGCCGACGTACGGCCGGGTCAGCCGTTACGGGATCGTCGCCTTTGCCAGCAGCCTCGACCAGATCGGCCCGTTCGGGCGTGACACGCGCGACGCGGCCGCCCTCCTGCACGCGGTCTCGGGACGTGACCCGCGCGACTCCACCTCGGCGCCCCTGCCGGTGCCGGATGACCTGCTCAAGCTGCCGGCCTCGGACGACGAGGCGGCGTCGTGGCTTCGCGGCAAGCGGCTGGGGCTCCCCCGGGAGTACTTCGTGAGCGGCATGGAGGCCGGCGTCGAAGCGCGTGTCCGCGAGGCCGTTGCGGCGCTCGAGGCCGCCGGCGCCCGGGTGGAGGAGGTCAGCCTCCCGCACACGGACTACGGGCTCGCCACCTACTACATCGTTGCGCCGGCCGAGGCATCGTCCAACCTGGCCCGATACGACGGTGTCCGGTTCGGCTACAGCGTCCGGGGCGGCGACGACTACCTCGCGAACTACCTGGCGACCCGTGGCCAGGGCTTCGGCCCCGAGGTCAAGCGCCGGATCATGCTCGGCACGTACGGGTTGTCCGCGGGCTACTACGACGCGTTCTACGTCAAGGCGCAGAAGGTGCGGACGCTGATCAAGCGCGACTTCGACCGCCTGTGGGAGGCTGGCTTCGACGCGCTGGTCGCGCCGACGTCGCCCTCGGTCGCGTTCCGGTTCGGCGCCCGGATGGCCGATCCCGTGCAGATGTACCTGTCCGACGCATGCACGCTCCCGGTGAACATGGCCGGCCTGCCCGGGATCTCGGTTCCGTGCGGGCTATCGGAGGGGCTGCCCGTCGGCCTGCAGCTCATCGGCGCCGCGTGGTCTGAAGGCGAGCTGTTCCGCGCGGCGCGGGCATACGAGGGCCTCACCGCCGGGGCGTCGTGGCGTCACGTCGAGCCGCGAGACCTGCCGCTCCTCCTCGACGCAGCGATGCCGACCCCCGCAGAACGAGCGACCGCGCTCGCCGGATCAAGCTGAGGCGACCCCGATGACGACCGACCCCGTGACCCGCCCGCCGCTCGCCGACCGTGCGCTCGCCCAGCGAGTGCTCGACGTGCCGCCCTCAGGCATCCGACGGTTCTTCGACATCCTGGCCACGATGACCGACGTCATCAGCCTCGGGGTGGGGGAGCCGGACTTCGACACCCCGCGCGAGATTGTCGAAGCGGGCGTCGAGAGCCTTCGTAGCGGCCGCACGCACTACACCTCGAACTTCGGGACGATCGAGCTCCGGCGTGCGCTGGCTGCGCACCTCGAGCGGCGCTACGGCGTCCGGTACGACCCCGCGACGGAGATCCTGATCACGATCGGCGCGTCCGAGGCCGTCGACCTCGCCCTGCGGGCGACCTGCGACCCGGGCGACGAGGTGATCCTCCACGAGCCGTCGTATGTGGCCTACGTGCCCGCGATCGTGTTCGCCGGCGGCGTGGTGCGATCCGTCGCGACCCGATTCGAGGATGACTTCGCGCTGGATCCGGCCGCCGTCGAGGCCGCCGTCACACCTGGGACAAAGGGGCTGTTCCTCGGCTATCCGGCGAACCCGACCGGCGCGGTCCTCAACGACGACGTCCAGGACGAGCTGGCGCGGATCGCCCGTGAGCACGACCTGCTCGTCTACAGCGACGAGATCTATGACCGGCTGGCCTACGGTACGTATCGCCACCGCGCGTTCAGCTCGCTGCCCGGCATGCGTGAGCGAACGATCCTGATGGGCGGCTTCTCGAAGGCCTACGCGATGACCGGCTGGCGGGTCGGCTGGATGTGCGCCCCCGCCCAGATCCTCGAGGGGATCGTGAAGGTCCACCAGTACGGGATCATGTCGGCGCCGACCGTCGCCCAGGACGCCGCGCTCGCGGCGCTGGAGGGCGGCGAGCCGCACGTCGTGGCGATGGTGGCCGAATACGACCGCCGCCGCCGCCTGCTCGTCGACGGCCTCAACCGCATCGGCCTGCCGACCTTCGAGCCGCGCGGCGCGTTCTACGCCTTCCCCAAGATCACCTCGACCGGACTCAGCTCGGACGACTTCACCGAGCGGCTGCTGCGCGAGGAGCAGGTCGCCGTGGTGCCCGGCAACGCATTCGGCCCGTCGGGTGAGGGGCACGTCCGGATGTGCTATGCGACGGCGTACGAGCAGATCGAGGAAGCCCTGGTGCGGATCGGCCGGTTCGTGGAGCGGGTTCGCCCCGCCTGAGGCGAGCGGGGGGCCGGATCGCAGGCCCGCCCGGTGACATTCGTCACTTCCTCGACCGGCGAGCGCGGCGCAGGCTCATGGTTCGGGACCCCGACCGGAGCGGTCGCGGCCTCCCGTCTCGTTCGAGGTAATGCGCCCCATGACCCGAGCCCTCGTCGTTCATCACGATATCGACCTGGCCGACCAGGAGGTGGAATCGCTGCGCCGGCTCGGCTATGACGTCGAGCAGTGCAGCGGCCCCACCGCGAACACCTGCCCGATCCTCCAGGGCGGCACCTGCCACCTGGCGGCCGAGGCGGACGTCCTCGTCTACGACGCGTGGGCAAGCGGCGACACCGACGGCTCGGGGGACCTCATCTCGGGTCTGCGCCAGCTGCATCCTTCCGTCCCGATCGTGCTCACGACGCCGGGCATCGGGTATGCGTGGGAGCCCGCGGCCGACACCGGCGTCGTGGAGCTTCAGGGCCAGCCCACGGGCGCCCGCCTGCACGAGGCCATCCAGCAGGCGATCGCGGGCCAGCGGGCGATCGCGGAGCCCGCGCGGAGGATTCGAAGCCGGCGTAAGGCGTTCGATCACGCCGGCGGCGCCGTCTATGCCAAACTCTGGGGCATGCTCGGCGCCGTGCTCGTCCTGTCCGGCCTGGTCGCGCTCGTCTATGGATCGTGGCGCGGCTACGCCGCTGCGCGTTCCGCGCTTGTGCCGCTGATCCGGGACGGCGAGCCGACCCGCACCCTGATCGAGGCGAGCCGCCCGATCCATGCCCGGGTCCGCGTCCGGATCGCCGCCCGTCACGTGCTCCAGTCGGTGTGCTGGCTGGGCATCGCCATGTACGGGCTGTACCTCGCCACCGTCGGCCTCACGGTGCAGCCGTGACGGCGGCCGCCGAACGCGCCGCGGACGTCCTCGAGCGCTACGAGCCCGTGATCGGGATCGAGGTCCACTGCCAGCTGCGGACCGAGTCCAAGATGTTCTGCAGCTGCTCCACCGCGTACGACGGGGCGTCACCCAACACCCACGTGTGTCCCGTCTGCCTCGGCTTGCCGGGGACGCTGCCGGTGATCAACCGGCGCGCGGTCGAGATGGTGATCGCGACCGGGCTCGCCATCGACGCCACGATCCCGGAGCGCACCCAGTGGGAGCGCAAGAACTACTTCTACCCGGACCTGCCCAAGGGCTACCAGATCAGCCAGTACGCGATCCCGCTGGCGGCGAGCGGGCAGCTCGCGATCGAGACCTCGGCCGGGCCGTTCACGGTGGGGATCACACGCGCTCACCTGGAGGAGGACACCGCCAAGCTCATCCACGCGGACGCCGCCGGCGCCGCCGGCGTCCGCGCCTCGCTCGTGGACTTCAACCGGTCCGGGGCGCCCCTGATGGAGATCGTCACCGAGCCGGACATCCGGACCGCGGAGCAGGCCCGCCGCTACGCGGAGGAGCTCCAGCTGCTGCTCCGCGCGATCGGGGTCAGCGACGCGGACATGGAGCGCGGCCAGATGCGGGTCGAGGCGAACGTCTCGCTCCGGCCGCGCGGGACCGAACCGTTCGGAACCCGGGTCGAGGTCAAGAACATGAACTCGTTCCGCGCCGTGGAGCGGGCGATCGCGTTCGAGATCGAGCGCCAGGCACGTGCCCTCGATGCGGGGGACGGGCTGTCGATGGAGACCCGCGGCTGGGACGACGCGAAGCAGGCGACCTACCGGATGCGCTCGAAGGAGACGTCCGAGGACTATCGCTACTTCCCCGAGCCAGACCTGCCACCGCTCCGCGTCGAGCCGGCCTGGATCGACGGGATTCGAGCCGGCCTGCCGGAGCTCCCCGCCGCCCGGCGGGCGCGCTACGTCGAGCTGGGCATCACCGGGTACGACGCCGCCGTGATCGTCGCAGACCCGGCGATGACCGTCGCCTTCGATGCCATCTCCGGCGCCGGTGCGGCGCCCGCCAAGGAGGTGGCGAACTTCGTGAGCGGACCGCATGCCCGTGCCGTGAAGGCGGGCGGCCTCAACGACCTCGGGACCGCCGGTGCCTCGGACCCGGGCGGCATCGCACGGTTGATCGAGGCCATCGCGGAGGGACGCGTGTCGCGACCCACCGGACGCGACCTGCTCGACCGTCACCTCGCGGACGGCGTCCCCGCGGACGAGCTGCTCGCGGGCGCGGGCCCCGGCCCGATCTCCGATGACGAATCGCTGCTCGAGCACGTCGACGCGGTGATCGCGGCGAATCCCAGGGCGGTCGCCGACTATCAGGCCGGCAAGCCGGTCACGGGGTTCTTCGTGGGCCAGGTGATGAAGGCGACCCGCGGGGCCGCCGACGCCGCGCGGGTCGGGGACCTGGTGCGCCGGCGTCTCGACAGCTCGGAGGGTTAGCCGTTGGGTGTGCTCAATCTCGTGCTCTGGATCGGGGGCGTGGCTCTGATCGCCGTCGGAGTCGTGCGCGCAAGGGGTCCCTATCGCCGGTACATGATGCTCCGCGAGCAGGACGCCAACGTCGCCCGGTACGAGGCCTGGCGCGGCGGCGCGCGACCCGATGCGCGAACCGGGGCATCCGTCGCGATGCAGCTGCTCCGACGCCAGTGGCAGATCGGGGGCGCGATCGTGATCGCGGGCGTCGTGCTGGTGATCGCCGGGTTCGCCGTCCGCTGAGGGGCGGCCCGCTCAATCCGCACGGAGACGGCTGACCTCGATCGAGGTGCAGCGATCCATGACCACCGGGATGCCACCGTCGACGGCGATGCGCGCCGCCTCCCAGCTGACGATGCCCAGCTGCAGCCAGAGGCAGCCGGAACCCACGGCGACCGCCTCGCGGGCGTGCGCGGGACATGCGGCGGCGTTGCGGAACACGTCCACGATGTCCACGTGCCCTTCTGCGGCGACGGCCGCGGCCAGGTCCGGGTAGCACGGGCGGCCGAGGACCTCGGTCTCGCGCGGGCTCACCGGGACGACGTCGTAGCCGGCCGCGATCAGGTGGGCCATCACCCCGTGCGAGGGTCGGAACGGGCGTGACGACGCCCCGATCACCGCGATCCGCCTGGCCGAGCGGAGGAGTGTTTCGATCCCGGGCTCGTCGAGCAGGGGAACGCGCACCCGACCTTCGTGCAGGTCGAGGACGTCCCGCAGCCGCTCGCGCTCGGCGGAGCGGGTGCGACGGTCGTCACCGGGTTCGGGATCGCCTGGGGCGCCGTGCCCTGATCCCGCGAGATCGGGCTGACTTGGCCTCCGTTCCGGATCGTCCATCTTCCTCCTCGGGCTGCGGTCGAGTGCCGGACAGCAGGGGGACGCGCGACGCGCGGATCATTGCACGGCCGACGCCGGTACAGGCATACTTTGCCCAGCCGCCCGGATCCCGGCCAATGGAGGCCGCAGGGAGCCGCGATCCGCGTTCGGTGACGGCGCAACCACATCGCGCCGCGAACAACCCTCGGCGACTGCGAGACCATTCTGGCTCGCGCGCCGGACTATCGAGGAGGAGAAACCTTGCGGACCAGCACTCGACTCGTCGCCCTGGTGGGCGCCGCGTCGTTCGTCATTGCCGCCTGTGGCGGTGGCACTGCAACCACCGCTCCCGCAACCCAGGCACCCGAGTCCATGGCACCCGAGTCCATGGCACCCGAGTCCATGGCACCCGAGTCCATGGCACCGACGTCAGACCTCAAGATCGGCGTCGTGACCGACATCGGGACGCTCAACGACAAGGGCTACAACGAGTACAGCTTCAAGGGCGCCGAGGACGGCGCCGCGGCCATCGGCGCGCCTTCGCCGCAGTCGACCGTCCCGAAGGACGCCTCCGAGTACGCGGCCGACATCCAGGCGTTCATCGGCCAGAACTACAACATCATCGTGACCGTCGGCTTCAACCTGACGGCCGACACGGTTGCGGCCGCCCATGCCAACCCCACGATCCACTTCGTGGGCGTGGACCAGTCCCCGGTGTGCGTCGATGAGACGGGCGCCCCGGACGCCACCTTCGCCTGCAAGGGCGATGCCAAGACCCTCGTACCGAACTACACCTCGCTGTACTTCGCCGAGGACCAGGCGGGCTACCTCGCCGGGATCGTCGCGGCGTACGCGTCGAAGAACGGTTCGATCGGCGCGATCGGCGGCACGACCCTGTGCGCGCCGTGCGTGCGCTACATCCAGGGCTACGAGCTCGGCGCGAAGTCGATCAAGCCCGAGATCAAGGTCAGCTCCGCCTACGTCACCAACGACTTCTCCGCCGCGGCCTTCAACGATCCGGCCGGTGGCAAGACGTTCGGCCAGACGTTCATCACCGCACACGGCGTCGACGTCCTGTTCCAGGTCGCCGGCAAGACCGGCAACGGCGTCCTCGAGGCTGCCTGCTCCGCGGGTATCGACGGCATCGGCGTCGACGTCGACCAGTGGGTGTCCATCGGGGCCCCCAACAACTCGTGCATCATCACGAGTGCCGAGAAGCACGTCGAGTCGGCCGTGAACCAGGCCATCGTCAGCATCGCCGGCAGCGGCCTGGCCGGTGGCGACGTCCTGTTCGATGCCGCCAATGACGGCATCGGCGTGGCGCCGTTCCACGACGCCGCGTCGATGTTCGGACCCGAGGTCCAGACGGCCCTCGACACCGCGCTCGCCGGCATGAAGGCGGGCACGCTCAAGACCTGCCCCGATACCAACTGCGGCGTCTACACGCCGTAGTCTCTACCGGGTAATGGTTCGGACGGGTCGGCCGCTTGCGGCCGACCCGTCCGCATAGCCGCCCAGCGCGTACTGCCGGAGTCATCGTCATGGCGGACTCGACGGAAACGATCACCGCCCCGGCGCTCGAGATGCGTGGCATCACGAAGCGATACCCGGGTGTGGTCGCCAACGACAACATCAACCTCGAGATCCGCCCGGGCGAGATCCACGCCCTGCTGGGCGAGAACGGTGCCGGCAAGACCACCCTCATGAACGTCCTCTACGGGCTGGCGACGCCCGACGAGGGCGAGATCCTGCTCGACGGGGCCCCGGTGCAGATCACCGGGCCGGCCGACGCGATCGCCCGCGGCATCAACATGGTCCACCAGCACTTCATGCTGGTGCCCGTCCTCACGGTGGCCGAGAACATCCTCCTGGGGGAGGAGACGATGGCCAACCGGTTCTTCCTCGATCGCAAGGAAGCGCACAAACGGATCATGGAGCTCGGCCGGCGGTTCGACTTCGAGATCGACCCCGAGGCCAGGGTCAGCTCGCTCTCGGTCGGCTGGCAACAGCGCGTCGAGATCCTCAAGGCGCTGTATCGCAATGCCCGGATCCTCGTCCTCGACGAACCCACCGCGGTGCTCACGCCCCAGGAGACGGAGGAGATCTTCGCCGTCCTCCGCCGGCTGGCAGCCGAGGGCCACAGCATCGTGTTCATCAGCCACAAGCTGTACGAGGTCCTCGAGATCGCGGACCGGATCACCGTCATCCGTCGCGGGCGGGTTGTCGGCGAGCGCAAGCCGGCCGAGACCAACGAGGACGACCTCGCGGAGCTGATGGTCGGCCGCGAGGTCCAGCTGACGGTCGACCGCGGTACCTCGCATCCTGCCGAAACGGTGCTCAACGTGACCGGGCTCAAGGCCAGCGACGACCGCGGGAACCCGATGGTCAGGGGCGTCGACCTGGAGGTTCGGGCCGGCGAGATCTTCGGTATCGCAGGCGTGGCCGGGAACGGTCAGGACGAGCTGGTCGAATCGATCATCGGCCTGCGCCATCCGACAGCGGGCACGGTGACCCTCGACGGGCTGGACGTGACGGCGTACAGCCCCCGCCAGATGAACGAGGCGCAGGTTGCATACGTTCCCGCGGACCGCCACCGGTTCGGCCTGATCCTCTCGTTTCCGATCTCGGACAATCTCGTCCTGACCAGCTACTACCGGCCGCCCTACGCTCGGGGCATGATCCGCGATCGTGAGGCGATCGACCGCGATGCTGCATCGGCAGTGAAGAAGTTCGACATCCGGACGCCGTCCGCGGACGCTCGGGCAGGCACCCTGTCCGGCGGCAATCAGCAGAAGACCGTGGTCGCCCGGGAGTTCGACCGGGAGCTCAAGCTGCTGATCCTCGACCAGCCCACGCGCGGCCTGGATGTCGGGAGCATCGAGTTCATCCACCGCCAGGTGATCGCCAAGCGCGACGCCGGGACCGCGGTGCTGCTCGTCTCGGCGGAGCTCGACGAGGTGCTGGAGCTGTCGGACCGGATCGGCGTGATGTACGAGGGGCGGATCGCCGCGGTCGTGGACGGACCGACGGCGGACAAGAACGCTGTTGGCCTGCTGATGGCAACGGGCGGCGAGGAACGTGGCGCCGGAGGCGCACAGCCGGGCACGGGGGCCGTGGCATGAGCGTCGATCGCAAGCCCGGTCGCCGGATGCCGTCGCGACCGTCGGTCGCCCGCGTCTGGTCGGTCGCTGCCGTCCCGGTCACGGTCGTGCTCCTGTCGATCCTGCTGGGCGCAGCGATCGTGCTCTTCTCGGAGCTGCTGGTGCCCGGCAAGGAGTTCGACTGGGGCCTGCCCCTCGTCGCCTATGGAGCGCTGGTCGAAGGCTCGGTGGGCAGCCCGGACGCCGTCGTCTCGATGCTCGTGAACACGACGCCGCTGCTGTTCGGCGGCCTCGCTGTCGGTGTCGGCTTCAGGGCGGGTCTGTTCAACATCGGGGCCCAGGGGCAGTTCCTGGTCGGTGCGCTGGGGTCGGTGATCGTCGGCGTCTGGCTGGCCGAGGCGCCCGCGGTCGTCGCAATCCCCGCCGCCGCGCTGGCCGGGTTCGTCGCCGGCGGGCTGTGGGGCTTCGTCCCGGGCTTCCTCAAGGCCGTCTCGGGCGCCCACGAGGTGGTCAGCACGATCATGATGAACTACATCGCGGTCCAGCTCCTGGCCGCGCTCGTGAGCGGCCCGCTCAAGGTGCCCAAGTCGCCGTCGCCGGTGACCTTTGACGTGGGCAATGCGGCCTTCCCGGTGATCTTCGGCCGCAACGGCCACCTCGGGATCCTGCTCGCGCTCGGTGCCGCCTTCTTCGTGTGGTGGCTCCTGTTCCGGACGACCTGGGGGTTCGAGATCCGTGCGGTGGGCGCCAACCCGGAAGCCTCACGGTATGCCGGGATGCGCCCCAGGCTGATCACGATCGCCACGATGACCTTCAGCGGGGCGCTGGCCGGCCTCGCCGGGACGAGCGTGCTGCTGGGCGTCACCCACACGATGACCTCGGGCTTCGGCACGACCGTGGGCTTTGACTCGATCGCGGTCGCCCTGCTGGCGCGGTCGCACCCGCTGGTGACCGTGTTTGCCGCGCTGCTGTTCGGCGGCATGCGGGCCGGCGCGGGCCTGATGCAGATCCGGGCGGAGATCCCGGTCGAGCTGGTCGACGTGCTGCAGGCCGTGATCCTGCTGTTCCTTGTTGCGAGCCCGGTGCTCCGCCGCGTGCTGCGCGCCAGGGCGCCGGCCGAAGGTGAAACCCCGGCTGCGCCGAGCGGTTTCGCAGCGGAGGCCGTTGTCTGATGGACATCACCCAGGTGTTCAACGCGTTCTACGGCATCCCGGTCCTGGGGATCCTGTTCCAGGCCGTCGGCTTCCTGATCGCGGTCATCCCCTCCAACGCCCCCAACATCCTGAACCAGGCCACGCCGCTCGCCCTGGCGGCCCTGTGCGGCGTCCTGTGCGAGCGGTCGGGCATCGTCAATATCGGCATCGAGGGCACGATGCTGGCCGCGGCCTTCACCGCCTGGGTGGTCGGCGTCGCGGTCAACCCGATGTTCGGCAGCCCCGCGCCCGGCGACCTCTTCGGGCTCACGATCCCGCTCCTCATCTGCCTCGTGGCCGCGGTGCTCGTGGCGGTGCTCATCTCCGCCCTTCACGCCTGGCTGTCGATCTCGCTTCGGGCCGACCAGATCATCAGCGGCACGATCATCAACATCGCGGCGTTCGGGGTGACCGGCTACCTCGACCAGCTGATCTCGAAAAACTCGCCGGCCGGCGCCGGCAGCTTCGCCGCGTTCACGCCGCCGGCCGAGCTGGTCCAGATCCCGGTGATCGGCTGGGTGATCGACATGTTCCTCCACCAGGGCCCGATCGCGATGTCCACGATCGTGATCATGGTCGGGTGCCCAGATCTGGCTGTTCCGGTCGCGCTGGGGCCTCCGGACGCGCGCCGTTGGCGAGCATCCGCGGGCCGCCGAGACGGTCGGCATCGACGTGATCCGGCTCCGCTACCGCAACGTGATGCTGGGCGGCGTGTTCGCCGGGCTCGGTGGCGCCTGGCTGAGCATGGAGGCGACCAACTCCTTCCAGATCGGGATGACCACCGGTCGTGGCTTCATCGCGCTGGCCGCGATGATCATGGGCCGCTGGACGCCGATCGGGGCGTTCGGATCCGCGCTCCTGTTCGCCCTGTTCCTCCAGATCAGCCAGCTGATCAAGATCGCGCCTCCCACGGGCGACCTGGGCACCGTCATGAGCTCGGTGCCGGCGCAGCTGTGGGATGCCCTGCCGTACCTGCTGACGATCGTCATCCTGGCCGGCGTCGTGGGACGCAGCGTCCCGCCCGCGGCCGACGGGCAGCCGTACGAGCGCGAAGCGGCGGCCTGAGCGCGTGACACCCGGCGACGCGGAGCGGGCCGCCGCGGTCGCTGCCCTGCCGGGCGCGCCTGCGGCCGGTGAGCCCCGGCGGGTGATCCTGGACTGCGATCCGGGACACGACGACGCGCTGGCGATCCTGCTCGCGTGTGCGTCCCCCGGGCTCGAGGTCCTGGGCGTCACGGCCGTCGCGGGCAACTCGGGGCTCGCCAACACGACGCGCAACGTGCTGCGAGTCCTGACGCTGCTCGGGTGCACGGACATTCCGGTCGCTGCCGGCGCGGCCCAACCCCTGATCCAGGATCCGTTCATCCAGCCGGCGTTCCACGGGGACTCGGGTCTCGATGGCTCGGACCTGCCCGACGCCGCGTTCGAGGCTCGCCCGGAGCCGGCCGTCGAGCTGACCGCTTCGCTGGTCCGGTCGTCCGCGACCCCGGTCACCCTGGTGCCCACCGGCCCGCTGACCAACATCGCCCTGTTCCTGCGGGCCTTTCCGTCGCTCCACGATCGCGTGGGCGCGATCTCGCTGATGGGCGGCTCGCTCGGGGCCGGCAACACCACCGCATCTGCCGAGTTCAACATCTGGCAGGACCCCGAGGCGGCCGCGATCGTGTTCGGTGCGGGCATCCCGATCCTCATGGCCGGCCTCGACGTCACCCACCAGGCGCTCGTGCTGCCGGAGGACGTCGCCCGGCTTGACGCGCTCGGCACGCGGACCGGGCACGTGTTCGCGGACCTGATGCGCTTCTTCGCGATCCACCACCGGAACCGCTACGGCTGGCCGGGCCCGCCGATCCACGACGCCGTGGCGGTGGGCGTGCTGGTTGCCCCATGGCTGGTCGAGCGCCGCCGGATGCGCGTGGACGTGGAGATCGGCGCTGGTCTGGCCCGCGGGCGAACGGTCGGGGATGAGGAGGGGATCGCGGGCCTCCCGCCCAACGCGGAGGTGGGCATCGCGCTGGACCGTGGTGGGTTCATCGACCTCGTCATCGACGCCGTCGCGCGCTTCCCGTAGCATCGCGGGATGCCGACCACCCCGCTGGAGCTCGGGTTCGACCCGGCCGACCCGTCGTTCATCGCCGATCCGTACCCGGTGTACGCGCGGCTCCGGGCGGACCACCCGGTGCTGTGGAACCCCGACACGAGCCAGTGGATCGTGTCCCGCTTCGGCGACGTCAACGCGCTGCTGCGCGATCGGCGGCTGGGCCGCACATACCTCCACGTCGCGACGCACGAGGAGATGGGCCACGCGTCGCCGCCGGAGTTCCAGGACCCGTTCTGGAACGTGGTGCAGAGCGGGATGCTCGATCGCGAGCCGCCTGACCACACGCGGCTCCGCCGCCTGGTGTCCCGGGCGTTCACACCGGCAACCGTGGAGGGGCTGCGCGGGCGGATCGAGGCGATCGTTGACGGGCTGCTGACCGCCGCCATCGAGCAGGGTGAGTTCGACCTCATCGCTGATGTCGCGGAGCCGCTGCCGGTCACCGTCATCGCGGAGCTGCTCGGCGTCCCGGAGGCGGACCGGCACCTGCTCCGACCGTGGTCCTCCGATATCTGCCTCATGTACGAGCTCAACCCGCCGGAGGAGAGCCAGCACCGGGCGGTCGCGGCCAGCATTGCCTTCGGCGACTACCTCCGGGATCTCGCGCGGCACCGGCGGCAGCACCCGGGCGACGACCTGATCTCCGGCCTCGCCCAGGTTGCCGATGCGGGCGATGTGCTGACCGAGGACGAGCTCGTGGGGACCTGCGCGCTGCTGCTCAACGCCGGCCACGAGGCATCCGTCAACGGCGCGGGGAATGCGTGGTGGACGCTGTTCCGGCACCCCGACGCGCTCGCGGCGCTGCGTGCCGATCCCGCGCTCGTGCCGACCGCGCTCGAGGAGCTTCTGCGGTTCGACACGCCGCTCCCGATGTTCGAGCGCTGGGTGCTCGAGGACATCGAGCTGCACGGGGTGCGCATCGCGCGTGGCGCGGAGCTCGCGCTCCAGTTCGCGTCGGCGAACCGCGACCCCGACGGCTTCGAGCGGGTGGACGAGCTCGTGCTCGACCGCAGGCCCAACCCGTACCTCTCGTTCGGCGCGGGGATCCACTACTGCCTGGGGGCCCCGCTGGCCAAGCTCGAGATGGGGATCCTGTTCCGCGAGATCCTGGGGCGGATGCCGGACCTGGCGCTCCGCGAGGAGCCGGCCTGGAAGCCGACGTTCATCCTGCGAGGGCTGCAGTCGCTGCCGGTGTCGCTGGGCTCCTGACGCAGAGCGCCCCGGCCCGCAGCGCGGACCGGGGCGGGCGAGGCGGTTCAGCCGCTGGACCGCCGGTCAGGACCCCGGGGTGAGCCACACCGGGTAGTCGGTGATGTTCTCCGGGGTGCCATCCTTGGCCGAGTAGTCGAGGACCCGGAGCGTGCCCCACTGCGCCTTGGCGACCGTGTAGCCGACCTGCACCTCGAACGTGCCCCAGCAGCCGGTGCCGCAGGTGGCCATCTGGTGCTGGTCATAGAGCAGCGTGCCGTTCGCGTCGCGCAGCTGCACCTGGAAGGTCGCCTCGAACGTGTTGGCGAGACCGGTGACCTTGCCGGGGTTGCCGAGCGCCGCACCCCACGCGGGCCGGTCGACGAAGATCGCCGGCAGCTGGTCGTGATAGTCGGCGCGGCCAACCGGGTGGTCGAGGATCAGGCCCTCGCCGCCGAAGATCGTCACCGGCTGGCCGTCGAGCTTGAACAGGACCCCCTGGACCGTCGAGAACTGGGTCAGCGTGTAGACGACCTGCGACAGCCGTCCGAACATGGACGCGCTGCCACCTCCGGACTCGTACTCGCGGGACAGGTTGACGGTGGCGACGCCGTCGGTGATCGACAGCCCGAGCAGCTGCGTCCCGCCAGGGACCGTGGTGACCAGCGCGGGGCTGGCGGCTCGCTCCTTGGCGTTGGGGCCGGCCAGCAGCTGGCGCATCGCGGCCGTCGCGACGGCCTGGGTCTTGGGCACCTCGCGCAGGACGGGCACCAGGTGCTCGTTCGCCAGGAAATAGGCACGGACGATGATCGTGGCGGTGGGCGTCGACGTGGGGCCGGGGCTCGCCGTCGCCGGACCCTCGGACGGGGTCGTGGAGTCGGCCGGCTGCGCCGTCGGCGTCGGCGAGGGTGCGTCGGGTGTGACGTCGGCCGTCGGGATCTCGACCGACGGGTTGCTCGTCGCCGGCGGCGTGGCGGGCGTCCCGAGCGCGCCGGTCGCCGGCGAACACGCGACGGCGAGCAGCACGACGGCGGTGAGGATGGTGATGGAGCGAAGCGAGCGGATGGTGCGGATCATGGCCGGGACCTCGGTGTGGGCTCCGATGTCCCCTGAGCATCGCCCGCTCGTGTCACACGGCCAGCACCGGCGGGTAACGATCCCGTGACAGGGAGCGTCAGCGAGAACACCATCCCGCCACCCGGGCGGCGACGTGCGCTCAGCGTCCCGCCGACGAGCGCCGCATGCTCCCGGGCGATCGCCAGCCCGAGTCCGGAGCTGCCGCCGCTGCGCGACGGGTCGGCCTTGTAGAACCGGTCGAACAGGTGGGGCAGCGCGTCGGGCGCAACGCCGGGTCCGCGATCGGCGACGACGATCACCGCTCCCTCGCGGGTGCGGGTCAGCGACATCTCCACCGGCGCGCCCGGGGCATGATCTCGCGCGTTGTCGAGCAGGTTTCCGAGGATGCGGTCGAGGCGGCGCGAGTCGGTATCCACGACCACCGGGTCGGGCGGGAGCGACACCTCCGCCGCGGCCAGCCTGGCTGCGACGACGCCGGTCACGATCCGGCCGAGATCCACCGGCTCGACGACTGCTTGCTCCGCCTGGGCGTCGAAGCGCGAGACCTCCATCAGGTCGTCGACGAGGACCCGCAGTCGCCGCACATCGGCCACCAGGAGCTCGGCCGCTCGCCGCGCGTCGGGCGTGAGCTGATCCAGGCCACCCTCGATCAGCGATGCCTCGGCGACGAGGGCGGTCAGCGGTGTGCGCAGCTCGTGCGATACGTCGGCGACGAAGTCCCGATTCTGCTGCTGGGCCGCCTCGAGCCGGACGACGGTCGTCTCGAGCGAGTCGGCCATCCGGTTGAACTCGCCCGCCCAGCGCCCGAACTCGTCGCGACCCCCTTCCGGCACGCGCGCGGAGAGGTCGCCGCGGGCGATCCGGCGGGCCGCCTCGCCCGCCGCCCCGACCGGCCGCAGGATCCTCCCCGCGATCACGCGGGCGGTCAGCAGCGCCACCAGCACGGCGATCAGGGCGGCCGCCGCGAGCCCCAGTCGGAGCTGGCCCAAGGCATCGTCAACCGCCTGTGCCGGAAACACGAAGTAGAGGTCCGGCGGACCGCCCCCGCGACCGCCGACGATCAGCACCGGCCGCCCCCGAAGCGTTTGCCACGCATATCCGAGCTCGCCCCGTGCCACGATCGACCGGAGGTCCGGTGAGATCTCCTCCAGCGCCCCCTGGAGCTCGAGGCTCGCGAAGACATCGCCGCCGCCAAAGTCGGCGATGGTCCTGACCTCGCCGCGCAGCCGGAACGCCTCGGGCAGCCCGCTTGCCGCGAACGTGTCCGCGTCCATCGGCCGGGGTTGCGCGTCCGGGAGCAGGACCGACAGGTTGAAGTCCACCTGCTGGCGTGCGTCCGCGATCAGCCGGTCGCGCAGCGACGCATCGACGAACGCGTAGGTGCCGATGCCGATCGCGGCGACGGTCACGGCGACCAGCGCAACGAGCGTCAGCGCGAGCCGGGTCCGGATGCCGCCCATCTGCTCCTCGTGCCCGCCCTCAGCGGCTCAGCCGGCCGGCCGGGCAGCCTTGTACCCGGCGCCACGGACCGTGAGGATGAGCACCGGCTCGGCCGGATCCGCCTCGACCTTGGCCCGCAGCCGCCCGATGGCGACGTCCACCAGCCGCGAGTCGCCGAGGTAGTCGTAGCCCCAGACGTGATCGAGCAGCATGTCGCGCGTGAACACCTGGCCCGGCCGGCTGGCGAGGTCGGCCAGCAGGTCGAACTCGGTCCGCGTGAGCGCCACCTCGCGACCGTCGCGCTCGACCGTGCGCCCGGCAAGGTCGACCCTCAACGGGCCGAGCCCGATGACCTGCTCGACCGCCGGATCGGCGTCGCGCCCTCGCCGCCGCAGGGCCGCGCGGAGCCGGGCGACCAGCTCGGGCATCTCGAACGGCTTGCGGACGTAGTCGTCGGCGCCCGATTCGAGGCCGACCACGACATCGATCGTATCGGCGCGGGCCGTCAGCATCACGATCGGGGTCGTGGCTTCGCGGCGGATGGCCCGGCACACCTCGAGGCCGTCCACCCGGGGGAGCATCACGTCCAGCAGCACCAGGTCGGGCACGTCCGCGCGCCAGCGCTCGAGGCCCTCGGCGCCATCGGCTGCCGTGGTGACCGCGAACCCGGCCGCGCGCAGCCCGAGCGCGGTCACCTCGCGGATCGACGGATCGTCCTCGACGAGCAGGATGTGCGCGTCCATGGCGCGAGTATGGCAGCGGTCGAACTGCACGGAGAGTGCCGACGGTCAGCGCCGTCGCGCGGACGGTCAGCCGTGCGGTCCGTCAGTGGTGTCCGCGCTCCCGCGCAAGCTCCTGAAGCCGGGCGTCCGAGATCCCGAAGTGGTGCGCGATCTCGTGATGGACGGTGTCGATGACCTTGGCGTGCATCGCCTCGGGGGTCCGGTGGTGCTGCTCGATCGTGCCCCGGAAGATCGTGATCCGCGACGGCATCGCGGCGGAGTCGGCACCCCACGCGGAGCGCGGCACGCCCTGGTAGATCCCGTACAGGCCGGCGGCGCCCACCGACGCGAGCTGAGCCGGCGTGGGCCACTCCTCGACCACGATCGCAACGCTGCCCAGGCGTTCGCGAAACGCCGCGGGCAGGGCGTCGATCGCCTCGGCCACCCAGGTCTCGAACGTCTCGTCGTCGATCGGTTCGTGCATGTCGTGCGAGGGTAGCCGGGCCGGCGATCTCATGCCCCAGGCGAAACGGACGCTGACCTGACCCGTCGTGAGCGCCGGGGCGGCGGCCGGGCACCTCCTGCGCGTCCGCGCGCCACGCGAGGCGTATCCGTGTCCGGTACGCTCCGGGCCATGACCCTGACGATCGAGGCGGCGGGCCTGCGAAAGCGCTACGGGAGCGTGGCTGCCCTCGACGGGCTCGACCTCGCGGTCGAGGAAGGGCACGTGGTCGGACTGCTTGGCCCGAACGGGGCCGGCAAGACCACCGCTCTGCGGATCCTCCTCGGTCTCGTCCATGCCGATGCTGGCAGCGTCAGGATTGCCGGCGATCCGGTGAGCCGGCGATGGGTCGCGGGCGAACGTGTCGGTGCGATGGTCGCAACTCCGGCGTTCTACCCGCACCTGTCGGGCTCGGACAACCTGCGGGTCGTCGCCGCCGCGTGGGGGTGGGCGAGAGCACGCGCGGACGCCCGCATCGCGGCGGCACTCGACATGGTCGACCTTACCGGGGCAGGCGGGCGAGCCGCGAAGGGCTACTCGACGGGGATGCGGCAGCGGTTGGGGATCGCGCTGGCGCTCCTTGCCGACCCGCCGATCCTGCTGCTCGATGAGCCGGCCAACGGCCTCGACCCGGCCGGCATCGTGGAGATCCGCGATCTCCTGGTCGCCCTCGCTGCCGGGGGCCGCACGATCCTCGTCTCGAGCCATCTCCTGACCGAAGTTGAGCGGACGTGCGACCAGGTCACAATCGTCGACCGAGGCCGGATCGTCGCGACCGGGACCCCTGGCGCGCTGGCCGGGAGCGGCGAACGGATCGAGCTGTCGCTCGCCGCGGACGAGGTCCCGACCGCTCGCCGGGTGCTCGAGGCGGCCGGGTTCAGCGTCACCCGGGCGCCCGACGGTCGGACGCTGTGGGTTCAGGGCGCCCCGGATGGCTCGACCGTCGGCCGCCTGCTCGCCGACACGGGCTGCTACCCGGACCAGCTGATCCGCCGTCGTGACTCGCTGGAAGATGTCTTCCTGCGCTTGACCGGCCCTCAGGACCGCGTTGCCTCATGAGGCACCTGCTGGCTGCCGACTGGGTCCGGTTCGGCCGCCGCCTGGATCTGCGTCTTCTGGTCGCCCTTGTCCCGGTGGTCCTCGCGATCATGTTCGTGTCCGAGTACAACTCGGTCACGACGCCGCCCAACATGAACGGGTTCGTGGTGGACCCGCCCGACCCGGTCTTCGAGGCCCAGATGCGCGCCGAGATGCTGGCCGACTGGGGGCGGCAGGTGGCCCAGTCGCTGCCCGCGTTCGCCTTCCCGGCCAGCCTCGTCAAAGTCGCAGGAAACCTCGGTCCGATGATGCTCCTGTCGATCTACCTCGTGACTGCGCTGGTCGCCGGCGAGTTCGAATGGGCGACCGTACGCACGCTCCACCTAACCTCGAGCCGGGGGCAAACGATGGGGGTGCGGGTGGCCGCCATCATCGGCCTGGTCGGCCTGGTCATGGCCATCGGGCTGGTCTTCGCGGCGATCATCCCGTTCCTGCTCACGTTCCAGGGCCGGCCGCTGCAGGACTTCGCTGCCCCGGTCCCGAACCTGTGGTCCGACGTGGGGATCCGGATGCTGATCGTGCTTCCGTTCATCGCCGTCCCGGCGCTGATGGCCATCCTTGCGCGTTCGATCGCGCTTGCATTCCTGCTCACCGTCCTCGTCCTCGCTGCCGACCTCGCGATCACCGGCGCCCCCATCTGGCCCTCGACGCCGTTGCCGTGGTTGCCCGCGCTGACCATCTCCGGGTCGATCTCGAGGGTCCTCGGCGGCCCGGACGTGCCGCTGGCATCGGTCGCTCCGATCGCCGTTTCGGTCGGGGCCCTGGTGGCCTGGGCAGTCGTGCCGGTCCTGCTCGCGATCGCCCGGTTCCGCGGGATGGACCTCGACGAGTAGCTGCGCGCGTGTGGGTGATCGCCGGCGCGGTCCTTACGCGGATCCGCGCCCTCACGCCCGCGATCCAGTTCGCTCAGGACTGGCTGGTGGCAACCACCTTCGCGTGCCACGGGACGCCGAGGCGGGGCAGCAGGTAACGGTCCACTCCGACGTAGCCGGCCACCCGCCAGCCGAGGATCAGCCCGATCGCCATGGCGAACATCACGGGGTTGACGGACGTGGATCCGGCCAGCAGGTAGGACATGTTCATCGTGGTGCCGAAGAAGGCCGCGATCCCGACCAGGGCACCCGTCAGCAGGGCGATCCCAACGGCGAGCTCACCGATCGTGATCAGCCACCCGAACCAGCCCTGGGCGTTGCTGTCGATGAGGAACTGGAGGAACGAGCGGTACCAGTCGAAGGTGATCGGGGCCGAGCCCTGGGCGGGGACCTTGACCGCGTTCTGCCAGTAGCCGAGCAGCGATGCGCCGCCGTCCGTCCAGCCCGTGCCGCTCAGCTTGTGCCAGCCCGCAACGGCCCACTCGAAGCCCAGGAAGATCCGGATCGGCAGCCAGAACAGGCCCGCTCGTGTGTTGCTGAACAGGTAACGAGTGAACGCCGGTCCCTCGACCTCCACGACCTCGGCGCCGGGGGACTTGCGGTCCTCGAACATGAGGAGCACGACGATGACGGTGAGCACCCAGAACAGGACTGTCGCGATCGACAGTGCCGTGGACCCCTGGGCCGGGTAGAACCACGGGTTCTCCATGTAGACCAGGATTGCCGCCGCGAGCAGGGCGATGGGCGTGACCAGGGACCGGTATCGAGCCAGCACGAAAACCTCCCGGCATCGCCGGGTTCCGTGGTCCGGTGATCACGGGCGGGCAATGATCCGAGTGGCCATCCCGAGACTGGGGACGAGACCGCGGGGCCTGCGTCGACGACGGCGAGGACCCGCACTGCCCGCGGGCGATGCCCTGTCGCGCGATCATGCGCAGCCGAGCCTGAGAAGCGCATGAGACGGCACGCGGCGGGCGACGCGCGCGTCGTGGCGAGTTCGCCGACGACGGCCCACACGACCCCGGTGCGATGTCGGGGCCGCCTGAGTTCGCCGTGCTCCGAAGCAGCCAAGTCGGCCGGCTATCCGTCGAGTCGGAGCCCTCGCTTCGCGAGTCGATAGCCGCTCTCGATGGCAAGCGCAAGGGCGAGCATCGCCGCCAGGATCCAAAGCTTGTCGGGCGAGGTCGTCGTCGTCTGCCAGATCAGCGCGACCAGTGCAACGAGGCACGCGACAGCCCCGGCGACGGAGATCCAGACGCGGCTGCCGGCTTGGGACGCGTGCCGCACGTTGGCGGCGTTAACCGCGGCGAAGATCAGCAGGAAGCCGGCGCTGCCCAGCGTCGCGATGCTCGTCAGGTCGAACACGTTGGCGATCAGCAGCGTCAACCCTGCGGTGATCAGCAGCCCCTCGACAGGCTGGCCCCACACCTTGCGCTCCAGCGTCGCCGGCAATTCCCCGTCGCGCGCGATGCTGTAGCTCAGTCGCGCCGAGCCGTAGAGCGTGGCGTTGATCGCAGAGGCCGTGGACAGCATTGCTGCGATTGCGATCAGCGTGAAGCCGGCCTGTCCGAGAAACGGTCGGGCCGCCTCCGCGAGCGCGTAGTCCTTGGCGGCCACGATCTTGTCGATCGGCAGGTTGCCGACGGTGACGAGCGCGACCAGGACGTACAACGCGATCACGAACCCGACCGCCGTGAAGTACGCGCGTGGCAGCGTGCGGGCTACGTCGTCGACGTCCTGTGCCGTGTTGGCGATCAGCTCGAAGCCTTCGTAGGCGAGGAAGATGATCATCCCACCCGCCGCCAGCTGCAGCGGCGGCGACCAGGTGACCGGCGCGAGCTGGGCGGAGTTGATGCCGATCTACGCCCGCGCCGACGAAGAACAGCAGGATCGCGACCTTCAGGCCCACGATCCAGCTCTCCGCCTTCCCGATCAGGTCGGCGCTGAGCAGGTTCAGGCCGCCGATCGTGATCACGCTGAGGCTGATCAGGGCATGCGTTCCGACTCCCTGCCAGTCCTGTGGCAGGAACGTTGCGCCATAGCTGCCGAACGCGAATGCGTACAGCGAGAGCATCACGACATAGCTCAGCCACAGCAGGACGTTGAGGCTGCCGGTCAGCATGCCGGACCCGAACACGCGATCCAGGAACGTGACCGTTCCTCCGCGGCTCGGGTACGCGACCGAGAGCTTCGTGTACGAGTACGTCGTGAGCAGCGCCACGACGCCCGCGAGCGCGAACGCCAGCGGCGTGCCGCCGTGCGCCAGCTGCACGGCCAGGCCGAGGACCGCAAAGATCCCGCCGCCGACCATCCCGCCGACGCCGATCGCGACCACCGCCCAGAACCCGATCTTGCCGTTGGCTGCGTTGCCCACGAGCCGAGCACCTCCCGAACGAGTTCCCCCTCCGATTGTCACCCTCCGGTGGAACGCGCGCCACAAGCCGGTCGGCAACGGCTGGGAGCTCGGAGCGACTCCGTCAGCCTAGCCGGTCAGCCGGACGCGGCCGCATCCGGCATGCACGCGTCTGACGGAGGTGCGGGACCCGGACTATCGACCGATGGCCGGCGCGGACAGCGGCTCCAACAATCTGCCCATGGGCAGCACCGGAACGTGATCGGGACCGTCCGGGCGTCGAGCCTGCAGGTGGACGAGCTCACCGCGGGGCCCGACGTCGGCCGTCCGTGGCTGTTTGCCCTCCTCGTGGGGGCCTACTCCGGGCTCGGGCTGGGCGCCGTGATGGTCGCGACCCTGGTGTTCCAGCCCCTGTTTCCGGCGATCCAGCTCCCGTTCTCACCGCTCGGCCTCGACCCCGCCGTCGCCGGGCTCGGCCTGTGGATCATCGTCTGCCTCGGTGCCTCGACCCAGGGAACGCTCGGTACCGGCCAGGTGCCCCTCGTCTTCTCGACCGGCCCCGTCCTGGCAGCCGGGTTGCTCGGCGGTCCTGCCGCCGCTGCCTGGGTCGCGCTGGTCGGCTCCATCCAGGTCCGCGAGCTGCGGGGTGCGGTGACCTGGCGCGAGGTCGTCGCCGGCCACGGGATGCGTGCGCTGTGCGGGATCGTCGCCGCGGTGGCGATGCTGCTCGTGCGCGTGATCGACGTCCAGCCCATCCAGCTTCGCGATCTCATGGCCATCCTGGTCGGGACGCTCGTGATGGTCGTGATGGAGGAGGGCCTGGGCCTGCTGCTCTGGCACGCTCGTACCGGCCACCGCGTTGCCGAGGGCTTCAGCATCGTCAGCCGCGCTGACTGGAACGTCGCGTCCATTGCCGAGGGCTGCCTCGCGTGGCTCGTCGCCCTGGCGTACTTCTCGGGCCTGTGGTGGGCGCCGATGCTGATCGTGATCGCGGACCTTGCGGCGAGCCGGTCCATGGCGCATCACCAGGCGACATGGCAGCTTGGGCACCACCCGCTGACCAACCTCGCGAACGGTCGGGCCCTCCGGGAGCACGTGGATCGCCTGCGACGCCTCAGCTCACCGCCTTCGGCGTGTCTCGTCTACCTCGACCTCGACGGCTTCAAGGCCGTCAATGACGACCACGGGCATGATGTTGGTGACGCTGTTCTCCGGGAAATCGGGCGGCGGCTGGGCTCGATCGCCCGGCCGGACGTGTTCGTCGCCCACCTGCACGGCGACGAGTTCGCCATCCTGGCTGCGGGTGTTGCTGACGATGTTGCGGCGGAGGTGTTTGCCAGCGACGTGTGCGGGCTGGTCGAGCCGCCGATCACGCACGAGCTCGGTCAGCTCTGCGTCTCGGCCACCGCCGGCACCGTGCTCATTCGGGACCTGGCCGATTTCGACGCGGCGATGCCAGCCGCAGACCACAAGATGCTGGCACTGAAGGCGGAGCGGGCGAGGAGTGCCGGTCGGGATCGTCGGCGGTCCTGATCCGCCGCGGCCAGATCAACCAGGACGGGTCGGCGTCTCGATCGCGGCGCGGTTGCCAGGGCGGGCGGTGTGCGACCGGTTGACCATCAGGCGCTCCTCGACAACCTGCAACCGCGACCGATTGCGGCAATTCCGGCGGCTCGGTGGCCCGTCGCCGGCAGGCCTGGCCGGGCTACCATTGTCCTCCCGTGACCATCGCCCCCAACGACTTCGTCCACCTCCACACCCACTCGGAGTTCAGCCTGCTCGACGGGCTGGGGCGGATCACCGACCTCGTCGATACCTCGGTCAAGCACGGCTTCGACAGCCTCGCGGTCACCGACCACGGCGCCCTGTACGGCGCGGTCGCGTTCTACCAGGCGGCGACCAAGGCGGGCATCAGGCCGATCATCGGCGTCGAGACCTACGTCGCCCGGCGGTCGATGCTGGACAAGGAGGGCAAGGCGGACAGCCAGCCCTTCCACCTGGTCCTGCTGGCCACCGACATGACCGGCTACCGGAACCTCAACCGGCTGCTCACCGACGCCCACGTGGACGGCTACTACTACAAGCCGCGGATCGACCGGGAGCACCTCGCGAAGTACAGCAAGGGCCTGGTCGGGATGTCGGCCTGCCTCAGTGGCGAGATCCCCAAGGCGCTCGAGGTCGAGGACCTGGAGCTCGCGCGCAAGCTCGCCGGCGAGTACGGGGACATCTTCGGCAAGGACCGGTTCTACCTCGAGCTCCAGGACCACGGGATCCCGGAGCAGCGGAAGCTGAACGAGCAGCTGCTGCGCCTTGCGCCGGAGATGAACCTGCCGCTGGTCGTGACCAACGACCTCCACTACGTCCACAAGGCGCAGCACGAGGCCCACGACGTCCTGCTGTGCGTCGGAACGGGCAGCAACCTCGACACGCCCAACCGGATGCGCTTCGACACGCAGGAGTTCTACCTCAAGTCCGCGGCCGAGATGTTCGCGCTGTTTCCCGACCAGCGGGAGGCGTACCTCAACACCCGCCGGATCGCCGAGATGGTGGACCTCCAGCTGCCGCTGGGCGAGACGCGCATCCCGCACTTCCCGGTGCCCGAGGGCGAGACGGTCGAGACGTGGCTGCGCAAGGAATGCGAGAACGGCCTGGTCCGGCGCTACGGCGGCATAACCCCAGAGCTCCAGCAGCGGCTGGACTACGAGCTGGGCGTGATCATCTCGATGGGCTACGCCGGCTACTTCCTGATCGTCGCGGACTTCGTCCGGTTCGCCCGGGAGCAGGGGATCGCGACGACCTGCCGGGGTTCCGCGCCGGGGTCGATCGTGACCTACACGCTGGGCATCACCCCGGTGGACCCGCTCCACTACGGCCTCCCGTTCGAGCGGTTCCTCAACCCCGACCGGGTGACGATGCCCGACATCGACGTGGACTTCGAGGACGAGCGCCGGGACGAGGTCATCAACTACGTCAGCCGCAAGTACGGGCAGGACCACGTCGCCCAGATCATCACGTTCGGCACGATGCTGGCGCGCGCCGCCATCCGGGACGTTGGCCGGGTCCTGGGCATGAGCTACGGCGATGTGGATCGGATCGCCAAGGCAGTTCCGAACCAGCTGGGCATCAAGCTCGAGGAGGCCGTCCAGCTCTCACCCCAGCTCAAGGAGATGCAGGACGGCGACCCGCAGATCGCGAACCTGCTGGGCCTCGCACGCCAGCTCGAAGGCGTTGCCCGCAACGCATCCACGCACGCCGCCGGCGTGGTCATCAGCCGCGAGCCGCTGACGGAGCTCATGCCGCTCCAGAAGGCGACCAACTCCGACGCGCTGATGACCCAGTACGAGATGCACGGGATCGAGGCGTTGGGCCTGCTCAAGTTCGACTTCCTGGGCCTGTCGAACCTCACCATCCTGCGCAAGGCCGTCGATCTCATCCGGGAGCACCGCGGCGTCACCGTCGACCTCGACAACATCCCGCTCGACGACGCGAAGACGTTCGAGCTGCTCGCGTCGGGCGAGACGACGGGCGTGTTCCAGCTGGAGTCCGCGGGCATGCGCCGCTACGTCCGCGACCTCCAGCCGACCTCGGTGTTCGACCTTGCCGCGATGGTTGCGCTGTACCGCCCGGGCCCGATGGACAACATCCCGTCGTACATCCGGCGCAAGCACGGCCAGGAGACGGTCGAGTACCTCCACCCCCTGCTCGAGCCGTTCCTCAACCGGACGTATGGGATCTTCGTGTACCAGGAGGACATCATGTCCGCGGCCATGGCCCTCGGCGGGTTCACGGGCCCCGAGGCGGACACCCTGGGCTACGCGATCCGCAAGAAGAAGTCGTCGGTCCTGCGGTCGATGAAGGACAAGTTCGTGACCCAGGCGGCCGAGCGCGGCGTCCCGCCCCAGACGATCGACGCGGTGTTCAAGGCGTTCGAGCCGTTCGAGCGCTATGGGTTCAACAAGGCCCACGCCACCTGCTATGGCCTGATCGCGTACCAGACGGCATATCTCAAGGCGAACTACACGGTCGAGTACATGACGTCGGTGCTGACCGCGTTCCGGGACAACGCGGAGAAGGTCGCCGCGGCGATCGCGGAGTGCCGGCGGCTGGGGATCGAGGTCCGGACGCCGGACGTCCACCGGTCCGGGCTCGGGTTCACCGTCGAGGAGGAGGCGATCCGGTTCGGCCTGCTGGCGGTCAAGAACGTGGGCGAGGGCGCGATCGAGTCGATCATCGCGGCGCGCGAGGACGGCGACGAGTTCCGGTCGCTGACCGACTTCTGCACCCGGGTCGACCTTCGGCTCACCAACCGCAAGGTGCTGGAATCGCTGGCCAAGGTGGGCGCGCTCAACATGCTCGGGCACCCGGCCCAGATCCTGCTCGGGCTCGACGACGCGCTCGCGGCGGGCCAGGCGACGCAGCGCGACCGGGTGTCCGGCCAGACCTCGCTGTTCGATCTCGCGGGCGACGAGGCGACCACGCTCGAGCGCCCGCTCCCGGCGACCCCGGAGACACCGGTCCGCGAGCGCCTGCGCTGGGAGAAGGAGCTGCTCGGGCTGTATCTCTCCGACCACCCGATGGGCGAGGTGGCCGAGCGAGTCGGGCAGTTCGTGACCGCGTACTCCGGGGACCTCAAGGACGAGTCGCTCGATGGGCAGCGGGTGGTCCTGGGCGGGATCGTCACCGGGCAGCGGACGATCATCACCAAGACCAAGTCGACGATGGCCGTGGTCACGCTCGAGGACCTCCAGGGGACGCTCGAGGTCGTCGTCTTCCCGCGGACATACGAGCAGACGCTGGGCCAGTGGCGCGACGGCGCGATCCTGCTGGTCGCGGGCCGGGTCGACCACCGAGGCGAGGAGGCGTCGCTGCTCGCGGACGCGGTCTGGGACTGGGACACCGTCGCGGAGCGTGGCCCCGAGGCCTTCGCCCGCGAGGTGGGCACGCTTGACAGGCGGAGCGGCCGGCGGGGTGGGGGAGCACCGGGTGGGGGTCTGGGCGGCCGGGGCGCAGGCGGGAGCGGAGCGAACGGAAACGGAGCGAACGGCAACGGGACGAACGGCAATGGTGCCGGGTACGCGGCATCGAGTCGGGAGCCCGTCGCGGTCGGGCCGGGTGCGGAAGCCGGTCAACCCGTCCGCGTCTCCCCGGTGCGCGGCGACGCAACCGCATCCCTGCCGCGCGTGAACCCGGCGGAGCCGATCGCCGCCTACGCCGAGCCGCCCGACCTTGCCGCTGCGTCTGTGAGCGATGCACGAAGCGACGCTGAGGCGCCGGCGCTCCCCGACGAGCAGCGGGCCCGGGCCGCGGCCGCAGCCCAGGCGCCGAGCGCGCCGGTCGAAGCCGCGCCCGGTGCGGTGCTCAACGTCCGCTTCGCCCGCGAGGCCGGGACCGAGCGCGTCCTGTCGGCGATGCAGACCTTCAAGTCGCTGCTTCGGGAGCGGCCCGGACAGACGCGCGTGGTCGTCCACGTGCCTGCGCCCGGCGGCTCGGCGCTGCCGCTGGAATTGCGTGGGGTCGCCTACGACGCGGAGCTCCAGGCCGAGGTTCGGCGGCGCGTCGGTGACGGGGTGATCGAGCTCAGCCTCGGTTAGCTGCCGCGTCGCCCGATGCCGGTCCGGACCTGGCGGGCGACGGTGCGGGTCGCCGCGCTGCGTCAGTGGCCGGCCAGCCGCCGGACCTCGCGAACCCCGGACAGCTTGTCGTGGAACTCGGCGCGGATCCGGTTGAGGGCGGGGCGCTCGATGTCCAACTCCTCCGCCATACGGTTGACGAGCCATGCCTCGGTCGCGTCCACCTCGTCGTCGACGGCCATCACCAGCAGGCAGCACCGGAGCAACCGCTCGCGGTCCTCCATGGTGCTGATCGCCTTGTACTCGCGGGTGACGAGGTAGTCCTCCGTCGGCCCGAACCGCGCGGCCTGCGAGGTCGCGAGATCGACCACGAGCGCCGTCGAGGCCGTGTCCAGCCCCCCGACGCTGGCCACGATCCGGGTCATCTCGGCCGCCTCGGCGTCGGTCACCTGGAGGTCCGCGTTGGCCGCCCGGCCCAGCAGGTACGCGAATGCGGCCACGAACCGGGCGCGTGCCGGGGGCAGCGACGTCAGCCGGGCCTCGATCCGGCGCACGCTCGCCGTCTCACCGGCCGGCGTTGCCGGCAGCGGGGCGTGGGGGTCGAACGGGAGGCCGTCCGACGCGGGTGCATCGAGGCCGAGGACGCGGCGGAACACGCTCATGAGGACTCCGGGACTGGGGGGCCGAGCCTCGAGTCTACCGCTGGGGCTCAGTCGCCGCCTTTGACCTGGTATCGCGCCAGTCGCATCGCCGCGAGCACGGAGCCGGCCACGAAGACCACCGCGAGCAGCGTGAGCGAGCCCTGCAGGTCGAGCCCGTCGGGGACGAAGGCGGGCGGGGACACGGCGTTGATCACGCCCAGCGTTGCCTCTCGCAGGCTGAGGCTCTTCGTACCCGGCAGGATGCCTGCCAGCCAGCCCTCCCACAGCAGCGTGTAGACGAGACCGACGACGAGCGCGCGGGTCGTGATCACGCTGACGGCGACGAACGCGGTGGCGTAGGCGAACGCGCCGACGATCACGCCCAGGACGTAGGCGAAGAGCGTGCCGGCGTCCGCTCCCCCGAGCAGCACGCCCGTAAGGACCGTGGAAACCCCCGCGAAGGCTGCCGTGACGGCGCCGGCGACGGCGATCTTGGCCAGCACGATCTGCCAGCGCGGGATCGGCTTGGTCAGCAGCGCTACGCCGGTCCCATCGTCGAGCTCGCCGCCCAGCGCCGTCGTCCCGAACACGAGGGCGGTCAACGGCAGCACGGTCCGGATGATCAGGAGGTCGAGGATCGCCCGATCGTCGGCCACGCCGTCGCCGGCGACGCGCGACAGCAGCGCGACGAGCACCGGGACGAGCGCGAGCAGCCCCATCAGGATCGTGCGCCGCCGCCCGAGCAGGGCACGGAACGTTGCCAGGGCGATGGTCCAGATGACCGAGACGGCGCTCATCGCGCCACCAGGTATGCGAACACGCGCTCGAGCGACTCGTCGGTCGGGAGCACCTCGTGGATCGAGACGCCGGCGGCGCGCGCGGCCCGGGGCAGCAGTCGCGCGAACCGTTCGCCGTCGCCGGTCCGGACGATCAACCCGGCCGGTCCGAGCTCGACACCGGCAACCGATTGGTCGGGGAGCAGCACCGTGGCGAGCTTCCGGTCGTCGGCCGAGTGGATCGCGATCGTGCGCGGACGATCGGTCATCAGGCGGCGGATCTGGCGGAAGTCGCCCCACGCGGCGAGGCGGCCGGCATAGATGACCAGGATCGAGTCGGCGAGGCGCTCGACCTCCTCGAGGATGTGCGAGGAGAACAGGATCGTGCGGCCCTCTGACGCCATCGACCGCAGGAGGTCGATCATGTGCAGGCGCTGCCGCGGGTCCATCCCGTTGAACGGCTCGTCGAGCAGCAGGATCGGCGGATCGTGGACCAGCCCGCCCGCGATCTTGGCGCGCTGCTGCATCCCCTTGGAGTAGGTGCCGATCGCGCGGTCCGCCGCTGCCTCGAGGTCCACCGTCGCGAGCGCCCTGGCCGCCGCCGCGCGCGGATCCGGGAGCCGGTGCAGACGGGCGTTGAACTCGGCGTACTGGCGGCCGGTCAGGTGTCCGGGGACCGCCTCGCGCTCCGGCACGAGCCCCAGGCGCCGGTACATGGACGGGTTGCGCCACGCGGGCTCGCCCGCGATCCGGACCCGTCCCGTCGACGGAGCGAGGAGCCCGGCGGTCATGTGGAGGATGGTCGTCTTGCCGGCGCCGTTGGGACCGAGCAGGCCGGTCACGCCGGGGCCGAGCGAGAACGAGATGTCGTTGACGGCCACGACGTTCCCGTACCACTTCGACGCATGCTCAAGCTCGATGCCGAATTCCGGCGCGGGAGCGGGCCCGGGCGGCGGAGGCGGTGCCGGGGGTGCGGGCGGCGACGCGCTGGGCGGCGGCACTTCGGGCGGCGGCAGGTCACGAACGTCGGTCATGCCGAGATCCGCTGGTAGCGGCGGAGCAGGATCGCGCCGAGCACGACCATCGCCCCGATCGCGGTGGCGAAATACACCTCGGGACCGAGCGCGGCGGCCCGGACCGGGTCGCTGTCCGGACGGACGTCGAACATCCAGGCGTTCGTTGCGGTGAGCACGTCCTGCGCGCTGGCGAGGACGGTCCATCGGGCCAGGTCGTGGCGGGCGACCTGTTCGGCGATCTGGGCGATCACGGGCGGGATCACGATGACCGCGATGATCGCGGCCGTGGCGTAGGCGCGGCGCGGCGTGAACGCGGACACGGTGACGGCAATCGCGCCCAGCAGGCCCGCGGTGAGCAGTCCCTGCCCGATGATCGCGGGCAGGACCGGCAGGTTGTCGCCCAGCTCGGCGATGATGTCGGGCGCCGACAGGATCCGGCCCACGAACACGATCGCCTGGGGCAGCAGGACTAGGATCAGGATCGCGATCGCGAAGCCGCCGACCCTCGCGATGACGTAGTCGGTCCGCGCCAGCGCCCGCGAGAAGTACAGCGACAGCACGTGGTAACGCTGGTCCTTGCCCAGCAGCTCCGGGGCCTGCGCGGCGCAGAACAGGAACACGATCTGTGCGATCGCCCCGTACAGCGAGTCGTAGCGCAGCGGCGAGGCCTCGGCAAGCAGCTGGCCGGCCTCGCCCGCCTGGCGGGCGAGCGCGAGGATCGCCACGGCGACGATCGCGGGCACGATGCCCATCGCCGCCAGGCCGATCGGGATGATCTTGGCCCGTCCGCCGCGGCCGATGCCGTACGTCGTCCGGATCGTGTAGGTCATCAGCGCGAAGAGCGCGTACCGCCGGCCGAGCCGCGGGCCGTCGTAATGGCGGTAGCCGAGGTCGTAGATGCTCCCGGTCGACGGCGCACCGCGCCCGTTGGCCGTGGGTGCAGCACCCGGCTGCACCTCGCCCGTCATGACGCCACTCCCTGGTCCGCCGGCCGGAGAGACCGGGGTGGCCGGCGCGACCGACGGAACCGGGGCGAACCCGCCCGGGACCGAGGGCACATCGTCGCGGAACAGGTCCTCGAGGCTTCGGCGCCGGGGCTCCAGGCGGACCAGCGCGAGACCCAGGTCCGCGACCGCGTCGCGCACGATGTCGTAGGCGGGCTCGGAGTCGATCGCGACCAGCAGCGCGCGCCCGTCCGGCGTGACCGGCAGCCCGCGCGCCGCCAACGCTGCGGTCAGCGCCTCCTCGCCGTCCTCGACCTCAACCGCGACCATCCCGGTTCGACCGGTCAGCGAGCCGAGTGGAGCGGCCTGGAGCAGGCGCCCGCCCTCGATCGCGACCAGGAAGTCGCACACCCGCTCGATCTCGCCCAGCAGGTGGCTCGCCACGATGACCGCGATCCCGAACTCGTGCCCGGTCCGTTCGACCAGTCGCAGCATCTCGTCCCGGCCACCCGGATCGAGGCCGTTGGTCGGCTCGTCGAGCAGCAGCAGCTTCGGATCGTGGACGAGCGCCTGGGCCAGCTTCACGCGCTGCTTCATCCCGGTCGAGTACCCGCCGATGGCCCGGTACCGCTCCTCGTACAGCCCGACGTGGCGCAGGACCTCCGCCGTGCGCTCCCTCGCCGCGGTCGCAGGCAGCCCGCTCATCCGCGCCAGGTGTGTGACCAGGTCGGTCGCGGTCAGGTCGGGAGGGAGCGCATCGTGTTCGGGCATGTAGCCGACAAACTGGCGGATGCGGGGCCCCTCGGTCCGCACGTCGAGGTCGAGGACCATGGCCGAGCCGCTGGTGACGTCGATCAGCCCCAGCAGGATCTTGATCAGCGTGCTCTTGCCTGCTCCGTTGGAGCCAACGAGGCCGACGATGCCGGGCTCGATCTCCACGGTCAGGTCATCGAGCGCGGTCACGCCCGGATATCGCTTCGTCAGGCTCGTGGTGGAGACGAGTGGGCTCATCGGGCGAGGGTACCTGCCGCCGGCAAGTGCGGGCTCCTGCCGTTCGGCCATGTCGTCGGTGTCCGTGGAACTGCGCCGCTGCCCCATCGGGCATGCCTGCGGCCCGTGCGGGCGCACCCGCGGGTCTGGCCTTCGGGCAGCCGTGCGTGCGACCATGCCGCGTAGCCGCGCCCGCGTGCAGTGCGGCGGCGCCAGGCATCGACCGGCCGGGCGAGCCAGGTGCACGCCCTGAGCCCGAGGATTGCCATGCCCCAGCTCGTCGTCAACGGCGCGATGCTCACCTGCGCGTTCGGGGTCGCGCCCGCCACGCTGACCGTGATCCGGCCCACCATCAACATCGCCGGCCAGCCGGCAGCCACGATCATGGACTTCGCGCCCAACACCAACATCGCGCCGTTCGGCATGTGCACGACCCTGTCCAACCCGCAGGTCGCCAGCGCCACCTCGGCCGCCTCCGGCGTGCTGACCCCGCAGCCGTGCATGCCGGTGACGACCAGCCCGTGGACCCCCGGATCGTCGACGATGATGATCGAGAACAATCCCGCCCTCACCGACAGCTCGACCTGCATGTGCGCGTGGGGCGGCATGATCACGATCACCCAGCCCGGCCAGATGACGGTGAGCGTCGGAGGCTAGCCGCCGGGTCCGCGGCCCCCGACATCGTCGACGAAGGCGCGCACCTCCGCCGGCGTCCGAAGGCGGAACACCGTCGCGTGGTCCCAGCTGCCGTCGGCGTGGAGCGCTTCGTACTTGCGGCGGGTGGGCGTGTGGCGGGTCCACGCCCACACGATGATGTTGTGCTCGGGCCTCGGATCGATCAGGTTGGACCACGGCTCCCGGTTGCCGTTCCACAGCTCCTCGCGCGTGATCATCCGCCGCAACGTGCGCGCCACGACCCGGCGAAGGACGATCGTCCGTGGCAGGTCAAGCCAGACCACCGCGTCTGCCCGGGGCCACACGACCTGGGCCACCCCGTGGCTCGTGTAGTTGCCATCGATCACCCAGCCATCACCCTCGGTGAAGGCGGCAACCCGGGCGCGGAACGCCTCATCCTCCAGCTGCCGCCAGCCGGCCAGGTGGAACACGGAGTCGAGCTCGAGATGCGGCAGTTCGAGCGTCTGCGACAGGGTTCGGGCCATCGTCGTCTTGCCGGATGCACTCGATCCGATCACCGAGATTCGCTTCATCGGTCCCGTTCCTGGAGCCTCCGTCCCGTCCACGGCAAGCATCGTGGTACCGAAGGTGGGATTCGAACCCACACGAGGTTGCCCTCAACGGTGTTTGAGACCGTCGCGTCTGCCATTCCGCCACTTCGGCACGTCGGCCAATCGTAGCCGAGGCGCCTCGCGATGCGCGCCTCGTCCGGGGCCCCGCGTTCGCGTGCGGCGCCAACCGCCGGACAAGCAGCCCGACTGCCCTCAGCGAGGCGAGCGCTCCGCCGGCGGGGACGAGGATCCGTCGTACAGGGCTCGGTTTCCGAGCGGCTCACTCAGCGGGACCTCGTACAGGATGCCCATGAGGTAGCCGCCGACGATCGGGAGCGAGCCCTCGTGGGGAGCCTGCTGGGACGTGCAGTCTGGCAAGTTCATGTGCATCGTGATGGTCACCGACCACGGCGTGTAGGCGATGATCGGGTCCGCGAGCCAGGAGCCGGCCTCGATCGGGGCACAGCCCGGGTGCTCGACCTCGATCGTGACCGCCGACGTGTCGTTGGATGCAAGGAGTCCGGCAGCAAGCTGCCAGTTGAGGAGCTGTGACGAGGGGATCGCCGGTCCCGGCGCCGGCGGCCGCGGTCCTGGAGCGAGGAGCCGGACCGGAACCGAGACGAGGAGCAGCATGGCAAGAAGGCTGATCGCGGTGGTCGCACGGCGACGGGCCGCGACCCGGGTGGCTACGCGGCCGCGGATCACCCACAGGAGGGCGAGGCCGAGCACTCCGAGCAGGAGCAGGACGGGGTAGAGGTCGAACAGCGTCACGCGGGCTTCCACCAAGATCCGGGATGCGAATGCGGCTGCGGCGGGAGGCCGGAACCGCCGGTCAGAAGGTCCCACTGGGAACGATCCGGCGCGATAGCCATGTCTCTTCTCGTTCGGCGGCGGGTCGGGGACGCGAGCCCGGCATCCGGATCATCGGGATGGATCGGCGGCGGAGCAACCCTGACGATTGGATTGCTGAGCCGGGACCCGCCGTCTCCGCGTGATGCTTCAAGCCATGGGGCGCGTGAGGCCGGTGGCGCCGCGGCGGGAACAACCCGCCGGTCATCCGCGTCGGGGCGGCAATGCCGACCCCTGCCGCGCTCCCGACACCCCTCCGTGCGCCCGCGCCCCGATGCTAGACTCGCCGCGCCTCACCATCCCCGCCAGGAGGGCCGCGCCCGTCGTGCAGGACGCTCGCTCGTCCGAGGCCGTGGACGACCCGATCCAGCGCCGGGACCTGATCCTGCTGGAGCAGGCACGGGACGGCAGCCTGGACGCGTTCAACAGCCTCGTCGAGTGCTACCAGGATCACCTCTTCGGGCTCGTCGCCCGGATGGTTCCCGACCGGGACCAGGCCGGCGATGCGGTCCAGGAGGCGTTCTTCTCGGCGTACCGGAACCTGCGTTCGTTCCGCGGCGGCAGCGTTCGATCGTGGCTGAGCCGGATCGCGGTCAACGCGGCGATGGATCAGCAGCGGCTCAAGAAGCGCCGGCCGTCGCAGCCCTACCCGGAGCTCGAGGACGACAGCTGGCAGCCGCCCGCCGGCCCGGAGGCCGACCCGGAGCGGACGGCGATGCGCAGCGAACGCGCGCGAGTGCTCAATGCGGCGCTGGCGGAGATCACGCCGGACCAGCGGTACGCGATCGTGCTGTTCGACGTCGAGGGGTTCGATTACGCGGAGATCGCCGAGATGACGGGCGTGTCGCTGGGGACCGTCAAGTCCCGGATCCATCGCGGCCGGCTCGCGCTGCGTGACCGGCTGGAGGGCTCGATCGGGCTGTTCCGCGGGGACAACGGCTGATGCCTCGCCACCCCGACACCCGCAGCCACGCGAGCCATGACCTCGGGCTGATCGCGGCCTACGCCGCCGGCGACGCCACGGGCTCCGAGCTCGAGACGGCAATGTCGCTGGTCGCCGCCTGCACCGAGTGCGCTGCGCTCCACCGCGACCTGCGTGCGATCGCCGCCGCGTTGCCGGAGCTTCCGGCACCGGTCCGCCACCGCGACTTCCGGCTGACCGAGGCGCAGGCCGCCGCGCTCCGACCCGCCGGCTGGCACCGGTTCGTCGGCATCTTCGCCGGTCCGCGGTTCAGCTTCGCTGCCCCGCTCGGCACCGGGCTCGCGACGATCGGGATCGCCGTCCTCCTGCTCTCGAGCAACATCGGCCTGCCGTTCGCCGCCGGTGGTGCCACGTCCGTTGAGCGCGCCGTGTCGGGGGACGCCGCCGGCACCGCGGCCCCGCCGGTCGCCGGCCCGCAGGCGCCCGAGGTGGCGAGCCCCGTTCCGTCGGCCGCCGATGCGCTCGGATTTTCGTCCAAGGGCAGCCCCGTGCCGGTTGCCAGCGCCGTTCCGGGAATGCCCGATGCCTCCTCGCCGGACCCGACGGCGGCACCGCAAACGCAAGCTGACGACAACATGGGCTCGGCCGCCGACGAAGGGGCATCTCCGGCAGTACCCCTGGCGATCCTGGCCCTGGTTCTCGGCCTCGCGCTGGCCGGCTTGCGAGGCATCGGCCGGCGAGTGGCTCGCCGGCCCTGACGGGGCGGGAACCAACCGACGACCGGGATCGTCAAGGGATCGAGATGCCTCGCCACCCCGACACCCGCAGCCACGCGAGCCATGACCTCGGGCTGATCGCGGCCCATGCCGCCGGCGACGCCACGGGCTCCGAGCTCGAGACGGCAATGTCGCTGGTCGCCGCCTGCACCGAGTGCGCTGCGCTCCACCGCGACCTGCGTGCGATCGCCGCCGCGTTGCCGGAGCTTCCGGCACCGGTCCGCCACCGCGACTTCCGGCTGACCGAGGCGCAGGCCGCCGCGCTCCGACCCGCCGGCTGGCGCCGGTTCGTCGGCATCTTCGCCGGTCCGCGGTTCAGCTTCGCGGCCCCGCTCGGCACCGGGCTCGCGACGATCGGGATCGCCGTCCTCCTGCTCTCGAGCAACATCGGCCTGCCGTTCGCCGCCGGTGGTGCCACGTCCGTCGAGCGCGCGGTGTCGGGCGACGCGTTCTTGGTGCAATCCCCGGGTCCATCCGAGGCCGCGCCGTTGAACGGCCCCGCGGCCGCGGCCAGCCAGCCGACCCCCCGGTCGGAGCCGACCGCAGCCCCCGCAGCCCCCACCACAGCGCCCGCGGCGCCGACCACAAGCACAGGAACGGATACCGCAGCCGGCGACGGCACGGACCGGACTAACACGGATGGTGGCACCGGCACGAGCAACGCCGGCGGTGGCGACAGCCAGGCCGAGGGCTCGCCAACCTCCGGCGGCAAGTCATCGACCGCGAGCGACTTCGGCGCGCACTTCGGCTTCGACAGCAGCGACGTGCTGCCAGGAGCCGGCGTCGCCGCCCTCCTGATCGGGCTGGCGCTCGTCGTGCTCCGGGTGCTGTTCCGCCGCCTGGCCTGAGACCCGACCTCTCATCCCTGGCGGCTACACTGGCCGGGTCCCACCCCGCACGGTCCCGCCGATGGAACGCCTCCTGCTGCTCGACGGCAACGGCCTCATCTACCGCGGCTACTTCGCCCTCATCGACCAGCCACTGACGACGTCGAAGGGCGAGCTGGTCACGGCCGTGTTCGGCTTCACGAACATCGTCCTGCGCGCGATCCAGGACGTGAAGCCGGACCGGATCGCGGTCGCCTTCGATCTCGGCAAGCCCACGTTCCGCCACGAGCGCTACGCCGAGTACAAGGCCAACCGCACCCGGATGCCGGACGACATGCGCGAGCAGATCCCGAAGGTGCGAGAGGTCGTCAAGGCACTGGGCATCCCGGTCTACGAGCGCGAGGGCTTCGAGGCGGACGACGCCATCGCGACCCTTGTCGGCCAGGCCGAGGCGCTCGACTTCGAGACCACGATCCTGACCGGTGACCTGGACATGCTCCAGCTGGTCAGCGAGCGGACGCAGCTCATGGTCTCGCTGCGTGGCGGCATCGCGAACACGGTTGCGTACGACCTCGCGAAGATCGACGACCGCTGGGGCCTGCGCCCGGACCAGATGCTCGACTACAAGGCGCTCAAGGGCGATCCGACCGACAACATCCCGGGCATCCCCGGCGTGGGCGAGAAGACCGCGTCCAAGCTGATCGTCGCGTGGGAGACGCTCGACAACCTGTACCAGCACCTCGACGAGGTGACTCCCGAGAAGCTGCGTCCGTTGCTCACCGACCACCGCGAGACGGTGCTCGAAAGCCGGGAGCTGATGCGCCTCGTGCGCGACGTCGACGTGGCGCTGGACCCGGAGGCCGGGCGGGTGGGGGAGTACGACCGCGAGGCCGTGGTCCGGCTGTTCCGCGAGTACGAGTTCCGGACGCTGATCGACCGGCTCCCGCCGCTGTCCGGCGAGCGGCCCGAGGACGCGATCCTCGCGCTGCGCGAGGTGCGCGATGCGGGGTTCCCGGCCGCGCAGGGCGTTGGGCGTGGCGCGGGGACGGGGCCCGGCGGGCCGAACGCGCGGGGGCGTGGCGGTGCTGCGACGACCTCGGCGCAGGCGGACGGGGCGCTCCAGCTGACGATGGACTTCGACGTCGTGTCGGGCGGCGCGGGCGCCGGGCGGCTGGGCGGGCTCGCCGGGACGCGAGCCGCCGAGGAGCGCGCGGAGGCGATCGCGCAGGCATCAGGCGATGTTCCGGGCGCGCTGGCGGCGGCGATCGTCGATCCGGGACGCATCGATCTCGTCGGCGCGGAGGGCGTGGCGGGCCTGGAGGGCTGGCTGCGGGCACAGCCCGCGGCCGGCGTGGCGTTGGTCGTCGACGACCCACGACCGCTGGCCGGGACGCCGCTGGCGCTCGCGGTCGCCGGGGACGACGGACGCGTCGTGGCGGCCGATGGGCCCGATGCGGCGATCGCGCTGCGCCACCTGCTGGAAGCGATCGGGGCGCGCCTGGTCGGGCACGAGGTCAAGCCGTTCCTGACCGCGAGGTTCGCCGAGGACCCGGCTGGCGCCCCGCTCTCGATCGAGTTCGACACCCAGATCGCCGCCTACCTCGTCAACGCGGCGCTGCGGGCCCAGAAGATCGCGGACGTCGTGGCCGAGCGGCTCGACCTCGTCCTGCCGCCGACCGCGGCCGGGCTGCCACCCACGGCGGTCGCCGGGCTGGAGGCGCTGTCCGTCCTCGCGGTGCGCCCGTCGCTGGCGCAGGCGCTTCGCGACGAGGGTGTCGAGCGCCTGTTCGCCGAGGTCGAGCTGCCGCTGGTCCCGATCCTCGCCCGGATGGAGGCGGTCGGGATCGCGCTGGACGAGGCGGCGCTGGGAGAGCTGGAGCGCGAGTTCGCGGCGGAGATCGAGCGGCTGGAGCACGAGATCTACGCCGCCGTCGGTCACGAGTTCACGATCGGCTCACCCAAGCAGCTGGGCGAGATCCTGTTCGTCGAGCTCCAGCTGCCCAAGGGCCGCAAGACCAAGACCGGCTATTCCACCGACGCCACCGTGCTCGAGGAGCTGCGCGGCGTCCACCCGGTCATCGAGCCCGTCCTCGACTGGCGGATCTACACCAAGCTCCGCTCCACGTACGTCGAGGCGCTGCCCAACCTGATCGGACCCGACGGGCGGCTGCACACGCTGTTCCACCAGGCCGTCGCCGCCACCGGGCGTCTGTCGTCATCGGACCCCAATCTCCAGAACATCCCCATCCGCACGCCCCTGGGCCGGCGCATCCGGCACGCGTTCGTCGCGGGTTCGCCGGACACGACCCTGGTGGCCGCCGACTACAGCCAGATCGAGCTCCGGATCCTCGCCCACGTGTCGGGCGACGAGCACCTCGCGGACGCGTTCGCGCGCGGGGACGACATCCACCGCGAGACGGCAGCGCGCGTGCTGCGCAAGGATCCAGCCGACATCACGTCCGACGAGCGCTCGATGGCCAAGATGGTCAACTTCGGGCTGGCCTACGGGATGAGCGACTTCGGCCTGTCGTCGCGGGCCGGCATCAGCCGCCAGGACGCCCAGGAGTTCATCAACTCCTACTTCGCCGCGTACGGCGGCATCAGCCGCTACATGCTCCACATCCGCGAGACCGCGCGCGAGGTGGGGTACGTGGCAACGCTGCTCGGACGTCGCCGCCGGATCCCCGAGCTCGAGGCGAGGAACGGCGCGCTGCGCGCCGCCGGCGAGCGGATGGCGATCAACATGCCGATCCAGGGAACGGCCGCGGACATCGTCAAGATCGCGATGATCCGGCTCGACCAGGCGCTCCGGGACGGCGGTTTCCGATCGCGGCTGCTGCTGTCGGTCCACGACGAGCTGCTGCTCGAGACACCCCGCGACGAGGTGGACCGGCTGCTCCCTGTGCTGCGCGAGACGATGGAGGGCGCGCTGCCGCTGTCTGTCCCGCTCACGGTCGAGGCGAAGGTCGGGGACTCGTGGGAGGGGATGACGCCGGTGGCCCGGCCCTCCTGAGCAGCACCGGCGCGAGCGAGGCGACCGCCAGCGCGGCGGCCGTCGGGATCAGGAAGGCCGCCGCCAGCCCGGCTGCATCCGCCGCGACCCCGACCAGCGCCGGGGCGATCACGAACCCGACCCGGGCCAGCCAGGACACGATCGCGATCCCATGCGCCGGCGCGACGCCGGGCACCGAGGCGGCGCGATCGACCATCACCGGGAACATCGAGGCGGCGCCGAGGCCCACCGCGATGAACCCGGCGTACGCGAGCGGCGGCGCCTCGAGCACGCCGGCTCCCATCACGAGCACCAGCCCGAACGCCGCGGCGAGCGCGCCGGTGCGCGCGACTCCGGTGCCGCCCCAGCGATCCACCCAGCGGTCGTTGGTGAGCCGCCCCAGCGTCATCGCCGCCGCGTACAGGACGTAGGCGACGGCGGCGAGGCCGGCGGCCACACCCAGGGTGTCGTGGAGGTAGACCGTGCCCCACGTCTGGGCCGCGTCCTCGAGCATCACGGCCAGGACACCGAGCAACGCCAGCGGTCCGAGCAACCGCAGCAGCCGAGGGGCGTTCCGCAGGTGGATCCGGTGCGCGACCTCGCCCTCGACGTCGGGGACCTGGTCGACATCCCGGCCGGTCAACAGGCCGCGTGATGCCACCAGCGTGACCACGCCCAGTGCGATCCCCGCAAGCGCGAGGTGAACGGGGACCGGGAGGCCGACGCCGGCCGCGACCGCCCCGATCGTGGCGCCGGTGAGCGTCCCGGCGCTCCACCAGCCGTGGAACGAGTGCAGGATCGACCGGCCGTACCGCCGCTGGACGACGATCCCGTGCGCGTTCTGGGCCGCATCCATGGTCGCGTCGAGCGCGCCCAGCACCAGGAACCCGGCCGCGAGGAGCGGCCACGACGGGGCCAGCCCGAGCCATGCGAGCAGCGCGCAGAACACGACGCCCGTGACAGCAGTGAGCCGGCCACTGCCGAATCGCTGGATCATGAGCCCCGCAAGGCCACCCGCGATCAGCCCGCCGACGGGCATCGCGGCCACGGCGGCGCCGAGCTCCGCATTTGACAGGCCGAGGTTCGCCTTGATCAGAGGAAGCCGCGGCAGGACGTTGGCGATCAGGGCCCCGTTGACGAGGAACAGGGCGCTGACCGCGAGCCGCGCGCGTCGGGCGTCGGGCGCGATCGTCGGTGGGCTCACCGCCCCATGATGGCGTATCTGTCCTATCGTCTCGACCGATGCCTGAGCTTCCCGAGGTCGAGACCGTCGCGCGCGACCTCCGGCGCCACCTGCTGCCCGAGGGCGGCGGGCTGGGGCCGGTGATCACCGGTGCGCGTGTCGGGTGGGCGCGTGCGATCCGCGACGAGGATCCGGCGGGCTTCATCGCCGGGGTCTCCGGGCGCCGGATCGATGCCGTGGGGCGTCGCGGCAAGCAGCTCGTCATCGACCTCGAGGGTGGGGCATTCCTGACCGTCCATCTCAAGATGACCGGCCAGCTGTTCGTTGTCCGCGCGGGCGTGCCGCGCGACCCGTACGAGCGGTTCGCGCTGACGCTTGCCGACGGACGCGAGCTCCGGTTCCGCGATATCCGCAAGTTCGGCCGTGTGGGCCTGTATTCATTCGAGGACGACCCGTTCGAGGGCATCGGACCGGAGCCGCTCGATCCCGCGTTCACGCTGCGGGCGTTCCGGTCGCGCATCCGGGGGCGACGGGCGCGGCTCAAGCCGCTGCTCGTGGACCAGGCGTTCATCGCCGGCGTCGGCAACATCTATGCGGATGAGGCGCTGTGGCGCTCGAAGCTCCATCCGCTCCGGTCGGCCTCGTCGCTGCGCCCTGGCGACGAGCGGGCGTTGTACCGGAACATCCTCGAGATCCTGGCCGAGGCCGTGGAGCGCCGGGGCAGCTCGATCGACGACTACACGGCCCCCGACGGCGATGGCGAGATGCAGGAGCGACTCGACGTCTACCAGCGCACGGGCGCGCCGTGCCCGCGCTGCGGCCGGCCGATCCGGCGGATCGTGATCGGCATCCGCGCGACCCACTTCTGCACGTGGTGCCAGCGACTGCCGGCGGGTGAGCGACCGGCGGCCGCGGCGCTGCTCCGGACGATGACCCCGCGGCCGGGTTTGTCATCCCGACCCGGCAGCGGCGGACGGACGGGTCGCCGCTGGGTGGAGCTCGACGGCGACGGCGCGCTGGGGCGCACCGCGGACGAGGCCGCCGCGGCGCGCGACCGAACGCGGCGAACCCGGGCAGCCGCGGCGGCGCGGCGCGCGGCGGCGCGGCGCGCGGCGGCGCGCGGCGGGACCGTCGCATGAGCCTCGTCCGGCTCGAGGCCATCGTGAGGGAGATCGGGACGTTCGTGATCCTCGACCACGTCCAGGCGGCGATCGCGCCCGGCGAGCGGATCGGCCTGGTCGGGCCGAACGGGGCGGGCAAGACGACCCTGCTCCGGATCGTGGCGGGTCGCGACGAGCCCGACCACGGCACCGCGTCCCGGCGTCGTGGTCTCAGCCTCGGGCTGTTGAGCCAGGAGGCGCATTTCGACGAGGCGTTCATGGCCGCGCCGGATCTCCGGGCCGCCGTTCGCCACGGAGCCGCGCACCTGGAGCGGATGGGCGCGGAGCTGGGGCGGATGGAGCACGAGGGCCACGCCGCGGGTGCCGCGTACGCGGACCTCCAGCATCGGTTCGAGGTCCTCGGCGGCTACACCCTCGACCAGCGCGTCGACGAGGCACTGTCGGGCCTCGGGTTCGCGCGCGACGAGTGGCTGCGGCCGCCAACGGCGGTCTCCGGGGGTCAGCAGACGCGGGCCGCGCTGGCCCGGCTGGTGATCGCGAATCCGGACCTGCTGCTGCTCGACGAGCCCACGAACCATCTCGACATCGGCGCAATCGAGTGGCTCGAGGAGCATCTCCGGCGCCGGACCGGGGCGCTCCTCGTCGCGTCGCACGACCGGGCGTTCCTTGATGCGACCGTGTCCCGGATCTGGGAGCTGAGGGACCGCCGGCTGACCGCGTTTCGCGGCGACTACAGCGCCTATCACCGGCAGCGGGTGGAGCGCGACGCGCGGGCGGCGAAGGACGTCGAGTCCCACGCGCAGCAGGTCGAGCGTGAGCAGGAGCTCATCCAGCGCTACCGCAGCCACCGCAAGTTCTCGAAGATGCACGAGCACGAGGCCCGGCTCGACCGGCTCCGCGAGAACCAGGTCCAGGCCCCGCGATCCGGTCGCTCGCTCAAGCTGCCGGGCCAGGCCCTGACCGGCGGCCCGGTGCGCTCTGGCGAGCTCGTCATCCGCCTCGATGATCTCGTGGTCGGGTACCTGCCGGGACGCGGCGCGCTCGCAGCGGACGGGTCGGAGGCGCCGGAGCCGGTGCGGGTGGCGCGGGCGCCGTTCCTGGCCGCGCAGCGCGGCGACCGGATCGGAATCGTCGGGCCCAACGGCGCCGGCAAGACGACGCTGCTGCGCACGATCGCGGGTGATCTCCCGCCGCTCGACGGGTCGCTCACCTTCGGGCACCAGGTCCAGCCCGCGTACCTCGCCCAGCTGCGCGACGCGGCGATCCCGGGCACCACCGTCCTCGACGCGATCATGGAGGCGATGCCGATCACGCCCGGCGAGGCGCGCGGCTACCTCGCGCGGTTCCTGTTCCGTGGCGACGACGCGTTCAAGGAGGTGCGCTCGCTGTCGGGGGGCGAGCGCTCCCGGCTGGAGCTGGCCCTGCTCGGGATCCTGCCCTCGAACCTGCTGCTGCTCGACGAGCCGACCAACCACCTGGACATCCCGGCGCGCGAGGCGATCGAGACGTTCCTGCTCGAGGCGCCCGCGACGCTGCTCATCGTGTCGCACGATCGCCGCCTGCTGGAGACGATCTGCGACCGGCTGTGGGTCGTTGATGAGGCGATCGCGGTCCCGTTCGACGGCGGCTACCGTGCCTGGCGCGCCGCGGTGGCGGACGGATGGACGATCGATGCCGAGGTCGCTCGCCGCGCCCACCGAGGCCGCGGTGCGACGCCGTCGACTGGCGCTCCGGCGGCAGGCGGGTCCGGTGCCCGGCGTCGCGACAAGGCAGGCGCCGCCGCCGCTGCCGCGGTTCCTGCCGCGCCGCCGGCGAGGACGCGCCGGGCCCCCCGGGCGAAGCTGTCCAAGGAGGCGTACCGTCGCAGGCGCGAGGCCATCGACGCGGAGCTGTCGCGGCTGGGCCTCCGCCGGAGCCAGCTGGAGCTCGCCGTGGGATCGCCCACCGTGGCCGCGAACTTCATCGAGATGCGACGCGTGACCAGCGAGCTGGCCGACGTCGAGCGAGCCCTCGCGGAGACCGAGGACGCATGGCTGGAGCTGGAGGAGCAGGCACCGTGACCAGTCCGCGGACCGTGCGCATCGGGATCACCGGGCCCATCGGCTGTGGCAAGTCGCAGATCGCCCAGTGGCTGGCCGAGCTCGGCGTCCATGTCGTGGATGCCGACGACATCGCCCGGTCGGTGACCGCGCCCGGTCACCCGGCGCACGATCTCGTGCTGCGCAGGTTCGGGCCGGCCGTGACGGCGCCCGACGGCACCCTCGACCGCGCGGCGCTGGGTCGGATCGTGTTCTCGGATCCCGCGGCGCTGCGCGAGCTGGAGCGGATCGTCCATCCCGCGACCCGCCCGCGGATCCTCGCGGCGGTCGAGGCCGCGGAGCGTGCCGGTGCGCCGGCCGTCGCGGTGGAGGCGATCAAGCTCGTCGAGGGCGGGCTCGCGGCGATGTGTGACGAGGTCTGGCTGATCGTGTGCAGTCCCGAGGCTCAGACGGCCCGGCTGCTGTCGAGGGGGACACCGCCCGCCGATGCCGAGCAGCGGGCAGCCGCCCAGGCTGGGCTGGCCGAGCGCCTCCGGCCCGCGGCGACGTGGGTGCTCGACACGTCCGTGTCACGCGAGGCGACGCGGGCGCTCGTCGTGGCGGCGCTGGGCGAGGCGATCGCCGCGGTCCGGTAGGCTGCGGGTTCGCGGGAACAGGCATCGCCCGGCCGGGCGAGCCCGGCCGGGCGATGGGGAGGCGCGTCGGGTCAGCGACGCGCGATGGAGAAGCGGCGCTGTCGGAGCAGCCTGCCCTTCAGGAGGCGGCCCGCGAAGCTCTGGCCCGTCGCGCTACGGGCCCGTGCTTGCGCCGGGCGAGCTCGACGGCGACGGCGGCGGCGTGATCGCGGGGATCGGCAGCGGCGTCGGCAGCGGGCCACCGCCCGCCGGATACGTCTCCGGGATCGGGAGACCGTACTTCTGGATGATGCGATTCGTCGTGGCGCCGAGCCTCGACACGTCGAGCGTCCGGGTGTCCTGGTCAGGCCGCAGGGCGAAGCTGAACAGGACGTTTCCCGACGCCACGAGGTGGCCGATCTCCTCGGCCACCGGCAGCGTGGCCTTGACGATGTACGTGCTTCCCTGTCTGGCCAGGATGACCATGTCCTGGTAGGTGATCTTGGTCGATTGGTCCGTGTAGTAGACGCCCCGGTCGAGGACGGTCTGTGGCACGAGGACGCTGGCGGTGATGAACACGTCGACCGTCATGTTCGGGCCTAGCATCCCGCCAACGGCCCGGTCGTCGGGAACGGTGAGCGAGATCGCCCGCCAGGCTTCGGAGTCGGGGGCCACGGTCTCGTCCGGTCCCAAGATCGAGAACTGTCCTCCGGCCGTCGTCGACGCCAGCAGGTTGGTGGTTACCAGCTGGCCGGGCTTGACGTCGACGGCGAGGATCCGGCCGAGAAGCTGGCCCGGATCGCTGACGACGCCTTCGGCGTTGGTGGCATCGAGCGGGACATCGTTACGCAGCGACGAGATCGTCGCTCTCGATCGGCTTGCGCGCCGGGATTGCGCGCGCAGCAACGACTGCCTGGGTCGTCTTGAGTCCCGATTGACCTGCCTGCTGCTGGGCGTTGTTGATCAGGAAGAACGCGGCGCCACCGGCGGCCACGGCCAGGACGACGCCGAGCAGGACGATCCATCGTCCTCGCTTCGACGGGTCCTTGTATTCCATCTCCATCGCGTTGCCTCCCGGGAGGTCGGGGTCAGCCGGTCGCCGCCCCGGAACTGGATGTGCCGCGCCCGCTCCGGCTAGTTCCAGGGCGCCAGCCGTGCCACCTGACCGCGGCGCAGCTGGGGATTGTTCATGTCGGTGTACACGCCGCTGATGGCGTATCCCTCGACATCATTGCTGTTGACCGACGTGATCCGGAACACCGCAAACCCCATGATGTCCACGTACTCGCTCGAGGTGCCCGCTGTGGCGACGTCAAGGGTGATCGGCACCAGGTGTGTCACCACCTGGCCGTCCGAGTTCTTGCCCGTGGCCCTGAGCGTGAGCGGGTACTCGCCCGCGGGCAGGGTGCCGCTGTCAAGCGTCAGGCTCACCACCTGGCTGTCGCCCTTGTTGAGCGTGAAGGGCCCGATGGGCGAGATCGACAGCGCGCCGATGCCCGAGGGCAGTGCGCCCAGGGCCGCGGGCCCCCCTTCGATCGAAACGGTCACGTCGCCGCCGAATGCCGTCGCGGTCTTGTTGGTCGTTGTGAACGTCATCGACCCTGTTGCCGTCGCACCCACCGTTGCGACCGTGAACTCCTGTCCGTCGCCAGTGCTCGAGAAGTCACGAACGACGCCGCCCACGTTGACCGCGACGGGGTAGTAGTGGTCCGTCAGGTACGGGCTTGATGAGTGGCCCTGGATCCAGATCGTGGAGATCCCGACGGGTGCGCCCGAGGTCGAGAAGCGTCGTCCAGGTGATCGTCGTGGGCGGCGTGGCCGGCAACGGCGAGAAGGTGAGCGCCGCCAGGGCCCCGGTCGCCAGCGGGCTCGTCGGGTCGCCCCAGTCGGCGAAGTCGGTCGTGGTTACCACGCCCGCGAACGCCTTGTTCTTGGTCACCGGCATCGTGACCGCGCCGCTGCGGTCCTGCGTCGAACCGATCGTCACCTGGGACGGCCGGGGTGAACGAGAAGTCAGGGATCGTCATCAGGTGCCGGAGTACACGGCGGCCAGGATCTCGTCACCGGGCGCATACCGATCGTCGACGGCGGACACGACGATTCCCGCCGAGTTCCCGTCCATGATCCCGACCTGGTCGTTGGGGTCGGGTGGCGCGATGACGGACGGAAACGCCGGCCCCGGATAGCCGGTCGCGATCCAGCCCGACTCCATCGACTTGAGGGTGTTCGCATTCGCGCCCGCCGTCACGCCGTTGTAGAAGACATTGGAGCTCGCCGACTGAAAGTTCCGGATGTCCAGCGCGACGAACCCGCGGAAGCTGGAGCTGTTTGCCGCTTTCGCCCCCTGGCCGACCAGGGAGATGATCGGGCCGTGGTGCGTCGGGTCGTTGTCCGGGTTCGCCGGATCGAAGTCCATGCCCGCCGACGGTTCCTGGCGCAGCGCGCTGCTCGTCTCGGAGCCCAGGCAGGCAGTGTTGGCCGTGGCCACCAGGTCCTGGAAGTTGGCGGTGTTTCCGGCGCACGGCGATACGGCGCCGGTGGTCGGCCCGGGTGCGTTCAGGTAGTGGCGCACCGCGATGGGGAGCAGGTCGCCATCGAGCGCGACCTTCGCCTGCGCCACGATCATGTTGGAGGTAAGGCCCACCGCCCGCCCGAACGTGTACGGGATGGTGTTGCGGATGCCGACCCGCACGGAACCCCCGGAGAACAGGATCCCAGAGATCAGGTGCGTCGGGTCGCCCGCGTGGCCGCTGTCGTAGACCTCGTTGCCGTCGCCCGGCGGGAGCGCAGGGACGATCCCGTTGGGCGGGATGCTGTAGTTGTCGGACAGGACGGCCATTGCCTCGGCGCGTGCTTCGGCCTCGGTACCACCCCGGACGAGCACGCTGCCGGCCGCGAGCGCGGCGGCATCCGCTCCGTTCTGGAGGAAGCGTCGTTCCGAGTAGAAGCGCCCGATGTCGATCGCCAGTCCCGCCGCGGCCAGCAGGGCGACCAGCGCGAGCACGAAGATCACGAGGACCTGCCCCCGCTGGCGTGCGGACCGGGTGGGCGTCATGACGCGCATCGTTAGTTGATGACCATCGTGACTTCGCCCGCCAGGGACAGGCGCCCGCCCGAATCGCGTGGCAACAGGTTGGCCACCAACGGGATGACGAGGTCCTGGTGGTAGGTCGCCTTGACCGTGACGCGGTACCCGACCCGCGGGTCGTTGGCCGTGACCGTGTCCGGCAGCGAGTAGGTGATCGTGATGTCGCCGTCCGTGTAGGTCGTGGTCGTGCCGCTGGTCGACGAGACCCATGAGCCACCGTTGGCGAGGTTGGGTGTCGTCTTGGACAGGCCGTTGAGCGAAGCGAGGAGGGTGTCCCTGATCTCGTCGTTGCGGGCTGCGTCGTTGACGACGTTGCTGGCCGACCGGTCGTAGACGTAGATCGTCCCGATCCGTGCCGCCTCACGCGTGCCGTTCGTGAGCGTCACGTAGGTGTTGAAGATGAAGCCGAACTGGATGATTCCCAGCAACAGCAGGAACAGCGGCGTCAGCACCAGCGAGAATTCGACCAGGCTCTGGCCGTCCCCGCGGTCGTGCCACCGCCGCCCATGGCCGCGGCGGACGCGGGGGCGCAAGCGGCTCGGTGAGCAGCGCGGTGTCGGCGGCATCGAGGGCGTGTCTGGCTCCGAGGGTGGTTGTGCTCCCCAGTCTTCGCGCGCGACTCCCCGGCAGCCATGGGTCGTTGGTCAGGGGCTGCGCACCCCTTCAGTTCGACTCCGAAGCCACGCCGACAGCATCGAACACCCGTTCGATTTCGAACCTGATGACCGTGGTAGCATCCGGCCGTGCCCGACTTCCGTCTCGTCGCTCCATTCGAGCCCACCGGCGACCAGCCCGTGGCCATCGAGCGCCTCACCGATGGGCTGGCGCGCGGCCTCCGTCACCAGACGCTGCTGGGCGTCACGGGGTCGGGCAAGACGTACACGATGGCCCAGACCATCGCCCGGCACCAGAAGCCGACGCTGGTGCTCGCCCACAACAAGACGCTTGCGGCCCAGCTCTACTCGGAGTTCCGGGAGTTCTTCCCGGACAACGCGGTCGAGTACTTCGTGAGCTACTTCGACTACTACCAGCCGGAGGCGTACCTGCCGCGCTCGGACACGTACATCGAGAAGGACAGCTCGCGCAACGAGGAGATCGACCGGCTGCGCCACGCCGCCACGCACGCGTTGTTCGAGCGCCGCGACGTGATCATCGTGGCCAGCGTCTCGTGCATCTATGGCCTGGGGGCCCCGGTCGACTACGGGGCCACGGTTCTGCGGCTCAAGGTCGGTGGCCAGTACCGGCGGGACGCCGTGCTCCGCCACCTCGTGGATCTCCAGTACCAGCGCAACGACGCCGCCCTCACCCGGGCGAGATTCCGGGTCCGCGGGGACACCCTCGAGATCGGGCCTGCGTCGGCCGAGATCGTCGTCCGGGTCGAGTTCTTCGGTGACGAGGTGGAGCGGATCACGGAGCTGGATCCGCTGACCGGCGAGCTGCTCGCCGAGCGCAAGGAGCTCAACGTCTACCCGGCCACCCACTTCGTCACGCCCCGGGACAAGCTGGCAGCTGCCGTGGCCGCGATCGAGGCCGAGATGGAGGAGCGGGTCGGCCAGATGGAGGCCGAGGGCCGGGCGCTCGAGGCCGCGCGACTCCGCCAGCGAACGACCTTCGACATGGAGATGCTGCGCGAGCTGGGCTACTGCAGCGGCGTCGAGAACTACTCGCGGCACCTGTCGCAGCGCGAGGCCGGCTCCCGGCCCTGGACGCTGCTGGACTACTTCCCGCCGGACTGGCTGCTGATCGTGGACGAGTCGCACATGACGATCCCCCAGGTCGTGGGCATGTACAAGAACGACCGCACCCGCAAGGAGATCCTGGTCGACTTCGGGTTCCGGTTGCCGTCCGCCCTGGACAACCGGCCGCTGACGTTCGAGGAGTTCGAGGCGCACGTCAACCAGTCGGTGTACGTGTCCGCGACGCCCGGTCCCTACGAGCTGGAACGGAGCGAGCGCGTCGTGGAGCAGCTCATCCGGCCCACCGGGGTGGTGGACCCGGTGATCAGCGTGCGGCCGACCGAGGGCCAGATCGACGACCTGCTCGAGGAGATCCGGGGACGGGTGGAGCGCGGCGAGCGGGCGCTGGTGACGACACTGACCAAGAAGATGTCCGAGGACCTTGCCGACTACCTCAAGGAGCTGGGCGTCAAGGTCCAGTACCTCCACAGCGAGGTGGACACTCTCGAGCGGATCGCGATCCTGCGCGACCTGCGACTGGGCGTGTACGACGTCCTGGTCGGGATCAACCTCCTGCGCGAGGGCCTGGACCTGCCCGAGGTCACCCTGGTCGCGATCCTGGACGCGGACAAGGAGGGCTTCCTGCGCAGCGCGTGGTCGCTGATCCAGATGATCGGCCGGGCCGCGCGCAACACGCAGGGCGAGGTCGTCATGTACGCGGACCGCATCACGGAGTCGATGAAGGTCGCCATCGACGAGACCAACCGCCGGCGCGCGGTCCAGGAACGGTATAACGCGGACCACGGGATCGAGCCCACCACGATCATCAAGGGCATCCACGACCTCAACGACCGGCTGCGGTCGGTCGCCGAGCGGACGACGGTGTACAGCTCCGAGCGGCGGGACCGGGAGCTCGAGGCCGCGGACAGGGCGGAGGTGGAGCGGCTGGTCGCGAAGATGGAAGCGGAGATGAAGGAGGCCGCTCGGCAGCTCGAGTTCGAGCGGGCGGCGGCGCTGCGCGACGAGATCCAGCAGATCCGGCTCCGCGTCCTGGACCAGGACCAGTCGGTGATCGTGGCTCGTGCCGCGGAGCGTGCAGCGAAGGACGCCCTGCTCCCGGCGAAGGATCGTGGCGCCGCGCACCGCGCGGAACGCGAGCGGGGCGCGGCCTCGTTCGAGGTGACCGAGGTCCGGGTGCTCGACGCGGGCGAGGAGCCGGGCGCGGACGGCGAGGAGCCATCCGGGGTGGCCACGGACCTGTTCCCCGGCATCCGCGACGAGCACGACGACGAGGACGCCGCCGGCTGGCAGGCTCGCTGGCTCGAGCGGCCAACGTGGGATCGGACGGTCACCCCGAACATCCGCCGCCGCACGGGTCAGCGGCCGAACCGACGCGCCCGCGGGTACTGAGCGCGGGCCTCCCGCGATACCCTGTGGACGTGATTCAGACCACGGTCGCCCGCGCGCGCCGCACCCGTCGCCTGCGCTTCGCGCCGCTCGTGCTGCTCGCACTGGTCGCGGTCGGCTGCGGGACCGCCGCCCCGGCCGGGGATGGCCCCGCGGCGGTCGTGTCGACCGCGCTCGACAGGGCGGCGGCCAAGGACGTCGAGGGCCTGCAGGCGCTCGCCTGCGCCGGCCAGGAGGATCTGATCCGGCAGCAGCTCGGCATGCCCGCAGGGCTCGGCAGCGACCTGCTCACCGGTCTCGACACGCAGGCGCTGGTCGACGCCGTCCAGCTGGACGTCTCGAAGCTCAAGATCGGCGACGCGGTCGTGGACGGGGACACCGCGATGGTGCCGGTCAGCGGTGACATCGGTGTCACCTTCGACGCGGACGCGATGCGCCCGATCGTCAAGCAGCTGCTCGCGTCACAGGGTACGACCATGACCGACGCCCAGATCGACGCGCTCCTGTCGGGTCTCGCGGCCTACGGCCAGGACGTCCCGCTCGACGAGTCGATCCGCCTCGTCCGGGAGGAGGGCGCCTGGAAGATCTGCCAGCAGTCGGTGACGCCCACGTCGTCCTGAGTGCGATCGCGCCTGGCGGCTGAGCGCGACCGCGCCGGCCGGCGGCGCGCGGTCAGTGACCGAAGCGCATCAGGATCATGCAGGTCAGGATGACCGCGAACGCGAGCAGCTCCATGCCGCTCATCCGCTTCAGGGTGTTGATGGCGGAGACCATCGCCGGACTCGGGTTGCCGTCGGACTGGAACGCGCCGAGAACACTTGTTCTGTTTGGTCTCGTTCCGCTACACTTCGCCCGTGCCCCAGGATCAGATCGTCGTGCGCGGCGCGCGCGAACACAACCTCAAGAACGTGGATGTCGCGTTCCCGCGCGACCGGCTGGTCGTGATCACGGGCCTGTCCGGCAGCGGCAAGAGCAGCCTCGCGTTCGACACGATCTACGCCGAGGGCCAGCGGCGGTACGTCGAGAGCTTGTCCGCGTACGCCCGGCAGTTCCTGGGCCAGATGGACAAGCCCGACGTCGACCAGATCGACGGCCTGTCGCCGGCGATCTCGATCGACCAGAAGGGTGCGTCGAAGAACCCGCGGTCCACCGTCGGGACGGTGACCGAGATCTACGACTACCTGCGGCTGCTGTTCGCCCGCATCGGCCATCCGCACTGCCCGACCTGCGGTCGCGAGATCGAGCGCCAGACGGTGCAGCAGATCGTGGACCAGGTGCTGGCCCTGCCCGAGGGCACCCGCCTCCTCGTCCTCGGCCCGCTGGTCAAGGACCGCAAGACCGAGGGCGACCGGGTGTTCGAGGCCGCCCGCAAGCAGGGCTTCGTCCGGGTCCGCGTCGACGGCGTCCAGTACGACCTCGCCGAGGCGCCGACGCTCGACAAGTACAAGCGGCACACGATCGAGGTCGTCGTCGACCGCTACGTCGTGCGGCGGGCGGAGGCGCCAGACGGATGGGCGCGGGACGCCGCCGGTCGCCCGGTCGACCCGGGCACCGGACAGCCGGTACCGGATCCCGACGCCGCGCGGCTCGCCGACTCGGTCGAGACGGCGCTGCGGCTGAGCGAGGGGGTGATGGTCGTGGCCCCCGTTCCGCGCGACGGCGAGGCCCCGCAGTTCGAGGAGCGCCGCTACAGCGAACGCTACAGCTGCCCCTACGACGGGACGACGATCGACGAGCTCGAGCCCCGGTCGTTCTCGTTCAACTCGCCGCATGGCGCCTGCCCCACCTGTACCGGCCTGGGCACGCAGCTGGTCATCGACCCCCGGCTGGTCATCCCGGACCGTTCGAAGAGCGTCAAGGCCGGCGCGCTTGCCCCCTGGAACAAGATGCCGACCGAGATCTCGTGGCGGATGAAGATCACGGACGCGGTATTCGCTTCGCACGGCTGGAGCATCGCGACGCCCGTCGAGGACCTGCCGCCCGAAGCGCTCGAGTACCTGCTCCATGCGCCCAAGGACGAGAAGGTCGTCGTGCGCTACCGGCACGAGCGAGGCGAGAACAGCTACGTCGCCACGTTCGAGGGTGTCGTGACCAACCTCGAACGCCGGTTCAAGGAGACCGAGTCGGAGTACATCCGGACCGAGCTCGAGAAGTTCATGGTCCAGAACCCGTGTCCCACCTGCCAGGGCCGCAGGCTTCGTCCCGAGACACTCGCGGTGACCGTGGACGGCCGCAGCATCGCAGAGATCTCGGACCTGTCCGTCACCGACGGGCTCGAGTGGGCGGCCACGCTCGCGGACCGGATCACCGAGCGCGAGCGGACGATCGCGCGCCAGGTCGTGAAGGAGATCATCGCCCGGCTCGGGTTCCTGGTGGACGTGGGCCTGGACTACCTAACGCTCGACCGCGCCAGCGTCAGCCTGTCGGGCGGCGAGGCGCAGCGGATCCGGCTTGCGACCCAGATCGGGACCACCTTGATGGGTGTGCTGTACATCCTCGACGAGCCGTCGATCGGGCTGCACCAGCGGGACAACGCCAAGCTGATCGCGACGCTGACCCGCCTCCGTGACCTGGGCAATACCGTGCTCGTCGTCGAGCACGACGAGGAGACGATCCGGACGGCGGACTGGGTGATCGACATCGGCCCGGGGGCTGGCGAGCACGGCGGCGAGATCATCACCAACGGGCCGTTGGAGCAGCTGCTGGCGGAGCCACGGTCGATCACCGGGGCGTTCCTGCGCGGCGAGCGAATGGTCGAGGTCCCGTCGCGGCGTCGCCCGGGCAACGGGAAGGCGCTCGTCGTGCGCGGCGCGCGCGAGCACAACCTGCGAAGCATCGACGTCAGGTTCCCGCTGGGGACGTTCATCGCGGTGACGGGCGTCTCCGGGTCGGGCAAGAGCACGCTCGTGGACGAGGTCCTGTACCGGGCGCTCGCCCGGGAGCTGAGCGGCTCGCGCAACCCCGTGGGGGCCCACGATTCCATCGACGGCGTGCACCACGTCGACAAGATCGTCGAGATCGACCAGAGCCCGATCGGCCGTACGCCGCGTTCCAACCCCGCGACCTACACGGGCCTGTTCGGTCCGATCCGGGAGCTGTTCGCGGGCACGCCCGACAGCCGCGTCCGCGGCTACAAGCCCGGTCGCTTCAGCTTCAACGTGAAGGGCGGTCGCTGCGAGAGCTGCAAGGGCGACGGGATCATCAAGATCGAGATGCAGTTCCTGCCGGACGTCTACGTTCCGTGCGAGGTGTGCAAGGGCAAGCGCTACAACCGCGAGGCGCTCGAGATCCACTACAAGGGGCGCTCGATCGCGGACGTGCTCGAGATGACCGTCGCGGAGGCGGTCGAGTTCTTCAGCGCGGTCCCCAACGTGCGCAACAAGCTCCAGACGCTGTTCGACGTCGGGCTCGGCTACGTCCATCTCGGCCAGCCGGCCACGACGCTGTCGGGCGGCGAGGCGCAGCGGGTCAAGCTGGCAACAGAGCTGTCGCGACGGGCGACCGGCAAGACGCTCTACCTGCTCGACGAGCCGACGACCGGCCTGCACTTCGCCGATGTCGACAAGCTCCTCCACGTGCTGCATCGCCTCGTGGACAACGGCAACACCGTGCTCGTCATCGAGCACAACCTGGACGTGATCAAGACGGCGGACTGGATCGTCGACCTGGGTCCGGGCGGCGGCCACCGCGGGGGCCGGGTCGTCGCCGAAGGCACCCCGGAGCAGGTCGCCGGCATCGCCGGCTCGGCGACCGGCGAGTACCTGGCCCGCGTGCTCCGCGGCGAGCCGCTGGTGCCGCTGAGCGACGTGACCTTCGCGGACGAGGCGGGTCGTCCGGGCGTCGGGGGTGCGAGGCGAGCCGCGGCCCCGGCACCCGCACCGTCACGAAAGCGGGTGGCCGCCGTCCCGTCGGCGGGGGAGCGGTAGACGCATCAGTCGAACGACGGAGTCGCGGTACAGGGCCGGCCGGTCTAGGATGGGGCCCATGCCGGAGATCGACTTCGCCTTCCTGGCCGATGCGGCCGAGACCCAGCCGGGCCACAAGTTCCACGTGCTCGGTGGCGGGATCACGCGGATCGGGGGGCGGACGTTCCCGCTGCGCCACCCGCATCTCGCGCTGGTCGTCGGGCTGCTCGTGACCGCGCCCGAGACCCACCGTGAGCACGACCTGCGGATCGTCCTGCTCGACCCCGATGGCCACGAGGTGACTGGCGCGACCGGGAGCCTGGTCGCGCAGGGACATCCGGACGGACGAGACGCGATCCTCACGTTCAGCATCGACCTCTGGAACCTGACGTTCCCGGCCCCCGGCGACTACTCGTTCCGGATCCTGGTCAACGGCTCGGAGCGCAAGCGGCTCGGGCTCGTGCTCGTGCGCCCGGCGGAGACCGGTGCGGCAGCCGCGTCGACCACGCCCTCGAGCACGTGACCGCCGGCCGAGGAGCCCCGGGTCTGACCCGGCGCGGCCCGGCGCGCCATGAGCGTCCCGTCATCGACGAGGCAGCGCTGCTGGCCGCCCGCGCCGGGGACCGCCTGGTCGACGCCGCGCGCGCCCGCGACGCCGCCCGCTGGCTTGCGTACATGGAACCCCTGCCGGACCGCCTGCGCGACGAGGAGCTGGGGGAGCTTCGACGGACCGCCTTGCGGGCCCGCGCCGCCTATGGGCCTAAGGATTCGATCCGCGACGCGCTCCCGGCGGAGGTCACCGAGCCGTTCCTCGAGGCGATCGACCGGTTGCTCAAGGTGATCGCTCGCCGGGACCTGGCCGACCAAGCGTGACTCCGGGGCGGCAGTCGGGCCCGTGCCCCACCTTCGGTGACTCACCGGGTGCTCACCGGCCCGACCCGCCGACCCCCGTGCCCGACCCCCGTGCCCCACCTTCGGTGACTCACCGGGGCAACTCCACAACGTCAGCCTGGCGGAGACCGTGCGCGACCCCGTGCCCGACCCCCGTGCCCGACCCCCGTGCCCCACCTTCGGTGACTCACCGGGGCAACTCCACAACGTCAGCCTGGCGGAGACCGTGCGCGACCCCGTGCCCGACCTTCGGTGACTCACCGGGTGCATCAAGCGCGACATCAGCCTGGCGGATGACGGCCGCGAAGGCGCCAATGTGGCCGCAAAGCGGGCTCTGGCGGCGGAGGTGATGCGCCACGTGAGTCGGCCCGGATGTGTCGGCCCGGATGTGTCGGCCCGGATGTGTCGGCCCGGATGTGTCGGCCCGGATGTGTCGGCCCGGATGTGTCGGCGCTGACGCGGCTGCCGGAACGAGACGGCTGCCGGAACGAGACGGCTGCCGGAACGCGGCTGCCCGGATGTGTCGGCGCTGACGCGGCTGCCGGGACGGATTCCCTGCGCGAGTGCGGATCCCCGCGGCCGTCAGTACAGGAACGGCAGCATCCGCCGCGTCCGGCTGGCATACGCGAGGTATCCGGGATAGCGGCTTCGAAGCCACGCCTCCTCCCGCGTTGACTTGAGTCGGAAGAACCCGAGCAGGAGCGCGGCACCGGCGACGGCGAGCGGCGAGGCGGTGACCAGCCCGTAGCCGGCGGTGCCGATGACGATGCCGCCGTAGATCGGGTGCCGGACGAGGCGGTACGCGCCGGATTCCACGAGCGTCGCCCCGTCGCGCGGGTGGGGGAGCGGCGTTAGGGCGTCACGCAGACCGACGAGGCCCCAGGCTCCCAGCGCGCCGCCCGCGACCATCGCGATGAGGCCGATCGGTGTCGTGACCGTCAAGGCAATACCGCCCCACGCCGGACCGATGAGCCCCGCCGCCGCGACGAGCCCAAGCAGCACGAACTGGATCGCGACCCAGCCTTCGCCCCGGGGCCCCAGCGTCGGCAGCCCGCTCAACTCGCCGGGCCGTCCGGGCTGTCGGGCTCGACGGGAGCGGCGACCTGGGCAGCCCGCCAGTCGGCGGCGAGGATCGCCATCCGATGGACATCCTGGTGCCGGCCCTCCCGGTAGATCGCATGGCGGAGGGTTCCTTCGTGGACAAAGCCGATTTGTTCGTAGAGACGGCGTGCCGCCGGGTTGAAGTCGAATACCTCCAGCCAGATTCGCTCCAGGCGCAGGGTGCCGAACCCGAACGCCAGCAGCGCGCGCAACATGTCCGACCCGCGTCCGCGGCCGCGCTCGGCGACATCCCCGACGGCGATGCCGAGCGCAGCGGTCCCATTGAACAGGTCGAGGTCGAACAGGCTGATCGTCCCGATCGGTCGATCATCCTCGAGGCGGCAGGCCACGAAGAAGAAGTGGGTCTTGCCCTGGTCGGCGACCATCCGGTCGAACCATTGCTCCTCGGAGACCTTCGAGATCGGGGCCAGGAGACCCAGCGTCCGCGTGGTCCGGGCGTCGTTCATCCACGTCACGAAGCGCGGGATGTCATCCCGCTCCGCGGCACGCAGGTAGACAGAGCCGTGGACGATCGGCGGCTCGGTGCCGTCCGGACGCGTGGGCATTGGGACCTCCGGCTGCTGCTGTGCGCGATGGCCACGAGTCTACGCGGCGCGGTCGTCCGCCCCGAGCTCCTCAGGATCGAAGGCCTCGCGCAGGAACCGCGAGGGCTCGGCGGGGTCGTACAGGAGGGTCAAGGAGCGGCGGGCGCGGGTCCACGCCACGTAGGCGAGCCGGCGTTCCTCCTCGAGTGCGCGCTCCGGTTCGGCGGCGTCGCTGATCGACCGTCGGCCGGGGAAGCCGTCCGCGAGGACGATCACGTGGTCCCACTCCAGGCCCTTCGTCCCGTGCGCCGTCGCCAGCGTCAGGACAGCGTCCTCTCGCCGGAGCTCGGCGAGCCGCCGCCGCCGTTGCTCGATCGCAACCATGAGGTTGGCGAGGCTCGACGCAAACGGGGCCCATCCCAGCAGGGCCGTCGCGAGCTCCGGCAGAGACATGAGGTCGTCACCGGCCTCCTCGGCGCGCGCCAGGTCCTCCGCCAGGAGCAGGCGCCGCACGTCCGCGAGGATCGCAAGCAGGGGCATGGCTGGATGGTCGGTGGCGACCCTCGCTGCCCGATCGAGCAGGTCTGCGAGCCGGGAGTCCTCGATCGGCAGGGGCAGCTCGGGCGCTCGGAACGGGGTGTCAAGCTCGACGGCTGCGATCACGGCCGACAGCAGCTCCCGGTTGGTGCGCGCCAGGACCGCGCGCGTTGACGTGTCGGCGGGCCAGGACCGCATCGCCCGCGTGATCCGCGGCACGTCGTCCGAGGCATCGGGCGCCAGCACCAGCCTGCCGGTCGCCCCGGACGCCGCCCAGATCCGTTTGGCGAAGCGTTCGGCGTTGTGCTCGACGAGGCGAACCGCCCGCTCGACGACCGGGGTCGGACAGCGGTAGTTCGTCTCGAGGTCGACGCGCCGCAGCCCGGGCAGGGCGCCGGCGAGCCCGAGCACGCGTCGCACATCCGCCAGCCGCCAACCGTAGATGGTCTGGTCGTCATCCCCGACGAGGAAGACGCGGTTCGCCGGCGCGCTCAGCAGCAGGGCCAGGCGGAGCTGGGAGCGATCCAGGTCCTGCGCCTCGTCGACGAGCAGCTCGACACAGCGCGCACGCCACCGCGAGAGCACCACGGCGTCAGCATCGAGCAGCCGGAGCGCGCGGGCCACGAGATCGTCAAAGTCCACGCCACCGCTGTCCGCGACGGCCTGCTCATAGGCGATGAACGCGCGGGCGACCGGCCCGGGTGCGGGATCGGCTGCCACGTCGGCACCCGTTACGCCGAGATCGAGCTTGAGCCGGGAGAAGGCGAGATCGAGGCGCCCGCGGTCCGCTGGTTCGATCCCCGGGAACACCTCCCGAAGCACGCGATCCCGGTCGAGCAGCGGGTCGACGGATATGCCCGCCTCCGCGAGCATCTCCCGCCCGAGTGCATGGAACGTCCTCACGCGCACGGCGCCGCTCGCGAGCCCCAGCGGCGCGAGCGCGGCATCCAGGCGAGCCCCCAGCTCCTCGGCGGCCCGCCGATTGAACGCGACCACGGTGATCGCGCCGGGTTCGGTGCCCCCGTCCACGAGCCACGCGACGCGAGCGACGAGCGTGGTCGTCTTGCCGGATCCTGCGGGCGCGACGCACAGCACGGGTCCCGGTGGTGCCGTCGCCGCCAGCCGCTGGTCAGGTGCGAGCCGGGCCAGCCGCTCGGCGACCGATGGGTGTGTGGCCGGGAATGATGCTCGGCGATCAGCGCCTGGTGCCATCTGGATACGGTCGCAGACGCCACTTATCTGCAGCACATCGCACGTCTGCGGTGCGTGGGGACACCGCCGGGCGCCGCCGCCGCGGCTCTCGGGACCATCGGGGCGAAAAGGGCAGCCGTTCGGCCATAACGGGGAACAGCCGGGACGGGTAGGGTCGCCGGGTGCCCTGTTGCTGGCCCGCGAGAGGGATCGGGCCAGGTGTGTCCCCCGCGTGTCCCCTTGCTTGGAGGAGTCCTCGGTGAGACGATCCCGGCCGATCCTGATGCTGGCCATCGTGGCGCTCGTCGCGTCGCTCGGTGCAGCACCGGTGGTCGCCGTGCCCGCGAGCACGACCACGTTCACGATCCTGCACACGAACGACTTCCATGGCCAGCTGGAGCCAGCGGGCAGCAACCCCGGGATTGCGCGCGTCGCAACCGTGGTCAAGGACGTCGAGAGCACAGTGGGCTCCGACAACGTGCTGCTCGTCGACGCTGGCGACGAGATGCAGGGAAGCCTGCTGTCCAACCTGCAGAAGGGTGCGCCGACCATCGCGGCGTTCAACGCGATGGAGTATGACGTCGCGACGTTCGGCAACCACGAGTTCGACTGGGGGCAGCCGAACCTCGATGCCCGGACGACGCAGGCGAACTACCCGTACGTCACGGCGAACATCGTCCAGAACGACACGGGCGATTGCGCCACCGCCGGCTGGACGCCGCCCACGTTCGCATCCGGTCCGTACTCGATCCAGACCGTGGGCACCTTGTCGAATGAGGTCACGGTCGGCTTCATCGGGGTGACCACGACCGAGACCCCGGTCATCACGCTCTCGACCTCGACCGCGGGCCTGTGCTTCAAGGATCCCGCGGAGTCGATCCTCCACTACTACGACGCCCTGAAGGCGCAGGTGGACGTGGTCGTCGTGCTCAGCCACCTGGGCTACCCGGACGGCGGCTACGGCTACGGGATCCCGGTCTACGGCGACCAGACGCTGGCGTCAAAGCTCAATGCCGCCGGCAAGCCCGCGAACCTGATCATCGGCGGCCACAGCCATACGAACCTCACCGCGGCAACGATGGTCGGCTCCACGGCCGTCGTCCAGGCCTACTACAGCGGCCGGCGCGTCGGGCGAGCCGACGTCACCGTCAGCCCCGGCGGGGACGTGAGCATCAGCTGGCAGTCCCTCCCCGTGGTGCCGCCGACCTACGTCAATGGCATTCCGGTTCCCGGGACGGGGACCGCGGTCGACCCGACGCTTGACGGCGTCGTCCAGTCCTACGCGTCAGATTCTGCCTACCAGGCGTTGATCAACACCCCCGTCGGGTATGTCCAGACGGACCTGTCGCGCAACTACAACGGCGACTCGATGATGGGCGACTTCGTCGATGACGCCATCTACGGCTCGCTCAATAGCGACGCGACGACCGACAACGACATCGACCTGTTCCTCAACAACGCGGGCGGCATTCGCACCGACTGGTGCGACAAGCCCGGAGCAAATCCCGGCGAGTTCTCCTGGAGCAGCGACGCTGGCGACTGCCAGACGGGCGTCTGGTCACACGACCCGATGCTCCTCAACTACGGCCAGATGTTCACCATCCTGCCGTTCGGCAACGCAACGGTCGTGGGCGACATGACCGGTGCCCAGATCCTGCAGGTGCTCAATCAGAGCGCGACGCTCGGGAAGGGCGCAATCCAGCCAGCCGGCATCCGGTACAGCTTCTACGCCTACACGGACACGAATCCGGGTCCGCAGCCATACGCCTGGGGTGCGTTCGACTACTGCGTCATCAACAAGGTGACGGAGGCGTGTGATCCGCTCGAGATGGACAAGACCTATCGCGTCGGGACGAACGAGTTCCTCGCGCCGGCCGGTGGCGACAACTACGCGGCGTTCAAGTACATGACCAACATCACGTACTGGGGCGACATGCTCGACGCCGTCAACAGCTACGTCGCCGCGAACTACGGCTCGGCGCTTACCCCGTACAAGGGCCCCAACGACGACGGGATGCTGGACGGCCGCATCACGCGCGACGGGACAGCGACGCCGGACAGCGGCTCGATCATCCCGATCACGATCCTCCACCACAACGATTCCCACGGCAACCTGACCAAGGGCACCTACGTGGGCTACACGCAGCTGGCGACCCTGATCAAGCAGGAGCGCCTGCACAACCCGGACCGGACGCTGCTCCTCGAGGGCGGCGACCAGATCCAGGGCGACGCGATGATGTACTACTTCAAGTCGTCCTACTCGGGGTTCGCCAGCGACGGCACCCCGATTCCCGGACTCGAGACGAACCCGATGATCGCCGCCATGAACTCCATGGACTACGACGCGATGACGCTCGGCAACCATGAGTTCAACTACGGCAGCGCCGTGTTCGACGGAATCTTCGAGCAGGCGGAGTTCCCGCTGCTCGGCGCCAACGTCTCGGACAGCGGTGCCTACGGCCTGGACAAGGTCGGACCCGGCGGCGAGGGCGTCCAGCCCTACATCGAGAAGAACCTTGACGGGATCAAGATCGGCATTCTCGGGATCACGAACCACCGTGTCCCGAACTACGAGCTGCCGAGCAACATTCCCGGCCTGACGTTCTCCAACCCGATCAAGACGGGGCAGGACATTGCACCGACGCTCAAGGCGAACGATGACGTCGTGATCGCACTGACCCATATCGGGTTCACCACGAACCCCAAGAGCGTCGAGGTCGACGACAACGTCGACACCAACTTCGCGGCGGCGGTACCGGGCGTGGACGTCATCATCGGCAGCCACAGCCACACGAACCCGGCCTCGCCCGAGGCACCGTACAAGTTCCTGCCGACGATCGTCGGCGGGCCCAACGACACCCCGGTCCTGATCAATCAGGCGTACCGCTACAACAACACCCTGGGCGAGGTCGTCATCGGCGTCCGCGCCAAGGCCGGCGGCGGCTACGAGGTCGTCAGCCGAGCCGGACAGTACCTGTCGGTCACGGGCGATGTCGCAGAGGATGCGGCGACCAAGGCACTGCTCCAGCCCTACGTCGAGCAGCTGGCTGCCTACAACAGCGAGACGATCGGTCAGACCACGGTCCCGATCGACACGCTCCAGGCATTCACGGAGGAGACGAACGGGGCGAACCTGCAGGCCGACGCGTCGGTCTGGGAGCTCGCTCAGCACGGCATCGACGACGTCGATGTGCACCTCTCCGGGGCCATGACCAACAAGCTGCTCCCGAGCAGAGCCGGTGCGACGTTCCCGTACACGCTGACCATCGCGGACATGTTCGCCGGAATGCCCTACGAGAACTCGCTGGTCACCATGCGCATGAACGGGCCGCAGCTCAAGGCGGTGCTCGAGCGTGCGTATCGGAACTACTACTTCTACACGTATGTGGCCGGCTACGGCGGCTACTCGCACTACACGACGTGCATGCTCGACACGGACTTCGGCAACCACATCCTGTATCGCGACACGTCGCCCGACATGCCGGACGGGAACAACGTTGTCGGGCTCCAGATCGGTGACAAGCTCGTCGACTTCTCCGACGCCGCGACCTACTACAAGGTCTCCACGGTCAACTACCTGGCGGCCGGCGCGTGCAACTTCAACGACAACGGCGTCAGCCTCTGGCCGCTCGACGAGATCGTCAACGACACCCAGTACTACGTCCGCGACGCCGTCATCGACTACATCAAGGCGATGGGCGTCGTGTCACCCGCGATCGAGGGACGGCTGGTATTCGGCGACGCCGTCGCGCCCACGATCACGATCACCTCGCCGACGGCGACAACGTACCCTCACTCGGCGGTGATTCCGCTGACCTACTCGGCCACGGATGCCGAATCCGCAATCGCGTCGGTCGTGGCCGATCTCGACGGCACCCCGACCTCGGCCGCCACCCTGGACCTGCTCACGCTCGCCCTCGGTACCCACACCTTCACCGTCACCGCGACCGATGTCTTCGGCAATTCCGCCATGGAGTCGGTCGCGTTCATGATCACCACCACCGCCGGAGACCTGGCGAGCTCGGTCAGCGCCCTCTACGACGCCGGCTCGATCACCAAGACAGGCGTTCGAGACAGCCTGCTCGCCAAGCTGACGTCCGCCGTGAAGTCCATGGACAAGGGCAACGACAAGGCGGCAATGCAGCAGCTGAACGCCTTCATCAACGAGGTGACAGCACAGACCGGCAAGGCCATCACGGCCGACGCCGCGGCGATCCTGATCGCCGATGCGGAATACCTGATCGCCCAACTGTAGGTTCACCGGCGGCAGCGCCGCCCGACCTCTGAGAGCAGATCACCGAGCCCGCCGGTATCGCCGGCGGGCTCGGTGCGTCTCCGCCCGCCGGCACGGTCCGGCGGACGCTCTCCGCGTTCCTGGAACCCGCGACGGCGGGCACACGCGACGCCGCCTGGGTCCAGCGATCCGGTGCGCCGCCGCACCACTGATTTCCAGCAAGACCGTCAACCCTGTGGACACGGTGGGTTATGGTCACTTCCTCACAGTCGGGTGTGGTCCGGTGCGCAGGGGCTCCGGGCCAACGCTCCGTCCGCCGCGTTGTGCCCGTTCGGCTTGGAGGTGACCTGTGGTCCGCGTCCCGTTGCGTCAGTCGACGCTTCTCCTGACTGTCCTCGCCCTCCTGGCGTCGCTGGTTGCGATGCCCGTCTCGGCGAAACAACCGGCAGGCAATGGCCAGCCATCCCAACCGGCGGGCAAAGGCCAACCGTCGGGCACCGCCGTGTTCTTCGCCTCGGACGGCATTCGTCAGGACCTGGTCGCGAAGTACGCGGCCCAGGGCGCGGTGCCGACCATGGCCTCGTTCCTCAAGAACGGCGCCTCCGCGGCCGGCAACGGTCTCCTCACCGAGGCTCCGCCGAACACCGGCGCCGGCTGGTACAGCCTCGCGACGGGCGCCTGGCCGGCTGTGACCGGCTCGACCAACAACACGTTCCACATCAACGGCACCGACTTCTCGCGTAGCACCTCGGCCTTCGCGCCCGGGATCCTCCAGGCGGAGACCATCGCCCAGAGCGCAGAGCGAGGCGGGCTCAAGGTTGCCCAGGTCGAATGGGACGGGGGCGCCAACGCCACGATCGACGGTCCCACGATCGACTACCGATCGTTCTTCTCCGGGCGCGGCGTGGCGACCAACTTCATCGGCAACGCCGGTGACGCGCTGTTCGACGACGCCGCGTTCATCTCTGCCTTCGGGCTCCAGTTCGACACGCCCGCCGGCTACGCGGGGCAGGCGCCCTACGCCGGGGCGAACCCGGCCGATGCGACGGGATGGTCGAACGTCCCCACGTCCTACAGCCCGGCGAAGGAGATGCGCCTGCGGGTGCTCGACTTCGGCACCGACAAGTACGGCCTCAACGCCTTCATCTTCGACTCCACGAACGACAGCACGACCAACTACGACGAGGTCATGTTCTCGACCTCGAAGGATGGCCACGACAGCGTCGGCACGCTCGCCGAGGGCAAGTGGGCCGATGTCAAGGTGACCATTGACGGCGGCTCGAACGACGGCAAGACCGCGGGCATGCTGGTCAAGGTCGAAACACTCTCACCCGACCTGTCGCGCGTGCGGCTGCTCCACACGTCGGTCGCGCGCGCCAATGCAACGTGGCCGACCTGGGCCGGGGAGCCGGGCTTCAGCGGCGACTTCGGCGAGTACGTCGCCCAGACGTTCCCCAGCTCGACCGCAGCCGATTTCGCGATCCTCGAGGCCGGCATTGCCAGCGAGGAGACCTACGTCGAGCAGGGCCTGTACTGGTCGACTGGCATGGAACCGGTTCTCCGGTACGTCATGAACACCTATCACCCGGACCTGCTGCTGGCCGGCGTCCCGACGACGGACGAGTTCAGCCACCAGTTCATGGGCCTCGTGTCGCCCAAGCTGCCGAACGGCGATGCCAACCCCGCCTACGACGACGTCAACCTCGACGGCGTCAAGGACAATCGCGTCGCGCAGCGGGAAGGGTTCATCAAGGCCGCCTACATGGAGGCGGACCGGATGCTGACCCTCGCCCGCAGGCTCGCGGGCGGCAACCCGGTGACGTTCGTCACGTCCGACCATGGATTCGCCCCGCAGTTCCTCGCCGTCGACGCCAGCAAGGTGCTCGTCGACCTGGGCCTGCTGTCCAAGCCGCAGACCTCGAACTGCCGCACTGCGGCGGGCGAGACGATCGGCAAGGCGAAGGCGTGCTGGGCCGGCGGTGCTGTCCAGATCTACCTGAACGTGGCCGGCCGCGATCCGGCCTCCGACTTCGAGCAGGTGGCCGCCGCCGACGTCGACGCGACGGTCGCGCAGATCAAGGCCGCATATCTCGCCATCACGGATGACAACGACTGGACGCATGACGGCAACGCCGAAGGCTGGAAGGTCATCGACCGCGCGTTCACCAAGGCCGAGGCGCGGTACATCCCCAACGGCCCGGGCAGCACGGCCAACATGGCCAACCCGACCCGGACCGGCGATCTCGTCGTGTTCTCGTACCCGCCGTACCAGTTCGACGCGGCGACGCCGGGCACGCTGATCGCGGCGTCGCATTTCTTCGGCCAGCACGGCTACGTCCCCGATGTCCAGGACCTCGCGGCCAACGTCAACATGCGGGCCACCTTCCTCGCCGGCGGTCCCGGCATCGCCAAGGGGCAGGTCACCGCGCGCACCATCGACCTCGCGCCGACGCTCGCGTTCCTCCTGGGCGTCCCCGAGCCGCAGCACAGCGAGGGGCGCGTCCTGACAGAGATCGTCAAGGGCGGCCCGAGCATCAAGCCGATCTCGATCGTCGGCCTCACCGACTTCCACGGCCAGCTCGACCCGAGCTCGCTCACGTTCGACGGGATCAACACCTCCGTCGGCGGCGCCTCGTTCCTCGCGACGATGTTCGACGAGGAGTTCGCGTCGCTGCCGGGTCCGGGACTCCTGCTCGCATCGGGTGACAACGTGGGCGCCTCGCCCGCGAACTCCGGCCTGCTCCAGGACACGCCGGCGATCGATGTCGAGAACGCGTGGGGCCTGGATGCGACGTCCTACGGCAACCACGAGTTCGACTACGGCGTGGACCGCCTCCTGATGCACCAGGCACGGGCGCAGTTCCCGTTCCTGGCGACCAACATCGTGGACAGCGCCACCGGCCAGCGTCCGGACTGGGTCCAGCCGAGCAAGGTGTTCGTGATCAACGGCGTCAAGGTCGGCGTCATCGGCGCCGACCTGAGCACCACCCCCGAGCTGGTCTCGGCCGGTGCCACGGCGGGCCTCTCGTTCCTCGATGAGGGTCCACGCATCAAGGCCGAATTGGAACGCCTGCGCAAGCTGGGCGTCAAGGTCCAGGTGGTGGTCATCCACCAGGGCACGGCGACCGGCCTCAACCCCACCGGCAACGCGCCCGGCGTGCCGTGGGACGGCCCGATCCTCGCGATCGCCGACCAGCTCCAGGACACGACCGTGGACGCGATGCTGGTGGGCCACACCCATCGGATCTCGAACCTCCAGTACGGGAAGTTCCCGATCGTGGAGGGCTACAACGCCGGCATGAGCTACTCGGTGCTCCAGCTGATGGTCAAGGGCGGTGACGTCATCTGGACCGGCGCTGCGACACGGGTTGCCAAGAACCTCGGGGTCGCGGCGCGCGCAGACGTCAAGGCGATCGTCGACGACGCCAACGCCCAGACCGCCGTGCTCCGCAACAAGGTCATCGGGACCCAGACGATCGACATCAAACGGGCGCCGACCCGCCTGTTCGAGTCGGCGATGGGCAACATGGTCACCGACGCGATGCGGCTCAAGTACCCGGGTGTCGATGCCGCGTTTACGAACTCCGGCGGCCTGCGCCAGGACCTGCTGTTCGGGACGCCGACGGCCGGCGAGCAACCGGGCGAGATCACCTGGGGGGAGATGTTCTCGGTGCTGCCGTTCGGCAACCGGACCGTGATCCTGACGCTGACGGGCGCGCAGCTCGAGCAGGCGTTCATCAACGGGTTTACGCCGGTCTGCAACTCCAACATCTCCACCGGACGATTCCCGCAGGTGTCCGGTCTCAAGGTCACCTTCACCTGCAACGGGACCACGCCCGTGGTCACGGGCATGTGGAAGACTCCGGACGGCACCGCCGGGCCGGCGACGCCGATCGCACCCACGGACAGCGTCCGCTTCGTCACCAACGACTTCATGTACTTGGGCGGCGGCGACGGTTACACCGTGTTCGCCCAGGGCACCAACGTCCAGAACCCCGGTGACGACCTGCTCGAGGTCGCCATCGAATACGTCAATGCCAACTCGCCGGTCGCCCCTGTCGTCGAAGGGCGGATCGTCGGTCCGTAGCCAACAGCCACCCGGAAGATCGCGAAGGGCCGGCCCTCGAGCCGGCCCTTCGGCTGTCCGGCACCCGGCCAAATCGGCGACGGTCCGATTCCGCGCTCGTGGTGGCGCCTGCGAGCCACGTTGATTTGCGACACCGGTACGGACGGGGGGCGCAGCGGCGCACCGCAAGGGACCACGGGCCCATGTCGCGACGCGCCGCCGTGCGCAACCCTCTGGATACGCGCGTACCGGGCAATCAAGGTGAACGGCGCGGTGGGAGGTCACGATGCAGTCCAGGAGCATCCGTCGCGCCGCGGTGCTGGCCGCCGCGCTCGCGCTGGTGACGTCCGCGATCGCGTTTGCGGACACCGTGGCTGCCGACGGCGACGCTGTGCTGGCCGGCAACCAGGCCCAGGCGTATGTCGGCGAGGTCGTCCCCGGTGGAACCCTCGAGGTTGACGTTTCGTTCACGCTCGCCTGCCTGGGCACCTCACATGCCGTCGCCGGCTCGACGATCGCCCTCGTGCCCGGGACCACCGTGGTGCCGACCGGCGGCTCGGTCGGCGCAACCTCGGGGAGCATCGGGCCTGTCCCGCTCGACTGGCCCGCGGCTGGCACCTCCTGCCCGGCCACCGGGGCGCCGACCCTGGTGTCGTCGATCCCGTCACACGTCACGATGACCGCGCCGAGTGTCGTCGGCACCGGATACGCCTACACGATCCTGTTCGGGCGGAACCCCGGGAGCGGGATCACGGGGCTCACCTCCGTGACGCTCACCCTCGACGTCGTCGAGCCTCCCGCCGCCGACACGACGCCGCCGGTGCTTTCAGGGGTCCCGTCGGCCATCTCGGTCGAGGCCGATGACGCAGCGGGCGCGGTCGTCACGTGGGTCGACCCGACGGCCGTCGATGACGTCGATCCCGGCCCAGTGGTCGCGTGTGACCCGGCATCCGGCTCGGTGTTCCCCGTGGGCACGACGACGGTCACCTGCACGGCAACCGACTCGTCGGGCAATGCGGCGTCCGCGACGTTCGACGTGACGGTCTCGCCTCCTGCACATTCGATGCGCGTGTCGTGGTTGGCCCCGATGGCCGGCGGCGACGAGCTCGTCGTCCACCCCAACGGCCGGACGATCCCGGTGGCGGTCCAGGTCACGGTCGACGGCGCGCTGCTCACCCCGCTAGTCCGGACACGCCCCGACGCTCAGGCTCGATCGCATGTCGGCCTGTGAGGGGCTGGCCGCGGCCGCCACGACCGTATCGACCGATCTCGGCGCGATGCGCTGGCAGGACGGGCGCTGGGCGCTCCATGTCGATGCCCGATCACTCGCGCCCGGCTGCTGGATGCTGGACGTCGTCGTGGACGGCGCCGATGCCGGTCACGCGATGCTCCGTGTCGTCGACCCGTCGCCCGGTCTCGCCGCGGCCGGCCCGGGGAAGCGGTCCCGCTAGGGACAAGCCGCCCAGCCGAGCGGCGAGCGGCCCCGCCAACGGGTCGACCGACGGGGTCCGGCCCCCGAAACCGGTACGTGCCGCACAATCGGGGGGTGACCCCGGAGCTCACCGCCACGCTCGCCAGCCTGCCCGATCGTCCGGGCGTGTACCTGATGAAGGGCGCCCGCGGCGAGGTCCTGTATGTGGGCAAGGCGCAGAGCCTGCGTCATCGCGTGCGCAGCTACTGGCAGCGCCAGGCTCCCGGCGGCGAGGCCCACCGGATTCGCCAGGCGATCGACCGGGTGGTGGACGTCGAGGTCACCGAGGTCGACTCGGTCTCCGAGGCGCTGCTCCTCGAAGCGAACCTGATCAAGCGGTTCCGGCCGCGGTTCAACGTTCGCCTCAAGGACGACAAGAGCTACCCCTACATCAAGATCACGCTGTCGGATGACTTTCCGCGCGTCGAGCGGACGCGCAAGCTCCCCAACGACGGCAGCCGCTACTTCGGGCCGTACGCATCGGCCAGCTCGGTGGACGAGGCCATGAACCTGGTCCGGCGGCTGTTCCCGTTCCGGACGTGCACCATCGGTATCGAGGAGGGTGCGCGCGCGCTTGCCCGGCCGTGCCTCCTGTACCACATCAAGCGGTGCCAGGGTCCGTGCATCGAGGTGATCTCGAAGGCGGCGTACCGGCGCGACATCGCGCAGGTGGAGCTGTTCCTCGAGGGCAACGCCGACGCGCTGGTCACCGGTCTTCGCCACGAGATGGCGTTCGCGTCGGAGCAGCAGCAATACGAGCGGGCGGCCTCGGTCCGCGACAAGATCCGCGCGATCGAGCGGACGATGGAGTCGCAGAAGATGGCGGCGTTCGCCCGAACGGAGCTCGATCTCGTCGCGCTGGCTCGGCGGGACGATCAGGCAGCCGTGCAGCTGTTCGTCGTGCGCAACGGCAAGATGCTCGGCCGCGACGTGTTCTTCCTCGATGCGCCGCACGAGACCGAAGACGATGAGGTCCTCGAGAGCTTCCTCGAGCAGTACTACGCGCGGGCGACGAGCGTCCCCCGAGAGGTCCTCGTCCCGCGCGCGCTTGCCGATACGGTGGCCCTGGAGGCGTTCCTGACGGCGAAGCGGGGCTCCCTGGTCCGGCTGCGCACCCCGCAGCGCGGTGAGAAGCGGGCGCTGATGGACCTGGCGGGGCGCAACGCGGCCGAGGCCCTGGCCCGCGAGGCGGCCCGCTGGCTGGCAGACCAGGGCAAGACGCTGGGTGCGCTGGAGGAGCTCGCCGCGGCCCTCGGCCTCGCCGGCCCACCGATGCGCATCGAGTGCTACGACATCTCGAACTTCCAGGGACGGGAGTCGGTCGGCAGCATGGTCGTGTTCGAGGAGGGCAGGCCTCGTACCGGCGAGTACCGGCGGTTCAGGATCCGGACCGTGGAAGGGGCCAACGATGTTGCGAGCCACCAGGAGGTGCTGCGACGCCGGTTCCGGACCGCGAAGCGAGGAGAGGAGGGGATCGAGGAGGAGCGGCGCTGGGCGATGCCCGACCTCGTCATCGTCGATGGCGGCCGCGCCCAGGTGAACGCGGCCAAGCTGGTGCTCGACGAGCTCGGCCTGGGTGACCTCCCCCTGGTCGGACTGGCCAAGGAGCGCGAGGAGCTCGTCCTGCCGGACCGGCCCGCCAGCGTGATGCTCCCGGTGACATCCCAGGCGCTCTACCTCGTCCAGCGGCTGCGCGACGAAGCTCACCGCTTCGCGATCACGTACCACCGCAAGCTGCGCGACCGGCGGACCACGAGATCGGCGTTCGACGACCTGCCGGGCGTGGGTCCCAAGCGCAAGCGCGAGCTGCTCAAGGTGTTCGGCTCGGCGAAGCGTGTGCGCGAGGCGCCGGTCGAGCAGGTCGCCGCCGTGCCCGGGATCAGCCGCGCGCTGGCGGAGCGGATCAAGGCCCACCTGGAGGCCTGACCGGAGTCACCGCGAGCGATCGTTCGCCGCGTTGGCGCGGCGCGCTCCGCCCGACCCCTGTATCATCCCGCCCCGATGCGACGCGCCGGACCGTTCCTGATCCTGATCATCGGGGTGCTTGCCCTGCTGGTCGACTTTGCGCGCGTGCCGATGCCCTCGCTCGGCACGCAGGCAAGCGGGACGACCAACTACCTCGAGACGAAGCTGGGCCTCGACCTGAGGGGCGGACTCCGGGTCGAGTACCAGGTGCTGCCCGCGGAAGGCAAGGTGCCCACGCGCGACGACCTCAACATCATGCGCACGATCATCATCAACCGGATCGACAAGTCCGGTGTGGCCGAGCCCCAGGTGACCGTCCAGGGGTCGGACCGGATCGTGATCGAGATGCCGAACGTCCAGAACGTTGACCAGATCCGGAGCCTGGTTGGCACGACCGGCCGGCTCGACTTCGTGCCGTTGGGCCAGACACCGGCCAGCCAGGGCCAGCCGCTCGACCCCGCCTCGATCGCGCAGGCGTGTGACGCAGACCACACGGTCAACTGCGTGCTGTTCTCGGGCACCGAGGTGGCGAGCGCGACCATCGGATCGGACCAGACCGGCCGTCGCACCGTGGACTTCGTGCTCAAGGACAAAGGCAAGCAGCTGTTCGCGGACTACACGACCAAGCACGTCGGCGACTACTTCGCGATCGTGCTGGACGGGAACGTCATCAGCGCCCCGACCATCAACGAGCCCATCCCGGGCGGCCAGGTCCAGATCAGCCAGGGCGGGATCGGTGGCTATCCGCTGGCCGAGGCCCAGAACCTGGTGACGATCCTCCAGTTCGGCCAGCTGCCGTTCCAGATCAAGGAGCTGGCCAACACCACGGTCAGCCCGACCCTGGGTGAGGCGTTCCTCCGCCAGAGCCTGCTCGCCGGCGTGATCGCGGTCCTGATGGTCGTGTTCTTCATGGTCGTTCACTACCGGCTGCCCGGCGTCGTCGCCAGCGGCGCGCTGATGTACTACGCGCTCGTCGTGTACGCGCTGTTCCGCCTCGTCCCGGTCACGCTTACCCTGGCGGGCATCGCGGGCTTCGTGCTCTCGGTGGGCATGGCGGTCGACGCCAACATCCTGATCTTCGAGCGCACAAAGGAAGAGCTGCGCGTCGGGAAGAGCCTGCCCGCGGCCATCGAGGCCGGCTTCAACCGGGCCTGGAACTCGATCCTCGACTCCAACGTGTCGAGCCTGATCACGGCGACCATCCTGTTCCTGTTCGGATCGTCCACGATCCGCGGGTTCGGCCTGGTCCTGATCATCGGCGTCCTGGTCTCGATGTTCACGGCGATCACCGTCACCCGCACGGTCCTGCGGATCGTCGTCGCCCAGCCGTGGGCCCGGAAGGCCGGCCTGTACGGCGTAACGGACGCCGAGTTCCTGGCCCGCCCGACGACCAACCGCCGATCACTCCGAGGAGAGGCGCGCGGGCGTGTTTGACATCATCGGGAAGCGCAACTGGTTCTTCGCGCTGTCCCTCGCCGTCACGGTGCCCGGCCTGATCTTCATCCTCCTCGGCCCCATCACCGGGGGCAAGGTCGGGCTCCAGTTCGCGATCGACTTCACCGGTGGCACCGTGTGGTCCATCCGGTTCGAGGATCCCTCGGTCACGCCGCAGCAGGTCAAGGACGTGTTCAATCAGCAGGGTCTCGATGCGAACGTCACCGAGAGCGTCGACCAGAACGGCGCCAAGTTCATGGAGATCCGGACCGAGGAGGTCGGCCTGCTGCCGCCGCCACCGACACCCACGCCGGTCCCCAGCGCGTCCGGCTCGGCCAGCCCCGCGCCGTCGGCTGATGCGTCCGCATCCGCCAGCGCGGCCGCCTCCGAATCGCCCGCTGCATCTGCGACGGTCTCGCCCAGCCCCAGCCCGTCCGCATCCCCGGAGCCCAGCCCGTCCGCGTCCGCCTCCACATCGCCCGACGCGAGCGCCTCGCCGACTCCAGTGCCGGCCCTTGGCAGCTCCAGCCTCCCGACGAGCGGCCGGCTTGGCGAGATCCGTATCGCGCTCGAGAAGGCGCTCGGCCCGATCGCAGAGCAGCGGTCGCTGTCGACCGTCGGCGCGGTCGTGTCCAGCGACCTGATCACCCAGGCGCTGGTGCTGATCCTCGTCGGCTCGATCGGGATCCTGCTCTGGATCACCTACCGCTTCCGGGACGTCAAGATGGGCGTGACCGCGCTGGTCGCCCTGATCCACGACGTGGTCGTGGTCGTCGGCGTGTTCGCGATCCTCGGGACCCTCATCGGCCTCCAGATCGACAGCCTGTTCGTCACCGCGATGCTGACCGTCATCGGGTTCTCGGTCCACGACACGATCGTCGTGTTCGACCGCGTCCGCGAGAACCGTGCCCGGCACGCCGGCGAGCCGTTCGATCGAATCGTCAACCACTCGGTGCTCCAGACGTTCGGCCGCTCGATCACCACCAGCCTGACCGTCGTCATCACGCTGCTGGCCCTGCTCCTGTTCGCGGGGGCGGCGATCGGCACGTTCGTCCTGGCCCTCCTGCTGGGCATCATCTCGGGTACCTACTCCTCGATCTTCAACGCGAGCCCGCTCCTCGTCGTGTGGCACGGCTGGGAGGACCGAAAGCGGGCGCGCGAGCATGCGGCCCGCACGGGCCGCCGCGCGACCACGTGATTCGCGGGCCGGAACGGACCCAATCCGCTCCGACCCTTTCGATGTCCGCAGACGAATCCCCGTCGCAGCCCGTTGTGCGTTCTCGCAATCCCCATCGACATCGCCGCAAGGCCCGGTTGAGCCGGGCATGGCATGCTGCCGACGATGACTGAGCCGCGTCACCGCTGGGTGTTCCCCGACCCGCTTCGCCTGACGCCCGAGTTCCGGGCCGCGGCCCGCGAGCAGGGCATCGGAACCGTGGCCGCCACCGTCCTGGCCCGCCGCGGAATCGCGGACCCGGACGCGCTCGCCGCCTTCCTCGGGCCCGCCGCAGCCGGGCTCCACGACCCGCACCGCCTGCCGGACGCGGCCCGTCTCGTCGATCGAGTGCGGATCGCGCGCGAGCGCGGCGAGCGGGTCATGGTGTTCGGGGACTTCGACGCCGACGGGCTCACCGGCCTGGCCCAGCTCGTCCTGGCGCTTCGCCGCCTGGGCATCGACACGGAGCCCTACGTTCCGTCGCGGCTCGAAGAGGGTCACGGGCTGTCGCTCGCGGCGGTCGACGCGGCCGCGGCCGCCGGGATCACCCTGATCGTGACGGTGGACACCGGATCCACGAGCGTCGCCGAGGTGGCCGCTGCGGCGAGCCGCGGGATCGACGTCGCCATCACGGACCACCACCGCCTGCCGGAGGTGCTGCCCGCGGCGATCGCGCTGGTGAACCCTCACCGCGCGGACTCGGACTACCCGGATCCGGAGCTGTCCGGCAGCGGCGTGGCGTTCACGGTTGCCCGGCTGCTGTTCGCCGAGCTGCTCGGCTCGGAGGCCGAGGCGCTCGAGCTCGCGGACCTCGCGACGATCGGGACGGTGTCCGACGTGGCGCCGATCCTGGGTGAGAACCGCGCGATCGCGCGGCTCGGGCTGGACCGGATGCGAGCCGCCGCACGGCCGGGGATCGCGGCGCTGCTCGCCCGTGCGCGGGTGGCGCCGGACGCGGTCGACCTCGAGACCGTCGGGTTCGTCCTGGCGCCCCGCCTCAACGCCGCCGGGCGAGTAGGGGAGGCGCTCGACGCCGCGCACCTGCTCCTGGCGCAGACGGCGGACGAGGCGGCCGCCCTCGCAGTCACGCTGGAGACCGCCAACACGACCCGGCGAGACCTGATGCGCACGGCCATCGCGGAGGCTCGCGCGGCGTTCGGGTTGCCGGACCCGGGCCAGGCGCCGGGTCAGCAGCCCCTGTTCGATGCGGCGCCAGGGGATGCGTCGCAGATCGTGGTGGGCGGTGCCGCGGACGCACCGGCGCTGCTCGTGCGCGGACCGTGGCCGGTCGGGATCCTGGGCCTCATCGCCGGCCGGCTTGCGGACGAGACGGGTCGTGCGGCGGTCGTCGCGACCGAGATTGGACCTGTGCTCCGTGCTTCCTGCCGGAGCGACGGCCGGCTCGATCTTGCCGCTACCCTCACCGCCTGCGACGACCTGTTCGTACGACATGGTGGTCACGCGGCCGCCGCGGGCTTCGAGCTCCCGATCGAGCGCTGGGACGAGTTCGTGGAGCGCTTCCTCGATCTTGCGGCGGCCTCGGCCCCGGACGATCCGCGGACCATCCTCCCGGTGGACCTCGCGCTCCCCGCGGCGTACATCGACTACGCGCTGTTCCGGGACCTCGCCCGGTTGGGGCCGTGCGGAGCGGGCAACCCGGAGCCGCTGGTGGCCGTCCTCGGGTTGACGGTGCAGCGCGTCCGGGCGGCCAACGGCGGCCACACCCAGCTGGTCCTCCGGCGCGGGCGTGACGTGCTCGACGGGATCGCGTTCGGGCGACCGGACCTGGCGACGACGCTCTCCGAGGGCGACCGCGTGGACGTGGTCGCACGCCTGGCGAGCCGGACGTTCGGCGGGCTGGAGACGCTCCAGCTCGAGGTCCGTGACGTATCCATCTCGGGGGCCCACCCGCGTGCTGCCGCGGTGCTCGAGCGGTCTGCCGGCCGCCTCGACGGGACCGCGGTCGGCCCGGGCAGCCTCGTGCCCGCTGCGGGAGGCCGATCGTGAGCAGCCCGGGTCGCGGCACGCCGCGGTCGACGCCCAGGTTGCGCGGTTCCGGCGATCCCTACGGGCTCCTGCCTGCCGGGGCGCCGATCGCCGCCATCCTCTCGATCATGGGGCTCCTGCTCATCGCCTACGCGACGCTCGCCGTGAGCAGCGGCAAGCTCCCTGTCGGCGGCGGCGGCGGGGGCGCCCCTGGGGCATCCGGGGACACCGGCGGTGTCGCCAAGACGGCGACGCCGACCAACGTGGTCATCGTGCCCGACGACCCGCTCGCCGACGTCCCCGGCACGATCGTGTATGCGAAGGCGGGGAACATCTGGCTCCAGAGTGGCCGGACGACGCGCCAGCTCACGACCGGCGGCCAGGATTCGATGCCCTCGTTCTCGTCCGATGGATCGTCGGTCTACTTCGTCCGCTCGCGGAGCGAGAGGGGTTACTGGAACGTGTCGGGCCACGGCACCTACTACGCCATGGACGTTCCCTCGATCATGCAGGTCCCCGTGGCCGGCGGCGATCCGACCAGGATCTTCGATGGCCTCGTCGACCCGTCGGGCCGGCTGAAGTGGATGGGCTGGATCCGCGAGCCGGTCGTGTCGCCGGACGGCAAGACCATCGCCATGGCGACCGACCTGCCCGATCCCACCCGCAGCGACGTCGTGCTCAAGCTGCTCAACCTGTCCACCAAGAAGATCACCGATCCCGGCCTCGACCAGGTCGCGCCGCTGGGCCACCAGGATCCCGCCTGGCGCCCCGACGGGGGCCGCCTGCTGTACGTCCGGAGCGATCGTGACGGTGCCAAGGGCACGCCCCGGATCTACAGCTACAACCCGGCGACGAAGAAGGCGACCCCCTTGAGCGCGCCGGGCTATCTGCACCCGTCGTGGTCCCCGGACGGGACGTACGTGACCGCGACCAAGACCACTGCGTTCGGAACGGACATCGTCATCCTCGATGCCTCCAGCGGTGCCGAGCTTCTGCGGTTGACCACGGACGGGAGCTCCTGGGCGCCGACCTGGTCGCCCCGGGGTGACGAGATCGCGTACCTCCACGTCGACGGACAGATCGTCGACCTGCGCATGATCGAGCTCCAGGGATCGGGGCCAACGTGGACCGCCAAGGCGCCGCTCGACCTGACGACGAGCGCCGGCCTCGACGGGATCTCGCGGCCGGACTGGTTCATCCCCGCCGATCAGCTGCCGGCGACCCCCGCGCCCTCGACCCCGGCGCCCTCGGCAGCCGCGCCCAGCGCCTCGCGGTCGACGGCCCCGTGAGCTCGTCCTACCTCGAGCGGCTGGCGGCCCGCAGCGCCGCGACGGGTACCGTCCTGTGCGTGGGCGTCGATCCCGACCCCGAGGCGCTCCCCGACGGCTTCCCGGCGACGCTCGCGGGCGTGGAGCGGTTCGCCCGCCTGATCATCGAGGCGACGCTCCCGGTGGCCGCAGCGATCAAGCCCAACCTCGCCTTCTTCGAGGCGCACGGATCGGCCGGGCTGGCGGCGCTGGAGCGTATCCGGTCGCTGGTGCCCCCGGACGTGCCGTTCGTCGCGGACGCGAAGCGGGGCGACATCGGGTCCACGGCGGCACGCCATGCGACCGCGCTGTTCGATGTCCTGGGCGCGGACGCCGTCACCGTCAGCCCGTACCTCGGTGAGGAGGCCATCGCGCCGCTGCTCGCACGGGCGGATCGGTACGCCTACGTGCTGTGCCGGACGTCCAACCCCGGCGGAGCAGAGATCCAGGGCATTCGCGTGACCGCAGACCCGACGTCCGGGGCACCGGTAGAGCCGCTGTGGGCACGTGTTGCCCGCCTCGCCGGCGGGTGGGGCCCGGGCGGAACGGTCGGGCTCGTCGTCGGTGCGACGGCGGCCGTCGGCGCGACGGCCGCCGCCGAGCTGGCGGCGATCCGCGTGCTGGCACCGGGGCTCGGGTTCCTCGTGCCCGGCGTGGGAGCGCAGGGCGGCGAGATCGCGCCGGTGCTCGCCTCCGGACGCGCGGTCGCGGGCCCTGCCGGCGGGCGGCCCGGCGGTGGCCTGCTCGTCAACGTCTCGCGGGGGATCGCTCAAGCAGCGCTCGGGCCTCCGCTCCGCGACGCGTCGCCGGACCCCGGTGAGCGCCTCCAGGCAGCCGCCGTTGACTGGGCCGAACGGCTCCCTGTGCTAACCTGACCCGCCTCGGGCGTGCCCACGGGAGGCGCACCCACCACGAGGTCGACTCACGAGATGCCGTTCAACATCGGACCTGCAGAGCTCATCATCGTCCTGGTCATCGCGCTCATCGTCGTCGGACCGGGCAAGCTCCCCGAGGTCGGATCCGCGCTCGGCAAGAGCATCCGCGAGTTCCGCCAGGCGGCAGCCGACGTCAAGGAGACGACGAGCGTCGAGACCACTCCCGCGGCAGCCGCGACGCCCGCCCCCGCGGCCCCGGCGCCGGCCGCACCGGCAGCGCCCGCCGCCGCGGCCCCTGCCCCGGCTGCGGCTCCGGTGATTCCGGCCACGCCACCCAGCCCGAGCGCGACCGAACCGGTCGCCGTGGCGGCCGCAGCGGACGCAGAAGAGCAGACGTCGGCCTAGACACGTCGGAGCTCGTCAGCCAGATCCGCCGATGCCCGATGCCGATACCGTCCCCGATGCCGGCGTCCCGGCACGCCTGACGCCCGCGCCAGACCCCGCCCCGCCCGCGGGCACGCCGGGCGAGTCGCCGCCGTCCCCGGCGGCCGAGATGTCGCTCGTCGACCACCTCGTCGAGCTCCGGGACCGCCTGGTCCGGATGGTGCTCGCGATCGCGGTGGGGTCCGTCATCGGGTTCCTGCTGGCCGAGCCGATCATCGGCATCCTGGTGGCGCCGCTGCCCGAGAAGGAGCTCCAGTTCACCGGACTGGGCGACGCGTTCGTGATCAACGTCAAGGTCGCGATCGTGTTCGGCGTGATTGTTGCGATGCCGATCATCCTGTACCAGCTGTGGTCGTTCGTGGCGCCCGGCCTGACGGCCGCCGAGCGGCGGATCATCAAGCCCTGGATCCCGCTCGCGCTCGTGTTCTTCGCGATCGGGGTCGCGATCGCGTACGTGATCCTGCCGTTCGCGACGGCGTTCCTGCTCGGCTTCTCCAGCGGTTACCTGCACCCGCTGATCACGGCTGGGCCGTACTTCGACTTCGTGACCACGATGTTCCTCGCGTTCGGCCTGATCATGGAGTTCCCGATCCTGCTGTACGGCCTGTCACGGGTGGGGATCGTCACCTCCCAGCGCCTGGTCGGGCTGCGGCGGATGGCGATCCTCGGCATCTCGATCTTCGCCGCGGCCATCACCCCGGGCGGCGACCTCGTCAGCCCGTTCGTGCTGGGCATTACGATGTACCTGCTGTTCGAGGGCACGATCATCGCGATCCGACGCAGCGGGAAGTAGCGCGGAGGCCGCTCGGACATGACCAGTGAGCCGCGCCACGAGGATGGCGGCATGGCCGGGTCCGGGCCCCCCGGAATGCCCGACGAGGTGGCCGACGACGCGGTCGACGATGCCCTTGTGGCGGGCAGCTCCTCCCAGCAGATCGTCGTGGTCACGGGGCTCTCGGGGGGCGGCAAGACCGCGGCGGCCAAGCTGTTCGAGGACCTCGGCTACACCGTCGTCGACAACCTGCCCGGCGAGCTGCTGCGAGACCTCGCGGATCTCGTGGCATCGGACCGGTTGCGGTTCGCGCAGACCGCGATCGTGCTCGACGTGCGCGCCGGCGATGTCCCACTCGCGTTCGGTGCGATGCGCGGCGCGCTCGAGGGACGCGCGATCCGGCCGGTGATCATGTTCCTCGAGGCACGCGATGACGTGCTGATCCGGCGGTTCTCCGAGACCCGCCACCGGCATCCGCTCGCCGACGAGCGCGGGATCGCGGCGTCGATCGCGATGGAGCGCGAGCTGCTGGCGCCCGTGCGGGCGGAGGCGGACGTCATCCTCGACACCAGCGACCTCTCGCTGCGCGAGCTGCGCGAGCAGATCTTCACGCGCCTGGGCGACGTCCAGACGTCCGACCGACTCGCGATCCAGTTGATCAGCTTCGGGTTCAAGTACGGGATCCCGCTCGAGGCGGACCTCGTCCTCGACGTTCGCTTCATGCACAACCCGTACTACATCGAGCAGCTCCGGACGAAGTCCGGGTTGACCGAGCCGGTGCGGCGGTACGTGCTGCGCCAGCCCATCGCGACGGCGTTCCTCGCCGGGCTGCAGGACATGCTCGACCTGCTCGTTCCCGCCTACGTCGAGGAGGGCAAGAATCGCCTGACGATCGCGATCGGCTGCACGGGCGGCTACCACCGCTCGATCGTGATCTCCGAGGAGATCGCGACGTGGCTCCGCGAGCGCGATTTCGGCTCGGTGGCCGTGTTCCACCGGGAGCTCGAGCGGTGAACCTGCGCCGCTGGCTGACCGTCGGCATCGGCGTCAAGCGGTGGCTGCTCCTCTCGTTCAGCGGGCTGGTGCTGCTCGCCCTCGGGGTCGCGCACGCGCTGCGGCAGGTGACCGTCGACCTCAAGCCCGATGGCATCGCGGGGCTGGTGACCGACCTGCTGACCCTTCAGTTCCTGCCCTACCAGGCGCGCGGGGTCATCGCGGGCTCGGTCGGCGCGGCGCTGTTCCTGGCGGGGGCCTATCGGCTCGTGCGGGCGCTCGTCGACCCGTTCGCCCTGTGGGATCGCGACCAGCCGATGGTCGAGGTCATCTACCAGAAGCGCTTCCTGGCTCGAGGCCCGCGGATCGTCGCCATCGGCGGCGGCACGGGCCTGTCGATGCTGCTGCGCGGGCTCAAGGAGCACACCTCGAACCTCACGGCGGTGGTCACGGTTGCCGACGACGGGGGGTCGTCCGGCGTGCTGCGCACCGAGCTCGGGATCCCGGCGGTGGGCGACATCCGCAACTGCATCGTGGCGCTGGCCGATGCCGAGCCGCTGATGGGCAGGCTGCTCCAGTACCGCTTCCCGGGCCGCGGACCCGCGGCCGCCTCCGATCCGTCCATCCTGCGCTCGCGCGACGCGGAGGTCGTCTCGGCGGGCCTCGGCGGCCACGCCGTCGGGAACCTCCTGCTCGCAGCGCTCGTGCAGCTCGAGGCGGGTGACTTCGAGCAGGCCGTTCGCGAGCTGAGCCGGGTGCTCGCCGTCCGCGGCCGGGTGGTGCCGGCGACCGGGACGGTCCTGACGCTCCACGCGCGGCTCGACGACGGCAGCGAGGTCGAGGGTCAGAGCCGGATCGCCCTCGCCGACCACGTGGACCGGGTGTGGGTGACACCCGAGGACGTCGTGCCAACGGGCGACGCGCTCAGCGCGATCGCGGATGCCGAGCTGATCGTGATCGGCCCGGGCAGCCTGTTCACGAGCCTGCTGCCTGCACTGGTGGTGCCGGGGATTCGCGATGCGATCGCGGGATCCGGAGCCCTGGTGATGTTCATATGCAATGTCGCGACGCAGCCGGGCGAGACCGGCGGCTTCGACCTGGCGGATCACCTCGAGGCGCTGGCCCGGCACGGCGCCGACCACCTGCCCCACATCGTTCTCGCGAACAACCGGTTCGACGCGCGCCCGCCGGCAGGCTGGCTCGGTGAGCACGTCCGGCTGCGGTGGCCGCCGCCGCGAGCGCGTGCGCCGCGGCTGGTGCTCGACGACCTCGTCGATCCCGGCAACGCCCACCACCATGACCCGGATCGGCTCGCATCGGCCATCGTCGAGGCCTGGGAGCGCGAGGGCGGCCACCGCCGCCGGCCGAGCGTCTCGACCGGCGACCGGACGGCCTGACCGAGATCGATGTCCCGGAACGACCGCGACCTGGTGGTGTCCCTGCGGGCCGAGCTCGCCGCCGTCGACCCCTCCCGGCCGTGCGATCGGCGAGCGGAGATTGCCGGGCTGGGGCCGTCGCTGGTGACGCGCGAGGCAGCCGTCGCCCGCCTCGCGCTGCGGCTCGGGGGCCACGCTCCCGACGGGCCCCCCCGGGCCGGGCGCCACCAGCTCACGCTGCCGTCCGAGACCCTGGAATGGGCCGGAGCCGCGGAGCATTGCCGGTTGTCGTGGCTTCGTGGCCGGTTCCTCTCCCGGGGCTCGCTGAGCCTGGCAGGCGGCCGCGCCCACCTCGAGTTCGTCGTCGCCGTGGCCGAGGCGCCGGAGCTCGCCGACCGGCTCGCGTCGCTCGGGCTGCCGGCATCGTGGCGCGTCCGGCGCGGCCACGGCGTCGTCACCTGGAAGAGCAACGAATCGATCGCCGGGTTCCTCGGCCGGATCGGGGCCAGCGCCTCCCTCCTGGAGCTCGAGGCACGGAGCGTGGCCCGGAGCCTTCGTGGCGAGCTCAACCGCGTGCTCAACGCCGAGTCCGCGAACCTGCAGCGATCGGTTGCCGCCGCTGGGCGACAGCTCGCGGCGATCGAGACGCTCGAGACCGACGGGCGCCTGGGCGAGCAGCCGCGAACGGTCCGCGCGGTAGCCGAGGCCCGTCGTGACACGCCCGAGGCGTCGATGTCGGAGATCGCGGCCCGTCTCGAGCTGCACCGATCCGCCGTCCAGCGGGCGCTCGACCGCCTCGAGCGGCTCGCACTCCACGACGACGAGGGGATCGGTCGGCGGCGCCCATCGCGACGCCGGGCGGGCGCTGCCGGCTGATCGAGCACCGCCGGCGGATCAGCGCCGCGGGCAGGCTGCGTCGGGGGTCGTGGGCGCTGCCGTGCAGGCCGCCCGGCCGTGCGCCCGGGGGCCGCCCGGCCACCGTGTGGGTGCCGACCGGCCGGGGGAGGGGACCGGGTCCTCTGGCATCATGAGGGCATGCGCCCGATCGTGATTGCCGCCAACTGGAAGATGAACACCACCCCCGCCGATGCCGGCGACCTGGCGAGGACCGTCGCGTCCCGCACCCGCGTGCCCGGCCTGACCCGGGTGATCTGTCCCCCATACGTGAGCCTCGCGACCGTGCGCGACGCGCTGACCGGAGACGACGTCGGGGTCGGTGCCCAGAACATCCACCACGAGCTCGCGGGCGCGTTCACGGGCGAGATCTCGGCCCCCATGCTCGCCGGTCTCGCGACCTGGGTCATCCTCGGCCACTCTGAGCGGCGCGCGTACTTCAACGAGACCGATTTGCTGGTGGGGAAGAAGCTCGATCGCGCCCTCGACGCGGGCCTCCGGCCGATCCTGTGCGTGGGCGAGGTCCTCGCGGATCGGGAAGCCGGTCGCGAGACGGCAGTCGTCGACGCCCAGCTGCGCGGCGCGCTCGAGGGTCGCGACCCCGTGGCACTTGCGGCAGCCGGCCTGGTCATCGCCTACGAGCCGGTGTGGGCGATCGGGACCGGGCGCAACGCGAGCGGTGCCGACGCGGCGGCCATGGCCGATGCGATCCGGGCCTCGCTCCGCCCGCTCGGCTGGGGCGGAACGGCCGAGGCGACGCCCGTCCTCTACGGCGGCAGCGTGACATCCGCGAACATCGGTGACTTCCTTGGCGAGCCCGCCATCGACGGCGCGCTGATCGGCGGTGCATCGCTCAAGCCGGACGAGATGGCCGGCATCGCAGCCCGTGCCGGCCTGACCGCGTCGGCGCGCGGACTGGCTTCGTGACCCCGGGCGAGACCACGGCCCCCACCACGACCCCCATGACGCCGCCGAACGGAGGACGGCCCCGGCCGATCGTTCTCGTGGTCCTCGACGGGTTCGGGATCGGGCACGACCCCCATGCAGATGCCATTGCGGCCGCCGCGATGCCCAGCTGGCGGGGCCTCCTCGCACGCTGGCCGCATTCGGTCCTGCGCGCGTCCGAGGACGCCGTCGGCCTGCCGGCCGGCCAGATGGGCAACTCGGAGGTCGGCCACCTCAACCTGGGCGCCGGGCGGCCGGTGCTCCAGGACCTGCCACGGATCGACGCCGCCATCGCCGACCGATCGTTCTTCGATCGACCGGCGCTGCTCCGGGCCTGCGAGCGCGCCCGGGAGACCGGCCGGTTGCACACGGTCGGCCTCATCGGACCCGGCGGGGTCCACGCCCACGACCGCCACCTGCTTGCGCTGGTCGAGCTGGCCGCGAGCCTCGGCGTGCCGTCCGTGCGCATCCATGCGCTGCTCGATGGGCGAGACACGGCCCCGTCCTCCGCGCTCGGCTTCATGACCGACCTCGAGCGGCAGCTGGCCGCCGCCCACCCGGACGCACGCGTCGCCTCCGTCGGGGGGCGCTACTGGGCGATGGACCGGGACAAGCGCTGGGATCGGACGGAGCGTGGCTACGATGTCATCGTCCACGGGGTGGGGGAGCACGCGGCATCCGCCGGGTCGGCGATCGAGGCTGCCTACGCGCGAGGCGAGACCGACGAGTTCGTTGCGCCCACGGTGATCGACGGGGTCGACGGGCGCGTCCGCGAGCGGGACCCGATCGTCCACGTCAACTTCCGCGCCGACCGTGGCCGCCAGCTCGTCCACGCGCTTGCCGACCCCACATTCGACGCGTTCGACCGCACGGGTCCCGGCGGCGAGCCCGCACCCACCGACCCGCTCGTCGTCACCATGACCGAGTATGAATCGGGCCTTCCGGTGGAGGTCGCCTTCGGGCCCGAGGAGGCACGCTCGCTCGCCGGTGCCTTCTCCGAGGCCGGCTGGCGCCAGTTCCACGTCGCCGAGACCGAGAAGTACGCCCACGTGACCTACTTCTTCAACGGCGGACGGGAGGCCGCGTGGCCCGGAGAGGTGCGCAGGCTGGTGCCCTCGCCGAAGGTCGCGACGTACGACCTCCAGCCCGAGATGAGCGCCTTGGGCGTCACCGACGAGCTGGTCGCCGCGATCGAATCCGGTGACTACGACTTCATCGTCGCGAACTATGCCAATCCGGACATGGTCGGGCATACGGGCGTGTGGGACGCCACGATCCAGGCGCTCGAGACCATCGACACCTGTCTCTCGCGCGTCGTCGAGGCGATCGAACGGGTGGAGGGCGCCGACCCGGAGGGGCCGGGCGCTGCGCTGTTCGTCACCGCCGACCATGGCAACGCCGACGAGCTCCGCGACGGCGACGGCAACCCGATCACCGCGCACTCGCTCAACCCCGTTCCGCTCCTTGCGGTTGGCCGCACGCTGGCGGGACGCTCGCTCGCCGACGGGGTGCTGGCCGACGTCGCGCCCACGATCCTCGAGGTCGCGGGCCTGCCGCGATGGGACGAGATGACCGGGCGCTCGCTGCTGCGCCCCGCCTGACCGGCGGACCGGATCCGAGGCGGGCGGAGAAGGTCTGGTACCATCCGGCACCGTCACACCTCGGAGGTCAGCCAGCTCGTGAACCCACTCCTGGCCGTCGGCCAGCTCCTGCTCAGCGTCGGCCTCGTCGCCGCCATCCTGCTCCAGGCACGCGGCACGGGCCTGTCCGGCACGTTCGGCGGCGACTCGGGTGTCTACCGCAGCCGGAGGGGGATCGAGCGCCGCCTGTGGCAGTTCACGATCCTGTTGCTCGCGCTGTTCGTGCTGTTCGCGCTGGCGGCGTTCCTGTTCGTCAAGTAGGGCGCGGCGCAACGCCGGGCAAGGCCTCCACGTACCACATGTCCCGATGACCCGCCGCGATCGCGCGGTCGTTGCCGTTCTCGTGCTCCTGCTCGCCGGTCTCGGCGGTGCCCTGGCGCTGCCGGACGACGCGCCGGTCGCCAGCGTCGCGCAACCGTCTGCCGAGCCCACCGTCCCACCGCCGACTCCCTATCGCGAGGGGATCGTCGGTGCGCCGATGTCGATCACACCGGTGACGGCTCGTTCACGAACCGAGCGAACCCTCGTGGGGCTCGTGTTCAGCGGCCTGGTGCGGCTGGGACCCAGCAACACGTTCGAGCCCGACCTCGCCAGGTCCTGGACGATCGACGACACGGGCAAGGTCTGGACGTTCCATATCCGCGATGACGCCACGTGGCAGGACGGCGTCGCGGTGACGGCGGCCGATGTCGTGTACACGATCGAGGCGCTCAAGAGCCCGTATTCGGCCGGAGCCATCTCCTCATCGTGGGCGGAGGTCGAGGTCAGTGCGATCGACGATACGACCGTCCAGTTCACCCTCGCGACCCCGATCGCGGGCTTCCTGGCGGCCGCGACGCAGCCGCTGCTGCCGTTCCACCTGCTTGCCGCCGTCCCGTTCGCGGACCTGGCCACCGATCCGTTCGCGCTGCAGCCCGTCGGAACCGGCCCGTATGCGCTGACCGAGCTCGACGCCACCAAGGCGGTGCTCACGCCGACCGCGCTGGCGGTGCCGCCCCAGGATCCGGGGCCGACGGCGTCGCAGGACTCCCTCGCGTCGAGCCGCCCCATCGCCACGCCGGCCAGGCCGATTCCGTACCTCGAGCAGATCGAGGTGCATTTCTACGACGACGCCGCGACCCTCGCAGACGCGCTGCGGACGGGCGAGATCGACGCCGCGAGCGGGTTGCCGCCCGAGCAGGTCGCGGCGCTCGGTTCGGTCCCCGGCATCTCGAGCGTGCGGTACCCAACCACCACGCTCTCGTCGGTGCTGCTCGACCTTCGCCCGGCGCATCGTCAGCTTCGCGATCCCCGGGTCAGGCAGGCGCTGCTGATGGCCATCGACCGCGAGACCATGGTGTCCACGGTGCTGGGTGGTGACGCCATCCTCGCGGATGCCCTCGTTCCCCCGAGCTCGTGGGCCTTCGATCCGGTGGCAGCGAAGTCCGTCGCGTACAGCCGCAAGGCTGCGGCCACGCTGCTCGCTGATGCGGGATGGAAGGAGACGGACGGCGCCTGGTACGCGCCGGGAGCCAAGGATCCCTACCGCATCGAGATGCTCAGCGTGCCGGCCGATGCCAACCCGCGACTTGCGGCCGTCGCGGCGTACGTCCGCGATGCCTGGACGGCGTTGGGCCTCCAGATCGACATGGTGGAGCTGCCCGCCTCGGAGCTTGCCTCGCGGTTGCGCGACGGGTTGTTCGGCGCGGCTGTCGTCGACATCGCGATGGGCCTCGAACCGGACCTGTACCCGTTGCTTGCCTCGACGCAGGTGCGGGCGTCCGGGTCGAACCTGTCCGGCTACCAGGACGCGGCCGTGGATCCGCTGCTCGAGGCGGCCCGCGCCCCGGGAACGGCGGACGCGCGCAAGGCGGCGTGGACGGCGCTCCTGGCCGCGCTGAACGAGCGCCAGCCGATCCTTCCCCTTGCCTGGACCGATGACGTCGTGCTCGTCAGGGGCGTGGAGGGGATGACCCCGCGGCTCATCTCCGGCCCGGGCGATCGATTCTGGGATGTGCTAGCATGGCGCCTCGCTGCGGACCGGTGAGTCTTCGGGCGCCCCGATCCGCGTGCCGGCTCTCGCGCCGAGGTGGCGAAATTGGCAGACGCGCTAGCTTCAGGAGCTAGTGCCCGCAAGGGCGTATGGGTTCAAGTCCCTTCCTCGGTACCACGCCCCCGAACGTGAGGAAATCCGACCGGCAGGCGGTAACACTGGCCCAGGTGGCGGAATTGGTATACGCGTACGTTTGAGGGGCGTATGAGGCAACTCATCCGGGTTCAAGTCCCGGCCTGGGCACCACACTCCTGAACCTTCTGCGGGCGGCCGGGTGGCCGCCCGTTCGTCTGTCCCGAGCCCGAGTCGCGTCGCCCCGGGCGGTTAGCTCAGCTGGTCAGAGCGCCTCGTTTACACCGAGGAGGCCGGAGGTTCGAGTCCTCCACCGCCCACCACTCCACCGCCCACCACTCCACCGCCCACCATCCTCCCGCGGGCCGTGTGGCCGGGCGTGTTCGGCCGAGCGGCCGTTATCCATCCGGCCTCCACGGTATGCTGCACGCAGGGCATGGCGCCCGAGCGCACTCGAGGAGACCGAATGGATCTGACCCTGATCGTCATCATCGCGATCGTCGTCGTCATCGTCCTGTTCGTCGTCGGCATCTACAACGGGCTCGTCACCCGGCGCAACCGGATCGACGAGGCCTTCGCCCAGATCGAGGTCCAGCTCAAGCGGCGGCACGACCTGATCCCCAACCTCGTCCAGGCCGTGAAGGGCTACATGGGGTTCGAGCAGGACGTCCTGACCCGGGTCACGGAGGCCCGCGCCAACGCGGTTGCAGCCGGGGCCAAGGGGCCGGCGGAGCAGGCGGCTGCTGAGAACGCCCTGACCGGCACCCTGCGCTCGCTGTTCGCGGTGGTCGAGAACTACCCGGAGCTCAAGGCCAACCAGAACGTGCTCGCGCTCCAGGAGCAGCTGACCACGACCGAGAACCAGATCAGCTTCTCGCGCCAGCACTACAACGCAACCGTGCTGGACTACAACAACTCGATCCAGACCGTCCCGGCAGTCGTGATCGCGGGCCCGATGGGCTTCACCAAGCGCGAGTTCTTCGACGCCGAGCCCGAAGCCGCCGAGGTTCCCGACGTCGATCTCAGCCTGAAGTGATCGTTCGGCGCCGCGCGCCGGGCTGAGGAACCCCATGGCGACCTTCTACGACCAGATCGGCGCGAACCGCCGGAACTCGGTCCTTCTTGCGCTTGCCGTCATCGTCCTCCTGGGTCTCCTGGGCCTGTTCATCGGATGGGCGGTCACCGGAGATCCGGCCGCCGCCCTGCCGTCGACGGCGCTCGCCATCGTCGTCGGCCTGGTGGCGTCGCTGCTGTCGTACTTCCTCGGGGACGCGCTGGTGCTCTCGGTCTCGGGGGCAAAGCAGGTCACGGCGCAGGACCAGCCCCAGCTGATGAACGTGGTCCAGGAGATGGCGATCGCGGCCAATGTGCCGATGCCCAAGGTCTACCTGATCAACGACACGGCACCCAACGCCTTCGCGACGGGTCGTGACCCGGCCCATGCGTCGGTGGCGATCACCATCGGCCTGCTCCAGAAGCTGGATCGCGAGGAGCTGCAGGGCGTCATGGCCCACGAGCTGTCGCACGTCCGGAACTTTGACATCCGGTTCTCCCTGATGGTCGGCGTGCTCGTCGGGTCGATCGCGCTCATGGCTGACTTCTTCCTGCGGTTCACGTTCTGGGGCGGCGGCGCGCGCGGCTCGAGCCGTGACCGAAGCTCGGGTGGAGGGGGCATCCAGGTCGTCGTGTTCGTGGTGGCGATCGTGCTGGCCATCCTGGCTCCGATCATGGCCCGCCTGGTCCAGATGGCGGTCAGCCGCCAGCGGGAGTACATGGCCGATGCCTCGGGCATCGAGCTCACTCGCAACCCGGCCGGCCTGGAGCGAGCGCTGGCCAAGATCGCGCTCGACACCGAGCCGCTGGAGGTCGCCAACCGGGCGACCCAGCACCTCTACTTCGAGAACCCGGTCAAGGGTGTGAGCGGCCGCAAGTCGAACCTGTTCTCGACCCACCCGCCGGTCCTCGACCGGATCAACCGTCTTCGCCAGCTGACCGGCCAGCCGCCTGTGCCGCGGCCAGAGCTGGTCCTGGATCCGGCCGCGCAGGGTGTGGCGCTCGGCGTGTCCGGCCCGCCGCCGCCCGGGGGCCGGTAGGTCGCACGCGGGGCCTTGCTCTCCTTGCCGCTCGAACGGGGCCCATGGTATTCTGCGCCGCGCCGACGGACCCCCGCGGGAGTCCGGGACCGGGCCGAGATAGCTCAGTTGGTAGAGCACGCGACTGAAAATCGCGGTGTCGCCAGTTCGAATCTGGCTCTCGGCACCAACCTCGCGTCGGCCTATCGAGCGGAAGTGGCTCAGTTGGTAGAGCATCACCTTGCCAAGGTGAGGGTCGCGGGTTCGAGTCCCGTCTTCCGCTCCATTCCCCCCATACGCGAGATCGACTTCCGGCACCGCTGCCCCTTCGTCTAGTGGTAGGACAGCGGACTTTGGATCCGTTAGCCGAGGTTCGAATCCTCGAGGGGCAGCCAACCTGACAACAGTGCCGGCCATCGGGCCGGCTCCCGGCGACGTGGCGAAGTGGCCTAACGCGGGGGTCTGCAAAACCCTTATTCATCGGTTCGAATCCGATCGTCGCCTCCACCCTTCACGCACGAATCGGGCCCTCCGGGGCCCGTTCTTCGTTTGCGCGGGCCAATCTGGTCGGATTCCTGTCACCTACCAGCGGGGGCGGTGGTAGTCCGAGTCCTGCCACGCCAATCCGGTGCGGTGCCTGCCGCGCACGCACGGCGGTGGTGGATCGCGGTTCCGCCTACGGCTCGAACATCGGCCAGCACCGCGTGTCCCGGTGAGTGACAGCAGATCCGGGCCGATCCCGCGATACCACCGCCTGGAGCGGTGGCTGACAGAACCGCGGCAAGGCGGGCACCGGCGGCGGGGGGGAACGGGCAGGGGACAGATATCCGGCCGGCCGGCGGCGTACGATGCGCCGAGCCCGGGATGGGCTCGCGCCGAGGTGGCGGAACCGGCAGACGCTGCGGTCTTAAACACCGCTGGGGGCAACCCCGTTCGGGTTCGAATCCCGACCTCGGCACCAGTTCTCCGCCGTGCCTCCGCCGCCGGCGCTCAGGGCGGCGCGGTCGCCGGCGCTCAGGGCGGCGCGCTCGCCGGCGCTCACGGCGGCGCTCAGGGCGGCGCGCTCAGCCCGGCCCGGGCGGTCCGCTGTCGATCAGCCCTGTCCGGGCGGCCCGGCCAGTCGCTCGAGGATGAGCTTCTCCAGCGACAGGATCCGCTCCTCCAGCGTCTCAACGCGCTTGAGGATCGCGGCGTTCCCTTCGAGCAACTGCTCGTTCTGTGTCTCCCCGAGGTCGGCCTCGGCCGCGGCATGCTCGAGCGTGAGCCGGTCGCGCGTCGACGACCGGTTCGAGGCCAGCAGGATCAGCGGGGAGGCGTAGGCCGCCTGGGTCGAGAAGACAAGGTTGAGCAGGATGAACGGGAACGGGTCGAAGTGGAAGAGCAGCCACGCGTTGCCCAGGACCCACAGGGTGACGAAGACCGTCTGGAGGATCAGGAATCGCCAACTGCCAATGAAGCCGACGACCGCGTCCGCGATCCGGGCACCCCTCGGCGCGTTGTCGAACAACACCTGGTTCACGGGATGGCGGCTGCGCCCGCGGATGGTGATCCCCGCCTGGCGCAGGGTGTCACGTGCCGAGTGCCGCATCATGGCCTCCGAGCCGCAAGTCGACCGGCACACGCCGGGCGGACGCGATGAAGGTAGCCGGATCCGGCTTCGGATGCCGCCGAGGCCGGACTGGCCGACCCCGAAACGGGCGGACGACCCGCGGCTGCCCGTTGCGTCGCTCAGCGACGCCGGCCGAACAGGCCCTTCTTCTCCTTGCCGTCGGACGCCTTGGCGTCGTCGGTCCCGAACACGGTCCCGAACAGGTCCCGGAGCTGCGTCGCGGGTGCCGTCTTCGGCGCGCTGCGGACGACGGGGACGCCCTCGTTCGCGGCCTTGAGGTAAACGAACGGGTCGTACGGCAGGTCGGCCGTGATCTTGGCGCCCAGCGCGCTCTCGACGTCGCCTCGACGCAGCAGGTCCCTGGCGAACACGTTGTTGAGCACGAACATCGTTGTCGCTCCGACCGCGCCGGTCTCGGACAGCTGGTCCAGCAGCAGGTGGACCGAGTTGAGTGCGGGGATCTCCGGCAGCACCGGGATGATCACGACGTCGGAGCGGCTGAACAGTGCCAGCATCCGCTCGTCGAGCGCGGCGCCGGCATCGATGATCACGATCTCGTACGCCTCGAGAGCCCGGGCGATGATCAGCTCCGCATGTTCGCCGGTGAACAGCGGCGCGAACCCGGGTGATGGCGGGGCCGCGAGGACCTGGACCCCGCTAGGATGATGCACCGCATACGTGCGGAACAGCTCTGCATCGTGGAGCGCCCCGTCGTCCCGGATCAGCTCCAGCAAAGACTGCTTCGGCTGGAGGTTCAGGTGCGAGGCGACCTGCCCGAAGGACAGGTCGAAGTCGATGATCAGGGCCCGGTTCTGGTGGCGTTCGGCGGCCAGCAGCGCGAGGTTGGTCGCGACCGTGGTCGTGCCCACGCCGCCCTTCGGGCTGAACACGGTCACGACGCGCCGCGCCTGCGGATTGCCGATCGGCGCGTTGGCGACGGAGCGTCCGTCCTGTGCCCGCTGGAAGCGCAGCGACAGGGCCTCGACGCGTGCCTCGAGCTCGGCGGGGTCGAACGGCTTGGTGATGACATCGTCCGCGCCGGACTCGAGCAGCGCGATCCGCGCCTCGACATCGTCAGTCTGGGCAACCGCGAGGATCGGCAGGGCCGCGGTCCGCGGCTCAGCGCGGAGCTCGGCGACGATCGCGTCCACGGTCGCGGTCGCCGGGATCTCGTCGATGACGATCAGGCTGTAGCCCGATGCTTCGCGAACGAGCTCCTCGGGCAGCGACACGACGGTCACCCCGTGACCCGGGCGCATGAGCGCGGCGGACAGGGCTTCGGCGGAAATCGGATCGGCGGCGAGGAGGAGGATCGAGAGTTGCACGAAGCCCCCGAGGCACAGCGACGGTATGACGGCGGAGAGCATACACGGGAGCCCGGGACGGCGGCAGGGACCCGATTGCACCGCGACCACGCCGGCTCCGTGGACGGGACCGATCCGCAACGGACCCGTGCTATCCTTCCGCGGTCCTTTCGGCTCCGCCCGGCACGTCCGCCACCGGGGCATATCCCACAGGAAGGGGTCTTGCACGCCGTGCGTCGCTATGAACTCATGCTCGTCATCCGGCCGGATGCGCCGGACGACAAGGTCGCTGCGGTCATCGACCGCACCACCCGCTACCTCGTCGCTGCAGGTGGCCAGATCATCAAGGTGGCGCCCTGGGGCCGCCGCCGGCTCGCGTACCCGATCGACCGCCACCGCGAGGGCTCGTACCACATCATCGTGTTCGAGTCTCCGGCCGAGGCGATCGTGGAGCTCGAGCGCAGCCTCCTGATCACCGAGGAGGTCCTTCGCCACCTCGTGACCCGCGCCGTCCGGCCGGTCAAGACACGCCGCGATCCGACGGCCTCGGACGACGATGTGGCCGAGTCCGACCTCCCGTCCGCAGAGGACCGGGAGGACGACGAGGACGGCGAGCGGATCGACGAATCCGAGAGCGAGGCCGCGCCCGCGGCCATCGACTGAGGAGGAAATCCTGCGATGGCGTCGTTGTCCAAAGTCTCGATCATCGGCAACCTCGGGCGTGATCCCGAGATGCGATACACGCCCAACGGTCGGCCGGTGACCGAGTTCAGCGTGGCGGTCAACCAGAGCACCAAGAACCAGCAGACCGGCGAGTGGGTCGAGGCGACCGACTGGTTCCGGGTCACCGTGTGGGGTGACCGCGCCGAGCGGACTGCGGAGCAGCTCCACAAGGGCAACCGCGTGTTCGTCGAGGGCCGCTTCAAGACCCGTGAGTTCGAGGCGCGCGACGGCCAGAAGCGCGTGTCGCTTGAGGTCACCGCGGACAGCGTGATCAACCTCGATCCCCGCGTTCGGGACGATGCCGAGGGGACGTTCAGCGCCCCATCTGCCGGCAGCACCGCGGGCCAGGCGGCTCCGGTCCGTCCGACTCGCGCCCCGAGCGACGGCGACGATCTCGACGACCTCCCGTTCTGACACCTACCCGCGGCCGCGTGCCGCTCCGGCGGACTCGTGCCGCCACCAGCATCCAGGAGACCTGAGCCATGCCCCCCAAGTCGAAGAAGCGCGACGACTACTACCGCGACCGCCGTCGGCGGAAGGTGTGCTCGTTCTGCGCCGACAAGACCGCGATCATCGACTACAAGGAGGTCAATCGCCTCCGTCGGTACCTGTCCGAGCGCGCCAAGATCGAGCCCCGGCGCAAGACCGGTACGTGCGCGGCGCACCAGCGCGAGCTGTCCGTGGCCCTCAAGCGTGCGCGCCACGTCGCCCTGCTGCCCTACGCGCCCCAGCACCTTCGCCCCTGACCCGGTGACGGGTCTCGCCCCGGCCGCCCCGGGGATCGCCCGGGCCCGGTCCACCGCAGCAATCCGATGATCGCGGGCCTCGTGCTCCTGGCCGGCGGGTCTGCTGCCGGGCTGTTCGGATCGCTGCTCGGGCTGGGCGGCGGAGTGCTGATCGTCCCGATGCTGACGCTCGGCTTTGGCCTGCCACTGCGCGAGGCTGTCGCGGTGTCGCTGGTGTCGGTCATCGTGACATCGAGCGCATCCGCGGGCGTCTACCTCCAGCGCCACGTCGCGAACCTGCGGCTGGGGATGGTCCTCGAGCTGTTCACGGCCACGGGTGCGCTCCTCGGCGGGCTGGTGGCGTTCCTGCTGGACGAGCGCGTTCTCGCCGCTCTGTTCGCGTTGCTGCTGGCGTGGGTCGCTGCATCGATGCTGCGCCGTCGGGACCCGCAGCCACGGGTTGCGGTCCAGCCGACCGCTGATCCAGCCGACCCCGGGTCGCCAGCGTCCGCCAGTGCACCGACGAACGCCGAGGCTGGCGTCGGCGACACCCTCGCCGATCGGCTGTCGGGGCCCGGCTACCACGTCGAGCACCTGCCGAGGGGAATGGTGGGGTCCGTCGCGGCAGGCCTGATCTCGGCGCTGCTGGGCGTCGGCGGTGGGATCGTCAAGGTCCCGGTGATGCACCTCGTGCTCGGCGTCCCACTGCGGGTGGCGACGGCGACCAGCAACATGATGATCGGCATCACGGCAACATCGTCGGCCGTGATCTACCTCCTGCGAGGCGAGATCGACCCGTACGTGGCGGGGCCCACCGCGCTGGGCGTGTTCCTCGGCGCATCGCTGGGGTCGCGGATCGCGCATCGGATCGACGTCCGGGTCCTGCGCTGGCTGTTCGTGATCGTGCTCGTGTACACCTCGTTCCAGATGGCGCGCAGGGCGCTGGGGGTGTGATGGTGCTGCCGCCGACGACCCCGACCCGGTCCCGGGCCGACGCCGCGCTCGCGATCGAGTCCGCGATCGCCCGCCTGCTGGTGCTGGGGATCTACCTCGCGATGGCGCTCGTGCTCCTCGGCGTCGTCGGGATGCTGCTGGCCGGGGTGGACCCGCTCGCGCACGGCACGCCGCCCGGGTTCGACCTCGGCCGTCTGCCGGGGGACATCCTGGCGCTGCGACCCGAAGGGTTCCTGTGGGCCGGACTGGTCATGGTCGTGGCCCTGCCCGTCGGCCGCGTCGTGGTCGCCGGCGTCGGATTCCTGGGGGCGCGTGATCGTCCGCTCGCGCTGGTGTCGCTGGGCGTGCTCCTCGTCGTCCTGGGGTCGGTCGTGGCGGCGCTGGTCCTCGAAGGCTGATGGACGTCCTCGTCCTTGCCCTCGCGTTCCTGATCATCCTGGCCGGCGCCGAGCTGTTCACCAACGGGATCGAGTGGTTCGGCCGGCGCCTCGAGCTGGCCCAGGGCGCGGTCGGCTCGGTCCTGGCCGCCGTCGGTACTGCGCTGCCGGAGACGCTGATCCCGATCATCGCGATCGTGTTCAGCCAGGGTGACGCGACCGACGACATCGGCATCGGCGCGATCCTGGGCGCGCCGTTCATGCTGGCGACGCTGGCCATGTTCGTCACCGGGGTCGGCGTGCTCGTGTTCCGCGGGCGACGCCCGACGGCGACCCGGATGGCGGTCGATACGGTCGTCCTCGTCCACGACATGCGCTATTTCGCGATCGCCTATGCGCTGGCCATCGCCGCCGCGTTCCTTCCGGATGGGCTGGCCTGGGCCAAGCCCGCCGTCGCGGTGGCGCTGCTGTTGATCTACGCGCAGTACGTGCGGGCCCACTTTGCCGCCGAGGCGGAGCCCGACGAGGAGGCGCTCGCGCCGCTCCGTTTCCACCGACTCGATCCCGGGGCGCATCGCCGTGATCGGTTGGTGCCACGCCTGCGGATCGTCACGGCGCAGGTGCTTGCCGCCCTCGCGTGCATCGTCGGAGGCGCCTACCTGTTCGTGGGCGCGGTCGAGCATCTCGCGGGCTCGCTGGGCGTCAGCGAGATCCTGCTCGCGCTCGTGATCGCACCCATCGCCACGGAGCTGCCCGAGAAGTTCAACTCGCTGATCTGGGTGCGCCAGGGCAAGGACACGCTCGCGATGGGCAACATCACCGGGGCCATGGTGTTCCAGTCGGCGATCCCCACCGTGGTCGCGCTCGTGTTCGCGGGCGAGAGCTGGCGAGTGAGCGGCGATTCCGCCGTCGCGTTCGCGAGCGCCGGGATCGCGTTCCTCGCGGTGGGCGCCGTGTTCCTGCCGATGTGGCGCCGGGCGCGCCTCGACGGGCGGGCGCTGCTCGTCGGCGGCGTGTTCTACCTCGCCTACCTCGGGCTCGTCGTGGCCCATCTCGCGGGCGTCCTCTAGCGGGGCGTCCGGTCCGGTCTCGCGAGACGACCGGCGTGATCCGTGCGGGCTGCGTGCTAGACTCGGCCTCCCCAAGAGCCCCTTCGGAGCGGCCTCAGCGCCGCCCGCGCGACTGGAGCAGAGAGATGCTCACCGAGCAGACGTCGGCCTCGACGGCAACCCCGCAGCCCCGCCAGGTGGACGACCTGATTGCCTATTTCGAAGGTGACTGGGTTCCCATGCGGGATGCCAAGGTCAGCATCATGACCCACGCGTTCATGTACGGGACCGCGACCTTCGAGGGCATTCGGGCGTACTGGAACGCGGACCAGGGCCGCCTCTACGCGCTGTTCGTGCGCTCGCACGTCGAGCGGATCCGCAACTCCGCGAAGATCCTGCTCATGGACCCTGTTCCGTCGGCGGACGAGCTGGTGGCGATCATCACCGAGACGATCCGGCGCAACCGGTTCACCGAGGACGTGTACGTCCGTCCCTCGTTCTACAAGAGCACGCTCGCGATCGGCGTGCGGCTCCACCGTCTCGAGCACCAGCTGTACGTGATCGCGGTGCCGTTCGGGAACTACATCGACATCGAGAAGGGCGTCCGCCTCCAGACGTCGTCGTGGCGCCGTAACGCGGACGAGGCGCTCCCGGCGCGCGGCAAGATCGTCGGCGGCTACGTGAACATGGCATTCCAGAAGTCCGAGGCGGAGCTCAACGGGTTTGACGAGGCCCTCGTGCTCGCACCCGACGGCCATGCGTCCGAGGCCTCGGCCGCGAACCTGTTCATCGTCCGCGACAAGACCATCATCACGCCCCCACTGTCGGATGACATCCTGGAGGGCGTGACCCGCAAGGCCGTCATCCAGCTGGCCGCGGACGCCGGGATCCCCGTGGACGTCCGTTCGATCGATCGTTCCGAGCTCTACGTGTGCGACGAGGCCTTCCTGTGCGGGACGGGCGTGCAGGTCAGCCCGGTGATCGGGGTGGACCATCGCCGCGTCGGCGACGGCACCGTGGGACCGATGTCGCGCCTGATCAGTGAGCGCTACTTCGCGGCCGTTCGTGGCAACCTGCCGGAGTACCGGCACTGGCTGACGGAGATCACCCCGGACTGACGTCGCACCCGGCAGGCGTGCCGACGCGCAGTCCCGGGTCGCGGCGCAGCGCTCAGCCGGGGCCGTCCACCGACAGGTTCGGCGCGTCCTTGCCCAGCGTCACCACGATGTTCGCGGGCACCGACGGGTCCGTCGCCACGGTCGCCTTCACGCCGAACAGCTCCTCGAGATAGGCCAGCGACGCGGCCACGTCCGACCCGGCGCCGTTGTACACGACGATCTTCGTCTTGGCGGCCGTCGGCGCCCCCTTGTTCGGCGCCGACGCGTCAAGGCCGGCGTAGGCAAGGTAGTCGGCCACGTTCGACGCGACTCCTGTGCGGCCCGAGGCGTTGACGACCCATACCCGTGCCTGTTCGGCGGCCAGCTGCTCCTGCTGGGCCAGCAGCGTCGGGTCCACCGTGAATGCGTCGGCAACGGCCCGGCGGATGCGGGCCGCGTTGATCACGATGTCGCTGTTCGTGCCGTGGGACGGCACCCACATGTCGGTCGAGTAGTACGGCGGCGAGAACACGAACGAGCGCAGGTTCCTGGTATCGATCTGTTGGGACAGTGACAGCAGCGGACCGATCATCGAGACCGGCATGTCGGTCTTGACCGACCGCTGGAGCGTGTTGAGGAGCTCCGGCAGGTTCGCGATGATCGCCTGGGGGTTGACCTGGTCACGGATCGAGATCAGCACCCGTTGCTGCCGGCGCCCTCGGTCGAAGTCGTTGGATCCGTGTCGGGACCGGGCGTAGATCAGCGCCTCGCTGCCCGTCATGTGCTGTGGGCCCGCCGGGATGTAGACGCGCTGGGTGCCCGAATCCCCAGGGTAGTTGTCGTCGGCAACCGGGATCTGGACGTTGATCTGCGCACCGCCGAGCGTGTCAACGACCTGCGTGAAGCCCGAGAAGTTGACCATCACGTAGTACGGGATGTCGATGCCGTAGAGCTCGCCGAGGATCGCCTTGAGGGCATTGAACCCGCGCGTCGTGGCGGTCGCGCCCGGCCACAGATTGGTCCGGTTGCGGTTCTGCGTCCACCAGCTGGTGATCTTGCCCTTGTAGCTGCTGCCCCACAGCGAGCGCGCGTTGGCGGGAACGGGGACACCCACGCTGTCGCGCGGGAGCTGGAACATCGCGACCTGCTTGCTCTTGGGGTCGATCGACACGACGATCATGGTGTCCGTGTTGAACGTGGCGTCACCCGGACGCTGGTCGCTGCCCACGAGCAGGACATTGAGGCGGTCGGTGCCATTCCACGGCGGCAGCGTCGGCGCTTGCGTGCCGGTGTCGGCTGATCCGATCGGTGTCGGGAGCTCCTCCGTCGGCGAGGGCTGGTCGGTCGGCTCGTCCGACGCGCCGGCGCCGCCGGAGGCACCCGGAGACGGGCTCGCGTCCGCCAGCTGGCAATCTGGATCGAGGTTGTCCGCGGACAGGCAGCTGACAAAGGTCAGGGCGAGCGTGTCGTAGCGTGCCACGGCGATGTGCCCGCCGGCCATGACCAGCAGCACGGCGAGCAGTCCGGCGATCGACAACGGGTTGAGCGGAAGCCGGGCGCGCCCCAGCCGGCCGCCTCCCGAGGCATCCGCTGCGTTGAGGAACCGGGCGACCTGCCACGCGTCGACGGCGGCGACCATGCGGTACACCAGCGCCACGATGTTCACGACGAAGATGGCCGTCAGGACCTCTGGCTGGACCAGGAACCCGAGCAGATCTGTCCGGTTCGCCCGGAGGACGATCCCGGCAAGCAGCGCCAGCGACAGGAACGGGAGCGCCGCGAACGCGAGGCCGCGGGCGACGGCACCCGAGTAGGCATGCCCGAGCCCCGGGAAGATCAGCGACAGGAACGCCGCTGCGAAGGCCGAGCGCGAGCGGGGAGATGGTGTCCTGGTGGGCGGCATCGCGCGGAATGATACGACGGGCCTCGATCCGGGGCTTCAGGGGCGAACCGGGCGCCGGCCGGTCCCGGCCGGTCCATCGCCACCCGCGTGGGGTGCGTGGGGCGCCTGCCGGCGCGCGAGGCCGCGCCGTTCCGTAGACTGGTCACCCCCGCCGCGGCTCGCCCCCGACCGTCGGTCATCCATCGAGGCTGCATGTTCCGACCCGTCTCCGCCAGACCCGACTTCATTGTCCAGGAGCACGAGCTGCTCCGGCAATGGAGCGATCGCAGGACGTTCGCCCGCCTCCGCGCGCAGAACGCCGGGGGGCCGCGCTGGAGCTTCCTCGATGGGCCGATCACCGCCAACAATCCGATGGGCGTCCACCACGCCTGGGGCCGCAGCTACAAGGACCTCTACCAGCGGTTCCACGCGATGCTCGGCGAGGACCAGCGGTACCAGAACGGGTTCGACTGCCAGGGACTGTGGGTCGAGGTCAACGTCGAGCGTGACCTCGGCTTCACCTCCAAGCGTGACATCGAGCAGTTCGGGATCGCGGAGTTCGTCAGCCTGTGCAAGCAGCGGGTGCTGACCTTCGCCGCGCGCCAGACCGAGCAGAGCATCCGGCTCGGGTACTGGATGGACTGGAACGACCCGGAGGAGCTCATCCGCCTGCGGGACATGCTCGCCGCCGACCCGACCCAGACCGCCACGATCGAGGGACCTCGAGGGCCGGTCACCGACAGCGTCGAGATGCTCGTCGGCCGGCTCGGCATGCCCGATGTCGGCGGCAGCTACTTCACGTTCAGCAACGAGAACAACGACCTCATCTGGGGGTTCCTGGCCGAGTGCCACCGGCGCGGCTGGATCTACCGCGGCCACGACACCATGCCCTGGTGCCCGCGGTGCGGGACCGGGCTCTCGCAGATGGAGATGAACGAGGGCTACCAGGAGCGAGAGGACCCCGGCCTGACCGTGCGGCTCCCGCTGGTCGACCGGCCGGGCGAGTCCCTGCTGGTGTGGACGACCACGCCCTGGACCCTGGCCGCGAACGTGGCGGCCGCGGTCGGCCCGGATCTGCGCTACGTCCGGGTCCGGCAGGGCGAGGAGCAGTTCTGGCTGGGGAAGGGGACGCTTCGGCAGGCACTCCAGGGGCCGTTCGAGGTGCTCGAGGAGCGCCCCGGGTCGGACCTGGCGGGCTGGCGCTACACGGGCCCGTACGACGAGCTGCCCGCGATCCGCGACGCCTTCGCCGAGACTGGCTACGAGCACCGCGTCGTCGCCTGGGGCGACGTCGGCGAGGAGGAGGGGACGGGAATCGTCCACATCGCCCCCGGGTGCGGCGCCGAGGACTTCCAGCTGGGCACATCCCTCGGGCTGCCGGTCGTCGGACCGATCGACGAGGACGGGCGGTACTACGCGGGGTTCGACTGGCTGACCGGGCGCGAGGCACCCGCGATCAGCGAGGCGATCATCGGCGACCTCGAGCAGCGACGGTTCTTCTACCACCTCGAGCCGTATGCCCACCGGTACCCGCACTGCTGGCGCTGCAGCACCCCGCTGCTGTTCCGGCTCGTCGACGAGTGGTACATCCGGATGGGCGAGGTCTACGACCGCCCGCGCGAGCAGCTCACCAGGGCCGAGATCGACGCCAGCCTGCGCTACCAGATCATGGAGGTGGTCGACCAGATTCGCTGGATCCCCGGCTTCGGCTACGAGCGTGAGCTCGACTGGCTGCTCAACATGCGCGACTGGATGATCTCCAAGAAGCGCTACTACGGGCTCGCGCTGCCGATCTTCGATTGCCGGGAGTGCGGCACGTTCGACGTCGTCGGCGGGCGCGAGGAGCTGCGCGAGCGCGCCGTCGAGGGCTGGGAAGCGTTCGAGGGCCACACGCCGCACCGGCCGCACGTCGACGCGGTGAAGATCGCCTGTCCGAAGTGCGGGGCCCCCGTCTCGCGGATCACCGACGTCGGGAACCCCTGGCTCGACGCCGGGATCGTGCCCTTCTCGACGCTCCACTTCCGCGAGGACCCCGAGTTCTGGGCACAGTGGTTCCCGGCCGACTTCGTGTCCGAGAGCTTCCCCGGCCAGTTCCGCAACTGGTTCTACGCGATGCTCGCGATGTCGACGGTGCTCCGGCGCGAGCCGCCGTTCCGCACGATCTTCGGCTACGCCACGCTGTTCGGCGAGGACGGCCGGCCGATGCACAAGAGCTGGGGAAACTCGATCGAGTTCGACGAGGCCGCCGAGCGCATGGGCGTCGATGTGATGCGCTGGATGTATGCCTCGGCTCGCCCTGACGACAACATCCTGTTCGGCTGGCACGCCGCGGACGAGGCGCGACGGCGCCTGCTCGTCCTGTGGAACGTGTACGCGTTCTTCGTGACGTATGCGCGGCTGACCGGCTGGACGCCCGCCGGGGCGCCGCCCGTCGCCGAGCGCGCGCCGCTCGACCGCTGGATCCTGTCCCGGGTGGCCGCCGTCACGGCCGAGGTCGAGGCGGACCTCCGTGACTACGATGCCGAGGCGGCGACGCGGGTGCTGGGCACGTTCATCGACGACCTGTCCACGTGGTACCTGCGGCTGTCGCGTCGGCGGATGTCGCGCGGCTCGGGCGCGGACCGGGACGCCGCCTTCGCCACGCTCCATGCCGCGCTGCTGGTCCTGGCCAGGGCGACGGCGCCGATCCTGCCGTTCCTGTCCGATGCGATCTACGGAAATCTCGCCGGCGGGGTGGATCCGGGGGCGCCCGACAGCGTCCATCTGACGCCGTGGCCGGCCGCGGAGCTCGCCTCGTTGCGTGACGAAGCGCTTGAGGAGGCCGTTGCGGTCGCGCGCAAGGCCGTCGACCTGAGCCGCACGCTCCGGGGCCAGGCCGGGCTCAAGGTCCGCCAGCCGCTGGCACGGCTGTGGATCGCGCTGCCGGGGCGCGACATCGCCGAGCGGGATGCGCTGATCGAGCTGGTTCGGGTCGAGGCCAACGTCAAGTCGGTGGAGCTGATCGGCGACGGATCGACGCTCGTTGACCGCGGCGTCAAGGTGCTGCTGCCGAAGGTCGGCCGGCGGCTCGGGTCGCGGATCCCGGCGGTGACCGCAGCGGCCCGCGACGGGCGGTTCGAGATCCACCCGGACGGGTCGGTCACGCTCGCGGGCGAGACGCTCGCACCCGACGAGGTGGAGATCCAGGCGTCACCCAGGCCCGGTACCGCCGTGGCCCACGACGACGGGATGGTCGCGGTCATCGATACCACCCTGACGCCTGAGCTCCGGGCCGAAGGGGATGCGCGCGAGCTCCAGCGCGCGGTCCAGGACCTGCGCAAGGAGGCCGGGCTCGAGCTCGACGACCGGATCGAGCTATGGATCGCCGGCCTCGATGCGCGAGTGGTCCGGTACCTTGAGGTCGTGAGCGTCGAGACCCTCGCCGACCAGACCCGGCTGAGCTCGCCTCCCGACGGCCTGGAGACGGCGACCGTCAGCCTCGAATTGGGCGAGGTGCATATCGCCCTCCGCCGCACCGCACGAGGCGATTGACCCGGTGACCACTCCCGACGTCCATCCGTCCGGGTCGGACGGCGGTATCGAGAGCACGCCCGACGCCGGCACCGGGATCAGCGGGCGGTCCTGGGCCGGCCCGTCGCGCGGGCGGTGGCTGCTGTTCGCGGCGCTGGCAGCGGTGATCGTCGCGGCGGACCAGCTGGCCAAGGCGTGGGTCGTCGGAAACCTTGCGCAGGGCGAGGGGTTCGAGGTGCTGGGAGACTGGGTGCGGATCATCCACTGGCGCAACTCCGGGATCCTGTTCGGGATGCTGCCGCAATCCGCCGGCGCGTTCGCGGTCGCCTCGCTCATCGTTGCCGGCCTCATCGTGCTGTACCACGCCAAGGCAGGCCGTGGGCTGGTCACGACGCTGGCGCTCGGACTGCTGCTCGGTGGCGCGCTTGGCAACCTCGTCGACCGGGTCCACTACGGCTCGGTCGTCGACTTCGTGGACATGGGAGTCGGCAGCTGGCGCTTCTACACCTACAACGTGGCCGACGCCGCCATCTCGACCGCGATCGTCATGCTGGTGGCGATGGCGGCATTCCCGCGGATCGGCGAGTGGAGGCTCGATGCCTGAGCCGCGCGAGCCAGGCGACCCGCTGCCGGACGACGTGCCCCCGGGGAGCCTGCTGGCCGGCGACCCCCTGCCCGACGACGTGCTCCCCGACGATGACGACTCGACGGTCTCGACGATCCGGATCCCGGCCTGCCGCCGGAGCCGGTTGCGCCGTCCATCCCGCCCGGACCGAGGCGGCTGGTCATCCCCGAGGGCGAGATCGTCCGGCGCGTCGACCGGTTCGTCGCCGACCGGACCGGGCTGTCGCGGTCGTTCGTCCAGCGCCTGATCTCCGACGGCCGGCTGGTCGATGACGATGGCCGGCGCCTGCGCGCGAACTCCGAGGTCCGTGGCGGCGCGGTGACGCTCGAGGTCCCGCCGCCGGAGATCCCGTATCACCTCGAGCCGGACCCGACGATCGAGGTGCCGGTGATCTACGAGGACGACGACCTGCTGATCGTCGACAAGCCCACCGGTCTCGTCGTGCATCCGGCTCCGGGGCACTGGCGCGGGACGCTCGTCAATGCCCTGCTGGCCAGGGGAGACCGGTACGGGGGGATCGCCGGGGTCGCTAGACCTGGCATCGTCCACCGGCTTGATCGGGATACGTCCGGCCTGCTCATCGTGGCCAAGAACGATGCGGCCCAGTCGTCGGTGATGGCGCAGCTCAAGGCGCGCCGGGTGCGCAAGACGTACCTCGCACTCGCACTCGGCTCGGTATCGGCCGCGGTGGGCAGGATCGAGGCACCCGTCGGCCGCGACCCCAAGGACCGCAAGCGAATGGCCGTGGTACCCAACGGCCGGCGCGCCGTCACCGGGTACCGCGTGCGCGAGCGGTTCGCCGGCTGGACCCTGCTCGAGCTGGACCTCGTCACCGGACGCACCCACCAGATCCGGGTGCACCTGGCGGCGCTCGGCCACCCGGTTGCGGGCGACCCCGTGTACGGGACCGGGACGTCCCGCCGGGGCCCGGACGGGCTCGAGCGGCTGTTCCTCCACGCCTGGCGGCTGGAGCTCGTCTCACCCGCGTCGGCGCGGCTTGTCCGGGCCGAGGCCCCCCTGCCCGATGCGCTCGAGTCCGTGCTCGCGAACCTGCGAGGGGCGGACGAACCGCACGGCCGGCGCGCTCCGGGAGGTGTGGCGTGACAGAGCGTGAGGTCCTGTTCGGGGCGCCGGGGGCGCTGCTGGTGATCATCAGCGGCCCCTCGGGCGTGGGCAAGGACACCATCATCGAGGCGCTCGCGAAGCGGGACCGGGACCCGGACTACCACTACGTCGTCACCTGTACCACACGCCGGCCCAGGCCCGGCGAGATCCCCGACGTCTCGTACCAGTTCCTCAACCAGCAGCAGTTCCGGGCGCTGCGGGACACGGGCGAGCTGCTCGAGGCGAACCAGGTGCATGGCAACTGGTACGGGACGCCGCGTCGCGACGTCGCCCGGGCGCTGGCCGAAGGCCATGACGTCATCCTCAAGATCGACGTCCAGGGCGCACGAGTCGTCAAGGACCGGGTTCCAGACGCCCTGCTCGTGTTCATCGTGCCGCCGTCGCTCGAGGCCCTGTTCCAGCGCCTCCGGTCGCGCGCCACCGAGACCGCGGACGAGCTCGAGATCCGCCAGCGCAACGCCGCGATCGAGCTGGCACGACAGGGCGACTACGACCGGGTGGTGGTCAACGAGACCGGGGAGGTGGACCGGACGGCCGCCGAGATCGAGGCGATCATCGAGCAGGAGAAGCGACGCAACGGCGACCGGCAGATCCGGATCGTCTGACGCCGGTGTTCCCGACCGTGCCTCGCGACGCGTCAGCCGGAGACGGCGGGATGCACCTGGTCGAGGTCGCGGTCGATGCGCCCGCCGGGCCCGGGCCGCGAACCTATACCTACCTCGTGCCGCCGGGGATCGGGGAACTCGCCGCGGGTGAGCCCGTGCTCGTGCCATTCGGCCGCGGCGGACGGCAGGCCATCGGCGTGGTCGTTGGTCCCGGGATGGCACCCGCCGCCGGCGAGCTGCGGCCGATCGTCGCTCGGGTTCGCAGCGACGGGCCGCTGCTGCCGCCGCTGGCGATGGCGTTTGCCGGTGTGCTCGCGGACCGATACCTGGCACCCCTGGCCATGGTCATCCGCGCGATGCTCCCCCCGGGGATGCTCGAGCGCCTCGAGCTGGTCGCCGAGGTCACGCCGGCCGGCGAGGCCCGGCTGGGCGCCGAGTCCCCGGAGCTGGCGCCGGCCGAGGTTGACCTGCTGGACGAGCTGACCGGCCGCGCCCGTCCAGTGCGGGAGCTCGCCACACCCGAGGGCCGGGCGGCGCTCCTCCGCCGACTCCACGCGCTGGCCGCAGAGGACCTTGTCGATCTCACCTGGACGCTGGTGAGCGCGGCGGTGGGACCGCGGTTCGAGCGGCGGCTGTGGCTCACCCCCGACGGCGTCGAGGCGGCTGCCGTCCTGCGCGCCGGCGGCCGGATTGCCGGTCGCCGGCTCGGCCCGCGTCAGCGGGAGGCGCTCGACGCCATTGCCGATGCCCGGGCAACGATGGATCCGGGGCTTGCGGCGCCGCCGCTCGCGGAGCGGCATGGCTCCGGCGCGCTGGCCGGTCTCGTCCGCCGGGGCCTGCTGCACGCCGCGGTTCGGGAGCGTCCCCGACGCCCGTTGGCCGGACGTCCGCCGGGCCTGCGTGGTGCGCGGCCGGCCGGGGCTTCGCTCACGGCGGAGCAGGGGATTGCCGTCGGCCTCGTGCGCGCCGCCATCGAATCCCGCGATCCGACGCCGATCCTGCTGGACGGGGTGACCGGCGGCGGCAAGACGGCGATCTACGTCGAAGGGCTGGTGTCATGCCTGGCCGGCGGGCGCCGGGCGGTCGTGCTCGTCCCGGAGATCGCCCTCGCGACGCCGATCGTGGACCGGCTGCGGGCGGAGCTCCCGGTCCGGGTGGTCGTCCTCCACTCTGGGCTGGGGGAGGGGGAGCGCGCCGACGAGTGGCGTCGCGTTCGGGCGGGGGAGGCCGATATCGTGGTGGGCACTCGAACAGCCCTGCTGGCCCCGCTCGACGACGTGGGCCTGATCGTCGTCGACGAGGAGCATGATCCCGGCTACAAGAGCGACCGGACGCCTCGCTACCAGGCGCGCGACGCGGCGATCGCGCTGGGCAAGCTCGCCGGCGCCGCCGTCGTGCTCGGTAGCGCCACCCCGTCCGTGGAGAGCGTCGGTCACGCCCGGGCGGGACGCTACCGTCGCGTGCAGCTCCCGACGCGGCCGACGGGGATGACGCCGCAGGTCACCGCCATCGACCTGCGCGCCGAGCTCGCCGCAGGCAACCGCGGCCTCATCTCGGATGCTCTTGCGGGCGCCCTGGCGGAGCTCGACCGCGATCATGGGGATCGGGCAATCCTGGTCATCAACCGGCGCGGCACGGCGTCGGTTGTCATCTGCCGCGACTGCGGTCATGTCCAGGCGTGCCCCGACTGCGAGCGCCCGCTCGTGTATCACCAGGCCGGGACGACGCTTCGATGCCACCACTGCGGTCGTGCGTGGCCGCCCGCGGTTCGCTGCCCGGCCTGCTCATCGCCGCGGATCCGCTACCTGGGCGGGGGCACGGAGCGGATCGAGCGCGAGGTACGGGCGCGCTTCCCCGAGCTGCGGGTGGGCCGGCTGGACCGCGACGTGGTCGAGCGCAGAGGGGCGGCAGTGCGGGTCCTCGACGCGTTCGCGGATGGGCGGCTCGACGTCCTCGTCGGCACCAGCCTGGTCACCAAGGGCATCGACATCCCCGGTGTGACGCTTGTGGGGGTGGTGTCCGCGGACGTGGCCCTCAACCTGCCCGATGAACGCGCCGCGGAGCGGACCTACCAGCTGCTCGCGCAGGCCGTCGGCCGTGCCGGCCGGGGCGACCGACCGGGAATCGCGCTGATCCAGACCTACCGTCCCGATCACCGAGCGATCCGCGCCGTCGTGGATGACGATGCCACCGCGTTCTACGAACAGGAGCTGGCGATGCGGGAGCGGTTCGGGTCGCCGCCGTTCGGCCGGCTGATCAAGCTCAGCGTCGGGCTCGCGGACCGGGAGGCCGCCGAACGCGAGGCGACGGCGACGGCCGGGCGGCTCCGCGATCGCGCTCGAGACCTTGCGCTGCCCGTGCAGGTCGTCGGACCCGCACCGGCGTATGTCGCGAAGCGAGCCGATCGCTGGCGGTACAACGTCGTGCTCCGCGGCCCGGATCCGGCACTCCTGCTCAGCCCGCCGCCCGGCGCGCCGTGGTCCATCGACGTCGACCCCGAGAGCCTCCTCTGAGCGTCGACGACCGGGCGTCGTGCCCCGGGGGGTCCGACGGCAATTGGCAGGAGTCGACCCGCCTGTGACAATGGGGGCGTACCGATCGATACCACACGATGCCCGCAAGGAGGCACTGATGACCGAACGCCAGGACCTGGACACCACACCGCCCGAGGAGGCAGCAGCCCTCCCGGACGAGCCCATCCCCGATGCCGGCACGGACGCCGAGAGCGATGGCGCCACGGCGGGCGCCCGGGCGCGCGAGCTGATTGGCCAGCTCGAAGGGAAGATCCAGGACGTCGCCACCGCGGCGGCCCCCGTTGCCCGCCAGATCGGTGCCAAGGCGGCTGAGCTGACTGCGTCCGCGGCAACCAAAGCGGGACCGCTGGCCCATCGGGCCGCGGATCTGACGACCGACGTGGGACAGCGAGTCGCCGGCCGCGCGCAATCCGTGGCTGCAGACCTTCGGACCGAGCCGGCGGCGGAGAATGCCGAAGGCGCCGCGTCTGAAGAGCCGGCTGCCGATGCGGCAGAGGAGCCGCAGGCACCCTCGGCCTGACGCTCGAACATGCCCGGCCGCCCGGTTCCGCGTGGGACCGGGCGGCCGTTCCGTATACTCTCCCGACCATGAGTGTTCGTCCCATCGTGCTCCTCGGCGATCCCCGCCTCCGCCTGCGGGGCGAGACCGTCGACAGCTTCGGCAAGTTTCTCCACGAGCTCCTCGACGACCTCGCGGCAACGATGCGTGCCGCACCCGGCGTCGGGCTCGCGGCACCGCAGCTCGGGGAGCCCGTGCGGGCGTGCGTGATCGAGGTCGAGAGCAAGCTCCACGAGCTCGTCAACCCCAGGATCGTCCGCGGCGACGGCGAAGATCGGGACCTCGAGGGCTGCCTGTCGATCCCGGGCTACGTGGCATACGTGACCCGGCGCGAGAAGGTCTGGGTGGTCGCCCAGAACCGGCTCGGCAAGAAGATCAAGGTCTCGGGTTCCGGCCTCCTTGGGCGCGCCCTCCAGCACGAGCTGGACCACCTCGACGGAAAGCTGTACATCGACTACCTCGCGTCGATGGACGAGCTGATCACCGTGGGACAGGGAGAGGACGAGGAGGACTCCGAGATCCGCGAGGCCACGAGCGCCCTCGCGTGACCGATCGGACGGCCACAGTCGGGCTCGTCCGGACGGTGTTCCTCGGCAGCGGGTCGTTTGCCGTGCCGATCCTCCGCCGCCTCGCCGCGCACCCCGACGTTGATCTCGTCGGCACCGTGACCGCCCCGCCGCGACCCGCGGGACGGCGCCTGCGGCTGGAGCCGTCTCCCGTCCAGGGCGCCGGCACCGGCGTGATGCTGACCCCCGAACGTCTGCGGGACCCGGAGGCGACGGCGGCGATCCTCGCGCTCGAACCCGCGCTCGTCGTGCTTGCGGACTACGGCCAGATCGTGCCGGCGGCGCTGCTGGACCTGCCGCACGGAGCGCTCAACCTCCACCCGTCGCTGCTGCCCCGGCATCGCGGCGCGTCGCCGATCCCGGCCACGATCCTGGCCGGCGATCAGGCGACCGGGGTGACGTTGATGCGGATGGATCGCGGCCTGGACACGGGGCCGATCGTGGCCGTGGACCGGATCCCGCTCGACGGCACCGAGGCGGCGCCTGCCCTCGAGGCGCGGCTGGCCGACCTTGCGGCCGGCCTGCTGGACCGGTCGCTCGGGCCGTGGCTCCGCGGCGAGCTGACGGCGCAGCCTCAGCCACAGGCCGGCACAACGCTCACGCGTCCGCTCCGGAGGGAGGACGGTCGCCTCGACCCGAACCGCCCGGCTGTGGAGCTCGAACGCGCTGTTCGCGCATACCAGCCCTGGCCGGGGACGTTCCTCGACGCAGGCGGGGAGCGGCTCGTCATCGGCGGCGCGACGGTCGCGTCGTCACTGCCCGGCGATGCGCCCGGGCACCTCGTGCGCGACGACGGGCGGCCCGCGCTGACCACGACTTTCGGCCGCCTGGTCCTGGAATGGGTCACCCCGCCGGGGCGACGGTCGATGCCGGCGGCAGACTGGTTGCGCGGCCGTCGAGCGCCCCTGCCCTGACCCCGATGGCGGTGACCGGCAGCGCTCATGGCATGATTCGTCCGTGACCAGCGAACCACCGGTCGTCATCCCATACAAGGGCCTGCGCCCCGCGCCATCCGCCACGCGTCCCCGCGATGAGCGCCCGGGCATCGGCGGCATCACGCCCGGAGACCTCGCGGTGTGGTTCGGTGAGCGTGGCGAGCCCGCCTACCGGGCGCGCCAGGTGCTCGATGCCGCGTGGCGCGGCCGGGCGGCGACGTTCGACGAGGTGCTCACGCTCCCAGCGCCCCTCCGCGAGGCGCTGGACCACGCGTTCCGCTTCGACACGGTGGTCGAGAGCGAGGTCCGCGCAACGGACGGCGGGCTGACCGAGAAGGCGCTCCACCGCCTGTCGGACGGGCTGCTCATCGAATTGGTGCTGATGCACTTCCCCGCGCGCGAGACGAGTCGCGAACGACACACGTTGTGCGTATCCTCGCAGGCCGGCTGTGCGGTCGGTTGCCCGTTCTGCGCGACCGGCGAGCTGGGCATGGAGCGGGATCTCGAGGTGGCGGAGATCGTCGACCAGGTGCGGCACGCCGCACGCCGGCTCGCGTCGGAAGGCAAGCACCTGACCAACGTCGTGTTCATGGGGATGGGCGAGCCACTGCTCAACCTCGACCGGGTCCTGGAGGCCATCGCCGCGCTCAACGACCCGGAGCGGTTCGGCCTCGGTGCGCGCCACATCACGGTGTCCACGTCGGGAGTGGTGCCCGGGATCCGCCGGCTGACCGAGCTGGGACCCCAGTTCACGCTCGCGATCAGCATCCACGCTGCGCGGAACTCGCTGCGCGACGTGCTCGTGCCGCTCAACCGTCGGTGGCCGGTCGAGGAGGTGGTGGCTGCCGCGCGGTCCCACGCCGATGCGACCGGGCGGCGGGTGACGTACGAGGTCACCATGATCGACGGGATCAATGACACGGACATCGATGCGGACGCGCTCGCGGCACTCCTGCGGGGTGATCTCGCGCACGTGAACCTGATCCCGATGAACGCCGTCGCCCACACGCCATGGATCGGCTCCCCGGTGCCGAGGGTGGAGCGGTTTGCCGAGCGCCTCCGGGAGGCCGGTATCGCCACAACGATCCGGTTCAACCGCGGCACCGAGATCGGCGCGGCCTGCGGGCAGCTTGCCGCGGAGCATGCCGGCCAGCCGACGCCGATCGTCGTCCAGCGCCGGCGAGATCGGCTGGTCAACGAGAGCGCGGCGGCACTGCGGGGCGAGCGAAGCCAGGAGCCGGTGCCCGTCGGGACGGGGGAGGCGTGACGCCCGGCGGCCGGCGCCCGGCGAGCGTGCTGATCGCGGCGAGCATCCTCGACAGCGACCTGGGTGACCTTGGTGACGAGATCCGTCGCGCGGAGGCCGCCGGTGCCGACCGGATCCACCTCGACGTCATGGACGGCCACTTCGTGCCCAACATCACCTTCGGGTGGAAGACGATCGAGGCGGTTCGCCACGCAACCGAACTGCCCTTCGATGCCCACCTGATGATCACTGAGCCGGACCGTTGGACCGATCAGTTCCTCGACGCGGGCTGCGATTCGATCACGTTCCATGTCGAGGTCGAAGCGCCGCAGATCCGGCCGGCGCTCGAGCGCATCCGCTCGGCCGGTCGCTCGGCCGGGCTGTCGGTCAAGCCGGCCACGCCACTCGCGGCGCTCGATGCCTACCGGGACCTGCTGGACATCGTGCTGGTCATGACCGTCGAGCCCGGGTTCGGTGGCCAGTCGTTCATGACCGAGGTCGCCGAGGCGAAGCTCGGAGCGGCCCGCGCCTGGCTGGACCCCGCCGGTGCGTGCGAGGTCCAGGTCGACGGCGGCGGTCGCGACGCCACGGCCGAGGTGATCGGGCGCGGCGGGACGGACGTCATCGTCGCCGGATCGGCGCTGTACCGCGCTCCGGACATGACCCGCGAGGTCGAGCGAATCCGGGCAATCGCGAACGCGGCGCGTTCGTCCGGTCGCACCTCCTGAGGGGCACCGTGCGCGCGCTGCTGCAACGGGTGCGTCGGGCCGAGGTTCGCGTCGGGGACGTGTCCGTGGGTGCGATCGGACCGGGATTGCTCGTCCTGCTGGGCGTGGGTCGCGATGACGATGCCGCCACGGCTGATGGCCTCGCACGCCGGATCTGCGAGCTGCGGATGTTCGAGGACGCCGGCGGCAAGACCAACCGCTCGCTGCTCGATGTCGGGGGCGAGGCGCTCGTCGTCAGCCAGTTCACGCTGTATGCGGACACGCGTCGCGGACGACGCCCGGGGTTCACTGACGCCGCCCCGCCGGACCTGGCCCGGGAGCTGTGGGGGCGGCTCGCCGCTGGGATCGAGCGCCAGGGCGTCCCGGTGGCGCTGGGCGAGTTCGGTGCGGGGATGCAGGTGGAGCTGGTGAACGACGGGCCGTTCACGATCTGGCTCGACACGGCTGACCGCTAGCCCGTCATGAACGGGCCGACCCGGGCCTGCCGGGTCTCCGGGCGGGCCGGGTTGCCGGGTTGCCGGGCGGGCCGGGTTGCCGGGTTGCCGGGCGGGAGCCGGGTTGCCGGGTTGCTGGCCGCCTTGGCTGCCACCGAACGATGACGCGCGTCGTATCAATGTCGCCGGCCGCCTTGGCTGCCACCGAACGATGACGTGCGTGCAAACTCCAGCGGTGCGCTCGTTTCCCTGCCAGCGAACGGCCAGGTGCGTGCTTGGCCAACTCAAGCTGGCCAAACACGCACGAGATCGGTAGGTGGCCGGGCGGTCCGGCGGATCGCTCCGAGGCTGAGCTCCCGCGACGCGTCGCAGCGGTGGTCAAGGCGTTCGGCGCTGGCCAACAGCGTCGTATGGACGCATGCCATCGTTCAGTGGCCAAGTTGGGATCGCGCGCCAGGCCGGGGAGGAGCGTGGCGCCACGGACAGGCCCGCCAAGCCGGGGACGAGCGCCAAGCCGGGGACGAGCGCCAAGCCGGGGACGAGCGCCTAGCCGGGGACGAGCGCCAAGCCGGGGACGAGCGCCTAGCCGGGGACGAGCGCCAAGCCGGGGACGAGCGGGGTCGCAAGCCCGGAGCGAGCGTCGCGCCGCGAGCGAGCGTGGCACCCGGGGTGAGCCCGCCAGGTCCGCGACGATCGTGGCGCCGGGCATGAACAAGCCGGCCGCCACATTGCGACCGGCTCGAGGTTGGCTCGGAACGGCGGCGGACGCGTCGCTCGCGCGACCGGCTCGCCCGACGGGCCTAGCGAGCGTCCTTGGTGAGGGTCCGACGGCAGCGCGTGCACGCACGCACCTTGGTCGACGCCCCGTTCTTGACCAGGGTCGTGGCCTGGAGATTCGGGTGATTGCGGGTGTGGGCGCGAACACGGTTCATCCCGGACGACTGCGGGTTGAAGCCACTGATCGACACCTTGCCGCAGATGGCGCAGCTGCGAGCCATGGTCTGATTGGATCCTCGGAGATGGCAGAAGACAGGCGCGTGCGCGGGCGGTCCGGCACGAACGGGGTGGTATCGTAGCACACGGCTTCCGGCCCACCGCCGGGGCGCCGCCGCGGCCCGACCGGGCCGCACCAGCGCCCGCGAGGAGGACGTCGCCCGCGTGACCGCCGATCCGATTCCCGGTCGCTCGCTCGTCACCCGGCGTGCGGTGCGCGACCTCGTCCGCAACGCCACCCTGTCCGTATACGGCGTGTCCGGGTTCACCGGGGGTGGGATCATCGGGCGCCTGCTGGAGCGGGTTGGTCTCGCGCACCCGGGTCTCCACCTTGACGTTGATGACGGCGTGACCGTCGATCTCAACCTGGCGGTGGCGTTCGGGCTCCCGATCGCCGAGGTCGCCCGGCAGGTCGAATCCTCCGTGCGATACGCGCTCGGCCATGCCCTCGACATCGAGCCGGTGCGGATCACCATCCGGATCGGGCGGCTGCGCCACGAGCACGGGATCGCGCCGGACGCTCACGACGGGCCGCCGAACGACGATCCGCGTGCGACCGACCTGGCGAACAGCGGGTCGGACGTCGCCTGATGCCCCGCCGATCGTGCGACGGAGCGGGCTTCCTCGCCGCGTTCCGCAGCGCCGTCGCGAGCCTCGAGGCCAACGTCGACGAGATCAACTCGCTCAACGTGTTCCCGGTTCCTGATGGCGACACCGGAACGAACATGCTGGCCACGGTCCGCGCGGCGCTCGACGAGGCGGACAAGATCGGCCCGGACGGTGAGGCCGAGCGCGTCGCCCAGGCGGCCAGCTTCGGCGCGCTGATGGGCGCTCGTGGCAACTCGGGGGTGATCACCAGTCAGATCCTGGCCGGGATGGCGCACGGCCTCGCTGGCAAACGGCGCTTCAACGGCCTCGACCTCGCCCACGCCCTCGACATCGGGACCAGGACTGCCTACCAGGCCGTGGCCAAGCCGGTCGAGGGGACGATCCTCACGGTCATCCGGGAAGCGTCCGCGGCAGCCGTGGTGGCTGCCGAGCGCGACAACAACGTGGAGGTGGTGCTCGCCGCCACGGTCGACGCCGCGGAGCGCGCCGTGGCCAAGACGCCCTCGCTGCTGCCCATCCTGCGCGAGGCGCACGTGGTTGACTCGGGTGGGCAGGGGCTGTTGCGGCTGTTCCAGGGCGCGCTCGAGGCTGCGCGCGGGCGGGCCCTGGGCGGGGCACCCGAACGCGCCGCGGGCCGCGAGGTGGCGACGGCGCCCATCGAGCTCGAGGCCGGTGATGGGGCGTTCGGCTATGAGACCGTGTATCTGCTCCAGGCACGCGCCGAGCAGCCGCTCGATGTCCCGGCGATCCAGGCGTACCTCGAGTCGATCGGCGATTCGGTGCTGGTCGCCGGGGACGCACGCCTGGTCAAGGTCCATGTCCACAACGACCGCCCCGACGCGGTCCTCGCCTACGGACTGTCGGCCGGGATGCTGTCCCGGATCACGATCGAGAACCTCGACAGCCAGGCGCACGACGTTCGGGAGGCCGCCGCCGCGGCGTTTGTCGCCGAGGCCGGCGCCGCCACCGCATCGCCGGGGCGCGATACGCCGATCGCGGTCGCCGAGCGAGCGGAGAGCCGCGACCTCGACCACGCCCCGCCGGCGACGGCGCTGCCCCTGGGGGTGGTGGCCGTGGCCCCGTCGGACGGGCTTGGGGCGGTGCTCACCGACATGGCGGCGCCGTTCCGCGAGTACGGGACGTTTCGAATCGTGCGTGGCGGTCAGTCGGCGAACCCGTCGACCGGCGAGCTGCTCGCCGCGGTCGAGGCGACGCAGGCGGACGAGCTCCTGATCCTGCCCAACAACCCCAACGTGGTCCTCGCGGCGCGGCAGGTCGCGGCGATGACCCGGCGCCGGGTGCACGTCGTGCCGACGCGCAACACCGCCGAGGGGATCGCCGCCCTCATGGAGCTCGACCCCGAGCGCTCGGCCGAGGACAACGCCGTGTCCATGGGTGCGGCGAGCCGCCAGATCCAGACCATGCAGGTGACCGAGGCAGTCCGCGATGCGACGGTCTCGGGCCACAAGGTCCGCAAGGGCCAGGTGATCGTGCTCGATCCCGACGACGGGCTGCTTGCCGCCGACAGCGAGAGCCAGCGCGCGGTGCTGACCGCGCTCGGCCGGCTCGAGTCGGGCTTCGGACTGATGACGATCTACTACGGCGAGGACGCGACGCTGGACGAGGCGGAGACGCTGGCCCTCAAGGTGCGGGAGGTGGCGCCCGGCGTCGACGTGGAGGTCGTCCACGGGGGGCAGCCGCACTACCGGTACCTGATCTCCGCCGAGTGAACGGCGCCGGGCGCACGAGGCCACCCACGAAGCGCGGTTCGCGATCCCTGCGGCCGAAGGCCGCGGTGGCGATCCCCGCCGACCCCGCGGAGCGGCTCGACCTGCCGCTGGGAATGTCGGGCCTGTCGGCGGCGGCCACGCTCCGGCGGACGGGCCGGCGTCTCGGTCTGGACACCGTTCGCGACCTGCTGTTCCATCTCCCGCGGCGGTACGACGACCTGCGCGAGCTCCAGCACCTGGGCGACCTCCACGCCGTGGCGGACGGGACGGTCGTCTCGGCGCGCGTCCGGGTGACGGACATCCAGGTGCAGCAGACCTGGCGCCGGCGGGTCCAGGTCACCACGGCGTTCCTCGCGGATGACACCGGGACCGCGGAGGCGACCTGGTTCGGCCGCCGGTTCATCGAGCGCCGGGTCCGACCGGGCGACGAGCTCCTCGTCTCGGGCCGTCTCAAGCGGCGCGGTTTCTCGATCGTGTTCGACGCTCCCGAGTTCCAGCGCTCGGATGCCGAATTGCTGCTGCACGTGGGACGCATCGTCCCTGTCTACCGGCTCACCGCCGGGCTGACGGCAGCGCGGCTGCGCCAGGCGATGCGCGAGGCGCTCGATCGCGCCGGACACGCGTACCCGGAGTACCTGCCGGAGTCGACACGCCGGGAGGAGGTGATCCCGTCCATCGTCGATGCGATCGAGGCCGCTCATTACCCGACCTCGTTCGAAGCGCGCGATGCGGCCCTTCGCCGTCTCGCCTTCGACGAGCTGCTGGCCCTCCAGCTGGGCATGGTCGCCCGGCGCCGTGCCCGAGGTCGCTCGCACACCCTGCCGCTGGCCGTCGATGCCGCCACGGACGCGCGGATCCGGGACGCGATGACGGCATCGCTGTCGCGCAAGCTGGGCCGGGCCGTCGAGCTGACGCCGGACCAATCCGTGGCGCTGGACGAGCTCCGGGCGGACCTCGCCCGACCCGTACCGATGCTGCGCCTGATCCAGGGCGACGTGGGGTCCGGCAAGACGGCCGTGGCGGCGTGGGCGCTTGCGGCCGCCGCGCTCGCGGGACGCCAGGCGGCCCTGCTCGCGCCGACCGACCTGCTTGCACGCCAGCACCACGTCACGCTCGGCGCCCTGCTCGAGGACGTGGCGCTGCCGGTCACGCTGCTCACCGGGTCGCTCAGCGGCGAGGGACGCCGCAACGCGCTCGAGGCGATCGCGTCGGGGCAGGCGGGGATCGTCGTCGGCACCCACGCGCTGCTCCAGGACAAGCTCTCGTTCTCCGATCTCGCCCTGGCGGTGGTGGACGAACAGCACCGGTTCGGCGTGGAGCAGCGCGGTGCGCTCGAGGCAAAGGCGGCGCGAGGTGCGCCGCACGTCCTGCTGATGACCGCAACGCCCATCCCCCGGACGCTGGGCCAGGTGATCTACGCGGACCTGGATGTGTCGACGCTCCACGGAGCTCCCGAGGGCCGGGTCCCGGTGCGGACGGGGATCCGCCGTCCGGATGAGCTCGAGGGAACCTGGCAGCGGGTGCGGGACGAGGCGGCTGCCGGCCATCGCACGTTCGTGGTCGTGCCCCGGATCGGACCCGCGGCCGCGCCGGCCGAGACCGCCGCCGACGATGGCTGGGGCTTCGGCGGCGACGATGCGCTGCCCGACGAGGACGCCGAGACCGCGTGGGCGGTCGCAGCCGAGGAGGAGTTCCAGCGCCTGACTCTGCTCCTGGCGCCGTTGCGTGTCGGTCTCGTCCACGGACGCCTCAAGGCGACCGAGCGCGATGCGCAGATGGGCCGGTTCCGCGACGGCGAGCTCGACGTGCTGGTCGGAACGACGGTCGTGGAGGTCGGCGTCGATGTCCCCGAGGCCACCCTGATGATCGTCGAGGGCGCAGAGCGGTTCGGGCTGGCCCAGCTGCACCAGCTGCGGGGCAGGGTAGGGCGGGGGACCGCCGCGTCGTTCTGCGTCCTCGTCTCGGAGGCGGCGGAGGGAACGACCGAGCACGAGCGGCTCAAGGCGGTCGCCGGGACCACGGACGGATTTGCGCTCGCGGAACGCGACTTCGAGCTGCGGCGCGAGGGCAACGTGCTGGGCCTCGCGCAGAGCGGCCTGCCGCGCCTGCGCGTCGCCACGCTCGCCAACCCCGAGCACCGCGAGCTGGCCGCACGAGCGCGCGTCCACGCGGAGGCGCTGGTGAGCGACGATGGTGATCTGCCCACCGATCCACCCGCGCTCACGCGCGAGCTCGAGCACGGCTGGCTGCGCCGCGTGTTCGCCGGCGATCCGGCCGGCGCGGCGTAGGCGGGCAGGCAGCGTGGCCGACGCGGGACGCGTCATCTCGGGCACGGCGGGCGGCGTACGGCTGGCCGCTCCGGGGCCCGGCACGCGTCCGCTCACCGACCGCGTCAAGCAGACGCTGTTCGCGATCCTGGACGCAGATCTCGATGGCGCCGAGGTGCTGGACCTGTTCGCCGGCAGCGGCGCCGGGGGAATCGAGGCGCTGTCGCGCGGCGCGTCGCGCGCGACCTTCATCGAGCATGATGCGGGCGCGACGCGGGTGATCGGGGAGAATCTTCGCCGCACGCGGCTGGCCGGTCGGGCGCGTGTCAAGCGCCGGGACGCGCTGGCGTGGCTGGCGGACCCGGCCGGAGCGGCCGCCGACGGCCCGTTCGACATGGTGCTGGTCGATCCGCCCTACACGGACACGGCGTCCCTGCTCCGGGCACTCGAGCTGACGGGCGAGCACGTGCGGCCGGGCGGCCGCGTGGTTGCCAAGCACTTCTGGCGCGACCCGCCGCCCGCCCGCGTGGGACTGCTAGCATCCGAGCGGGAGCGGCGCTTCGGCGAGACCGCCCTCACGTTCTACCGGCGGCTCGGCAGTCCGGACGAGCGCAGCGCACAGGAGGCAACCGAGGGGTGAGCGTCGCGGTCTATCCGGGGTCGTTCGACCCGATCACCAACGGACATCTCGACGTGGTGCGCCGCGCCGCGCGCGTGTTCGATCGCGTCGTCGTGGCGGTGCTGGGCAACCCGCGCAAGACGCCGCTGCTGCCTGCGGACGTCCGCGTCGACGTGATCCGCCGGGCGATCGAGGCGGATCCGGACCTCGCCCGGCGCGTCGAGGTCCGCACCTTCGACGGCCTGACGGTCGAGTTCTGCCGAGAGGTCGGGGCAGGCCACCTGGTGCGCGGGCTGCGCGCGATCGCCGATTTCGAGTCCGAGCTCCAGCTGGCCCACAACAATCACCTGCTGGCCCCCGAGGTCGACACCGTGTTCTTCATGACCTCGCTCGAGCACTCCTACATCAGCTCCAGCCTGGTGAAGGAGATCGCGCTGTTCGGGGGCGACGTGTCGGCGATGGTCCCGTCTGCCGCGGTCGCGTCGATGCGAGACGCCCTGCCGGGACGCTGAGGGGCCGGTTCGCGCCGCGTGCCATAATTCGCACGAGGCGCCCCGCCGGGGTGCCGAGCGCAGGGGAGGCCGTCCGCTGGACATCATCTTCCTCGTGGAGCGTCTCGAGTCGCTGATCGCCAACGGCAAGCCGCTGCCGCTCACCAAGAGCGCGATCATCGACCGCGATGCCGCCCTGAACCTGATCGACGAGCTGCGGGTCGCCGTGCCCGAGGAGGTTCGCGCCGCCAAGCGGATCAACCAGGAAGGCGAGCGGATCATCGAGAAGGCCCAGGAAGAGGCCGAGCGAATCGTCGCCCGCGCGCAGGAGCAGGCCGCGTTCCTGATCGGCGAACGGGGCCTCACCGAGGCGGCAGAGGAGGACAGCCGCCGGATCATCGAGCAGGCGGAGGAGCAGGCCGACGGCGTCCGCCGCGGCGCAGACGAGTACGCCGCGGGCGTCCTCGGCGGTCTCGAGGCAGACGTGACCCGGACGCTGCGCAGCATCGAGCGCGGGATCGCCATGCTCGATGATCGTCGCGCCGTGTATGAACCGGAGCTATCCGACGACGAGGGCGCCGCCGGCGCGGACGGCCTGGATGCCGAGGACGAGGAGGAGGGAGCCTCGCCGATCGGGCGTCGATGACCACGGGACAGGCGAGCGACGCGCATCCGGTCGACAGCCATGGCGATCCCCTGACATACGCCCTGTCCGGGTTCATGGCAGAGGTTCCCGGGGCGGTGCGGAACTACGACCTCGTGGATATTGACGTGGACCCGGGCGATGGGCTGCGGCTCAGCCATCCCGTCTCGGGGCACGTGCGGCTGATGCGGACCAACCGCGGGCTCGTCCTGGACGCGCGCCTCGCGACCGAGCTGACCGGCGAATGCGCGCGCTGCCTCCGGCCGCTGGTCACGCCGGTCAGCCTCCGGATCGATGAGGAGGTCCTGCCGACGATCGATCTGGGGTCCGGCCAGGTGATCCCGATCGAGGACGGCGCTGACCCCGAGGCGCCACGCCTGACCGATCACCACGAGCTCGAGCTGCGGCCGCTCGTCATGGAGGCGATCAGCCTGGCGGAGCCGATCGCGCCGCTGTGCGAGCCGGAGTGTCCCGGCCTGTGTCTCGAGTGCGGCCAGCGCCTCGAGCCGGGTCACGGCCACGACCACGATGAGATCGATCCTCGGCTCGAGGCGCTGCGGGCGTTCCGGGTCGACGAGGAGGCCGATACCGAGTAGACTCCCCGCTCGGCCCCATGTCCCGTGCCGGCGCGTTCGCGCGCCCGCGCGCCGGGTGCCAGACGGATGCCACCAGCGACGCGGGCGACACCCGCGTGATTGTCCCCGAGAGGAGCCACAGACCAGATGGGTGTGCCGAAGCGGAAGGTCGCTCACGCTCGCCAGGGAGAGCGGCGGAGCCACCTCGCCATCACCCTGCCGACGCTCGTCGAGTGCCCGCACTGCCACGAGCCGAAGCTGCCGTACCGGGTCTGCCCGGCGTGCGGGTTCTACAAGGGCCGCCAGGCCGTCGAGCCCAAGCCGGCCGCCGGGCCGTCCGCGGGCGAGGAGTCCGCGTAACCGGGGACGTGAGCCCGACCGACGACCCGGCCGCCCCGACCCCGGAGCTCGCTCCTCTGGACGCCACTCCGCACGGCAAGCCGGGTGTACGCGTTGCCGTTGACGCGATGGGTGGCGATCACGGCCCTGCCGAGGTCGTTCCTGGATCACTCTCGTATGCGCGCGCGAACCCGCAGGACGTGGTGATCCTGGTCGGTGACGAGCCCGTCATCCGCGAGGTCGCGGGCGCGCTGCCGTCCAACGTCCGCATCGCGCACGCGCCCGAGGTCATCGGCATGGACGAGCACCCTGCCCGTGCCCTCGTGCGCAAGCGCAACAGCTCGATCGTGGTCGCCACGCAACTGGTCAAGACCGGCGAGGCGGATGCCGTCGTCACGGCGGGCCACACCGGAGCGGGCATGGCTGCGGGCAAGCTCATCCTCGGGACACTGCCCGGGATCGACCGGCCTGCGCTCGCCGTCCAGATGGTCAGCGCCGGGCGTCCGTTCGTGCTCCTCGATATCGGCGCCAACCCCGATTCGACCGCGGAGAATCTGGCTCAGTTCGCGCAGATGGGCGCGATCTTCAGCGAGCGTGTCCTGGGTGTCGACCGTCCGCGAGTGGCGCTGCTCTCGATCGGCGAGGAGAAAGGCAAGGGTGACGCCCGAATCCAGCGCGCGACCGAGCTGCTGGACGAGACGGACCTCAACTTCACGGGCAACGTCGAGGGCAAGGACCTGACCCGCCAGATGGCCGACGTCGTGGTGTGCGACGCGGTCCTGGGCAACGTGGTGATCAAGTTCTTCGAGGGGCTGTCGGGGTTCATCTTCGACCAGTTCAGGGCCGAGTTCCGGAGCTCGCTGCGCGGCCGGCTGGCGTATCTGCTCCTGCGGCCCGGGATCGCGCGCATCCGCGAGGTGTTCGACTACGAGGCCGTCGGTGGCTCACCGCTGCTCGGCATCCGCGGCACCGTGATCATCACCCACGGCCGTGCCCGGCGGCGGATGATCGAGCACGCGGTGCGAGTCGGCGCCACGACGGCCAGGGAGCGTGTCGCGGAACGGATCGGCGAAGCGCTGGGCATCGACCAGCGCGATGATACGGACATCCCGGCCACGCCGGCCGTGATCTCGGAGACGATGTCGTGATCCCCATCCTGTCTGTCGGACCCGGTGTCATCAGGGACACCGTGCGCCTGGCCGCGCTGGAGGTCCCGGGTGTCCTTCGCGTGGGCCGCGGCGGGCCCTCGCTGGCGGGACACGCTCGGTGGCTCGCCGATCAAGGTCCGCATCCGCGAGGGCCGCGTGTTCGTCACCGTCAGGGTGGTCGCGCGACCGCGGCAGGCGCTGGTTCCCCTCTCCCGGCAGGTCCGGAGCGCGGTTGCAGCCGCCGTGGTTCGCCTGCTCGGGATGGAGCTCGGCGGCGTCACGGTCCTGGTCGACGGTGTCGGGGCCTGACGGCGCGCGCGCCGGACGGGACCGGGCGAGCGAGGAACGCGCGCGCAGCCGGCGCGCCGGCCGGCGACTGGCGCTGGCGGCGGTCTTTGAAGCGGAGTTCGGCCAGCGGACGGCGGATGCGATTCTGGAACGACATCTCGCCACCGAGGCAGATCCCGGGGTCTCGTCGCTGGCGCGCGAGATCGTCGCCAACGTGCTCGAGAATCGGGACACGCTCGACGCCCGGATCACCGCTACCGCCCCGCAATATCCGGTCGTCCAGCTCGCCCGCATGGACCGCGCACTGCTGCGTTGCGCCCTTGGCGAGGTGCTACACTCGCCCGCAACGCCGGCCCGGGTGGCGATCGCCGAATGGGTCGAGCTCGCTCGGACCTACTCAGGCGAGCCGATGCGAAGGCTGATGAACGGCGTTCTTGGGCGAGTGGCCCGTGACCGCAACGCAACCCGACAGGGCACCCCGGCATCAGGAGGGAGTCAGTGGCCAGCACGTACGAGCGGCTGAAGAAGATCGTCATCGAGCAGTTGGGTGCGGACGAATCCGAGGTGAACGCCGAGGCATCGTTCGTTGACGACCTCAACGCCGACTCCCTCGACCTCGTCGAGCTCATCATGAGCCTCGAAGAGGAGTTCGGGACCGAGATCTCGGACGAGGACGCCGAGAAGATTCGCACCGTGCAGGACGCCGTCGACTACATCGACGAGCACTCCTCCTAGTCGTTTCGACTCCTAGTCGACTCGACCGGGGCGGCATGCACCCGGCCGACGCGCTCACGGAGCGTCTCGGGCTACCGATCCAGGACCGCGACCTGCTGGCGCAGGCGCTCGTCCATAGCAGCTGGCTCCACGAGCACCCGGATTCTGCCTGGGGCCACAACGAGCGCCTCGAGTTCCTCGGCGACGCGGTGGTCAGCCTGGCCGTGTCCGAGGCGCTGTACCGGCGGCATCCGACCGACGATGAGGGCGTCCTGTCGGCCCGGCGGGCATCGATCGTGAGCACCTCGGGACTGGCGCGCCTTGCGGCGCGCCTGGATCTCGGCTCGTTCCTGCTGCTCGGCGAGGGCGAGGCGCTGCGCGGCGGTCGCGTACGGCCGTCGCTGCTGGCGTCGGCGTTCGAGGCCCTCGTTGGCGCGATCTACCTTGACCTGGGCTGGGATGTCGTGCGTGACTGGATACGAGATCGCGCGCGCGAGGAGCTCTCGGCCGAGGTGGCGCTGACCAGCCTCAAGAGCCCCAAGAGCCGGCTCCAGGAGCACACCCAGCGCTCGACCGGGGAACGGCCGATCTACCGCCTGCTCGAGGCGGTCGGCCCGGACCATGAGAAGCGGTTCCGGATCGAGGTCGTCGTTGGTGGCAGGACGCTGGGAACGGGCGAAGGCCTGTCGCGGCGGATCGCGGAGACGTCTGCTGCGGCCGTGGCGCTCGAGGTGATCCGGCACGAGCGCAACGCCGCGAAGGCCAGGCGGGCGTCCACCGGGGTCACGTCCGGCGATTCCGTCGAACCCGTGATCCGGGACGAGCCCGGTGCGGGGCCCACACCCGCCTACCCGGACGCCGACGGAGACGATCCCGAGCCCGTCGAGCCGCGCGCGTGACCGCGCCGGCGCGCCTGCTCGGCCTTCGCGTCCAGGGGTTCAAGTCGTTCGCCGAGCGGACGCTGGTCGAGTTCGGCCCCGGGATCAGTGCCGTCGTCGGACCCAACGGCTCGGGCAAGTCGAACCTGGCCGATTCGCTGCGCTGGGCACTTGGCGAACAGGGACGGTCGCTGCGAATCCGGCGCAGCGAGGACGTGATCTGGGCGGGGTCCGAGCGCCGCGCCGCCCTGGGCATGGCAGACGTGACCCTGGTGCTCGACAACGCCGATGGGCTGCTGCCGGTCGAGTATTCGGTGGTGGAGCTGGGGCGACGGCTGTACCGGTCCGGCGAGAACGACTACCTGCTCAACAAGCAGCGGGTGCGCCTTCGCGACCTGGTGGACATGCTTGACAGCGCGAATCTGGCCGAGAACGCATTCCTGTTCATCGGCCAGGGCATGGTCGACCAGGCGCTCGCGCTCCGTCCGGAGGAGCGTCGCCCGCTGTTCGAGGAGGTCGCCGGCGTCCGCCGTCACGAACGCCGGCGGCGCAAGGCCGAGGGCCAGCTCGCGGAGGCCGAGGCCAACCTCGCGAGGGTCGAGGACATCCTGGCCGAGCTCCGTCCGCAGGCGCGCCGCCTCGGCCAGCTCGCAGAGCAGCAGGCAACCCGGCTCACGGCAGGTGAGGAGCTGGCCGCCGCCCTGATCACGGCGGCCCACGCTCGCTGGCACGAGGCCGCCGGCCGGGCCGCGGATGCCGATGCTCGCCGGGACGCGCTGCGAGCTGGATCGGAGCAGGCGTTGGACGCGCTGGAGACTGCGGAGACGGCCGTCGCCGAGATCAGCGCCTCGATGTCGGCGCGCGCGGACGCGGAGCGCGCTGCGCGCGAGGCCCACGAGGTCATCCGCGCCGGGCTGACATCGCTCGGCCTGCGGGAGGCGCGGGCGATCGCCGAGCTCGAGGCGGCCGCCCGCGATCGGGCCCGGATGCTCGCCGAGCGAGGCGCCGCGGAGGCAGACCTCGTCGTGCAGCGACGGGTGCTCGCCGGGACCGGACCGGACCGGGACCCGGAGCTCGAGGCGGCGCTCGCCGAGGCGGATCGGGCGCTCGCGGAAGCCCTGTCTGAGCTCGGCGCGCTCCGCGCGGCCAGCCGGGCGCGAGGCGATGAGGTCGCGGCGCTCCGACGCGCCGAGGCGGCGCATGCGGCCGAGGCCGAGACCGCACGCCGCCGGGGCGCCGAGGCGGCGCGTCGGGCCGGCGAGGCGCAGGCAGCGGCCGCCGAATCTGCCGCCCGTCGCGACGAGCTGCAGGCAACGCTCCAGGAGGCGCGGGCCGTGCTCGCCTCCGCGACCGCAGCGGAGGCATCGGCGGCTGCCGAGCGGGAGACGGCTCGCGCGGCGACGGACGCTGCGGAGGGCGCGCGTCGCGCCGTCGCCGAGCGTTCGGCACGGGCGGGTTCGATGCTCGCGGCTGCTCGTGGCCGGCTCGAGCAGCTCCAGCAGCGCCTGGCCGAGGACGAGGACCGCGGGATCGCACGGGCGGCCCGGAAGATCGGCGGCAGACGCGTCGACGAGGACCTCGGCGTCGACCCGCCCATGCGGGCCGCGGTGGAGGCGGCGCTGGGCGATCTTGTTCGCGCGTACGTCGTCGGCCGCGATGGAGCGGCGTCGCTGTCCGGAGAGCGTGGCCATCTGGTGGTCCGCGAGCAGCTCGAGATCCCGGAGCGGCTCGGGGCCTTGGCCGCCGCTGACCTGCGGCGCCTCGACGACGCGCTCGCGGCGTCGGGCGGTGGGCGGCTCTTCGATGCCGTGCGCAGAGACCCCAACGGCGCGGCGCGCCGGATGCTGGCCCGCGCCGCCTGGGTCCCGGACCTGCCGGCTGCACTTCGGGTCCAGCCACAGCTCCCTGCAGGCTGGCTCCTGGTCACCCGCGACGGCGCCGCTGTGGTCGATCCGGTCGCGGTCCGCGTCGGCCGCAGCGACGCGCCCCTCGAGCGCCGAGCCGAGACGGAGCGGCTGGCCCGGGAGCTCGCCGGACTGGAGACGGAGGCACGGCAGGCCGATCAGGAGAGCGACCAGGCGACGACCGCCGCTGCGGATGCCCGGGCGAGCCTCGAGCGCGCGCGGATCGCGGAGGCCGCGGCGGTGTCGCAGCGCCGGCGAGCCGAAGACGTCGAGCGGGGTGCGGGTCGTGCCCTCGAGGCCGCTGCCCGCGAGGCCGCATGGCACCAGGCGCAGGCGGAGCGGCTGGGTGCGGACGCGGCCCGGGCAAGGACGGCGGCGGAGGTGTTCCAGGCGCAGCCGGCGTCAGGATCCGTCGACCGGGGCACCGGGTCGTCCGAGGAGGCCGAGGCCCTCGCTGCTTGGGAATCGCGGGTCGCGGAGATCCGCGTTCGCCGCGACCGGATCGCCGGCGATGTCGGGGCCAACGAGCACGCCCGCCGAGAGGCAGACGCGCGGCGCGCCCGTGCCGAGGCGGCCGTCGCGCTCGCGGAAGCCCGGATCGGCGGGGTCGAGCGCGATCTGGCGAGCCTGGCCGACCGTGAGCTCGCGGCGGGCGCCGAGCGGGACATCGTCCGAGCGGAGCTGGCCGCTGCTGCGTCGCGCGAGGCGCGAGCGCGCGACGTCCTCGACGGGATGCTGGCCGACGATCGCGCCGAGCGCGCGAAGCTCGCCGATGCGGAGCATGCCGCGACCACGGCTCGCGAGCGACTGCGCGCGACCGACGATCGCGCGCGGTCGGCAGATGTGGCCGCGCTCGAGGCGCGACTCGGCCTCGATGCGCTGCGGGAGCAGCTGCTCGTGGAGCTTGCGGGGCTCGGCGAGGTCGGATTGCGCCACCTCGACGAGGCGGCGAGTGCCGACGACGCGCCTGTCGACGCGGGTGCGCCGGCCGACGACGGCTCGGCTCCGCTGCATGGTCCCGACGGCCGCGACGAGGATGCTGGCCCGGAGGGGTCGGTCGAGAGTGCGGCCCTCGAGGCGGCCCTCGAAACGCTTGGCCCCCGCTGGGCTGCGGCAGCGCCCGTGGGGGACCCACCGTCTCCCGGGCGGCTCGCGGTGCTGCGCCGGCGCTTCCACGAGCTGGGAGCTGCGAACCCGTTCGCCGTGGACGAGTACCGCTCCGTCCGGGCCCGCCTCGAATTGCTTGGCACGCAGGATGCGGACCTTCGCGAGGCGATCGGCAAGACCCGGACGCTGATCGCGGACCTTGATGCGCTGATCAGCACGCAGTTCCGGTCGACCTTCGCTGCGCTCGAGGTCGCTTTCGACGCACGGTTCCAGCAGCTGTTCGGCGGTGGCTTCGCGAAGCTCTCGCTGACCGATCCCACGGATCTCGCATCGACCGGGATCGAGATCACCGCGCGGCCGCCGGGCAAGAAGGCCCAGGCGCTTTCGATGCTGTCGGGCGGTGAGCGTGCCCTGACCGCGGTGGCGCTGCTGTTTGCGATGCTCGAGGTCCGGCCCGCGCCGTTCTGCGTGCTCGACGAGGTCGATGCGGCGCTGGACGAAGCGAACGTCGGCCGCTTCACGGAAGCCCTCCGCGGCCTCGCCGAGCGAACCCAGTTCATCGTGATCACCCACAATCGCGGGACGATCGAGGCGGCAGATGCGCTCTACGGGGTTACCGTTGGCGACGACTCGGTGAGCCGCGTCATCAGCCTTCGCCTCGAGGAGGCCCAGGCCATCGCCGATCACCGTCGCGCCGAGGCACGCTCGGTGCTCGCCGGCAGCTGAGGAGACGATCCGTGCGCCTGTTCCGCCGCGGCTCGCCGCCGCCCGAGCCCGAGTCGGGACGGCCCCCCGACGCGCCCGGCAGCGATTCCGACCTCGCTGGCGGCGCTCCCGACCAGGCGTCCCGACCGGTGCCGGACGTCGCCGACGCGTTGACCGAGTCTTCGACCGAGCCCGCCACAGCCGAGCCCGGTACCGACGCCGATGCCGCCACGCCCGCACCCGACGAGCCCGCGACAGTCGAGCCCGCCGCAGCCGAGACCGCTGCCGACACGCCCCAGGCTGAGGCCGAGCCGGCCGTTCAGTGGGCATGGGGTGCCGACTGGTCCGCGGACAAGGCGGATGCCGCGCGCCGGGAGCGCGAGCGTGAGCAGCTCGAGCATGGCCTGGAACGCTCGCGAACAGGCTTCGCCGCACGGCTGCGCGGCGCCTTCGGCGCCGGAGGCGACACCGACTGGGACGAGATCGAGGAGACGCTGATCACGGGAGATGTCGGCGCGATGCTGGCCATGGACATCGTGGAACGCGCCCGTGCCAGGCGGGACATCGCGGCCGAGGATGCCGTCCGCGTGGAGCTGTCCGGTCTGCTGGCGCCCCGTGATGCCGAGCACTGGGAGCCGGTTCCGGCCGTGGAGGGGGGGCCGGCGATCGCGCTCGTCGTCGGCGTCAACGGGACGGGCAAGACGACCACGATCGGCAAGCTCGCGGCGCGCGAGCGCGCCAACGGCCGTCGGGTCGTGCTCGCCGCCGCCGACACCTTCCGGGCGGCCGCGATCGACCAGCTCCGGATCTGGGCGACCAGGACCGGATCCGAGATCGTCGCTCACGCCCCGAACGCAGATCCGGCGGCCGTGGTGTTCGACGCGCTCGACGCCGCCGTGGCCCGTCACGCCGACCTCGTCATCGCCGACACGGCGGGGCGCCTCCACACGAAGTCGAACCTGATGGAGGAGCTGTCCAAGATCCGGCGAGTGATCGACAAGCGGCTGCCGGGTGCCCGTGTCGAGACCTTCTTCGTGCTCGATGCGACCACCGGGCCAGAACGGTCTCGCCCAGGCGAAGGCGTTCCACGAGGCGGTCGGCCTCACCGGGGTGATCCTGACCAAGCTCGATTCCACCGCCAAGGGCGGGATCGTGTTCGCGATCGAGAAGGAGCTCGGGGTCCCGGTGCGGTTCGTCGGGGTGGGGGAACGGGCCGAGGACCTGTTGCCGTTCGATCCGCAGGACTTCGTCGCGGCCCTGTTCGACTAGGTCGCGGGTCAGCCCAGGCGGTTCTGGGTCCGGTCAGGGCCGGGCACTCCGCCAGATCTGCTCTGACTCACCGGGTGCATCGCGGGTGTCGCCGGCCCGGCGTGTCCGGGCGCGCAGCGGCATGTTCGGGCCCGAATCCGCGTACAGGATCCGGTTTGATGCGCCGCGTGAGTCGGCGCGATCAACGCACGAACGGGACCGGCAGGACGTCGGTGCGCAAATGCAACACCTTTCGCGAAGGACAGGTCCCAAGGGCACTCCACCCAACCAGACCCCATGGCTATGGTCGGACCCGGTGCCCTGGGTGATCCGGGCGATCGGACTCGAACGAAGGAGGCTTCCATGACGAACACTGGCGTGGCTGCGGCATTCCCGGAAGGCCACGTTCATCACGGCGTTGCTGGCGCTCTCGCTGGTGACGGCCGGCGTGGCGATCGGAGCGCCGTCGACGGTGACGTTCACGCCCCAGAAGGCGGACCAGATCACCAACATCGACGTGCTGCGCATCCAGATCGAGCGCTACTACGGCGATCCGGGCAAGACGGGCGTCTTCGGCGCCAACAGCAACTACGCGAAGGAAGCAAGCTCGGTCGCCGCGGCGGGCGCCCGCTGGTTGAAGGCGCAAGCCAAGAAGTCGTCCGGGATGCCGGCGATCGTCCTCGACGTTGACGACACCACGCTCACGACGTGGAACTACGAGATCCACAGCAATTGGGCGTACAACCCGACCGACAATGCCACGTACGTCCTCGGACAGTGGTTCCCCGCGACCCCGGGCATGGTGGACATGGTCAACAAGGCCGCCGCCGAGGGCTACGCGATCTTCTTCATCACCGGCCGCCCGCTGGCGCAGCGGGACGCGACGCTGGGCAACCTGGGGGGCGATGACGGGCTCCCGGCGCCGGACGTCGACGCCGGCTATGTGACGCCCACCACGATCGACCGCACCGGCGCGGGCGACATCGGCCCCGGCCTGTTCACCAAGCCGCCGAAGGGTTCGTATCCGGAGTACCTGAACAAGCCCGAGTTCTGCGCTGATGCGATCGCGCAGAACGCGTCGTGCGGGACGATCGCGTACAAGTCCGGCACGCGGGCCTACATCGAGTCGCTCGGCTACGACATCGTGGCCAGCTTCGGCGATCAGCCCAGTGACCTGATCGGCGGCTACTCTGACCGCACGTTCAAGATGCCGAACCCGAACTACTACCTGCCGTAGGCGATACCGCATCGCCGCCCGAAGCCGCCGGTCGCAGTCGCGATCGGCGGCTTTCCCGTCCCGGCGCCGCGCGAGGAGGGGCGCCGGGACGGCGCATGACGTACACTCGCCCCCGCCTCGGTGTCGCCAGAACCCGCGCACCTCCCGCCGGCCAGCGCCGTGCGGTGCCTCCATCCACAGCCAGGGTCGCCGCCTCTTCATGTTCGACAGCCTCAGCGATCGCCTCCGCCGGACGCTCGGCAACCTGACCGGTCGCGGTCGGGTGTCCGAGGCCGACGTCGACGCCGCGATGCGCGAGGTCCGGCTGGCGCTGCTCGAGGCCGACGTCAACTTCAAGGTCGTCAAGGAGTTCGTCGCGCGCGTCCGCGAGCGGGCCCTCGGTGCGGACATCCTGGAGAGCCTGACGGCCGGCCAGCAGGTCGTGAAGATCGTGAACGAGGAGCTCACGGCACTGCTGTCGGCGGGGGACCGTACGTTCCGGCTCGTTGGCAGCCCCGCAGTCGTCGCCCTCGTCGGCCTCCAGGGGTCTGGCAAGACCACGTCGGCCGCCAAGCTCGCGAAGCACGTGGTCAAGCTGGGCCGCCAGCCGCTGCTGGTCGCAGCCGACCCCTATCGCCCGGCGGCTGCCGACCAGCTCGAGACGCTCGGCCGGAGCCTGGACATCCCGGTCCACCGCGCTCCGACGGGAACGCCCACGGTCGACATCGCCCGTGGCGGGATCGAGGTCGCGAAGCGGACGGGCCGCGATGTCGTGATCATCGATACGGCCGGGCGGCTCACGATCGACGACGCGCTGATGGACGAGATCCGGGCGGTTGCCGCCGCGACCGGCCCCGTCGAGACGCTGCTGGTCGTGGATGCGATGACGGGCCAGGAGGCGGTCACGGTCGCCCAGGGGTTCGCGGACGCCGTCTCGGTCACCGGGCTCGTCCTGACCAAGATCGATGGCGACGCACGCGGTGGAGCGGCGCTCTCGATCGGCGCCGTGACCGGGATCCCGGTCAAGTTCCTGGGCACGGGCGAGAAGACCGATGCGCTGGAGGTCTTCCACCCCGACCGGCTGGCGGGCCGGATCCTGGGCATGGGCGACATCGTCAGCCTCGTCGAGCGGGCCCAGGAGGCGTTTGACGAGAAGCAGGCCGCGAAGCTCGAGGAGCAGGTCCGCAAGGGCGCATTCACGCTCGAGGACATGCTTGCCTCGATGCGCCAGATGCAGAAGATGGGGCCGATGGGCCAGGTGATGTCGATGCTGCCCGGGATGGGTGGCATGGCCAAGGAGGCGCAGGACGCGGTTGACCGCGGGGACCTCAAGCGCGTCGAGGCGATCATCCTGTCGATGACGCCGCGGGAGCGTCGCGAGCCCGCCATCCTCAACGCATCACGCCGCCGCCGGATCGCCTCGGGCTCCGGGACCACGCTGCCTGATGTCAATCGGCTCGTGAAACAGTTCGGCGAGATGCAGAAACTGATGAAGCAGCTTTCAGGTGGAGGTGGACGTCGCGCAGCGATGGGCCAGCTCCTCGGGCGACGATGACAGGGGGTCTCCGATGACCGACCAGAATCCAGGGCTCAACGGCCAACCGTCCACACCTGGTGTCGGCGAGACGATCGAGTCTCCCGCCGCCCCCAACTTGGTCGCGACCCAACCGGTGGGGGTCATGCCGGTCGCCGGACGATCGACATCGGGCACGGGCCGCAGCCGCGTCCGATGGCTCGCCGCGCTGGTGGTCACGGCGCTCGTCGTCGCGGTTGCCGCTGGTGCGACGCTCATGCTGACCGGCGCCGCCGGTGACCCGGACGTCCTCGCCTGGACGCCAAAGGACAGCGTCGCCTACGCGGAGCTGCGGCTCGACCTGCCCGGCAGCCAGGAGGCCGAGCTCGCCAAGGCGATGCAGGCGTTCCCGGGCTTTGACGATCAGGCCGCGTTCCCGACCAAGCTCAGCGAGGCGCTCGACCAGCTGGTCAAGCGCGCGACCGACGGCGACATCAGCTACCAGGCCGACATCGAGCCATGGTTCGGCGGGCAGGTCTCGATCAGCGTCGGGCCGTTGCCCGCGACGGCTGACGCGAGCAGTGCCCGGGGCCTGCTGCTTGCGGGCGTCACCGATGCGACGACGGCGTCGGCGTGGGCGGACAAGCTCCTGGCAACGACCGGGGCGACCACCTCGACCGAGACATACAACGGCGTGACGATCACCACGGTCACCCCGCCTGCCGCAGACGCGAAGCTGGCCGGCGGGATGCAGGGCGCATACGCCGTGTTCGGCTCCGTGATCGGCGTCGGGGATGTCGCCTCGATCAAGGCCGCGATCGATACCAAGGGATCCGCCGGTCTCGCGACCAACGACCAGTTCAAGACCGCGGCGGCCTCGGTCTCCGGGGACCGGCTGGGCTTTGCGTACCTCGACACGGCTGCCCTGGCATCGGGCGCCATGGCCATCGGCGGCGATGCCGTCGCATCGGCGGTGCCGGACCTGCCGGCGACCCTCACCGATCTCGCGCCGCCGTGGGCCGCGGCCGCGCTGCGGGCGAGCGGCGGCTCGTTCGTCGTCGAGACGCGGATGCCGCACCTGGACAAGCTGGGCCCGGCCGCGACCGCCGAGTCGAAGCTGCCATCCGTGCTCCCGGCCACGACTCTCGCGCTGGTCGAGGGCCACGACCTCGGCGGAAGCCTGGAGCGGCTCAAGACGATGCTGGCCGCGGATCCCTCGCTTGCGGACGGCGTCGACCAGGTCGACAGCGCCCTGGCGCTGCTGGGCGGATTCCCGGCCATCGTCGACTGGATGGACGAGGCCGGCATCGCGATCACGCGTGACGGCGACGGGCTCGCCGGCGGACTCGTCGTGACCCCGAAGGACCGTGCGGCAGCCGACCGCCTGCTGACGCAGCTGCGTTCGTTCCTCACGCTCGCCGGTGGTAGCAGCGGGATCAAGGTCACCGACGAGACCTACGGGGACACCACCATCACGATCGTGGATCTGGGTGATCTCGGTGCCCTCGCAGGCTCGGGCCTCGGTGGCGACGTCAGCGCCATGCCGGCAAACCTCAGCATCGCCTACGCGGTCACCGACCAGGTTGTCGTCGTGGGATCGGGGACGAGCTTCGTCAAGGCTGTGCTCGACGCCCGTACCGGCGACTCGCTCGCGACCAGCAACCGGTTCGTCCAGGCTGTGGGCCAGGTCGACAAGTCCCACGGCTCGCTGCTGTGGCTCGATGTCGCCGGGATCCGCACCTTCGTCGAGGCGCAGATGCCGGCCGCCGACCGGGGCGACTACGACACGAATGCCAAGCCCTATCTCGACGCATTCGATGCGATCATCGGCACCCTCACGCCGGGCGACACGGTGGACCGGGGGACCCTCGTGATCCGTGTCACCGGCCAGTAGAACGCCAGAACCGCCTATCAATCACGCCGGGACCCCGCCCAAGGGCCGGCTCATGGAGGAGCACTGCACCAGATGTCCGTCCGCATCCGCCTGACCCGCGTCGGGGCGACCAAGCAGCCGACGTACCGGCTGGTCGTCGCCGACAGCCGTTCCGCCCGTGACGGTCGCGCGATCGACACGATCGGCCACTACAACCCCCGGACCGATCCGATCGAGATCCACATCGACGAGGCCAAGGCCAAGGACTGGCTCGCCAAGGGCGCGCAGCCGTCCGACACCGTCAAGCGCCTGTTCAAGAACGCCGGCGTCCTGCCGGAGTACAAGTAGGCCCGCGATGGCAGCCGCCGATCTCGTCGTCTACGTCGCCAAGTCCCTCGTGGATGATCCCGATGCCGTCAGCGTCGAGGTCGTCAATGGGGAGGACGGCACCATCATCGAGCTGCACGTGGCCGAGTCCGACATGGGCAAGGTCATCGGGCGCAACGGGAGCGTCGCGAAGGCGCTGCGGACGCTGCTCAAGGTGACCTCCGCCCGCACGGGCGAGCCGGTCAGCCTCGAGATCGTCTGAGGCGAGGGCTCAACTGGCCCGCCCTGCTCGATCGCGCGACCCCGGGCCCCGGGACGCCGCCACCCCTGCGCGGCTTGCCGTCGCGCTGGTTCGCGGGTTGCGCGGGCTGCGGGGACAGGTCCGCGTCGAGCTGCTCACCGACCGTCCGGAGATCCGGTTCACGGTCGGTGCCCGGCTGTATCCGGAGGGTTCCCTCGACGCCCTGACGATCACGGACGCCACGCCGGTCGCGGACGGCCGGGGCTGGTGGCTGCGGTTTCGCGAGGCGCCCGACCGCGAGGCGGCCGAGGCGCTGCGCGACCTCTACCTGGAGATCGATCCTCCGGACGAGCCGCGTGAGCCGGGCCGCTGGTTCTTCCATGAGCTCGTGGGACTCGCCGTCCGCTCCAGCGCCGGCGACGATCTCGGCTCGATCGTCGACATCTACCGGGCCGGCGGCGCCGAGGTGTTCGTCGTCCGCGGACCCCGCGGCGAGCTGGACGTCCCGGGCGTCCGCGGGATCGTGCTCGATCTCGCCCCCGATCGCGGCGAGATGATCGTCGACCTCGATGCACTCGCCCTCGATGCGCGCCCGGTCGAGGACGAGGACTACGTCCGGCCGCGCGATCGGCGCCCGCGCAAGCAGCCGAGGCGACCGAGGGGCGCCGGGCCGCCCGACGGTTCGGGCCCGAGCGGCGCGCCCGGTTCGGGTCCGGCCGGCGCCCCGGGTTCGGGTCCGGGTGCCCCCCCGGTTGCCGGGTGATGGCGCTCCAGATCGATGTCCTGACCCTGTTTCCGCCGATGGTCGAGGGACCGCTGCGGGAGAGCATCCCCGGACGCATCCTCGAGCGGGGCCTGGCGGAGGTCCGCGTCCATGACCTGCGCCGGTGGGGGATCGGGCGCCATCGACAGGTCGACGACTACACGTATGGCGGCGGCGCAGGCATGGTTCTCCGTCCCGAGCCGGTAGCGGCGGCGCTGGCCGAGCTGCGGCGGCCCGACTCGACCGTCATCCTGCTCGACCCCGGTGGTGAGCCGTTCCGGCAGCCGGTTGCCCACGAGCTTGCCGGGGCAACGCACCTGGTGTTCGTGTGCCCCCGCTACGAGGGCGTCGATGGGCGGATCCGGTCGATGGTGGACCGGGAGGTCTCGATCGGTGACTTCGTGCTCACGGGCGGCGAGCTCGCGGCGCTGGTCATCATCGACGCGGTCCTGCGGCTGCTGCCGGGTGCCATCGACGAGGCGTCGACCGCCGAGGAGTCGTTCGCAGCCGGCCTGCTCGAATATCCCCAGTACACGCGGCCCGCGACGTTCGAGGGAGCGTCCGTGCCGTCCGTCCTCGTGTCCGGCCACCACGAGCAGGTACGGCAATGGCGGCTGCGGGAGTCGCTGCGCCGGACGCTGATGCGGCGGCCCGACCTGCTCGATGGCCGCCCGGCTTCACCCGAGGAGCGCCGCCTGCTCGCGGAGCTGCGCGACGCCCCGGCGGACGAGGACGCCTGACCTCGACGCGCGCGCGCCCCGGCGCCGGCGGGTCGAGGTCCGCGTGCGGTTCCACGCCTGACACCCGCGCCGCAGCATGCTATCCTCCGCCGTCGGCCGCGCCGCTCCGGCTCGCCGCCCCGGACCCCGAGAATCCGCAGCCGCGGCTGCCGACGAACGAACAAGGACCGCCCACGTGAACGTGCTCAACGAGATCGTCCAGGATCAGCTCCGCTCCGACCTCCCGGTGATCACCCCGGGCGACACCGTCAAGGTGGCCGCGAAGGTCGTCGAGGGCACCCGCGAGCGAGTCCAGGTGTTCGAGGGCCTCGTGATGCGGATGCGCAACAGCGGGATCGCATCGACCATCACGGTGCGTCGAATTGCGTCGGGCGTCGGCGTCGAGCGGACGTTCAAGCTTCACAGCCCGCGGATCGAACGGATCGAGGTGATCCGTCACGGCCAGGTCCGGCGGGCCAAGCTCTACTTCCTGCGCAACCGAGTCGGCAAGGCGGCGACCACGCTCCGCGAGCGCCGCTAGCCCACCGATCAGCGGGCCGCGTGCGCGGTCCGTGAGCCTCAACGACGACCCCCGCCGGGTGCGGGGGTCGCGTCATGTCCGGCCCCGTTCGGGGTTCATGTGCGACTCGCCTGGTGTCCCGGTCGCCGTCGGGGCGCTACGCTACGCAGCGATGACGGCCATCGTCCCCACCCTCCGCATGGAGCGCCCGCTGTGGCGGGCCGGCGCGACCCGGATCGCCGGCGTGGACGAGGTCGGCGTGGCACCCACGTGCGGCGCAGTCGTCGCCGCGGCTGTCATCATGCCGCCGAACTGCCATCGGATCCCGGGCGTCCGCGACTCCAAGACGCTGTCAGCCGCGCAGCGGGAGCGACTCGCCCCGATCATCCGACGGCGATCCGTCGCGGTGGGCGTGGGTGCGGCCTCGGTCGCCGACATCGACCGGCTCAACATCTACCACGCGACGCACCTCGCGATGCGGCGTGCGATCTCCCGCCTTGGCGGCCACGACCATGTCCTCGTGGACGGGCTCCGGATCGCCGACTTCGAGGCACAGGTCGGTCCCTACACCGCCATCGTCGACGGCGACGCCCGTGTGTATTCCATCGCCTGCGCATCGGTGGTCGCCAAGACCGTGCGCGATCGGATGATGCGGTTGCTCGCGTTGCGCTACCCCGAATATGGGTGGGAGCGGAACGCGGGCTATGCGACTCGGGAGCACCGGGACGCGATCCGCGCCCATGGCCTTACGCCGCACCATCGCCGCAGCTGGCAGGCGCTCCAGGTCCTGCTGGCGGGCGACCAGCTGGCCCTGTTCGGTGGCGGCGACGCGGACGAGGACGGCGGAATTGAGGGGCTCCCGGACGGCCCCGACCCGGACGTCGCCGATTTGCTCGTCGAGGAGGCCCTCGCCGCGACGCGATAAGGCGGCGGTGAGCCGTTCCGCGGATGCTGGGGCGATGGATCGGGTGCGTTCGACGGCGGCGCAGCAGATCGGCGACGCGGCAGAGCAGCTCGTTGCGGATCGGCTGATCGCGGCCGGGTGGGCCATCATCGCCCGAAACCTCCGGCTGGGGCGCGACGAGGTCGATCTGCTCGCGCTGGATCCCGGCCCGCCTCCTGCCCTGGTCGTGGTCGAGGTTCGTCGCCGTGGACGCCGGGACTTTGGGCTCGCGGAGGAGACGCTGGATCACCGCAAGCGACTGGCGATGCGCCGGATCGTCGGCATCCTGCGATCCGGCACCCATCTGCCGGACGGGACGCGGCTGCCCAGGGCCGGCCTCCGCGTTGACCTCGTCGCCATCGATGACACCCCCGACGGTCGGCGCTCGATCCGGCACCACCGGGCCATCAGCCCCTAGTCGACGGTCGCAACGCCCCGGCCGAGCCCCCGGCTGCCGTGCCTCCGGCCCGGCCGGAGCGGCAATGGCGCTGTGCTACACTCCGCCGCGCCGCGGAGCGTCCGCGGTCCTGATCCACGCCCGTGCGGCACGTCGCGGCACGGAGCACACACGCGGATCCGTCTCCCGGCGGGACGGTGCCGGACCCGGCGAGAAGCTCGCTGCCGGCCCCTGCAGGGGGATCCGCGGAGGAACCAACCGCAGGAGGTCACGCAGTGCCCACCGTCTCGATGCGCCAACTCCTGGAGGCCGGCGTCCACTTCGGCCACCAGACCCGGCGCTGGAACCCCAAGATGCGCCCGTTCATCTTCGCGGAGCGCAACGGGATCCACATCATCGATCTCGCCCAGACCGTCAAACGCCTGGACGAGGCGCTCGCATTCGTCACCGAGACCGTCGCCCGCGGCGACAGCGTGCTGTTTGTGGGCACGAAGAAGCAGGCCCAGGAGCCGGTGATGCAGGAGGCGATCCGGGCCGGCCAGCCGTACGTGACCAAGCGCTGGCTCGGTGGGATGCTGACCAACTTCGTCACCATCAAGAAGCGGATCGGACTGCTCGACCAGCTCGAGGCGCGCCAGCAGGCCGGCGACTTCGACCGGCTGCCCAAGAAGGAAGCCGCGCTGCTGACCGAGAAGCTCGACAAGCTCTCGGCCATGCTCGGCGGCATCCGCAAGATGAAGCGTCCCCCGGGCGCCGTATTCATCATCGACCCGCATCGCGAGCGGATCGCCGTCACCGAGTCCAACAAGCTCGAGATCCCGGTGGTCGGCACCGGCGACACGAACGTGGATCCGGATGAGCTCGACTACATCATTCCCGCGAACGATGATGCGATCCGCGCCATCCGGTTGCTGTGCCAGCTGGTCGCGGACGCGGCCATCGAGGGCGCCCGGGAGCGAGCGGCCCGTGCCACGGCCGAGCCCGAGGCCCCGGAGCCGCAGGCGATTGACGAGCCGGAGTTCGATGAGTCGGCAGCGGCGGACCTGGTCGCCCAGCTGGCGGCGGGGGGAACCCTGTCGTTCAACCCCGACAGCGAGGATGACGATCTGCTGCCGGGCGTCGCCCGGCCGGCCGAGGCAGTGACGGAGTCCCAGGTGGATCCCGTGCAGGCGCCGGCGGCGACGCCGGACAAGCCGGCGGCCAAGGCTCCCGCGACGCCGGACAAGCCGGCGGCCAAGGCTCCCGCGACGCCGGACAAGCCGGCGGCCAAGGCTCCCGCGGCCAAGGAAAGCGCGGGCCAAGGTCCCGCGGCCAAGGAAAGCGCCGCTGCGGCCAAGGCCGTTACCGAGGCTGCCGGGCAACCAGCCCAGGCGGCCCCGGAAGCAGCCCCGGCAGGTGGTGACGCGGTTGCCCCTGAAGAGCCGGCTCCGTCGACCGAGAATCCGGCACCGGCGGAACCGCCGGCCGCATGATCTTCGCCCGGGATCGCGGTCCAACCGCCCTCCCGGGTCGCTTCGACCGCGGCGTCGCCGGCGCCCGGCGGCCCATCATGAGCACAAAGCGCGCACACTGACGGCGCGCCCACGACACAGGAGCATGATTTCCATGGCAATCACGGCCGATGCCGTCAAGGAGCTCCGCGAGCGAACCGGCGCGGGCATGATGGACTGCAAGCGTGCGCTCGAGGAGACCGACGGCGATGTCGAGAAGGCGATCGCGCTGCTGCGCGAGCGCGGGATCGCGTCAGCGGCCAAGAAGGCCGGTCGGGATGCCCGTGAAGGCCTGGTGAGCAGCTACATCCACACGGGTGGGCGCGTCGGCGTGCTGATCGAGGTCAACTGCGAGACCGACTTCGTGGCTCGCACCGACGACTTCCAGCGGCTGGTCAAGGACCTCGCGATGCAGGTCGCCGGTCTGGCGCCGATCTACGTGGATGTCGAGGACATCCCGGCTGCCGACCTCGAGGCGAAGAAGGCCCAGCTCATCGCGGACCCCTCGGTACAGTCCAAGCCCGAGGCGATCCGCGAGAAGATCGTTGATGGCCAGCTTCGCAAGTGGTACCGCGACGTGTGCCTGCTCGAGCAGCCGTTCCGGGACGAGGACCGCAGCGTCCGGGACCTGGTGACCGAGAAGATCGCCACCATCGGTGAGAATATCCGGGTCCGCCGCTTCACCCGCTACGCGCTCGGGGAGGAGATGTGACCGATCCCGGACGCGGGACGGACGCCCCCCCGGGACCGACGGCTGTCCCGGACAACGGCCGTCTCCGCTATCGCCGGATCCTGCTCAAGCTGTCAGGTGAGGCCCTGCTGGGCGACCGGCAGTACGGCGTCGACCCCGCGTTCTGCGCGTTCATCGCCGGCCAGGTCGCCGAGGTTCTCGCGCAGGGCGTCCAGATCGGCATCGTCGTGGGTGGCGGCAACATCTTCCGCGGGCTCGCTGCGGCGGCGCGGGGGATGGACCGGGCGACGGGCGACTATATCGGCATGCTCGCGACGGTCATGAACGGCCTCGCACTCCAGGACGCGATCGAGCGCGCCGGGATCCCGGTCCGGGTCATGAGCGCGATCGCGATGAACGAGGTCGCGGAACCGTACATTCGCCGCCGCGCGGTCCGCCACCTCGAGAAGGGACGGGTCGCCATCTTCGTGGCCGGCACGGGGAACCCATACTTCACGACCGATACCGCGGCCGCGCTGCGAGCCGTCGAGATCGGTGCCGAGGTGCTGCTGAAGGCGACCAAGGTGGACGGCGTCTACGATGCCGACCCGATGCAGCACCCGACGGCGACGCGCTACGCTCGGCTGGGGTACCAGGATCTCCTGCGTGACCAGCTCAAGGTCCTTGATGCGGCGGCCGTGTCGCTGTGCATGGAGAACGATCTCCCGATCGTCGTCTTCGACCTCAACGCGCCTGACAACATCACGAGGGTCGCCCGCGGCGAGCCGGTGGGTACCCTCATCTCCGCCCAGACCGGAGGTGCAACCGCATGACCAGCGAGATCCTGACCGGGACGGAACGGAAGATGGTCCGCGCCGTGGAGGCGATGGAGCGCGACTTCCAGGGCCTTCGCACCGGACGCGCGTCGACGTCATTGGTGGACCGGCTCCACGTCGACTATTACGGCGCCCAGACCCCCCTCAACCAGCTGGCTTCGATCAGCGTTCCGGAGCCGCACCAGATCGTCATCCAGCCCTGGGACCGCGGCGTCCTGGGCGCCATCGAGAAGGCGATTCTCAAGAGCGACATCGGCCTCATGCCCAACGTTGACGGCACCCTCGTCCGCCTCAATATCCCCCCGCTCACCGAGGAGCGCCGCAAGGACATCGTCAAGAGCGTCCACAAGCGCATGGAGGAGGCCCGCGTCGAGATCCGGAACGTTCGTCGCGAAGCCGCTGACGCACTGAAGAAGGAGGAGCGAGACGGCTCGCTGGGTGCCGACGAGGCGCACCGGCAGCACGATCAGCTCCAGAAGATCACGGACCACGTGATCGCGGACGTCGATCGTCTCGGGGCCGTCAAGGAGCAGGAGGTCCTCGAGGTCTAGTGGCCCAGGCGCCGCTCGATCGAGCTCTCGCGCGACCCACCGACGCTCCGCCGCTCGCGCACGAGGCGGTGGGCGACGAGCGGGCGGCCGTGACCGACGCGCCCGTCGCGGACGTGGCGCCGCTGTCAGCGGACGAGCTTCCGCGACACGTGGCGATCATCATGGACGGCAACCGCCGCTGGGCCCGGGCGAGGTCGCTGCCCGAATTCGACGGGCACGCGGCGGGGGTCGAGGCAATCCGGGGTCTCCTCCAGCACGCCGTTCGGCGCGGCGTCCCGATGCTGACCCTGTACGCGTTCAGCCGCGAGAACTGGGCTCGCTCGGACGACGAGGTCGCCGGACTGTTCGATCTCCTCGGCCAGGCAATCCGCGACGAGACCGACGAGCTTCGCGCCCAGGGGGTCAGGGTCAATCTGCTGGGACGGCTCGAGGAGCTGCCCGGAGACACGCGTCGCTCGATCACCGAGGCGCTCGACCGGACGGCCGAAGGGACGCGCCTGATCCTGAACATCGCCTGGAACTACGCCGGCCGCACCGAGATCGTCGACGCATTCCGCCGGATCGCCGCATCGGGGATCCGGCCGGAGGATGTCGATGAGCGCACGATCAGCGGCGCGCTCTACACCGCGGGCCTGCCCGACCCGGATCTCGTGATCCGCACCGGCGGCGAGCAGCGGATCAGCAATTTCCTCATCTGGCAGTCGGCATACGCGGAGCTCGTGTTCAGCGATCGGCTGTGGCCGGACTTCGGCCCCGAGGCGTTCGACGAGGCGCTTGCGGAGTTCGCCCGCCGGACCCGCCGGTTCGGGCGCTAGGCGCGGCCGGTGCTTCGAACGCGCACGCTCACTGCGCTCGTCCTCGTCCCGCCGCTGCTCGTGGCGCTGTTCATCGGCGTACCGGCGGTGGCCGTCGTCCTCGGGATCGCAGCCTTCCTGGGCAGCCTCGAGGTCTACCGCCTGCTCAAGTCGGCCGGCTATCCGTCACAGTCCTGGTTCGGCGCCGTGCTCGCGGTCGCGATCGTGCTCGAGGCTGCGCTCCGCCCAGGAGGCGACAAGGGCGTCCTGCTGATCGGCGTAGGGATCCTGCTCGCCGGGATCGGCGCGCTTGGCCGCCGGGACCCGCGTGACGGGATGGTGACCTGGTTCGCGACCGTGTTCGGCGCGCTCTACGTCGGGCTGCTGAGCTTCGTGCTCCACGTTGCGGCGGCGGCGCCGGCCGTTCCGCCGGGCGCCGCGCTTGCCCAGCTCGGTTCGGAGCGAGGCTGGATCCTGCTCCTGATGCTGGGTGTCTGGAGCTATGACACGGGCGCATACCTCGTCGGGCGGAGCATCGGCCGCCACCACTTCCTGGTCCACATCTCGCCCGCCAAGACCATCGAGGGCGTGGTGGGGGGGCTGATCGCCACCACGGCGGTGATGGCGGTCGTCCTTGCCGGCCTCGGGCAGGAGGCGCTCGGGGCGGTGGCACTGGGCCCGCTCGTCGGGCTCGCGGCGCAGGCGGGCGACCTTGCCGAGTCGATGATCAAGCGCGCCGCGCGCGCGAAGGACTCGGGAACCCTGATCCCGGGGCATGGGGGCATCCTCGATCGAACCGATTCGTTCCTGTTCGCGGGACCGGCGGTGATGCTGTATGTCGTCGCGCTTGCCCGCTGAGCCGCGCCCGCTGGGTGTCGCCCTGCTGGGATCGACCGGGAGCATCGGTCGCCAGGCCGTTGACGTGCTGGAGCGGCACGCCGGCAGGTTCCGCGTCGTCGCCCTGGCGGCGGGCACCAGCGCGGACGTCCTCTCCGCCCAGGCCCATCACCTCCGGCCGGCGTCCGTTGCCCTGGCCGACGAGGGCGCGTCGCTCGACCTGCCGGCAGGGACCATCCGGATCGGGGGTGCGGACGCGCTCGAGGAGCTGGCGACCCGCGAGGACGTGGACCTGGTCATCGTCGGCACCGGAGGCATCGTCTCGCTCGGTCCCGTGCTCGCCGCGCTGCGGGCCGGCAAGGTCGTCGCGACGGCCAACAAGGAAACCCTGGTCGCGGGCGGTCACCTGGTGATGGCCGAGGCCCGGTCGAGGGCCGCCGACAAGGCGCGCATCGCCCCGGGGGATCCGCTCGCGACGCCGCTCGCCTGGCTCCGCCCGATCGACTCGGAGCACTCGGCGATCTGGCAGTGCCTGGTCGGCGAACCTGCGTCCGGTATCGCGCGGATGCTGCTCACGGCGTCGGGCGGCCCGTTCCTCGACGCGACACCGGAGGCAATTGCACGGGCGACGCCGGAGGGCGCGCTCCGGCATCCGACGTGGTCGATGGGGGCCAAGATCACCATCGACTCCGCCACGCTCGCAAACAAGGGCCTGGAGGTGATCGAGGCACACTGGCTGTACGATGTCGACTTCGACGCGATCGATGTGCTGATCCATCCCCAGAGCGTCGTGCACTCCGCCGTCCAGTTCACCGACGGCTCCCTCAAGGCCCAGCTGGGCACCCCGGACATGCGTCTCCCGATCCAGTACGCCCTCACCCACCCAGAGCGCCTCCCGTCGCCCGCGACCGCGCCCGACCTGATCGCGATCGGTCGCCTGGATTTCCGCGCGCCGGACGAGGCACGGTTCCCGGCGCTGCGCATCGCGCGCGACGCCGGGCGGCTGGGCAGCCGGGCTTCGGCGGCGCTGATCGCCGCGGATGACGTCGCGGTGTCGCGGTTCCTGGCCGGAACGCTCGACTTCCCGGGCATCCCGCGGCTTCTCGAGGCTGCGGTCGGCCGGTACGGCCAGGGCGGGGACCAGGCGCCTGACGTCGATACCCTGCTGGCGCTGGACCGGGAGGTCCGTGACGCCTTTGCGAGCGGCCCGATCGGAGCCCCGGCATGAGCGAGCTCGTCGATTCGGTCGTCACGATCCTGCTGTTCATCATCGTGCTCGGCGGCCTGGTGCTGTTCCACGAGTTCGGGCACTTCGTGTTCGCCCGCCTGGCCGGCGTCCGCGTGCTCGAGTTCGGGGTCGGGTTCCCGCCGCGCGCGAAGGTCCTGGGCACCCGGGGCGACACCCTGTACACGCTCAACTGGCTGCCGATCGGGGGCTTCGTCAAGCTCGAGGACGAGGATGGCGGAGAGAGCGACGATCCGCGCTCGTTCACCCGCGCCCGGCTGCCGGTCAAGCTGCTCATCCTCTCGGCCGGGGTGCTGATGAACCTGGTGCTCGCGTTCTCGATCTTCGCCTCGATCGCGTGGTTTGCGACGCCCTATGTCGGGCTCAAGTTCGGCACGGTGGAGCCAGGCTCACCGGCCGCGATGGCCGGGCTGCGCGACGACGATGCGCTCATCTCGGTGAACGGGACGCCGTTCGAGTTCTACGGCAAGTCGGCCGTCGACGCCCTGCGGGCCGACGCCGGCCAGACGGTGACCCTGGGCATCATTCATGCGGACGGCACGCGTGCCACGGTCACGACCACGCTCCGGTCGCCGGCCGAGGTCGCCGCCGGCCAGGGCGCCCTCGGGATCCGCGCCGGCCCGCAGGGCTTCGAGTCGCTGTTCTACGGCGAGTACACGGGCCGCCCGCTGCCGGAGGCGCTGGACATCGGCGCCCGTGAGACGACCCGCTGGTTCGGGCTCATCCTGAGCGGCCTCGGCGACCTCGTGGGGTCCGTCGCGGCCGATCCCACGGCCCCGCCGCCGGTGTCCGGTCCGGTCGGCATCGCGACCTCGCTTGGCGAGGTGTTCCGCGGCAGCGGCCCGATCCTCACCCTGTACGTGGCCGGGATCCTGTCGGCCAACCTCGCGCTGGTCAACTTCCTGCCGATCCCGCCGCTCGACGGGGGCCGGATGTTCGTGCTCGCGCTCAAGTCCATCCCGCGCTACGGGTCCCGGATCTCGGTCGGGGCGGAGCGGCTGACGTATGCCATCGGGTTCATTGCCCTGTTCACGTTCCTGATCTGGATCACCGTGTTCGACGTCGTGCGCCAGGTGGGTGGCGGCACCCCGTGACCTCCCCGGATCAGCTGCGCCCGGTGCGCCGGCCGACGGTGTCGGTGGACGTCGGCGGCGTGCTCGTGGGATCCGCGCACCCGATCGTCGTCCAGTCCATGACCAACACCGATACCGCAGACCCGGACGCCACCGCGATCCAGGTTGCCCGGCTGGCCCACGCGGGGAGCCAGCTGGTACGGGTCACCGTCAACACGGAGCAGGCGGCGGCCGCGGTCCCGGACATGGTTCGCAAGGTCCGTGACCTGGGCGTGGACGTCCCGATCATCGGCGACTTCCACTACAACGGCCACAAGCTGCTGGTCGAGTTCCCGGACATGGCGGCCGCGCTCGACAAGTACCGGATCAACCCCGGCAACGTCGGGTCGAAGCACCACGACGTCAACTTCCAGGCGATCGTCCGGGCGGCGATCGACCATGACAAGCCGGTCCGGATCGGGGTCAACTGGGGCTCCCTGGACCAGCAGCTGCTGACCGACCTCATGGAGGCCAACGCCGCGGCGGCCGAGCCGCGCGACGCGCGGGACGTGATGATCGAGGCGATGAACGAGTCCGCGATGCGCTCCGCCGAGCTGGCCGAGGAGACGGGGCTGGGCCACGACCGGATCATCCTGTCGGCCAAGGTGTCGGGCGTTCGTGACCTGGTCGATACCTACCGCCGCCTCGCACCGCGCTCGGACCACCCGCTCCACCTGGGGCTGACCGAGGCGGGCATGGGCATGAAGGGGATGGTCGCGTCCACGGCCGGGCTCGCGATCCTGCTCAACGAGGGGATCGGCGACACCATCCGGGTCTCGCTCACCCCGGAGCCCGGCGCCGGCCGCGAGCTCGAGGTCGAGGTCGCGCAGCAGGTCCTGCAGTCGATGGGCCTGCGCTCGTTCCTGCCCCAGGTCTCCGCGTGCCCCGGGTGCGGCCGGACGACGTCGACGTTCTTCCAGGAGATGGCGCGCGACATCACCGACCACCTCAAGCGACGGATGCCCGAATGGCGCGAGACGCACCCCGGCGTGGAGGAGCTCACGGTCGCGGTGATGGGCTGCGTGGTCAACGGTCCGGGCGAGTCGAAGCATGCCGACATCGGGATCAGCCTGCCCGGCACGTTCGAGTCGCCGGTGGCTCCGGTGTTCGTGGACGGGAAGCTCGATCGTACGCTGCGCGGTGACGGGATCGTGGCCGAGTTCATCGAAATCCTCGAGGGCTACGTCGACCGGCGGTACGGATCGGCGAGGGTCGAGGCGGGCTGACCCGGGTCGCCGGAGCATCGCCGCGGCCCGCGCACCGCATCGCGCGAGACCCCGCTCCGTCGTTGCGTCCCATCGCTGCGGGCGATCACCTTCTCGTCCAAGGCGCCGGGCCGGCTCGGACCCGGCCGTCCTGACGTGGGGACCATCGCCCATGGTGATCAAGGTTCGCGTGGAGGGGCCCACGCCGGGACTTATGCGCGAAAGCGTTCGTTGGCAGCGATGAGCACCGCCCTCAGGTTGGATGCCAGCCCTGATCAAGTCCTGGTCCGAGCCCTCGTCCTGATCGTTCGGAGCGACCGCGTCCGCGAGCCCGTCTGCCTGGGATGCGACGGCAACGGAGGCCGCAGGATCGCGTCCTTGCCAGCTGCGATCAGCGGCAGCGGCCACGCCATCAACGATGGACCTGAGGTCCACGGGCCGTGGGCGGTCCACGGGGCCGGGTGTATACTTCCGCGCAACAACGCGAGGCCGCCACCAAACGTGGGTGACCAACCCACGTTTCTTTGTGTCGCGGCGACCCCGCCGCCATCGAGCAAATGATCAGGAGGCGCATGATGAGTCGTGACTTCGTCGGTGCGCTCCTCCAGCTCAACGCCGAGAAGCAGGTATCGCGCGAGGCCCTCGTCCGGGCCCTCGAGGAGGGGATCCAGGCCGCCTACCGGCGCGTCGCGGGCGAGGAGGACATCTTCGTCAAGGTCGAGCCCGACAGCGGCCGGATCGACGTCTACCGCGGCCGGTACGTGGTGGACGAGGTCGAGGATCCGATGGTCGAGGTGACCGTCGACGAAGCGCGCAAGACCGACGCCGAGGCCAAGGCCGGGGACGTGATCGAGCTCGAGCAGCTCGATGGCGACCACTTCGGCCGGATCGGCGCCCAGACGGCCAAGCAGATCATCCTGCAGCGGATCCGTGAGGTCGAGCGCGACCAGGTGTTCGACCAGTTCGCGAGCCGTGAGGGCGAGCTCATCACGGGCTCCGTCAGCCGGGTCGAGCCGCGGGCGATCATCCTCGACGTCGGCAAGGGCGTCGAGGCGATCCTTGCCACCAGTGAGCAGAGCCCCTTGGAGCACTACCGCATCGGCCAGCCGGTCAAGGCGTTCGTGCTCGAGGTGCGCCGCTCCGCTCGCGGGCCGCAGATCCTCGTGTCCCGCACCCACAAGGGCTTCCTGCGCCGCCTGTTCGAGCTCGAGGTGCCCGAGATCCACGCCGGCACGGTCGAGGTCAAGGCCATCGCCCGCGAGGCTGGCAGCCGATCGAAGGTCGCGGTCGGCTCGCGCCAGGAGGGGCTCGATCCCGTGGGCGCCACGGTCGGGCAGCGCGGAACCCGCGTCCAGGCGGTCGTCGCCGAGCTCGCGGGCGAGAAGATCGATGTCATCCCATGGAACGACGACGCCTCCGTGTTCGTCGCCAACGCGCTTTCGCCGGCGCAGGTCCTTGGCGTGCACATCGACGAGGAGCATCGGATCGCGGCCGTGACCGTGCCCGAGCGGATGCTCTCGCTCGCGATCGGCCGCGAAGGCCAGAACGCGCGCCTCGCCGCGCGGCTTACCGGCTGGCGGATCGACATCCGGAGCGACGCCCCCGTCGTCGAGCCGGCTCCGGAGGCGCCCGCCGAGGGTGCCGCCGAGGCCGAGGACGAAGCCGTCACCGCTGCAGAGCCGGCAACGGTCGCCGTCCCGGCAGACGAAGCGGGCCCTTCGGAAGCAGCCCCTGCTGAGCCGGTCCCGGAGGCGGAGTCCACCGAACCGGCGCCCGAAGCCGAGGCCACGCCCGAAGCCGAGGCCGCAGCCGAGCCGGTCGCAGTCGCGCCCGCCAAGGCGAAGCGGTCACGCAAGAAGGTCAACGAGGAGGTGTCGTCGTAGGCCCGGCGGTGGCCGGGTCGAACCGGCCTCTCCAGGCACGACGGCCGCCGCAGCGGAGCTGCGTCGCGTGTCGCACGGCGCGGGCCAAGCGCGAGCTGGTCCGGATCGTCCGTGCCCCCGACGGAGCCATCTCGATCGACCATACCGGCCGGGCGGCCGGACGCGGCGCGTACCTGTGCCGTGACGCCGCCTGCTGGCAGACCGCCGGCCGGAAGCGCGCCGTCGAGCACGCGCTCGGCTCGGCGCTCCCGGATGCAATCGCCCAGCTGCTTGCGGCGGGGCCGGACGCTCCCGCCGCCACCACGATCAACAATCCCGCGGGCGCCCAGGGCACCCGCCCCATGAAGCACCCCGACCCGATGACCCAAGGAGGAGCCCGTGGCCAGGAGTAGGAGCGGTACCCGCGGCCGACGCGGCCCGCGCAAGCCGCCGCGGCGTACCGGCAGCTTCGCGCCGGGCGCCGTCACGGTGGTCGATCCGAGCGAGCTCGGCCCGATCGAGCTGCCGTCGACCGTCACCGTCAAGGATCTCGCCGAGCTGCTCAAGGTGAACCCGGCAGACATCATCCGGGAGCTGATCAAGAGCGGAATCTTCGCGACCATCAACCAGCTCATCGATCGCGACACCGCGTCGCTGGTCGCCGAGGAGCTGGGCTACCAGGTCGCAGAGGCCAACGCCGTCGTGGTCAGCACCGACGAGGAGGAGGGGAGCGGACCGCCCGCAGAGGCCACCAAGGAGGTCCTGTTCGAGGAGGATGCCGCCGCCGATCTCGTGTCCCGGGCGCCGATCGTCACCGTCATGGGTCACGTGGACCACGGCAAGACGAGCCTGCTCGACGCGATCCGCTCGACCACCGTTGCCGAAGGCGAGCGTGGCGGGATCACGCAGCACATCGGTGCGTCGGAGATCACCACCAAGGACGGCAAGCGGCTGGTGTTCCTCGACACCCCGGGCCACGAGGCGTTCACCTCGATGCGGGCGCGCGGCGCCCGCGTCACCGACATCGCCGTGATCGTGGTCGCGGCCGATGACGGCGTGATGCCGCAGACGCTCGAGGCGATCAGCCACGCCAAGGCGGCCAAGGTGCCCCTGGTGATCGCGATGAACAAGATCGACAAGCCCGATTCCAACCAGGACCGGGTGCGGACCGAGCTGGCCGAAGCCGGCGTCGTGGTCGAGGATTTCGGCGGTGACACGCCCCTCGTGCCGGTGTCCGCCAGGACACGCGTCGGCATCGACGAGCTGCTCGAGATGATCCTGCTCGTGGCGGACCTCCAGGAGCTCAAGGCGAACCCGAAGCGGTCCGCCATCGGCACCGTGATCGAGGCCCAGCTGACCAAGGGCCGTGGACCCGTCGCGACGATCATCGTCCAGACGGGCACCCTGCGCGTCGGCGACATCGTCACGGTGGGCAACACGTGGGGCAAGATCAAGGCCCTGGAGAACAGCGAGGGCAAGCGCGCCGCGAAGGCGGGTCCCGCAACGGCCGCGGTCGTGCTCGGCCTCAACGACGTCCCCGAGGCCGGCGACGTCCTGCGCGTCGTGGCCGACGAGAAGGCGGCGCGAGGCGTGGTCGAGGGCCGCAAGATCGAGCAGACGACCCGCGAGGGTGCCGGCGCGAGCCGGGCGACCCTCGAGGATCTCTACCGGCAGATCCAGGCCGGTCAGGCGAAGGAGCTGCGGCTGATCCTCAAGGCGGACGTGTCGGGCTCGCTGGGCGCGATCACTCACGCCCTCGAGCAGCTGGGCACGGACGAGGTCAAGATCAACGTCCTGCTCGAGGCCGCCGGCGACATCACGGACAACGACATCATGCTGGCGACGGCATCGAATGCGATCGTGGTCGGTTTCAACACCGGGATCACCGACACGGCGCGCCGCGGGGCCGAGGTCGAGGGGGTCGACGTCCGGCAGTACGACATCATCTACAAGCTGACCGACGACATCGACGCGGCCCTCAAGGGCATGCTCGAGCCCGAGGTCGTGGAGGTGATCGAGGGCCGGGCCGAGGTGCGCCAGATCTTCCGCGTCGGCAAGAGTACGGTCATTGCGGGCTGCTACGTCACCGACGGACGGATCGTCCGGGCCGGCGGCGTGCGTGTCTGGCGAGGCGGCAAGGTCGTCGCCACCGACCGGATCGAGTCGCTCCGGCGCTTCCGGGACGACGTCCGCGAGGTCGCCCAGAACTTCGAGTGCGGCATCGGCCTGGTCGGCTACAACGACCTGGTGGAGGGCGACATCATCGAGTGCTTCACCAACCAGACCCGCAGCCGGGTGACCGGCTGATCACGAACCCCGCCGGGGGCTCGCGAATGCGTCGTCCCCGGCCCCGGAGGGTCAGATGAGCCAGCGGACGCAGCGCGTCGACGAGCTGCTTCGCCAGGAGATCGGTACGCTGCTGGCCAAGGAGGTCGCGGATCCCAGGATCGGGTTCGTGACCATCACCGAGGTCGAGACATCGCCGGATCTCGGGCACGCCAAGGTCTGGGTGAGCGTGATCGGGGGCAAGGCCGACCGCGAGGAGACCGTCCGTGCGCTGCAGCAGGCGATGGGCTTCGTCCGGCGCCAGCTTGGCCAGCGACTGCGGATCCGGCGAATTCCAGAGCTCCATGTCCGGCTCGACGATTCGGCGGAGCGCGGGACGCGGCTGCTGCACCTGATGAGCGAGCTCGAGGCGGGCGCGGACCCCGATGCGATCGCCCCGCTCGACGAGGACCTGCCGACGCCGGTCCCGCGGCTGCCCCACGAGGGCGACACGCCGGACGGCGACGCCGGCTCGGGGCCGGCACCTGCCCCGGCCGGCCGCCGGCCATCTCCCCGTCGCGGACCGGGCGGCAATCGGGCGGGCCGTGGGGCACCCCCGCGCAGCGAGCCTCGCAAGCCACGCAGCCGCCGCGGATGAGCGCGACCGTCGACCTTGGACGCATCGCCCGGCAGACCGTGCCGGACCCGGTCCTGGCGCGGCTGCGCGCCGCCCGGAACGTGCTGGCGGTGGGCCACGAGAACCCGGACGCAGATACGCTTGGCGCGAGCCTCGCCGTGTGCGCGATCGTGGAGGCGCTGGGCGGCCGCGCGACCCCGGTGTGCACCGACCCGGTCCCGCCGCTGTACGCGTTCATCCCCGGGGTGGACCGGTTCCGCGCCGACCCGGATCCTGCGCAGGCCTACGACCTGCTGGTGGTCTCGGACTGCGGCTCGTTCGAGCGGGTGGGGGACGTCGCGAGGCGCCACCCGGACCTGTTCGCGGCGCTGCCGCGGGTGATCCTCGATCATCATGCCTCGAACGATGCCGCGGGCGAGGCCGACTGGATCGACCCGGGCTCTGCCGCGACCTGCGAGCTCGTCGCGCTGCTGGCGACCCGGCTCGGGGTGCCGCTGGACGCGGGACAGGGCACGCTCGCGACGGCACTGATGGCCGGCATCGTGATGGACACTGCCACGTTTGCCCACCCGAATGCGACGCCGCGCACCCTGGCCGTCGCCGCGGCGCTGGTCGAGGCCGGCGCACCGCTGTCCGACATCTCGCGCCGCCTGTACCGGACCAAGCCCGATGCGCAGCTGCGCCTGTTCGGCCGCGTGCTCGACCGGCTGGAGGCATCGGACGACCACCGCGTCGTGTGGTCGGTCCTGCGGCTGGACGACCTCGAGGCGACCGGGTCGACGCCCGCCTACTCCGAGGGCATCATCGACCTGCTGGCGCAGGCGGAGACCGCGGAGGTGTCGATGCTGCTCAAGGAGCAGCCGGACGGGACGGCGCGCCTCAGCGTGCGCACCCGGCCCGGCGGTGTCGACGCGACAACGCTGACCGGAGTGTTCGGGGGCGGCGGGCACGCCCGGGCGGCCGGCGCCTCGATCGACGCTCCGCTGCCCGAGGCCACCGAGCGGGCACTCGAGGTCGCCGTCCGGCTGACAGCCGAGGTCCGTCGGTGAGGCGAGGCGACCGGAGCGGGGGCCTCGATGGCGTCCTGGTGGTCGCGAAGCCGTCCGGTCCCACCTCGCACGATGTCGTGAGCCTCGTGCGCCGGTTGTCGTCGACCCGGCGCGTCGGGCACGGCGGAACGCTGGATCCGTTCGCGGCCGGAGTCCTGCCGGTGTTCCTCGGTCGGGCCACCCGACTGGTCGAGTACCACCTCGGGGCGACCAAGGCCTACCGCGCGACGCTCTGCTTCGGCGCGACCTCGACCACGGATGACATCGACGGCGAGCGGACCCCGATCGAGGGTCCGGTGGTGACCCGGCCGGCCCTGGAGGCGGCGCTGGTGGCGTTCACCGGCCCCATCCGCCAGGTCCCGCCCGTGTACAGCGCCGTCCAGATCGCCGGACGCCGGGCCTACCAGATGGCACGCGCCGGGGAGATCGTGGAGCTGGCACCGCGTGACGTCGTGATCCATTCGCTGACGCTTCGTGAATGGGACGACAGCGACCCGACCCGCCCGGTCGCGGTCGTGGATGTCGAGTGCGCCGCCGGGACGTACGTTCGGGCGCTGGCACGCGACATCGGTGCCCACCTGGGAAGCGGGGCGTACCTGGGTGCCCTCGTTCGCACCGCGTCGGGCGGCTTCCGGCTCGAGGACGCCGTGTCGCTGGACGAGCTCCGCGGACATGCCGCGGACGGGCCGGCCGGGGTGCTCCGCGCGCTGCGGCCCATCGACGCCGGGCTCGAGGACCTCCCCCACGCGCCGGTGACGGACGACGAGGTGCGCCGGCTGGGGGAGGGGCTGATCACGGCCCCCAAGAAGCCGCTCCCGGTCCGCGATTCGCCGCTCGTGCTCGCGGTCGGTACCGACGGCCGGGTCGTCGCGGTGTGTCGTGCGGTCAGCGGCGCGCTTCATCCCCACAAGGTGCTGGCGGATCGCCCGGCCGAGTCGGGCCGGCCGGTGCGCCGATCCCGCGATGCCGAGGCCGTCTGAGATGGACGTCGCCTACGGCCTGCGGGACCTGGACCACTCGCCCGAACCGGTGTTCGTGGTGGTCGGCGTGTTCGATGGGCTGCATCTCGGGCACGCGTTCCTGCTGCGTCACCTTGTCGCCGAGGCATCGGCACGGCATGCCCGCCCCGTCGTCATCACCTTCGACCATCATCCGCAGGAGATCATCACGGGCAGCGCGCCGCCGCTGCTGTGCGACCCCGGCGAACGGCTCGAGCGGCTGGCCGCCGCGGGCGTGGACACGACGGTCGTCGTGCACTTCGACCAGCACCTGCGCGAGACCACCTACGATGCGTTCGTGGCCATGATCGCCGCGCGAGCGCCGGTCGCCGGCTTCCTCATGACGCCCGATGCCGCGTTCGGATACCAGCGGGCCGGGACACCGGACGCCCTGGCCTCACTCGGCCGGACCTCGGGGTTCGACGTCGTCGTCGTGGCGCCGCTTGAGCTTGACGGGCATCCGGTCCGGAGCACCGAGGTCCGGGCCGCGATTGCGATCGGCGACCTTGAGGGGGCTGCGCTGCTGCTCGGACGGCCGCACGCGGTCGTGGGATCGGCCGAGCCGGAAGGGGACGGGGTCCGCCTGCAGTTCGCGCTGCCGGTTGCACTGCCTCCGGACGGCGAGTACCGGGTGGTGATCGATGATGCCGACGAGGGGACGGCCGTGGTCCGATCCGACGGCATCGACGTGCCGGGTCATCGGGGTGCGGGCTCGACTCGGCTGGCGTTCGTGGAGCGGCTGTTACCGCCAGCGTGACCGTGCCTGCGCATGAGGTCAGGAGGTTCTGGAGATGGAGCGAAGCGACGAAGGGCTGATCGTCGGCAGACGTGCCGGGCGCCGGCGACCCGGGACCGGAGCGCGAGGGCGGTGAGCGAGTTGCGGAGCGTTCGCTGGGGCGTGCTCTCGACCGCGAACATCGCGGTGCAGAAGGTGATCCCGGGCATGCGTCGCGCGGCCAACGTCGAGGTGCTCGGGATCGCGTCGCGAGACGCAGGTCGCGCCCGGACCGTGGCCGGGGAGCTCGGCATCCCGCGGGCCTATGGCTCGTACGAGGACCTGCTTGGCGACCCGGACATCGACGCCGTCTACATCCCGTTGCCCAACCACCTCCATGCCCGCTGGACGATCGAGGCGGCCCGCCACGGCAAGCACGTCCTGTGCGAGAAGCCGCTGGCCATGACCGCGGCCGATGCCCGTGCCATGATCGACGCGTGCCGGGACGCGGGTGTCCTGCTCATGGAAGCGTTCATGTACCGCCTCCATCCATCCTGGGTCGCTGTCCGGGACCTTGTCGAGTCCGGTCGCATCGGGCGGTTGCGTGCGGTGGACAGCTGGTACTCGTACTTCAACGACGCTCCGGACAACATCCGGAACAGCCGCGCGGCGGGAGGTGGTGCCCTGTTCGACATCGGGTGCTACTCGGTCAACCTCTCGCGGATGCTGTTCGGACGGGAGCCGGACGCTGTGAAGTCGATCGTGATCCGCGACCCTGTGAGCGGCGTCGACGTTTTGACGAGCGGTCTGCTGAGGTTCGGCGAGGATGTGGCGACGTTCACGTGCTGCTCGCGCACCGAAAGGGATCAGCGCGTGGACCTCTACGGCGACCGGGGCCGGATCTCGATCGAGATCCCGTTCAACATCCCGCCCGATCGGCCCAGCCGGATCTCGGTGATCGCCGGCGGCGACCCGCCAGTGGCGCCTGGCACCGAGGTAGTCGAGTTCGACACGAGGGATCCCTACGCCGCACAGCTCGAGCAGTTGTCGGCGGCCATTCTCGAAGGCCGCCCGGTACCGACCCCGCCCGAGGATGCCGTCGCCAACCTGGAGGTCATCGAGGCGTTGTTCGCCTCGGGCTCGGAGGATCGCTGACGGCCGCGTTCGGCGCGACTCGCCAGGCGGCGCGTTCGGCGAGACTCGCCGGGCCTCGGCTCGGCACCTGGCCCGCGTGCGCCGCGACTCACCGGGCGGGTCAGATCTCGACCCAGCGGCCTGCGAACGGGCCGCGGACGGTTGCTGTCGGCTCCGGCCCGGGCTCTGAGGCTCCCGATGACTCGCCGCGTGAGTCGAGGCCCTGCGTGTTGCCCCGGTACGCGGGGCAAGCGGGAGCTCCGGAACGGGCCACGATCCCCACCCGCGGTACGGTCCGCGCCCGTCGGCGATGCGCGTCGGCAGCTCGGCGACACGCGGCCCCACCGTTTGCCCGTTGGGGTGGTCCCTGCTATCCTCCGCCGGTCAAAGAAGAGGAATAGGTACAGATTCAGTTCGTGTCGGAGGATCGAGTGCCGCTCGCGCGGGAGAAGAAGCAAGAGGTCATCGAGTCGTACGCCGTCAAGGACGGCGACACCGGCTCCCCAGAGGTCCAGATCGCGCTCCTGACCGAGCGGATCCGGGACCTGACGGAGCACCTCCGCCGCTTCCCGAAGGACAACCATTCGCGCCGCGGCCTCCTCAAGCTCGTGGGACAGCGCCGGCGCCTTCTCGCCTACCTGGTGAAGAAGGACGCCACGCGCTACCGGGCCGTGATCGGCTCGCTCGGACTCCGCCGCTAGGATTCGCCGCTTCGAGACCCCGGGTGTGATCCCGGGGTCTTGCGCATCCGGCCCCTTGCCGCCGCCCGACCCATTCGCCCCAGGTCGCTCCCACCCCGTCACGACCAAGGAGGTCGTTTACACGTGCTCACACCCACCACGCTCGAGATCGAGTTCGGCGGTCGTACGCTCACCCTGGAGACCGGCAAGCTTGCCGGCAACGCAGGCGGCGCTGTCACCGCCCGCTACGGCGACTCGATGGTCCTCGGGACCGCCAACCGCTCACAGCCGCGGCCGGGCCTCGACTTCTTCCCGCTGACCGTCGATTTCGAAGAGCGGATGTACGCGGCCGGCAAGATCCCCGGCGGCTTCATCAAGCGCGAGGGCCGCGCATCCGAGGCTGCGACGCTCGCGGCGCGCCTCACCGATCGGCCGATCCGCCCGTTGTTCCCCGAGGGGTACAAGGATGACGTCCAGATCGTCATCACGACCCTGTCCACGGACCAGGAGAACGAGCTCGACGTCCTCGGGACGATCGCTGCGTCGGCGGCGCTGACGATCAGCGAGATCCCGTTCCAGGGCCCGATCGGCGCGGTCCATGTCGGCCGGATCGACGGCGAGTTCGTCCTCAACCCGACCACGAGCCAGCTCGCCGAGTCGGAGCTCGACCTCATCGTGTCCGGCACCCGTGACGCGATCATGATGGTCGAGGCGGGCGTGAAGATCCTGCCCGAGGACGTGATGGCCGAGGCGATCATGTTCGCCCACCGGTCGATCGCCCCGCTCATCGACATGCAGGAGGAGCTGCGCGAGAAGGTCGGCAAGGCCAAGCGCCTGCCGTACATCGAGCCGCTCACCGACTCCGTGCTCAAGTTCGCCGAGCAGGCCCGCGCCGGCGGCGAGTTCGTCATCGTGGACGTCGAGACCACCGGCACCGACCCCAAGCTGGCCGACCTGGTCGAGGTCGCCGCGGTCCGCGTCAAGGGCGGCAAGATCACCGACCGGTGGTCCACGTTCGTGAATCCCGGGCGCCCGATCGTCGGCAACCAGATGCACGGCATCACCGACAAGGACGTCAAGGGCGCGCCGAGCCCGGCCGAGGCCGCGCGCAAGGCGCTCGACTTCGTCGGCAGCGCGCCGCTCGTCGGCCACTCCGTCGGCTTCGACATCGCGTTCCTCGAGGAGGCGCTCGGCGATGGCACCCGCGTGGAGCAGGGCTCGTACCTGGACACGCTGGTCATCGCGCGCGAGGGCTACCCGGATCTCGAGAACTACAAGCTTGGCACGCTGGCGGCCTTCTTCGGCATCGAGCTGACCGCGAGCCACCGTGCCCTGCCGGACGCGGAGGCGACAGCCAACCTGCTGATCTGGTTCGCAAAGGACCTCCCGGGTCGCATCGACACCCTGGGGGAGGGGATCGCGACCGCGGTCCGCGCCACTCGAGCGGACAAGGACGAGTCGGCCCGACTGCTCGAGGCCGCCCGGCGCAACGCCCGGTTCAGCAAGAGCCTGTTCGGGCTGGTGCAGAAGAAGACCGTCCGAAAGCTCGTCCTCGCCGAGGGCGTCCGCATGGACGGCCGCGCCGTCGATGAGATCCGCCCGATCTCCGTCGAGGTCGGCCTGCTCCCGCGTGCGCATGGCTCCGGCCTGTTCACCCGCGGCCAGACGCAGGCGCTGACCGTCGCCACGCTCGGCGCGTCCTCGGACGTCCAGCGGATCGACACGATCAGTCCCGAGACCGAGAAGCGCTACCTCCACCACTACAACTTCCCCCCGTACAGCACGGGCGAGAACAAGCCGATGCGCGGCCCCAGCCGGCGTGACATCGGGCACGGCAACCTTGCCGGCCGCGCGCTGATCCCCGTCCTGCCGAGCCAGGAGGAGTTCCCGTACGTCATCCGCCTCGTGTCCGAGGTGGTGGCCGGCAACGGCTCGACGTCGATGGCCTCGACCTGCGGCTCGACCCTCGCCCTCATGGACGCCGGTGTGCCGATCAAGGCGCCGGTGGCCGGAGCGGCGATGGGCCTCGTGCTCGACGCCGACACCGGGAACTTCGTTGTCCTGACCGACATCCTCGGCAAGGAGGACTCGATCGGCGACATGGACTTCAAGGTCACCGGGACCACGCAGGGCATCACCGCCCTCCAGATGGACATCAAGGTCAAGGGCATCGACGAGCGGGTCATCCGCGAGGGGCTCAAGCAGGCGCTCGCCGCCCGCCTGTTCATCCTCGACAAGATGACCGCGGTGTTGCCGAGCGCCCGCGAGGAGATGTCCGACTTCGCGCCGCGGATCATCACGATCAAGATCAACCCCGAGAAGATCCGCGAGATCATCGGCAAGGGTGGGTCGATGATCCGCAAGATCCAGGAGGAGACCGAGACCGAGATCAACGTCGAGGACGACGGCACCGTGGAGATCGCGGCCGTCTCCGGCGAGAACTCGCGCAAGGCGATCAACTGGATCGAGAGCCTGACCCGCGAGGTCGAGGTCGGTGCCCTGTACCTCGGCAAGGTCACCCGGCTGATGACCTTCGGCGCGTTCGTCGAGATCCTGCCGGGCAAGGAAGGCCTGGTCCGGATCGGCGAGCTGGCCGACTACCACGTGCCGTCCGTCGAGGACGTCGTGTCGGTCGGTGACGAGGTGATGGTGGTGGTCATGGAGATCGACCGCCAGGGTCGAGTCAACCTGTCCCGCAAGGCAGCCATGGCGCGGCACCTCGCCAAGTAGGCGACCGCCGCCGTCACGCAGACGCGCCTCCGGTCCGCCGGAGGCGCGTTTCGATTCGGGCAGGACCGCCGGATCCGCCGCGCCGCGGCGGAGAGGGTGTGGGCGAGCTGCTCCAGCAGGCCCCGCAGGTTCGGATAGGGCGGTCTGCCGAGGCTGAATGGCCAGGGGCCGCTGCTATACTCCGCCGGTGCCCGACAACCAGTCGATAGCAGGTCGGACCATGGCCGGAACCCGCCCCGAACCCCTCGTCGTTGCCGTCGTCGGTGCCACCGACGCCGTCGGCCGGACGACGACCCAGGTGCTCCTCGAGCACGACTTCCCGATGCCCGAGCTGCGGTTGCTCGCGTTCTGGGTGATCTCGGACAACCTGCGCAAGGGTGCAGCCTCCAACGCCGTGGAGCTCGCCGGGATCCTGGCCGGGCGCGGCTGGATGCGGCGCGCCCGCGAGCGAGTGGCCGTGGGAGCCACCGGGGGACGGCCCGCGTGATGCGCGACGAGCGCCGGGTTGCGCTCGAGGCGATCGCCACCGAGGTCCGCGCATGCACCCGTTGCCGGCTCCACGAGGGTCGCACGAAGGCGGTCCCGGGCGAGGGTGAGCCGGATACCGAGGTCGTGTTCGTCGGCGAGGGTCCGGGCTTCAACGAGGATCGCGACGGCCGGCCGTTCGTCGGCCGGGCCGGCGGCCTCCTCGTCAGGCTGCTGGGGACGATCGGGTGGCGCCGCGAGGACGTGTTCATCACCAACGTCGTGAAGTGCCGCCCGCCCGACAACCGGGACCCGGAGCCGGACGAGATTGCTGCCTGCGCCCCCTATCTGCGACGCCAGCTCGAGGTTCTCGATCCGGCCGTCGTGGTGACCCTCGGCCGGTACTCGATGGCCACGTTCCTGCCGGGCGCGCGGATCGGCCGCGTCCACGGCACCACCGCCCCGGCCGACCCGGACACCGGTGCCCGCGACGCGCTCGTGTTCGCGATGTACCATCCAGCCGCGGCGCTCCGGTCGCCCGCGGTCGAGCGCGACAGCCTCGAGGATGTCGCCAAGGTGCCGGGTGTCCTGGTTCGCTCACGCGACCTTCGGGCAACGCACGAGGCGGACCAGGCGGACGCACCAATCGACGCGATCCAGGCGGACGCACCAATCGACGCGGACGACGGATCATCGCCCCCGATCGAAGCTGCGCCGGTCGTCGCGACCGGCCCGACCGACGACGCGGCCGCCGCCGTGGCAGCCTCCGTGGACGCGACGGATCCGGCCGCCCACATGGCCGCAGGCGCCAGCGACCAAACCGCCGACGAGGCGTCCCAGCTCACGCTCTTCTGACCAACCTGTACGGACGACATACCTGATGGCTGATCCCAACACGCCGCTCCGAATCATCCCGCTGGGCGGGGTGGGCGAGATCGGCAAGAACATGTACGTGTTCGAGTACGGCGACGACATCGTCGTGATCGATTGCGGCCTGATGTTCCCCGACGAGGAGATGTTCGGCATCGACCTCGTCGTCCCGGACGTCACCTACCTCAAGGAGAACCGCGAGAAGGTTCGCGCGTTCCTCATCACCCATGCCCACGAGGACCACGTCGGCGGCCTGCCATACGTGCTGCCGGAGTTCCCTGGGGTGCCGGTCTATGCCAGCAAGCTGGCGCGCGGCCTGCTGGGCAACAAGATCAAGGAACATCGCCTCCACAACAACCCGCTGATCTCGCTCGAGCCGGGTGACGAGCTCGAGATCGGGCCGTTCACGGCGATTCCCTTCCGCGTCGGCCATTCGATCCCCGACGCGATGGGCATCGCGCTGAGAACCCCTGTCGGAATCGTCGTCCATACCGGCGACTTCAAGTTCGACCACACCCCGGTCGACGGCAGGCTGTCCGACTTCCATATCCTCGCCCGCCTGGGCCAGGAAGGGGTCATCTGCCTCCTGTCCGACTCGACGCGGGCCGAGAACCCGGGCTACACCCCGTCCGAGCGAACCGTTGGCGACGCGTTCCGCGAGATCATGGAGCCGCTCGACGGCCGGGTCATCGTGGCCACCTTCGCCAGCAACATCGCGCGCATCCAGCAGGTCCTCGATGCCGCGGCCGAGATGCATCGCAAGACGACGGTCATCGGGCGTTCGATGGAGCAGAACTTCCGGATCGCGACGGATCTCGGCTACCTCAAGTACGAGGCCTCGGCGATTGTCGCCAAGGACAAGATCAAGGACATCGCGCCCGACAAGCTCGTGATCGCGACGACCGGCGCCCAGGGAGAGCCGATGGCCGGGCTCGCCCGGATGGCCAACCGTGATCACCGGTTCGTGGAGATCCAGCCCGGCGACACCGTGATCGTGTCGGCGAGCCCCATCCCCGGCAACGAGGAGTACGTGGCGCGCACGATCGACAACCTGTTCAAGGCCGGCGCCAACGTCTTCTACCACACGATCAAGCGCGCCCACGTCTCGGGCCATGCGAGCCAGGAGGAGCTCAAGCTGATGCTCGGGCTCACCAAGCCGACGTACTTCATCCCGATGCACGGCGAGTTCCGGATGCAGGTCCAGCACGGGCGGCTCGCCACGGAGACCGGCGTCCTCAACGAGAACGTGTTCATCATCGAGAACGGGATGCCGATCGAGATCTTCGAGGACGGCAGTGCCCGACGAGGACAGCCGGTGGCGGCGGGGTACGTGTTCGTGGACGGGCTGTCGGTGGGCGAGGTCGGGGACGTCGTCCTGCGCGACCGCCGCGCCCTCGCGAACGACGGCATGTTCATGATCGTGGTCCAGGTCGACAAGCAGACCGGCCGCATCGTCGGGCGACCCGAGATCATCACTCGCGGGTTCGTCCACGGCAACGAGGAGGACCGGATCATCGAGGAGGCGATCCGGCGCATGCACGAGGCGGTCGACCAGCCCAGTGACCGGATCAGCGAGATCGCGATGATCAAGTCGCAGATCAAGGACAGCCTGTCGCGCTTCCTGTACGAGCAGACCAAGCGGCGCCCGATGGTGTTCCCGGTCGTGGTGGAGGTCTAGCGTGGCCCAGCGCCGGCGCACGACATCGCGAACCACGACCGCCCGCCGGTCGCGCTCCGGCGCGCACCGCCGGGGCGGCGCCCTGCCCCTGCCCCGGATCTCGCTCGGGCTTTCGCCCGCGGTCGCTCGCTCGCTGGTCGGGATCGTGCTGCTGGTCATCGGCGCAGTCACCCTGATCGCTCTTGCGCTGCCCGGGCAGGGGGCACTCACGGACTGGTGGCGCAACCTCGCCGTCCCGTTCTTCGGCGCCGGGCGATGGCTGCTGCCGTTCGTCCTGCTGCTGGCCGGCTGGTACCTGGAATGGGGCCCCGGCCACGATCCCGGCGCCGCCTGGGGCCGCACGCTGCTCGGGATCGGGCTGACCTATGCCGGCTTCCTGGGGATCCTCCAGATCATCGCGTTCTCCGGGGAGTACAGCGGTGGGCGGATCGGCCGCTTCCTCGCCGGCATGCTCGACCCGGCGTTGACGACACCGGGAGCGTTCGTCATCCTGCTGGGCGCATCGCTCGCCGGGCTCCTGATCGCGTTTGACCTGCCACTCCGGACGATCCTCGCGCCCATGGTCGATGCCGGTCGCTCGGCGGCGGCATCGCTCCAGGACCGCGCACCACGCGCGACAAGCACCTCGCGACCGGGCACCCGCGCCGCGGACGCCCGGAGCAGCGCAGACGCCCGCGGCGCGAGCACAACCCCCGCACCTCCTGCAGCGGGCACGGAGGGTGGCCGTCGGGGTCGCGCCGGGCGCATCCCCGCCGTCGACGCCCCGGGCCAGACCGGCATGTGGGGTACGGACGCGCCTGCATCCGCGACCGGCGGCACGGCATCCCCGACCTCCGCGACGTTTGCGCCGGCCCGCCCCAACGGCGCACCGTCGGCAACTCCGACCGGTGGCGAGCTCCGGGCGACACGCGAAGCGCGACCCGTCGAGCGCGACCCGGAGGACGTCACCGACGCGTCGGATTCGCCGCCCAAGCAGGACATCGAGTGGCGCCTGCCGCCGCACGACCTGCTCGAGGCCGGCGAGGCACTGGCCCCGACCGCCAACCAGGACGCCGTCCACGTCTGGAACGAGGACCGGATCATCGAGAAGCTCGCGAGCTTCGACATCGAGGCCCGGATCATCGGCCGCAACGCCGGTCCCGTGGTGACCCAGTACGAGGTCCAGCCGGCAGCGCACATCAAGCTCAGCCGGATCGAGGCGCTCTCGGACGACCTGTCGATGGCGCTCGCCGCGCGGAGCATCCGGATCGAGGCACCGATCCCGGGCAAGGCCGCGGTCGGGATCGAGATCCCCAACCGGGAGTTCAACGTCGTCGCCCTGCGCCGGATCCTCGACGAGGTGGACTTTCCGGCATCGGGATCGCGGCTGACGTTCGCGCTCGGCCGTGACGTCGCGGGTCGGGCCCAGGCCGTGGACCTCTCGAAGATGCCCCACCTGCTGATCGCGGGCGCCACGGGCTCCGGCAAGAGCGTGATGGTCAACGCGCTGATCACCAGCCTGCTGTGCAACGCGACCCCGGACGACACCCGGATGATCCTGATGGACCTCAAGCGGGTCGAGCTCGCCGGCTACAACGGCCTGCCGCACCTGCTGGTCCCGGTCATCACGGAGCCCGAGCGGGCGAAGGCCGCGCTCAAGTGGGCGGTGGGCGAGATGGAGAACCGCTATCGCCGGTTCGCCGGCGCGACGGCCCGCAACATCAAGGCGTTCAACGAGACGCGGGTGGATCCGGCGGACCGCCTCCCGTACATCGTGATCGTGATCGACGAGCTGGCGGATCTCATGATGCGCGAGGGAAAGAACGTCGAGGATCCGATCGTCCGGCTGGCCCAGAAGGCTCGCGCGACGGGCATCCACATGGTGCTCGCCACGCAGCGCCCGTCGGTCAACGTGGTCACCGGCCTGATCAAGGCCAACTTCCCCAGCCGGATCGCGTTCGCGATGGCGTCGCAGATCGACAGCCGCACGATCCTCGACGCCCCGGGGGCGGAGGACCTCATCGGCCGCGGCGACATGCTCTACCAGCCCAGCGACCTGCCGCGCCCGATGCGACTCCAGGGCGTATTCGTCTCCGATGCCGAGATCGCCAAGGTCACCCAGCACTGGCGTGACCAGATCGGCGATCCGCACTACGACCTGTCCATCGTGGACTCCGGTGACGACTCCACCGGCAGCATCGAGGACACCCCCGACGAGGATGCCGACCGGCTGCTGCCGGATGCCGTCGGGGTCGTCCGGGAGTACGATCGGGCCTCGGCGTCGCTGCTCCAGCGACGGCTGCGGATCGGCTACGCGCGGGCGGCACGGATCATCGATCAGCTCGAGGCGCGGGGATACGTCGGGGCGTTCGATGGCTCGAATGCCCGGGTCGTCCTTCGCCGGGACGACGGCCCCGCCGACATGGACGAGGGCAGCGGATGACGGCACGAGACGAGGCACGGAGGGCGCGCGGCGAGGCCCGCGACTCCGAGCGCGCCTACGCCACGGAGGCCGGTCCGAATCTCCCGGACCGGCTGCTCGCCGCGCGCGAGCGCAAGGGCGTCGACCTCTACCGGGCCGAGCGGGACACCAAGATCCGTGCGCACTATCTCGCCGCGCTCGAGCGCGGCGAGTATCGGGAGCTGCCCGGTGCCGTGTACACGAAGGGCTTCCTTCGCAACTACGCGCTGTACCTCGGGCTCGACCCGGATGACGTGATCCGCCAGTGGAAGCGCGAGCGCGGAGAATTGGCCGTTCCCCCGGAACCCGTCCTGTCCGTCCCCAAGCCGTTGACGGCACCGCGGCCCGGGCTGACGTTCTCGCCGGTCGTGATCGTGGCCGCACTCCTGACCGTGCTGATCGCCGTGTTCGCCGTGTACATCGGGATCCAGCTCGTCAGGTTCGCCAAGCCGCCCACGCTGGCCGTCACGAGCCCCGCCCAGGCCGTGATCGACGTCGCCGAAGACGCGACCTCCTACACCCTGCGCGGGACGTCGATCGCGGGCGCGACGATCACGATCAACGTCGCCGGGCGGGATCAGCCGTACCGGGTCTCGGCCGATGCCAGCGGGAAGTGGACGGCTGACGTGGAGCTGCGCCGTGGCCGCAATCAGTTCGACATCAGCGCCCTGGACCCGGAGACCGGCAAGGAGGCCGAGACGCCGGCGCGCGTGTTCATCACGGTGCCGTTCCTGGTCATCGAGGCGCCGACGCTCACCGTCGATTCGCCGGCCGAGGGCGCCCAGTTCGAGAATGGGGCGATCCCGGTCAAGGGCAGCACGACCAATGCAGCGACCGTCACGGTCTCGGCGATCCTGCTGGCGGACGCGACCGGCGCGCCGACGGCCACGCCGGCGCCATCGGCACCATCGGCATCTCCCGCGGCACCGACGGTCGGCCCCGTGACCGTCGACGTGGACACCGACGGGTCGTTCGACTCGCCGCTCGACCTGTCGGCCGGCCAGTGGCAGATCGTGATGACCGCCACGTCGGCCGAGGGCAAGGCGGTCACGCTCACCCGCAACGTGTCGATCAAGTACCAGGGCGTGAACCTCGTCATCACGATCCGGTCGTCGCGTGCCTGGCTCAAGGTCTGGGTCGACGGCAAGGTGTCCAGCGTCACCGGCCAGGCCGGCACGATCTTCCAGCCGGGCAAGGTCCTGACCTTCACGGCCAAGGACTCGATCGAGGTCCGGACAGGCAAGTCGAGCTCCACCTACTTCACGCTCAACGGCAAGGATCTTGGCCGGATGTCGACCAAGGGCAACCCGGAAACATGGCTGTTCGCCCCGCCGGCCGATCCGGTCAAGACCAACCGCACCTGATCGTGCCCGACGACGAGCTCGTCGATCTGGCGCGGCGTCTGCAGGTCGCCTGCGTCGCGCGGAACCTGACCGTGGCGACGGCGGAGTCATGTACCGGCGGGCTCGTCGCACACGTGCTCACCGAGGTGCCGGGCTCTTCCGCCTACCTGCGCGGCGGGGCGGTCGCCTACGCCGACGAGGTCAAGCGCGAGCTCCTCGGCGTACCGGTTGCGGTCCTCGCCGGCCATGGGGCGGTGTCGGCACAGGTGGCTGTCGCCATGGCCGAGGGGGTTCGGAGCCGGTTGGGCACCGACCTCGGGGTGGCCGTGACCGGTGTCGCGGGACCCGGAGGAGGCACCGAGGCGAAGCCGGTGGGGCTGGTATACGTGGCGGTCGCGGGCATCGGCCCGACCACGGTGCGGCGGTTCCAGTGGGACGGAGATCGGTCGGCCAACAAGCGCGACAGCGCACGCTCGGCGATCGAGCTGCTGCTGGCGCAGGTTATGCCTTCCGCTGGCCGCCCGCGGTGAGCGTTCGCGGCGCGGCGACGATCGGGGCGGGTCTCGAGCCGGCCCGCGAGGCACGACCGATCCGTTCCGGCGAACGGCTGCATGTCGTCGGCGCTGCGGGCGCCGGCGCATCGGCAGCCGCGCTCCTGGCGGGATGGGCCGGAGCCGTGGTCGACGGGTGCGACCCGGCCGGCGCCGGGCCGTACACGCCGCCGCTCGACGCCGCGGGAATCCCGCTCGCACCTGCACACAGCCCCGCGCACGTGCGCACCTCCCCGCCGCCCGAACGGCTCGCGGTGACCAAGGCGCTGACCGCGATCGACCCCGGCAACCCCGAGCTCGCCGCGGCGCGCGCTGACGGGATTGCGCTCGAGGCGTGGCAGCAGGTCGTCGCGGACGCAGCGTTCGGTCGCACTCTGGCGGCGGTTGCCGGGACGCACGGGAAGAGCACGTCGGCGGGTTGGCTCGTTCACGTGCTCGCCGAAGGCGGCGCCGACCCCGCCGCCTTCGTGGGTGCGCTGTTGCCGGGATCCCTCACTGCGATCGGGCTGCCGGCAACGGCGCGTCGCGGCGGCGGCACGCCCTTCGTCGTCGAGGCCGATGAGTACGCCGGCAACTTCGATCCGTATCGCCCCGACGTCATCGTCGTGACGTCGGCGGAATGGGATCACCCGGACGTGTTCGCCGATCGCGCCGCCGTGATCGCCGCGTTCGAGGCGTGGATCCGGCAGGCCGGGGACTCGTGCCACGCACGCGGTCGGGCGCCGGTGCTGGTGGCAAACGTGGCCGATGAGGGCGTCGCCGAGCTCGCGGAGCGACTGGCGGACTGGCCGGGCCGGATCGTCGCCACGGCGGTCGCGGACGTGGCACCCCAACGGATGGGGGGGTTTGCACGCGGGATCGCGGACCGGTTCGGCACGCCGCTCGGGCCGGCGACCGCGCTGCTTGGCCGGATCACCGCGGCGCGACCGGAAGCGACGCTGATCGAGATCGCGGGGCTCGACCCGCTCGCCGGGCCGCTGCCCGTCCGGATGGCGACGGCGGGCCGCCACAACGTCGCCAACGCACTCGGCGTGGCGGGGGCGGCGGCCGCTCTGGGGCTCGGGCCATCGGCGATCGTCGATGGCCTGGCTTCGTTCCGGGGTGTCGGCCGCCGGCTGGAGCGGAAAGGGGAGGCCGGGGGAGTCGTGGTCTACGACGACTACGGCCACCATCCGTCCGCGATCCGTGAAACGCTCGCGGCGGTGCGCCAGCGCGAGCCCGGGCGGCGGATCTGGGCGGTCTACGAGCCGCTGACCTACCATCGCACGGCCGCGATGCTGGACCAGTTCGCCGAGGTGCTCGCCGGTGCCGATGCGGTCGCGATCGCCGACATCTGGGCCGGCAGGGACCCCGACACCACGGTTGTGTCCGCGGTGGCGCTCGCGCGGGCGGTGGCGACGAGGGCACCCGGCATTCCGTGTGCGGCACCCGGCACGGTCGAGTCGACCGCGCTATGGCTCTCCGGCGAGGTCCGCCCGGGCGACGCGGTCCTCGTCATGGGCGGCGGACGCTCGTACCGGATCGGCGAGCTCCTGCTCGAACACCTGGAGGACGGATGACGATCAGCTATGCGCAGGGCCATGACATCCTCGATGCCCTCGTTCGTGCGCGGATGACCTACGACGGCGATGCGTACACGGACCTGTTCGACGCGGGCGCGGAGCTCGTCCTCGACCCGTTCACCCCTCCGCTCGCCGGACACAACGCGCTGCGGGCATACTTGCTCCAGGCGGCAGAGGATGAGCGCTACTACGACCAGGCCATCGAGCGCCACTGGGTCGCCGGCGCCACGATCCTCGCCGCGTGGCACGCAAGCTGGAGCCGCCTCGGCGACGAGGCGAAGGTCCGGCAGGCCGGCTTCCTCTCCGCCGAGGTGGGGGAGGACGGACGCATCGCGCGTCTGCGACTGTGGACAGTGACCCGCGAGCACCTCGCGGGCTGAACAGGAAGGAGGAGAGATGGCGGGCGAGGTCTCGTTCGACGTCGTCTCGGACTTCGATCAACAGGAGCTCCGGAACGCCCTCGACCAGGTTCGACGCGAGGTCATCCAGCGCTACGACTTCAAGGGTGCCCACGTCGACCTGACGCAGGAGAAGGACCAGCTGGTGCTGGTCACCGACAGTGACATGCGCGCGCGCGCGATACGCGACCTCATCGAGTCGAAGGCCGTCAGGCGCAGCCTGTCGCTCAAGATCTTCGACTGGGGCGATGTCGAGCCGGCCGGCGGCAACATGGTTCGCCAGCAGATCGGGCTTCGGCGCGGTCTCCCCGACGACCTCGCTCGCAAGCTCGTCAAGCTGATCCGCGACGACTTCCCGAAGGTGCAGCCGCGGATCCAGGGCGACGCCATCCGGGTCGCAGCGAAGAGCAAGGACGAGCTCCAGCGCGTGATCGTCCGGTTGCGAGCGCTTGACGAGGCCGTCCCGCTCCAGTTCGAGAACTACCGCTAAGGGAGGTTCACCGTGCCCGGAGCCCGCGCGGCCCGTATCGTCATGATCGTCGTGGCCCTGCTCGTAGTGGCCGGCCTGCTGGCCGCCATGCTCGGCACGGCAGCCATCGCCCCCGCCAACTGATCCGCCGCTCGCTGCGTCCCATTCCCGTTCGCATGCCCCGGCACCGGGCGGACCGCCGCCCTCGCCGGTCACCAGGAGGTCGCGATGCACCCCCAGCCCGATCAGCCGCTTGTTCCCGATGCGCTGTCCATCGACCAGGCCACCACCTCGCCTGACGAGGCTGCACGCCCGGAATCGGCGGCGGAGCCCGTTCAGGCGGCACCCGATGAACCGGTGCCAGAGTCCGAGCCGGCGGCCGAGCCCGAGCCGGCGGAGCCAGTCCCGCCCGCGCCCGAGGGGGAGGCGGAGCCCATCGAGACGGCAGAGCCCGTTCAGGCGGCGCCCGATGAGGTGGCGGTCGAGCCCGAGCGCTCAGAGCCCGCGGCGGAGGCGCAGCCCATCGAGCCGACCGCGGCGCCTGAGGGCGCAGAGCCGGCGCCTGTGCCGGAGGAGCCTGCTCCAGACGCCGTCGCGCCGGAGGAGCCTGCTCCAGACGCCGTCGCGCCGGAGGAGCCTGCTCCAGACGCCGTCGCGCCGGAGGCCCCTCCGGTGCTGCGCACCGTCGCCGACCTGATCGCGGCGACCATGCGCGCCGCCGGCGTCCGGCTCGCGTTCACCGTCCCGGGTGAGAGCTTCCTGCCCGTGCTCGACGCCTTCGAAGCCGTCGGGATCAACGTCGTGGCCACGCGCCACGAGGGCGCTGCCGCGTTCGCCGCCGAGGCGTACGGCCAACTGACGGGCCGGCCCGCCGTGTGTCTCGGCACCCGCGCGGTCGGTGCCTCGAACCTTGCGATCGGTGTGCACACGGCAACCGCAGACTCGACCCCCATGTTCGTGCTGATCGGGGACGTGACCTCGAAGGTCAAGGGTCGCGAGGCGTTCCAGGAGATCGACCTCGTCGGCACCGTGGGCCGGCTGGCCAAGTGGGCGGGCGAGATCGAGGAGCCCGCGACGGCGGCCGGCACGCTCGAGGCCGCGGTGCGCGCAGCGGTCGAGGGCCGGCCCGGCCCGGCGGTGCTCGCCATGTCCGAGGACGTGCTGGAGCTGCCGATCCCCGATGGCACGGTGGCACCGGTGGTTCGACCGCATCCTGAGGCGCCGGACACGTCTGACGTGCGGGCTGCGCTCAACTTTCTCGCCGGCGCCGAGCGTCCGCTGATCCTTGCCGGCGCCGGCGTCCTTCGGGCGAGGTGCTCGAACGATCTCGTCCGGCTGGCCGAGCTGCTGCACGTCCCCGTCGTGGCCAGCTGGCGGCGCGGTGACGTGATCCCGAACGACCACCCGCTGTACCTGGGCATGACCGGGTACGGCAGCCCGTCGTTCGTGCGCGAGCGCATCGAAGTATCCGATGCGCTGCTGGTGCTCGGGGCGCGGCTCAACGAACCGACGACCTCCGGCTACCGGATCCCGGCACCCGGCCAGCGATGGATGCACGTTGACCTCGAGCCGCGCCAGGACGCGGCAGGCGATACACCTGCGCCGGTGCGGGCGATCCGTGCCGACGCCCGGGCGTTCGTCAGGGCAGCCCTCGCCAGGCTCAAGGACGCCGTGCTCCTGGCCGAGCCGCTCCAGGCGCGTGACCGGAACAACCCGGTGGATCGGGCAGCCTGGGAGGCCGCGACGATTGTCGACGACAGCCTGTGGGCGGGTCCGGGCATCCATCCGGGCCGGATCGTCGCCGATCTCCGGCGGCTGCTGCCGGAGGACGCGATCATCACGACCGACGCCGGTGCGTTCGCCGGCTGGGCGGCTCGTGGCTTCCGGTTCCGTCGACCCGGGACGTTCCTTGGACCCACGTCGGGCGCGATGGGCTACGGGCTTCCGGCGGCGATTGCCGCCGCGCTCGTTCACCGCGAGCGACGCGTCATCGCGCTGCTCGGCGACGGAGGCCTGGGCATGACCCTCGCGGAGCTCGAGACCGCCGTGCGGGTGGATGCCCACCTGGTCGCCATCGTGTTCGACAACGAGTCGTACGGCATGATCCGCGAGCACCAGGAGCTGGGCGGCAGCCCGACGTCACCCGGGACGAGCCTCGGTCCGGTTGACTTCGCGGCGGTCGCGCGGGCGTGCGGCGCCAGGGGGGTGCGCGTGGACACGGATCCGGCCTTCGAGCCGGCGCTCCGGACCGCGCTGGCTGCGTCCGGGCCGACCGTGATCCACCTCGCGCTCGACCGGCGCTGGGTCTCGGTGGACGACCACCCGGGGACGCCGCCCGAAGCATGAGCCGACCGACCCTGCACCTCGTCCCGGAAGCCGTCTGGGACGTCCACGACCCTGCTGTGCCGTACCTGCCCGCCGCGTACCCGCAGGATGGATTCGTGCACTGCACGGACGGGGACACGCTCATGGTCGAGGTCGCGAACCGGTTCTACCGTGACGACCCGCGTTCGTTCCTGCTCCTGACCCTCGACCTGGAGCGGACCGGGAGCCCATGGCGGTTCGACGATGCCGGGCGGAAGTACCCGCACGTGTACGGGCCGATCGACCCGACCTCGGTGTTCGAGGTGCGGCGGATGATTCGCGATCCTGACGGCACATTCCGGGGCATCGCCGAGCGCTGACCCCACCGGGACCTGGACCGCTGCGTCTCAGGCTCGCGCGACGTCCTCCCGAGCCGGAGTCCGCGGGATGAGCCACCACGCCACGAGCGCACCCAGCGCGGTCGCGGCGACGGCCACCGCGAGCGCGGCCTCGATCCCGATCCCCACCAGGGCGCCGCCGATCGCGGCGCCGAACGGGTAGCCCAGGAAGTTGAGCGACATCGATACCGCGAACGCGCGGCCCAGCCAGGCGGGATCGGTCTGGCGCTGGCGCAGCGTGAACAGCGCGACATCGAGCGGACCGTTGAGGAAGCCGGTGATCGCCATGATTGCGATCAGCACGGCGAGGGTGGGGGAGGCGAGCAGGACGGCCGTGGCGACGGCCATGCCGGCCATCGGCAGGACGAGCATCTGGCGCTCGTGCCCCTGGGTGCGCCACCGACCCGCGAGGAGCGCGCCGACGCCGCCGGTGACGCCGGACACCGCGAACACCGCGCCCACGACCGCCTCGCCCTGGCCGAGGCGCTGGAGCACGAGCACCGGCAGCGCGATGGTCACGATCCCCCAGCCAAGGTTGAGGATCGCGAGCGAGATGCCGAGCGCCCGGAGCGTGGGGTTGAGCAGCGTGTAGCGAAGCCCCTGCCAGGCATCGACGAGCAGCCGTCCCGTGGACTGGGTCTCGTTGTGAGGATCGGCCACCCGCACGAACACCAGGGCCGCGATCCCGAACAGCCCCCCGATCACGAGCAGCGTTGGAGGCCCGCCGGCCAGCTGGACCAGCAGCCCGGCAGCGGCCGGACCGATCAGGGTGGCGATGACGTACCCGTTGGAGTCGAGGGCATTGACGCGCTCCCACAGGCGTCGCGGGACCAGCAGCGGAAACAGGGTGCGCAGCCCGACGGAGCTGAGTGGTGCCGTCAGCCCGGCGACCGCGGTGACCAGGACGAGGATCGCGGGCGTGAGTCCGTCGGTGAGGGCGAGGGCGGCGATCATAATCAGCGACCCAGCGCCAACGAGCTGGTCGATGACGATCAGGCGGGCGCGCCCGTGCCGATCGAGCAGCGCACCTGCGATCGGGCTGACGATCAGACCCGGACCGACGCTCGCGAACGTGACGAGCCCGGCAAGGGCCGGCGAGTCGAACCGGTCGAGCGTGAACAGCACGATGGCGACGCCGAACATGCTGCCGCCGATCCGGCTGAGCGCCATCCCCAGCAGGATCCGCCCGATCGTCGGGATTCGCAGCAGCTCGCGATACGAGGCGGGTGCTTCGGTGTGCGGCATCGCAGGCACGCTATCAGACAGCGAAGCCCTGGGCGCCCCGTCCGGTCAGTCCCGGTCGCGCCCCCGCCGCCGCGGCAGCTCGTCCGCATCGCGGACATGGCGGTCGGTGATCTGCTTGAACACCTTGCCCATCCCCGGGCGCATCAGGGCGCGGCGCTCTGCCTCGGCCTCGCGGTCGCGGCGGCGGTCGCGCGCGGCCTCGCGGGGATCCAGCGCGTCGGCCGCATCCTCATCGTCCTCATCCTCGTCGCCGTCGTCCGGTTCGAGGATCGCGTCGTCCGGGTGCTCGTTCACGATGGCATCGTGAGCGCGCGCAGGGTTGCCGTCAATCCCGTCGTGCGACCACGGAGAAGGACAGCGGCACGCGCCCCCGCTCCTCCGGCCGCACATCACGATGCCCTGCCCACCAGTCCACCGGGTGCTCTGCAACCTGCTCCAGGCGCAGCTCCGCGCCGAGCAATGCCGTCACGATCTCGCCCAGGGTCCAGGCACGGGCGAACTTCCACGACTGGTCGTCCTCGGGAACAGAGATGTGGTCGATGTACTCCGGTGCCCACCCCCGCGAGGCCTCGGGACCCGCGAAGTAGTCGTAGTCGGTGACGATCCAGCGGCCATCGTCGTCCGCGTCGAACAGCCATTCCGCCGGGTGGCCGTCGAAGATCACGAGGCGCCCGGTGGGGGAGAGGAGCCGCCGAAGCACCGCCGCCCAGGCGTCGAGATCCTGGATCCAGATGATCGCGCCGCGGCCCGTGTACACGAGGTCGCCCGTGCCGTCGAGCTCGTGGGGCGTGTCGAGCACGTCGCTCTGGACCCATCTCGCCGGTACGGCCGTTGCCGCGCTGAGCCTGGCCGCCAGGTCCAGCATGCGCGGGCTGAAGTCCACGCCCACGACCTCGTCGGCGCCGAGGTTCGACAGCGAGAGCGTGTCTTGGCCGCCCGCGCACTGGAGGTGGATCGCCCGGCGGCAGCGGCCGTGCAGGTCGCCGATGAGGTCGGCCTCGACCGGGAACAGGTTCGAGCCGCCGGACCGGATCAGCGCGACGGCGTCGTCGAACCAACCCTCGTATCGCTCCGCGGCTTCATTCCATGCAGCACGATTGGACGCGTGCATCGCGCGGACGTCGAGGGCCTCGGCCGGCGTGGCTGGCCGGACGTTGCGGGTCCCTGCTGGCTCGGCGTCGCTCACGTGAGGATGGTAGCGACCGGACGTCACCAACTGCGACCGGCGTCAGGCACGCGAAAGGCCGTCGCGTTCGCGACGGCCTCAGGGTCTCGCGGCAGTCGGCCGGCACGCGCTCGGCCCTGCCGGGTCACGAGGGTCGTGTGTTCATCCCCGCGACCGCGCCAAGATGCCCGCCCGTGTGTCGCTCGAGATGTTCCCCGCGCGGGGGACCGTCGCCATGTTGGAAGCACCGCGCGATGCGTCTTCGCTCGCGGTCAGCCGACGCCGACCCTGCCGGCGTCGTTGCGAGCCTGACCAACCGGCCGTTCGCATCGTCATGTCTCGGTGACCTCCCGGGACGACCTCCGAGGGGAGGGAGGATTGAGGACTCCATTATGCGCGGGTCCGCAAGGCGTGGCCATGGGCAGGCGTGGCGATCGGCACCGCGGGGAGCGCACGCGGACCCCGCGCGCGTCCACGCGAGGCCACCGTTCGCATCGGCGCCACGCTCCGGACCACCATCGGCGGTAGGCTCCGCGGAGGAGGTGACGCCGATGACCGAACAGCCCCACGTCGTCGACGATCTGCTTGCCGAGGTGTCGCCGCCTCCGCAGGGGATCCTGAGCCGGACGCTCCACGACGGCGACGGACTGCGGCTCGTGCTGTTCGGATTCGCGACGGACGAGGAGCTGTCGGAGCACACTGCCGCCCGCCCCGCCGTGGTCCATGTGCTGACCGGCGACGCCGACATCACGGTTGGCGGCCTGCGGCGCTCGCTGGGCGCCGGTGGCTGGATCCATATGCCGGCCCACACGCCGCACTCGATCAGGGCCGCCTCGCCGCTCACGCTTGCGCTGTACCTGCTGGGCCCGGCCGCCGGCGCCGCGGGGACGGACCCGCAGGACCGGGACTCGCCGGCGTGACGTCGCAGCTCCCGGTGCACAGCAACTCCGATATCCACCTCGCCGATGCGTTCGGGATGCCCGGCTGTCCGCTGTGCCGCGAGCGCACGCGTACGGAGGCTGCGTTCCTCGAGGCGATCCTCGCGGAGAGCGTCAATGACGTCGGGTTCCGCGAGGTCCTGGACGCGGGCCGCGGCTTCTGCGCGCTCCATTCGCGGGCAATCCTTGATGCCGATCGGCGGCGGGCGGGCAGCCTCGGAGCGGCGATCCTGATCCGGGCGACGCTTCGAATCCGCCTCGCGGAGCTGGCGTCGGCACACAAGGCCGGGGGGCGTTCACGGGCGAAGCGGCTCGAGGCGGCGGCCCGCCCTCCCGCGTGCCCGATCTGCGCTCGCGTATCGCGCACCGAAGCCGGGTTGATCGAGGGACTCGTCAGGTTGACCGCCGAGTCGCCATGGGTCGAGGCGGTCGCGGCCGCGCCGCTGTGCCTGGATCACCTGCTGGCGCTGATGCGCGACGCGACGGGGGAGGCATGGCCCGGGATCGAGGCGCGGCAGCTGGGCAGGCTCCACGACGTCCTGACCGACCTCGCCAGTTACGCGCACGCCTCGAGCCACGATCGACGGCACCTGCTCACGGACGCGCACCGGTCGTCGGTGGACGCGGGTGCGGCGTTCCTGGCCGGCTCGGGCCGCGAGGCCGACGCCCGCGAGTAGGTTGCGTCAGCGCGTGGCGAGGTCAGCGCGTGACGAGCGACGCCACCATGAGCCCGTCGTGGTCCTCGAAGGCGAAGCCGTGCTCGGCGAGCAGCTCGTGCATCGGGACGTTGTCGGGCGACAGCTTGGCGAAGACGCGCGCGACGTGCTCCTTGCGGCTGACGGCGATCGCGGACCGGATGAGCTGGGCACCGATCCCTCGCCGCTGCCACGCGTCGGCAACCACGAGGGTGAGGCTCTTGTCGTCGCTCGCGTGGACGCGCGACAGGCGGGCGACGCCGGCGATCTCCGTGCCTCCGGCGTTGGGCGCCTCCGCCACGAGCACGATCTCGCGGTCGTAGTCGACGAAGCAGCTCCTGGTCAGTCGTTCGTGCGCGGTTCGCTCGGCAAGCGCGAAGTCGGTGCCATACCGCGCCTGGACCGTCTCGCTGGACAGCGTCGCGTGGAAGCGGGCGAGCGCCGGCTCGTCCTCGGGCCTGATCGGGCGGACCTCGAACGGCACGCCGTCGTTCGTCACGTAATCGCGCGCGTAGTCATGGGGGTAGGGCCGGATCGCCAGCCGCGGCAGATCCGCGTCATCGATCGATGCCGGGTGCAGGACCACGCGGGCGTCGAGGGCGATGATCCGCTCCGGCGATGCCAGCAGCGGGTTGATGTCGATCTCGGCGATGCGCGGCTGCTCTGCGACGAGCTCGCTGAACCGGACCAGCAGCGCGGCCAGGACGTCGACATCGATCGGCTTTCGTCCGCGGACGCCGTGCATCGCGGCGGCGATCTTGGTGTGCTCGATCAGGCGCCTGGCAAGGGTGGTGTTGAGCGGCGGAAGGGCGAGCGCCCGGTCCCGGAAGACCTCGACCAGCTGGCCGCCCATCCCGAACAGCAGCACCGGCCCGAACTGCGGATCAGGGCTGCTGCCCACGATCAGCTCATAGCCGCTCCAGTTGATCATCGGCTGGATCGTGACGCCCTCGAAGTGCTCGGCGCCGGCCTTCTCCGTGACCGATTCGCGGATCGTCTCGAACGCCTCGCAGACGGCCTCGGGCGTCCGCAGGTTGAGGATCACGCCACCGACGTCAGTCTTGTGCGTCACCGTCCGGCTCAGCAGCTTCGCGACCACCGGGTAGCCGATGTCCGCCGCTGCCGCACACGCCTCCTCCGGGGTGTGGGCGAGCTCGGTGTCGGTGATCGGGATCCCGTACGCGGCGAGGACCTTCTTGCTCTCGTACTCGGTCAGCAGGGTCCGGCCCTCGGCACTGACCTCCGCGATGATCCGGTCGACCTCCTCGCGGAATTCGCCACGCTCCGGGGCGACGGGCAGCGACGGCGTCTCGTACAACGCCTTGAGGTTGTTCGCGTAGCGCCACATATGGTTGAACAGGACGCACGCCGTGTCCGGGTAGGCGAAGGTCGGGATGCCGGCAGCGCGCAGGATCGCCGCCCCCTCCTCGACATCGGCGCCGCCCATCCACGACGCGAGCACGGGTTTGCCCTCGATGTGGGCGTGCTTGACCAGCGCCCGGGCCGTGGCCGTGGGATCGGTCATCGCCTGGGGCGTGAGGATGACCAGCAGGCCGTCGGTCTCGGGGTCCGCCGCGGCGACCTCGAGCGCCTTGGCGTAGCGGTCGGGCGGGGCGTCGCCGATGATGTCGATCGGATTGTTGTGGCTCCAGACCGAGGGCAGGACCGCGTTGAGGCGGTCCATGGTCTCGGGCGTGAGCTCGGTGAGCTCGCCGCCGCCGGAGATCAGGGCGTCGGTCGCCAGCACGCCCGGACCGCCCGCGTTGGTCACGATCGAGAGCCGGCGTCCGGCCGGCCGGGGCTGCTTGGCCAGGATCTCGGACACCTCGAACAGCTCGCTGATCGAGTTGACGCGCAGCACGCCGGCCCGCCGGAACGCGGCGTCGAGCACGTCGTCCGAACCGGTCAGCGACCCGGTGTGCGAGGCGGCAGCCTTCGCCGCCTGCGCCGTGCGACCGGGCTTGATCACGATGATCGGCTTGGTCAGGGCCACCTCGCGCGCGGATGACAGGAATGCCCGCGCATCGCCGATGGTTTCCATGTAGATGACGATGCTGTCGGTGTTCGGATCGTCACCCAGGTAGTCGATGACGTCGCCCCAGCCGATGTCGAGCATCGAGCCCAGCGACACGATCGAGCTGAAGCCGACGTCCTCGTGCGCGGCCCAGTCCAGGATCGCGGTCAGCAGCGCACCCGACTGCGACACGAAGCCCACCCGCCCGGGGGCCGCGATCCCCGCGGCGAACGTGGCGTTGAAGGCGCCCACCGGGTTCATCACGCCCAGGCAGTTCGGGCCGACGACGCGGATCCCGTATCGGCGGGCCGCCGCGAGAACCTGTCGCTCGAGCTCGACGCCGGCCTCGCCGACCTCCTTGAATCCGGCGCTGATGATGATCACGCCGCGGACGCCGGCCTCGCCGCACTCCTCGACCAGGCCCGGCGCCGTCGCGGCCGGGGTCACGATCACGGCCAGGTCCACGGGCTCGGCGATGGCGCCGATCGACGGGTACGCCTTGACGCCCAGGATCGCCGGGCGTGTCGGGTTGACCGGGTAGACGGTGCCGCCGAACGGCGACGAGAGCAGGTTCCACAGGATGGTGCGGCCTACGGAGCCGGACTTCTCGGTCGCCCCGATGACGGCGACCGACCTCGGATGGAAGATCGCGTCGAGCGGGTGGCGGTCGACATGGAGGATGTCGGACGACGGGTCGGTGATCCTGGTGGCGACGGGCATCGGTGCAGGGCCTCTGGTCGGGCGCCTCGGGCGGGCGCGGCTGGGCGGCGATGGGAGGCGCGACCCGCGAACGCGGGCGGATCGTGCGCTCTCAAGCGTCGGTCAGATGCCCGTCGACCACAAGGGGCCGGATGGCGAGACGGTGGTCGATGCGGCCCCCGGGAAGGGGGCCGATCCGCCGGTGGCGTCCGGGACCGCCGCCGCCGGTCGCTGCCGGCAACCGCGGTCTGCGAGGTCAGCCGCCGGAGACCGCGGGGATCACGTGGACGTCGTCACCCGGCGAAACGGGGGCGTCGAGGCCGGCCCGCTCGCCCGCGACGAACACGTTGAGGTGCGTGCGGATCGTCGGACCTGCGTCGATCAGGCGGTTGCGCAGCCCGGGCACCCGTGCGTCGAGGTCGTCGATCACCTCGGCTACCGTCGCTCCCCGCGCGTCCATCCGGCGCTCCGTTCCCGGAAACAGTGCGACCAGCGACCGTGGCAGGTGGACGACCACGCCCGGCCGCGCGTCAGTCAATGACGGCGGCCTCTGACTGGGCCGGCCGCACCTCAGTCAATGGAGGCGGCCTCGACGGACCAGATCGGCGGCAGGTTCTCGGCCACAGCGTCCAGCTGCGACCCTCGTCCACGCTCCCGTACACCTGGCCCGTGCTGGTCCCGAAGTACACGCCGACGGGGTCGCCGGTCGTCCACGGCCATCGCCTCGCGGAGCACGCCCAGGTAGGCGTCGTGCTGCGGCAGCCCCTCGTCCGCCCGGATCCACGAGTCACCGCCGTCGTTGGTGCGCCACACGGCGGCGCTGGCGTCGGGCATGTAGCGGCCGCGGTCCGCGCCGTTGAGCGGGATGGTCCAGGTGGTCAACGGGTCGCGCGGATGGCTCGCCATCGGGAACCCGAACTCGGACGGCAGCCCCTGGGTAATCTCCTCCCACTGCCGGCCACCGTCGGAGGACCGGTAGACGCCACAGTGGTTCTGCTGGTACAGGTGCTCGCCCCCGTCCGCCGCCATGACCAGCTTGTGGACGCACTGTCCGAAGTCGGGGTACTTCTCGGGGTGAAAGTCGGCACGAACGCCACGGTTCCGTGTCTCCCACGTCCGCCCGCCGTCGCGGGTCTCGAACGCGCCGACTGCGGACGCCGCGACCCACATCCGGTCGGGATCCTCCCGGTGGGGGACGATAGAGTGGAGGCACAGGCCGCCTGCTCCGGGCTGCCACTCGGGGCGTGTCGGGTGGTTGGTCAGCCCCTGGACGTGCTCCCAGGTTCGTCCGCCGTCGCGGCTCCGGAACAGGCCCGCGGGCTCGACGCCCGCGTAGACCACGCCGTGGGCGGCGGTGACATTCCACACCGTCGCGACCTTGGGACCGGCGTCCCCGTAGCTGAGACCCTCGCTCGAATGGGTCCACGTCCGGCCCAGATCGTCGCTGCGCCACACCGCGGGTCCATACCAGGGGCTCCCGCCGCCGGCGAGGATCGCACCGGACGCTGCGTCCCGGGTGACGTCGTGGATCGGCCAGCCGTCGCACAACGGTCCGCGAAGCGACCACGATTGGCGGTCGCCGTCGCCGTCGAGGATGAAGGCGCCCTTGGGGGTTCCGAGCAGCAGCGCATTTCGCGTGGCCATCAGGTCCTCCTGCCGGCGGGGGACGCCCGCCCTTCCGTACGTCCGGACAGGGTACGACGTGGCGTCCAGCCGTCCAACCGGGGCCGACTCGCGGAATGAGTCATGCGCCGGCTTGTGACCGACCGGCGACCGGACTTCGACCGGCGCGAATGCCGAGGACCGGCTCAGGCGATGCCGAGGACCGGCTCAGGCGATGCCGAGCCAGGTGGCGACCTGCTCGCGCGTCGGGATCCTGCCCGCCATCACGACCTCGCCGTCGATGACCAGGCCCGGCGTCGACATCACGCCGCGCGCCGCGATCTCCGCGTAGTCCGTCACGTGGCGGACCTCGGCCTGGATCCCGGCGGAATCCACGACCTCGCGGACGACCTTCTCCACGTGCTGGCACTTCTGGCAGCCGGATCCGAGGACTTCGATGACGCGCATGGCGATCTCCTTCAGGCGAGGAACATGTTGAAGCCGTAGCCGACGGCCAGGATGCCGGCGGCCACGATGGCGACGAAGGCGGCGATCAGTCGCGGCTTCATGACGCGCCGCAGGATGACCAGCTCGGGGAACGACAGCGCCGTGACGGCCATCATGAATGCGAGCGCCGAACCCAGCGGCAGTCCCTTGCCCAGCAGCGCCTCGATCACCGGGATGGTGCCCGCCGCGTTGCTGTAGAGCGGAACGCCCAGTGCGACGAGCGCCGGCACCGCCACCGGGTTGTCGCGGCCGCCGAGCTCCACCACCAGGTCCGTGGGCACGAACCCGTGGATCAGGGCACCGACCGCGATCCCGGCGATGACGAAGGGCCACACGCGCCCGACGATGTCGAGGGTGGAGCGCCATGCCTCCCGGATTCGCTCGTCGAGCGTCGGGCGGACGTCGGTGATGCCGGCGCCGGCGCGGATCGCCCATACGTAGTCCTCGACGTAGCGTTCGAGGCCCAGCCGGCCGATCAGCAGCCCGGCGGCGATCGCGACCGCGAGGCCGGCGGCCATGTAGGCGAGCGCGATGGCGGGTCCGAACAGGCCCCACAACAGCACCAGCGCGACCTCGTTGACCATCGGGCTGGCGACCAGGAAGGCGAACGTGACGCCGAGCGGCACACCGGCCTCCACGAAGCCGATGAACAGCGGGACCGCGGAGCAGGAGCAGAACGGTGTGATGACCCCGAACCCGGCCGCGGCAACCGTGCCGGGGAAGACGCCGCGTCCGGCCAGCGCTCGCCGCACGCGCTCCGGGGACACGAACGACCGCAGGAACGACACGATCGTCACGATCCCGGTGAGCAGCAGCAGCACCTTGGGCACGTCGTACAGGAAGAACGCGATGGCGTCGCCCACGTGGGATCCACGGTCGAGCTGGAGCCCCTCGTACGCCAGCCACTCGGCGGCGGGCAGATTGACCTGCCAGGCGGCGACCCACGCGACGGCGGCCACGGCGACGACCAGCCCCAGGGGCACGTGCGGCCGGCGGGCCGCGAGGACCGTCATCGGAGCACGTCGTTCAATGCGGCCCGCGCAGCAGCCACCGCGTCGGCATCCCGCTCGTAGTACAGGAAGCGCGCATTTGCCCGGTGCCGGCTGGCCCGCACGAGACCGGCCTCGCGGAGCCGGGCGAGGTGGTTGCTGACGTTGTTCTCCCGGGCGCCCAGCGTCGCCGCCATCTCGCACACGCAGTGCGGGCCGCCGGCGAGCAGGCGCAGGATCCCGGCCCGGACCGGGTCCGCGAGCAGTGCCGCCACGCCGGCCGCGGCGGCGACGTCGGGCGCCGGCAGATCGAGGCGGGGAGCAGGGATCACGGGCAGGTCGGCTGTCATGGGCCAAACATCTCACGCCGCACTGAGATGTCGAACCGGCCGCGGGTCACATGGCGTCCGGCCGGATGGCACGTCCGAACCCGGGACCCGGGGCCGTTCAGGTGACCGATGACCCCTACCTTATAGGTGTCAATGACATATACCAGCAGTGCACACATGCATGGTGCATGAATATCTGGACATGGCAGCGCGGGGTTGGATGAGCGAAATGACCGAGATCGACGAGATCCAGACGTCGCTCCTGCGCGCGCTCGCCAGCCCACACCGGCTGCGGATCGTCCAGCTGCTGGGCGAGCGGCCGCGCGAGGTCAACGAGCTGGCCCGGGACCTCGGTCTGGGGCAGGCGACGGTCTCCCAGCACCTGGGCTCGATGCGCGCCGTGGGGCTCGTCGAGGCGACCCGTGATGGTCGGTCGGTGTCCTATGGCCTGACCGATCCGGAGATCCTCTCCGCCTGCGACCTCATGCGCGCCATCCTCGTGCGCCGCCTGTCATCGATGGGTGATCTGGCGAGCGCCGCCGAGCGCACCCCATCTAGGACGGATCGCCCGACGCGCGAGCCCGTCACCTCCAGCCAGGAAGGTCACGCGTGAACGACAGCCTCTCCATCGTCCTGTTCTCCGGCACTGCCGACAAGCTGCACGCAGCGGCGACGCTCGCGGCCGGCGCTGCGGCAATGGATCGCCCGGTCAACATCCTGCTCCAGTACTGGGCGCTCGACGCGTTCCGCTCGGAGAGGATCGAGGCCGACCAGGGTCTCGCCTTCGACGCCGTCGCACCCGGCAGGAGCCGGCCGGTCGCAGGCGCGGGCGCGATCCCGTGGCTGGAGACCTTCCGCATGGCCAAGGAGCTGGGCGAGGTGTCCATCCTCGCCTGCGCCGGGTCGCTCGAGGTCCTGGGCATCGACGCCACGACGCTCGACCCGCTCGTTGACGACTCGGGCGGTATCGCCACCTTCCTGATGTCCGCCGAGGGCGGCCAGGTCCTGTTCATCTGACAGCTCCGTTGGGAGCGAAACGCAAGGAGCCGAATGCATGGCCGATGACGAGAAGCTCGTGTTCATGGTCACCCACGGGGCGGACCACCCCGAGCACGCGACGATCCCGTTCGTGATGGCGGGCGCAGCGCTCGCATCCGACGTGGCCGTGGTGCTCGGCTTCCAGGCCGACGGCGTGGAGCTCGTCAAGCGCGGCGTCGCCGAGACCGTCGCCGCGGGCGGCTTCCCGCCGCTGGCCAAGCTCCTCCACGACGTTCGCGAGCTGGGCGCCCAGCTGCTCGTCTGCGGCCCGTGCATCAACAGCCGCGGGATCGTGGCCCCCGACGACCTCGTCGAGGGAACCGAGGTCGTGGCCGCCGGCCGGTTCATCGCGGAAATCACCTCGGCAACCAACAGCCTCGTCTACTAGGAGGATCCGTTCCATGACTGCAACGCTTACCGAGCTCGAAGCCATCACTGCCGCCAAGGTCATCGACGCCCGTGGCGCCGCCTGCCCCGGCCCGCTCCTCGAGGCCAAGAAGGGGATGGGCACCGTTCCCGTCGGCTCCGTGATCGAGATCATGTCCACCGACCCGGTCACCAAGACCGACATCGGCGCCTGGTCGGCCAAGGTCGGCCATGACTTCCTCGGCACCCTCACGGCCGACGGCTACGACCGCGTGTTCGTCATTCGCCGCAAGTAGTCAGCACGACGGTCCCGCGGGCGCTCGCCACGCCCGCGGTCGACCCGACCGCTCCAGGAGTCGCCGTCCAATGACAGCCCCCGTCGAGACCGAGCCGCGAGCCCCCGGAGACACCTTTGTCCCGCGGATCCTCGTGTTCTCCACCAACAACATCTCCGACCCGGGGATCGACCTGGCCGGCAGCTCGCACATGCACTACTCGCCGGGCGTCAACGTCATCGGCCTGCCGTGCACGAGCGGAATCCGTCCCTCGTGGATCCTGCACGCGCTCCAGACCGGGTTCGACGGCGTGTTCGTCGCGTCCGACGGCGACGAGTGCGCCTACCTGCCCGACTGCGCCGAGCGCTCCTCGCGGATCATGAGCGAGTCACAGGCGCGGCTGCGGGAGCTCGAGATCGACCCCCAACGGCTGCGCATGGCGGCCATCTGCTCGGTGTGCTCCGAGCCGTTCACGCGACACGTCCAGGGCTTCTCGACGGCCCTGGCGGCGCTCGGACCGGCGGCGGCGAGGTGACTTCGATGACCCAGACGACCCAGACCTGTGCCGTTCCCGGGACCGACGAGGATCGCTACGACGTCCTCGTCGTGGGCAGCGGCATCGGCGGCATGGAGTCCGCCCTCAAGCTCGGCGACATGGGCTACAAGGTCCTGCTGGTCGAGAAGGAAGCCAGCGTGGGCGGGAAGATGATCCTGCTCAGCAAGGTGTTCCCGACCCTGGACTGCGCGAGCTGCATCTCGACGCCCAAGATGGCGGCGACGATCCACCACCCGAACATCACCGCGATGACCTACAGCCGGGTTGACGGGATCCGGCGCTCGGCAGATGGCCGGTTCCATGCCTCCGTGACGCAGAAGGCACGGTTCGTCGACGAGATGACCTGCACCGGCTGCTCCAAGTGCGAGACCGCCTGCACCGTGGCCGTCCCCGACCAGTTCAATGCCGACCTCGTGGCGCGCCGGGCCGCGTACATCGCGTTCCCTCAGGCCGTGCCCAAGAAGGCCGTCATCGACCGCGCGGGCAGCTCACCCTGCTCGTTTGCCTGCCCCGCCGGGATCCAGGCCCACGGCTATGTGTCCCTGATCCGCAGTGGCGAATACGAGAAGGCATACCGGCTGGTGCTCGAGGCGACGCCCCTGGTGGGGACGCTCGGGCGAGCGTGCTATGCGCCGTGCGAAGCCGAGTGCACCCGCGGGTCGCTCGAGGGCACCCTGCCAATCCGGCGGCTCAAGCGCTTCGTGTCGGATGCGCACGACACCACGGGCGATGGCCCGGGGGTCGAGGTCGCACCGCCGAACGGCCGCAAGGTCGCCATCGTGGGCTCCGGGCCGGCCGGCCTGACATCCGCCTGGCAGCTCGCCCGCAAGGGCTACGAGGTCAAGATCTTCGAGGCGGCCCCCGAGCCCGGCGGCTACCTCCGGCTGGCGATCCCGTCGTACCGGCTTCCCGAGGCCGTCGTCGAGCGCGACATCGACAACGTTCGCGCGATCGGCGTCGAGATCCAGACCGGAACACCGGTGCGGGACCTCGAGGCCCTCAAGACCGATGGCTTCGACGCGGTCCTGGTCGCCACCGGCACCAACCGCTCGACCAACCTCGGGGTTCCCGGCGAGGATCGCCTGGGCGTGCTCGGCGGAACCGACTTCCTGCGCAAGGTCAAGCTCGATGAGCCGCTGGACATCGCCGGCCGTCGCGTGGTGGTCGTCGGCGGCGGCAACGTCGCCATGGACGTCGCGCGAACCGCGCGCCGCCTGGGCGCCGCGTCGGTGACCGTTGCCTACCGCCGCGGTCGCGACGAGATGCCGGCCCACCACGTGGAAGCCGACGACGCCGAGAAGGAGGGCGCGGTGTTCAGCCTCCAGGTCGCGCCGGCCGAGGTCGTCGGCGACGAGAACGGCGCGGTCAGCGGGCTGCGCTGCACCCGGATGGCGCTCGGTGCACCGGACGCATCCGGCCGCGGCCGCCCGGAGCCGATCCCCGGCAGCGAGTTCACGATCCCGTGCGAGGTCATTGTGAGCGCGATCGGCATGAAGGCCGACACCAGCGCCTTCGCGGGGGGGCTCGCCACGAGCCCGCGCGGCCTGCTGGTCGCCGACCCGGCCACGTGTCAGACGGAAACGCCGTTCATCTTCGCGGCCGGTGACGTGGTCCACGGACCGACGGACATCACGCGTGCCGTCGGCGAGGGCCGGCGTGCGGCGCACATGATCGATCGCTGGTTGACCGGCGGGACGATGGACGGCTTCGACGACCGGCTGCCGGTGGTCGACAAGGAGCAGGTGCTCGCTCGCCAGAAGAGCTACGAGCTGCGACGGCCGGCGTCCGAGGGCACGACGCTCGTCGCCGCCCCGGCCGACTTCAGAGAGGTCGAGGCCCCGCTCACGGAGACGGAAGCTCGCGAGGCCGCCGGCCGCTGCCTGGACTGCGCGGTGTGCTCGGAATGCTCCGAGTGCGTCGCAGCCTGCCCGGTCGATGGCTGCATCGACCTCCACGCCCGGGACAAGCAGCACGATGTCGAGGTCGGCGCGGTCGTTGTGTCGACGGGCTTCAAGCTGTTCGCGGCGGACCTCAAGCCGGAGTACGGCTTCGGCCGTTTCAAGAACGTCATCACCGGGATGCAGATGGACCGCCTGCTGGCGCCCACGCGCCCGTTCAACACGATCCTGCGTCCAGGCGACGGCAAGGTGCCCGACCGGATCGCCTACATCCTGTGCACCGGTTCGCGCGACGAGACGGTGGGCAACCCGCTGTGCTCGCGCTTCTGCTGCATGTACTCCATCAAGCAGAACCAGCTCCTGATGGGCGCGCTTCCGCTGGCCGACGTCACGGTCCACTACATGGACATCCGGGCGCCGGGCAAGCGATACGACGAGTTCTACGAGCAGGCGAAATCGATGGGCGCCAACTACGTCAAGGGCCGCGTTGCCGACGTCCACGAGCTGCCCAACGGCGACCTCGTGCTCAAGTACGAGGACATCGAGAACGGCGGCGCCATCGTCGAGGCCGAGTACGACCTCGTGGTGCTGGCCGTGGGCGTCCAGCCCAACCGCGACGCGGAACAGCTGTTCGAGGTCGAGGAGCTCTCGCTCGACCAGTGGAACTACGTTGCCGAGCCCGAGGAGGACCTGAACCCGGGCCAGACGAGCATCCCGGGGGTCTACGTGGCAGGCGCCGCGTCGGGCGCCAAGGACATCGCGGACTCGATCCTCCACGCGGGTGCGGCGGTGGCGCAGGTCGCCGCCCACCTCGAGGCCACGAAGGTCGAGACCCAGGAGATCGAGATGGTGCCGGCATGAACGAAGAGCTTCTCTCGGCGGCCGCGGAGCCCGGCACAGCCGCCGAGCCCGGCCCCGATAAGGCCAATAGCGCGAGCACCCCGGATGCCACCGGTACGCTCGGATCCCACGGGGCGCCGCATCGGCGTCTATGTCTGCCACTGCGGCGGCAACATCTCCGACTACGTCGATGTCGAGAAGGTCATCGAGGACATCCGCGATGCCGGTGACGTCGTCGTCGCCAAGCACGAGATGTTCGCCTGCTCCGACGCCACCCAGACCGAGATGGTGGCCGACATCGAGGGCAACTCGCTCGATGGCCTGGTGGTCGCGTCGTGCTCGCCCAAGCTCCACACCTACACGTTCCGGGGCGTCGCCTCGCGAGCGGGCCTGAACCCCTACGAATACACGCAGGTGAACATCCGCGAGCAGTGCTCGTGGGTGCACACGGACGACACCGCGGGCGCGACGGCCAAGGCCGAGGCGCTCGTGCGGGCCGGGATCGCCCGGACGCGGAACACGACACCGCTCGTGCCGCTGGTCGTCGACACCCTGCCCCACACGCTGGTCATCGGCGGCGGGATCACCGGCCTGCGGACCGCGGTCGGGCTCGCCGATATCGGGCTCCGGGTGACATTGGTCGAGCGCGAGGACACCCTCGGCGGCTGGGTCGGCCGGTTCGGTCCCATCTTCCCCCACGACAAAGATGGACGCGAGCTCATCGCGACGCTGATCGCCGAGGTTCGCAAGCGACCCTCGATCAACGTGCTCACCAGCGCGGAGATGGTCGGCAAGGCCGGCAGCTTCGGCAACTACGAGGCCACGATCCGCGTGGGCGGCGAGGGTGCCGGCACGATCCAGGTCGCAGTCGGCTCGATCATCGTTGCGACCGGCTTCGACAGCTACCAGCCGGAGGCGGGGGAGCTCGGCTACGGCATCGAGGGCGTCGTCACCCTGCCCGAGTTCAAGGAGCTGGTCGACGCGTCCTCGGGCGCGCTGGCGTGGCACGGCCGTCCGGTCCGCAGCGTCGCCTACGTGTACTGCGTCGGCAGCCGCGGAACCGCCGGATGCGCCAACGCCTACTGCTCGCGGTTCTGCTGTGCCGCGACGGTCCAGACGGCGGTCCAGGTGTCGGGTCTCGACCCGGCCATCCGCCAGTACCACCTGTACCGGGACATGCGGACCTACGGCAAGTTCGAGCCGCTGTACACGGAGGCCCGAAAGGCCGGCTCGGTGTTCCTCAAGTTCGGCGACGACGCGCCGCCGGCCGTCGAGCGCCGGGCAGACGGCGGGCTGACGGTCACCGTGACCGATCTGCTGACCGAGCGGACGGAGCTCGCCCTCCCGGTGGACCTCGTCGTGCTCGTGACGGGGATGGTTCCCCGGGCCAACCAGGACCTGGTCGACGTGCTCAAGCTGCCGGCCGGCAGCGACGGGTTCTTCAACGAGATCCACCCCAAGCTGCGCCCCGTCGAGACGGTCGTGGACGGCGTTCTGATCGCAGGCGCCTGCCAGGGCCCCAAGACGTCGTCGGAGTCGGTGGCGTCGGGGCTGGCCGCCGTGACGCAGAGCGCGGCCGTCCTCAAGAAGGGGTTCACGGAGCTCGACCCGCTGGTCGCGATCGTCGAACCCGACACGTGCACCGCGTGCGGCGACTGCCTGACGGTCTGCCCGTACGACGCGATCTCGATGGCGGAGGAGGGTGACCGGCACTTCGCCGTGATCAGCCCCACCGGCTGCAAGGGTTGCGGGGGCTGCGTCCCGATGTGTCCCGAGAATGCCATCGACCTGCTCGGCTATACCGACGCCCAGGTCACCGCGATGATCGACAGCCTGGTGGAGGTACCGGCATGACCAACCCGAACGGCAGGGAGGTTCGCGAGGTCGTTCGCGACGAGCCGGTGATGCGGGGACGCATCCTGACCGCGCTCCACGACGGCCCGCTGACCGTGCCCCAGATCGCCACGGCCATCGACGCCCCGACCCACGAGGTGGTGTTCTGGGTGATGGGCATGCGCCGCTACGGCTGGCTGGCCGAGGTCAAGGGCGCGAACGACGACGGCTACTTCCAGTACGAGCCCACCGGGCGGGTGTCCTGATGACCGCCATCGCAGAGCCGGTCGCCGCCGTGGCCACCCGCGTGGATACCGGGCTGTACCCGGACCTCCAGCGCTTCGGCGCAACCGACATCAGCGCCTGCTTCAGCTGTGGCACGTGCACCGCGAGCTGTCCGTTGTCGAAGACGGACTCGGCGTTCCCGCGCCGCATCATCCGCTACGCGCAGGTCGGGATGAAGGACGCGCTGCTCTCGAGCAAGGAGCTGTGGAGCTGCTACCAGTGTGGTGAGTGCGCCGAGACGTGTCCCACGCAGGCCGACCCGAGCGAGTTCATGGCCGCCGCCCGCCGGTACGCGATCGCGAGCTACGACCGGACCCGGATCGCCTGGACGATGTACACGCGCCCCATCGGCGCCACCGTGTTCGCGGTGCTGCTGGCCGCGTTCTTCGCCCTGTTCATGTACTCGGCCCACGGCCCCCAGAGCGGCGAGTCGCTGGCCATCTTCGAGTTCATCCCCGAAGAGCTCATCCACAACACGGGCATCGTCGTGATGCTCCTCGTCGTGCTTGCCGGGATCGCCGGGATCGCAAGCATGGCGCGAGCCATCGGCAGGCGCGAAGGCGTCGGCGCTGCGGACCGTGTTCGGCAGCCGGGCTGCGGTACGCCGCTCCGCGCGCGCCGCCTGGGCGGCGATCGGCCGCGAGTCCCTCGGGCCAGGTCCAGTTCCGTGCCGAATGCGACGCGGACACGACCAGCGTGCCCTGGTTCCGCCGTCGGGGTCTCGTCCACGCGGTGACGGTGTGGGGATTCATCGGCCTGCTCGCCGCGACCGGGCTTGACTATGGCCTCGCCCTGATCGGCGTGAAGGAGACGGGGGCGGTGGTCCCGCTGTGGTACCCGGTCCGGCTGCTGGGCACCATCGCCGGCCTGATGCTCGTATACGGCGTCACGGTGCTGATCGTCGACCGCTATCGGAAGGCGAACCGCTCCGTCACCCGGTCGACGACGGCCGACTGGATGCTCCTGGGACTGCTGTGGGTGACCGGCGTCACGGGCTTCATCCTGGAGCTCGCGCTGTACCTCCCGAGCGCTCCGGCCTGGGGCTACTGGGTATTCCTGATCCACGTCGCGGTCGCCCTCGAGCTCGTCCTGCTTGCCCCGTTCATGAAGCTCGCCCATGCGGTCTATCGGCCGGTGGCGCTGTTCTTCGCCGCGCTCGCGGACCTGCCGCAGGAGGAAGCCGCTTGACCGACACCGACGCCCCCACGCCGGCTGCCCTCCGCGCAGGCCGGCCCGGATCCACCGAGGAAACCCGAGGAGACCCGAGATGACACCGACCCTTCCGCAGGTCACGCACGAGAACCACGAGCGACTCCTGCACCACGTCAACCAGATGCCCGAGATCGGCGATTCGCTGCTGGATGCACCCGCGGAACAGGTGCGGACCCGGCTCCAGGAGCTGGGCACGTTCCTCAACGGCACCCTGCTCCCGCACGTGACGGCCTCGGAGGCCACGATCTACCCCGAGCTCGAGCGGATGATGCAGAACCGGCACTCGATGACGCCGATGCGCCGTGAGCACGAGCAGATCCGCCTGCTCGCTGCCGAGATCGTCAAGCTGTCCGCGGACCTCGACGCCCGGCACGTCACGCTGGGACGCGCGATCGCGTTGCGGCGTGTCGTGTTCCAGCTCTACGCCCTGCTCAAGGTCCACCTCGCCGAAGAGGAGACGTACATCCGGATCGTTGAGCACGGCGTCACCGCAGACGTGAACGAGCTGATGGCGGCGGCGATGGCCCACCCCGGGGTCCCGGAGGCCTGATCGGGTGCCAGGCCCGGCCACCCGACCGCGCCGCGGTCGTCGCCCGGCTATAGTCCACGAGCATATGGGTGCTTCGAGCCGCGCTCCGGAACCCGCGGATGCCATCGACACCGGCCAGGACGTCGAGGAGGACGAGGCTGCCTCCGGGCCGGGCAAGGCCGCTCCCGACGGCGCGGTGCCGGGGATCGCATCCGGCGTCGACGATGCGGGCGTCCCGATCCACCGCGGCTGGGCGCCTCTCGGCGGCCACCATCGCTGGATGGAGCCGTTCGTCCTGGGGATCCTCGCCGGCGGCGGCGCGCACGGCTACGCGATCATCGGCGACCTGGGCCAGATGGGGATCACCAATGGCCCGGTCGACGTCGGGCAGGTCTACCGGACGCTGCGCGACCTCGAGGAGACGGGCCAGGTCCGGTCGGCCTGGTCGACCGAGGGGACCGGTCCTGCGCGTCGTGACTACGAGCTCACGCCAGCCGGCTACGTCACCCTCGACGAGTGGGCGGCGCTGATGAAGGAGCGGGCACGCCTGATCGCGGAGTTCGACGCCCGATACCTCGAATGGGTCGCGGCGCCCAGGAAGTAGCCGCGGTCAGGACGGCACGTCCGGTGCGCGCCTACAGCGGCTGCGTCATCGCGTGTTCGATCCCGCGGGCCAGCGCGTCCTTCTGCTCGTCCGAGAGGTTCTGCTCGAGGACTCCGAGATACAGCTCCTCTTCGGCCAGGTGCACCTTGAGGATCGAGTACAGGCGGTAGAGGGCGCGCCGCAGCCCGAGCGCCTCGACCCCGGTCAGCCGGCACCCCTCGACGTGCTGCCGGTAGTGACCGAGCTCCTCGATCAGGGCACGCATGGCGCGGTGCTCCTCGCGCATCGGCTTCATCGAATGGCGTCCGCCCATGACCGCCTCGAGCTGCCCGTACAGCAGCGTCTCGATCGTCTCCATCTGGGGAACCAGCTGCCGCGTGACGACGAGGTATTCCTCCTCGAACAGCCCGTGGATGGCCTCGCAATCGACGTCCCCGATCATCTCGGCCAGGACGCGCAGTCGGTCCACGTGCGGCATGAGCCGCGCGTTGTGATCGTTGCTCGTGGTTCGGAGGGACAGCATGTGGGGGCGGGCTCCTGGAGGGCCGCGGTTCGATGGGCGACGGCTGGACGATGGTACTCGCGTCGCCGGTCGCGACATTGCCGGGTGTCATGATCGCTGGCCCGGACGGCCCGGTCCGCCCCGGCACCGAAAGCCCCCGCCCGCATACACCGTTCGGCGCATTCGTCGCTTGACCTTCGAGTTACTTGAAGGTCTACGCTGTGCTCATGACCGAGCCGTCGACCACGAGCGGGGGAATGCGGGTGTCGGAGCTCGCCCGTCGCGCCGGCGTCTCCGCATCGGCCGTCCGCTGGTACGAGGCGGCGGGGGTCCTGCCCCGCCCGGTACGGGCGGCCAACAGCTATCGCTCGTACGGGCAGGACGATCTCGCGCGGCTCCGGCTGGTCGTCGCGCTGCGTGGCCTCGGCCTGGCCCCGGTCGAAGCCGGTCGCCTGGCCCGGCTGTGCCTCGAGCGGGGCGCCGTCGACGCCGGCCTGGCACCCGTCCTGGCCGAGCAGCGACGGACGATCGCGCGCCGGCGTGACGCCCTGGACCGGCTCGAAGGACAGCTGCTCGATCTCGAGATGACGATCGCGGCCACGGGTCGCGCAAGCCACAAGGAGGCATCGGTGACCCCGATTCGCGTGCTGTTCGTGTGTACCCACAACTCCGCGAGGAGCCAGCTCGCCGAGGCGCTGCTCCAGCGCCACGGCGGCAGCGACTTCGAGGTGTTCTCGGCGGGAACGGAGGCGACGCGCGTCAATCCGCTCGCGATCCGCGTACTGGCGGAGCAGGGGATCGACTGGTCTGCGGCTCGGAGCAAGGTCATCACGGAATTCCTCGACCAGCAGTTCGACTACGTGGTCACCGTGTGCGACCGGGCCCGCGAGACCTGCCCGGTGTTCCCGGGCTCGACCAACACGCTCCACTGGGGGCTCGACGATCCGTCCGAGGTGCAGGGCTCCGACGAGGACCGGCTCGTCGCGTTCCGGCGCACGGAGATGGAGATCACCAGCCGCCTGCGCCCATTCATCGAGGTTGCCAGACGAGCCGCCCGCCGCGCGCCACATCCCGTGGCCGAGGGCTGAGGAGGCAGGTCGCCGGGCCAGAGGGCTGAGGAGGCGGGGGGCCGGGCCCGCGGGACCTTCACCGGTCCGTCTCGACGTACGACCGAAGTGGTGGGAGACTGGGCGGCACGCTGGGAGCCCGCAGGAGCGAGGATGTCGATGGTCGAGCCGCACCCCCTGGTTGCCCAGCTGCGCTTCGCGCGCTCGGAGTTCGAGCGCGGCATCCGCGACGTGCCGGACGACCACGCTCGCATCCGCCTGGGTCCGATGAACTGCCTGAGCTGGAACATCGGCCATCTCGCGGCGCACGAGCAGCGCCAGTTTCTGACGCTGCCCCAGGGCCTGACGCCGTTCCCCGACATCGAGCGTGAGTTCTCGTACGGCGCCCCCGGTTCCACCCCCGAGCTGTCGCGCGTGCTCGACGCATGGCACTCGATCTCGGCGGCCGCCGATCCATGGCTGGATGCCCTGACCACCGGGGCGCTCCAGGACCACCTGCTCCGGGACGGCCGGCCGACGCGGCGGACGTTGGGCAACATGCTCCAGCGCGCCGTCTACCACTACTGGTTCCACACCGGCGAGAACCTCGCGATCCGACAGCAGCTGGGCCACACCGAGCTGCCTGAGTTCGTCGGGGACCTCGATGGCGAGGCACCGTACCGGCCTGAGGCGCCGGTGTGAGGGCCCCGGCGCGTTGCGCGGCCGGGTGCGCCCGGTGACCGGGACCGGCGCTCGCTTCACCGGCTTCACGCCCGAGGCGATCCAGTTTCTGGCCGACCTGGCCCAGAACAACGAGCGCGCCTGGTTCCAGCCCCGCAAGGCCGACTACGAGCGCCTGCTCAAGGACCCCATGGCGGCGCTGATCGAGGCGCTCGCGGTGTGCCTTGGCGAACGCGCGATCCCGCTCGACGCCGACCCGAAGCGCTCCCCGTTCCGGATCTACCGCGACACGCGCTTCAGCAAGGACAAGTCGCCGTACAAGACGGGCATCGGCGCGAGCTTTGCGTGGCTCGGGCAGCCCGGCACCGGCGACGATTCGTCGCCGCCTCCGGAGCGCGGAAGCGGTGGCTACTTCCACTTCCAGCCGGGCGAGATGTTCATGGGCGGCGGGATGTGGATGCCCGACAAGGCTCGGTTGCTGGCATTCCGGCAGGCAGTCCTGGCGACGCCGGAGCGGGTCCGGGCGGCGCTCGAGGAACCGGGATTCGTTGCCTGGTTCGGCGAGGCCAGGCCCCACGAGTCGCTGCGCCGCATTCCATCCGGGTTTCCGCAGGACCACCCGATGGCGGACCTGTTCCGATGGAAGAACGTGATCTTCGGACGCCCCCTCGCAGACGTCGAGGTATGCGATCCCGGCCTGCCCGACCTGCTTGCCGACGGCTTCGCGGCGGCGACGCCGGTGTTCCGGTTCCTGGGAAGCCTCGGCCAGGGGTGATCCGCCGGCCGGTCCCTCGCTCAGGCGTCGACCGGTTCGTTCACGCGTCGAACCGAACGGACAGATAGCCGACCGCGCGGTCCGGCGGCCCACCCGCCTCCGCCGACGTCGCAGACGCGAGACGGATCCCGGTCGTCGCCCCCATCGCACGCAGCGCCGCAAGTCCGAGGACGGCCGGCTCGATCCCGCACATCCCGCACGACATGCCTCGGACATGCTCCGCGCGCATCGATCCCTCGACGTCGGCGAGACCCGGGGCGTCGAGCTCGAGGATCGGAGGCACGAGCGTCTCGGTCACGCGCGCACAGGTCGCGTGCGGTGGATAGTGCGCCAGGTCGGTGCTGATCGCGAGCACGATCCGTTCGCCGGCCGCGCGGCGCTGGCGGAGGAGCGCTCCAAGGCGCTCGCCAGCGTCGACCGCCGTCGGCCCGCGGCCGCACGAGACGGCGAGGGGGACGATGCGCGCGGCCGGCGCGATCGTCTGGAGCGCCGGCAGCTGGACCTCGAGCGAGTGCTCGAGCTCGTGGGCGTCGAGGTCCACCCCGAACGGTCGCCCGAGCTCCACGACCGCGGCCGCCACGCCGGCGTCGACCTCCACTGCGCCGAGCGGCGTCTCCCAGGTGCCCGAGGTCCATACGCCAACTCCGTCCAGCCAGGTCGCGCCGTGATTCGTTCCCAGCAGCACCACGGTCATCGCCTCGTCCGGGGCCACGCCGAGGTGCATCCACCCGGCCGCCGCCGTCACCCCTGAGAAGGCAAGGCCGGCGTGGGGAACGAGCAGGCCGAGCGGCAGCGTGCGGGTGGCGGATCGACGGACGCCGGGCAAGCGAGCGGCCAGGACGAGCTGGTCCCTGACGACGACGCGCAGCCGGTCCGAGCTGGCCGGGTAGAACGAGCCTGCCACCACCGCGTGCCGGACCGGGCGCGACGAAGGAGCGTCGACCCGGCGCGTCATGAGAGCACCCCTCGCGACGCCGCGGGACCGCTCGCCGCCGGCTGCCGGGCGAGCCCGAGGCCCTCGAGGACGCGCCCGCACGATGGGCACGAACCACTCGACGTGAGGTGGGTGCGCGCGCGATACCCGGTTCGCTCGAGGACCGTGGTCCCGCACGATGCGCAGTGCGTGTCCTCCATGCGCAGCTCGGGCGCGTTGCCGACGTAGACGTGGGCGAGGCCTGCTTCCCGTCCAATGGCCGCGGTCCGCAGCAGCGTCGAGACGGGCGTCGGGCGGGCATCGGGCATCCGGTGCGCCGGGAAGAACCGGCTGACGTGCCAGGGGGTCGTGGGGCCGAGCGTGTCAACGATCCATCGCGTCAGATCGCGGAGCTCGTCATCGGAATCGTTGTGGCCGGGGATGATCAGCGTGGTGAGCTCGAGCCAGATGCCCGCCCGGCGCATGGCAACGATCGCGTCGAGGACCGGGGCGAGACGAGCGCCGCACTGGCGCCGGTAGAAGCGATCCCGGAAGGACTTGAGGTCGACGTTCGCGGCGTCGATGACCGGCGCCAGCAGGCCGATCGCCTCGGGTGTCGCGTAGCCGTCGGTGATGAACAGGTTGCGCATGCCCGCCTGCCGCGCGAGCGCAGCCGTGTCGAGGACGTACTCGAGGAACACGATCGGCTCCACGTACGTGTAGGCGATCGAGCCCGCGCCCGCGGCGCGGGCGTCCGCGACGACCCGCGCGGGAGACATCGGGCGCTCCGGGATGCGCAGCCCGAGTCGGGGTCCCTGGGCGATCTCCCAGTTCTGGCAGAACGTGCAATGGAACGGGCAGCCGAGGGTGGCGATCGAGTAGGCGATCGATCCGGGATCGACGTGGAACAGGGGCTTCTTCTCGATCGGATCGACGCCCGTGGCGGCAACCCGCGCGTAGGCCCGCGACATCAGCCGGCCGTCGATGTTCTGGCGGACGCCACAGATGCCGCGCCGTCCGGGGCGCACCAGGCACCGATGTGCACACACCCCGCACCGGACGCTGCCGTCCGGCTGCGACTCACTCAGGATCGTCGGCACCGGGCCGACGGCGGTGGCGGTGGGCATGGGCATCGGTCGCTCCGATCCGAGTCTCGCGCCGGCCGTGGGCGCCCGAACAGTGCCGGCCGGTCCGAACTCGGGGCGTATCCGCCCTCGGGGGCTGGCCGCGCCGTGAGCATCATCTGGGGTGGCGTCCCGGGAGTGATCTATGCCGAATTGAGCCGCGGCCGTCACCGTTGGGGACTGCGAGGCCGACCAGCTCCTGGCACTCGCCCGAGCCGCCGTTCGGGCATCCGTTGCGGGCGGGGGCGCTGCATCCATTGCACCGGCACTGGGGCGATATTCGGAGATGGATCGGGGCGCGCCCGCGGCACGTCGAGCGGCAGCGTTTGTCACGCTGACCAGCGAGGGTGCCCTGCGGGGGTGCGTGGGTCGGCTCGATCCGGACGTCCCGGTCGGAACCGCCGTCGTCGACGCGGCGACCTGGGCGGCGCTCGACGACCCGAGGTTCCCATCCGTCCGCCCCGGCGAGCTTGCGCGGCTCCACATCGAGGTGTCGATCCTGGGCCCGATGGTCAGGCTCGCGGACCCCATGGCATTTCGCCTCGGCGTGGACGGTATCGTCGTCGAGAGGGACGGCAGGCGCGGCCTGCTGCTGCCCGAGGTCGCGTCGGCGCTCGACGATGATCGGGTCGCCATGCTCGAGATGGCGTGCCGCAAGGCCGGGCTCGAGGCGAGCGCCTGGAGGCAGCCGGGTACCACGGTCCTGGCATTCCGGACCGCGAGGTTCGGGGGTCCGGTACTGCCGCTCGACGCTGCCGGCACCCCGGGCGCGGCCCCCGAGGCCTGACCGCACGCGCCCACGCCTGCCACGACGAGCCGGCATGGCGCGCGGTTCCACCTCTGAGCGCGTGGCATCATCACCGCCATGGACCCCTTGGCCCCGGTCACGGTCCCGCCCTCCCCGGGCGAGGTCGCGCGCCGCGTCCGCGGTTTGGGCGGCGTGCCCTGGCGGCGACTGCTGGGCTACCTGCGTCCGCACCTGCTGCCGTTCTCGGTGGCGATCGGCGGGCTGTTGCTCGGGTCGGGACTCGCGCTCATGGTGCCGCTCGTCGTTGCCGGGCTCGTCACGTCGGTCATCGCCGGCGGCGACGCCGCCGGGCTCGATCGGTTGCTCGTCGGCCTGGTGATCCTGTTCCTCGCCGAGTCGCTGGGCGGATTCATCCAGTCCTACCTGCTGGGCGTGGTGGGGGAGCGGGTGGTGGCCCAGCTCCGGAGCGAGCTGTTCGGGAGGTTGGTGACGCTGTCGCTGGACTTCCACGCGCGCAACCGGGTGGGCGAGCTGGTGTCGCGGCTGTCGAGCGACGTGACGCTCATCCGGACGCTGCTCACCCAGACGACCACGGCATTGCTGTCGTCGCTGATCGGGCTGATCGGCGCGATTGTCATCCTGTTCACGCTCAGCCCGATGCTGCTGTTGATCGCGCTGGTTCTCGCGCCCGCGCTGATCTTCGTGGCGCTCGTGTTCGGGCGACCGTTGCAGCGGGTCAGCACGGAGGTCCAGGACGCGATCGCCCACAGCACCGCGACCGCGGAGGAGGCCCTGTCCGGCATCCGGGTCGTCGAGAGCTACGTCCGGGAGGCGTGGGAGCTCGAGCGGTACGAGGCGGATCTCGAGGGCGTCGTCGCGGCCGGGTCACGCCTGGCGCTGTGGCGGGCGGGGTTCGGCGGGCTGATGGGCTTCCTGGGCTACGGCGCGATCGCGGTGCTGCTGTGGTTCACGGGGCACCAGGTGATCGACGGGACCCTGGGTATCGGCACCCTTACCGGCTTCCTCCTGTACGGGGTGACGATCGGGGCCAGCCTCGCGACGATCGCGAGCCTGTACGGCCAGTTCCGCGAGGGAACCGGCGCGGTCGCGAGGGTGTTCGAGATCATCGATACCGTGCCCACCATCGTCGATGGTCCCGACGCCGCACCCATCGGGTCGGTCACGGGTCGAATCGAGCTGGCGGGGGTGTCGTTCGGCTATGGCGGCAACCGGCAGGTGCTGCACGACCTGACGCTCGACATCGCCCCGGGCGAGGTCATCGCGCTGGTCGGGCCGTCCGGATCGGGAAAGACAACGCTGGTCGGGTTGCTGCCGCGGCTGTGGGACGTGAGCTCGGGTTCGATCCGGATCGACGGGCGGGACATCCGGAGGGTCACGACCGCAAGCCTGCGGAGCCAGATCGGCCTGGTGCCACAGGAGGCGACGCTGTTCGGCGGATCGGTCGTCGACAACATCCGCTACGGGCGCCTTGACGCGACCGACGCTGAAGTCCTGGCGGCGGCCCGGTTCGCGAACGCCCACGACTTCATCAGCGCCATGGAGATGGGGTACGAGACGCCCGTCGGCGACCGCGGATCGCGCCTCTCAGGCGGACAGCGGCAACGGATCGCCATCGCCCGGGCGATCCTCAAGGACCCGCCGATCCTGCTGCTCGACGAGGCAACCAGCTCGCTCGACAACGAGTCGGAGCGACTGGTGCAGGAAGCCCTCGACCGTCTCATGGTCGGACGGACGACGTTGATCGTCGCCCACCGGCTCTCGACGATCCGGGGCGCGACGCGGATCGCGGTGCTCGATGACGGCCGGCTGGCCGAGCTGGGCACGCACGACGAGCTGCTGGCTCGCGGCGGAATCTATTCGCGGCTGTACCGCCTCCAGTTCACCGAGCGTAAGGTCCCGGGCGAGCCACCGGCCGGGGGCGACTCGCGGCGCGCGACGCTCACGGGAGCCGATCTGATCGCTTGAACGGTGCCGGGGGCACCGTTGCCCGCGCGCACCGGTGCAATGGAAATGCAATGTTGTCCTGCCGGCGTCTGATCGCACCTGTTATGTCTATGCAATGACCCAGGACTCCTGGCCAGCGGACAATCGAGACCCGAGTCCCCGTCACCAGCGGTCGTACCGCGATGACCCCAGGAGGTAGCCCATGCGTCCCAGAACCGGCCGTGCAGGCCTGAGGAAGCGAACCGCAATCGCGCTCATGATCGCCGGTGTTCTCGCAACTCAGGCAGGTGCGGTGTCGGCCGCCAACAGTCGGTCGGCCGCTCACAGCCAGTCGTGGCAGAGCTTCGACCACGTGTTCGTGATCATGATGGAGAACACCGGCTCCGAGAGCCTCATCGGCAACACGGCCGACGCGCCGTGGATCAACATGGCGGCCGCGACCTACGGCTACGCAGCCAACTACTACGGCGTCACGCACCCGAGCCAGCCGAACTACGTCGCGGTGACATCCGGCTCGACCCATGGGGTCGCCGACGACAACGACGTCGACATCAACGCGGTGAACATCGTCGACCAGCTCGAGTCGCACGGGAAGACTTGGACCGACTACCAGCAGGCGCTGGACCTGTGCAACGGCGACAAGCTCGCCCATTCATGCGGGACACACGGCACGATCGATCAGGACCTGTACGAGCGCAAGCACAACCCGTTCGTCTCGTACCTGGACGTGCAGGGCAACGATGCCCGGATGGCAAATGTCGTGGACTACTCACAGCTGGCCACGGACCTCGCCAGCGGCACGGTTGCGAACTACAGCTTCATCGCCCCCGACCAGTGCCATGACATGCACGGGCGGTTCATCGACCCCGGCGTCAGCGCCGACACGGATTGCCGCTATCCGCCGGCAGGCGAGCTCAACCACGGCCTGGTCGCGGCCGGGGATACGTTCCTCGCGGACACCGTGGGGATGATCATGAGCTCGCCCGTGTGGAGCGAGAACTCGGTCATCTTCGTCACCTGGGACGAGAGTGACTACACCGGATCTTCGAGCGATTTCGGGTTCGGTGACACCAGTGGCTGCTGCACGGCGAACCCCGGTGGCGGCCACGTCGTCACGCTCGTGATCTCGTCGACGCATACCGGCGCACGTCAATCCGACCGCGCTTACAACCACTATTCGCTGCTCGGAACGATCCAGGATGCCTGGCACCTGGGTTGCCTCGGCGCCACTTGCGACAAGGCGCACGTGCACCGGATGACCGATCTCGTGAACCCACGCTCGTAGGCGGATCATCGAGCAGGTCTGGCATCTCGGCTATCTCGGATATGCCACCGATGCCGCCAATGTGTCCTCGATGACATCGCTGCTCGAGCACTGATTCCCGTGGCGCCCCGCTAGTCAGGGCGCGATCCCAGGGAGGAGGGCGACCGGCGACCTGCGGCTACAACTGCAGGTCGCCGGTCGTTGCGTCCAGGACTCCCAGCACCGCACGAATCTCGTTGGCCACGGGCTGCACCTCGGCGACCCAGTGGTCGAGCGCTACCTGGTAGGCCGTGGCCTGGTCGACCCTGGGGCCGTGCGGATCAACAGCCTGGAGCAGGGTGATCGTGCTGGCGATGGCGTCGGACAGGTCACCCACCAGCGCGGCGGTCAGCGGCGGGGCCGGGAGGCTGCGCAGCATCGCTCGCGTATCGATGACCTGCTCGATCAGCCGGCTGCCGACGAGGTCGAACTCAGCCAGCGGGTTTGAGAGCAGGATCTCCGTGCATGCCCGATTGTGCTCGGTTGCCAGCGCCAGGAAGGCGTCCGCGAATGCCCGTTCTCCGGCTGCGAGCGATCCTGCGGGTGTTGCCCGGGTCGTCGGAGCGATCGACGCGCCGGGCGATCGGGAAGGCGCCGGCGCAGGGGCCCCTGTTGGTGCGCCCGGTGGCTGCAGGCCCCGATCCGGGCGGGTCGCGAGGACGACCGCGCCGGTCAGGACGATGACCGCGGCGAGCGCGATCAGGACGATCGACCGCCCGTCGCGTACCGAGACCACCCGCGCCTAGCCTGCGTCGCGCAGCAGGGGAAGAACCTCCTCGACGAGCACGTCGAACGCCTCGCGCTGGACGCCTGGGTCGAGCCCGGGGAAGTGGGTCCGGAACACGAATGAGCCCGACGCGCCGAGCGTGCCGGCGTAGGCGCGAATCTCGTCCGCGACCTCGTCGGGGGATCCCACGACCATCCGGGATCGCACGTCCTCCGGCGTGGGTGCGTCCCCTGGGTTCGGCAGCGACCGGCGTCGCGATCCCCGCGCAGCCCCCATGTCCGCGTACTTCCATGTCATGTACCGGGCCGCGTCGCCGACGCGCTCCCATGCGTCGCCATCCCGCCAGGCGAACGCCATCCGGTGAACCGCGATCTCGATTGCGGCTGGATCGCGACCCGCAGCTTCAGCTTCCTCGCGGATCCATCTAGCCCGGTCGGCAAGGGCCGCAGACGAGGCGCCGCTGCCCAGGTAGCCGTCGGCGATTCGTCCGGCACGTCGGACCGCCGCCTCGGCACCCGCGCCGATCCAGATCGGCGTCGCGGCCCCGCGGACCGGCTTGGGCGTGACGTTCAGACCCGGGGCGGCATACCGGAATGACCGGCCGTCGCCGGTCACCAGGCCGTCGCCCCAGGCCTGGCGCAGCACCCCGATGGCTCCCTCCAGCCTCGCCGCGCGTGAACGCGGCGAGAGCTCGAAGCCTTCGAACTCTTCATCGCGCCACCCGATCCCCAGTCCCAGGATCAGCCGGCCACCCGAGATCAGGTCGACCGTCGCTGCATCCTCGGCAAGCCGCAGGGGATCGAACAGCGGAGCGAGCAGCACGCCGGTTCCAAGGCGAATGCGCTCGGTCCGTGCGCCGATCGCCGCGAGAACGGGCAGCTGTGCGGACATGTAGCTGTCGTCGACGAAGTGGTGCTCGCTCGTCCACACGCTGTCGAGCCCGGCCCGATCCGCCAGGACGCCGTATTCGATCGCCTCACGGTAGAGCTCGGCGGGCGAGCGAGGATCAGACGGATGGTGCTGGGCGGTGAGCAGCCCGTACCCGAAGCGCATCGTCAGGGTCGCAGGGTGGGAAGCGCAGGGCGTCGTCGCATCGGAGCGATGGTACCCGCCCCCCGGGGCTCGTCGCGCGCCGTCGAAGAAGGCCCCGCCTTTGGTGTACGGTCGCGCGATGCGCCTGCCCGCCGAGCTCGAACCACTCCGCGAGCGCCGGTTCCGGCTGCTGTTCGTCGCTCGCACGGTATCCACGTTCGGCAGCCAGATGGCCAACGTCGCGCTGGCATTCGCCGTCCTTGACTTCGGCGGGCCTGCCGACCTCGGGCTGGTGATCATGGCGCGCGAGATCCCGCTGGTCGTGCTGCTGCTGCTCGGCGGGGTGTGGAGCGACCGCCTGCCCCGGCACCTGGTGCTCGTCTCGGCGGACGTCCTGCGCGGCGTGGCGCAGGGCCTGACGGCCGTCCTGCTGCTCACGGGCAATGCGTCACTGCTCGCGGTCGCGCTGCTCCAGGTGGTCTACGGCGGCGTGAACGCCTTCGGACGCCCGGCCTACCAGGGGCTGCTGCCCCAGGTCGTCAAGCCCGGGCGCCTTCAGCAGGCCAACGCGATGCTGGGCCTCTCCGGCTCGACCGCCTCCATCGCAGGACCGGCGATCGGCGCCGTGATCGTGGCGGCTGCTGCGCCTGCCTGGGCACTCGCCGCTGACGCGCTCACGTTCGCGGTCAGCGCGACCTTCCTGGCGCTGCTGGACATGCCGCGCACGATGCGGCTCTCAGGGCGGAGCGTGATCGCGGACTTCCGGGAGGGATGGCGGGAGTTCACGTCGCGGTCCTGGCTGGTCGCCGTGGTTACCTCGTTCTCGCTGTTCCAGCTCACGTTCTTCCCCGCGCTCCTGGTGCTCGGGCCATTCGTCGCCAAGACGGAGCTCGGCGGGGCCGGGGCGTGGGGTGCGATCCTGGCGGTGCAGTCGGTGGGGTCGCTGCTCGGCGGTCTGGTCGCGCTCCGCGTCCGCTTCTCGCGACCGCTGGTCGCCCTGCTGCTGCTGGTCCTGCCGGCCGGCCTCCAGGTGCTCCTGCTGGGCGCCGGTGCGCCGCTGTGGGCGATCACCGCGGTCGCGTTCCTCAGCGGGAGCGGCTTCGCGTTCGGTGGCGCGGTCTGGTTCTCGACGCTCCAGGAGAAGATCCCCGAACACGCCATCTCGCGGATCAGCTCGTTCGACTGGTTCGGGTCCGTCGCGCTCAACCCGATCGGCTACGCGCTGATCGGGCCCCTGTCGGACGTCATCGGCGTCGGGGAGACCCTCCTGCTCGCCGGCGGGCTCAACATCGGGATCACAATCGCGATGCTCGCGATTCCGAGCGTTCGCACCCTGCGCGCGGGCCCGGAGGTGGAGGCGTCGACAGTTCTGGCGGGGAACGGAGCGCCAGGCGATCGATCGGCCGCGGAGGTCAGAACGCCCGTCGAAGAATGATCAGGCCCGCGAACACGGCGACCACGAGCAGCAGCAGCTGCTCCGGGGGGAGCGCCGACACGGTGTTGACGGCGTTCGTGAGAAACGCAGACGCACCGGCGCCGAGATCCTGGGTCCCGCCGGCGGCCGAATGACCACCGAAGCCCGTGGCCTGACCGACACCCTGTCCGTACTCAACCATGCGTGGATCATCGCACCCCGGGGCAAGGTCGCACGTGTCACGGGGGCGGCACGCTCGCTTGCGCACGCTCGTCCTCCGTCCTGACGGCGTACACGCGACCATCCTTGAGCTCGAGATCCTCGAGCTCGGTGGTCGTCCTGACCTCGTACCGGGCGAGCTCCACCAGGTCGCCGGTGGGCAGATAGCGGCGCCCCGGGTCGCCCACGAGAACATCGATGCCGCGAGCGCGGGCTCGTGCCAGCCAGGGCAGGACTCGAGCCGCGAGATGCGCGTCGTACCAGCAGTCGCCGGCCAGGATCACGTCGGCATCCGGGGCCTCGTCGTCGAGCACGTCGCGACGAACCGGTGTGACCCGCTGCCCGCAGGCTCGTGCGTTGAGTGCGATTGCCGCCGTCGCGAATGGATCGATGTCGACGCACGTGGCCTCGGCGGCCCCGGCACGCATCGCGGCGATGCCACACAGGCCGGATCCGGACGCGAGGTCGAACACTCGCCGGGCGGCGACGGCACCCGGACGCTCCCGGAGGTAGTGCGCGAGCGCGAGGCCGCCGCCCCAGGCAAAGGCCCAGTACGGCAGCGGAGCATCCTCGTCGCCGGTCTCCAGCTGCGATGCCCGCCACAGCGGGAGCACCTCATCGGCGAGATGGAGGCTGAGGTCCTCGAACCCGGGCACGGGTCGCAGTCGCGTGTGGCGGAGCACGAAGGCACGAGTCGATGAAGCCATCGCCGGACTGTACGCCCCACGGTGTCGACGGGCGGTCGCCACGAAGGCAGCACGACCGGCGATGATTGGCGCATGCCAAGGCAGCCGGTGACGCCCGCGACATTCAAGCGACAGGGTGCCGGCCTGTACGCCACGACGGACGGTCGGTTCGCCATCGAGCAGGCGTCGGGCGGCTGGATGCTCACCGACGCGGAGCAGGTGAACGAGCTGGGGATGCCGCTCGTCCGGGGACCGTTTGCGACGCTGGCCGCGGCGCGGGCAGCGGCCGAGGTCGCGCGGGCAGGGCCTGCTCCGACCTCGGACCTCGCTGCCCGGATGGCCGCCCTGCCGCCGAGGCCGGTAGGCGCGGTGGCCGCACCCGTGGCCGCGGTCGAGGCGCCGCCACTCCCAGAGCCGGCGCCGGCTCCAGAGCCTCCGGTCGAGGTCCGGGAGTGGCGCCCAGCCGACGGGCAGGGGGTCCGCCGGCTATGGGATCTGCTCGATCTCCGGTCGCTGGGCGACGACGATGACGGCCTCGCAGCCATGGCCCGGCGGAATCCGGGGCTGCTGCTGGTGGCGACGGTTGGCGACGAGATCGTCGGATCCGCGCTGGGTGGCTGGGACGGTCGCCGGGGCTGGATCTACCACGTGGCGATCCATCCGGACCACCAACGACGCGGAACGGCGAAGCGACTCGTCGCAATGCTCGAGGAACGGCTACGAGTCCTCGGATGCCCGAAGGTCAACGTCATCGTCCTCGACGAGAACGAGGCGGGAGTCGCATTCTGGCTGGCGCTCGGCTACGTGATCCTCCCCGCGCGCCAGTACGGCAGGGTGCTCTGATCGCTCAGCGCTCGTTCGACGATGCGCGGCCGGCCACGTAGCCGCCGAAGGCGATCGTCCAGATCACGACCGGGTACACGATCCAGCGCTCGATCCCACCCACGCCGAGCGGTGTCATCGGGTGCGACTCTCCGAGGAGCAGGTACGTGACCAGGACGCCCAGCGTGATCGTCCCGAGCAGGATCATGAGCAGACGGAACGGCCCGCTTGCCACCCGCGACGAGGTGAGTGCGGCGATGCCACCGGCGACGAAGGTGACCATCGCGCAGATCGCATGTGGCGTACCGGTGTTGCCCGGGAAGACGCCGACGCCGAATGCCGCCACGCCGAGGACGGCGATCGGGAGCGATACCGATCGCAGCCCGTACGCCCGGTGGACGAACACCGCGCCCGCTGCCAGCAGCAGGCCGACGAGGATCATCGACGCATCGAAGATCGCCGCCGAAGGCTGGAGGACGATCGCGGCCGGGGGGCGAGTCCCACCGAGATCGCTGATTTCGTTCGCGCCGGTGGCGTATGCGGCCGGGTAGAGGGCCTCCGCGGTGATGATCCCCATCAGGATCACCCCGCCGGCCACGATGAGCAGCGAACCTGCGAAGGCGAGATCGATCGCTCGCGTTCGTCCGGTCACGGCAAGGCGGCTCGCGCCGAACAGCATCGGACGAGTTGTCATCGTGCGTCACCTCTGCGAGTCGGGGGACGCCTCTTCAGCACGCATGGTGCCCGGCCTGCCGCGCGGTGGACATGTCCTCGAGCCCGAGTTCGACAGGCCGTTTCGCCCGCCGACGGCCCGACCCGATGGTGCTCGGCGAGGCCTCGCGATTCCGCCATGGCCCCAGGCCGACACGGTTGCCTCCGCAGGGGGCTACGGGCCTGCGAGGGTCGCTTCGGGAGCTTCCGAACCGGCAGCGATGGATGACCGTCGGGTGCCGAGCGTCGAACCGAGGATGACCAGCGCGAAGCCGACCGCCATCGCGACCGTGAAGCTCTCGTTCAGGACGACCACGCCCAGGATGGCCGCGACGGCGGGGTTGACGTACGTGATGACCGTGGCGCGGATCGGGCCGATCTCGGCGATCAGCGCCGCAAACAGGATGAACGCAGCCGCGGTGCACAGGATGCCGAGCACCAGGATCGACGCGATGACGTCTCCGCTGGGCATGGTCGCCGGCGGATCGACGGCCACGATCGGCACATACACGATGGCGCACGCTGCCAGCGAGACCGCCATGATCCCCAGGGACGACACCCCCTTGAGTCGCCGGGAAAGGATTGCGGGTCCGATCGCATAGCCGACGACCACGATGCCCACCTCGACCAGCGCCGATGCGTTCGAGGCCTCGAAGTCGCCGCCGACGATTGCGGCCACCCCGGCAAGCCCGATCAGCAATCCGACCAGGCCCCTGCCGTTGACGCGATCGACGCCACCCGTGGTCAGCGCGATGGCCACGCCCACGAGCGGGACGCCGGCGACGAGGAGGCCCGCGAGCGAGCTCGAGATCTGCTGCTCCGCCGATCCCAGCAGCACCCACGGAATCGCGATCTCGACGATCGCGAACGTGGCGACCCAACGCCAGTGGACGAGCACCGCTCGGAGATCGGTGCGCGCGAAGGCGACCGGCAGCAGGATCAGGGTGGCGATCCCCGTGCGTGCGAGCACGAGTGTCGCGGGCGAGATCTCGTCGACGGCGACCCGGATGAACAGGTATGGAATGCCCCAGATTGCGGACATCAGGGCGAACAGCACGATTCCGCGACGGGTCATGGCCACCGCCGCCTGTTCCATCTCACGCGCCGGATCTTCGCAGAGTCTGGTTCCCTGCGATGGCGTCTGCGGCCTGGGAGTTGGCCAGCGATCATGTCGCTGATCGGTGAGTCCTTCAGGTCGCCGGCGCGACCGACATCACCCTCTCGCTCGGAGGCGACTACGATCCCTGGGCGGCGACCCGCCAACGAGGAGCGACGGTGTCCAATATCACGCCTTGCCTGTGGTTCGACGGCCGCGCCGAGGAGGCTGCCGCGTTCTATGTCTCGGTGTTTCCGAACAGCCGCATCGATTCGGTCTCCCGAGCCGCGGCTGACAACCCGAGCACCGCGGCGGGGGACGTCCTGATGGTGCAGTTCACGCTGTCCGGGTCGCCGTTCACCGGCCTCAACGGAGGCCCCCAGTTCCCGTTCACCGAGGCCGTGTCGTTCCAGATCGACTGCGCGGACCAGGTCGAGGCTGATCGCTACTGGGACGCCCTCGTTTCGAATGGCGGAGTCGAGGGTCAGTGCGGCTGGCTCAAGGATCGCTTCGGCGTGTCGTGGCAGGTCATTCCGAGGGAGCTTGTGGAGATCCTCGCCGGCCCGGACCTGGACGGTGCTGCCCGCGCGATGACGGCGATGCTCCAGATGCGCCGGCTTGATGTCGCCGCCCTTCGTGCCGCCTACGCCGACGCAGCGCGCTGAGGCTCGATCGATGGCGGAGCGAACGCACGGAGTCCCGGCAACACCGACAACATCGACGTTCGATGCCGCCGCCTGGGCGGATGCGCCGTTCTCGGGGACCACGCACGAGTCGGTGCTGTTCGCCGGGACGGACCTGTCGGACCTCGTGGTGCGGGCGGCATCGTTCACCGGGTGCACGTTCCGCGAGGTCCGGTTCAACGTTTCGGTCCTGGTCGATTCGGCCTTTGTCGGCTGCACCTTCGTTGCCTGCACGTTGTTCGATGCCCGGTTCACGCGCTGCAAGCTGGTCGGGAGCACCTTCGAGCGCTGCAGCTACGAGCTGCTCGCCGTCGAGCAGGGTGACTGGTCACTGGTGGGCATGCCGGGTGCCGACCTGCGCAAGGCATCGCTGAGAGGCGTCCGGATGCGGGAGTCCGACCTCACCGGGGCGCAGCTCGATGGCGCAACGGTGCGGGACGTCGACCTGTCCGGTGCGTGGCTCCATCGCGCCACGTTCCAGGGGACGGATCTTCGGGGCAGCGACCTGTCGTCGCTCGACCCGCTCAACGCGGAGATCCGGGGCGCCAGAATCGACATCGAGCAGGCCACGGTGATCGCGGAGACGATCGGCTTCCGGATCGAAGAGCCCGGCTGAGACGGCGGCGGCGGCGTCCGGCCGGTGTCGTGACCGGGGACGGTCTCGCGGCGAGGACGGGGCGAGCGCGCTAGAGTCGGAGGCGGCCGCTTCGGCGGGGTCAGCACCAGGAGGGCCAACATGGCGGACTTCGAGCGCAGCACCACCGTGGGCGTCGGCGCGGATGCGGCCTTCGCGTTCCTGTCGGATCCGCGCCGCGTGCCCGATTACGTGACGGCGATGCACTTCGACGAGGCGATCGCGGTCGACGGCGACCCGGAAGCCGAGCTCGACGATGCGGAGGTCCGCCCGGTCGGCGAGGCGCGATTCCTCGCGGACGCGGCAGCCCGGCGGGTCGAGTGGGGGATGGGGGACCGCGACTATGGGGGGTCGGCCACGGTCGGCGTCGGCACGGCCAGCACCTCGCAGGTGACCCTGCGGCTCCACGTCCGCGACGGCGCCGACGCCGCGGAGATCGAGCGCCTCCTCGACCAGACGGTCCGCAACCTCCAGCGGCTGCTCTCGGGACGCTGAGCCAGGGGACTGCCTCAGGCGCAGCGGGATCGGCCGGGGCTGCGCCGCGGGGCTCCAGCGCGCGGGGTCGGTCCAGTTGCGCCCAGGTCAGGCCAGCAACGTGTCCGTGGCCGCGTCTGCGATCCCGCCGAAGTAGCGATCGAGCACCTCGCTGAACAGCGGATCGTCGGGATCGGCCCGGTGGAACAGCGTCATGCTGGAGCGGACCTTCATCGCGTCGAGCGAACCGAAGATCTGCTCCGCCGTACGATTGCGGGTCGCGAGGACGACGGACGTGCACTCGCGCAGGCGCGCACCCAGGACCGGATCGGCCAGGTAGGCGCGCGCCTCGTCGAGCGAGGCGATCGCGTAGTGGCGCGAGAGCTCGCTCCTCCCGAGGCCGGCGACCTGCGGAAAGACGAACCAGATCCAGTGACCGGTCTTGCGGCCCCGCCGCAGCTCGTCGAGCACGCTGTCGTAGGTGCCTTGCTGCGCAGCGACGAACCGATCGAGGGCGAAGTCCATGGATCCGGGGGCTCCTGGTTGTCTGGGCAGATGCGCGTCGCCTATCTTCGCTCGCCCGGGCGGTCGTCCGCCCGGGCGAGGAACGCACCCACAGGCGCGAGCCTGTACGGTGGAGGCGATACCAGAACGCTCGCGACGCGGAGGACGATCGACCAGATGGACACTCGACTGGGCGTGCTGCTGTGGAACCAGGCAACCTCGTGGCGCGACCAGGAGGCTGTCGCAGTCCGCGCCGACTCGCTCGGGTACGACCACCTGTGGGCGTGGGATCACCTGTACGCGATCTTCGGTGACCCGTATCAGCCGATCTTCGAGGGCTACACCACGCTCGCTGCGTGGGCGAAGGTCACGTCCCAGGCGCGGCTCGGGCTGCTGGTCGGTGCGAACACCTTCCGGAACCCTGCGCTCGTCGCCAAGATGCTGACCACGATCGATCACATCAGCGAGGGTCGCGCGATCGCCGGTCTCGGTGGGGCGTGGTTCGATCTCGAGCACCAGGCCGCCGGCATCGAATTCGGCACGGGCTTCGGCCAGCGGCTCGACTGGTTCGACGAGTCGATCGGGGCCCTCCGGGGGCTGCTCGACGGGGAGACCGTGAGCTCGCCGGCGGACGGCCGCTACGCCCTCGACGAGATGCGGCTGCTGCCGCCGCCGGCCCAGGCCCACCTGCCGGTGATGATCGGTGGCTCGGGCGAGCGGAAGACGTTGCGTACCGTGGCGAAATACGCCGACATGTGGAACGCGATGGGGCCGGTCGACGTGATGCGTCACAAGATCGAGGTGCTCCAGCGCCACTGCGACGAGGTCGGCCGGGACTTCGCGACCATCGAGATGACGCTCGGCTGCAAGCCCATCATCCGCGATACCGCCGACGAGGCGCGTCGCGTCTTGGAGGCGCAGATGGCCCACAATCGGACGCCGATGTCCGAGATCGCGGACGACGACACGTTCTGGTCTGGCACGGCCGAGCAGATTGCCGGGCAGATGCGCCAGTACAAGGCGCTCGGGTTCCACACGTTCATCGCCGAACTGCCTGCGCCCTACGACGACGAGACGCTCGAGCGCTGGATCGGCGAGGTCCGGCCGATGGTGGACGCCGGCTGAGCGACCGTGGCGCGCGTTCGCGCGGCTCCCGGGCCCACACGGCTCCCGCTCACGCCCCACGGCCCCGGGCCCGGATCGTGTCATTGAGCACCCAGGCGGCTGCTGGGGATCAGCCGGGCAGTTTCCGGGTCGCAGATCGCGTCATCCAACTACGTCAGTGCTACGTGACCGCACTTTGGCGCCAGCGTGAGCCTCCCGACCGTCCAGGGGCCGTCTTGTAGCCGCGTGGGTGCTAGGTGACAGAAAGCGGGTAGAGCGCGCGATCGGCGCCGGAGCGATCGGCGTCGGCGCGGTCGGCGTCGGCGCGGTCGGCGCCCGCGATGCGGCGCTCGCGATACAGCGCCCGCCGACCGGGGATGAGGTCCTCAGTCGTGCCCGGGGGCGAGCCGCTCGCCGGCCTCGACCCGCACCTGCAGCCGGTTCTCGGCAGGGGTGATCGGGCAGGAGAACCGGGGGTCGTAGACGCACGACGGGTGGTACGCGAGGTTGAAGTCCAGGGTGTACGTGCCGTCGTCCTCGGGCTCCAGGTCGAGGTCGAGGTACCGGCCTGCCCCGTACGTCTCGGTGCCGCTGGTGGCGTCGAGGAACGGCACGAACAGGGTCTGACCGTCGCCGCCGGCCATCCGGTACGCGGTCAACGAGCAATCCGTGCCGCCGAGCTCGAAGTGGAACACACCCGCGCGCTCGGCAGGCTTGAGCCGGCCGTCGGAGGTCGGGATCTCGAACCGTACGGGCTCCTCGCCCTCGTATGGAACGAGCGCGAGATTGTCCAGGCGGCGTGACTCGTCGACCGGGTAGTAGGGGAGCCCCCGGAAGGCCTCGCGCTCGGCGGCCGGGACCGGGCTGCCCTTTGCGGTCCTGAAGTACGCGTCCTTGTCCGCGCGGAACTCCATGACGGCATCCGGATAGGACACCGTGTGGTGGTGCTCGTGGTGATGCTCCTGCTCGGTCACCTGGGACTCCTCGGGCGCCTGGGCGATGGTGGGTGGGCGGCCCGGACGGGGACGACACGCCACCATCGTGCCATGACCTGGCCGCCGAAGCGGCGCCGCGCCGGGCGCCGGTAGGATTGGCCGATGCGAAGGCTGACGTACCCCCCGGCCCCGACCGCCGACCAGGTCGACGACTATCACGGCACCCCGATCGCGGATCCGTTCCGCCCGCTGGAGGATGCCGATGCGCCGTCGTCACGGGCGTGGATCGAAGCGCAGAACGCGCTGACCGACGGCGTCCTGGGGCAGGTGCCCGCCAGGACCGCGATCCGCGAGCGGCTCGGGGAGCTGTGGAACGTCGCGCGCGCTGGCGCGCCATGGCGCCGGGGCCAGCGCTGGTTCCAGCTCCGCAATACCGGGCTCCAGGACCAGGATGTCCTGTGGACGGCCGAAAGGCCCGATGCCGAAGGCCGGGTGCTCCTCGATCCCAACAGCCTCAACGATCAGGGCACCACGGCCCTGCGTACGCTGGCAGCATCCGAGACGGGCGAGCTCGTCGCCTGCGCCATGAGCGATGCCGGGTCCGACTGGCAGACGTGGGAGGTCCGCAGGGTCGGGACCGGCGAGACGCTGCCCGACCGGATCCCGTGGTGCAAGGCGACCACCGCGGCGTGGACGTCCGACGACGCGGGGTTCTTCTACGGCCGTCTTCCCGAGCCGCCGGCCGACGCACCCCATGCTGCTCCCAACCGGGACATGGAGCTTCGCTACCACCGGCTGGGGAGCGATGCGGCCGACGACCTCCTGGTGTTCTCGTCGCCGGGGAATCCCGAGTGGTTCTTCGAACCGGCCGTGGCCGATGACGGACGGCTCCTCGTGCTCACCGTCGCGCGCGGCACCGATCCCGAGAACCGGATCTATGTCGCAGACCTGGCCAACGGTGTCGAGACAGCCGCCGTCCGGCCCATGCTCGATGCCGCGGATGCCCGGTACCACCACATCGATACTGTCGACGGCACGATGTACCTGCTCACCGACCGGGATGCGCCGTTCGGCCGGGTGATCGCGCTTCAGGTGGACGATCCCGACCACGTGCGCGAGATCATCCCCGCCGGCAAGGACGCCCTCGAGGACGTTCGCCTCGTGGGCAACCGCCTGGCCGCCGTCTACCTCCACGACGCACACCATCGCGTGGTCATCTTCGAGCTCGACGGGACCCCGGTCGCGGACGTTCGCCTGCCCGCGATCGGCACGATCGGTGACATGACGGGCCGCCGGTCCGACGACGACCTGTACCTGGCGTTCATGACCTTCACGGCGCCGGCAGCGGTCCTCGCCGTGAGCATGGCCGACGGGACCGTGCGCGAGGTGGGACGGCCGTCGCTCGCCTGGGATCCCGACGACTTCGTGACCGAGCAGGTGTTCGTGACGTCACAGGACGGGACACAGGTCCCGCTGTTCCTGTCCCATCGCCGGGACGTCGCCCCCGACGGCGACGTGCCCACGCTCCTCTACGCATACGGCGGCTTCCAGATCGCGATCGGGCCGACCTACAAGGCCGCGTGGCTCGCCTGGATGGAGCGTGGAGGCCTGCTGGCGGTCGCGTCCCTCCGTGGTGGCAGCGAATACGGCAAGGCGTGGCACGACGCGGGACGGCTGGACAACAAGCAGAACGTGTTCGATGACTTCGCGGCGTGCCTGCGCTGGCTGGCGGCCTCCGGCTGGACACGCCGTGAGCGGATCGGCATCAGCGGGGGCTCCAACGGGGGCCTTCTGGTCGGCGCCACGCTCACGCAGCACCCCGAGCTGTTCGGGGCCGCCGTTCCCGAGGTGGGCGTGATGGACATGCTGCGCTTCCACCGGTTCACGATCGGCTGGGGCTGGACCAGCGACTACGGCTCGCCCGACGACCCGGACCAGTTCCGAACCCTGCTCGCATACTCGCCGCTCCACAACATCCGGGCCGGCATGTCGTATCCGGCAACGCTCGTGGCCACCGGCGACCACGACGATCGCGTCGTTCCGGGCCACTCCTTCAAGTTCGCCGCCGCGCTCCAGGCGGCCCAGTCGGGCGATGCTCCGATCATCATCAGGATCGACACCGACGCTGGACACGGGGCGGGCAAGCCGGTGAGCAAGATGATCGACGAGCGCGCAGACGTCCTCGCGTTTCTGGAGCTAGCCCTGGGACTTCGCTGAGCCTGGGCGGACGGGGTCGATGGCCCCCTCCGCCCGCGCGGCCTCGGCCCGGGGGGCGTCATCACCCGACGTGTGCGTGAAGACCTCCTCCTCGAACCCGTCAAGGAGGGCGGCGCACCGCTCGATCCAGGTCTCCGCCTCCGCGCGGCCGGGGGCACCGAACCAGTCACGCGCGCTCACCCGACGGAACCAGCGGCGGATCTTCTCGAGGTCGTGGCGAATCTCCTCCACCTCCTCGAAGGTGAAGTTGCCACGGAACCGCTCGAATTCGATCTCCTTGACGAACTTTGTCTCGCACTCCTCGACGATCTCGGCGTAGTCGCGCTCGGCCAGACCGCGGAAGTCGGCGATGAGCTGGTCGCGCTGCGCACCATCCATCGCGACGTCGAACAGGTTGGACGTGCCGCCAAGCTCCTCGATCCGTTCCCGGATCGCGGTCATGCTCTTCGCCGTCTCGGTGGTCTGCGGGACGATGCACACGCATTGCTGAAGGTAGAGGCCGCCGAGGCGTTTCAGATCCCGCCAGATCGCCACGCGAGCCCGCGACGAATCGGTGGGGACGCGGTAGACGACGAGCGTCCAAGCGGCATCGGCAGGCGTCCTCGCGACGACCGGGGTGGCGACGGTGCGGCTGGGAGATCTGGTCATGACCGCCGAATTGTACGCCACCGCGGGCGACCGTCTCCTGCCCAACGCCGGTTTGACAACGACCCTGCGGCACCCGTAGAGTTCAGCTACTTCAACGTAGCAGGTGTTACATATGCTGACATTTGTCATCGCAGCGGTCCCCGCCTTCATCGGATCGGTCGTGGAGTTCGTCGAGGCGTACACGATCGTTCTCGCGATCGGTGTGACGCGCGGCTGGCGGGCCCCGCTGTACGGTGCCGGCGCGGCCTTGCTGACGCTCGGCGCGCTGGTCGGGGTGTTCGGCGTGACGCTGATCAACGTGATCCCGGAGCACGCCTTCCAGATCTTCGTCGGGTCGCTGCTCCTGCTGTTCGGGCTCAAGTGGATCCGCAAGGCGATCCTCCGATACGCCGGCATCGTGCCGCTCCACGACGAGGAGGCCATCTACCAGCGCGAGGTCGCAGAGCTCCGCGCCCAGGGCCTGACGCCCGACCGCTTCGACTGGATCGGCTTTGTCGCAAGCTACAAGGCGATGCTCCTCGAGGGTCTGGAGGTCGCGTTCCTCGTGATCGCGCTGGGCGCATCGGGGACGGACGCCATGCTCGCCTCGACGCTCGGGGCGGTTGCAGCCTTCGTCCTCGTGACGATCATCGGTGCGACCGTCCGTCAGCCTCTCAGCCGTGTGCCGGAGAACACCCTCAAGTACGTCGTCGGTGCGATGCTGTGCTCGTTCGGCGTGTTCTGGGCTGCGGAGGGAATGGGTGTCGAGTGGCCGGGCGACGCGCTGGCGCTGCCGGTAATCTTCGTCGCGTTCGTCCTGGTCTCGCTTGCGGGCGTCCGGATGCTCAACATCATGGTGCCCGGTGGCCGGGTCGTGTCGAGGGCCGTCTGATGAACATCTCGATCTCCGGAATCCTGCGAGGCACTGTCGACCAGGTCGTCGGCCTGGTCATCGATGACGGGTTCGTCGCCGTCGGCGCGGTGCTCGCGCTCGTGCTCACCGGGTGGCTGGCCGCCAATGACACGCTGGTACCGCTCGATGCTCTCGGCGTCGTGCTGTTCGCCGCGGTGTCGGTGTTCCTGCTCGGGTCGATCGTCCGTGCCGGGAGGGCGGCAAAGGTCCACGCGGCACCAGGCGCAGTGCACGCGGACCTGGCCGGCGAGCCGGCGGACTGACCGCCGCCTGTGCGGACCATCGCCGAGCGTCTCCTGGGCCTGCTGCCGTCGAGCGTCGAATACGCGGACGTGCGTGTCGTCCGGCGGCGCCACGAAGGCGTCCACATCGAGAACGAACGCGTGGCGCAGCTCGTCCTCGAGGAGACCGAGGGGATCGGTCTCCGGGTCCTGCTCGAGGGTCAGTGGGGGTTCGCGGCGTCCACCCGGACGGATCGCGACGGCCTGGCGGGGCTGGTGAGGACCGCGGTCGGCCAGGCCGGCGAGTATCAGGACCGCGATCCCGCCTCGCCCCGGCACCCGTGGTGGAGGGAGCCTGGTCGTCGCCGTGTGCCGAGGACCCGTTCGAGGTGCCGCTGGGGGAGCGCATCGACCTGCTCCTCGAGAGCGCACGCGTGATGCGTGCGGCCGGCCCCGAGGTTGTCTCGGCCCAGGCATCCGCGGATGCGTATCGGGACGAGAAGCTGTTCGCGAGCACCGAGGGCAGCCGGATCGAGCAGGTGATCACGGAGACGGGGGCGGGTCTCCTGGCCACGGCGAGGAGCGAGACCGATGTCCAGCGCCGGTCGTATCCGCAGAGCGTGCCGCGCGCGATCATCGGTGAGCGCGGCGACTTTGCCAACGCCGGCTGGGAGCACGTCCGCTCGCTGCGCCTGGTCGACGAGGGAGCCCGTGTCGGCGAGGAGGCGGCGGCCCTGCTGTCGGCCGAGCGGTGCCCGGCGCAGACCACCACGCTGATCGTCGGGGCGAGCCAGATGGCGCAGCTGGTCCACGAGACCGCCGGACACCCGGCAGAGCTCGATCGGACGCTCGGGGCGGAGGACAGCACGGCCGGCGGCACGTACATGCTGCCCGGGGAGCGCGGGCGGCAGCGCTTCGGGTCGGAGCTGGTCACCATCGTCGCGGACGCGACGCGTCCCGGCGCGCTCGGATCCTTTGCCTGGGACGACGAGGGTGTCGCCGCGACCCGGACGCCGATCATCGAGGCGGGCCTGGTGGTCGGGTTCCTCTCCTCGCGCGGCTCGGCGGCCTCGATCGACGAGCCGTCCTCAGGTGCCGCGCGCGCCGATGGTTGGCGACGGATCCCGCTGGTCCGGATGACGAATGTCTCGATCGAGCCGGGGGAGACCCCGCTCGACGAGATGATCGGGACGACCCGCAGTGGCATCCTGATCGACATGAACCGGAGCCTGAGCATCGACGATCGCCGTCGGTCGTTCCGGTTCGGTGCGGAGATCGCCTGGGAGATCCGCGACGGGCGCCTGGGACGGATGCTCAAGGACCCGACATACGAGGGCGACAGTCTCGAGTTCTGGGCCGGATGCGACGCCGTCGGCGACCATGCCAGCTTCCATCAGTGGGGCCTTCCGTCGTGCAACAAAGGCGAACCGCTCCAGGTCGCCCACATCGGTCACGGCGCGGTTCCGGCACGGTTCCGGAACGCCCGGGTCGGCGTCCGATGAGCGATACCGGGGCGGCCACCGGTGGCAGGGGCGGGACCGGCAACGGACGCGCTGACGGCGGTCGGCATGCTCCCGACCCGGACCTGGTGGACGCGCACCTCCGCCATGCCCGGACGCGCGCCGACGCCGCACACGTCGAGCTGCTCCGGGAACGGGTGAGCCTGCTGCGCTTCGGCAATCGACAGGTCACCTACCAGCACGACGAGGAGCGGGCGCTTGTCCGGCTCCGGCTCGTCCGCGGCGATCGGGAGGGATGGGCACTGGTCGAGACCGCAGACACGGACAGGGTCCGGACGACGATCGATCGGCTCGCCGCCGCCCTGGACCTGCTGCCGGCCGGAGATCCTGCGCCGATGCCCGGACCCTGGTCGCAGCCGGATGGACCGGCCGCCGCGTGCGACGCGACGGTCGCGGTGACGCCGGCGCAGCGAGCACATGCGTTCGGGATCCTGGCCGGCACGGTCCCGGACGAGATCAGCCTCGGGGGCTCGATCGGGACACGCATCGTGGATACGGTCGTGGCCAACACATCCGGTCTCGAAGCAGCCGAGCAGCGGACGCGGGCCGCGCTCCAGGTCATCGCGTCGGGCGAGCATGGCTCGACTCTCGTTCGCCGGATCGATACCTGCTGGGACCGGATCGACCCGCTCGAAGCGGGCGCTGCAGCGGCCGCCGGCGTGCCCGGCCGTTCGCCGCTGGAGCTTCCGGGCGGACCCGCCCGAGTGCTCCTCGGGCCCCAGGCGGTGGCCACCTTTGCCGCGACGCTCGCATACATCGGTCTGGGCGCCGTTGGGCCCGGTGGCACCGTTGGGCCCTTCGGGATGACGACCTCGCCTCCCCGTCAACCGTCCGCCGGCACGGAGCTTGCCCCGATGCTCTCGAGGCTGGTGTCGTTCAAGGATGACGCGCGCGACCCGGCCGGCCTTCCCGCCGCATTCGACTGCGCGGGCTGGCCAAAGCGGCGGGTCGCGCTGATCGAGGCCGGCCACCCGGCGGGTGTCGTCCATGATGTTCGCACCGCGATGCTGGCGGGGACCGATCCGACCGGCCACACCGCGCCGCCGGGGTGGCGTTTCGGATCCGGCCCCAGCCCGTCGCACCTGATCGTTGCCGCCGGTGATCAGGACGTGAACGCCCTCCGGCAACGCGTCGACGACGGCCTGGTGATCGAGCGAGTCGACTACGTCCGTGTCGTCCAGCCGCGCCAGGGGCTGGTCACGGGGACCACGCGCGACGGGACGCGCCTTGTCCGGGGCGGGCGCGTGATCGGACCCGTGCCCCAGTTCCGGTTCACGATCGGGCTGGTGGAGCTGTTCCGGTCGATCGAGGCGGTCGGGTCGCAGCGCGAGCAGGGCGAGGCCCCGTTCATCGACGCAGTGGTCGCCCCGGCGATGGTATCGAGCGCCTTCCCGATCGACGCAGTCGCTCGCCGCTGACCTGTGCGGCCGTGGCTGGCCGACTGGCGGCGCGAGGATGCCCGGCGCCTCTCGAAGTGTCGACAACTTCCACCCTTGCAGTCGACGACTGATATGTTAGAGTCCGCGAATGACTGAACCGAACACGCCGTTTCCGCTGATCGTCATCGAAGGCGATGCCTTCACCCGCGGGGTCTCGTACGGGGTCCAGGCCCAGGATCGGATCGGCCGTTCGCTCTCCTTCTACGCGGACGCCGTCGCTCCGTCGCTCGGCGCGACCTTCGGCCAGATCATCGACGGCGTCTCGCAGCGCCTGTCGATCTGGCGCTCCCGAGATCCGGAGATCGTTGCGGAGATCGAAGGCATCGCGGAGGGGAGTGGCTTCAGCGTCGGCGAGATCCTGGCCCTCAACACGCGCGGCATGTTCGTGGTCCCACCCGCGATCCAGCGCGAGGCGAAGGCCGCCAACGACGGCTGCACGAGCTTCGCGGTCATGCCGGAGGCGAGCCGCGACGGCCACCTGCTGACGGGCCAGAACTGGGACTACCTCGAGGAGATCGCCGACACGATCGTGCTGGTCCACCTGCGCCCGACCGATGGCCCGCGCCAGCTCATGATCGCTGAAGCCGGACAGGTCGGACGCCATGGGGCCAACAGCGCCGGGATTGCGCTTCATGCCAATGGACTCTCGTCCCGCCTGCGCGACCCTTCGGCGCTGCCGTCCACCTTCATGCGGCGGCGCATCCTGCGGTCCGGGAACATCACCGACGCGGTCGAGATGGCGACCGCCGGGACGCGGCCCGGTTCGACCAACCTGTTGATCAGCCATCGGGATGGGTTTGTGGTCGACATCGAGACGCATGCCCGCGACGACGCGCTGGATGTACCCGAAGGACGGCTGGCTGTTCCACACCAACCACTTCCTCGTGGAGATCCCGCCGGAGCTCGCGCCCACGTATGCCCCGAGCGCCGACTCCATCGTCCGCTACGGACGCGGCACGTGGCTGATGGAGCAGGCCCGGGCATCGGGCGGTATCGGCCAGTCCGATCTGGCGGCCATCCTCCGCGATCACATGGGCGACGGTCGGGGTCTGTGCAGCCACCCCGACCCCGACGCTCCCCGGCATGAGCGGTGGATGACCGTGGCGACCGTGATCACGGATCTCACCGCTGGCGTGATGTCGGTGGCCGCTGGTCCTCCGTGCGGGAACGAGTTCACGGAGATCGACATCGAATCCGGGCAGGTGCTGAACCAGCCGACCGGGGTCGCCATGGCCTAGCGGCAACGGGGCACACACATGATGGCCAGCGGCAGACCAGCGTCACCCGCGCAGAGCACGCAGGAGGAGCGGACCCATGCACGTGACTGAACCGAGGCATCAACGAGGACGAGCAGCAAGGGGCCTAACGCTCGCGGCGGCCGCCGCGATGCTTGTCGCAGCATGCTCGAGCTCGGCGAGCCCGACCTCGACCCCGGTGCCGGCAACCCCCGCACCCACGACCGCGCCCGAGAGCGCAGCGCCGACGACCCCGCCCGCCCCGACCTTCCCCATGACGGTCGACGCCGGCTCCGGTTCGGTCACCATCGACGCGGCACCCCAGCGGATCTACGCCTGGGGCTTCCAGCCAGTCGACGAGCTCGCGGTGCTCGGCGTCGAGCCAGTCGGGTTCTCGAGCCGTGGCGGCCTCGCTCCGTATCTCGGTGTGAGCTGGACCACCGCCAAGGAGCTGGGCGAACCCCCGAGCCTCGAGGAGGTCGTAGCGCTCAATCCGGACCTGATCATCTCGGATAACTCCAACGACAACAGCGCCCTCGAGGGCCTCGGCGTGCCGATCCTCAAGATCCGCGCCAACTCGGTCAAGGAGGCCTTCGACCAGCTGGGCGTCATCGGCGAGATCACGGGCAAGTCCGATATCGCCAAGAGCTTCACCGACGCCTACGAGGCGGAGCTTGCCGACACCCAGGCCAAGATCGGGGCCCAACCCTCGGTCTCGACGGCAATCGTCTACCCGGGCGTCGAGCCGGGCATTCTCGGGATGTGGCTGGACAACTCGTTCATCGGCACCCTGATCGTCTCGCTTGGCCCGAACTACGCGCTCAAGCAGTCGGAGCTATCGGCCACGGACCTGGAAGGGACGAACGGCGATCGAGCGTCCAGCCTCGGCCTCGTCCAGCTGGGCCTCGAGAAGCTGGTCGCGGTCAACCCGGACACGCTGTTCGTGCTCGGCACGAAGGACTTCATCGACTCCCTGGCCGGCAACCCGGCCTGGGCATCGATCAACGCCGTCAAGAACGACCGTGTCTACCTGTTTGATCGAAACCTGTGGAGCCGTGATCGCGGGCCAATGGCGGCAAAGCTCGTCATCGAGCAAGCGCGCAGCGCCCTCTACCCTGAAATCTTCCCCAACTAGCCGCGGGAAGGATCGCCAGACACGGCGATGAGCTCGGTAACACGAGCCGGACATCCGGGAGCACCGGTGCGGCGGCCTGGCACGGCCGCCGCACTCGAGCTCGGGCGGTTCGGCGTCCTGATCACCATCTGCGTGGTGCTGCTCGTGATCGGCATTCTCCTCGACACCCGCTTCGGGATCGTGGACATGTCGCTCGACCAGGTCATCCGCGCGCTGACCGTGAATGACGGCAGCCAGAACCGGATCATCATCTGGGAGCTGCGGTTCCCGCGGGCGCTCGTCGCCGCCTTCGTCGGGGCCAGCCTGGCGATCGCGGGGACGGTCATGCAGGCGCTCACCCGTAACCCGCTCGCCTCCCCATCACTCACGGGCGTCTCGGCGGGAGCTGGCCTGGCCGTCGTCGCGAGCCTGGTCATCGAACCGGGCCGGCCGCTGTGGCTGACGCCATTCATCGCGTTCGGGGGCGGTGCGGTCGGTGGCGCCGTCGTGTTCAGCCTCGCGACCCGGAGCGTGGTAACGCCCATCCGGCTCGCACTCGCCGGGTTCGCCACGGCGTCGCTGCTGCTGTCGTTGACGACGGGTCTGCTGATCCTCAACAACTCGGTCGTGGGACAGGTCTACTTCTGGCTCGCCGGCGGCGTCGCTGGCCGGTCCTGGCAGCACGTCGAGGTCATCCTTCCATGGTTTCTGGTCGGGGCGGCGCTGGCCGCCCTGTACTCGCGCCAGCTCAACATCCTGATGCTCGGTGAGGACGTCGCCCGCGGGCTCGGGCTGTCGACCGGGCGAACGCGGGCCGTGCTCATGATCATCGCGATCGTCCTGGCCGCGTCGGCAGTCGCCGTCGCCGGTCCGATCGGCTTCGTCGGCCTGGTCAGTCCGCATGTGGCACGGTTCCTGATCGGTGTCGACCATCGCCGCGTCATTCCGCTGGCCGCCGTGTTCGGGGCCGCACTCGTGGTGTGGGCGGATCTTGCAGCCCGCTATGTGCAACGCCCCCTCGAGATCCCGGTGGGGATTCTCATCGCGCTGCTTGGTGGTCCCTTCTTCCTGTTTCTCGCGAGGCGGAACGTATGACTGCCGCGACCGTTCGCCCGCGCAGCGTGGCACCGTGGGCCGTGGCCGGCCTCGTCCTGGTCGTGGTGGGCGTCGGGATCGCGAGCCTGGGCATCGGCCAGGTGACGATCTCGCCGGTCGACGTGATCAGCGCCCTGTTCTCCGGGCCGGACACCCTGCAGGGCAAGATCGTGTTCGACCTGCGCCTGCCCCGGATCATCCTGGCGATGCTCGTCGGTGGGCAGCTTGCGGTGTCCGGGGCCATCCTGCAGGGCGTCACACGCAACGCCCTCGCGTCGCCCGACCTGGTCGGCGTGACGGCGGGCGCGGGCTTCGTTGCCGTCCTGATCGTGCTGGTGTTCGTCGACGTTCCACGCTTTGTGCTGCCGATCGCGGCCCTCGTAGGTGGCACCACGAGCGGCACGATCGTGTACCTGCTCGCGTGGAAGAACGGCGTCGCACCCGAGCGTCTGGCGCTCACCGGAATCGCCGTGACCGCGATCTTCCAGGCCGCCGTGACGGCGATCGTGACGCTGAACGTTGAAAACGCGCAGACGCAGGTCGCATTGACGTGGCTTGCCGGCTCCCTGTACGGCCGCGGTTGGGAGGACCTTTTCATCATCCTGCCGTGGTCGGTGGTCGGCCTCGGCTCTGCGCTGCTGGTCGCCCACAAGATCAACGTCCTCCTCCTGGGTGATGGGGTCGCCGCCGGCCTCGGGATGCGCGTGGAGGTCGCCCGGATCGCGCTCGTCGCCATCGCAATCGCCCTTGCGGCGAGCGCGGTCTCCGTTGCCGGCACTGTCGCCTTCATCGGGCTGGTGATTCCGCACCTGATCCGGCTGCTGATTGGCGCCAACCACCGATTGGTGCTACCGCTGTCGGCCCTGGCCGGTGCGCTGCTGCTGCTCGTCGCCGACGACATCGCCCGGACGATCATCCAGTCGCGCGAGCTCCCGGCCGGCCTCCTGACCGCCCTGATCGGTGCGCCCTACTTCATCTACCTCATCATGCGTCGCAAGACGCGGATCTCGGTCTGAGAGAGGAAGCCCCATGAGCCTTGCGCCCACCGTCACGCCGCCGACCGAGCTACGTGCGGAGCACCTGACCCTCGGCTATGACCGCCGGATCGTCGTCAGCGACCTCGACCTGACGTTTCCGATCGGGCAGGTCACCGCGGTCGTGGGCCCCAACGGGTCCGGCAAGTCGACGATCGTCCGCGCGACGGCCCGGTTGCTCCGCCCGAAGTCCGGGGTCGTGCTGCTGGACGGGAAGGCGATCGCGCGGATGCCCACCAAGGAGGTCGCGCGGCGGCTCGCGGTCCTGCCCCAGGGCCCATCGTCACCGGAGGGCCTGACGGTGGAACGCCTCGTATGGAACGGCCGCTACCCACACCAGGGGTTCCTGGGCGCGGGATCGAATGCCGACGCCGAAGCGGTGAAGTGGGCGCTCCACGAAACGAACCTGGAGGCATTTGCGGACCGACCCCTTGACGCGCTGTCGGGTGGTGAGCGGCAACGAGCCTGGATCGCGATGGCGCTGGCCCAGCAGACGCCAATCCTGCTGCTGGACGAACCGACCACATTCCTGGACCTGGGCCATCAGCTCGAGGTCCTCGAGCTCCTCGGGGACCTCAATGCGAAGCAGGGCATGACCGTCGTGATGGTTCTCCATGAGCTCAACCAGGCGGCCCGGTACAGCGACCATATGGTGGCCGTCAGCCAGGGGCAGATCTGGCGTCAGGGTCCGCCCGCCGAAGTGCTGACGGAGGAGCTGCTCCTCGAGGTGTTCGGCGTTCATGCCGATGTCAACATCGACGCGACGTCGGGCAAGCCATACTGTGTTCCAACGGCGCGGGCCACGGACGAAGATCACGCTCCCGTCTGACGACGAGGGACGAGAGCGCACCGGCGCGGCGCATGGGCGAGGGCAGGGACGTGGTGTCGACGGGGACGGATGGGCTTGGCAGCGGCGGGGGCAGGGCCCGCACTCTCCGTGACGCCGCATATGAGGCGATCAAGGCGGACATCCTCGCCGGTGACCTGCTGCCGGGCTCGGCCATCTCTGAGGCCGAACGGGCAGAGGCGCTCCGGACCTCACGCACGCCGATCCGCGAGGCGCTGCAGGCGCTGGCCCAGGAAGGCCTGGTCGAGGTCTTTCCCAAGCGCGGGACCTTTGTCGCCCGCCTCTCGGCTCGCGACGTCCGCGAGAGCTTCGAGCTCCGGGAGGCCGTCGAGACCGCGTGCGCCCGCCTCGCAGCCGAACGGCGCACGGATGAGGACCTGGAGCGGATGCGCGCTGCGGCGATCGACCCGTCTCTGCGGCCTGCGGATGATGGCCACTACTCGCGTCTGGCTGACTTCCACCACGTGATCGTGCTCGCGGCGCAGAACCACTACCTTGCCCAGGTGTTCGAGGGGACGGCGAGCCGGATCGACCTCGCAAGCCGGCTCGCGTCTCAGGTCGACACGGAGCAGGAGCCCGGGTCGACGCATCTCGCGGTCTACGAGGCGATCGTCCGGCGTGACGGCGAGGCCGCGGCCGAGGCGATGCGCCGGCATCTGCGGGGCCACGCAGAGGCGTTGCTCAAGCACCTCAGCTGAGGAGCGGGGAGCGCACGAGAATCGAGAACCCCTGCCGGGGGCCGGCAGGGGTCGTTCGGCTCGGTGAGCAGCCGGTCAGATCACGGGTGTGACGAGATATATCCGTCGCCGATGAGGACGGTGTTGGTCACCGACTTGATGCCGCCCTGGCGGATCGCCTTCGTGGCCGGGATGTACGCCTGGTGGAACGGCTTGTTGCCCTGGTAGGCAGTGAACCCGAACTCACTGGTCGTGCCCGACTGCGAGTTGTCGACCACGTCGAGGCGGAAGTCACCGCCGAGGTAGGGGAACGCGTACCGGATGGTGGGGTTCGCTGCATCGAGGTATTCGGCGATCACCGTTCCGGTGAGGTAGCCCTTCTGGCCGCCGTTGATCGTCGAGAGGGAGGCGGACCGGATGATCACATCGACGTCGCGGCAGCCGGTGCCTGCGATCGGCCCGAGCGCCGTGCACAGGTCGCCGGCCTTGTGGGCCCCGGCGTCGGTGACATACATCCGCATCCGGTAGATGTACGCGACGCTGCCTGACACGGTCCCACTGGATTTCGTGCTGTTGAACGCGAAGTAGCCATGGTTGGTGGCAGAGTTCGACGTGGAGTCGGCGGTCACGTAGCCGCCGCCGCTGATGAGGGTGTTGCCGGTCGACGACACGACGAACGTCGATGTCGCGGCCGTCGGCAGGATGAACGGGTTGGCGTCTGCGGTGACAACGACGAGGTACGCGCCCTCCGGCAGGGGCGTCGTCGGGGTGACGGACGCCGTGCCGGCACTGTCGACCGACACGCCGGTTGCCGTGAGCACGGGATTGCCCCAGGCGCAGGGCAGTGACGGACAGGCGGCCGAGTACACCTTGAACGTGACCGTCACCGGCGAAGCGCTGAAGTTCACCTTCTCGGCATCCTGGATCACGGCGGCTGTGAGCGTGGGGGTGTGCCCGGACGTGACGAACCAGGTGCCGGTGTAGTCAATGCGGCTCGTGCCGTCCGGCTGGCCGCCGGCCTGCTGGCCCTCCCGCTGGATCGCAAAGCTGCTGGACGTCGTTGTGGATGCATAGTTCGTGTTCGTGGGCACGAACCAGGCGTTCAGCACATAGCTGTCCGCGCCCAGCGGCAGCACCGTGTCGTCAAGTCTGAGTGGCACCTGCCCGACACCACTGGCACCCACCGTCGCGGTCACCGGCACGGCAGGATACCCGTTCGCGAACTGGAAGCTGACGGTCCCGCCGGTCGCCGGGGTCACGGTCGCCTGCAGCGTGACCGTGTCGCTGAACTGCGGGTTGCCGTTCGTGGCCTGCGGGAGGATGGCCAGCGACAGCGACGTCGACGCCGTGTTGATCGTGAGCGTGCCTGGGACGTAGCTGATTGCGTAGTTGGCGGCCGCGGCTCCGGAGCAAGAGGTCGGATACGGTCCGGCGGGGGAGCTGCTGGTCGCCGTCGTGGAGCATGTCGGAAGTGTCGTCAACGATGTTGAGCTCTCTCCGTTGACGAATCCGGCATAGCTCGCGGTGATGGTGGGCACGGTCCCGCGATAGGTCATCGAGGGGCTCGACGCAGTGATGGACAGGGCTGCCCTGTTCACGGTCATGGCGCCGTTGACATAGCTGATCGTGTAGTTGTCGAGGCCCGTGCCGATCGCGGCGCTCGGGACGATCGCGTAGGCACTGCCCGCCACCGAGGCAGAGGCGCCTGCGCCGGCGCTGGTCAGGGTGACGCTGGACACGGTGTCATCGCCGACGAGGCCGGTGGCCGTGAACTCGCTGCCGGCGAACGTGACCGTGTCCCCGTACGTCTTGGTACGAGCATCGGCCGTGATGGTCAACGACGCCTTGTCGATCGTGAGCGTGCCCGTAGCCGAGCCCTGGTAGTTGGCGTCGGTCACGGTGGCAACGACGGAGTACGTGCCGGCGTCGACCGGCAGGGTGGGGGAGCCGTCGTAGGTGAACGCAACGGCGAGGCCGCCGGGCGTCGTCGTCGCGCCCGCCTGCTTCCCGTTGCCGTCGTAGGTCTGCTGGAGATCAGTGAGAACGAGCGATGCGAGTGCCTTGGCGGTCGGGATCGTCTGGTCGACGTTCGGCGCGGGGTTCCACGTGCCATCGCCGTCCTGGGACGCCCTGATGGTGCAGTCGCCGGCAGCCACGATCGTGACGGTCGACCCGCTGAGGGAGCAGGTTCCCGGTGTCAGCGTTGCGAAGGTCACGGCGAGCCCGGAGGATGCTGTCGCGGTCACGTCGAACGGGGAATCCCCGAACGTCTTGGACGTTGTCGGGTCGAACGTGATGATCTGCGTGCCTTTGGCGATGACGATGCCGGCCGGGTCGATCGGCAGCTGAGCGCTGCTGCCGTCGTAGATCAGGTCCCTGGCGTCGACGGCGCTCGCGTCAGGGACCGACGTGAACTGCGAGGCGTAGTACGCGTAGATCACGTAGGCCTTGCCGCCGGCGAACGGCGTCGGGATCGGCCCCAGGTGTGCCGTGCCGGTGGCGTCGGTAAGGCGCGCCACCGTGTACCCGCTCGGCCCGCTGACCTCGTCGACGACGAAGAACATCGTGCGGAAGGCGAGCGGGTTGTTGTTGGTGTCCTTGACGACCGCGGTGACACCGCTCTCGGCGCCCGCCTGGAGCGGGTACGCAGTGTCGTGGGCGATGGTCGTCCTGGTCGGGACCTTGGCGATCGTGAACGGCTGAACGGCCAGGCTGGAGCCGAGCGTGTCGTCACCGATGAAGGTCGCGGTGGCCGTGTAATCGCCCGGCGACGCAAGGAGCGGGAGATCAGCTTGCGCAACGCCGCTGACCGTATCCGCCGTCCTGGTCGAGGTCCCGAGCTTGAAGATGATCGTCTTGCCGACGTCGGCGGGGGACAGCGTGGCGGTCGCGTGCACCGAGGTGCCGTAGGCACCACTCGCGGCAGCAAGAGTCAGGCTCATCGAGCTTGGCGGCGGGGCCTCCCCGGCGCCGTAGTACTGGCCGAAGTTGGTGTCCAGCGAGACCGCGCCACCCGTGCTCACCGCCTGGGCCATGAACCGGAGGTTGGCAAGGTTCGTCGCGGTGACGCCGGGGACGGAGGCCGCGGTTGCGGTCCACAGGTTGGAGCCGTCGGTTGGTGCGGTCAGGGGGATCGACTGCCACGTGCCTTGGCCGCTTGCGTCAGGTCCGAGCGTGTAGGTGATCCATGCGTGAAGCGTGCCCGCGAACGGATCGCCGATCACCTTGACCTTGAACGACACCTTCCCGTCGCTCACGAATGTGCCGGACACGTCGGAGATGCTGGGCGCGAGCGCGGTTGCGACGGACGCATCCGGGGCGACGCTCGAATCCAGGTAGTACATGCGCACATCGAGGCTCTGGTAGAGCCGCAACAGGGCGCTGTCGCCCCCGGCGGAGATGGCACGGTGCTGTGCAGGTGTCAGGAGCAGGTTCGTGACGCCGCCTGATCCGGCGAGCTCATCGAAGTAGTTCACGCTCCACGGACGCTCCGGATAGAACGTGGGAGAACCGAACCCGAGGTGCGTTCCACCGAGCTCCGTGCCCGCCGTGGCCGTCAACGGCACGACGGGGACGGTTCCGGCACCGTGCACATCGACAACCGAGATCTTGTCGGTGTACGTGCCGCCGAGGAAGGCGACGCCCCGGAGGACCTTGGACGACTGGGTGACGTTGCGGACATCGAGCGGGAGGACCGGATCGCCGGGGTTGATGCTCTCGCCGTCGGGACCGGAGAACCACGTCGTCACGATGTTGCCCGCAGACGTGCCGTCCGAGTTGAGGACGGTGAGTGGCTTGTTGTGCTGTTCGGTGGTCAACGGCGCGATGTTGTTCGCCCCGGTTTGGAGCCCGGTCCAGGTGAGACCGCCGCCAGTCGCATCGCCGGTGTTGAACGTGAGCGGCTGGGCACCCGACCCCGTCGTCTCGCCCCGGCCCGCCGGCATGTCCACCTTGAACATCGGCAGCCCGAACAGCGCCGACTCCAGGATCGCCTTCTCGTGGAGACCGGACAGCGACTGGGTCGTGCTCATGTAGAAGATCTTGGAAGCGACGAGCGCATCGCCGACGGCCACGGGGCCGGTCCCGACGCGCAGCTGGTGCGCGAACTCGGCGTAGATCCGCTCGCTGTATGCGAGGAAGTCGGTGTCGCCGTACTGGTAGCCGGTGCCGGCGATCAGCGTCGCTCCCTTCTGCGCGAACGCCTCTGCCCAGTCGAGCGGCTCGGTCACGCCCGTGATGGCGTCACCGTTGACGATGTTGTAGCCGGAATGGCAGCCGTTGCTGAAGACGATGCTGTTCTTGAGGTCGACCGTCGAGGCGGCGAGCTCCGAGACGTTCACGCGGGTGGTGAAGTCCGCGGCGAGCGCCTCGTTGGCGGAGAAGTGGCCACCCAGGAAGATCAGGTCGTGGCGCTGGCCAAGGAGCGCCGTGCGGAGCTGGTCCGCGGTCCAGCTGCACGTGCTGCCGGGGGTTGCGCCGGCCAGACATGGAGTCTGGGGCGCGCCGTACTCGGAGATCAGCTCCTGGTTCGTGGGACTCGACGCGTTCGCCGGGTCGACTCCCATGCCGGCCTTCAGCTCGTCGGAGACCGCGTGCGCGGTGTCTGCCAGGAAGTCATACCCGGTTTCGAGCGCGGACGTCGGCGTCAGGGTCTTGAGCGCAGCGCCCGCCGTCGCCGGCGAGTAGGCATCGATCATGGCCGTCGCATCGGCGGCTGTTTCCACGAGCCGGCCGACCGCGAGATCTGGGATCGGGATGCGCGCCGAACCCACGCTGAGGACCGTCGTCGATCCGTACTCGTCCTGACCGAGGACGTAGTTGAAGCCGAGCGAGGCTTCAGAGGCGCTGCCGCTCTTTACGGGGGGCACGTAGTCGGATTCAGGCCCGAGATATGCGGGATCCGGGTAGCGGAAGAACGGGATCGACCCGTCCCCGCCGACGAGCACCACGTACTTCAGGGCGGAGTTGTTCTCGCGGTACTTGCCGACGATGTCCTTGATCTCGTCCGCGACGAGGTTCTTCGCGTAGACGCACGAGGCATGGGTATCCGCTTGCCCGTTGAGCGTCTGGACTCGCGTGTCCCCGGCCAGGTCCACGACCGTGCCATTCACGTCGGGGCGGTTCGCGAGCGTGTCGAGCTTCTGGCTGAACGTCGCTTTGTCGGTGTTGCCGTATTCGATCCGGCTGCTGTCCCACAGGATCAGCGATTCGGCGGTCGACGAAGGGTTGAGGCTCGGCCGAGCGGGCGTCGAGTCGGGGAGGGGAGCGACATCGTTGCAGACGCTCGCGTCGGTCGTGATCGCGATGTGGAACGAGCTCGTGATGTCGTACAGGCCGGACTTGCCGTTGACACGGACGTAGAAGTTGCCCGTGTTCGTCCAGGTGTTCGCATCGATCGTGGCCGACAGCGTGCCGCCGTCAACGTTCCAGCCGATCAGGCTGGACGTCTGCGCGCTTGCGTAGCTCGTCGAGGCGTAGCTCGGTGGCGCATAGCTGGGGGGTGCGTAGCTCGGCGGCGCCCAGGAGTCGGCCGCGTAGCTCGGCGGTGCATAGCTCGGCGGGGCATAGCTGGGCGGGGCGTAGCTGGGCGGGTGCATAGCTGGGCGGGGCATAGCTGGGGGGTGCGTAGCTCGGCGGGGCATAGCTCGGCGGTGCATAGCTCGGCGGGGCATAGCTGGGGGGTGCATAGCTCGGCGGGGCATACGAATTGGGCGCGTAGCTGGGCGGGGCGTAGCTGGGCGGTGCGTAGCTCGGCGGCGCGTACGACGCGGTCTGCTGCAGGAGGGTGCCGCCGGCCTGGTAGGCCTGGAGGATGTCGCGGAACAGGTAGACGTCGAAGTCCTTGGGGAGCCCCGAGATGGTGACGTGGACCTTGCTGCCGGGCTGGACCTGGAACATGTACCAGCGCGACCGGCCGAAGTCGTCCACGTACTGGTTGTCGCTGAAGTCGACGAGGCCGTTCGACCCGGCCGTGATCGGCTTGGCCCATGGCCAGGACTCGTTGGGGTCGCTGACGACGATGCACGGTCCGCGGTCCGTGGTGCTGGTGATGTCGGTCCAGGACGTCGTGCCATCCGGGGCGGTCGTCTCGTACGAGATGGCCTGCGCCGTGACGTAGGTCGTGTCCGGCGGCAAGGTGGTCGCGTGCCCGATGAAGGCGAGACCGGTCTCGTCGGTCGGCACCTCGATGACGGGCCCGGCGGCAACGACGCCGCCCGCCAAGCGGGTGGCGTCGCACGTCGTGGCTGACGACAGCTGGACGCGATAGGTCTGGTTCGGGTCGCCGTGCATCACGCCGGTGACCGTCACGCCCCCGGTGTCGTTCGGGAATGCGCGATACAGGAACGGCACCTGGGTGAGGGGCAGGACGGTTACGGTGAAGTTGGCGGTGTTGACGTCGGCGCCGCCCCCGGACTCAATTCCCGTGATCGTGACGTGGTAGATCCCGGCCGGGATATCGGTGGCCGCGTGGAGCATGACCGCGGATGTGGCCGGGAAGCTCTGGACCGAGCTCGGCATGACCGATGCGGTCAGGCAGGGATCAATCCCTGACGAGCCACACGTCAGGACGGTTCCATCATCGTCGGTGGTGATGGCGGGCACGAGGTCGACCGAGGCAACCGGACCGTTGATGACCGTCGTCGTGACGGCGGATGTCAGTGGGTCGTTGTTCTGGTCCGTGTCCGTGTTGCCCTGGACCAGCGTGAACGCATCCGGCTGGCCACTGGCAACGTCAACCGAGAACGCCGGTGGTGCACCCGTCCACGTGTACGCGGCGGCGTACATGGTCACGTGTGAGTCGTTGGTGCAGCCCCCGTTCTGCGGACAGGTCAGCACGAACGTGAGGGCGAGGTCACCTGATCCCTGGGCGTCGATCTCGAACACGCCGCCGTGATCGTTGGTCTTGCCGACCATGTCGGAATTGGTCTGCGCAGGGAGACCCGGGACCGTGGCCGTCAGGACGCCGGTCCCCTCGTACGCGGACACCCACAGCCTGACCCGCTCCACATCCTTGGCGAGCGGAACCGTGAGCGAGAATCCGGAGCCCGCTCCCGCGCTCGCCGGCTTGACTCCGGCGAGCACGTCATATCCGGTGCCGCCCGGTGAGTTGTCTCCGTCGGTCCACTGGAAGGTGAACGGTCGAGTGCCATCTGCCGCCGCCAGCCCGTTGGCCGACCCGCCGGTCGGCGGAATGACCCCGAGGCTGCTGATCAGTGAGCGTCCGTGTGCCTGTCCGATCCCCGTGACCGTGGTATCACCGCCGGCTCCCCAGAGGCGCCAGTCCCCGGAACCCCACTGGGTCAGGTTCTGCGGGTTCGGGTATGCCGATCCGTTGCCGTTGAACCCCTGGTAGCTCGAGCCGCCCTTGCCGTGGTAGAGGCCGACCGCGAGGCTCGGGTCAACCGTCTGCCCGGCGCTGACTGCGACGGGCGCGGCAACGCTGATGAACTGCGAACCGATGAGAGCAGCCAGAAACAGGGCTCGTGCGCGCTCGCGCACGGGAGTCCTGGAGCCCGAGGACGTGCTCAAGTCGCGATGATCTCGGCGCTTCCGAGGGAACAAGGACACGTTTCATCCTCCGATGTTCACGGAGGATGGTTTGCCCGACGACCCCCGACGGTCGCGACATCCACCTCTCGCGCACCCCCCAATTGCGTGCACTGTATCGCGTTCCGGGATCCATTGGTACCGGGTGACAGGGCCATTTGGCCCACTCGGTCGCCGTGCCGGTGCATCCTCGCACCGTGCCCAGCCTCCCGGTCCCGCGATCAGGCGCCGGCCCGTTCGCAGACGCGGAGTGCGAGCCCGATGGCATCGTCGAGGCTCAGCGCACCACCCTCGTCCGTCGCGCGCCCGGCAGCGTCATCGCCGAGGGCCGCCAGAGCCGGGGCGAGCCGCGTCCTGAGGTCCTGCTCGAGCGATCCCTCGCGCGGCGCGCCGATGTCGGCGCGCAGGGTGTCGGCCGCGCCGATGAGCCGGAAGGCGTCCTCCCGGGCGACTCCGGAGCCGGCCGCGAGGAGCGCGACGTCCTCGAGCAGGAACGCCAGCCCCCAGCGGTCGTCGAGCTCGCGGTAGGCGGCCACGGCGGCGGCATACTGCTCGCCGGCGGCCCTCATCTCGCCGAGGAGGCGAAGGGCATTGCCGAGATTGTTCTGGCCGACCGCGATGTTGAACCGGTCGCCGATCTCGCGGGCGAGTGCCACGGCCTCTTCCGAGTAGCCGCGCGCCGCGTCGGGCTGACCGCCGATCATGCTCGACCAGGCCAGGTTGGTTGCCGCGATGGAGCTCCCCCGGCGGTCGCCGAGCTCGCGGTAGATCGAGGCGCCGCGCTCGAGGTACGCACGCGCCTCCTCGAGATCGCCGCCGCCGGTGGCCACGATCCCGAGGTTGGTGACCAGGTTCGCAATGCCTGCCTGGTCGTCCAGCCCCTCGCGGATCTCCAGGCCCCGCAGGTAGCTGTCCCGAGCTGCGGCCGCGTCGCCGCGCTGGTTCGCGATCGTGCCGCCCAGGTGGAAGACGTCGGCGATGCCGGCGCGGTCGGCTGCGTCGGTGAACCCCTCCAGCGCGCCGTCGAGCCGCGACACTGCATCGTCGAACCGTCCGAGACGGCGCGCCGTCTCCGCCAGCGCGTGGTCGCAACGTGCGATCCGTCGCGCGTCACCCATCGCGGCCGCCTGCTCGCGGGCGTCGAGCAGGATCGTCTCAGCACGGGTGACCTCACCGCTGAGCTGCAGAACCTTCGACAGCTTGAGCAGAGCGTCGACCTGGCCGGTCCCCTCGAGCAGCGGAACCAGCCGCTCGAAGTAGACGACGGCGGACGCGTTTGCGTACGAATCCTGGGCCTGCTCCGCGGCCCGGGTCAGGTACTCGCGCTTCTTCGCCTCGCGATCGCTCCGCCAGTAGTGGTGCTCGAGGAGAGCGATGTTGCGCGCGATCTCGTCGGCCTGGGTTCGCTCGATGTACTCGGCAACGCGGCCGTGGAGGATCGCCCTGAACGCGAACGGGAGGCTCTCGTAGGCGACGTCGCGCGTCACGGCATGCTTGAACATCCACGCCTGTTCCGCCTCGCGGTCAAGCGCGACGAGATCGAGGGTGCGCAGCGAATCGAGGTGGTCGATCACGGTCTCGAGCGTGCCCAGCTCGTCGTAGGCGCCCGGCAGCATCGGTGCCCGGAAGGTGCGCCCGATGACGCTGGCGACCTTCATCGTCTGGCGTGGTGCCTCGGCAGATGCGTCGATGCGGCTCAGGACGAGGCTCTGGAGGCTCTCCGGCAACCGGACGGTGGCAAGGGCGGTGGGATCAGAGGTGTCGATCCCCTGCGCGACGACGTAGCTGAGCAGCTCCTCGACGTAGAAGGGGTTGCCTTCGGAGCGCGTGGCGAGCAGCTCGACCAGCGCCTCCGACACGTCGCGACCGTCACCGCCGAGCTGGGCGACCTTGCCCTCGACGAGCTTCGCGATGTCAGCGAGCGGCATGAGGTCAAGCGACAGCTCGGAGAAGCCGGGAAGGCGCTCGAGGCCGAGGCCCCCGCCCGGGTCGACCGCCGGCCGATAGGCGACCACGAACAGCACCGGCAGCCCCACGGCGACCCGCGCCAGGACCTGGAGCAGGTCGCGCGACAGCTCGTCGATCCAATGGCAGTCCTCGAGGACGACGGCGAACGGGCGATCGGTCGCGCGCGCGCGCAGGCAGGTCGAGAGCAGATCCTCGAGCGACGCCTTGCGAAACTTGGCGTCGAACGACCGGGTGAGGCCGGTGTCCGGGATCGCGAGCCCGACGACGGGACCGATCAGCGGCGTGCGGGGGACGAGCGATGGGTCGATCCTGCGGAGCAGGTCTTCGATGGCCTGGATCTGCCGACCCTCGGGATCATCGTCGTCCAGGCCCAGCAGGCGGCGCCACACCTCGCGCCACACGAAATACGCGGTCTTGGTGCCGAATGCCTCGCACTCCCCGTACGCCACGAGGCTGCCCCGGCGGCGGGCGTTGCGGATGAACTCCGCGACCAGGCGGGACTTGCCCAGCCCGGCCTCGGCCGAGATGCCCACGACGCGACCCTGGCCACCGATCGCCGTTTCCAGCCCACGTTCGAGCGTGGCCAGCTCGGCGCGCCGGCCGACCATCGGCGTCTCGAACCGCGTCCGCCGTTTCGAGGCCCGCTCCAGCGAGCCGATCAGGCAGCGCACCGCGACCGGCTTCGCCTTGCCCTTGACCGTCATGTCAGGCAGCGGTTCCCAGATGAACGAATCGCCGGCGCCCTGCTGGATCCGCTCGCTGACATAGATCCGGCGAGGCGGGGCGGCCGACATCAGCCGCGCCGAGAGGTTGACCTCGTCGCCCAGGCACACGAACGTCCGGCGCATCGCGTGGCCGTAGGTGCCGCTGCGCAGCGTTCCGCGGGTCAGGCCGATCTGGATGTCCCGGGCCGCGGTCGTCTTCTCGAGGTCACGCAGCTCCAGCGCCGCGGCAGCAGCCCTGACGGGGTCGTCCTCGTGCGCGATCGGCGATCCGAACACGCCGTAGAGGTAGGCGCCCTTGTCGCCCAGCGTGAGCTGGAGGACGTTGCCCCCGTACGCGGTCATGATCCGCTGCGCACCACGGACGAACGCATCCAGCTTCGATACGGCCTCGGCATCGTCGTCGTAGTCGATCCCGCCGAACCGCAGGAACACGGGGATTGCGAGCCGCAGCTCGGTGAGGAACTCGCCGTGGCCGGTCCGCAACCGCTCGTAGACGGCGGGCAGCAGCCAGGGCCGGACGAGATCCTCGGGGAGGGGAGGGGGTTCCACGACCGGCGTCCGCGGGACATCGACATCAAGCGAGGCGAGCACGGCGTAGTCGTGGTCCGTCTCCTCGTCGCGGCGCACCTCGCCCAGCGTCACCCGACCACCGAGGCTCCGGATCGCGGATGTCTCGAGCACGGTCTCGCCCTTCTCGGCGTGGTGCTCCGCCTCGGCGAGATCGTCGATCAGCCTGCCCGCGAGCACGTCGATGAGCTGGATCTCGGGGTCGCCGACGAGGAACCGGCGAGCCTTGCCGACGGCGATCGCGATCTTCATCGCCAGGCGGACCTCGGAGCCGCCCGGCGTCGTGATCAGCCCGGAGCGGCCGATCGCCTTCTGCATCGCGAGGGCCGCGGCGCAGGCAGTTGCCCCGTCGTCGCCGTCGATCCAGCACGTGATCGCGTCGCCCGAGAAGTAGATGACGTCGCCGCCGAAGGCATCGAGCTCGCCGATCACGGCGTGGAACACGCGGCCGATGTTCGCCGTCAGCTCCTCCGCCCCGCGCTGGGGTCCCAGCTCCCTGGTGAGGGCCTCGGTCAGCGGCGTGAACCCGCTGATGTCCGCGAACAGCGCGGCGCCCGTGATGCGGTCGGGCATCTCGACCGACTGCGACAGGGCACGCCGGCGATCCCGCGGGATGTACGCCTCGGGGTTGTCGTGGTCGAGCGTCGACGGCGCCTGCCCTACGAGAACCTCGTTGTTCAACGCGCCTCCTTGCGGGCACTGCCGGTGTGGGGGATCAGTCTATGGGTCGTGGGCGCGACAGGCGTTCGTACGCGCAGGAGGAGCTTGCGGGTCAGAATGGAGCCAATGAGCGACTGGAGGTCGGACCGGATCGGATCGGCGCTGCGCGGGGAGAACCCGACGGTGCTCGCCCGCCTGCCGGCGGGCTTCGCGGTGATTGGTGACGTGCAGTGGCTGCCCGGATACTGCGTGCTCCTGAGCGACGATCCGGCGGCCGGGCGGTTGTCGGACCTGGCGCCCGGGCAGCGGTCGGCGTTCCTGGACAGCATGGCGCGGCTCGCGGCCGCGGTTGAACGCGCCTGTGCGGCGTCGGATCCTGCCCTTCGCCGGGTCAACATCGAGATCCTGGGCAACGCCGACGCGTTCCTGCACGCGCACATCTGGCCCCGATACGCCTGGGAGCCGGAAGAGGTTCGAACACGCCCCGTCTGGCTGTACCCCGTGGAGCGGTGGCATGACCCGGCGACCGCCCTGGGTCCGCAGCATGATGACCTTCGGGCCGCGATCAGCGCCAACCTGTCCGCGGCGTAGATGAGCGACCTGGACTCCGGGCGTGGTCCGACCGATGCAGATGGGGTCATCGTCCGACAGTTGCTGCCCGATGAATGGGAAGCGTTGCGCGACATCCGGCTGCGGGCCCTGGCCGACGCCCCGGACGCGTTCGGGTCCACGCTTTCCGAGGAGGTCGCCCGAGGCGATGACGCATGGCGGGACTGGGCGTCGCGGCTGGACCGCGTGATCGTCGTCGCGGAGCGCCACGGGCGCCTGGTCGGGCTGGCCTCCGGCGGTCCGGCGCCGGGCGGCGATCGCGCGGCCGGGCTGTACGCGATGTGGGTGGATCCGCAAGCGCGCGGGACCGGCGCAGCGCCGAGGATCGTCGCGCTGGTCGAGGACTGGGCACGAGCCACGGGCTACGGGCACATCGGCCTCGGCGTCACCACGACGAACGGGCGGGCGATCGCGTTCTATGAGCGTCTCGGCTACACGGACACCGGCGGGCGGCATCCGCTTCGGCAGGGGGCGGCCCTCGAGATCCAGGTCATGGTCAAGTCGCTCGGTGGCGACTCCGGGTGACGGCCGCGAGGCGCCCCTGCGTCGGACCTATGCCGCTGATGCGCCGGCGGGCAGGAACGACTCGACCACCTGGCAGGGGATCGCTCGCTTGAGCAGCCGCTGGATGCCGCGCAGCGCGTCGACCTCGCTGGGGGACACCAGTGAGATCGCCGTTCCCGAAGCACCGGCCCGGCCGGTCCGGCCGATGCGGTGGATGTAGTCCTGCGGCTCGAACGGCAGGTCGAAGTTCACGACATGCGGGAGGGTGTCGATGTCGAGCCCGCGCGAGGCCACGTCGGTGGCGACGAGCGCGACCACCTCGCCTGCCTTGAATGCCGCGAGGGCACGGGTCCGCTCGCCCTGGGTCCGGTCGGAGTGGATGGCGATCGCGGCGACGCCACGGCGGTCGAGATACGACGCGAGGCGGGTCGCGCCGATCTTGGTGCGCGTGAACACGAGCACCTGTTCGATGCCATCGCGACGCACGAGGTGGAGCAGCAGGTCCGCCTTGCGCTCGGCATCGACCGGGTACAAGACCTGGGTCAGGTTGTCGGCCGTCGCGTTGCGCGGGGCCACCTGGACGATCTCCGGGTTCGTCTGGAACTCGCGGGCGAGCTTCCGGATCGCGTCGGAGAACGTCGCCGAGAACAGCAGCGTCTGGCGCCCGCGCGGCAGCAGCGCGACGGCCTTGCGGACGTCGTCGATGAAGCCCATGTCGAGCATGCGGTCGGCCTCGTCGAGCACGAGGACCTCGACCTGGGTGAGGTTTACGGCCTTCTGACCGATCAGGTCGAACAGCCGTCCCGGTGTGGCAACGAGGATCTCCACGCCGGCCCACAGCGCCTTGACCTGGGGGCCCTGCTGCACGCCGCCGTACACCACGGTCGAGCGCAGGTTGGTCCCCTTGCCCAGCGTCCGCACGCTCTCGTCGATCTGCATCGCGAGCTCGCGGGTCGGGGTGAGGACGAGAGCCCGCACCGGATGGCGGGCAGGGCTGGGGCTGGAGCTCGCATGCTTCGCAAGGCGCTCGAGGATCGGAAGCGTGAACGCCGCGGTCTTGCCGGTGCCCGTCTGGGCGGCTGCGAGCACGTCGCGGCCGGCAAGGACGAGGGGGATGGCCTGCGCCTGGACGGGGGTGGGTTCCGTGTATCCCTCCCGCGCCACGGTGGCGAGGAGGTTGGCCGAGAGGCCAAGGTTCGTAAAGGTCAAGGTGACTCCGGGGTGGCGCCGCGGCGCCGTGGATGGTTCGCATGCCCGGTGAAGCGGCGCGAGACGTGATGGGTCTCGTGGCGTCGGCGCAGAGCGCGCGATTGTTGGTGGTCACACGTCGTGTGATCGGGCGCCAGTGGCGGTCAACCGGCCGGCCCGCCGTGTCGCGGACATCCGTTCCGTGCCGCCCGGCAACGCTTCCTTACGCGTCCTCTGCCCGGCTGCGCCTGACCTGATCATCGCACGATCGGGGAACTTGCGTGAGATGCCGTTTGTCAGCTTGCAGGCTGGGTCGGTCCCAGCCGCCCCGTGAGGAACGCGCGCTCCGCCTCGTTCGTTGCAAGTGCGGCGGCTCGAGCGTAGGCGCGGGCCGCGTCCTGTGGCCGGGACGCCCGGTGCAGCAGATCTCCGCGGGCGGCATGGAACAGGTGGTGCTCGTCCAGGTCGAGCGTGTCGAGGATGTCCAGGGCCGCCTCCGGACCACGAACCTCCCCCAGGGCGATGGCGCGGTTCATGGCCACGATCGGGGTCGGGGACAACGCGAGCAGCTGGTCGTACAGAGCGACGATCTGGCGCCAGTCGGTCGCCTCGATCGACGCGGCATCCGCGTGGACCGCGTTGATCGCCGCCTGGACCTGGTACAGGCCCGGCTGGTTGCGTCGGAGGCAGGCGCGTACGAGCGCGTGACCCTCCTCGATCATTGCTCGATCCCATCGCCCGCGATCCTGATCGCGGAGCAGCACGAGGTCGCCGGCTGGCGTGAACCGTGCCGGCCATCGGGACTCCGCCAGCAGGATGAGCGCCAGCAGTCCCGCAACCTCGGCCTCGTCGGGCATGAGGCCGGCCATGGCGCGCGCGAGCCGGAGCGCCTCCTGGCGCAGCGCATCACCGGTCGGCCCGCGGGTGCCCTCGTTGTAGATGAGGTACAGGACGGCGAGCACGGGACGGAGCCGGCCGGGCAGGTCCGCCTCGGCGGGTACCCGGTAGGGGATACCGGCCGCCTTGATCTTGTGCTTGGCGCGGACGAGACGCTTGGCCATCGTCGGCTCGGAGACGAGAAAGGCGCGGGCGACCTCCGCCGTGCTCAGGCCCCCCAGGAGTCGCAGCGTCAGGGCGACCTGCGCCTCGGTTGAGAGCGCCGGGTGGCAACAGGTGAAGATCAGGCGGAGGCGGTCATCCTGCACCGGGCCGGTCTCCTGTTCGGCGCCATCGCCCGAGGTGTCGACGGCAGCCGAGCGCAGCTCGCGCCCGCGGGCCTCGCGCCGGAGGTGGTCGATGGCGCGGTGGCGCGCGGTTGTGGTGATCCAGCCGCCCGGGTTCGCCGGCAGCCCGCTGACGGGCCACTTCCTGAGCGCCTGGGCAAACGCCTCTTGGACGGCGTCCTCCGCGAGGTCGATGTCACCGAAGATCCGGATCAGCGTGGCCACCGATCGGCCGGACTCCTCGTGGAAGATCCGGCCGATCAGGTCCTCGTCAACCGCGGGCAACGATCAGCCGCCGGCCGTGTCGGCAAACGGCCAGACCTCGATCGGCCTCGAGGTTGCGTGCGTGACCCGCGTCGCCCAGCCGAGGGCCGCGTCGAGGTCGGCGGCCTCGATGATGTAGAACCCGCCGAGATGCTCCTTCGCCTCGACGAACGGGCCGTCGGTGGTCAGCACGTCACCGCCCGACGCTCGCACCACGGTTGCGGTGTCGGAGTCGTGGAGACGGCCGGAGAACACCCAGGCACCGGACGACTGCATGTCGGCCTCGATGGCCTGGATCTCCTGCCAGGATCGCTGCATCTCTTCTTCGCTCATCGGCGGTCGGGCTTCGCCCTCGACCGTGTGGATGGACAGCAGGTAGCGCGGCATCGAGCCCTCCTCGTGACGACTGGCCAGTCCAGCCTCTCACCTCACCACGAACGGCGCACAGCAAGATGGACAGGAGAACGCCCGCGGTGCAAATGCGCGGAGGGGTATTGACCGTCGCCGCTCGCGTGATCATTGCGCTTTCGCTTAACCGTTCGCAGTCCTCACGGGGCGGGATTGAACCGATAGGCTTGCCCGAACCCTCTACCAGGTGATCGGTCGATGGACGACTGGTCATCGAGTGAGGAGGAGCAGGTGCAGCGAGCGCTAGTGGACCGCGCGAAGCTGGGCGACGAGGAGGCCTTCGACGCCCTGGCTCGCACGGTCGGCGACCGCTGCATGGCGATCGCGTGCCGGATCCTGCGCGACGCCGACCTGGCTGAGGATGCCGTCCAGACCGCGCTGATCACGGCCTGGCGCGAGCTTCGGACGCTGCGTGATCCCGATCGCTTCGAACCCTGGCTGCACCGGATCCTGGCCAACGCCTGCTACGCCGAGGCCAGGCGTCGCCGACGGTGGTCGGCCGAGATCCACATCCTCCCGATGGGAGGTGCGAGCGATCCCGGAGACATCCTCTCGGTTGACGATCGCGACCAGCTCGAGCGCGCCCTCCGGAGGCTCACGCTCGAGCAACGCGCCGTGCTCGTGTTCCACCACTACCTCGAGCTCTCGATGCCCGAGGTCGCGGATCGACTTGGCATTCCACTCGGGACGGTGAAGTCCCGCATGCATTACGCGATGACGGCGCTCCGGGCCAGCCTCGAGGCCGATGCCCGGACACCGTCGATCGCCCAGGAGCGACCGGCATGACCACTTCGCGCGATCCCGATCGCCTGATTCGGGCCTTCCTCGACGAAGGCCGGACCGAGCTATCCGACGCGACCTACGACGCGGTGCGTGCCGAGATCGAACGCACTCGACAACGGGCCGTCATCGGCCCGTGGAGGGAACCTCGAATGAGCAACACGATCAAGGCACTGATCGCGGCCGCCGCGGTGGTGGTCGTCGCGGTCATCGCCGTCAACTTCCTGCCCGCCAGCGGTGGCGTGGGTGGGCCGTCGGTCACACCTTCGCCGTCGCCGACGCCTGCGCCGACACCTGCCCCAACGCCGGCATCGACGCCAGAACCTACCCCATCACCAACCGAGGCCGCCTTTCCGCCCGAAGGGCCGCTTGCCCCAGGCCCACATACGGCCATCCTCGAGGGCGTCACGGTGTCGTTCAGCATTCCGGGACCGGGCTGGGTGTCCAGCGCGGGCGGCTTCATCGGCACCGGTGGTGAGGGCGGGCAACCTGAGGACTATGCGCTCGCGTTGTGGGATAACGCTCCGGATGGCGTGTACTCGGATCCGTGTGCCCATACCCGGCTGAGCCCGCCGCCGAGCCACACGACCGTCGGCCTCGCCGCCGCCGCTGCGGCGATCCCCGGGACGGACCTCGTCAGTGGGCCTGAGAGCGTCGAGGTTGGCGGGCGTCCCGCTCAACACGTCGTCTTCACGGTTCGGGATGACCTCGGCTGCGATCCCATGGACGCCTACCTCTGGGTCTACGACGGTGGCCGTTCATTGAACAACTGGCATTGGGCGTCCGCCCTCGGGGCGACCCACCAGGTGTGGACGATCGACGTCGACGGGAAGGTCATCTGGATCGATTCCGAGTCGTTCAAGGGTGCCGGCCCCGAAGTGGGTCAGGCCATCCAGCAGGTGATCGACTCGATCAAGTTCGAGTAGTCGCACTGCAACGCCCGGCCCGCTCCACTGAGGACGGGCCGGGTTGATCGTGCCCGCGATCGGCGGATGGACGGCACGGCCGGCCGGTGGCTACGCTCGCCGCCCCTGGATGTCGCGCCGCTCTAGCGGTTGCGCTCGGCGCGCACGAACAACACCGTTCCCACCGCGAGGAACGCGAGGAACGACGCGGCGATCACCGATACGTTCAGCCAACCCTCGCCGATGGTCGGGGCGGCCACCGCGGGCTGGGTCCCGTAGTACACGTTCCGCGTGGCCTCGACCGCGTAGCGCATCGGCGAGAGCGCGGACAGCACCGCGAGCGGCGCGGGCAGGTCATGGATGGGGCTGAAGACACCGGCGAGGAAGAACTGCGGCAGCATGACGAACGGGAAGATCTGGTTGGCGGTCCGCTGGCTGGAGATGTTCGACAGGATCAGCAACCCGAAGGCGCCGCCGTATACCGCGACGGCAAGGGTGATCGGCAGCAGGGCCAGCATCGTCGCCGGAGACATCCGCACGCCGATCAGGATGCCGACCACGACGATCCCGAGTCCGGATGGCAGCGCCACCAGCGACTCGCCGATGATCTTGCCGGCGACGATCGAGTACCGCGAGATCGGCGAGACGAAGATCTCCTGACTGAAATCCTCCTCGCGATCGGCGATCAGCGAGATCAGTCCAAGCGCGGCTGATTGCCACACCGTCTGCGCGAGAACGCCGGTGAACACGAACGTCGTCAGGTCGAACCCTCCCGGCGCGCCGAACCCGGACTGGAGGGCGGGCCCGAGCAGCAGGATCAGGATCAGCGGGAACGACAGCTCGGAGAACAGCCGGAGCCGGTCGCGCAGCAGCTTGACGAAGTCGCGGTGGGCGATGGCGGCGATCCCAGACAGGTCTACCAGGAGGCTTGCGCGGGTGGCCGGGGCACCGGTGGCAATCCGCTCAGACATCGCCGAGCTCCGACCGGCTCACGATCTCGAGGTAGGCGTCCTCGAGCGAGGGAGCGTGGGTCCTGACCAACGCGAGCGGCGTCTCGATCGCGCGCAGGATCTCGTGAACGGAGCCGGTGCCGACATCGAGCTGGAACGGCCCGTCCCCCGTGGGTGCAAGGCGCAGGCGGACGAGCTCGTCGCGCAGCCGCCCGCGGTCGTCGGCGTCGATGGTGAGCCACTCCCGGGCAAGCTCCGACTTGAGGGTCGCCGGTGACCCGGTTGCGACGATCCGGCCATGGTCCACGACGCAGATCCGGTCGGCCTGCTCGGCCTCCTCCAGGTAGTGAGACGTGAGCACTATCGTCGTGCCGTGCTCCCGGCGGACCGTGCGCAGGTAATCCCAGAGCGTGCGGCGGCTCGGTGCATCAAGGCCGGTCGTGGGCTCGTCGAGGAACAGGACGCGAGGCCGGTGGATGAGACTGCGCACGATCTCGAGCTTGCGGACCATGCCGCCCGAATAGGTCCGCACCGGGTCGAAGATCTCGCGTCCCAGGCCGAGCAACGCGGCCGTCTCCTCCACCTGCACGCGATAGCCCGGGGACATCAGCCGGTACCCGGGGGCGTACCGATAGAGCCCGTAGAGGATGGCGTGGAAGCGCACGTTCTCCTCGCCGGTCAGGTTCTTGTCCAGGCTCGGCTTCTGGAAGATGATCCCGACGCGTCGTCGGACGATCGCCGCGCCCGCGACCACGTCCTGACCGTCAATGAACGCCCGGCCGGCCGTCGGCGCGAGGGTGGTCGTGAGGATTGAGAGCGTCGTCGTCTTGCCCGCTCCGTTGGGTCCAAGGAGCGCGAAGAATTCGCCGGCAGCCACCTCGAAGGTGATCCCGTCCACCGCGTTCCGATCGGCCTTCCGGTACCGCTTGACCAGACCCTCCACGCGGATCGCCGACGGCGCCGGCGTCGAGGCTGCGGCCTGCAGGCTCGGCGTGTCGAGAGTCATGTGTGTCTCCAGGACCCTGCCGGGCGGGACGCCGGGCGGCTTCGGGCGATGCTACCAGCGCGGGTGTGAGCGGCCCTGTGGTTCCGGAGGCGCGGCTGTATCTGGCCGGACGCGGGGTCGGACCGCCGCCGGCGGGACGCGCGGCGCGCCGATCGACCTCAGGCGGCGATGACGCTGTCGACCCGGATGACCGGCGGGTGCTCGAAGTGCTTCTTGACGGCGCACTGCTCCGCGGACCGGACCACGGCGTCGGCGTACTTCTCAGGAAAGCCGGCCGGCAGCTCGATCGTCACCTGGACGTCGCTCACGAGGTGGGTCGCGGGATCAACCTGCATGCGCTGGACGAGGCGGATGCCCTCGGCGGAGATGCCCCGCTGTCGGCAGAAGCCGAGCACATAGATCCCGGCGCACGTCCCGATCGTTGACAGGAACGTCGCGAACGGGGTCGGAGCCGAACTGGCGCCGCCGCCCCCGGGCGGCTGGTCCGTCGGGACGACGAAGCCTCCGAAGTGCGCGTCCACGCGCGCACCGCCGGGGAAGTCGATGGTCATCTCCACAAGTTGATCCTCGTCATGTGCATCCGCCCGGCCGCGTACGCGGGGAGCCGTGATGCAGGAACTGACAGTATCTGCAGCTTGCATGCTTGCGCAAGTACGCATGTCATGTTCCCGGGGGGCCGATCGGGCTGAACGGGAGACGCGGGAGCTCAGGGAATGGGCAGGTCCACGTTCCCGTCCGGGCCGGGACACCGGCCCGACGACATCGTTCGGCGACTCGGTTCATGCTGTGCGAGCCAGCGTCCCCAACACAGGTGCACTCGATGACCCGACAACGATTCGAATCCAGCGTCACGGCCGTGTCGTGGATCCCCTCCGACGCCATCGCAGGCGCGCCGAAGATCCCGTTCGAGCTGGGGATCACCCACTACGACCAGCCGCCGCCCGAGCGCATCGAGGACCTCGAGGACCTGCGCCGGACCGACCGGTTCCGCGAGGCGAACGAGCTCCGGGCGTTCATCGAGGTCGAGGACGGCCGGATCGTCGGCCAGGGGTACCTGGGTCAGGGCCACATCGGCGCCACGACGGTCCGCATGGGCCCGGCGGCCATTCGCTTCCCCGCTGTGCACCTGCCGGACATCCAGCACGACCCGGAGATCGGGCCGGCGTCCGTCCGCTTTGTCCAGACGGTCGGGGGGCGGATGGGCCTGCCGACGCCGCGACCGGTGGCGCGCAAGCCGTTCGTCCAGTTCTGGCCGTCGATCGCGTGGTCAACTCTCGAGCTGACCATCAACGCCGACGGGACCAACAGCCGGGGGCTCGTGGGAGCCAGCCCGTTCCCCCGGCACTGGGTGTACGACGACGCGGGCGAGCTGGTCCAGAAGTCCGGCCTCGTCGACTTCAAGAAGTGGTTCAACGACTCGTTCGGCGACCAGACGCCGTGGGGCACCTACGACTCGCCGGCCATCGTGAGCGCGGTCGAGACCGCCATGGAGCGGCGCGTGTCGGCGACGATCATGCACGGCGGGGCGAAGCCCGAGATCCGCACCGTGGAGGCCGGCGACGCCCTGATCACCCAGGGCGAGATGGCGGTCGACGTCTACCTCGTCCTGGACGGGATCCTGGTGGTCGAGGTCGACGGCAACGAGGTGGCCGAGATCGGTCCGGGCGCCGTGGTGGGGGAGCGGGCTGCCCGCGAGGGCGGGATCCGCACGGCGACGCTGCGCGCGATCACCCGGGTCCGGGCGGCGAAGACCAGCGCGGACGCGATCGATGCAGCCGATCTCGGCGCGGTGGCCGCGACCCATCACCGGGAGGATTTGCCGGTGGCATGAGGCGTTCTGCCGTGAACGACCGCGTCAGGGCCTGACGCCCCCCGCCGGGCGCGGCCGCGTCAGGAGGTCGGGGTTGCCTTCTTGAGCTGCCCGGGCGCGTTGTCTCGACCGTGGCCCCTGCCGGGCTTGCCGTCGGCCATCCAGGACTTCCAGCCGGGGTGACTGGGACCGACAACCCACGGGCCGCCTGCCCAGGGTGGCTTTCCAGCGGCGCGAAGCGCCTTCCCGTCAACCGTCTCGACGTCGACCTCGGTGGCACCGGTCCGCGTCGTTCCGGCGATCGTCACCGACTTGCCGACGAAGGCGGCCAGCGGGTTGTTGTCGCCCCAGAACCAGGGCGGTCCTGCCGAGAGGGACCAGGTCTTGCCGTCCACGGTCAGCGTGAATGCCGGGCGACCCTTGGCATCCGTCGTCTTCTGGATGGTGCCCTTGAGCGTGATCGCGACCTCGGAACCCTTGTCCGGCTTCGCGGACTTCTCGGGCTTTGCGGACTTCTCGGGCTTGGCCGAGTCCCCCGGGTCCGCGGACGGCGACGGCGATGCCGCAAGCACCGGGATGGAGATCGCGAGCAGAGCGATGACAGCCGCCAGCACGATGCCGACCCGCCGATTCGGACTGTTCATTGGGTGAGTATCCTGCGATGACCTTGCATCCGCCATGGCAGCCGGGTGATCGGCGCGACCTTATGGTGCCAGTACGCGCCAGAATTGTTCGGTGCCCGATTGGGCGCCGCGATGGCGGCCGTCGTCGGTTACCCTCCCCCACACCATGACGTGCTCGAACTGCAGCGCCGAGAACCCAGCCGACGGGCGATTCTGCCTGTCATGCGGGGCTGCGCTCGGCGGCTGTCCGTCATGCGGCGCCGCGAACCCGCCCGGCGCCAACTTCTGCGGCACCTGCGGAACGCGCCTCGGTGGCGGGGCGAACGCACTCGGCGGTGCGGAGACCGGTGGTGGAGCCGCCCGTGCCGACCAGGATCCCGCTGAGGCATCCGCCGCCGGTGGCGCGGGTGCAACGGAGCGGCGCGTCGTCACCGTGCTGTTCGCGGACCTGGTCGGGTTCACCAAGCTGTCCGCGACCCGCGACCCGGAGACGATCCGCGAGCTGCAGAGCCAGTACTTCGAACGTACCCGGGAGATCGTGACTCGCTACGGCGGGGCGATCGAGAAGTTCATCGGCGATGCGGTCATGGCGATGTGGGGCGCGCCGATCGCGCACGAGGATGATGCGGAGCGAGCCGTGCGGGCGGCCCTCGATCTCGTGGAGATGGTTCCGATCCTCGGCGGGGAGACCGGCGTCGACCTTCAACTCCGGGCCGGAGTCCTCACCGGAGAGGCAGCCGTCGCGATGGACGCGGATGGCCAGGGAATGGTAACCGGGGACATGGTGAACACGGCCGCGCGGCTCCAGTCGGCGGCTCCGCCGGGTGGCGTGCTGGTGGGTGAGGCAACCCGGATCGCAGCGGAGCCGGCGATCGCGTTCTCCGCGGCCGGCGACCAGGTGCTCAAGGGGAAGGCGGCGCCGGTCGCGGCGTGGCTGGCGGTCAGGGTCGTCGGGGAGCGGGGCGGTGCGCGACGACCGGATGCCATCGAGCCCCCGTTCGTCGGGCGTGCGGATGAGCTGCGGTTCCTCAAGGAGCAGTTCCTTGCGACGGGGCGGGAGCAGCGTGCGCGGCTGGTGTCGCTCGTGGGCCAGGCGGGGATCGGCAAGAGCCGGATCGCATGGGAGCTCGAGAAGTACCTCGATGGCGTCGTGGAGACGGTGTGGTGGCACCGTGGGCGCTCGCCGTCGTACGGCGAGGGCGTCACGTTCTGGGCGCTGGGGGAGATGCTCCGCCGACGCGCCGGTCTGGCGGAGGGCGACGACGAGCAGACGACCCGACAGGCGGTGGCAGCGATGCTGGCGCAGCACATCGCGGACGAGACGGAGCGGGCGTGGATCGAGCCGCGGATCCTGTTCCTGCTCGCGATCGGTGAGGCGCCCGCAGGCGGGCGTACCGAGCTGTTTGCCGCGTGGCGGACGTTCTTCGAGCGACTGGCCGAGTCGGGGACCGTCGCCTTCGTGGTCGAAGACCTCCAATGGTCGGACGACGGCCTGCTCGACTTCCTGGAGCACCTCCTCGACTGGGGCCGGTCGAGCCCGATCTTCGTGCTGACGCTCTCCCGACCGGAGCTGCTCGAGCGCCGGCCCGGCTGGGGGACCGACCGCCGCGGTGCGATCTCGATGCGTCTCGATCCGCTGACCGACGGGGCGATGCGGGACCTGCTCCTGGGGATCGCACCTGATCTCCCGGATCAGATCCTCGCCCCGATCGTCGATCGGGCGGACGGGATCCCGCTGTACGCGGTCGAGACGATCCGGATGCTCGTGGCAACGGGCCGGCTGGGGCAGGTGGACGGCCGCATCGTCACCACCGGCCGGCCGCTCAGCCCCGAGGACGTCGGGTCGCTCGAGGTTCCGCCGACACTGCAAGCGCTCGTCGCCGCGCGGTTGGACCGTCTTCCCGCGGCGGACCGGTCGATCCTCCAGGATGCCGCCGTGCTCGGCCAGACCTTCACGCTCCAGGCGCTGGCGGCCCTCAGCGGCGAGACGATCGACTCGCTGGGTCCTCGCCTGGCGTCGCTGGTCCGCCGCGAGATCCTCACCGTCGAGACGGATCCGCGCGCGCCGACCCGCGGCCAGCATGCGTTCGTCCAGGCGCTGGTCCGCGAGGTCACCTACGCGAACCTCGGCCGGCGCGATCGCCGGACCCGGCACCTCGCGGCGGCCCGCTTCTTCGAGACGCTCGGTGACGATGAGCTCGCCGGCGTCGTCGCCAGCCACTTCGTCGCGGCCTATCGCGCCGCGCCGGATGGTCCGGAAGGGGAGGCAGTCGCCGCCCAGGCCCGGGTCTCCCTCCTCGCGACCGCGGACCGGGCCGAGACCCTGGGATCCCTTGGCCAGGCCACCGATGCGCTGACATCCGCACTCGAGGTCACCCGTGATCCAGCCGATCATGCCCGGCTGCTGGAGCGGACGGGCTGGCTGCAATCGCTGAACTCGCGCTACGACGAAGGCCAGCAGAACCTGGCTGCCGCCATCGACGCCTTCGCCGCGCTCGATGATCGAGTGGGCGTGATCCGGGCTGCGGCCCGTCGCGTGCACGCCTACAACGGCCCCGGCCAGATCCTGTCCGCGACCGAGGCGGCCCAGCCCTTCCGCGACGAGGCCGAGGCACTTGCAGAGGCCGCATCGGCGCCGCAGTCCGCGCTCGGGCCCGAGGCTCGTGAAGCTGCGGCGCTGTTCGCCGAGGCGATGGGGCGCACCGCGTTCCGGATGCAGGATCTGCCCGAAGCGATCCGCTGGTCGGATCGCACACTTCGGCTGGCGGAGCCGCTCCGTCAGGATGAGATCGTGGCCATGGCGCTGGTCACGAAAGGCACCTGCCTGGCTCAGCGTGGCGTTCGTCGGGAGGGACTTGCCCTGCTGGAAGGCGCCGTCATCGACGCGCGTGCGCACGGCCGGCATGAGGCCGCGCTCCGTGGTTCGAACAACCTGGCCTCGTTCACGGTTGCGACCGATCCCCGTGCAGCGCTCGAACGGGTGCGCGAGTCGATGGCCCTGACTCGCCGGCTCGGGCTGCGCACCTACGACGGCTACCACGCTGCCAATGGCTCCGGCGCGGCGGAACGGACGGGCGAATGGAGATGGATCCGCGAGGCGATCGGGGAGCTGGTGGACGCGGACCCGGATCGGCTGGACGCGGAGTGGCTGGCCTCCTGTCGCGACGCGGCCACCGCGTGGACCGACAACCCCGACCTCACCCGCGCGGAACGGCTCGTCGCCGAGGCCCTTCGCGAGAGCGACTTCCAGTCCGAGGTCAACGTCAGTGGCTGGCTCGCGCGAGCGGCGTTCGCGGACGAGCGGCTCGAGGACGCGCTGAGGTTCTCAGAACCGTTCTTCAAGCACGCTCGAGCACAACACGGCAATCACGATGCCCACATGGTCGGGCGGATCGCCCTTCACGCGGGCAGGCTTGACCTCGCGCGCGAAACCCTCGACCTGGTCGGCGATGGTCCGGGCGGGATCGTGGACGACGATCTTGTGACGCTTCGCGCCGGGATGGCTGCCCTCGAGGGGCGGGTGGGGGAGTCCCTCGGCCTCTATCGCTCGGCTCTGACCGGCTACCGCGACGCCGGGTGCCGGTTCGACGTCGCGCTCGTGATCCTCGACATGGCGGTGCTCATCGGCGCTGCCGAACCTGCCGTCCGTGCCGTGATCCCGGAGGGCCGTGCGATCCTCGAGGAGCTTGGGGCGCTGTCGCTCGTCGCGCGTCTCGACGCAGCCGAGGCATCTTCGGCGCAATCCGACGCGCGGGCTGCCGCCACTGAGCCAGCCCACAACTCCGGCGCGTCGCCGACCGCGAGCACAGCGGACACGGCGTAGCTCACGGGGCGAGAGCCGTCTCGTCGATCGAGGCAGCGAGCCGCAGCACGTCGGACAGGCCCATCGCCGTGAGCCACGCCGAGGCGCGTTCACGGTCGTGCGCGCCGATGCGTCCGGCATCGGGGTCGAAGGCCGGCGTGAGCGGAGCGTCGCGTCGCAGCGTGGCGAGATCCAGGCAGCGGAACGCGTCCTCGCGCCCGGCCAGCAGCCGGTTCCGCACGCCCCCCGCCTCGACCTCCTCGATCCGCTCGTAGATCGCGGCCACCGACCCGAACCTTCGCACCAGGTCCGGGCCGGCCGCCGGACCGATGCCCCGCACGCCGCCGTAGCCATCGGTTGCGTCACCGATGAGCGCCTTGACATCCGCCACGAGCGCCGGGGGCACGCGGTACGGGCTCCGCTCCTCCACATCGGCCGGCCCGAACCGGTCAACGCCGCCGCCGGCACGCGGGATCAGAACCGCCACCCGTTCGCCGGCAATGCCCAGCAGATCGTGGTCGCCCGTATGGAGCAGGACCTCGTCAAAGCCCGCGGCCAGGGCGCTGTCGGTGATCCCCGCCATCGCATCGTCCGCCTCCCAGCCCTCGGCGCGGTACCGGGCCCAGCCCATGCGGCCCGCGGCGATGTTGGCGTCGCGGAGCTGCGGGACGAGGTCGTCCGGGTCCTGAGCCTTGCGCGGCTTGTAGTCGGGATGGGCCTCGCGGCGCCGCGAGCCGGTGGTGCTCTCGAACGCCAGCGCGACGTGGGTGACGTGTTCGTCGCGGATCCGCGCGAGCACGAAGCGCAGGAACGTGCGCACCAGGAACACCGGCCGGCCGTCGGGCGCGAATGACGGATTGCCGCGTCCCGCGAAGTAGGCGCGGTGAGCAAGATTGGCGAAGTCGACGACGAGCAGGCGCCTCACGGTCCTGATCGTCGCACGCACGGCTGCCTGCTCGCCGGATCAGGGGGGCTCGATACGACGGAACCCGCTCCGGTCTCAGACGCGGTCCAGGAACTCGAGCACGCGCCGGGTGAGCAGCGCGGTGGCCCCCGCGTCGTACGAGGGGAGCGAGCTGTCGGCGAAGTAGTGCTGGTCCCCCGGGTAGAGGAACAGCTCCGCGTCGTGGGCCTTCCCGACGATCTCGCGCGCGGCATCGATGTCGCCTTCACCGACGAAGATGGGGTCGGCGTCCATCCCGTGGATCTGAACGGGCACCCCGGCCGGCCAGGGTCCGAACGCCCACTCGCCGCTGATCGGGATGCAGGAGTAGAACAGCAGCGCGCCGCGGGCGCCGGGCCGCGTCTGGGCGAGCTTCTGGGCCACCATCTCACCCAGCGACATCCCGGCATACACGAGCCCCGAAGGCCGGTCGTCGGCCATGTGGACGCCACGCTCCAGGACGTTCTCGAAGCCGATCTCCTGCGCGTGGGCGACTCCCTCCTCGATCGAGGCGAACGTCCGGCCATCGAACAGGTCCGGGGTATGGACCGTATGCCCCGCGGCACGCAGGTCGTCGGCGAACGCGTGGATGCCGGGCGTCAGCCCCTGAGCGTGGTGGAACAGCAGGACCTCGGCCATGGGAGCCTCCGCGGTGGATGGTCGGGTGTGAGCCGTCGCGTCAGTCTAGACGGCAACCGCCGATGCGCTCCTGCCGTCGTCGCTCAGCCGCCAGGTGATGCCGATGCACCGTCCGCTGAGAGCGGTGCACGCTTGATCAGCCCTCGGGGCCGAGCGACTCCCGGGAGAGGATCAGCACCTCCTTGCGCGCATAGATGCGGAGGAAGCGGACACCGCACGCGAACAGGGCCACGCCCAGCCCGCTGTAGAAGAACGCGATCATCCAGTCCGGCATCACGTGCGAGAGTCGCAGCGCCATGCCGCCGCCCATCATCACGCCCATCACCAGCCAGGACGAGGCGTTGAAGAAGTACCAGAAGGGGAGGTGGTCCTCCTCCCTTGCTCGGATCCGACCGGTGTGCTTCCGCACTAGACGCGAGAAGACGAGGAAGTAGAACGCGAGGAAGATCAGCCCCGCGAGGGGCAACAGGACCAGGTGCTCCGGCGCGAGCGTGAGCTCGAGCGGGAGGCCGATCACGCAGACCATCGCGCCCGCCGCGCACCAGACCAGGCCCGCGATGAGCATCAGCTGGTTCTTGGGACGGTGGACGACGCTCACGACTCGATGACTCCTGACACGCTCAGATCGCCCGGCCACACGATCTTACGCCGGAGCTGGGGCCGGCCCGTACGGGGTGCCCCGCTTGACCGAGGATGCGAAAGTCAGGGAAGCGCGATTCCCGGTTTGATGGAAGTCAGGAAAGGAGCGAGATGGGAGCACCCATGTCCAGCCAGAAGGTGATCACCTCCTCGGAAGGCATGAGGCCCCATGCGCACACTCAACCTCGGCATTCTCGCCCACGTCGACGCCGGTAAGACCACTCTCACCGAGCAGCTCCTGTTCGCCGCCGGTGCGATCGATCACACCGGCAGCGTCGACGCCGGCACAACCCAGACCGACTCGCTCGCCCTCGAGCGCGAGCGCGGGATCACCATCCGATCCGCGGTCGCCTCGTTCCTGGTCGGCGACCTCGCGGTCAACCTGGTCGACACCCCCGGCCACCCCGACTTCATCGCGGAGGTCGAGCGCGTCCTGGGCGTGCTCGATGGCGCGGTGCTCGTCGTATCGGCGGTCGAGGGCGTTCAGCCCCAGACGCCGCTGCTGTTCCGGGCCCTGCAGCGACTCCGCGTTCCCACGCTGATCTTCGTCAACAAGATCGACCGGGCCGGGGCCGATCCCACCCGGTTGGTCGAGACGATGGCGCGCCGGCTGGCGCCCGGCATGGTGCCGATGGGCACCGTCCACGGCGGTGGGTCGCGGAAGGCCACGTTCGTCCCGTTTGGGCCGGATCATGCGGACCACATCGCAGGCGTCGCGGAGATCCTGGCCGAGCACGACGAGGGAATCCTCCGCGCGTACGTCCGCGACGCGACCGCGCTCTCGCCGACACGCCTGCGCGCGCAGCTCGCCGCACAGACCCGGCGGGGCCAGGTCCACCCGGTGTACTTCGGGTCGGCGGTGCTGGGTGTCGGGATCGACGCGCTGCTCGGCGGGGTCGACGAGCTCCTTTCGGGCGCCCGCGGGGATCCACACGCACCCGTCTCGGGCCGTGTGTTCAAGATCGAGCGCAGCGCGTCCGGCGAGCGCGTTGCCTACGTCCGCCTGTTCGAGGGCACGCTTCGACCGCGCCAGCGGGTCCGGGTCGGAGGCGATGAGGAAGCGAAGCCAAGCTCGATCAAGGTGTTCGCTCCGGCCGGCGCTCCGCGGCGTGACGTGGTCAGGGCGGGCGAGATGGCCGCGGTCCGAGGACTGGGAACGGTCCGAGTGGGCGATGCGATCGGCGAGCCGCCTCCCGGACAGGCGGTCACGTCGCGCTTCCCGCGGCCCGCGCTGGAGGCCGTCGTGGACCCGGCCCGCGCCGATCAGGCGGGCAGTCTCCGGGCGGCCCTGGCGCAGCTCGCTGACCAGGACCCGCTGATCGACGTCCGCCAGGACGACCACCGGCACGAGATCTCGGTCTCGCTCTACGGCGAGGTCCAGAAGGAGGTCATCGGCGCGACGCTGCTCCGCGACTACGGCATCGCGGCCGACTTCCGAGAGACCACGACGGTGTGCATCGAGCGACCCGCCCGAGCAGGCGAGGCCGAGGAGGTCATCCAGGCCGAGACGCACTCGAACATCACCGGCCGGAGCTCGCCGCTCAGCACCAATCCGTTCCCGGCCACGCTTGCCCTCCGGATCGAGCCGGCACCGCCGGGATCCGGGATCGAGTTCCGGAGCGACGTCCAGGTACGGCTGGTCCCGATGTATCTGTTCCACACCGTGGAAGCGTTTGTGACCCAGATGGAGGCGTACGTTCGCGAGGCGCTCGTTGAGGGTCTGTCCGGCTGGCAGGTGACCGACTGCCGGGTCACGATGACCGACTGCGGCTACATGTCGCCGACCACCTCACCCGCCGACTACCGCCGGCTCACCCAGCTGGTGCTGATGACGGCGCTTGATCGGGCGGGAACGTGGGTGTGCGAGCCGCTGGCGGAGCTCGCACTCGAGGTCCCCTCGTCGACCGCGCCGGGGGTGCTGGCATTGCTCGGTCGGCTCGGCGGCCGGGTCCGCGGCCAGTTCTCGGCAAATGACGTGTCAAAGGTGGAAGCGGTCATGCCGGTCTCGGGGGTGCGCACGCTCCAGAGCCGGCTCCCGGGCCTGTCGATGGGGGAGGGGATCCTCGAGACCCGCCCCGGTGGCTACCAGCCCGTCGGCGAGAACCAGCCTTCCCGCGAACGCTCGGGCCCGAGCCCGCTCGATCGCGACGCGTGGCTCGCGTCGCTGACCCGGCGTGGGTAGGGTTCGGGACCTCGAAACCGGATCTGGTCGTCCGCCGCCGGATGTTGGTATCGCCCGCGGTCCGTAGACTCGCGTCTGACGGCGGTCGCCCAAGGGCGCGGTTCTCGAGAGGAGGCATTTCGCGATGTTCACGGCAACCAAGGATCTGATGCTCCCCGCGACCGTCACCGGATCCTGGCCGCGGCCGCGCTGGTACGACGGCGGCCTGTGGGGGCGACCGCTCGACACCGCGCTGCTGGACGTCCGCTTCCGCGAACAGTTCCTCGATGCACACGCGACCGTGATCGCGGACCAGGAGCGCGCCGGGCTCGACATCCTGACCAACGGCGACTACCACCTCGACGAGGACTTCGCGGGCCGCTCGTGGCACCACTACCCGCTCCAGCGCTGGAAGGGGCTGGAGCACGAAGAGCTGCAGTACGCCCGGTCGCGCGATGCGCTGCTCGCGTTCTCGCCCGGCACGTTGATGAACGAGATCGAGACGACCTGGCGCTGGCCGCGCGTCGTGGGCAAGGTCGAGCATGACCCTAAGAACCCGCTCGAGTTCGCCAAGCTGTGGCGCATCGCCCAGGCGCGCGCGGCTTCGGGCAAGCCCGTCAAGTTCGGGACCTGCTCGTCGCAGGTGCTCTCGATCTTCCTCGACAGCCACACGCCCGAGTACGACCTGGATGACAAGAAGCAGCTGATCTGGGACATGGCAGGCGCGATGAACGTCGAGCTGCGCCAGCTCGCTGCGGCGGGGGCGAAGGTCATCCAGATCGAGGAGCCGACGATCCACTTCACCGCGTGCTTCCACCCGGAGGAGAAGGAGCTGCTCGACTTCATGGTCGATGCGTTCAACCACGAGGTCGACGGGCTGGACGACGTTGAGCTGTGGATCCACACCTGCTGGGGTAACCCCAACATGCAGAAGGTGTACACGGGCGAGTCGTACGCGAACTCGATCGAGACCTACCTCGAGCGCCTCAAGGGCGACGTGTGGACGGTTGAGATGACCGAGAGCAACTTCGCGGAGATCGACCTGTTCAAGCCGTACGCCGGCAACCTGAGCAAGAAGGTGGCCGTTGGCGTCGTGAACCATCGGAGCCTTCAGGCCGACATGCCGCCGGTCGTCGCCGGCCGGATCCGGCGCGCGCTGGAGGTGATCCCGGCCGACAAGCTGGTCCTCTCGAGCGACTGTGGGTTCGGCCGCCAGGGTTTCAACCGGACGGTGGCGTTCTACAAGGCTGCCGGGATCGCACAGGGACGCAACCTCGTCCTCAGGGAGCTGGGGTTGGACGAGCGGTACGTGCCGGCGGCGGATCCAGCCCTCCAGGCCGACGTGCTTCCGGACCGCGAGCCGCTGACCCATCTCCCGTCTCCCTGGAGCTGACGATGCCCGCTGCGTCAGCGCGCGTCCGCGCGCGCGACGTCGACCAGCTGCGGCGATCGTTCCGCGGCGAGGTGATCCTGCCCGCTGACGCGATCTACGACGACGCGCGCCGGCTGTGGAACGCGCTCCACGATCGGCGGCCCGCCATCGTCGTTCGCCCGACCAGCGCCGCGGACGTCGCGACCGCGATCCGCTTCGGCCGCGAGCATGAGCTCGAGCTCGCGGTCCGGGCCGGTGGACACAGCCTGCCCGGGCTCACGGGTCGCGCCGGCGGGATGGTGGTGGACCTGTCCGCGATGCGCGGGGTCGAGGTGGATCCCGCGAACCGTACCGCCCGGGCGAACGGCGGCGCACTGCTGGGCGAGCTCGACGTGGCGGCACAGGCGCACGGCCTCGTGTGTCCGGTCGGCGTCGTCGGCCACACCGGGGTCGCCGGACTCACACTGGGCGGCGGCGTGGGCCGGCTGCAGCGGCACTTCGGCCTCACCATCGACAACCTCACCGCGGTCGAGATGGTCACCGCGGACGGCCGCCTCGTGCGCGCGTCCGAGACGGAAGAGCCGGAGCTGTTCTGGGGCATGCGCGGTGCCGGCTGGAACTTCGGGATCGTGACGGCCTTCGAGTTCCGGCTCCATTCGTTCGGTCCGGACCTCCACCGGGGCATCCTGATCTTTCCGGCGGCCGAGATCCAGGCGGCATGGGGCGTCTTCAGCGACTATGCCCGGCACGCGCCGAATGTCGTCTCGCTGATCTTCGGCATCAATTGCGCTGAGCCGGACGAGGGCTATCCGGACGACCTGGTGGGCCGGCCGATCGTCTACATCTCCTACAACCACAGTGGGGCGGCGGACGCGGTCGAGCGGGACACGGCGGGCCTGCACGCGGGGCCGAGACCGGCGGTCTCCAGCCTTGGCAGCCGGCCGTACCTCGAGGTCCAGACGGCCCACGATCTCGTGTTCGACTGGGGACATCGGTCGTTCTTCGAGGGGACGAATGCGGACGATGTCGGTCCGGAGGTGCTCGACGAGTTCGCCGAGATGGTGGGGACCGCGCCGGGTGATGACACGGTCTCGATCACGGCCCTGGGTGGTGCGATCGGCCGCGTTCCGGAGGATGCCACCGCGTACGCCGGGCGGGCTGCCCTGTTCGACATCGCCGCTGACGCCGCGTGGAGCGACCCCTCGCTGGACGAGGCGAACCGGGACTGGGTCCGGCGGGCGCGGGCGGTGGTGCAGCCAGGTGGGGCGATCGGCCGCTACGCGAACGGAGTCTCCGATGCCGGTCCCGAACAGACCCGCCAGATCTATGGCGATGCGAAGGTCGTCCGTCTGGCAGCCCTCAAGCGGGCATGGGACCCGGACAACGTGTTCCACGTGAACCACAACGTCGCGCCGGCAACGGACGGGGCGATCACCGGAATCCGGGATACGGGCCCGAAGGCCTAGACTGCAGCGCGTGACCCCCGACTCTCGCCCCACTGCGTCGCGCCTCCTCGTCGACTGCCTCGCGGCCGAGGGCTGCGAGTGGGTCTTCTCGGTTCCCGGCGAGGAGACGATGGACATCCTCGATGCCCTCGCCGATGACGAGCGCGTGCGCCACATCACGACCCGGCACGAGCAGGGGGCGGCGTTCATGGCCGACGTCTACGGGCGGCTGACCGGACAGTGCGCGGTGGCGATGGCGACCCTGGGCCCGGGGGCCACGAACCTCGTCACCGGGATCGCCGACGCGTACCTGGATCATGCGCCGATGGTCGCGATCACGGGCCAGACCGGCTCGGACAAGCTCCACAAGGAATCGCACCAGCTGGTCGACATCCCCCGGATGCTGGAGCCGGTGACCAAGTGGACCAGCCGGATCGGGCGCGCCGATGCGATCCCCGAGACCGTGGCGAGGGCCTTCCGCACGGCCCGCCTGGAGAAGCCGGGTCCCACCCACATCGAGATCCCGGAGGACATCGCCGCGTCGCGCGTGGATCCCCGGCTCCAGCCCCTTGCGCCTTCACGCGCCTACTTCCCCCAGCCGACCGACGAGGCGATCATGCACGCGGCGTCGCTCATCGCGTCATCGTCACGACCGATCGTCCTTGCGGGGAACGGCGTCCTGCGCCGCCACGCCGCCGGTGCCCTGCGGGCCTTCGCAGATGTTCTCCACGTACCTGTCGCCGAGACGTTCATGGGCAAGGGCGCCATGGACGACCGGTCGCACCTTTCGCTCATGGCCGTGGGCCTCCAGGCACGCGACCATGTCCTGTCGGGCTTCGATCGTGCGGACCTCGTGATCTGCGTCGGCTACGACCTTGTGGAGTACGGGCCGTCGCGCTGGAACCCGGACGGGACCAAGCGGATCCTTCACATCGACACCCAGCCCGCCGAGGTGGATGCCTCCTACCGGCCGGCGGTGGAGCTCATCGGCGATATCGATGGGTCGCTCCGCCGCCTGCTCGAGGCGGTCGAGCCGCAGGGCATCAACGGACGAAGCGGGGCGGAGCGCCATACGTCGCAGGAGACGGTGATCAACGCCGACCTCCGCGAGCAGCTGCTCGAGGAGCTCGGCTCGTTCGAGGACGATGATTCCGCCGTCGTGAAGCCACAGAAGGCGATCCTCGAGCTGCGCCGGGCGCTCGGCCCGCACGACATCGTCGTCTCGGATGTCGGCGCCCACAAGATCTGGGTCGCGCGGCTGTACCAGGCGTACGAGCCGAACACGGTCATCATCAGCAACGGCTTCGCCTCGATGGGGATCGCGCTACCGGGCGCGATCGCGGCGTCGCTGGTGCACCCGGATCGTCGGGTCGTCGCGCTGTGCGGGGACGGGGGATTGCTCATGAACGTCCAGGAGCTCGAGACCGCGGTCCGCGTGCGGGCCAAGGTCACGGTCGTGGTATGGCGCGACGACGCCTACGGGCTCATCGACTGGAAGCAACGAAACGAGTTCGGCCGGCCGTTCGGCGTGACGTTCGGCAACCCGGACTTCGTGGCACTGGCTCGCTCGTTCGGAATGCCCGCATTCAGGCCGGAGTCCTCGGCGGGGCTGGCGGCGAGCCTCGCGGATGCCCTTGCGGTGGACGGCCCGGCCCTGGTCGAGGTGCCGATCGACTACCGCGAGAACCTGCGCCTCACGGAGCGCCTGGGGGAGCTGGACCCGCGCGCGTAGCAGGCGCCCGGCATCGTTGGGCCGTCATCGTCCCGCCCGGATCCGCAGGCCCGCTGCCATGCCGACAGGCCCGCTGCCATGCCGACAGGGCCGCTGCCATGCCGACAGGTCCGCTGCCATGCCGACTCACCGGGCGCATCACGCGAGCCGCTGACCAGGGGATTTCCGGGCGCAACGCGCGCTTCGGGCCGCGATCCGCCAAGCGGCTGTCACCCTTGATGCACCCGGCGAGTCACGGGAGGTCGGGCCAGACCCCGGGGCCGCCAACGACCCGGCCGCGTCGGGGTATGGGCGCATGAGCCGCTTCCCGGATCCCGCTGTGCTCGCATCGTGTCCTGTGCCGGGGCGACCGATAACCTTGACGCCAGTCGGTCGATCGGACGCTGGAGGGTCACGTGGAAACGCACGCCGGGATCGACGTCGCTGGGCGGGCCTCCGCTGGGCCGCACCTGAGCGCGCCCGATATCCGGTTCCGGCGCTCGTTCACCGCGGCGATGGAGGAGTTTCGCGCGGAAGGACGGGGATCACGCGACGACCGGTCCGTCATCGGCCGGTACCTCCGTGACCATCCCCTGGAGCCTGCGGATGACGACGAATTCGCCCAGCTCGTCGTGGCGATCCGGGCAGACCGGCTTGAGGAGACGCCGCGTCCTTCGGGCTTTGTGCCCAGCACGGACCTGTGGTGGGTCGACGGTGACGAGTACCTCGGCCGGATCGCGGTTCGCCACCGACTGACGCCGGTGTTGCTCGAGATCGGTGGCCACATCGGCTATGACGTGCGGCCGACGGCACGGCGGCGCGGTCACGCGACCGAGATGCTGCGGCGGGCGCTCGTGGTCGCGCACGATCTCGGCATCGACCCGGCGCTCGTCACCTGCGACGTCGACAACGTGGGCTCGCGAGCGGTCATCGAGCGGAACGGTGGGGTCCTCGAGGACGAGCGGAGCGGGAAGCTCCGGTACTGGGTGCCCACCGCCGGATCGGGTCCCGATCGCGAAACCTGAGAGCCTCGCGGCTGAGTGCCCGTCGGCAGGTTGGGGTAATATAGTTGCCATGACAACTACCGACGCCCGCTCTGACTACGCGAACTTCACCAACGCCCTCGTCGCCGACTTTCGAGCCCACGGCGGCAAGGCCACGTCCGGCCCGTTCCAGGGCCGCAACATCCTCCTGCTCACGACGAAGGGCGCTCGGAGTGGTGAGGCCCGACTTGCGCCCCTGGCCTACACGCGCGACGGAGACGCGATCGTGATCGTCGCCTCCAAGGGCGGCGCCCCCACGCATCCGGCGTGGTACCTCAACCTGCTCGCGAACCCGGTCGTGACCGTGGAGGTCGGCGAGGAGACGTTCCAGGCACGCGCATCCGTGGCGGAGGCAGGGGAGCGGGACCGGCTCTACGCCGCACACGCCGCCGAGCATCCGGCGTTCAAGGAATACCCGACGAAGACGACCCGCGTGATCCCGGTCGTCAGGCTCGTCCGGATCGCATAGCCGGGCCCAACGCCGACACCGGCGCCGAGGCGTCGGTGAGACAGGTCACGCGCTCGGCGAATCCCAATTCGTCACCGGCGGAGCGACGACCGTCGCCCGTACCCCGCCCCCCGCAGGCACCGGACCCGAGGAATCGCGGAGCATGAACGCGGTCCGGAGGACCACGGTTTCGGGTGGGCCGTCGAACCCCTGGATCCGGCTCAACAGCCGCTCTGCGGCGGCCATGCCGATCTCGTGCACGGGTTGCGCGATCGTCGCAATTGCCGGACGCATGATCGACGTCCACGGCAAGGGTGGCGCCGGGCCGGCCAGGGTGCGCGTCGTCGGTGCCAGGCCTGTCGTCATGCCACCACGCCTTCGGCGAGGATCGCGTCGATCTGGCCGACCGCCTGCGTGAGCCCCTCTTCCATGCCCATGGCCAGGACCTGCTCCATCGCTTCGATGCTCGGGAACTGGCTCTCGATCGACATCCGCGTCCGGCCCGCGGCGATCGGCTCGATGGAAACGCGGCCCTCGTTGCGCGGGAAGTCGTCGTTCGGCGTGCCGTCCTCGTGGGCGAACCCGTCCTGAAACACGAGCCGACGCGGCGGATCCGCCTCGAGCACGTCCCAGTAGCCGTGCGGCTGGTCGCCGCTCGGACCGGTCATGTGGTACTCGACCCGGCTGCCGGGCTTGAGGTCGTGCCGAGTGAACGTCGCCGGATAGGTGGGCGGACCCCACCAGCGCTCGAGCTGCCGCGGGTCGGCCCACAGCTGCCACACGCGCTCGGGTGTGGCGTCGAACTCCGCGATGAGGGTCATCGTCAGGGCGTCGGGATCCTTGCGGACCGAGGTGACCGTCATTCCCGTGTCTCCATGCTGGCGGCGATGAGGTCGGTCATCCGGTCGATGCGCCCGCGCCACAACGCCTCGTACTCGTCGAGCAGGCCACGCGCCAGGCGCAGCGTGTCGATGTCGGTCCGCACGAGCTTCCGGCGTCCAAGGCGGTGCTTGGTCACGAGGCCCGCGCGCTCGAGGATCGCGACGTGCTTCTGCACCGCCGCGAAGCTCATGGGGTAATGGCCGGCCAGCTCGGCGACGCCCTCGTTGCCATTCAGTGCGCGGAGCACGATGTCACGACGGGTGGCATCGGCAAGGGCGGCGAATGCGAGGTCGGGGTCGAACGTCGCTGCCATGGATACAACCATACGGTTGTATTAAGAGCCGTGTCAAGCAACGATCGATGGGGGAGCAGGGCGGCTCGTCAGCCGACGGTCTTCAGCCCCAGAGGTCGACGTGGGGCAGCCCCGGCCCCGAGAGGGCCTCGTTCAGCTCTGCGGTGTGGTAGATGTCGTGGCTGAACACCCGCTGGATGACCCAGCCGCGGGTGTGCACCCAGGACTCGTCCCATTCCGGGCGACGGATCTCCTCGTCGAGCATGTCGGCCGTCCACCGATCGAGGCATTGTTCGACGATACGGAAGGTCGAGTCGAGCGCCTCGACCAGCTGCTCAGACGAGAGGACGTGCTCCAGATCGTCGTCACCGGGGCAGTCGTACCCGGCGTTCGTGAACCGCGTCGTATCGGCGCCCGGCTCACCCGCGAAGTCGCACAGCCAGAACACCCGCTGGCAGGCGAGATGCCCGATCGTCGCCCACAGGGGCCATCGTTCGGACGACGGCCGGATCGCAAGCTGAGCCTCGGTCATCGACGCAACGACGTCGCGCAGGCGCCGGTTG
>CAVTIN010000009.1:0-99837 GCA_963734895.1 uncultured Chloroflexia bacterium | reverse complement strand
GCCGTCCGAGGGCGCCTCGAGGACCTCGGTGATCGCAGCCCGGATGGCATCCTGGCTGGCCCCGGACCCGAGCTTGATGCCGATCTGGCCGGCATACGCGGCCTCCGCGTCGGTGACGTGACCGACGATCTTCGTGCGGTCCCGGCCGCCGCCGCGGGGGCCCTTGCGGAGCTCCTCCGGGGCCGATGCCGCGATCTCGTCGAACTCGGCCCAGGCTGCCCGGACCAGCGCCCCGAGACGGGCCGCCTCGGCATCGTCCGTCGGCCGGCGATCCGCCTCCGCGATGATCGCGGGGGCGCCGAACGCGGTGGTGGCGTTGCCCTCGGCGTGCTCGACGGCCTCAACAGTGACGACGTCGTCGAATGCGAACCCCGCCTTGCGCGCCACGGCGGCGTACCGGGGGGCGGCAGCGAGCAGCGCCTCGACGGCCAGAGACTCGTCCTTCCCACCGCGGGACAGGCCCGGCCAGTCGAGCCCGGAGACGAACACCTTCTTCGGCGTGGTCTCGACGAGGCAGCGGAGCGTCGGGGGAGCAGCCATTCGCCGGAGTATGACGCGGCCCGGCACCGACGAGCTTTCGGTCACGCGAGGTCCTGTCCATGACTCGTCCGGCCGGCCTCGGCGTCCGATCAGAAGCGCCTCGCCGGCTCGCGGGCCGGCGGGGAAGGCGGGCGCCGTCCCTGCCGGCGCTCAGCCAACCGGCGGAGCGTGAGTCGTGGCGACATTCCTGATTTACGCGTCGATGCTGGGGACGGCCGTGAGCACGCGCTGGAAGTAGTCATTCACGGCCTGCATCGCGTCATCGCGGGCGCCGGCGATGTCGGCTGACCGCTCGTCGGCCGACGCCCGTCGGCCGAGTGCGTCCCGCAGCCGGAGCAGGCGTCCCACCATCTCCTCCTCGGCGCCTCCCTCCATCGCCGCGATCGCCGACATGATCAGCTGGTCAACCTCGGCGACCAGCAGGTCCGTCCCGGTGCCCGTAGACCCCGGTATCGGGGTCCATCGTGACGCTGCCCGTCGATTCGGCCGACATCGCCGCGATCCATCGTCCGGCCTCGTCGCCGTCAATCTCCACGCCCATCGCGCGGGCCGCATCGATCACCTCGGCGATCGCATCGCCGCCGGCCCGTCCAGGTTCGTCGTCCAAGGGGTCGAGCACGGCGTCACTCCATCGCAGGTCGAGGACGGCGGGCTCCACGTGCGGGCTCCGCTCCCGGGAGATGGTCGGGCACCGGGGTCGCCGACGCAAGCGTGGACCCGCCCGGACCACCCCGGACACTTGCCCGGACCGCCCGGATTGCGATGGGCAACGGTCAATCGACGTGGGCGGCTCCCGTTGCAGCGGACGCCGCCCCAAGCCCCGGCCCGAGCACCCAGGACGGCCCGTCGAAGAGCTCTGGGCGATGCGTGAGGATCAGCACCGTGCGGCCGACCGTGGCCGCCTCAAGATCGGCGATGAACGCGCGAGCGGTGGGTTCATCGAGGTGCTCGGTCGGCTCATCGAGGACGAGGATCCGGACGTCGGCGAGGAGCGCCCGGGCGAGGGCCAACCGCTGGCGCTGGCCGCCCGAGAGACGAGCCCCGTGCTCGCCGACCCGCGTCGCGAGACCACCGGGGAGCGCGCGGACCCAGTCGAGCAGCCGGGCGGATGCGAGCGCGTCCTCGAGGTCGGTGTCGGGCGCGCCCGGCCGCGCCAGCCGCAGGTTGTCGGCGATCGTGGCATCGAAGATGTGGGGATCCTGCTCGCACAGGCCGACAGCAGTCCGGACGGCGTCGCCGTCGAGTCGCCGCACGTCAACCGCCGCCTCGGCACCCGCCAGCTCGAGCGAGCCTCCGACCGGCTCGAGGAACCGGAGGCAGGCGGCGGCGAGGGTGCTCTTGCCCGCGCCACTCGGCCCGGTCACGACGATCCGCCCACCCGCGGGGACGTCCAGCTCGGGCAGCTGCAGCGCATCCACGCCGGCATCCGGGTATCGGAGACGGAGCCCCCGGGCCCGAATGCCGAGCGCCCCATCCGGGACGCGGATGGGCGTGACCGGCTCCGGGACGGGATCCGGGCGCTGGAGGATGTCGACGACTCGACCTGCCGATGCGCCGAGCCCGGGCAGCTGCCGCGCGGCGGGAACGAGCGGCGCGACGACCTCGTGAATGGCGATCGGGGTCAGCGCCACGACCGCCAGCGCGACCACGTCGAGCTCCCCCTGTCTGACCGCGATGATGCCCAGGACCAGCGCGAGCCACGCCGATGCGCCGGCCGCCAGGCCTGCGACGAGTCCACCGGTTCCCGCCCCGAGCGCTGATCGCCGCTCCGCCGCCGCAAGCCGGCCATCGACGATCCGGACGCCGTCGATCGCGCGCGTGGCGGCACCCGCGGCGAGGATCTCGGGTGCTCCGCGAAGCACGTCGATCGCCGCGTCGGCGAGATCGCCACGCGCGGGCGCCAGCGACCGCTCGGCGCGGCGCGAGACGATGATCGCGGCGATGGGCGCGCCGATCGCCGTCACGGCCAGCCCCGCGGCGACCGCGATGCCGGCAGCGGGCACCAGCCACCCGATCAGCGCCACGGCGCCGGCTGCCACGAGGACAGCGGATCCGTAGGGCAGCAGCACGCGCAACCAGAGGTCCGCCAGGCCGTCGACATCGCCCACCAGGCGGGCCAGGAGGTCGCCCGATCGGAGCTCCGCGAGGCCCGCCGGCGCGAGCCGGACGAGGCGAGCGTAGACGGAGCCCCGGAGCTCGCCGAGGACTCGGAACGCGGCGTCGTGGGCGGCGACCCGCTCGGCATACCGGAGCACACCACGGGCGATCCCGAATGCCCGCACCGATGTCACCGCGACGAACAGGGTGAGGATCGGCGGCTGCTGGGCCGCCTTCGAGATCAGCCACGCCGACGCTGCGGCAAGCCCGATCGCGGAGGCGGCAGCACCCACCCCGGCCAGCAGCGCGAGCGCGAGCCGCGGCGTTACCGGTCGACCGATCCGCAGGATGGCGGCCAGGGGTCTCATGAGGCAACCACCGCATCGATGGCCGCCCAGCGCACCTCGACGGTCCGGTCCGCTCCGGCGACCGCGCCGGGTCGGTGCGCAACCAGGACGACGGCCGCACCGCCGTCGGCGGCCCGCCGGATGGCTGCCATCACCGTCGCCTCCGCGGCCTCGTCGAGGCCGGCGGTGGGCTCGTCGAGGAGCAGGATCGACGTCTCGCGGACGAGGGCGCGCGCGATCCCGATGCGGCGGCGCTGGCCGCTCGACAGTCCCCTCCCGAGCTCGCCCAGGACCAGGTCCGCCGGCACGTCATCAAGCCCGACCGCTGCCAGCGCCACATCGACGGCTTCGCCATCGGCATCGGGCGCACCGAGCCGGACATTGTCGGCCACGGTTCCCGCGAACAGCCAGGGCGACTGGGGCACCCACGCGACCATCGCTCTCCACGCCGACGGGTCGAGTTCGGAGACCGGAACCCGCGCCGCCCTATCGACCCCGATGGCCACCACGCGCCCGCCCGTCGGGTCGATCATCCCCATCACCACCGCCAGCAGGGTGGACTTCCCGGCCCCGCTCGGCCCCGTGAGCGCGACCACCTCGCCAGACCGGACCTCGAACGAGACGTCCGCGGGGGCGATGATGCCCCTCCCCGGCTGCCTGACGCTGACCGCCTCGACGGCGATTCCTGAAGGCGCAACGACACCGACCTGGCCCGCACGCCCAGCGCGGACATCGGCGTCTCCCCTGACCGGCTCGTCGAGGATCGCGAACGCCGCCGCGGCGGCCTCGAGGCCCTCCTCGCTGGCGTGGAACTCCGCGCCCAGCCGGCGCAGCGGGAGGTACGCCTCCGGCGCGAGCACCAGCGCGAACAGGCCGGTCTGGAGCGACAGGTCGCCATGCGCCAGGCGAAGCCCGATCCCCACCGCGACCAGCGCGACCGACAGCGTGGCCAGCAGCTCGAGGGCGAGCGCGGACAGGAAGGCGATCCGCAGCGTCGCCATCGTCGTGGTCCGGTAGGCGTCGGTAATTCGGCGCAGGATGCCCACCTGCGCCTCCGCGCGACCGTACGCGCGCAGGGTCGGTAGACCCGCAACGACATCTGCGAACCGGTGCGCGAGCCGCGACAGGGCCGCCCACCGCCGGGTCCGATGCGCGGCTGACATCCGCCCGATCAGCACCATGAACACGGGGATCAGGGGCACCGTGAGCGCCACCGTCAGTCCCGCGACGAGGTCGACGGTCAGCAGGCTGGCGACCACCGCCAGGGGCACGATGACCGCGAGGGCGAGCTGAGGCAGATACCGTCCGTAGTACGCGTCGAGCGCGTCGAGGCCGCGCGTGACCAGCAGCGTGACCTCTCCGCTGGCCTGCTCGGCCGCCCAGCGTGGGCCGAGCGCGATCGCCCGCGCCATGACCGTGACGCGCAGCTGTGACTTGACGGCGCCGCTGATCCGCTGCGCCACGACCTCCGCGGCCCACCCGAGCATCGCCCGGATCGCCAGCACGCTGGCGAGCAGCGCGAGCACGGCCGCGAGCGCCCCGACGCCCTCGCCGTCGACGAACGCGCCGGCGATCGCCCGGGCGATCAGCCAGGCCTGGACGATCGCGAGCAGCGCGGTAGACACGCCCAGGACGACCGCCGCGACGAGCGCGACCGTCGCCGTGCGGCCCGACGCGAGCAGCCGGCGGTGGAGGGGTGTCATGCGCGGCAGGGGACGCGGTCCGCGCTCAGGATCGACCGGTCATGGATCGCGGGTCATCCCCGATGCCTCACGAGTCCGCCGATTCTCAAGGCTCGACCGATGCGCGCGGTACCGTGACCCGCTTGCGGAACACGTAGTAGGTCCAACCCTGGTAGATGAGCACCAGGGGCACGAAGATCACCGCGACGACCGTCATGATCCCGAGCGTGTACGGCGTGGACGCCGCGTTCGTCGTGGTCAGGCTGAACGCCGGGTCAGTCGAGGACGGCATCACGTCCGGGAACAGGGCGAGGAACAGGCTCGCAACGGCAAGCCCGATCGTCAGCGCGGACGCGGCGAAGGCCACGGCCTCTCGCCGGATCCACGAGGCCCCCAGCGCCGCCAGCCAGGCGACGGCCGCCACGACGGCAACGACCGTGGACAGCACGTCGCCACGGATGGCATTCGCCCACAGCAGGAACCCCACGGCGACGACGGCGGTCACCAGGCCCACCGGCGCGGTCAGCCGGCGCGCCCGCTCGCGGATCTCGCCCTCGGTCCGGAGGGTGAGGTACAGGAGGCCGTGGGTCACGAACAGCAGCAGCGTGGTTGCGCCGCCGAGGAGCGCGAACGGGTTGAGCAGCGTGAGCAGCGAGCCCGTGAACTGCTTGTCAGCGTCGATCGGCACACCACCCACGATGTTGCCGAAGGCAACGCCCCACAGCAGCGCAGGCAGGAAGCTGCCGACCGCGGTAAGCAGGTCCATCCGGGATCGCCAGGGCAGGTCGCCGCGCTTCTTGCGGTACTCGATCCCGATCCCGCGCACGATCAGCGCAACCAGGATCAGGAACAGGGCGAGGTAGAAGCCCGAGAACAGGGTCGCATACCACTCCGGGAACGCCGCGAAAGTCGCCCCGCCGGCCACGATGAGCCAGACCTCGTTGCCGTCCCAGACCGGGCCGATCGTGCGGATCATCGCCCGGCGCTCGGGCTCATTCCGGCCGACGACGTGGAGCAGGATGCCGACCCCGAAGTCGAAGCCCTCGAGGACGAAGTAGCCGATCCAGAGGACGGCGATGAGCGCGAACCAGATGGTCGTGAGTTCCATGCCGTTCCCCTAGTATCCGAGCCCGAGCGCCGGCTCGTCATCGTGTCCGGACCCGGTGTCCGAGGTCGGCTCCGGGAATCCCTGGCGGACCCTCCGGATGACCAGGCCCAGCATCACCAGGGCCAGCACGCCATAGAGGAGGGTGAACCCGACCATCGTGATCAGCACCATCAGCACGCTGTTGTTGGGCGACACGGAGGGCGCCGTGTTCATCAGCCCGAAGACGATCCATGGCTGCCGGCCGACCTCGGTGAAGATCCAGGCGAAGGAGTTGGCCGCCAGGGGCAGGAACGGCAGCAGGATCGCGGCGGTCACGGCACCCCGGCCCGGCAGGCGTCCCTTGCGCATCGCGAACAGGAACCAGGCCGCCGCGAGGGCCGCCAGCGCCCCCGCGCCGATCATCCAGCGGAACGTCCAGTAGGTGACCGGGGTGTTGGGGGTGTAGTCGCCGGGGCCATAGGTCTGCTCGTACTGGGCCTGGAGATCGTTGATCCCCTCGACGCTCCCGTTGAAGTCACCGGTGGCGAGGAACGAGAGCACGTTGGGGATGCGGATCGAGAACAGGTCCCTGCTGCCATCCGGCGTGCCGATGGTGAAGATCGAGAACGATGCCGGCTGCTCGGTCTGCCACAGCGCCTCGGCGGCCGCCATCTTCATCGGCTGCTGCTCGGTCATGATCTTGCCCTGGATGTCCCCGGTCACCGCGACCAGCAGGCCCGACACGAGGAGCATGATCGCGCCCGCCTTGGCGGTCGAGCGGAAGGGCGCGGCGCGCTCGGACCGATCGTGCAGCAGCTTCCACATCGAGATGCCGGCGATGAACGCGCCCGTCGTCATGAACGCGGCCGGGATGGTGTGGGCGAAGGTGATGACCGCCGTGTTGTTGGTCAGGACCGCGAGGAGGTCCGTCAGCTCGGCTCGGCCGCTGACCGCGTTGACCTCGTAGCCCACCGGGTGCTGCATCCAGCTGTTTGCCGCCAGGATGATGTAGGCCGACAGGGCAGCCCCAATTGCGGTGATCCAGATCGTGGCCAGGTGGATCCGTCGGGGCAGCCGGCCCTCGCCGAAGATCCACAGCCCCAGGAACGTGGACTCGAGGAAGAACGCGAGCAGCCCCTCGATGGCCAGCGGGGCCCCGAAGATGTCGCCGACGAACCGGCTGTACTCGCTCCAGTTCATCCCGAACTGGAACTCCTGGACGATGCCGGTCACCACCCCGATGGCGAAGTTGATCAGGAACAGCTCTCCGAAGAACCGGGTGAGCCGCAGGTACTTCTCGTTGCCGGTGCGGTACCAGGCCGTGTGCAGCCCCGCGACCCAGAAGGACAAGCCGATCGTGAGCGGAACGAACAGGAAGTGATAGACGGTGGTGATACCGAACTGCCACCGCGCCAGGTCAAGCGCGTCCATCGATCGCTCCCATCGATTGCCCTCGTCAGCTCCCTCCGGCGGTCCGCGATCGCGGACCGGCACCCGGCCCCTCGGCCGGCATTGTCGCGGGGAACGTTGTCGCGCCGCACGGCTGAACTGCCCGAAACCGGGAGCCACCCGGCTGCCTTCGATGCCCCCGACGGCCCGTACCGCGGGTGCCGGCCGCACCCCTGGAGCGGCGATCGACACCCAGCACCGCCCGGGGCCGCGGATCAGCGCAGGATCTCGACCTCGTCGCCGTCCGCGACCTCGTGATCCCGGCCCACGCGCTGCCCGGCAAACTTGACCGAGGAGCCCCACACTCGTGCGCCGACCGCCTCCGCGGCCAGGTCGTGGTGGACGAGGTCTGCCACGTCGGCAATGGTCGAGCCGGGCGTGATGGCCGTGGCGTGCTCGTCGACCACGTTCGCCTGCCGAAGGCGAACACGGATGAGCCCTGTGAGCTGCCAGATCGCAGCGCTGAGCGCATCGAGCGCAGCGTCATCGAGCACGGACACGGCGAGGATCGGCAGGTCGGCGAACGCGGTGACAAACGGCAGCACCGGATCGCCGTCGACCTCGTCCGCCCGGGTGACCGCGATGATCGCCGGCTTCTCGATACCGGCCGCCGCGACCTCGTCCATGACCGCCCGGAGCTCGGCCGGGTCAGTGCCCGCCCGCGCGCAGAACACGATCGCGTCGGCCGACCGGAGGACGCCCAGCAGGGCGCGTCCACCGCCCCGATCATCCGCCGCCCCCTCGATCAGCCCCGGGATCTCCACCAGCTGGACCAGGACGCCGCCGATGCGGGTCAGGGCCGGCACCGGGCGGAGGGTCGTGAACGCGAAGTCACCGGTCCGGATCTGGATGTCCGAGAGCGCCTGGAGCACCGACGACTTGCCCACGTTGGGTGGGCCCACCAGTGCGATCTGTGCGGCACCCTCGCGGCGGACGGCGATCGAGTCGCGGTGGACCGCGCTCGAACGGACCCGGGTGTCCTCGATCTCGGCCTGGAGCGCCTTGCGCAGGTCGGCGTAGGGGCCATTCCGATAGTCCGGCAGCTCCGCGAGCAGCGCCCGGACCTCCCGGATCCGCTCGCGACCTTCCTTCCCGATGAGCCGGCGCTTGGCGACCTGTGCGAATGTGCGATGCGGCATCGGCATGACCGCGATCTCCTCTCGAGCTGCCGGCAAGGCGACACGGACACCCCACCGCGACTCAGGCGGTGGATCGTGGCCCGCGTCTGCGCTCGCCCCTTCCCCCTGACGCTGGTGTGGGAAGGGGCCGATCAGCCGTTCTTGTTCGAGATGGAGGCGAGCCAGGCGAGGAAGGAGCGCCCGGCGACGGTCTTGGTCATGGCATCGCGCATGGTAACGGAGCCGGGCACCGGCGGCGACCGGGCACCGAGGCCGGGGCGGCGGCTGGAGCCGCATGGGTCGTCGACCGCACCCGCCCGGGGCCGGCAACTGCGAGAATGGGCCCCGATGCCCAGGTACCGATGGCTGCTGTTCGACGCCGACAACACCCTGTTCGACTTCACCCGCGCCGAATCCGATGCGCTGCGCCTGACGTTCGAGCAGCTCGGCATCGGCTTCGAGCATGCCTACATGCCCGTCTACCAGCGGGTCAATCGCGAGGTCTGGGTGGCGTTCGAGCAGGGGGCGATCTCGGCCGAGGAGCTCAGCACGAAGCGGTTCGAGCTGTTGTTCGACGCGCTGGGCATCGAGGCCGAGGCCGAGCCGTTCAGCGCCGCGTATCTGCCCAACCTGGCGATGCAGGGGCACCTCATGCCCGATGCGCTGGCGGTGGTCCGTACGCTGCACGACACCTACCGGATCGCGATGATCACCAACGGCCTGGGTGACGTCCAGCGACCCCGCCTCGCCCGGTCGGCGATCCGTGACTACATCGCCGAGCTGGTCATCTCGGACGAGATCGGCGCGGCCAAGCCGGACCGGGCGATCTTCGATGCCGCCTTCCTGCGGATGGGAAGCCCCCGGCCGGACGAGGTGCTGCTCATCGGCGACAGCCAGTCGTCGGACATCGCCGGCGGGATTGCCTACGGCATCGACACCTGCTGGTTCAACTCCGGCGGTGCGCCACGGGCGGAGGGCATCGTTTGCACGCACGAGGTTCGCCGCCTGACGGAGCTCCTGGCGATCCTCTGACGCGGTTCCGGTGGGGGTGGTCGGCGTAGGTTTCGCCCGGCGGCCCCGTTCGCGGTCAGCGAGCCGTCGCGGCCCTCAGGCGGCCGACCAGCTCCGACAATGCGGCCACGTTGCGGCCGTCGTCGCCCAATGCATCGACCAGCGCCGATGCCACGATCACGCCGTCGGCACCGGCTCGCGCGATCGCACGCACGTGGGCAGGCTTCGAGACCCCGAACCCGACGCCGACGGGCACCGGTGACGCCGCCTTCACATCGCGGACGAGGCGTGCGACCGTCGACGGCAGCGCGGTCCGTGCCCCGGTGACACCGACGAGCGAGACGCAGTACAGGAAGCCGCCGCTCCGTCGCGCGACGGCGGCACGCCGGCCCGGTGACGACGTCGGGGCAACGAGGTACACGACGGCGATCCCCGCTTCCACGGCGACGGCCTCGAACGGCGCGCCTTCGTCGGGCGTCAGGTCGGCCACGATCACGCCGGCGGCGCCGGCCTGCGCGAGCGCTCGCGCCCGGTCGCGACCGTCACCCCCGCCGATCAGCTGGTTGGCGTAGCCCATCGCGACCACCGGCACGGCCGGGCGCGCGGCGGTGATGGCGGCCGTGAGGGCGAGCGAGCGATCGAAGGTCGCCCCGGCCACCAGGGCTCCCTGCGTGGCGCGTTGCAGGGTCGCGCCATCCGCCAGCGGGTCCGAGTACGGCAGCCCCACCTCGAGCAGGTCCGCGCCGGCGTCGATCGCGGCGCATGCGACGAGGAGGCTCGTCTCGGCGTCCGGATAGCCCGCGACGACGTACGGGATCAGCGCCGCCCGGTCCTCGGCGCGCGCACGCTCGAAGGCCGCGGCGATCCGGCGCGCGCCGGGGGTATCGTTGGTGTGGGCCGCCGGCGACGGGCGCCGGTGATGCGGCGAGCGTCATCGTGCCCCCTCCCACGGCTTCGACGTCCGCGAACCGCTCGAGCGCCGCCAGGTCCTTGTCACCGCGGCCCGAGAACCCGATGAGGATCAGCGCATCGTCGGGGAGGGCAGCGCCGGAGCCTTCGACGCCGGCGAGCAGCTTCGGCAGGGCAGCCACGGCATGCGCGGTCTCGAGCGCGGGCAGGATGCCCTCGGCGCGGGTCACCGTGCGCATCGCGGCAACGGCCTCTCGATCGGTCGCCGTGCCGACCTCGAGCCGTCCACCCTCCGCGAGCGCGGCAAGCTGGGGCCCGACCCCCGGGTAGTCCAGCCCGGCCGATGCGCTGTGTGCTTCGACCACTTGCCCGTCACGGTCCTGGAGCATCAGCGACCGCGCGCCGTGGAGGATCCCCGGCGTGCCACCGACGATCGCGGCCGCGTGGCGCCCGGTCTCCACGCCATCGCCCGCCGCCTCGGCCACCGCCAGCCGCACCGAGCGCTCGCCGATGAACCGGGAGAGCAGGCCGATCGCGTTCGACCCGCCGCCGACGCAGGCCAGCGCCAGGTCGGGTAGCCGGCCCTCGGCCGCCCACAGCTGCGCGGCGGCCTCGTCGCCGATCCGGCGCTGGAGGTCGCGGACGATCGTCGGGTACGGGTGCGGTCCCATCGCGGATCCCAGCACGTAGTGCGTGGTCTCGACGTTGGTGACCCAGTCGCGCATCGCCTCGTTGACCGCGTCCTTGAGCGTCGCCGTGCCGGACGTCACGCTGCGGACCTCGGCGCCCAGGGCGCGCATCCGGAGCACGTTCGGTGCCTGGCGGCGGATGTCCTCCTCGCCCATGAACACCACGCACGGGAAGACCCAGCAGCGCGCACGCCGTGGCCGTCGCCACCCCGTGCTGGCCGGCGCCCGTCTCGGCGATGACCCTGGACTTGCCGAGCCGCCTCGTGAGCAGCGCCTGGCCCAGCGCGTTGTTGATCTTGTGGGCGCCGGTGTGGGCGAGGTCCTCCCGCTTGAGGTACAGCCGGAAGGCCGGTATGGCGACCGTGCGCCGGCGCCCCGCGACGATGCGGCGAGCCTCATCGGCCACTGCGGTCGCCAGGCGGTCCGCACGGTACAGCGCGGTGGGCCTGCCGGCGTAGTTCGCGAGCAGGTCGTCGAGCTCCGCCCAGAACCGTGGGTCGTGGCGCAGCGCGTCGTAGGCATCTTCGAGCTGCTGGAGCGCGCCGACCAGCGTCTCCGGGACGTAGCGCCCCCCGAAGTCCCGCTCCTTGCCCCACCGACCGCCGCCATCGACCTCGAGCAGGCCGGGGTGAACCGGCGTGGGCCCGAACGCGTCGTTGGGCCGGTGGCGACGGGCGTCCCGAGCGCGCTTGACGAACAGCGCGACACGGACCGGGTCCTTGCTGGGGCGCTCACCGGGAACCCTCGGCAGGTCCGTTCCGGATGCGGTGTCCACACCGACGGCCGGCACGGCCAGGACGGCCCCACCGACGTTGCCCGGATTGAGCCCACCGGCGAGCACGACCGGCACCTCGCGCGCGACGGCAGCGGCGAGGTCTGCGGGGATCCGGATCCCCGTGCCTCCCGGGTGCGGGCCGCCCGCCGAATTGAGCAGGATCCGCGAGGCGCCCGCGGCGACGTACGCCTGCGCTCGCTCGACGACGTGCGTTGCGCTGTCGCCGGCACTGAGTCGGAGGGCCTTCCACACCGGCCGCCCGACCGCCGCGACATAGCCGGTCGTCTCGTCGCCGCTGAGCTGGACGACGTCGGGGTCGACGGCGGCGACGGCGCCCGCGAGCGCGTCCACCGGTAGGTCGGCGGTCACCAGGACGACCAGCGGATGCGCCGGCCCGCCCATCCGCCGAGCGAGGCTCGCCAGGGCCGCGCCTTCGTCGAGGGTGAGCTCGCGCGGCGTCCCGGGCGCGAAGTTGAGCCCGATCGCCTCCGCGCCTGACCGAACGGCTGCGATGACGCCCGCCTCGTCGGTGACGCCGCAGATCTTGACCATCGGCGACCGGGCTGCGGCCGCCGCGTCGAGCGGGTACCGGCCCGCGCCCACGCAGGCCCGCGCCGCAGCGGCCGGGTCCGACGCACGCATCAGCACCTCACCGACGAGCGCCGCGTCAAACCCGATCGCGCGCCAGCGCGCGATCGTCGCGACATCGCGCACGCCCGACTCGGCGACGATGAGCCGGTCCTCGGGAACGAGCTCGCGCAGCCCCACGGCCCGTTCCGGATCGACGTCCAGCGTCCGCAGGTCGCGGTTGTTGATCCCGATCACGCGCGCGTCCGTGGCCAGGACGGCGTCCAGCTCCCGGGCGTCGTGTGCCTCGACCAGTGGCTCCAGCCCCAGGTTCCGCGCCTGCGCGACGAGGCGCGCCAGCCGGCGTGCCGGATGCAGGACGGCCAGCAGCAGCACCAGGTCGGCACCGGCGGCACGGAGCACGTCGAGCTGGCGGGCGTCGACCACGAACTCCTTGGCCAGGACCGGCACGGACACCGCCGCGCGCACCGCGCGCAGGTCGTCCACGGAGCCGCCGAACCAGTGGGGCTCGCACAGGACGGAGATCGCGGTCGCTCCACCAGCTACATAGGCGCGAGCCCGGGCGACCGCGTCATCCCCCACCGCGATCGACCCTGCCGACGGCGAGCGGCGCTTGACCTCGGCGATCAGGTGAAGGCCCGGTTGCGCGAGCGCCTCCGCGACCGGACGCGGCGGTTGTGCCGCGGCCACCATCCGGGCCAGCCCGGCCCGGCCGAGCGCATCGAGCTCGGGGCGGACGTCGGCCAGGCGGCGGGCCGCGATCTCGTGCACCACGTTGTCGCGCGTCGTGGCTCGCGGCCGCTCCGTGACCGTCATGCCGGCGATCCCCCCGCCGCAGCGGCATCGGCCGCAGCCGCATCGGCTGTCCGCCGCTCGGCACGCAACCGCCCGAGCAGCTCCGCGGCCAGTCCCGCATCGATGGTGAGCGCGGCGCGATCGATCCCCTCCTCGATCGTCGGCACCAGCGCGGCCGCCACCAGCGCCGCACCCGCATTGAGCAGCACGACATCGCGCCGTGCGCCCGGCTCGCCCCGAAGCACGCCCTCCACCAGCGCGGCGTTGGCCGCCGGATCGCTGCCGCCGAGCGCCGTCGTCTTCGCCTTCTGCAGGCCCAGCGCCTCGGGATCGACCTCGCGCCGATCGATCCCCTCGGGGGTCACGTCGTAGATCACGCCGGACCCGTCGAGCGGAAGCTCGTCGACGCCGGCGCCGTGGACGACAAGCGACCGCTCCGTCCCCAGCAGCTGCAGGACCTCGGCGATCCGGGGCGCGGCCGCCGCATCACCGACACCGATCAGCGCCCGCGTGGCCCCGGCCGGGTTGGTCATCGGGCCCAGCAGATTGAACGCTGTCCGAACCCCGATCTCGCGCCGCGTGGGTCCGGCATGTCGCATGGCCGGGTGATACGACGGCGCGAACAGGAACGCGAACCCGAGCTCGACGATCGCCCGGCCCGCCGATGCCGCGTCGTGATCGATCCGGATGCCCAGCGCGTCGAGCACATCCGCGGAGCCCGACTTCGAGGTGATCGCCCGGTTGCCGTGCTTGGCCACCGGCACCCCGCAGGCAGCCACGACGAGCGCGGCCGTGGTCGAGATGTTGAAGGTCCCCGAGCCATCGCCGCCCGTGCCCACCACGTCGATCGTGCCCTCGGGCGCCTCGACGGGGATCACCCGCTCACGCATCGCCGATGCGAAGCCGGCCAGCTCCTCGACGGTCTCACCGCGCATCCGCAGGCCCATGAGCAGCGCAGCAAGCTGCGACGGCGTGGCCTCGCCGTCCATCACGGCGCCCATCGCCTGCCGGGCCTCGTCCAGGGTGAGCGTCCGGCCGTCAACGATCGCCGCGAGCGCGGCGCGGACCTGGTCGCTCATCGGGCCACTCCGGCTACGGGTCCGGTGGAAGCCGGTCCGGACGGGGTCGTCCCGGTGGGGGCTGCCTCGCCGGCCTGCTCTCGTGCGACTACCCGCTCGTCCGCATCGGGCTCAGCCATCCCGCGCGTCGCGAACGAACCGGTGGCAGCGTCGAGCCGCGACGCCTCACCCTCGCCGGCCAGCCGAAGGAAGTTCGCGAGCAGGTGCGGGCCATCGGGCGTCAGCACGGATTCCGGGTGGAACTGGACGCCCTCCATCGGCAGGCTTCGATGGCGGAGGCCCATGACCACGCCGTCAACAGGGCTGGTGGCGGTCACGTACAGCTCGTCCGGCATGGTTGCCGGATCGACGCACAGCGAGTGGTACCGAGCGGCAGCGAAGTCCGGCGGCATCCCGTCCAGCAGGCCCGCGCCGTCATGCGAGACGTTTGACGCCTCGCCGTGGACGAGCGTGGGTGCCCGCACGATGGAGCCTCCGAATGCCACGGCCATCGACTGCATGCCGAGACACACGCCGAGCAGCGGCAGCCCCCGCGCCGCGGCCACCTCGACGGTCGCGACCGATACGCCCGCGGTGTCCGGGTCGCCGGGGCCGGGCGAGACGACGATGCCCCGCAGTTCCTGGTCCGGGTCGGCCGCCATGGCCTCCAGCTCCTCGCGCGTCACCGCGTCGTTGCGCAGCACCCTGACCACCGCGCCGGCGGCCTGCAGCGCCTGGACGAGGTTGAACGTGAACGAGTCGTAGTTGTCGATCATCAGGATCATCGGGCCGCGGCCCTCGCGGGCCCCGCGGCCTCCGCGGGTCCGGCGTCCGCCGCCTCGGCAGCCTCGGCTTGCGGCCCGGGCCCGGCGTTCTCCACCGCCTTCGCGCCCACCGGCGTCGCCGCGAGCTCGATCGCCCGCCGCAGCGCCGCCGCCTTGTGCTCCGTCTCCTCGAACTCGAGCTCCGGGACGCTGCGGGCGACGATCCCGGCGCCGGTGTGGACGTGGGCCATCCCGCTCCTTGAGGACCGCGCTGCGGATCGTGATCGCGGTGTCGAGGTTGCCGTCGTAGCCGAGGTATCCGACGGCACCGCCGTACAACCCGCGCCGTTCGCGCTCCGCGGCGGCGATCAGCTGCATCGCCCGGATCTTGGGGGCGCCGGTCAGCGTGCCGGCCGGGAACACGGAGCGCAGTGCGTCGAGCGCGTCGAGGTCGGATCGGAGCTTCGCCTCGACGTGGCTGACGAGGTGGAGGACGTGGCTGTAGCGCTCGACCTCCATGTACTGGCTGGTGGTCACGGTGCCCGGCCGGGCCACCCGTCCGAGGTCGTTGCGTCCGAGGTCCACGAGCATCACGTGCTCGGCACGCTCCTTGGGATCGCGGCGCAGCTCGTCGGCCAGGCGGTCGTCGTCCGCCGGCGTCGCGCCGCGCGGCCGGGTGCCCGCGATCGGATGGGTGGTCATCCGGTCGCCGACCACCTGGAGCAGCAGCTCCGGGCTCGCGCCGACGACCTCGAACGACGGCGTGCGCGTGAAGAACAGGTACGGCGACGGATTGACTCGCCGCAGCGCCCGATACAGCCCGACTCCGTCGATGGGGGCGCCGTCGGGTCCGTCCGGGAGCTCGAACGACTGCCGGCGGGCAAGCACAACCTGGATCGCCTCACCGGCCGCGATCGCATCCTTGGCCCGGGCGACGGCATCGATGTATGCCTCGCGGCCGAGCGAGGTGTCGACCTCGCCCACGTTCACGGGCGGTGCCGTCTGGCTCGTACCGTTCAACCGTCCGTAGCCGCCGGCCAGCTCGGCGGCGCTGGGACGGGCGGTCCGCTCCAGCGCCTCGAAGATCGCCCGCTCGGCGATCCGGTAGCGCCCCTCGAAGTCCGGGGCCTCGGTGTGCAGCGATGCGATCGCCGACAGCTGATGGGTCAGGTGGTCGAACACGAGCACCAGGTCGGTCTCGATGAACGCGGCCAACGGCACGCCGACCGGGTCGCGCTCGGGGCGCGGGACGGAGGGTTCGAACGAGGCGATCGCGTCGTACGAGAGCGCGCCGACGGCGCCGCCGGTGAACCTGGGCATCCCTTCCGAGGGTGCAACGCGGCGCCGCGGGACGAAGGCGCGCAACGCCGCCAGCGGGTCCGGCGTGTCGGTCTCGGTCACGGGCAGGTCGGGCGCGTAGCTCTCGACCGAGACGGGGCGCGTGGTCGTGCGCGCGACGCCGTCGCCGACCTCGAGCAGTCGACGCGGGCCGATACCCAGGAAGCTGTAACGGCCGAGGCGTTCCCCGCCCTCGACCGACTCCAGCAGGTAGGCGGGCGTGGTCCCGTCATCGAGGCGCAGGAAGGCACCGATCGGGGTCTCGAGGTCCGCCGTCCGGGTGGCGCCGACGAGCACGGTGTCGGCGGTCCCGGACAGGCGCTTGGCTTCGGTCAGGCTCAGCGGGTCGGTCATTGCGGTTGGTCCCTTCGGCGGCGCGACGGCTCGGGGGCCGTCGGCGCCCGAGAATCAGAAACGACCTTCGTCATCCCGGGACGAAAGGTCGTGCCTTCCGCGGTGCCACCCTCATTCGGCGTGTGCCGCACTCGTTGACCGACGGATCATCCGGACCTTCGCCCGGCCGATCGATCGGCGCTGCCCTGTATCGCTGGCGCTCTGCGCCGGAGCCTACTTGTCGTGGCGTTCGCTCTCGCGTCCGCTGTCACGCGTTCGGTCCGGAGGCTCCCGGGTCCATTCCCCACCGCCGCCATCCCGGCTCGCACCAGCCGCCGGGTCTCTGGATTGGCGATCGACGAGTACTCGTCCCGATCAACGCCCATGTTCGTGATGGTGCGCGGAGTCTAGTGACGGTCCACGGGCGCGTCAAGCGCAGCTCGACAGGCACCCGACGGGCATCGACGGCGAACCCCGGTCGTCGCCGGGCCGAGATGGCGGAGCGGGCATCGACCGGCTGCCGCCGGCGGGGTGACCGGCTGCCGCCGGCGGGGTGACCGGCTGCCGCCGGCGGGGTGACCGGCTGCCGCCGGCGGGGGTCCTGGGTTGGCTCCAGCGTGCGTGCCACGAACGTTCTCGGGTCGTACTCGTCGGAATTGTGCGGCCTTCGCACGGTCATGGCCGGCTTGGCGGTCGATCCAGCAATTCAGCGCAAAGATCGTGCGTGGTGCGCACTGCGACGACAACATGGGCAAGAATCTGTGCGTGCCACGCACGGGGGTGGCAACCGCCGGGGCCTGGGACGGGTGAGATCCGGACAGGGGACAGTCGCGGCGAACAGCCGCGGCGCCTCCGCCCTACCAGCGCCAGCCGGGGAGCGCCTCGATCGCCGCCGCGTCGCGGGGGTCGAGATCGCCAGATCCGCGGAGCCCGCGAACGTAGCCGGCCCACTGGCCCAGCGGGAACCCCCGCTCGGTCTCGAAGTCGTCCCCGATGTCCGGCGAGCCGCCGCCCTGGACGTGGCCTCCGAACACGTGGATCCCCGCCTCGACGAAGCCGTCGTAGGTCTCCCATCCGTGCTCGGTCCGGCGGATGAGCGCGTCGTCGGCGAAGCACCAGATCCAGTCCTCGCCCGGCTCGACGGTCCGCATCACCGGGTGCTGCGTCGCCCGTGCGTGCGCCGACATGTGCTGCCTGGGGCTGTCGTTGCAGCACAGCGTCCGATGGCAGACCAGGCACTGGCGGAGATGGACCCAGGTCGTTCCCTCTTCGATGCACGACTCGCAGACGTCGAGCGGCGGGGGCGGGGGCGTCAGGTCTGCGGCGTGGGGACACTCGTGGCGCATGCGGTCTCCTGGGTCCGTTCGGGGATCAGGTCAGCGGGGGTCGTGGCGGGCCCGGTCCGACGACCGGGTGGCGGAGCGGGTGAGATTCGAACTCACGAGAGCTTGCGCCCCAACGGTTTTCAAGACCGCCGCCTTCAACCACTCGGCCACCGCTCCGCCGCCGAGGATAGCAGCGCCACGCGGACACGCCGCTGCGGCACCCCCACGGTGCAGTGTTGCCCCGGTGCGACCGGCGGGGCATCGGTTGCGACGCGATGTTCGTCGCCCTCAGGGCTGTTCGATGACCACCGTGCCCGCGATCAGGTCGTGCCAGCCACGCCGCCGCTTGTCGATGAAGATCCAGATGTACCCGATGTAGAACACGACGCTGTTGACCCAGAACCCGATCAGCCGCAGGAACGCGGACATCCCCGAGATCGGGCCGCCATCGGCATCACGCACGACGCGAAGGCGGAACACCTTCATGCCGGGTGTCTGCCCACCCTTCCACCAGAAGTACGGGAAGTACGCGAAGCTGACCACCACGATCAGCACCACGTACAGCAGCGTCCCACCGATCACCGCCCCTCCGGAATCGGTGGCGATCGCGCCGACAAAGACGATCCCGAACACCACGCTCGCGATGATGATCACGATCCCGAGGATGATCGCATCGATGATGTAGGCGATCAGGCGTGCGCCGTAGCCCGCGAACTTCACGCCCGGGGCCGGCCCCGCCTCCTCGGGCGGTGACTGCCAGCTGACGGGCGGCGGCGCGGGTGCAGGTGGCTGCTGCGGATCCATCGAAACCCTCCCGGGATCACGACGGCCGGCCGACCCACGGAAATCCCTCAGGTCCCGGCCGACGCAGGCCCTATCGTATCTGTGCCCAGGTAGGGCCGAAGCACCTCCGGGACCGTCACGGTGCCGTCCTCGTTCTGGTACGTCTCGAGGATCGTGGCCACGATCCGGGCCAGCGCCAGCCCCGAGCCGTTGAGCGTGTGCACGAGCTCCGGCTTCGCGCCGGGCGAGGGACGGTATCGAATCGCCATCCGGCGGGCCTGGTAGTCGCCGAAGTTCGAGCACGAGCTGACCTCGAGCCAGCGCTCCACGCCGGGCGCCCAGACCTCGAGGTCGTACTTCTTGCGCTGGACGAAGCCCATGTCGCCGGTGCTCATCAGGAGCACGCGGTACGCGAGGCCGAGCCGCTGGAGCAGGACCTCGGCACGGCCGGTCATCCACTCCAGCGCCGCGGGGCTGTCGTCGGGCTTCTCGAACAACACCATCTCGACCTTGTCGAACTGGTGGACGCGCATGATCCCGCGTGTGTCCTTGCCGGCGGCGCCTGCCTCGCGACGGAAGCACGGCGAGTAGGCGGCGTAGCGGATCGGCAGGTCGGACGACTCGAGGATCTCGTCGCGATGCAGGTTCGTGACCGGGACCTCGGCGGTCGGGACCAGGTACAGGTCGTCGCGGGTGACGACGTACATCTGGTCTTCCTTGTCCGGGATCTGCCCGGTGCCGCGCGCCGATGCCGTGTTGACGACCGCAGGCGGCCAGACCTCGGTGAACCCGTTCTCGGTGGTGTGGACATCGAGGAACCAGCTGATCAGCGAGCGCTGGAGGCGCGAACCCTGACCCTTGTAGACGGGAAAGCCGGAGCCGGCCACCTTGGCGCCGCGGACGTTGTCGATGATGTCCAGCGCTTCGCCCAGCTCCCAGTGCGGCCGGCGCTCCCAGCTGGTTCCGGCCGGCGCCGTTTCCTGGCGCGGGCGGGGCTCGCCCCAGGTGCGGACCGTGACGTTCGCCTCCTCGCCGCCAACCGGAACCTCGGGGTCGGCGGGGTTCGGGATCCGGAGCAGCAGGTCCTCGAGCTCCAGCTCCGCGGCCGCGAGCTCGGCGTCGATCTGGTCGATCCGCGCGCCGGCGCGGGTGGACGAGGCCCGCAGGTCCGCCACCTCCGGGCCGTCCGGCCGGGCACCGCCGCGGATCGCCTCGCCGATCTGCTTCGAGGCGATGTTGCGCTCCTGCTTGAGCGCGTCCGATTCGGCCTGGAGGCGTCGCCGCGTCGCGTCGACCACGAGCGCCTGGTCGACGATCGCGGGGTCCTCGCGCTTGTCGATCGCGCCCTGCCGGATCCGGTCTGGCTCCTCCCGGAGCCGCTGCACGCCGACGCTCATGCTGTTTCCTCCGCGGCCTTGCCCGCTTCTCGAAGCCGACGCAGGACGAGCTCGCGATCCAGGGTCGCGAGGAGCCAGCCGGCGCGGGGGCCGTTCTTACGACCCAGGAACGCTGCATACAGCAGCCCAAAGGCGGCCCGGTTGGAGCTCATGTGCTGGTCGACCGCGGTTCCGAAGATCAGGTCCTGCCACTGCTCTCCGGTCGCAGGCCAGTCGGCCTCCGCTCGATCTGCCAGGGCCGTCAGATATGCACGCTCCGTGTCGGTGAACTCCCGAGCGTCGTCGGGAAGGCTCTCCTGAAGCCGAAAGAGCGCTGTTTCTGGCGCATATGCATCGAGCCATGCCCGGACAGCTGCGAGCCGCCGCTCGAGCTCCGCGCTCTCGGCGGCGGTCAGGGGCGACCCCTTCTGCGCCGCGACTCGCGTCGCGACATCGCCCGGCACCTGAACCAGGAGCGCGAGGTGGCCGAACGCCGGGCGGAAGGTGTCCGCGGCGGCCGCGACGTCCATCGCCGGATCGAGCAGCGAGTAGCGGAAGATGGACTCGAACCCCGACGGGAGCTCGCCCTTGACCTCGTTGCCCGCGGTCGCGGCGGCCAGCCGGTCGAACTCGTCGAACAGGCGCGGGATGGCATCGCTGCCCTCGGGATCGAACTCGATCGCCGTCTCCGGGCGGTTGCGGACGAACAGGAAGCGCAGCTGCTCCGGAGGCACGACCGACCCGATCGTGTGCGCGGCGGCGCCACGGCCCTTGGACGTCGACATCTTGCGGCCGCCGATGTTCAGGAACTCGTATGGGAAGTTGATCGGCGGCTCGCGCTCGAACACCTCGCGCGCAATCGCGTCCGAGCGATCCCGCGAACCACCGGCGGTGGCGAGGTCCTTGCCGTTGGGTTCGATGGTCACCCCGAACAGGCTCCACTGCGCCGCCCACTCGAGATTCCAGGGCAGCTTGGCCGCGCCGCCGAACGGCGCGATCCGGCCGGTCCAGCCACAGCCCGTTGCCCATTCCACGAGATCGGCCCGGCAGGCGACCGCAACGGTCTCGCCGTCCCAATCGGACGCGATCGTGGTCCCGACCTTTCCGCAGCTGGGGCACACCGCGCCGAGCGGCAGCCAGTGGTCCGGGTGCTGGACGTTGGCCACGCGACGGTAGATATCGCGGACGACGGCAGCCCGGTCGAGGGCAGTGCGGATGAACGGATCCATCTGGCCGGTCGGGTAGATGTCGCTCATCCAGTAGTAGCGATCCGGATGGATGCCGAGGCCCGCGAAGGTGTCGATGAAGATCCCCGCGAAGTGGCGTGCGTACGAAGCGTGGCAATCGCCGGCCGGGTCAGGTACGTGGGCGAGGGGACGGCCCATCTCGCGCTCGATCGCGTCGGGTGACAGCAGCGCCTGCGCGTCCATCGGGTCCATGTCGTCGACGCCGTACAGGAGCTGCGCCTCGACGCCGCGGGCTCGCAGCGCCCGGGTGATCACGTCGAGGATGACGGGGCCGCGAAGGCTGCCGACGTGGACGGTTCCGGACGGGGTCTTCGAGTCGTTGACGACCTGGGGTCCCTCGACTCGCGCCGCCAGCTCGTCTGCCCAGTCCACAGGTTCGATCTCCCATTCGACGGCGTCGCTTGGGCCGCCGGATGGCGGCGTTGGCGCCTGCGCTTCCCTCGCTAACGCACGTCGGAGTGCGCTCGCTCGCGTGCTCGGTGCCGCCTTGCCCTGCGGCGGCCGAAGCGACGTTCGTGGACGGGAGCGCGCGTACCGTCCCTAGCTGATCTCGACGATCGTGTACGAGAAGTCCCCCGCCGGGACCTTCACCACGACCTTCTCGCCCTTCTTCTTGCCCAGCAGCGCGCGGCCTACCGGCGACTCGTTGGAGATGCGGCCCTCTGCGGGCTTGGCCTCCGCCGACCCGACGATCATGAACGTCTGGGCTCCATCCTCGCCGGTGACCTTGACGGTCGATCCGATCTGGACGTGGTCGGTCGAGGTGTGCTCGTCGATCAGCTGTGCGTTCTTGATCATCGCCTCGAGCGTCTGGATCCGACCCTCGACGAACGCCTGCTCGTTCTTGGCGTCCTCGTACTCGGCATTCTCGCTCAGATCCCCGTGCTCCTTGGCATCGTGGATCCGCTGGGCAATCTCTGGACGCGTGACGGCCAGCATCGAATCGAGCTCTGCGCGGAGCTTCTCGAGTCCGTCCTTGGAGATGTAGGTGGTCTTGGTATTCACGCGGGCTCAACCCCCGGGGTGCGGACCGGCTGTGGCAGCGTCGCCACTCGGTCAGTTTGAACAAAAGAACCCCGGGCGCCCAGCCGGCGCCGCCGAGGTTCGAAGATCGGCGGAATGGTATCCGCGGTCCCGCGTTTCGTCAAAGGCCGCGAGTGGGCCCAACCCCAGGGGGAGCATCGGAAGGTCGCTCGGCGAGCTCCTCCAGTCGCCGGCGGACCCGGCCGAGCGAGCCGCGGTCGGGAAACGCGACGAACACCGTGTCGTCGCCGGCGATCGACCCGGCCACCTCCGTCCAGCGCGCCCGGTCGAGCGCCGCCGCCAGCGCGTGCGCCGACCCCGGCAGCGTCTTGAGGACGAGCATCGTACCGGCCTCGCGGATCTCGACCGGCATGTCCCGCAGGAGCGTGCGGATCCGGTCCTCTCCGCTCGATTCGGCCTCTCGCAATCGCGGCGGGATTGCGTACGCCTGCGTCCCGACGCGGCCGACCTTGATCAGGCCGAGCTCCGCGACGTCGCGGCTGATCGTCGCCTGGGTCGTCCTGAACCCCCGCTCGCGGAGCGCCGACGCCAGCTCCTGCTGGGTCCGCACCGGGCGCTGCTCCACCAGGTCGCGGATCGCCCGCTGGCGGAGCTGCTTCATGACTTCCACGATGCGGGGCCGATCCCCTCCTAGCGGACGAGGAAGGCCGCAACGACGACGATGGCCAGCCCGACGCGGTACAGCACGAACACGTTGAACGAACGAGTGCGGACGTAGCGCAGCAGGACCGCGATGGCCAGCATGCCGGACACGAACGCGGCCACGACCCCGACCACCAGCGGCATCACCTCGACCGCGCCGACGTCCCCGCGGACGAGCTTGACCAGCTCGTACGCGACGGCGAGCGCAGTGATCGGGGTGGCCATCAGGAAGCTGTAGCGGACCGCGTCCGACCGGTCGAGCCCCGCGAACAGGGCCGCCGAGATGGAGATCCCGGACCGGCTCACGCCGGGGATCAGCGCCAGCGCCTGAGCGGTCCCGATGCCGATCGCGCCCCGGAACGTGAGCTGCTCGAGGCGCTGCGAGCGGGGTCCCCAGCGGTCGGCGAGCCACAGCACCGCCCCAGCGAACACGAGCATCAGCGCCACCAGGCCGACCTGGCGCACGTTCTGCTCGATCACGTCGTTGAGGAACACCGCGATCACCGCCGCCGGGACGGTTGACGCGACGATGAGCCAGGCCATCCGCCGGTCCGGATCGTCGCGGAACGAACGATCGCGCATCGTGGCCAGCCCGGCCGGGACCAACCGCAGCCAGTCGTCGCGGAAGTAGACCAGCAGGGCCGCCAGGGTGCCCCCGTGGAGGACGACCGAGAAGGCGAGCGAGTCGATGAACGGGTCGTTCCACCCGAACAGGTACGGGACGATGATGAGGTGGCCCGACGAGGAGATCGGCAGGAACTCGGTCAGTCCCTGCACGAGCCCCATGACGAGCGCCTGGAATACCTGGTCCATGGGTCGCTCCGTTGCGGCCGGCGGACGCGCCGGCCGCGCTGGTCTCGCCTGCCCTACCGGATGAACAGCGGGGCGAGAACGAGTGTGATCGTGGCGAGCAGCTTCACGAGGACGTGGAGCGACGGGCCGGCGGTGTCCTTGAACGGATCGCCGACGGTATCGCCGACCACAGCGGCGGCGTGGGCATCGCTGCCCTTGCCGAGCACGTTGCCATCGTCGTCCTTGAGGTTTCCGGATTCGATGTACTTCTTGGCGTTGTCCCAGGCGCCGCCACCGTTGTTGAGGGTGGTGGCAAGCAGCACGCCCACGATGGTGCCGACCATCAGCAGACCCGCCACCGCCTGGTAGCCGAGCAAGAGGCCGACGACGATGGGAGTCGCGACCGCAACGAGGCCCGGAGCGATCATCTCGCGCAGGGCGGCCTTCGTGGTGATGTCCACGACTCGGGCGTAGTCGGGACGCTGCGTGTAGTCCATGATCCCGGGCATCTCCCGGAATTGGCGCCGCACCTCGACGATGATCGACTGCGCGGTCGTGCCCACCGCCCGGATGGCGAGGCTGCTGAAGAAGTAGGCGAGCATCGCGCCGATGAGCGCGGCGACGAACACGCTGACGTCGGCGAGGTTGACGGAGGTCAGGAGAACGACGCCCTGCTTGCCGGCCGCGATCTGGTTGCCCAGGATGAGGTTGACCTTGTCGATGTACGCCGAGAACAGCAGGAACGCGGCCAGCGAGGCCGAGGCGATCGCATAGCCCTTGGTCAGGGCCTTGGTCGTGTTGCCGACCGCGTCCAGGTGATCGGTGATCTCGCGGGCACCGGCCTCGGCACGGCTGAACTCGGCGATCCCGCCGGCGTTGTCCGTGATCGGGCCGAAGGTGTCCATCGCCAGGATGTAGGCGGTGGTCATCAGCATGCCCATCGTCGCGACGGCGGTCCCGAAGATGCCGCCCACATCGCGTCCGTCCGCGGTCACGAGGTGGGCCTGCTGGCCGAGCCAGTGGCTGGCCAGGAGCGCAAGGCCGATGGTGATCGCGGTGACGAACGTGGTCTCGAACCCGACCGCGGTGCCGCTGATGATGTTGGTCGCCGGACCCGTCCTGGACGCCTCCGCGATCTCGCGCACGGGGCGGTACGAGCCAGCCGTGTAGAACTGCGTGATGTACACGAACGCGACGCTGGTCACCAGGCCGACGACGCCGGCGCCGAAGAAGTACAGCCACACGGGGAGGCCGTTGGCGCCATCGACGGGCACCGCCATGGTCTGGCTGGTGACGAACGCGAGCCCGGCCGCGGACAGGATCGTGGTGGCCCAGTATCCGCGGTTGAGGATGTTCATGGGGTTCTCATCCTCGCGACCGCGGATGAAGAACGCGACCGAGACGATCGTTGCCAGGAGGCCGAAGCCGCGGATGATGAGCGGGAAGAAGATCCACGACGCCGGGCTGGGCCAGCCGAGGTCGAGCGCGATCTTGTACACGCCGACGCCCAGGATCATGGCGCCGATGTTCTCGGCGGCGGTGGATTCGAACAGGTCCGCACCGCGGCCGGCGCAGTCGCCGACGTTGTCGCCGACGAGGTCCGCGATCACGCCCGCGTTCCGGGGGTCGTCCTCGGGGATGCCCTTCTCGACCTTGCCCACGAGGTCAGAGCCGACGTCCGCGGCCTTGGTGTAGATGCCGCCGCCCAGCTGGGCGAACAGGGCCACGAAGCTGGCCCCGAACCCGAAGCCGACGATGAGGAAGGGCGCCTGGTTGACGGTGGCCGAGTCGAGCCCGCCGAATGCGGCGAAGATGCCCCACACGCCGAGCAGTGACAGGGCGACCACGAGGAAGCCCGACACGGCGCCACCGCGCATCGCGACCTGGACGGCCTCGACGAGGCTGCGCCGGGCGGCGGCGGCGGTCCGGACGTTGGACTTGACGCTGATGTACATGCCGATGATCCCGGACGCCATCGAGCACGCGGCACCGACCAGGAAGGCGACCGCGGTCCGCCAGCCCAGATCGACGCCGAACACGCTCGTGTCGGCGACCTGCTGCGTCTCGAACACGGAGATGATCACGAAGATCACGACCGCGCCGACCAGGGCGAGCACCCCGATCGTCGTGTACTGGCGGCGGATGAAGGCGACCGCACCCTCGAAGATGGTGCCGGCAACATCCTCCATCGCCGGCGTGCCGGTGTCGCGCGAGAGGACGTCGCGCGCCAGGTAGAGCGCGAACAGGATCGCGGCTACGCCCGCAATCGGGATGATCCAGGGGAGCGCGTCGGCCATCAGGGTTTGCAGAACCTCCTACGCAGCGATCCGGGCACCGTGGGTCGGGATGTCGTTCGATCGTCGGGTCACGAGGCCGAATCGGGGGCAGGCATCGCGGCCGGCCCGACGATGTGGGCGTTCGCCGACAGGGGCTCGGAACACGGGGGAGCCGCTCGTCAGCGAGGGTGAGTGTATGCGCGCCCGATCGCGGGGGTCAAACCGGGCCGCGGGACACCGGATGCGATGCATTCGAACGCCCTGCAGGTGCATCAGTCGAGCACGCGGAGGCCCGTTCCCGGCGCCATCCAGCGGTCATCCCTATACTCCCCGCTCGTGGACCGACGCTCCAGCCTCGGGTGTCTCTTCGAAGTCGTCGAGACGCTCGTCCTCACGCTTGTCATCTTCTTCGTCATCCAGACGTTCGTCGCCCAGCCCTACCAGGTCCAGCAGGATTCCATGGAGCACACCCTGGAGCCCGGCCAGTACGTGCTCGTGGACAAGCTGACCCCGCGCTGGAACTCGTACGCCCGGGGCGATGTCGTGGTGTTCCACCCGCCCACCGCGTGGACCGAGGATCGAACCCCGTTCATCAAGCGCGTGATCGGGCTCCCCGGCGACACGGTCGAGGTCAAGGACGACGGGCTCGTGTACATCAACGGGACACCACTGAACGAGACGTACACGTTCAAGAACGACCAGGGGATCGCCGAGCCGACTCTCTCGCAGGGCCAGACACGGTGGGTGGTGCCCGACGGCGAGCTGTTCGTGATGGGCGACCATCGCCGCGCCTCTGCCGACTCGCGGGTGTTCGGTCCGATCGAGATCTCCGACGTGATCGGCCGCGCCTTCCTCCGCTACTGGCCGATCTCGGTGCTCCAGGTCATCGCGGCCCCGGCCTACCCCGCAATCCCGTCCACGCCCTGACGGGCCTGCGGTCGTGACGCCCGTCCTCATCGTCCTCGCGCTGGTCGCATCCGCCGGGGCCGTCGTGGCCTGCGGCGCGCGCGAGCCCCGGTTCGTTGCCCTCGGGATGCTGGTGGCGCTCCTGGCCGCGGCCTACGTCTCCGACCCGCTACCCGGCGCGATCGCGCTGGCCGCCCGGCTCGCGGGCGCGGTCCTCGGCGGCTACCTCGTCTGGGTGTCGCTGCGGGGCGTCCCACTGCCTGCGTCCGGCTCGAACCTGGGCTGGGCGGGCGCGGCGGCGATCGCGATCGTCGCATTCGTCGCCGGTTGGTTCGGTGCCGTGGCCATCGGTGACGCACTGCGCAGCGTGTCGGGCGAGGGACCGACCATCGGCGCCGCCGCGCCGGGGCTGGTCGCCGGCTCGAGCGTCTCACGTGCATCGATGGGCGCCGCATTCGCGATGGCGACGCTGTCCGTGGGCTCGATGCTCCTCGCGCGCGACGTCCTCCGACTCGGCGTCGGGCTGATGCTCATGGTCGGGGCGACCGAGCGGCTGCTGGCGGCGCTGGGTGGAACGCCCGAGGACCTGGCGGTGCTGGCATTTGGCCTGCTCATCGCCGCCGGCGGGGCAACCGTCGGATCCCTCGTCTCGCGGGCGATCCGGCTGCAGGGCGATGTCGAAGTCCGGGCGCCGTCGACGCACGAGGTCGCCGTCCGGACCCGGGGCGCCGACGAGGCCCATCCGCTGGGGCGCAAGCGATGATGATCTCGTTGCTCCTGGCAATCTGCGCCGTCGGTGCGGTCGCGGCGGCATGGGGGCTGCCGCGCGGTACCCGGGCCGCGATTGCGGGCGCCGCGACCGGCGTCGTGGCGCTGGCCGTGGTCCTTGCCATCGCGCTCGCCACGAACGCGCCGCGCGTCGTCGACGACACGTCGTCGCCCCTGCCCGGCCTGGTGTTCGCCGGCCTGATCGTGCGAACCGACTACCTCCGGCTGGCGGTCGCGCTATGGGCGATGGACGGGATCATCGTGATCGGGATCGCGTGGCTGACGGGCGGGCTGGTGGCGCTGCGCGGGCTGCTCACCGGGATGCTCGCGGCGATCGCGGGCGGGATCGTCACGCTCGGTGCGACCAACCTCACGCTGGGCATCATCGCGGCCACCGGGACCGGGCTCGCCGCCACGATCCCGGTGCTCGCCTCGACCCGAGGGGCATCGATCGGTGCCGCGGCACGGGAGCTGCGCGTCACGCTGGGCGTCGGCTCGCTCCTGCTGGCGTCGGTCGCCGTCGCCCCGATCGCCGCCGTCCTCGTTCTCGGCGGCACATCGGCCGGGTCCGGTAACGGGTCGGGTGGCCCGACCGGCGGCGAGGCCGGGGCGGTGATCGGGCTCGTCTCGCTCGGCGTCGCGCTGGGTGTGGCGGTCCGGCTGGGTGCGATTCCATTCCACCTGCGAATTCCCCGCCTGACCGACGCGGTCGCGCCCGAGGCGATGCCGCTGCTCGTCGCGTGGGTTCCCCTGCCGCTCGCGGTCGCAGGGTTCGCGGTGCTGGATCACCTGGTGGCGCCGCTCGCGCTGCCGCTCGAGCCGGAACGATGGCTCGTCATCGCGCTCGCGCTGGTCACCCTGGCCGCCGCGGCACTGGCGGCGTTCATCCAGGACGACCTCCGGCACGCGGTCGGGTACCTGGTGGTCGCCGACGGCGGCCTGGTGCTGCTCGGGTTTGCGGCGCTCGATCCCGCGGCCTGGGGCCCGACCCGGATCTGGCTCGTCGCCCTCGCTGCATCGAAGACGGCGCTCACCGCATGGTCGGCGGTCGCGGAGTCACGGTTCGAGACACGCAGCCTGCCCGACCTCCGTGGCTGGATCAGGCGGTCGCCGATCCTCGCCGCCGCCCTCGCCCTGACGGTCGTCGCGACGTTCGGGCTGCCGGGATGGATCGTGTTCGGAGCACGCGGTGACCTCGCCCGCCTGGCCGCCGGTGGACCGCTCGAGGCGCTGCTCATCATCGCCGGCTTCCTGACGCTGCCGGCCTACCTTCGCGTGCTGATGATCGGGCTGGGACCGCCCTCCAGCCACGTGGCTCGTGCCGCCCCCGAACGGTTCGTTCGATCGGTCCGGCGCGGCCCGAGCCTGGAGATCGAGCAGGAACGAACTCCCGGCGCGGATCCGACCGCCGAAGCCATCGAGCTCGATCCTGGTGCCGGGCCCGGGGTCGGGGTCGCAGGCGGCCGGCGTCGCCGCCTGACCGTCGGCTCCGGGTCATTCGCGCGCCGGCTGGCGGATGCCCTCCGTCGCGATCGCACGGAGCTGGCCTCGGCGGCCGTGCTGTCGCTGGCCATCCTGGCGGCGCTCACGTCGTGGGGCGCGCTCGACCTCGGCGCGGCGGCCCACGAGCCGGCACCGATCCTGTCGGGGCCCTCGGCGGACTGAGAGCACCTGCGGACTGACCGCACGGGCCGCGCGAGGTCGCGATCGACCGGACAGGGGGCGATCACCGGGCGAGCAACCCGATCGGTGGTCCCGGGCGATCAGCCGGCGATCGACGGTTCAGTCGCCCGGCGCGAGCACCCAGCGATCAATCTCGCGCTCGTAGCTCAGCAGCTCTTCCGGTCGGAACCACAGGGCAAGCTCGGCGGCCGCGGTGTCCGGGCCGTCTGAGGCGTGGACGAGATTCTGCGCCGTCTCGACGGCGAGGTCGCCGCGGATCGATCCGGGAGCGGCCTCGTGCGGACGGGTCGCGCCGTTCATCGCACGCACGATGGCGATCGCGTTGGGGCCTTCGAGCGCCGCGGCGACGAGCGGACCGGACGTGATGAAGTCGCACAGTCCCTTGAAGAACGGCCGCTCGCGATGGACGGCGTAATGCTCCTCGGCGAGGGTCCGGTCCACGTGGACGAGCTTGAGGCCGATCAGCTTGAGGCCCCGCTCCTCGAACCGGGTGAGGACGCGACCGACCAGCAGGCGCTGGACGCCGTCGGGCTTGACCAGGAGAAGCGTTCGCTCGAGCTCGGGCATGGGGGCAGTCGACCTCAATGTGGTGGGAGACGGCCCATGGGGGCTGCGTCGCCGATGGTGGTCCAGGTCGCGGCGCAGGGCCGACCGAAACCGCGCAGAGCCCGGGGGCGCAGGCAGCGCGGACTGACAGGGTAGCGCGAGGTGCGGCGACGCGGGGCGCATCGCGACGCGGGGTGCATCGCGCCGCGGGCGCATCGCCGCACGGGCCGGGTGCCGCGGGATCAGGACGGCCCGGGTTGCTCCTCCGCGGCTCCCCCGGTCAGATCGTCCAGGTGCCCCCGGGCAAGGTCGAACGCGGCGAGCGCATCGCCTTCGCGGCCCAGCAGCCGGTAGGCATCACCGGCGACGAGCGCAAGCTGCGGATCCGTTGCGCGCTCCCCGACGGCATCGATGACCGCATCGGCGAAATCCGGCTCGAGCCGGAGCGCGACGCCCAGCCGGAGGGCGGCATGAACGATGTCGCCGCTGCCGAGCGCGGCGAGGCCGCCGGCGAGCGCCTCGGCGGCCGCGGGCGAGGCCGGTCCGCCAACCGACCCTGCCGCCGCGGGCGTTGCGGCCGGGCGGGATCGAGCAGGACGAGGGGCCGGCCTCGCCCGGGTGGGGTCGGTTGCCGCCTCGTCAACCCCGACGTTCTCGGGCCAGACGAGGCTCCGGGGCATGCCGGCGAACATGACCTCGATCGACTGCCCATCGGCAGCGGCCACCGCCCGTCCGGCAAGCCGGCGCGCCTCGCCGGGACGGCCCAGCGCCGAGATCGCCTCGGCCGCGATCGCCAGGGCCAGCGCATCCTCCCGGCCCATCGCCAGGAGCGTGCCCGCCGCCTCGCCGGCGCCGGCAAGATCACCGGTTCGCCAGCGAACCTCGGCGAGGTCCAGGAGCGCGTCCTCATCGAGGACGCCCCGGCCGGCGAACGACTCCAGCTCCGCACGGGCGAGCGAGGTTGACCCCATGCGCAGGTGCAGCCGCGCCATGCGCAGCCCCGTCGGGCGCGAGTCGGCGGGCGACGCCGGCGATGTGCCGGGTGCGCTCGCCCCCGCGGTCGCACGGGAACGTTCTCGCGGCGGTCGGGCCGGCCTCGACCGCGGCCTCGGTGCTGCCCTGCGGCGACCGGTTCCGCCCGGCTCCTGGCCGGGTGTCGGGCTGTCGGCGTCGCTCATGGGCGCAGCCGAAGGTGTCGGTCGAGACCGCGGAGGTGGCGTGCGGGCGCGACCACCGCCATCCGCAGCGCGTCATCCCGGAACAGCTCACCGGCCAGGCGCCGGACGTCGTCGGCACGCACGGCCGCCACCGAATCCAGCGCCTGGTCCAGGGTGAGCACGCGGTCGTGGAGCGCCTCCTGGCCGCCGACCCACGATGCGAGGTGGCGCGTGTCGTCCATGCGCAGCTCCAGGCCGCCGGAGAGGTATGCCTTCGCCTTCGCGAGCTCCTCGCCCGGCACCGTGACATCGACGAGTCGTGTGAGCTCGGCGAGGATCGCCTCGATCGCGGCCGGCAACTGTTCCGGGTCCACGCCGGCCGAGACCTCGAGGGCGCCCGAATCGGCGTACTCCACGATCCCCGAGCTGACGTCGTACGCGAGTCCCTTCTCCTCGCGCACGCGAAGGAACAGCCGGCTCGACATGCCCTCCCCCAGCACCGCGTTTAGCACGGACAGGTTCCAGGCGTCGGGGTGGTCGCGCCGCAGTGCCGGGACGGCGATCGCGAGCTGTGCCTGCGTGGTGTCTCGTTTGCCGGTGAGCACGCGCGGGCCGGCGGGCAGGTCCGGCGCCGGATCGAAGCCCGGCACCGGTCCATTCCCGGTCCCGAACGCGGCTGCGGCGAGATCCACCGCCTCGGCATGATCGAGATCGCCCGCGACGGCCACGACCGTGTTGGCGGGCCGGTACATCGTGTTCCAGAACGACCGGATGGCGTCGGCTGGGAGGCCCCGGATCCCGTCCTCGTCGCCGCAGATCTCGCGGCCCAGCGCCCCATCGCCGAACAACGCCTGCTGGATCAGCATCTGGACGTACTCGGACGGGTCGTCGAGATAGGAGCGGATCTCCTCCACGATGACCGTCCGCTCCTGCTCGATGTCGGCGTCCGCGAGCCGGGGGCGGACGATCAGCTCGCCCAGCACCGCCATCGCTCGCTCGGCCTCACGCCTCGGCACCCGCGTCCAGTAGACGGTGGATTCGCGGTCGGTCGCGGCGTTGGCGGAACCGCCGACGCCTTCGACGGCCTCGGAGATCGCCCGGCTTGATGGGTACCCGGCCGTGCCCTTGAACGTGAGGTGCTCCATGAAGTGCGCGACCCCCGCCTCGGCCGGCGACTCCAGGCGCGAGCCGGCGAGCACGTAGGCGGCCATCGACACCGAGCGTGACCCGGGCAACCGGGCCGAGATCACGCGCGGCCCCTGGGGCAGAGCAGTGCGGTCGAACATCGCGTCGATGGTAGCCGGGAACGAAAGGACCGGCGGCCGATCGGCCGCCGGTCCAGTGGTCGCGAGATGGCCCGTGGATCAGGCAGGAGCGGCGGCCCCGAAGGCCAGCAGCCAGTCCTGGAGGAAGAACACGACGAACGCCGCGGTGGTCAGCCACATCAGCGGGTGAACCTCGGACGCGCGGCCCCGGACGATCCGGATCAGGACCCACGCGATGAAGCCCGCCCCGATGCCGACCGTGATGTCGTAGGTCAACGGCATCAGGATCATCGTGAGCAGCGCGGGCAGGCCGTCCTCCACATCGGCCACCGGGATGTCCCGGACGATCGTGAACATCAGGTAGCCGACGAGAACCAGCGCGGGCGCCGTGGCGACGCCGGGGACGATTCCGGCGATCGGCGACAGGAACACGGCGAGCAGGAACAGCACGCCGGTGACGACCGATGCGAAGCCCGTCTTGCCGCCCTCGGCGACGCCCGCCGCGGACTCGATATAGGTGGTGTTCGACGAGGTCCCGGCCAGGCCGCCGACGATCGCGGCGACAGAGTCGACCATCAGCACGCGTCCGACACCGGGAACCGACCCGTCCTCGCGCGCGAGACCGGCCTCGGCCGCAACGCCGGTGACCGTCCCCATCGTGTCGAAGAAGTCGGTCAGCATGATCGCGAAGATCGTGAGGATCGCGGTCAGCAGGCCAAGGTTGAACACGTCCCCCAGATCGAAGCGGCCAAGCGTGGCGAAGCTCGGCGCGAAGCTGAACTCGTCCGCCGTCGGCAGGCTCGTGACCTTGTCCAGCCCGAGGACGGGCGGGATCAGCGCGACGAGGGTCGTCACCAGGATGCTGATGATCAGCGCGGCGCGGATCTTCATCACGTACAGGGCGACCGTGATGACCAGGCCGATCAGGAACACGAACTGTGACGACGTGGTCGGGAACGCGACCGTGACCAGCGTGCCGCTGCCCGCCTTGATGAGTCCACCGTTGGCGAAGCCGATGAACAGGATGAACAGGCCGATGCCGACCCCGATCGACCGCTTCAGGGCCACCGGGACCGCGTTCATGATCGCTTCCCGAAGGCCGACCGCCACCAGGATCGTGACGACGATGCCTTCGAGGACGATCACGCCCATCGCTCCGGCGGGCGTGAGGCCCTTGCCGATCAACGTGAACGCGACGATGCCGTTGATCCCGAGGCCCGCGGCGAGCGCAAACGGGTAGTTCCCGATCACGCCCATGGCGATCGTCATGATCCCGGCGATCAACGCGGTAGCGGCCGCAAGCGCCGGGAACGTGAAGTTCGGATCCGCGTCGCCGAACCCGGCGGTCAGGATCCCGGGGTTCACGAAGATGATGTAGGCCATGACCATGAACGTGGTCAGGCCCGCCCGGGTCTCAGTGGCGAAATCGGTGCCTCGCTCGGCGAACTTGAAATAGGCGGCGATGGCGTTCGTGCCACCGCTCGGCGCAGCGGGCGCAGCGCTGGATGCGGCGCTCATGGGCTCCTGGGACCTCCCTCGTCTCGTGCTCGGCTCCCCCGCGTGCCCGCGGGAACCTCCCCCGGGCGCTGCTGCTCCGCGATCCCCTACTCCTCGGCCCCCTCCAGGCCGAGCAGCTCCATCTGGACGAACCCGCTGGTATCGAACTCGAGCTGCCGAGGCGCCGACGGTCCCTCGTCCTCGTCGGTGATGCCTGGCACGAACTCGATGATCACCCGCTCATCGCCCTGGACGAGGGTGTAGACGAGCAGCTGGTCGGGGCGGGTCTCGAACTCGAGGTGCTCGAACGAGTCCACGTTCAGGGTGATCGAGATCGGCGTGAAGAACGTCGACATCTCGGGCTCGTCCGCGACGATTCGCTCCACCCACCCGGTCCCGTGCGCGATCACGTCCCGGCCCCGGAGATACCGGTACGAGACGGTCTGCTTGAGGATCGGGCGCAGGAGATGCTGGACGTCAGTCCGGCTCGTCACGAGGCCCTGGTTGACGAAGAACTTCGCGGGCGGTTCGCTCGACACGTGGGCTCCCACCTCATGGCTCGAGGACTCTGGAGCGGCGCGCCGCGCCGCCTTCCCGGGAGCGGCCCGACACCCTGGATCGTAGCGGACCCGGAAGGTTGCGGGTCGGTGAAGTTCGCAGCGATCGTCGCTGTCCGGGCCACCCCGTATGATCGACGCATGCTGCTCGCGGTCGACATCGGCAACACGAACGTGACGCTCGGTCTCGTGGAGGGTGGCGTCCTCATCGCCACCCGTCGGGCGTCGACGCACCGCGCAGCCTCGGCCGACGAGCTCGAGGTGATCCTCGCCGGGCTCCTCGCCCTGGATCGGCGATCGCTCGAGGGCGTGGATTCGATCGCGGTCGCGTCCGTGGTGCCGCCGATGACCGCCGCGCTCGAGGCCGTCGCCTCTCGCCGCGACACTCCCATCCTGGTCGCAGGCGCCGGCACGGTTCCGCTCGCGATCCGGGTCGATCGGCCGGGCGAGGTCGGGGCGGATCGGCTGGTCAACTCGCTCGCCGCGGCTCGGCTGTACGGCACGCCGGCGGTGGTCGTCGACTTCGGCACGGCCACCACGCTCGACTGCGTCGGCGCGGACGGCGCCTACGTGGGCGGCGCGATCGCCCCCGGGCTCGAGCTGGGCCTCGAGGTGCTGGCGGCGCGGACCGCGAAGCTGCCGCGGATCGAGCTGCGGACGCCGGACCGGGCGATCGGCCGCGACACGGTGAGCGCAATGCAGGCGGGCACGATCTTCGGCTACCAGGCGCTCGCTTCAGGCCTGCTCGCGCGGCTTCGTGCCGAGCTCGCCGAGTCGTCCGAGGTGGATCCCGGCGCGGTGCGCGCGATCCTGACCGGCGGGCTGTCCGCGGCACCGTGGGCGCGCGCTGTCGAGGGCGTGGACGTCATCGATCCGGACCTGACGCTCAAGGGGCTGGCCATCCTGTATGCGGAGGTTGCCGGCGGCGTGCCACTCGAGGGGTCGGTGCGATGAGCGTGCGCCGGCGATGACGACGTCCGGGCGCCTCGAGGGGCGGCTGATCGGTCTCGGCGTGTGCGGCTCGATCGCGGCCTACAAGGCGGTCGAGCTGCTGCGGCTGCTGCGCGCGGAAGGCGCCGACGTCGTGGTCATGCTCACCCCGGCCGCCGCGCAGTTCGTGGGCCCGCTCACGTTCGGCGCGCTGTCGCGCCACCCGGTCGAGACCGATGTCCTCGGGCTGCTCCCGGATCAGCGCATCGGGCACATCGTGGTCGCCGATGCCGCCGATGCGATCGTCGTGGCACCCGCGACCGCCCGGTGGCTGGGGGCGATGGCCAACGGCATCGCGAGCGATGCGGTGACCGCGGCCTGCCTTGCAACATCCGCCCCGGTGCTGTTCGCACCGGCCATGGACGGCGACATGTGGACCCACCCCGCGACGCGCGACAATGTGAAGCGTCTCGAGGGCGATTTTGGCTACCGGCTGATGCCGCCCGATGTCGGATCGCTGGCATCCGGCCAGTCCGGGATCGGCCGGCTCGCGGAGCTGCCCGCCATCGTTGACGCGCTGGTCGAGCTGCTGGCCGATGGGCCGATCCGTCAGCCGGACGCTGACGCCCGCCCGCCGCTGGTGGAACCGGCGCACGAGCCCGATCTTGAGGGCCGTCACGTGGTCGTCAGCGCCGGCGGGACCGCCGAGGCCATCGACCCGGTGCGGTACATCGGCAACCGCAGCTCGGGGCGGATGGGCGTCGCGATCGCCGAGGCCGCGCTCGCCCGCGGCGCCCGGGTCACGCTCGTCGCCGGCCGTGTCGAGGTCGCGCTGCCGGACGCGGCCACGGTGGTGGCAGCCGAGTCGACGGCGGAGATGCGCACGGCCGTCATCGACGCACTGCTCGACGGGCCCGCGGACGCCCTGGTGATGGCCGCCGCGGTCGCGGACTTCCGGCCGCGAGCCACGGCATCGACCAAGCTCGCCCGTGCCGATTCGCTCACCCTCGACCTCGAGCCGACCGAGGACATCCTGGCAGAGGCCGGGACCCGGGCTCGCGATCTGATGCCGCGGCCGGTCATCGTCGGGTTCGCGGCCGAGACCGGCTCGCTCGAGCGGGCGCCCGACAAGCTCCGACGCAAGGGGGCGGACCTGCTGGTGGCCAACGACGTCGCAGAGCCAGGCTCCGGCTTCGGCAGCGACACCAACCGGGTCTCGATCCTTGGCGCCGACGGCTCGCGCGAGGATCTCCCGCTGATGGCCAAGCGCGAGGTCGCGGACCGCCTGCTGGACCGGGTGGTGGCCCTGTTGGACGAACGCGACACCCGGGCGCACACTTCGGGAACTCGCACGGAGGCTGCCCGATGAGCGCCCAATCCGACACCCCCCGCCGCATCTCGGTCGTCGACATCGCCAAGCTGTATGCGGACGGCGTGCGCATCGCGACGATCACCGCGTACGACTTTCCGACTGCCGAGATCGTGGACGAGGCGGGCATCCCGCTGATCCTGGTCGGCGACTCGCTGGCCCAAGTCATGCTCGGCTACGACACCACGGTCCGGGTGTCGGTCGACGAGATGCTCCACCACACCAAGGCCGTGGTGCGGGGCACGAAGCGAGCCATGGTCGTCGGGGACATGCCGTTCCTGTCGTACTCGTCGCCGGAGGATGCGATCGCCAATGCCGGGCGCTTCCTGCGCGAAGCCGGGGTGCAGGCGGTCAAGATCGAGGGTGGCGTGCGCAGCGCGCGGATCATCGAGGCGCTGGTCAAGGCGGGCATCCCGGTGATGGCGCACATCGGCCTCACGCCACAGGCGATCAACGCGATCGGCCGCGTCCGGGTGCAGGGCAAGTCCCGGGACCAGGCCCGCCAGCTCATGGCCGATGCGCTCGCGGTCCAGGAGGCGGGGGCGTTCGCGGTCGTTTTGGAGCTCGTGCCCGGCCAGCTGGCCGCCGCGATCACCGAGCGGCTCCGGATCCCGACGATCGGCATCGGCGCGGGAGCGGGCTGCTCCGGGCAGATCCAGGTGATCACCGACACCCTGGGGCTCGGCGGCTGGGTGCCGCGGCACGCGCGCCGCTATGCGGACCTGCGGGGCACCATCCTGGGCGCGATCACGCAGTACCGCGCGGACGTCGAGGCGGGCACGTTCCCGGGCGAGGCGGAGACCGTGCTCATGGACCCGGCCGTGCTGGACGATGTGCTCGGCAGGTCGACGGCGGACCGGGCGGACGGGATCGCCGGCCTGGCCGGGATCCCGCTCGACCGCGACCTCTAGAACCCGGCCGAGGATCACCGCTGCCGATGGAGATCGTCAGGACGCGGGCCGAGCTCCGCGAGGTCCTCGCCCGGATGCCGCGTCCGATCGGGTTCGTCCCCACGATGGGCTGGCTCCATGCCGGACACACCACCCTGATCGAGCAGGCGCGTGCCGAGAACGGGACGGTGGTCGTGTCGATCTTCGTCAATCCGCGCCAGTTCGGCGAGGCGGCCGACTTCTCCCAGTACCCGCGGAACGAGGGGCGGGACCTCGCGGCGTGCCGTGCGGCGGGCGTGGATGTCGTGTTCGCGCCGGCGGTGGAGGAGGTCTATCCGCCGGGGTCCGACACGCAGGTGTCGGTCGGTGCGATCGCGCAGCCGCTCGAGGGTTCGGCACGGCCGGGGCACTTCGACGGCGTGGCGACGGTCGTCGCGATCCTGTTCTCGCTGGTCGGTGCGGACCGCGCGTACTTCGGGCTCAAGGACTACCAGCAGGTCGCGGTCATCCGGCGGATGGCGCTGGACCTTGCGCTGCCCACCGAGGTCGTTCCGTGCCAGACCGTTCGCGAACCTGACGGGCTGGCACTGTCGTCCCGCAACGCGCGCCTCACGCCGGCGGGACGTGCGGCGGCGCCCATGCTCCGGCGTGCGCTCCTCGCCGGGGCCGAACGTATCCAGGCGGGCGAACGGGATGCGGAAGCCGTCCGCGAGGAGATGCGTGCCGTGCTCGCCACCGAGCCGCTCGCGGAGCCGGAATACGTGTCCGTGGCCGACCCCGACACGCTGCGCGAGCTCGAGCGGATCGCGAACGGCGCCCTGCTGTCGATGGCCGTCAGGATCGACGGGGTCCGCCTGATCGACAATGAGCCTGCGGGCTGAGCCTGCGGGCTGAGCCTGCGGGCTGAGCCTGCGGGCTGAGCCTGCGGGCTGACGGGGGACGGGCTCCCTGACCCGTCGTCGAGGCGTCAGGCGAACGACGCCTCGGTCGCCGTCTCGAGCAGCCGGTCGATCTCCAGGAACTCCCGCACCAGCGACTTGATCATCGCGATCTTGTCCGCGTCCCCGGCATGCGTCTTGACCAGCAGGTCGTGCACCTCGGACGCGACGGCGTAGGTGTCCTCCTCGACCAGGGCGGCAAACAGGCCGGCCTCGTGGATCGCGGCCAGGACCTCGGGGCGTGGCTGGTACCCGCCGGTGAGCAGCAGCCCGATGGCGGCCCCCTCGGGTCCGGCCTCGACGGCGCCCGGCGTCACACCCACCAGGCGGTCCAGCGCCGCAGCACGCGCGCGGCCGGTGAGGTGCGCGGTGGTGATGGTCAGGATCACGTCCTCGCGATCGCCGGGAACGATGACCAATGTCCCCGGTCGAACGCGTTCCAGCATGTGGCGCGGCTCCATCGCCCCGATCGCAACATCGTCGATCACGCGGTCGAGGTTCCGGCCGGGATGGATGACCTGGCCCCCGACGCCCTCGAGGATCATGCCCAGCGTCGGGTTGGACAGGATCGGGCGGTACGGGAGGACCCCCAGCAGCGGGATCCCGTGCCGTGCAAGTCCTCGCTCCAGCGTCTGCCTGATGGCCGGCTGCTCGGCGATCCGGACCTTGTTGACGATGGCCCCCGCGACCGGCACGCCGTGCGCCGCGAAATGCGAGGCATTGAGGACGATCTCGTCGATCGGCCGACCCACGCCGCCCTCGGACACGATCACCGCGGGCGCACCCAGCAACCGGGCGACGACGGCGTTCGAGAGCCCGACGACGGCGCCAACCCCCGCATGGCCGGTGCCCTCGATCAGGAGCACGTCGTGGTCGCGGAACTCCCGGTGCGCAGCGCGGATCCGGGCGCCGAGGTCCTCCACGACGTCGCCCGCGATGTACCGCTTGGTGAACCCGCGGGGAATGTGCACCGGGCTCATCACCGGGTACGGCTCGGCAAGCCCGAAGATGGTGCGCATCAGCACCGCGTCCTCGTCCGCGGGCTGGCCGTCGTCGATGACGGTCCGCTGTCCCACGGGCTTCATGAATCCGGTGCGGAGGCCGCGGCGCACGAATCCGTCGAGCAGGCCCAGCGAGGCGGTGGTCTTGCCGCGGTTCTGCCCGGTCGCCGCGAGGTAGAGATGCCGCATCAGCCTCGGCGAGCCTCCTGACGGGTGAGGCTAGCCGCGGGGCGCGGTCTTGCGCTCGATCAACTGGACGGCCTCGCGCAGCCGCGTGAGCGACTCCTCGTCCACGCTGTCCGGCTCCAGGTACGGCCCCAAGCGTTCCATGATGTCGGTCACGAGGCCCAGGAACACGGCGGCATCCGCAACGAAGAACTGGGGCTCGTTGTTGTAGCGGACCATCGTCAGGCGACCCTGGAGGACGCGCCGCTCCTCGACGTGGGCGATCTGGGTCGCGAAGTTGTGGCCCTGGATCCCATCCGGGTTGTTGAGGTAGTTGAGCGCGTTGTCGATCGCCAGCCCGAACCGGGCGCGCCAGGCGACGAGCCGCTCGTGGACCTCGGGCGCGATGCGGACCTCGGCGACCTCCTCGAACACCTCGGGCGCAACGGTGACCAAGCCCACGAGCGTCGTCCCGGCGCGAGCGCCGAGCATCACCTGGAGGCTCCGCTCGAGGGTGAACACCTCCGAGTCGAACCGCGGGCTGGTGATGACGTCCGTGAGCAGGTCCTCGACGTTGTCCAGGCTGCCCGGATCGGCCAGCGCGTTGGCAAGGTGGAGGATCTCCTCCTTGAACAGGAACTTTTCCTCGTGGTCGAGCATGGCCGGACTCTAGCAGACGCGGTTCCGGCGCCCGCGGGCCGTGCCCCGGCGTACGCGTGAACGGTGCGTGTGGCGCCCTCGTGATCGTGCCCCGGCGCCCTCGTGATCGTGCCCCGGCGTACGCGTGAACGGTGCGTGCGAAGCACAGATCTTGGACGCGGCGGATGGGTTCGTGCGCGCGACGCACGAGGACGAGCTGACGCCGGCACCCGCTGTTCGGACTTCGGGGTGCTGCGATGCGGGCGACGCACGGAGCGAGCGCGGACCACCGGAACGCGTGTGTGCCACGCATGCCGCCGATCGTGGCTGGGGTGGCGCCGCCAACCGAGGTCGGGCTCAAGGCGCGGGCGCGCCCAAGGGCACCACCGGCTCGTGCCCGCGGCCCGTCGTCGTAGCGACATGGCGGGCGGAAGGGACCGCGCGGAATCCGATCGGCCCACCGCCCGGAATCCGATCGGCCCGGCGGATGCCGGGCCGATCGACTGTTGGCTCGTTCGTCCAGGGCGTGGCCCCGGCGGGATCCTACGGGTACAGGCCCCGCAGCGCGGTGGCGTCCGCGACGCGCTGGACCGCCTCGAGGTACGCGGCGGTCCGCATGTTCACCTGCTCGCGAAGCGACGTCGCAAGCACCTCGTTGAACGCCTTGACCATGATGATCTTGAGCTTGGCGTTGACGTCCGCCTCCGTCCAGTGGTCCCGGTTGAGGTCCTGAACCCACTCGAAGTAGCTGACGGTCACGCCACCTGCGTTGCACAGGATGTCAGGGATCAGGAAGATCCCGCGCTCGTACAGGATCGCGTCCGCAGCCGGCGTCGTGGGGCCGTTGGCGGCCTCGGCGACGATCTTGGCCTTGATCTTGTCCGCGTTCTGGACGGTGATCTGGTTCTCGAGGGCGGCCGGGATCAGGACGTCGCAATCGGTCTCGAGGACCTCGGCGTTGGTGACGTCCTCCGCGCCGGGGAACCCGCAGACCGTTCCGTGCTCCGCCTTCCAGCTGAGCACGCGGGCGATGTCGAGCCCGGCCATGTTGCGGATGCCGCCCTGCGAGTCGGACACGGCGACGACCGTGGAGCCCTCCTCGACCATGAGCCGTGCCGCGATGTTGCCAGCGTTGCCGAAGCCCTGGACGGCGACCTTGGCAGTCTTGAGGTCCAGGCCCAGATGCCGTGCGGCCTCGACGACGGTGTACACGCAGCCGCGCGCGGTCGCCTCGTTGCGGCCCTCGGAGCCACCCAGGCTGATCGGCTTGCCGGTGACGACTCCCGGGACGGTGTATCCGACGTGCATCGAGTACGTGTCCATGAACCAGGCCATGACCTGGGGCGTCGTGTTGACATCGGGAGCGGGGATATCGCGCTCAGGGCCGACCAGGACCTCGATCTCGGTGAAGAACCGGCGGCTCAGGCCTTCGAGCTCCTTCTGCGACAGCTTCTTGGGGTCGACGATCACGCCGCCCTTGCCGCCGCCGTACGGGATCCCCACGACCGCGCACTTCCAGGTCATCCACATCGCGAGGGCCTTGACCTCGTCGATCGAGACGTCCTGGTGGTAGCGGATGCCTCCCTTGGCCGGGCCCCGGCCAAGGTTGTGCTGGACGCGGTAGCCGGTGAAGACCTGGACACTGCCGTCGTCCATGTGGACCGGGAAATGGACCGTAAGCTCGCGCCGCGGCTCCCGAAGGACGCGGCGGAGACCCGGCTCCAGGTTCAACCGGTCGGCCGCCAGATCAAACTGCTGCTGCGCGACGTGCCAAGCGTTGATGGACGCCGCGATTTGTTCCGTCGTCATGGAACGGAGGTTCCTCTCGTGTCGGGGCAGACCGCACCGCCCCGGGTCGCTGGGCCGTCTTCCGGGCGACCCCACGGGGCGCGGATCTAGTCCCCGAACGTGGCATGGCCGGGGACGCGGCGCGCCGCCTCTGGACGTTGAGTATAGCCGTCGTCCGCCGCGAGCCATGGGCCGGTCGTCACCCGCCCGCAACCATTCCGTCCCCCCGGCGACCCTGTCCTGTGGCAGGGTAGCTGGCGCCCGCGGATCGCCGGGTCAGTGCTTGCGCATCACCACCGCGCCCACGCACCCCGGCCCAAGGTGGGGACCGACCGAGGGGCCGACCGTCATCGTCTGGACCCTGGACTGATCGAGGCCCGAGCGCTGCAGGAACTGCTCGCGGAACTCCTCCACGTTCGCGTTGGTCGTGTGCAGCAGCGACGCCCGCTCGAGCGGGACGGCCGTGAGCAGCTCAAGCGTTCGTTCGCGTGCCTTGTGACGCGACCGGACGCGGTCCGCGTTCTCGACGACGCCGTCGATCACCGTGATGATCGGTTTGATCGAGAGCATCGTGCCGACCGCGGCGCGCGCGCCGCTGATCCGACCGCCGCGCTTGAGGTACTCGAGGGTGTCCAGCGCGACGAACAGGTCCACGTCCGCCTTGCGTGCCTCGAGGACACGGGCGATCTCTTCTCCGGAGACGCCTTCGGCCGCCAGCTCCGCACCCACCTGGGCCAGCATCCCGACGCCCATCGACGCCGTCCTTGAGTCGATGACATGGATCTCGCGATCGGGAAGCAGGCCGCGGGCCACCTCCGCGGCCTTGAGCGTCCCCGACAGCGATCCGGACACGTTGACGCACACGACGGACTCGGCACCCCCGTCGAAGGCCCGCTGGAACTCACTCAGGAAGTCACCCGGCGCCGCCGCGGCGGTCGTCGGGAACGGCGCATCCGGGGCCGTCATGCGGACCCAGAATTCGTCCGTCGTCAGCGTGACGTTGGGCCGGAAGCTCTCCGCCCCAAAGCTCACGACGAGGGGGACGACGGCGATTCCCTGCCGGGCGGCGACGTCGGGCGGCAGGTCGCTTGCCGAGTCGGTGACGATCGCGACGTGAGACACGGTTCGCGCTCCTCCATCGGGGCCACCTCGCCGCCGGTCGAACCGGAGCATCGACGCCGGTGACGACGGCATCGCGGGATGGGCTTCCGTTGGGCAGGAATGATACGGACCGCGAGACGGACAGGGAAGGACGGCGGCGCGCGCACCCGGTACGCTGCGCTGGTGGCGCGCCCCCTGCTCGCGGTGATCTTCGGCACCTTCACCCTCCGCCTGTCGACCGGGCTGACGGGTGGGATGCTCGTTTTCTATCTCGCGAACCTGACCGACTACGGCGGGACGAGGGTCGATGCCATCGCGGTCGGCGGACTGGCTGCCCTGTTCTACGTGAGCGAGCTCGCGGGGTCCCCGCTGTTCGGGATCCTGTCCGACCGGACCGGGCATCGCCGGATCATGCAGATCGGTCCCTTGTTCGGCGCGGCCGCGGTCGTGATCACGGCGCTGACGGTCAACCTGCCGCTGATCGGCGGCACCCGCATCCTGGAGGGCATGGCGACCGCGTCTTCGGTTCCCTCGATCCTCGGCTTCATCGCCTTTGCGACCGCCGGTAACGAGGTCCTCCGCGGGCGGGCGGTGGCGAGGTTCGAGGCGGCGACGCTGGCCGGCCTCCTCGTCGGGTTCATCCTCGCCGGCCCGCTGTTCAACGTGCTCGGCCCTGACGCGTTCCTGGTCAACGCGGTCGTCTACGGCATCTCGCTGGCGATCTACCGGTTCGGCGTACCGGCGACCGCGGAGCCGATTCTCGCCTCGGCGACGCGCGCGCGTGGCGAGGGGTTGCGTCGCTACCTGCGCATCCTCGGCGGCGGCCACGTGTGGCTCCTCGCTCCGACCTGGATCGCGGTCAACGCCACGCTCGGACTGTTCACCAGCCAGACCCTGTTCCAGTTGGTGCGCGCGCCCGATCCGCGGTTCGCCGGCCAGCAGCTGATGGGCGGGTTCGACGAGCTGTCGGTCAGCGCGGGCCTGGCGGTCGGCGCGGTGCTGTTCTTCGCCGGGCTGCTCTACTGGGGCGGCAAGTTCCGGACCTTGCGCCGGACGACGATCATCGCGTACGGAATCGGCGGCGGCGGCGTGTTGATCGTTGCCGGTACCCTCTTCAACCATGCGGTGGGCGCGCCGCTCCCGGTCGATGCGGTGCTCGCGGTCGCCGGAGCCGGCGGGCTGTTCGTCCTGGCTGGCGCCACCCCCGCGGCCATCGGGCTGCTGGCCGACGTCACAGAAGCGTATCCCGACGACCGCGGCGCGATCATGGGGCTCTATTCCGTGTTCCTCGGGCTGGGCCAGATCATCGGGAGCCTGATCGGCGGCACCGCGGCGCATTTCGCGGGGCTCGACGGGATCTTCATGGCCTCGTTGCTGCTGCTGGCGATCGCGCTCCTGCCGCTGTCGCACCTCCGGCACTATGAGCACCAGGTCGGTGGCGCGGACGCCGCGGCCGGCGATCCAGAAGGGGCAGTCGGTGCCTGAGACCCGGATCGCAGTCGCGCGAGGCGGACGTGGCGCGGTCGTGGCCCCGCACCATCTGGCGACCCGGGCCGGCCTGTCGGTGCTTGCCGCCGGGGGCCACGCGGTGGACGCGGCGATCGCGACCAACGCGGTGCTGGGAGTCGTGATGCCCAATGGCTGTGGCGTCGGCGGCGACGCGTTCTGGCTGATCTGGGACGAGGCCGCCGGCACGCAGGTGGCGCTCAATGGTTCGGGCCGCGCCCCGGCCGGCGCCGACCCGGCGGCCCTGCGCGCGCGCGGCCTGAGCCGGATCCCGTTGCGCGGCCCGCTGACGATCACGGTGCCGGGCGCCGTCCGGTCATGGGCGGATGCCCACCGCCGTTGGGGACGGCTGTCGCGCGACGCTGTCCTCGGGCCCGCGATCGAGCTGGCAGCCACCGGGTTCCCTGCCTGGGACGGGCTCATCCGCGCGGTCGAGCAGATCGACGAGTCGGTCGGCGACGGGGGCTGGGCGGCGGGACTGCGCGGCGTCTGGCGGGCGGGCGGGCGACCCTGGCGACATGGCGAGCTGGTCCGGCTGCCGGCGCTGGCGTCGACCCTGTCGAGCCTTGCTCGCGATGGGTTCGATTCGTTCTACGACGGCGACCTCGGCGAACGAGTTGCCCATGGGCTCGCGGTGGCGGGCGCTCCGTTCACGCTCGATGACCTCCGCGGACACACGAGCACATGGTCCGATCCCCTGGCCACGACGTATCGCGGGGTGCGCGTCACCACCCACCCGCCCAACAGCAGCGGCGTGCTCGCGCTCGAGGTCCTCAACGTGCTCGAGCGGTTCGACCCCGGCGCGGGTGGCGTGTTCGGTGACCGGGGCTGGACGGACGCGGCGTGGCTCCACCTGCAGCTCGAGGCGGCGAAGCTCGTCTACGCCGACCGCGACGCGTACCTGACCGACCCGGCGAGCCGCCCGGTGCCGGTCGACCACCTGCTGTCGGCGGCGCACGCAGGAGAGCTTGCCGCGCGGATCGATCCCGGACGGGTTGACCCGGCGCCACCGGCGGCGCGAAGGCTCGTCGGCGGCACGGTGTACCTGGGAGCCGTCGACGCGGACGGTAACGCCGTGAGCCTGATCCAGTCGAACGCAGCGGGCTTCGGATCGGGCGTCCTGGACCCGGTCACGGGCGTCCACTTCCAGAATCGAGGCGCATCCTTCTCGCTCGACCCGGATCACGCGAACGTGCTCGCGCCTGGCAAGCGCACCGCCCACACGCTGCTGCCGGGGATGCTGTTCCGCGCCGGCGAGCGAAGCCCCTGGATCGTCGGCGGATCGATGGGCGGCGACATCCAGCCGCAGATCCACGTGCAGCTGGTGTCCGCACTGGTGGACGGTGGCGCGGATATCGCCCGTGCCGTCGCGGCGCCGCGGGTGGTCGTGGGACCGGACGGCTGGCTTGCACCGCCGATCGCAGTGCTCGCGGACGGCGACCTCGCGCCGGGCGTCCAGGATGCCCTGGTCGCACGCGGCCATGCGCTGCGCCGCGCAGCGTACGACGGCAGCCTGGGGCACGAGCACGCGATCGAGCTGGTTGGCGGCGGCCCGGCCGCGGGCGGGAGCCTCGCCGCGGTCACCGACCCGCGCAGCATGGGGCGGCCGGAGGCACGGTAGGCGGCGGCGCGGCCCGGGACGGGCGGGCCATGTCCGGCCATTTCGCGCTCGACGAGGGCGGCGATCCCCCCGGCCGCGGCGCGGCCGATGGTATCCTCGGCCGGCCGGTGGCAGGCTGCGCTCACACGAACTGCCGCCGGCCTCTCGTGCACACACGGAGGGGTGCGTGTCCTCGAACGTCGGCCAGAACTACCCGTACACCAGCGAGACCGAGGCTGAGCGCGCCGCGCGCGTCGCGGCGCTGATCGCCGATCGCGAAGGGCTCGCCGACAAGCTCCAGGCTGAGACCACGCCGCTCGACGACAACGAGCGCTGGTGGGTCTGGAAGTGCCCGACGGCGGGCTGCGCCGGGTTGCTCCACGCGGCGGGGTACGCGGTCGAGAAGCACGCCGTGTACGTCGTCTGCGACGGGACCTGCGCGAAGACGTTCCTCCGCTAGCCGGGCGAGCGCGCGGTGACCCGGGCGGTCGACACTCCCGATCTCCGCCCCGCACGGCGACAACTCCTGCTCGACACCGCTGGCATCGCGGTGTCCGTCATCGGCTTCGGGCTGGTGTTCGGCCTGGCCGCGCGCAACGCCGGCTATTCGCCGCTCGAGGCAACCGCCATGAGCGTGTTCGTGTTCGCCGGCGCGGCACAGTTCGCCGCGGTCGGTTACGTGGCGGCCGGGCTGCCGTGGGCCCCGATCGTCGTCCTGACGTTCCTGCTCAACGCGCGTCACCTGCTGTACAGCGCATCGCTGGCACCGCGCCTGCGTGAGGTTCCGTTCCTCCAGCGGGCAGCGATGTCCCACGTCCTGACGGACGAGGCGTTTGCGCTCGCCGCCGCGCACTTCCACCGGCTGGGTCGCGTCGACGTCGGGGGCTACTGGATCGGCGCCATGATGGGCGTGTTCATCCCGTGGAACCTCGCCACGATCGCCGGCGGGCTGCTCGGCGGCGCGATCCCGGACCCGATGGCGATCGGTCTTGACGTGGTGTTCCCGGCGGCCATGGCGGGCCTTGCCGTTGGGCTGGTCACCGGCCGGCGCGAGCTGGCAGCGGCCGGGTCCGGCGCCGCGATCGGCGTCGTGCTCTCGCTAATGGTCGGCTCCGCCGCGGGGATCGTCGCGGGCGGGCTGATCGGGCCACTGGTCGGGATGGCCGTCCCCGCAGGCGGTTCCGAATCACCGCCCGATTCCGACGTGACCGGCCGGACGGTGGACATCGCGGGTGCGCTGGCCGACGTGGCAGCGCTCCCAGGCGCCGAGGGCACGCGATGAGCACCCAGCTGGTCCTGCTGGCCCTCCTGATGGGCGCCGTCACCTACCCCGTCCGCGCGCTCCCGATCCTCGCGCCCGGGATCGAGCGACTGCGACCGCGGGCGCTGCTGTACCTGCGCCTGGTCGGGCCGGCGGTGCTCGCCTCGCTCGCCGCCGCGAACACCCTGGTCCTGCCCACCGACGCGGGCGCCCCCGGGCTCCACGTCGGGATCGAGGCGGCTGGCGTCGTCGCGTGCCTCGTGCTCGTGGCCTGGCGGCGCAACCTGCTGCTCGGGCTGATCGCGGGCATGGCGCTGGTGTCCCTCGCCCGGTTCGTCGGGATCGGGTAGCCGGCACCCTCCCCCTGCCCGCGTCGCGCGATCAGGCAGGCGACGGGGCCGGCTCAGACCCGCGCGCGATCCGCTCAGCGCGCCAGGCCCGGACCTCCGGATCCCGTCCGATCGCGCTGATCAGCCCGGCCAGGAGCGTCGTCCGGGGCACGATCGATTCGACCTCGAGGTACTCGCCCGGGGCATGGTCCAGCCCGCCGATCGGCCCCAGCCCGTCGAGCGTCGGCACGCCCATGCCGGCCGTCGTGTTCGCGTCCGACGCACCGCCGGTCGCGGCGTCGTGGACCTCGAAACCGAGCTCCCGGGCGAGCCTCGCGACATGCCCGACCAGGTGCCCGGATCGTTCCAGCTTCTCCATCGGCCAATGGCGGGTGACCTCGTCCACGATCACCGACACGTCGGGGACGACCCTGGGCTCGACGACAGACCGGATGGCCGCCTCCACCTCGACCAGCGCGGCGCGCGTGACGGCACGCACGTCCACCTCGAGCGAGCACCGCTCGGCGACGACGTTGGGCCGGGTCCCGCCGGCGATGACGCCGACGTTGACGGTCACGTCCGGCCAGCGGCCGTTGAGCGCGTGGAGGTCGGTGACGATCCGCGCGGCCTCGAGGATCGCGCTGCGTCCCTTCTCCGGCTCGATGCCCGCGTGGGCCGCGCGCCCGGTGACGGTCACGGTCAGCCCGAGGTTGCCCTTGCGCGAGGACACGATGTCGCCGTTGGCCCGGGCACATTCGAGGACCAGGCAGGCGTCGACATCCGCCGCCACCCGCCGGATGTGTGGGGCCGAGACGGGCGAGCCGATCTCCTCGTCCGGGTTGGCCACGAACACGAGCCGCGACAGTGGCAAACCGCCGGTCTCCTCGCGCAGCGCCGCGATGGCGTGCAACCCGGCCAGCAGGCCGCTCTTCATGTCGGTGACGCCGGGGCCGGTCGCGATGCCGTCCCGGATCCGGAACGGGCGAGCCGCCGCGGTCCCAGGGTCGAACACGGTATCGAGGTGGGCGATGCACAGGAGCGCGGGGCCGTCCGGATCGTTGCCCGGGATGTCCGCGATCAGGGTGTCGCCGAGACCAGCATCGTTGGGGTATGCGACCACCTCGCCGCCGAGCTCGCGAAGTCGCGCCGATGTCCAGCGCCCCACCTCGTCGACGCCCGCCTTGGTGTAGCTCCCGCAGTCGATGTTGACCAGTCGCTCGAGATCCTCGAGATACGCCGCGAGGGAGGCGGCAACGGCCGCACGGAGCGTCGCGAGCTCATCCGGCGCGACCTGCGGGGTCAAGGGGAGTTCCATGCGGCTGAGTCTACCCAGCCGTGCCCGTCGCCCGTCGCGCGTCGCCCCCGCGCGGCGGCTCCGCTCGCGTATCCTGCGCGGACCGATGCGATTGACGGAGATCCGACTGCTCGAGGGACCGAACGTCTATCGGCTGATGCCGGTGGTCAAGGTGGAGGTCGCGATCGGTCGCGCGCGGACGTGGCACGGGTCCCGGACCCCCGATGACGCGGCCCTCGTCCACCTCGGGCGCACCATTCCCGCGCGCGCCTGGCCCGACCCGATCGCCGATCTCATCGCGTGGACCCGCCGCCTCCGGATGGACCATGGCGAGCACCCGGGTCCGGTCGAGGCACACCGGACGTCCGACCCCGAGCGCTGGATCGTGACCTGGCCGTGGGACGGCGCCGAGCGTGCCAGGGTCATCGCCGAGGCCGCGTTCGACCTCGCATCCCGGTCGGCGTCCGCGAGTCGCCATGTCCACCTGACGGGGGCGCAGGCTCGGGTCCTTGAGCGGTGGACCGCCCGCATCAACGAGGCGCGAGTCACACCGCCGGCCTGGATCCGCGATGAGGCGCGTCGCGTCCCGGTCATCTCGGTCACGGGAACCAACGGCAAGTCCACGGTCACCCGCCTGATCACCCATATCCTGCTGCTGGCCGGCCGGCAGGTCGGGACGACCACGTCGGACGGGATCATGGTCGACGAACGGCTGGTGGACGCGGGGGACTGGACAGGCCCGGGTGGCGCGGTGGCCGTGCTCCAGCGTTCCGATGTGAACGTGGCCGTGCTCGAGACGGCCCGCGGTGGGCTCGTTCTTCGGGGCATGGGCTACGAGTCCAACGAAGCGAGCGTGTTCACCAACGTGTCCTCGGACCACCTCGACCTCCAGGGCATCCACACCCTGCCGGAGCTCGCCGAGGTCAAGGCGACCGTGTGCCGGGTGACGAAGGCCGATGGCTGGACGATCCTCAACGCCGATGACCCGCTCGTCGCGGCCGTCGCGCGACGGATCCGCGCCAAGGTCGCCTACTTCTCGCTCGACCCGGATGCCTCCCGGGTGATGCGCCGTCACCGCGCGGCCGGCGGTCGCGGCTACGGAGTTCGGGGGGGCCGGCTGGTCGAGCTCGAAGGGGACGAGGAGCGGGCCATCCTCGAGGTGGTCGACCTGCCGGTTGCGCTCGGCGGCCTGGCGCGCCACAACGTCGCGAACGCCCTGGCAGCCGCCGGAGGCGCGAGGGCGATGGGCGCAACGATCGCGGAGGTGGCCGCGGGGCTGCGCGACTTCCGTCCGTCCGCCGAGCTGTCCCCCGGCCGCCTCAACCTGTACCGCCTGGGGCAGCGCGTGGTGATCGTCGACTTCGCCCACAACGAGGCCGGAACCGAGGCGATCCTCGAGGTGGCCACGGCGATCGCCGGCGGGGCGGCGGGGCGCACGGCGCCGATCACCGCGATCATCGGCACTGCCGGGGACCGGCCCGAGGACACCTTCCGCGGCATCGGGCGGCTTGCCGCCGAGCGGGCGCAGCGGGTCGCGATCAAGGAGACGCTGACCTATCTCCGCGGTCGCGAGCGGGAGTGGGTGATCGGCCTGCTCCGCGAGGGGATCGCGGCCGGAGGCGGCGATCCATCGGCCGCCCCCGTGTACGAGACGGAGACGCGCGCGCTGGAGGCCGAGCTGGCAGGGTCCGGTGCGGCGGCCGCGGGCGATGGACGCCCCGATGCGCCGCGGGTGGTGGTGCTGTTCTGTCATGAGGAGCGCGAGCAGGTGTCCGCGCTGCTCGAGCGCCTCGGGGCACGGCAGGTTGACGTTGCCGATGGCCTCCGCGACATCTCCCCGCGGCTGCGAGACTACCGTCGGCGTTGACCGACCCGTTCAGCCCAGCGGCGCCTCGAGCTCGCCCGGGTCGGCGAACGCCGTCGCGCCGTCCGTCCGCCCGGCCAGCGCCATCGCCTCGCGGTAGACGCCCACCGCGTCGTCCGCGCAGACGACCACGAGGTCACCCGGCGCGGCGCGGCGCAGCGCGATCCGGACCGCGGCGGCCTCGTCGAGGATCTTCTCCACCTTGAGCACCCGGGCCTTGCCCTCGCCCCGCACGGCACGGATCCCGTTGACCACGTTGGTCGCCGTCTCCCCGGGCTCCCGTCCGCGCAGGTTCTTGTCCTCGCGGATGACGATCTCGTCGAATGCCATCGCCGCGAGCGCCCCGTACTCGGCCTGGTCCTGATCCCGCCGGTCGCCGGGGATGCCGATGACGCCGATCGCCCGACCGATCCGGGCCGGCAGGGGGTGCGCCCCCGAGCCGAGGACGCCTGCACGGGTCTGCGGCTCGACCATCATCCGGTTCACGAAGTCCGCGAGCTGGCGCATGCCATCGACGTTGTGGCAGTAGTCGATCACGACCCGGGTGCCCGCGACCTCGACCAGGTTGAGCCGGCCGGGCGCCTGGAAGAACGAGGTCGTGAACGTCCGAAGCCCCTGGCGGATGTCGTGGAGGTGTGCGCCCGCCGCCCAGGCACCCGCCGCCGCGGCGAGCGCATTTGCGACGTTCATCCGGGCCCGTCCGCCGAACGTGCCGGGCATGAGATGCGTGTACAGCACCGGCATCTTGCGCGGCCCGTGCTTGAGGATCATCAGCTCGCCCTGCGGGGTGTCCTCGAGGCAGAACGCCGCGTTGCCGCGTGACGTGTGCCCGTCCACCCGGTCGTACCCATCCTCACCCTTGGTCTTGGACATCGAGAACAGGACGACCGCGCCCGCGCAGTGACGGCCCATCCGGTAGACCAGCGGATCGTCCGCGTTGAGGACCGCCGACCCGGAGCGCGGGACGGCTTCCACGACAACGCCCTTGACGTTGGCCAGCTGGCCGATCGTCTCGATGCCGCCCAGCCCCAGGTGGTCGCCGGTGACGTTGGTCACGACCGCGACGTCGTTGCGGTCGTAGCCCAGGCCCTCGCGCAGGATCCCGCCCCGGGCGACCTCGAACACCGCCGTGTCGACCGTCGGGTTCTGGAGCACCATCTGAGCCGACTTCGGGCCCGACATGTCGCCCCGCTTCATCAGCCGCCCGTCGACCACGATGCCGTCGGTCGACGTCATGCCCACGCGCCTGCCCATCAGCTTGAGGATGTGGGCGATCATCCGGACCGTCGTCGTCTTGCCGTTGGTGCCGGTGACCGCGAGGATCGGGATCCGCGACGGGGTGCCGGGCGGGAACAGCATGTCGACGACCGGCTTGGCCACGTACTGCGGCTCGCCCTCGGTCGGGTGGGTGTGCATCCGGAACCCCGGCGCCGCGTTGACCTCGACGATGCCGCCGCCCGTCTCACGGACGGGGGTCTCGATGTCCGGGCAGATGAAGTCGATGCCGGCGATATCCAGGCCGACCATGCGAGCCGCGGTCTCCGCGATCTCGACGTTGTCCGGGTGCGCCTCCTCGGTGCGGTCGATCGAGGTCCCGCCGGTCGACATGTTGCCGGTGAGCGCGAGCTTCACGACCGTTCCCGGGGCGGGCACGCTGTCGGGCGTGAACCCCTGGTCCGCGAGCAGCGCCTCGGCTGCCTCGTCGAGCTTGATGCGGGTGAGGACCTTCTCGTGGCCGATCCCGCGGCGGGGATCCGCGTTGGTCGTCTCGACCAGGTCCCGGATCGTGTGCTCGCCGTCGCCGGTGACGCTGGCGGGTACCCGCTCCGCGACCGCGGCAAGCCTGCCGCCGATGATCAGGCAGCGGTAGTCGTTGCCCGTGATGTAGCTCTCGACGATCACGTCGCGTGAGCGGCTCTGGGCCAGGGCGACCGGGAATGCGGCCCGGACCGCGGCCTCGTCCCGAAGGTCCAGGACCACGCCCCGGCCGTGGTTGCCGTCGAGCGGCTTGAGCACGCACGGATATCCCAGGCGCCGCGCGGCCGACGCCGCCTCGTCCTCGGTCTCGACGACCTCGGATCGCGGCACGGGCAGCCCGGCCGAATTGAGCAGCCGGTTGGTCAGCTTCTTGTCCGACGCGATGTCGACGGCGATGCCGCTGGTCTGCGAGGTCATCGTCGCCCGGATCCGCTCCTGGTGAACGCCCTGTCCCAGCTGGACGAGGCTGTGCCGGTCGAGCCGGATGTACGGGATGTCGCGACTGGCAGCCTCGTCGATCAGGGCCTGGGTCGAGGGCCCGAAGGCCAGCCGCTCCGCGAGCCGGATCAGGCCCTCGAGCCGCGCCTCGAAGTCGAACGCGAACTCCGGATCGTCGGGCGCCACGAGGTGGTTGACGAGCGCGACGGCCATCTTGCCGGCCTCGATCCCGACCTGCTCCTCGCGATACTCGAAGATGACGTTGTAGCGGCCATAGTCACCGGTGCCCCGCGTCTTGCCGTGGCGGACGTCGGTGCCGGCGAGGTTCTGGAGCTCGAGCGCGATGTGCTCCGCAACGTGGCCGACCCAGGTGCCGTCACGAAGCCGCGTGATGAAGCCGCCCCGACGGCCGAGCGAGCACGCGTGGTCCTCGAGCGAGGGCAGCAGCTCGATGAGGCCGTCGACGAACCCAGGGATCCTGCTGCTCGGGAACTCCTCGAGCGCGCCGAGGTCGACGACCTGGCGGATGACCGGCTCGCGCGCCCAGTAGTTGGGGCCGCGCAGCACCCGGGTCTCGACGGTCCGGAGCGTCGGCCGCGGCCCGTCGGACCGCGTGGGGCTGCGCCGACGGGCTGTCGGACGCTTCGCACCTGGTTTGGGCTTCTTCACGGCATCCGCGCCCGCCGCGGCACGGCGCGTGCGCTTTCCGGGGAGCGGGTTCCGTCTGCGCCACGTGAGCCCTCCTCGCTGCCGTTGGGACGCCGAGTGTACGCGGCGCGATGTGCGCTCGTCCCGGATTGGAGTCGCGCGGACCGGTCGCGTCCCCCATGGGTGTCCGGCCGCAGCCCGCCCCCTGGGTACCCGGCTGCGGCCCGCCACGTTGGGTGCCCTGCGGCGCCCGGTCCGCGTCAGCTGGACGCGATCTCGCCCTGGATCGAGTGCAGGTGCGGCGTCACGACCCGGGTTCGCCGGCGAAGGTCGAACCGGTAGCCGGCGGGCAGCGAGTGGAGCACGACGTTGCTGATCATCAGCGGCCGGTGGCCACGGATCTCCCAGGCATCGGTCTCGGAGGCAGCGCCATCGACGACCGTGATCGAACCGCGGCCGATGACCTCCATCACCTGGTCGGGCCCGACGATGCCGGCGGTGTCCTCGTCCACGCCGAGGCCGAGCAGGCTCGGGTTCTGTGCGATCAGGCTGAGCAGGCGTCCGAGCCGATTTCGCTGCTGGAAGTGCTGGTCCACGATCACGCCCGGGAGCAGACCCAGGCCCGCGGCGATCTGCGCCATCCGGTGCTTGGGCGTGGCGCCCGAGGCGCCGAAGGCGATCATGTGGCTGGACACGGCCGAGGCGCCCGCAGACGTCCCGGCGACCACGGCACCAGCCTCGAACCGGGCCGCGATCGCCTCAGCGAGCCGCGTGCCGCCGATCATCGACGACAGCCGGAGCTGGTTGCCACCGGTCAGGAACACGCCGGTGGCGTCCTGGACGATCCCGGCCGCGTGCTCGTCGTTGGCCTGGGTGCGAGTCACGGCGTGGAGCGGCCGGACAGCCGCCGCCCCGAGCTCGGTGAACACCTCGCGATACAGCCGGCCAGCCTCCGCACCCATCGACGAGGCCGTGCTGACGACCGCGATCCGGGCATCGGGTCCACCGGCGAGCGCGACGAACCGGCCGAGGATGACCCGGTCCCGGATCTTGTCCTCCGCGCCGCCGATGATGATGACCGTTCCGTGCGCCATGGTGGGCGGAGTATATCGGCGCGAGTCGGCGAGGACCCCCGGGGACCAGCGGCCGCGGGGCATTGCCGACGCGCAGCATGGTCAAGCGGCGCCCCGGCGCGCGAGAATGGCGGCCGATGGACTCGACCGCCGCTCTCCGACGCCCCTCCCGCCGCCGCGCGGGCGTGATCCGTCGCGCGCTTCGGCGTGAAGCGACGCGGCTGCGGGACCCGAAGCGGATCGCGGCGATGGCGATCCTGGTGATCGTGTTCGCGCTCGCGATCGCCGGCATGACCGCTCGTGGCGACGTTGCGGGCGCCGATGCCCAGGCGTACTGGGCCGCCGTCCGGATCTGGATCGAGGGCGGCAACCCCTATCACCCCACCGGTCCGTTTCTGCCGTACGTCTACGCGCCGTGGATGCTGCCGCTGTTCGTGCCCTGGGCGCTGCTGCCCTGGGATGTTGCCTGGTTCGCCTGGCGCGGCGCGACCATCCTGCTGCTGCTGTGGTCGATCCGCTGGGCGTACGCGTGGCGACCGCTGCCGGCGGCGATCCTGATCGGATTGCTGGCGTTCCCGTTCGCCGCGAACCTGGACACCGGCAACATCAACCTGCCACTCGCGCTCGCACTGTTCGGGGCGCAGTTCACGGGCCGGCGGCTGGGTGGGTTCCTGTGGGGCCTGGCAACCTGGATGAAATGGGTCCCGGCACCACTGTGGCTGGTGCTCCCGCCGCGAACGCGGGCGTGGGGCCTGGTGTTCCTCGCGCTGTCCGGCCTGCTGTCGCTGGCGATGCTGCCACTCACGATCATCCAGCTCCAGGCCCTGTTCGGGTTCGGGGAGCGCCCATTTCGCGTCGACTACCTGGTGTTCATCTGGGCGGCGGTGCCGTGGTGGTGGCGGCACGTCGATCCGTTCGCGTTCATGCGCCCATCGTCGTGGCGCGACATGGCCGGGTACAGCGTCGCCACGGCGCGGTGGTTGGCGGGGGAGCTGCGGGCCGACCCGAGCGCAGCCATGGGGCGCGCGCGGGAATGGGTCCATGCGTCCGGCGGCCGGTTCCTCGGCCTGGACGACGCGTTGCACGGTCCGTCACACGCGCCCGCGGAACCCGCGATCTCCGAGATCGGCGACTGAGGCGACCCGGCGACTGAGGCGCCCGGCCGGAACGTGAGGTCCAGCGTCAGGCCGGAGCGGATCCAACCACGCGCTCTGGACCCCGGATGGGCTCCACCTGCCTGACGCGTCGGGTGCATCAAGGGCGACACCCGCCTGGCGGGTCCGAGCCCGAAGGAAGCGTTCCGGCTCGCGCCGCCCGTGGCTGGGGTCCAGGCTGACGCGACGCGTGAGTCGGCCCTCGGCTGGGGTCCAGCCTGACGCAACGGGTGAGGCGGCCGCCGGTCCGGAGGCGGCCGCCGGGCCGGAGCCGACCCCTGCCGTCAGGCCGGGGCGGCTCCCGCTCCCGCGGTTGTCGGCGGCCGACGCGGGGGCTCGACGACCGGGCGCAGCGCGATCGCGGCGACGATGTACAGCACCACGCCGAGCGCGAACACTGCGCGAGGGCTGAGCTCGAGGTAGCCCGCCCGCGTCACGAGGTCGAGGACAACGCCACCGATCGCGAGCCCCAGCGTGGTCGCCGACGCCGTCGCGACGTTGCTGAGGCCCATGTACCGGCCGGCTGACGCGCGCGGGATGATGTCCGTCATCAGCGCCCAGTCGACCGCGAGGAACGTCCCCTGCGAGGCGCCGAACAGGAACCCGCCGACCAGCGCCACGGGCACGTTGGGCGCGGCGGCGGCGATGGCGATCCCCACGCCGCCGATCGCGCAGGCGGCCCAGATCACCGGCTTGCGGCCGATGCGATCCGAGATCCGCGATGACGGAACCACCACGATCAGGTTCGCAACGACCACGACGGCAAGGACGAGCAGCTGCGTCTGGTTCGCCTGCTCCTTGGGCATCCCCAGCGCCCGTCCCAGGAAGATGAGCACGAAGTTGGCCAGCAGGGCCCCGCCGCCGAGGAACAGCAGCCGGGAGAACAGCAGCCACACGTAGGACCGCTCCTGGAGGATGTCCGTCGCCCACGCCTCGCGGGCGATCGTGGCCCAGGACTTGCCGCGCCGAGGCCTCGGCGGCAGGCCCTTGCCCACCCGGAGCACGACGCTGGCCATGCTCGCCAGCTCGATCACCGCGACGGCCGCGAGGGCCAGCGGCATCGCGTTGAACCCGACGGCGAGGGCCACCAGCCCGTAGCCCGTGACATTGCCAACGATCTGCATCAGACCGACCATGCCGCTGGCCATGCCAACCTGTCGCTCGGCGACCATGTCGGGCACATAGCCCTGGAATGGCCCGCGCGCGGTGTTGGTGCTGAGCTGCAGCAGGATCACCGCCGCAGCGAGCACGTAGACGCTGCCGGCCAGCGCGATCCCGGCCAGGAACACGAGATCGAACAGCGAGCCGATGACGATGAACGGCTTGCGACGACCCCAGCGGCTCTCCCAGAAGTCGCTGATGTAGCCAACGGTCGGCTGGACCAGGATCGACACCGTCGCGACGCCGAGCCCGATCAGGAACATCGTGGTCCCGACGTCGCCCTGCGCGACGTAGTGGTCGAACTCGAGCCGGTTGGTGTTGAACTGGCCCACGGCCGAGTCGATGGTGGTCAAGCCCAGCCAGTAGGCCGAGATCCGGAGCAGGTGCGAGATCGGCAGCAGCTCCGTGGGACGCTGGCCGCTCTCCTCCTCGTCGGGGTCGGTGCCGACAGGTTCGCCCGCCGCCCTCGCGATGGCATCCACGCCCGTGCCTCCCATCCCTCTCGGGTCCCGCCGGGTCCGCGTGTGGGTAAGTGTCCCCCGTTGGCCGGGTCGCGGCGAGGGCGAAATCGCCCGTGGTTGCGGGCGGTCGCGACCACGGTGCGTAGCGCTACGCTGATCCGAACGATTCGGGCTCCGCATTCGTCAGGTCGAGCGAAGGGAGTCCGCGATCGTGCTGGGGAGTGTCGTGGGGGAACCCATCGGCCCTGGGGCCGCGAAACCGGTGCTGCGCGCCATCGACGGGCGTGCCGACGCCTTCCGCAGGCTGATCGATCGCGAGCTCGACGCGTCATATCGGCTGGCGGCCGTGATCCTCAACGACCGCGTCGAGGCCGAGGACGCCGTACATGACGCCGCCGAGACAGCATGGCGCCGATTGGCCGACCTGCGCGACCCGGCCCGGTTCGAGGCGTGGTTCCGGCGAATCCTCGTCAACGGCTGTCGCGATCGCATCCGGGCACGGGCGCGTCACCGCGTCGTGGACCTGGGCCGCGAACTGACCGAGGCCGAGCACCCACGGATCCCCGACGCGAGCGGAGCCACCGAGCTTGGCGACACCGTCGATCGAGCGCTGGAGGAGCTCACGGCAGACGAGGGGGTGCTCGTCGCGCTGCGGTTCCATCTCGACCTCACGATTCCCGCGATCGCTGCCGTCCTCGGGATTCCGGAGGGCACGGTCAAGTCCCGCCTGCATCACGCCATGGGCCGAATGCGTGCCGCAATCGAGGAGGGCGACCGATGAGCGAGCACGACGACCTGCGCGTCGAGCAGTCGGTCCGGCAGGCGCTCGCGCGGCGAGATCCAGGCCCTGCGCCGGTCGCGCTTCGGGATCGCGTGGCGCGGGTGCCGGAGGCGGCGACCGCACGATCCACGGGCATGCGACGGCTCGCCCGGGTCGGTGTCCCGCTGCTTGGCCTGGCAGCAGCGATCCTGCTGCTGATGATCGCCGCTCCGCTGCTCGCACCACGGGGGGTCGGTCCGGGCGCATCCACAGAGCCCGGTACCAGCTTCGACCCGTCGCTGAAGGGACCCGGCCTCGTCGCTCCCCCGCTCGTCGAGGCCGAGGGCCTGGTCGTGCTCGGGCTGCTCATCGCCGGAGCCATCGTCCTCGTGGCCGCTCCGGCCGGACCCAGGCGGGCGGGCGCCGCAGTCGTCGCGCTGGTGGTCCTCGGGTTCGGCGGATCGCAGGTCCTGCTGACCCACGCGATCACCGGACCAGTCGCGAGCTCGGGTGGCATCGGCGTGCTCAACGTCGAGCAGACGGAGCCGGGTGGCGGCCCGTACCCGGTGTACATCACCGCCGCGCCCGGCGAGCCGTTCACCTTCGGGTTCTCCGTGCAGAACGAGGGGCCGCTGCCGATCCGCGTCGAGGGCGTCGTGGCTGATCCGCTGGTGCAGGACGGCCTCGTCTTCTATCCGACCCTGCGCGCCGTCTGGTCCGCCGGACCCGTTAACCCCGATGCCGCCTTTGTCCCTCCGCAGGCGCCGTTCTCCCCGGTGGACCTTGGATCCGGCAGCTGGGTCGCGCTGTGGCTCGTCGAGACCGCATCTCCCTGCGCTGCCGGCCCCCAGTACGACCCGGCCGACGCCGCCGATACCGCGTATGTAGGGATCCCGACGGTTCGTGTCGAGTACAGCGTCCTCGGCTTCCCTCGAACCACGGAGAACAACCTGCCGTTCGACCTGCTCCAGCCCTACTTGGCGAACTGTCCGCCTCAGCCCTGACGGATCACCCGCTCGTACTCGGGGAAGTAGCGGCTGATCAGCGGCAGTTCGAACCGACCAAGGATCGACTCCTTGGCCTCGCGGTCCAGCAGGAACTCGAACGATCGACGAACCAGGTCCTCCGGGCCGGTGGCGTCCGGCGCAAGCCGTGCGAGGTCGGCCGATGAGACGGTCACGCGGTGGATCGTGGACGAGGAGCCCTCGCGGACCGTCACCTGACACGCCCATCCATCGCCGGCCGGCGAGCACGCGACATCGATCGTGGCAGCCATGCCGCGAGGATGGCAGGAATCAGCGGACGGCGTCGATTGAGGGCGACGCCGTCCGCTGGCTGGCCGCGGGAGCACGGCCGGGGCGATGGTCAGGCCGGGTGTGCCTCCGGCTCGACCATCGAGGACTCGCCGTCGGCGGGGAGACCGAGGCGAAGAACGAAGCGAGTGAACACGGCCCCGCCGGTGATCCCGACCAGGGCCAGTGACAGCCACAGGATGGGACGGGCCAGGGCGAGGTTGCCGACCGAGATCAGCGAGTTGGGCAGGTCGCCCAGGTACGCCTGGTCCGCGGCCTCCATGCCGTAGATCTGCGGGACGATGTACAGCACCGATGCGATCACCAGCAGGGTGCTCAGCAGCCGGAAGTCGGCCGGGTTGTCGTCAGGGTCACGGAGCAGCTTGACGACGGTCGCCCACAGCAGGACGACGGTGGCCAGCGGCGCCGTGATCGGCAGGCCGACCTCGAGGTACAGGTTGGGGAACAGGAACACCACCGACAGGCACAGCGTGATCACCAGCAGCGCGTCGCGGGTGAGCACGTAGCTCAGCCACCACACGTCACCGCCGAACCGGAGGGTCAGGCGCTGGAGGAACCGGAGCACGTACGGTCGTGCGAAGTGGAGCGACAGCGTGAACGCCCAGATGATGGGCAGCACCGCAGCGACGGACAGCACCATCCATTCGGAGCCGCCGGAGGTAAAGGCCGCAGCGAGTTCGTCACCAGTCATCGGGTCCTCCTATGCGGCCGTCGGCCGGCGGGTCATCGAGATCCGGAGGTTGTAGCCCACCGCCACGAGGCCGAGGATCCCGATCAGGGCGGCCGAGATGTAGCACAGCGGAAGGGCGAGGTCCGGGTTCTGCGAGGTGACGAGGAACGGCACGACCTGGTCGGTCAGGTTGCCGCTGAGCAGCGTCATCTGGGTTCCGAAGAAGTACGGGATGATGTACAGCGCCGCGCCGAGCCCGATCAGCGACACCTCGATCTGCGACCAGCGCACGTTGCCGTCGCTCTTGCCCATGAGCTTGATCATCAAGGCGGCGAACGCGCACACGGCCGCGAGCCCGCCGGTGATCGGCAGGTCCTGGCCGGTGATGACGTCGGGGTACAGGAAGATGAAGCTGCCCAGGAACACCTGGAGCAGGATCAGATCGCGCAGCGCGACGTAGATGATCCACCACAGGTCGGCGCCCAGCCGCAGGGTGAACTTGCCGGTCGTGCGGACCATGTACGGCCGCGCGAGATGCAGGGCGACGGAAAGGATCCAGAGGATCACGAGCGCCGCGGCGATCGTGCCCTCGACGAATCCTTCGCCGGCGTCAAAGAAGCCTGAGACCTGGTCTGCGGTCACTGAACACCTCCATTCGAAGGCTGGGCGACGGCCGCGGCCGCCGGGATGGTGAGTGGCTGGGGCCGGCCGTCCGTGGGGCCGCGGCCGGTGAGGACGCTGACCGAGGGACATCCGTAGACGGCGTCGCAGCGGAAGCAGCGCGAAGCCTCCGAACGGGCGTCCGCCTCCGGGAAGCCCGCCGCCGTCGCCTTGAACGTCGCGGTGTCGACCACCGGCAACGGGGCGTGGGCCCGGGGCCGGACCGCCAGGTCCAGCGCCAGCGCCGGCTCGGGCTGGGTGCGATAGCGGACCGTGGCGAAGATCTCGGCCTCGCCGTCGGTCGCGCCGGCGAGGTACTCGTGGATGGATGAGGCGGCGCGCCGTCCGGCGGCAACGGCCTCGATGATCGTCTTGGGGCCGGAGACGACGTCGCCGCCGGCGAAGATCCCGGCGCGGCCGGTCGCGAGGGTTCGTGGGTCGGCGACGATGCCGGCCCAGCCGCTGACCTCGATGCCCGCCCCCTCGGGGAGGATCGACGGGTCAGGCTCCTCGCCGATCGCGGCGAGGATCGCGGACGCAGGCAGCTCCCGGGTCTCACCGGTCGGCGCCCACGTCGAGCGGCCTTCCGCCGAGTCCGCGGCCGGGCGGTGATGTCGCAGCGCATCCCGACGACAGCACCGTCGCGGCCAACCACCTCGCTGGGGGCAAGGCCCTCGAGGATCCGGACCCCTTCGCGCTCTGCCTCCTCGATCTCCTCGTGCTGCGCCGGCATGTCCTTCCGGCCCCGGCGGTAGACCACCGTGACGGTCGAGGCGCCGCTGCGCATCGCCGATCTGGCGGCATCCATCGCGGTGCTGCCACCACCGACGACGATCACGTCACCGGCCAGCTTCGGATGCTCGCCGAGGTTGACCTCCTTGAGGAAGCGCGTCGCCGGGATGACGCCGCGCTGGTCGTCGCCCGGGACACCCAGGCGCCGGCTCTTGGAAGCACCCGTCGCGAGGAAGATCGCGCGGAACCCCTCGCGCTCGAGGTCCGGCAGGCTGAAGTCGCGGCCCATCGCCGTGTCCAGCCGCAGCTCGACCCCGAGGTTGACGATGCGCGCGATCTCCTCCTGGAGGACCTCCCGCGGCAGGCGGTATTCGGGAATGCCGATCGCCATCATGCCGCCCGGGATCGGCATCGCCTCCAGGACGGTGACCGGGTAGCCGAGGCGGGCGAGGTAGTAGGCGGCCGACATGCCGGCCGGGCCGCCGCCGACGATCGCGACCTTCTCGGAGCGCTTGATCGTGGGCTTGGGGACCACGGGCAGCTTGCCGTGCTCGGCGGCGAAGCGCTTGATCGTCCGGATCGCGATCGGCTCGTCGAGCACGCCGCGGCGGCAGGCCGCCTCGCACGGTGCCGTGCAGATCCAGCCGCACACGGACGGGAACGGGTTGACCTCGGCGGCGACGGCGTAGGCGTCGTCGTACCGGCCGGCGGCCACCAGGCCGACGTAGCGCCCGGCGTCGGTGCCCGCGGGGCAGGCTTCCTGGCATGGCGCGATGGGGGTTGCCGGGGCCTCGTCGACCATCGTGGTCCAGGTCTGCCACGGCTTCGGCCGCGAGCGGGTCGTCCACGTGAACAGGTCGCCCCAGGGCGAGTCGTGGCGCGGCTTGAGCGCCTCGCGGGTGACCTCTGACAGGGGCTGCCAGGCACCTTCGGCCGCGACGGGCGACGGGCGCTCGATGGGGCCCTGCCGGGGCTGGAGCGGGACCTCGCCGGCGAGCGTGACCAGCGACATGACGTTTGGCGGGCACTCGCGGATGCAGATGCCGCAGCCGATGCACTCCCCCACCTGGAGCGGGCGCTCCATGGTCCATGGGAGGGGGAAGCCGGGCCCGGGCCCGGTCTCGATGCCGGCCGCCTGTGGCCGGCTCATATCCAGCGCCTCGACGGGGCACACATCCATGCACACGCCGCATGTGATGCACCCGCGCTGGTCGATGTCGATGCGATAGCCCATACGGCGCCTCCTTGTGGCGCCACGAGCATCGGTCGATCGAGCCTCGGAGACCACGCCCGTCCGAGCGGGACGGCGACCTACCTGACCGGGTAGGGCGCGCAGGCCACTCGGCCCGGGCAGGGTGGTCCTGCGGGGACGGGCGACGACATGCCCGAGCGTGAGCTCGGGCACGAGCGCACCGGCACCGCCAGCCGCAACGAATGCGCGACAGCCGTGCGCGATCAGCTCCTCGAGCCAGCCCGCGGCCAGGGGCGCCCCGACGCCGCCCTGGGCGATCGCGAGCCGACGGCCCCCGTAGTCGGCCTCGAACACGGGGTAGGACCCCATCTCGCATTCGAGCCTGCCGATCTCCCTGGCGCCAAGCTCGCTCACCACCCGCTCGACGACCTCGCGGAAGAAGCAGATGACGGCGTGTGCCGGTGCCTCGAACAGGGTCAGCGCCCGGTGCGGCTCGATGATGGCATCGCGCGACGGATCGAACTCGAGGATCGGAAGGTCGGGAGCAGTCACAGGTGGGGCACCAGCGAAGGATTGGCGCTCCCGATGGTGGGCGGACAGGAGGACCAGCGCAAGCGGATTCCTGGCTGCCGGCCCGGGGATACCGGGTCGCAACCGCATCGCCCACCGAGGTCAGCCGTCGGTCACGAGTCCTTCGCGGACGGCCCGCGCAACCATCTCGGTCCGGCTCTGGGCGTGGAGCTTGTCCAGGATGTTGCGCAGGTGGAACTTGACGGTGTTCTCGGAGATCCCGAGCTCCGCGGCGATCTCCTTGTTGCGCAGGCCGGCGACGACGAGCCGCAGCACGTCCATCTCGCGGTCGGTGAGGTCGTCGGGGCCACGGGGCTCGGGCTCCGCGACCGGGATCTCGGGGCGGGCGAGCTCGGTGAGGATGCGCCCGGCGATCGACGGGGTGATCGCCGCCTCGCCTCGCCCGACGGCCTCGAGCATGCCGCGAAGGTCCACCGAGTCGAGGTTCTTGAGCAGGTATCCGCGCGCGCCGGCCTTGATGGCCGCGAACAGGTCGTCGATGTCCTCGCTGGCGGTCAGCATCACGATCGCCACCGTGGGCGCCGCGTCTGCGATCCGGCGGGTGGCTTCCATCCCGCCACCGCCGGGCATGGACACGTCCATCAGCACGAGGTCGGGACGGAGCCGGACGGCGAGGTCCACCGCCGACTCACCGTCGGACGCCTGCCCGACGACCTCGTGGCCCCACGCCGTGAGCAGCGACGCGACGCCGTCGCGGAACAGCGCGTGATCGTCGGCGAGCAGGATCCGCATCGTCAGCTCGCCGCTCGCCCGGACGGCGCCGCGGCGGGCGGCCGGGTGCCTCGGCGCCGGCGGCACTGCCCCGCGCTCGTGGCCGGCCAGCAGGACGGACAGGCTCACGACGACGCCGCCGCGCCAGCCGTTGCCGATGTCGAGGGTCGCCCCGATCGCCTGCGCACGCTCGTGCATCGAGCGGAGGCCGTAGTGCGGGACGTCGGAGGTGTGCGGATCGGCCGTGAGGCCGCGGCCGTCATCGTCGATCGAGATCGCGAGCCGGCCGTCGTCGACCGCCATCGACAGCCGGACGCGCCTGGCGGCCGCGTGCTTGCGGACGTTGGTGAACGCCTCCTGGACGATCCGGTAGACCTGCGCCTCCGTCTCGCCATCGAGGCGGAGATCGCGCGACGAGGGCGGGATGTCGGCGTCGAGCGCGAACCCGGAGTCGGCGGCCACACGCCGGGCGTGCGCCTCGACCGCCTCTCCGAGACCAAGGCCGGGCTCGATCGGGCTCCGCAGGCCGAGGATCGCCTCGCGCACGTCCACGTACACCGCCCGCGCAGCCGTGCCCAGCTGGGCGACCTGCGCGCGGGCCTCGTCGACGCGGCCGCCCGCGAGGTAGCCGTCGATCGCCTGGGACTTGGTGTTGACGTAGCCCAGGACCTGCGCGATGCCGTCGTGCAGCTCGCGCGCGATCCGCTCGCGCTCCTCGACCACCGCCAGCTCGCGGAGCCGTGCCTCGAGCCGCGCGTGCTCCAGCGCGATCGTGGCCTGGTTGGCGAGCGAGGCTGAGCGTCTCGACCTCGTCGGCGTCGAACCCGCGCGTGACGCGGGCACCGATCCCCAGCAGCCCGATGGTCTGGCCGCCGCGCTGGAGTGGCGCCGACAACCGGACCACGGCCACGCCCGGCGTCACGAACGGGAGGATCGCATCGGCGGGGTTCGGGTCGGGCCCGTCCAGCTCGCGAGCGCGGGTCTCGGGCGGAGTCGCGCGGGTGGGCTCGGCGGCATCGCTGAACGACCCGGGGGCTCCGGCGGCGGCCGCGCGGAGCTCGAGCCGTCCATCGGCGCCCTCGAGCAGCAGCACCGCCACGTCGGCGCCGAGGAGCTCGCGCGCGTGGGCGACGACGGCCTGGAGCACGTCGTCCACATCGGTGAGGGCCGCGATCGCCACGCTGACGCGGTGGAGCGCACGCGCCGACGCGCCACGCGCTTCGAGCTCCATGTTGCGCGAACGCAGCGTCCCGGTCAGGGCGTCGATCTGCCGGAAGGCGACCACCCCGAACGCGATGCCGATGACCAGGACGGCGACCGTGACCGCGAGCGTGTCGAGCGGGAACTTGAGCGTCTCGTCGAGCACCGTGTCGCTGAGCAGCTCGAGCACGGCGACGACCAGTGCGGGCAGCAGGACCGCGAGCCAGCGAAGGCGCAAGGTTCGAGCGGGACGGGCCACGTGCGGGCTCCATCGAGGCCGGCGGGAGCAGCCGGGTCCCGGGCAGCATAGCCGCCACAAGCGTGCCTAGCGAGGCTGGCAGCCCGGACACCAGAATGTGAGGCGCGGCAGCCCGGTCCCCTGGTGCTCCACGCGGATCGGCGTCGCGCACCGCGGGCAGGGCCTACCGGCGCGCCGGTAGACATCGCGTGGTCGTCGTCCGGTCGCCGCGCCCTCGCGCAGGATCTCTCGAGCCCGTTCGACCAGGCGTCGGAGCGAGTCGGCGTCCACCTCCCCGACCGGTTGCCACGGCGACAGCCGCCTCTCCCACAGCACCTGGCACTTGACCTCGTTGCCGATGCCGGCCAGCGCGCGCTGGTCGAGCAGGACCTCCGCGATGGGGCTGGCGGCGCGCGCCGGATCGCGCAGCCGGCGAAGCGCCTCGTCGAGGTCGAAGGGATCCTTGAGCAGGTCCGGACCGAGGCCGGACAGGCTGGGATGGAGCCCCTCGGTCCGCTGCTCCAACAGCTCCACCGTCGGGGCGTCGAAGCACACCGCGACCGAGCCCGGGACCTCGATCACGAGTCGCGCCCGGGCTGCCGGCCGCCGCCATCGCTCACCGGGCCGGTATCGGTGCCACGACCCGTGCATCCGGAGGTGGGTCCGGACCTCGAGCCCGTTGTCGAACCGGATCAGCAGGTTCTTGCCCGCGGCCTCGACCGCGGTGACCGTGGCGCCGACGAGGCGTCCCGCCTGCGGTCCCGGCTGGCGAGCCGTCGCGGCGGTCACCGGGCGGCCGATCAGGAAGGGTCGCAGGCCGTCGGCAGTGCGGACGAGCGTGTCGCCCTCGGGCATCTGCTCGGGCTCTCGCTATGCCTGCGCGACGGCCCGGCGCGGACGCAGCGCGTAGCCCCGATAGCCGGGCACGAAGCCGGCGTCCAGCAGGGGTGGCCCAAATCGGGACGCTGCGACCGGCTCGCCGTCGACCTTGCCGATCAGCAGCTCGCGCACCCGGCCGTCCGCGAGGAGGTCGCCGAGCGCCGCGATCGCTGCGGCCAGCATCGCCGGATCCTCGGCCGCGGGCAGCGCCTGGATCGACGTCCCACCGCGGTCCAGGTAGAGCACGGCGACGCCGTCCACGAGCACCACGTACGCGCCGGCGGCGCGCTGGAACGGTCGCCGGTCGCGGTCGTCGCGCCGCGGCCACGGCAGCGCCGCCCCGTACGGGTTCGCCGGATCCGCAGCCGCGAGCAAGTGAACGACCCAGCCGTGCTCGCCCTCGAGCTCGCCCGGCTGATCGCGCATCGCCCGCAGCCGGTCGACAGCACCCGGCAGCGCGAACTGGGCCGCGCCCAGGCCGTCGACGAAGTAGCCGCGCCGGATCCGCCCCGCCTCCTCCATCGCTCGCAGGACCGGATAGACGGCGCTGAACCCACCGTCGACCGCTTCGCCGGCGACGGCCTCGCGGGTCAGGACGCCGTGCCGCTCGAGGAGCACCAGCGCCTGGGCGTGGATCCGCTCCGTCCGGGATGAGGTGGGCGTGAGAGCCGCATCGGCGGCGCCATGATCGGGGTCACCGTTCACGGGCGCGACCAGCGACCAGCGGCCCGCGGCCTCGGGCGGGCCCAGCGCCGTCAGGCGGCCGGCTCGCGGCCGGCGGTCCTTCGCGGGACGCTTCCAGCGGAGGGCGCGCAGCGGCGCGAACGTGTCGTTGGTGACCTCGCCCGCCCACACGAGATCCCACAGCGCATCGAGCACCTCGCGGTCGGGGCGCCCGCCTGCCGCCCCGAACAGCTCCCGGTAGAAGCTGGCGCCGCGACGACGCAGATGCGCCCTGATTCGGTCGTGGAGCTCGGTGGCCGGCCGTTCGACACCATCGGGTGAGCCCTCGGGCCGCAGTACCTCGCGGCCCGGCCGGTAGAGCACGACCCGGCCATCGTCCCGGCCCAGGCTCCCCCGCCCCACCCAGGCCACCTCGCCCATCGCGCCCAGCTCGTCGAGCAGCCGCGGCTGGTAGCCCGGGATCCGGGCCGGCAGGACGTCACGTTCGAGGACCGAGGCGGGGATCGGCAGGCCGGCAAGCTGGTCGACAACGGCGGCGAGGCGCTCCAGGGCGGCCGGGCCTCGGAACGGTGGCTGGGCACTCCCCGCCGATGACGAGGGGGACGGGGCGACGCCGTGCCAGGCGGGCAGGAACCGCGCCAGCGTGACCGGATCGACGGGCTCCACCTCTCGTCGGAGCTTCGCGAGCGAGCGTCGGCGGAGCAGCCGCAGCACCTCGGGGTCGCAGTATTCGCGCTCGGCTCCGCCGGGCCGGAACTCTCCGCTGAGCAATGACCCGGCCGAGACCAGGCGATGGAGCGCATCCTCGACGGCGCCTTCCGGCAGCCCCCAGCGGCGCGCGGGGTCCGGCCCCAGGAACGGCCCGTGTGTCCGCGCGTACCGGGCCAGCAGGCCGTCGAGCGCCGCGGTCACCGGCCCGAGGAACGCCTGCGGGACCCCCGGTGGCGCGGACACCCCCACGCCGTCGCGATAGCGCGCCACGTCCTCCATCGCGACCCAGCGCTCCTCCCCGCCGATCCGCGCCCGCACGGCGCGACGCGACGCGGCGAGCTCGGCCAGGTGGAGCGAGGCCTCGACGCGCCCGCCGGCGGTCCGCGCCCCGACCTCGTCGAGCGACAGGTCGCCCAGCCGCCGGAGCAGGTCGTGGACGTGGTCGGGGCTGTCGGCGTGCCGCTCGTCGACGAGCGCCTGGAGGCTCAGCTCGAGGTCCGCGAGCGCGTCGGTATCGAGCAGCTCCCGCAGCTCCTCCTGCCCCAGCAGCTCGCGGAGCAGGTCGCGGTCGAGGGTCAGCGCCTGCGCCCGCCGCTCGGCCATCGGAGCGTCGCCGTCGTACATGTAGGCGGCGACATAGTCGAACAGGAGCGAGCTCGCGAACGCCGAGGCGCGCACGGTCTCGACGGAGTGGACGGCCAGGTCGCGGCGCCGGACGCCGTCGAGGATCTCCCGGAGGGCGGGTAGGTCGAACACGTCGGCGAGGCACTCGCGGTACGTCTCGACCAGGATCGGGAAGCTGCCATACCGGCTGGCCACGGCGAGCAGGTCCGCGGATCGCTGGCGCTGCTGCCACAGCGGGGTCCTTGTCCCCGGACGACGGCGAGGCAGCAGCAGCGCCCGGCCGGCGTTCTCGCGAAACCGGCTCGCGAACAGGCTCGACCGTCCCACCCGCCCCACTACGAGATCCTCGACCTCCTCGGGATCCGGGAACAGAAGCGCCTCGACGCCGTCGAGCGTCGCATCGCCCTCGGGCAGGCGGATCGCGATCCCGTCGTCGGACCAGATCGTCTGGACCTCGAGCCCCAGCCGCTCCTGGAGGCGTGCCTCGAGCGCCATCGTCCATGGGGCGTGGACGCGCCCGCCGAACGGGCTCAGGATCACCAGCCGCCAGTCGCCGAGCTCGTCGCGGAAGCGCTCGATGACGATCCGCCGGTCGGTCGGCAGGGCGCCCGTGGCCGTGCGCTCATCCTCGATGTAGGCGACCAGGTTCTCGGCCGCGAGCGCATCGAGGTCGTGATCGCGCCGCAGGCGTTCGGTCGCCTTCGCCCGGCCCTTCGCCCCCCTGGCCAGGTCGGCTTCGACCTCGCGCACGAATGCCCCGATCTGCCGGCCGAGCTCCACCGGACGGCCCACGCTGTCGCCCTTCCAGAAGGGCAGCTTGCCGGGGATCCCCGGGGCCGGCGTCACCGTCACCCGGTTGGCAGAGATCTCCGCCACCCGCCAGCTGCTGGCGCCGAGCACGATGACGTCGCCGTGCATCCCCGCGCGCAGCTCGTAGACCATCTCCTCGTCGAGCTCGCCGACCCGCCGCCCGGTCGTGCCCGGCTCGCCCTCGAGGAACACCGGGTACAGGCCGCGATCCGGGATCGTGCCGCCGCTGGTGACGGCGACCACGCGGGCATCGCGCCGGCCATCGACCTGGTCGGTCATGCGATCCCACACGATGCGGGGCTTGAGCTCCGCGAACTCGTCGCTCGGGTAGGCGCCGGCGAGCATGCCCAGGACACCCTCGAGCGCCTCTCGCGTGAGCGTCTCGAACGGCGCCGCGCGGCGGACCGTGTCGAGCAGCCCGTCCACGGTGAACCGCTCCGAGACGGTCATCGCGACGATCTGCTGAGCGAGCACGTCGAGCGGGTTGCGCGGCATGGAGGTCGTCTCGATCGCGCCGTCGTGCATGCCCTTGACGACCACGGCGGTCTCGAGCAGGTCGCCGCGGTACTTGGGGAAGATCACGCCCTTGCTCGGCTCACCGACGTGGTGGCCCGCGCGCCCGATCCGCTGGAGGCCGCGGGCGACCGAGGTTGGGCTCTCTACCTGGATCACGAGGTCGACGGCGCCCATGTCGATGCCCAGCTCCAGGCTGCTGGTCGCGATCAGCGCCGGGAGGCGGCCGGCCTTGAGCTCCTCCTCGATCTCGAGCCGCTGCTCGCGGGCAATGCTGCCGTGGTGGGCGCGGACGAGGTCCTCGCCGGCGAGGTCGTTGAGCCGCTGGGCGAGCCGCTCCGCGAGCCGCCGGCTGTTGACGAACACGATCGTGCTGCGGTGTTGCCGGATCAGCTCCAGGATCCGGGGGTGGATCGCGGGCCAGATGCTCGTCCGCGCCTCGCCGCCCAGCACCGGGCCGCCGGGCTGGTCCTCCGGCGGGAGTGCCTCGCCGATCCTTGCCATGTCCTCGACCGGGACGACGACCTGGAGCTCGAGCGGCTTGCGCGTACCGGCGTCGACGACGGTGACCTCGCGACCGTCGCCGATGCCGCCGAGGAAGCGGGCAATGGTCTCGAGCGGACGCTGGGTGGCGCTGAGGCCGATCCGCTGGAGGGGCCGAACACCGCTGGCGGCGTCGCCTTCGCCCGCCGTGCCCCGCGCACGTCGCAGACGTTCGAGGCGCTCGAGGCTCAGCGCCAGGTGCGCGCCGCGCTTGGTTCCCGCGATCGCATGGACCTCGTCCAGGATCACGTGCTCCACGCCGCGCAGGATCTCGCGCGCCTGGCTGGTCAACAGGAGGTACAGGCTCTCGGGTGTCGTGACCAGGATGTCCGGCGGGTGGCGGACGAGGTCGCGGCGGGCATCCGGGGTCGTGTCGCCGGTGCGCGCCCCGACGGTGATGCGCGGAGGCTCGTCACCCAGGCGCTGCGCCTCGAGCGCGATCCCGGCCAGCGGGGCGCGCAGGTTGCGCTCAACGTCGTAGGTCAGGGCCTTGAGGGGACTCACGTACAGCACCCGGACCGTCCCGGGCTCTGCTTTCGTCGGGGCCGGGCGCGGATGCTCGACCAGCCGGTCCAGGCACCACAGGAACGCCGCGAGCGTCTTGCCGCTGCCGGTGGGCGCGTGGATCAGCGTGTTGTGGCCGCCGGCGATGGCCGCCCAGCCCTCGGACTGGGCCTGCGTGGGCGCCTCGAACGTCGCCTCGAACCAGGCCCGCACGGCGGGCCCGAAGGGCGCGAGCGGATCGGCAACGAGCACGGCCACGGGACCGCGAGTATAGGCGCGGCCGTCTGTTTCGTACAGATGTTCGGTTACCACGGCGAGGGCCAGGGCTGCGTGCCGCCGACAATCGCTGCCAGCGATCACTCTTGGGCCCAAACGTCGCCGGCGTGGTCGTTCGCGGCCGGGCGATATCCACCAGCGATTGATGGGCGAGCAAGGACCAGCGGTCGGCCGAGTAAGCCGCCGTTGAGCGCGATTCTGTTCACTGGCGGCGATGACGACGATCAACCAGCGCCAGGTCAGGACGCGGCGGCGCGATCTCCTGCGAGCACTCGGCGCCGAGATCCGGAGCCAGCGCGAAGATGCGGGTCGCTCGCAGGCGGCCATCGCGAGGGCGGCGGGCGTCGCCCAGTCTCACCTGTCCGGGATCGAGGCCGGAACGGCGGAACCCAGCCTGTCGGTCGTCGCTGCCATCGGTGCCGCGCTGGGCGCGGATCTCTCCCTGCGGCTCTTTCCGAATACGGGGCCCCGGATCCGGGACCGCAGCCAGCTGGCGATGAGCGAAGCCGTGATCGCCGCGCTCCACGAGCGGTGGCGCGTCGTCCCTGAGGTACCCGTGTATCGGCCGGTCAGGGGCGTGATCGACCTGGTGCTCGAGGACGCGTCGGGTCTGGACACGGTATCGACCGAGCTGCAGAGCCAGCTGCGACGCGTGGAGCAGCAAGTCCGCTGGAGCGTCCAGAAAGCCGATGCGCTGGCGGCGATGCCGGATCATTCGGGCCGTCGGGTGACTCGGTTGCTCGTGGTCAGGAACACCGCCGCCATGCGCGAAGTCGCCCGCGCCGCGACCGGAACGCTTCGCGCCGCCTATCCGGCAGGCTCCGCACCGGCGGTTGCGAGCCTCACCGGGACGGATCCGTGGCCTGGCTCGGCAATCCTCTGGGCCAACGTGGCCGGCGGAAGGGCGCGTCTGCTCGGCGGGCCGCCACGCGGGATCACGGTGGGTCGGTGACCAGACTGCCTCAGCCGAGCCGGGCGCGAACCACGGCGTCGAGCGCGCACATCGCGCGATCGGCCGTACGGAACACGGGCACGCCGCCCGCTTCGAGGGCAGCCACGAACGGGTCGTACAGCGACCCGCCATCGACGATCGCGACCCACGCCTTCGATGTCCTCCGCCACAGGTCGACGAGCCGCGCCGCCACTGCATCGGGATCGGCGAGGTCCTCACCATGACCCGCGCCGGAAACGAGCGTCTGCAGCTCCGCGGTGAGCGGGACGATCCCGATGACGCCCACGTCGACGGCCGGCGAGGCCAGCACGGCCTCGGCCAGGTACACGAACGCGGCATCGCCGGCCATGGGGGTGACGTCGAGCGGGTTGTGAACATCGACGACGGCCCCGGCCCCCACGTCGGCCAGGAGCCCGCCCAGCCGGACCGCCGTCGCCGCATCGAACCCAACCAGCTCCAGCGACCCGACGTTGTCGCCGATCGCGACGCACTCGAAGCCCGCGTTCGACATCGCGCCCAGGCGGCGCCCGCCGATCTCCCGTCCATGGAGGAGCGTCGCCGCGCGGACCAGGTCGTCGAACTCGTCCAGCGTCTCGGCCACGAGCGCGCCCGCCTGTCGAGCGAGCGCCCGGACCGAGACGACGTCGCCGGCGATCGACGCCGTGTGGCTCGCGGACGCTGCGGCTCCCGCGGTCGTTCGGCCGGCCCGGTACAGGACGACGGTCCCGCCGCGCCCGGTGATCCGCCGGGCGGCCCGCAGGAACGCTGCCGCATCGAGCGGCCGGAACCCCTCGACGTACACGCCATACACCGAGATCGACGGGTCGTCGGCGAGGTGCGCCAGGTGGTCGCCGATGGTGAGGTCCATCTGGTTCCCGACCGTGACCAGGTACCGCGGGTGCAGGTCCGCGAGCCGCGACAGCCGCGTGATCGCGAACGCGCCGCTCTGGGCGACGATCGCCAGCGGCGCGGCGGCAGCCCCGCCGGCGACGACGTCGGCGGCCGCCACCAGATCCAGAGCAGGCGCGGCCAGCTTCGACGCCGGGATGAACATCGTGTCGATCCGCCCGGGAACCGACCGGAACCCCAGACAGTTCCCGCCGTTGAGCAGCGGTCCGCCGTCGGGCCGGCTTCGGGAGGCCGCGATGGCCGCCCGCATCCGCGCCACGATGGCCTCGGTCCCGGACTTCTCCTCGAAGCCGCCGGGGATGACCAGGATCGACTCGGCGACGTCGCGCTCCACGACGTCTGCGACCACGCCCGCCGCCTGTGCGGCGGAGACCGCGACCACGAACAGGTCGACCTTGGCGGGCAGCGACGCGACATCGGGCACGCACCGACACCCCTCGATCTCGTCGGCGCCGGGCTTGACGATGGTGACCGCGGCAGGTTCGAAGCCGTCGCGCAGCAGGTTGCGCAGGATCACGTGGCCCGCGTTCATCCCCGACGACACGCCGATGATCGCCGCCGACCGCGGCTCGAGCATCCGCGGCAGCTTCCAGACCGGACGGGGCGGCGCGGCGCCATCGGCCGCGGCCTGGCCTCCCGCATCGAGCCCGGCTCCCGCGACCGCGAAGATGTCGAGCGCGATGAGGCCGTCCCCCGCCACGACCAGGGGGTTCACCTCGAGCTCGAGCAGGTCGCGCGGCATGCACGCATCCGCGACGGCCAGCAAGCGCTCGACGACGGCCACCAGCGACGCCATCGGCAGGCGCGGCGGCCGGCCCCGCTGGGACTCCGTCGCGAGACGAACGGCCGTCGACGCCCGAAGGATCCCTGGGATCTCCGCGCTCGGCGTGAGCGTCGGCGACAGGATCGCGACCTCGCGCCCCGGGCGGAGATCCGCCGCCACGGCCTCGGCATCGATCCCGCCCGCGCCCACGCTCACGATCGGACCCAGGTCGGACGTCCAGCGCGCCGAGACCAGCAGCGATCCGCCCATGCCAGGGTCGTGGTCCACGAACTCGGCAACCTGGAAGCCGGCCAGGTCCCGTCCTGCGAGCGCGGTCCGCATCCGAGATACGGCGTCGGCGATGGCGGCCGCGTCGCGGGCGACGATCCGGACCCCGCCGACCTCCGTCTTGTGGGCGATCCCGGACGCGACGACCCGGACCACCACCCGGTCCCCCGTGAGGGCCGCGGCGGCGCGGCCCGGACCGTCGGCGGCGCGGCCCGGACCGTCGGCGTCGTCACCCGCCTCCGCGGACAGGAAGACTCCGCGCGGGACCGCGATCCCGATGGCCTCGAGGATCGCCAGCCCGTCGGGCTCCAGCAGCGCCGGCGCCCCCGCTGTGCGCGCCCGGGCTGCCGAGATGATCGAGCTGACCCGGGCGACGTCGATCAACGGCGGATGCGGCGCAGCCATGCCGCCAGCCTACGCCTCCGCGGGTTCCGCCCTGCGGGCCGGCAGCAGCAGCGAGAACACCACGCCGAGGAGCACGAACCCCGTTGCCGCGAACCCGGCGAACCGGGTCGCGTCCACGAAGGCATTCTCGATCGGAACGGCCGTGGCCTGGAGCGACGAGAGGAACACCGGATCGCTGAAGCAGGCCGCCTGCTCCGGCGGGAGCGCCGCCACGCCGCCCCCGAACCCGGTCTCGGCCGCCCGGGAAGGGTCCTTGAGCGCAGGCAGAACCTGGCCCGCGGAGGCATCCACGAGGTCCACGACGAGCTCCCGGCAGACGGGGCTGACGTTGGGGACGGACGCCGCGATGTTGTCGCCGCTCAGCGTGACGAGCGACGAGAACAGGATCGTGCCCAGGATGGCGATTCCCAGTGCCGAGCCGACCTGGCGCAGCGTGGAGTTCGCGCCCGACGCGATGCCCGACAGCGAGACCGGGATGTCCGAGAGCACGATGCTGGTCAGCTGTGCGGTCGCAAAGCCGACCCCGATGCCGTACACGAACAGCGGGATCACGAGCATCAGGCCATTGACCGATGTGGAGATGAGCAGGGTCGTGGCCAGGATCCCGACCGCCTCCAGCAGCATCCCGATCGTGACCACCCATCGCGGGCCGTAGCGGCGGGCGAGCGTCGCCGCCCCGGGCGCGGCAAAGAATGCGCCGACGGCGAGCGACAGGAACACGGCGCCGGTATCGAAGGCGGAGTAGCCCAGGACGCCCTGGAGGAACAGCGGCAGCGCGAACAGCAGGCCGAACTCGCCCAGCGACACGATCGTGCCCGCAAGGTTTCCATAGCGGAAGCCGCGGTACCGCCAGAGCGTGAAGTCGAACAGGTAGAACCGGCCCGCCGCCCGGCGACGCGACTCCACGGCCGCGAACAGGAGCAACGCCACCAACCCGAACGCGATCATGAACGGCGTGATCGACACCCCGTCCAGCGGCCAGCTCAGGCCCAGGACGTCGAAGGGGCGCCGGGGATTCGGGGTCCACCATCCATACTGCCGGCCCTCGATCAGGCCGAACACGAAGGCGCCGAGGCCACCGGTGATGAGCACGAATCCGGGGAGGTCGAAGCCCGGCTTCGCGTCCTCGTCGCGCGATTCGCCGATGTAGTGAAGCGTGCCGGCGATCGCGAACAGGCCGATGGGCACGTTGATGAAGAACGCCCAGCGCCACGACGCATACGTGGTGAGGAACCCTCCGAGGAGCGGGCCCACGGCCGCCATGCCTCCGATCACCGAGCCCCAGATCCCGAACGCGATCGCCCGGTCCCGGCCCTGGAAGTTGGAGTTCAGGATCGCCTGGGTTGCCGGCAGGATCATCGCCCCACCGACGCCCTGGAAGACCCGGGCGACGATCAGGACATCGCCCGACGGAGCCACGCCGGCGAGCACCGATGCGGTCAGGAACAGCCCCAGCCCACCGAGATACATCCGCCGCCGACCGAACACGTCGCCCAGCCGGCCCAGCGTGATCAGCAGCGCGGCGAACACGAGCGCGTAGATCGTGTTGATCCACTCGGCCTGGGTGGAGTCGAGGGCAAGCTCACGGATGATCGACGGGACCGCGACGTTCACGATCGTCGCGTCCACGATGATCATCGCGACGCCCACGCTGAGCATGGCGAGGCCTACCCAGCGCCCGCGACCCTCGGCGTGGATCGATGGTCCGGTGGGTTGTGCGCCGCCCGCTGATGCCATCGCCTGCCACTCCCTCGAGCGGTGCACTGGCGGGCACCGCACACTACTTGACTTACGAAACAGTTTCGTTACGATAACAACCGTGCCGGGAGATGTCCACTCCGATGCTGCCGCCGTCCAGGGGGCCGGCGGTCTCAGCGACGACGCGCTCGAGGCGAGCCAGCTTCTCGTGGAGCTGCTCCACGTGACGTATGCGTCGCGCGCGATCGATGCGTCGGCCGCAGGCGGAGGCACCGCCGGACATCCCTCCGCCGACGCTCCACCGACCCACGCGATTCGGGCCGCGATCCACGTCTACCAGCATGGCGTGCGCACCGTGGGCGAGCTCGCGTCCGGGCTGGGGATCTCGTACGGCTGGGCAAGCCGCGTCGTGACCGAGCTGGAGCAGGCCGGACTGGTCTCGCGGGCGCCCGATCCCGGCGACCGTCGGATCGTTCGCGTGTCGCTGACGCCGCGTGCCGTCGAGATGGTCGAGAGCGCCTACCGCTGGCGGGGCGATGCCGTCGAGCGCGCCCTCTCGGGCCTTGACGAGGACGGACGGCGGACGGTGCTGGCGTTCCTCCGGCGGGTCACCAACGAGCTGGCAGCAGCCGCACAGGAGCGACGTCCGTCGGCCGGGTGAAGCCGCCTGGCTTCGCCCCATCCGGGCCCCTCCGGGGTCGCGACAAACGAAGATCGACGGGCCGGCCGGCCCGTCGATCTGGTGTGCCCGGCCAGCGGCGCGGATGGGAGGGGAGGAGAGCTCCGCGACGCTGACGTTGGACACAGTGTCGCCCGCTCCGAGCGGTCGCGGACGTGCCGCTGCGCCCGCCGTTCGGTGACCGGGGCGGGACGAACGGCCCGTCGGTCGCGCGCGATTACCCGGACCGAGCGGCCCCCCCGCAGCGCGAGACCGGGTCGCGGCCGCAGCGCGAACCGGGGCCCCCTCCCGCTGTACCATCCGGGCATGGACCTTATCGTCGTTCTCATCATTGCCCTGGTTCTCGTGATCATGTGGCGCGGCCCCAGGACGCTCCCGCTCCTCGGTCGGGCGTTCGGACAGGGCGTGAAGGAAGCGCGCAAGGAGATCGACGAGATCAAGAACGACTCAGCGTCAGCGGACGGCGCGTCAACGGACGGGGACAAGCCCGCCTGATCGCTCGCGGCCTAGTCGTGCGCCGGCCAGAGCGCCGGCAACCCGAGCCGCGCGATCCCCAGCTCGTCGCGTTCGATCCCGGCTGCGTCGCGTTGCTCCGGGATCACCCGTGACGCGCCCGGCCCGAACAGGTCGCCCGCCAGCACGCCCGCCTCCGTCGGGAGCTCGAACGCCAGGTGGTCGGGATCGGGCCCCGGCGTCGAACGAACGACGACCGGGACGTCGCCGATATCCAGCCGGTCGCCGTCGTGCACCAGGCTGATCGGTCCCGACAGCACCGCAGCCGCGCCGGGTGAGGCGAACACCGGGGCGTCGAGGCGCAGCGTGAGCGCGGTCGATCCCGCCGCGTGATCGGGGGCGGGCGACGTCAGCAGGATCCCCACGATCTGTGCGCCCCGCGACGCCGCCAGGGCCAGGAATGCTTCAGCCGCCTCGTCGGACGGGTCGCCGGGATCGACGACCAGCAGCCGCCGCCGGCCGACCACGTAGGCGTTGACCCCCTGCCCCGGGATCGCGCCGGCGCCCGTCAGCCGGACGCGGGTCACGGCCGGGCCGAGCACCTCGACCGATGGCGCCGCAGTCGCGGCAAGGGGTGCGAGGAACGCTGCGACGTCATCCACCGATCGCGCGCGGGCGAGCTGCTGGAGCGTCGTGCTCGTCGGCGGCCACAGGTCGATCCGCCCGGCGGCCCGTTCCTCCAGCGCCGCCCTCGGCGTGAGCCAGTCGTGTGCCATGACCTCCCGATCGTCGAGCGCGACCCTGGCTCCGTCCGGCAATGCCGCGACGAAGAACCGGGCGTCGTAACGGCGCGTCACGCCGACCGGGGGCGTCACCCAGCGCGACAACGGGACCAGCCGGTCGGTGCCCAGCACGAGGTCCAGCCCCTCGACCATGTCGCGAAACGGGATCCCGGACGCCCGCGCGGCCTCGACCTCCGCGGGATCTGGCAGCTGACCGTCACGCCGCGTCGCGAGCAGCACACCGGCCTCCTCGAACAGCTCCCGGATGGCCGCCACGTGGTGCGCCGCGGCGTCGTCCGGGGCCAGCTCACCGACCCAGGCCGCGGCGCACGCCCCCGGCGTCCGCGCCGATCGTGCGAGCAGCCTCGGGTCGTGATCTCCGGGATCGACGGCGCCGCCCGGGAACACGTGAAGCCCCGGTCCGAAGTCCATCGTCGGCGGCCGGTGGGTCAGCAGAACCTCAAGCCCGCCGGACCTTGGGCGAAGCAGCGCGATGGTCGATGCGGCGCGGATCGGCAGCGCGGGTGCGGCGCCGCTCACGTTGCGACCAGCAGCGCCTCGAGCGCCTCCGGCTCGTTGACAGGCTGCCGGCACGCAAACTGCCGGCAGACGAACGCGGTCGGCCGGTCGTTGAGCTGGAACCGGTGGTGGAGGAGCGGAACCGCCGAGGCATCGGGTGCCGCCGAGGCATCGGGTGCCGCCGCCATGGCCGTGACCCGGAACGGGTGATACCCGCGGGCCACGATGTCGACCAGGCGTCGCGTTGCGGGATCTGCGGGGTCCCCGACGATCGCGACCTCGGAGACGGCGGCGTGGGCGAGCTCGAGCGCGCACAGCCACTGCGCGAATCCGGTCGGATAGCGCGCGAGGAACGGACCGACCGTGGCGAGCGCCCCCTCGGCCGCGGCCCGATAGCGATCCTCGCCGGTCAGGGCAGCCAGCCGGACGAGCACCGTCGCAGCCATCGCACCGCCGGACGGGGTCGCATTGTCCTGGAGGTCCCTCGGGCGTACGACGAGCCGCTCGCCGTCGCGGGCCGTGTCGAAGAAGCCGCCCGCCGGGTCCACGAACCGCTCGAGGATCGCGTCCGCCAGGGACACGCTCTCGCGGTACCAGCGCTCGTCGAAGGTGGCCTCGTACAGCGAGAGCAATCCGTCCGCGAGATCCGCATGGTCCTCGAGGACCCCGTCCGCCGAGGCACGTCCGTCCTTCCACGAACGGCGAAGCGCGCCGTCCGCGGTCCGCAGGCCGCCGAGGACATCGATCGCAGCGCGCTCCGCAGCGTCCCGGTAGCGAGCGGCGCCGTCCAGAAGCGCCGGGTCGCCGGACGCCGCGAGCGCACGGGCCGCATCAGCGAGGGCGGCGATCGCGAGCCCGTTCCAGGCGGCCAGCACCTTGTCGTCACGGGCGGGCTGGGGCCGAGCCGCGCGCCTGGTCAGGAGGGCCGCCCGTGCATCCTTGAGCCTGGTGACGACCTCGCCCACCGGCATCCCGAACCGCTCGGCCAGCTCTCGCGTCATCGAGGACGCGTGACAGGATCGTTCGCCCCTCCCAGTTGCCCTGCGTCACGCACGCCGTAGGCCGCCGAGAACAGCGCGGCGTCGGCGGCAAGCACGTCGCGGACCTCGGCCGCGGTCCACACGAACGTCGCGCCTTCCTCGCCCTCCGTGTCGGCATCCTGGCTCGCTGCGAACCCGCCGCCGCCGGTCCGCAGCTCCCGCAGAAGGTAGTCGAGCGTTCCGGTCATCGTGCCCAGGTACGCCGCGTCGCCCGTGAGCGCCCAGGCGTGCGCGTAGACGCGTGCCAGCTGCGCGTTGTCGTAGAGCATCTGCTCGAAGTGCGGCACCAGCCACCGCTCGTCGGTCGAGTATCGGTGGAAGCCACCGCCGAGCTGGTCGTGGATGCCGCCGGCCGCCAGTGCATCCAGGGCGCGGCGGGCGATCTCGAGCAACCGGGTGTCACCGGACACGACGTGACGGCGGAGCAGGAGCTCGATGGTCATCGGCTGGGGGAACTTCGGGGCGCTGCCCCAGCCCCCGTTGACGGGATCGAAGGCATCCGCGAGGGACGCGGACGCGAGGCCCAGGATCTCCGCCGGTGGCAGGCCGCCCGATGCGGGCGCCGTCCGTTGTGCATCGACCAGCGCCTGGACCAGCCGTCCACCGGCCTGCTCGACCTCCACCCGCTGGTCAGCCCAGGCTGCCCGGACCCCTTCCAGGACCTGGCGGAACGACGGCATCCCGTGACGCGGCATGTCGGGGAAGTACGTGCCGCCGAAGAAGGGGTGGCCATCCGGCGTCAGGAACACGCTCATCGGCCAGCCGCCCTGGCCGGTCATCGCCTGGATGGCACCCATGTACAGCTGGTCGAGGTCCGGACGCTCCTCGCGGTCGACCTTGATCGAGATGAAATGTGCGTTGAGGAACGCGGCGGTTGCTTCATCCTCGAACGACTCCCGCTCCATGACGTGGCACCAATGGCAGGCGGCGTAGCCGATCGAGAGGAAGACCGGCCGGTCGAGCAGCTTCGCACGCGCCAGCGCGTCGGGACCCCACGGGAACCAGTCGACCGGGTTGTGCGCATGCTGCAGCAGGTACGGGCTGGTCTCGCCGGCCAGCCGATTGGTGTGGAGCGGGTGACCCGGAACCTGTGCCATGGGCCCGATGGTACGCGGCGGAACCCACGGCGCAACGACGCAGCACCTCCGAACCGGTGGGGGCGGCGATGCCAGGAGGCGGGCACCGACGGGCGCGCACCGGCAGGTGCGATCACGGTACGGTGCGCGCATGACCAGTCGCTCCGTGGCCGGGTTCCTGCCCAGCGTCAACGGCTTTGCCTTTGCCAACGCATGGCCCGCCGGACCCACGGTTCGCCTGGGTCCGATCCGGACGCCGATCCTCGGTTTCGGCGATGCGGCCGCGGGGCTGTGCGGGGGCATGGTGCTGACCGTGCGCGACCTGTTCGAGGCCGGCATCGCGATGCCGCGGGTTCCCCGGCCGGCCAACGGGAGCGCGCGGTTCGACGCGATCGTTCGGCGCCAGGTGGAGTCGCTCGACTGGCTGCGGGTGCCGCTCCGCTTCTTCGACCTCCAGGCATTCCGGCCGGATCCGCCGAACGGGCTCGCGACGCTCCTCGGTCGGCGAACCCCGCGCGAGATCGCGATCTGCGACGAGTGGCCCCGGATCCGAGACGACATCGACGGTGGCCGCCTCCCGGTCCTCGGGCTGATCCGGATCAGCAGCGCCTCTCCCTGGAACCTCACCCACAACCACCAGGTGCTCGCGTTCGGCTACGACGATGGGCCCGGACGGCTGCGGATCGCGATCTACGACCCCAACCACCCGGGCCACGACGACGTGGAGCTGGTTGCCGACATCGACGCCGACGCGTCGAGGCCTTGGGCGGAGCGCGTGCGCCTGACCCAATCGACGGGTGAGCCGCTGCTGGGCTTCTTCCGACAGCCGTATCCGCCCGCAGGATCGTCGCGCACCTGGCGCTGAGCGCAAGCGCTGAGCGCCGTTTGACCCTCGTCGCGACGGGTTGACCCTCGTCGCGGCGGTCAGAGGTTCGGCAGCACCTGGTGGTCCGTCTGCGCCGCCGCGAACAGGTCGCCGACTTCTGCCACCCGCTCCGGCAGCGTCCGGATGGTCCACCGGTCGGGCGCGATCATCGGGTCGTCCAGCTCGTCCCAACGGATCGGCGTCGATACCGGCGCACCCGGCCGCGGCCGGACGGCGTACGGCGCCACGAGGGTCTTGATCGCCGCGTTCTGCGTGTAGTCGAGCCGGGCGCGACCCCCGCGCTGGGCCTTGGACCACTCCCACGAGACGAGGTCCGGGATCGTGGCGCCGACCGCGCGGGACAGCTTCTCGATCCAGGCGGAGGTTTCTGCGTAGGTGTAACGGCCACGCTCGATCGGGATCCACGCCTGGATCCCGCGGCTGCCGGTGACCTTCGGGAAGGCCCGGACACCGAGGTGCTCAAGCGCAGTGCGGTAGAGCCGCGCGATCAGGAGGGTCTCCTCCCAGGTGGTCACCGTCCCGGGATCGATGTCGATCAGAGCGAAGGTGGGCGACCAGGGATCGGTGGTCGTCGATGTCCAGGCATGGATCTCGAACGACGCCTGGTTTCCGAGCCAGCAGAGCGTCGCCGCGCGATCGGCGACGAGGTGATCGTTGGGGGCGCGGTCGTCACGTTCCCGGAAGCCCTGCTCGTGCCAGATCGTGAGCCATGCCGGCGCGGTCTTCGGGATGTCCTTCTGCCAGAAGCCCGGAGCCCCGGCCCCGTTCGGGAAGCGCTGCAGGTTGAGCGGGCGACCGACGAGGTGCGGGAGCATCACGGGCGCGATCCTCGCGAAGTAGCCGATCAGCTCGCGCTTGGTGATCGGTGCCTCGTCCGCGCCGTCGCGTGACGGGAAGAGAACCTTGTCCAGGTTCGTGAGCCGCAGCTCCTCGCCCGAGACGACCCACCGTCCCTCCGGCTTCATCGATGCCAGCTCCGTCAGCTCGGCGTCCGTCACGGTCCACGGCGTGGGCGGCCCGGCCGCCGGCATCGGCCCGGCCTGCGGCGGGGGCCCGGCCTGCGGCGATGCGGCGAGTCTCATCGCAGGCGGAAGTGAGTTTCCCCGAGCCGTCGCTCGCGCCACAGCCCGCTGCGGAGTCACGGCCCGCTCGCGCACGACCTCCCGTGGATCGCGGCCCTCCTCCAGCCCCTTGAACGACGTCTGGCGCACGTGCCCGTCGCGCGTCCAGCCGCCGATCTCCGCCCGGATGACCAGCTCCGGCCGGACCCAGCGCACGCCGGCCAGGTCGCCGCCCCAGCGTCCCTTGTAGTCGGCCGGCGGCGGTGGGTCGAACGGCGTCTCGTCGACCGCGAGCTCGTCGAGGCGAGCCCGGAGCTCGCGCCGGCCACGGTCGGTGAACCCGGAACCGACCTTGCCCGCGAACCGCAGCCGGTCCTCCTCGTACACGCCCACCACGACCGCACCGAGCTCCCGGGCAGCCCCCTCCCCCGGGGTCCAGCCGCCGACCACGAGCTCCTGCTCCGGGCGTGCCTTGAGCTTGAGCCACGTGCTCACGCGCCTGCCCGGCTCGTACCGCGAGCGCCGAAGCTTCGCGACGAGCCCCTCGAGCCCCTGCGCCTTGACTGCGTCGAAGAACGCGATGCCCTCGGCCTCCACGTGCGAGGCGTAGCGCACCCGCGTGTTGGGCCGGAGCACCAGCTCCAGCAGCTTCTTGCGCTCTTCGAGCGGGACGTCGAGCAACGAGCGCCCGTCCAGATACAGCAGGTCGAACACCTGGTACGCGAGCGGCCCGCCCGCCTGGCCGCTCCGGACCTCGCTGATCCGCTGCTGCAGGAGCGAGAAGTCGGGCTTGCCCTCCCCGTCCAGCGCGACGACCTCGCCGTCGACGATCGCCTCCCGAGCATCGATCCAGGTCGGCGGCGACAGCAGGCCCGGGAAGTACGCGGCGGCATCGTTGCCGTTCCGCGTGAACAGGCCGACGCCACCGTCGTGCACAACCGCCTCGACCCGGTAGCCGTCCCACTTGATCTCGAACAGCCACTCATCGTCCCGGAACGGCTTCGTCGTGAGGGTCGCCTTCATCGGCTCGATGTAGCGCGGCATCGGCGCCTCGCGGGCTGCGCTCAGGTCGATCCCGGCCGTTGCCGCGGGCGCCTCGGAGACCCAGATCGCCGGTGCGTTCGCCTTGACATCGTCGTTGGTACGGCCCGACTTCACGCTCTTCGGGTGGTCCTCGGCATCCCAGCCGGGGGCCGCGTGCTCGTCGCGCTTGTGGATCAGCAGCCACTGCTCGCCCTCATCGTCCTCGAAGGCGGTTCGGGGCGCGGCGCCCGGACGACGTGACGTTCGCACGATGGTGAACCGCCCGCGGATCTTCTGGCCCTCAGCGCGGAACTTGAGCTCGCCCTGCTCGATGGCGGCGACCGGGTCCGGGGTCTCTGCCTCGGGCTCCCAGGTGCCCCAGTCCCACACGATCACATCGCCTGCGCCGTACTGGCGGGCAGGGATCACGCCCTCGAAGTCGAAGTACTCGAGCGGATGGTCCTCGACATGGATCGCCATCCGTCGCGCGGCGGGATCCAGCGTCGGGCCCTTGGGCACGGCCCAGGAGACGAGCACGCCAGCGACCTCGAGCCGGAGGTCGTAGTGGAGGCGTGTCGCCCGGTGGCGCTGCACGACGAACCGCCGCCGGGCTCGAAGCGCATCGGGCTCGGTGGACGGGCCGGTCAGGCCCGGGGCAACCCCACCCGGCGCGGGCTCCGGCGTCTTCGCGAAGTCCCGCTTGCGGCGGTACTCGTCCAGCGGCATGGGCGGAGTATGCCGTGGTCACCCCCGCAGGTGACCGATGGCGGATGGCGACGCGTCGCGCGGTCGCGAGACTCGTCGCGAATCCGGCGCCGCCGGCTCGCCCGAGGACACGATGCACGCCCAGCTGCTACCCATTGCGCGTCCGATCACACGGCCCCGGTTCGCCTGGCTCGCCGCCACCCTCGAGCTGTTGACCGCGGCCGGCGCCATCCCCGTCGGGATCATGCTGATCACGGACCCGACCGGAGCCGGCGTCGGCTTCACCCCCGGCTGGATCGAGGCAACGCCGTTCGGGTCGTACCTCGTCCCGGGCATCTACCTGCTGCTGATGAATGGCTTCGGGATGCTGGTCGTCGCCGGGCTCACGCTGGCCCGGCACTGGACCGCACCCTGGCTGACCGGCGTGTTCGGCGCCGGACTGGCGATCTGGATCGGCGTCCAGCTCGTGGTCATGCCCGAGTTCTCGTTCCTCCAGGCGATCTACGGCGCCATCGGGCTGGTGCTCGCGGCAACCAGCGTGGCGTGGCTCCGTCGGACGGACCAGCTGCGGCTCTGGTAGGGGCTGGACCCGCCGGACCGCCGATACGCTCGGGTCAGGCGCTCCGCCGGCGCCGGGCGGGACGCGCCTCGGCGTCGGCGCTCTCCGCGGCGGCGGCCGTGGCGTCCTCCGCAGCCTTGGCCCGGCGTGACGCCCGTGCCTGCTTCGCTTCCGTCACCGACACTGGCGCCGGGGTGTCCTTCGTCTTCTGGTCAGTCGCCGCCTTGACGCTCGCCTCGAGCAGCTTCATCAGGTCGACGAGGCTGGTGCTCTCCTCGACCGGCGCCGGCGCCGCGATCTCCTGGCCCTCGATCTTCGCCTCGATGACCTGGAGCAGCGCCTCGCGGTACTCGTCCTTGTAGCGCGACGGATCGAACGTCTCGGTCATCGCCTCGACGAGCTGCTCGGCCATCGTGAGCTCCGCGGGCTTGAACTCGAACTCCTCCGCTGGGAGGTCGAGCTCCCTGGCCGACCGGATCTCATCGGGCCAGTGGAGCGTGGTCAGGAGCATCGTGCTCTCGAACGGGTCCAGCGCCGCCAGCGCTTCGCGGTCCCGGATCACGACCTTGCAGATGGCGGTGAGGTTGCGCTCCGTGAGCACCTCGCGCAACAGGTAGAAGGCCTTGCGGCCGATCTTGTCGGGCTCGATGAAGTACGCCTGTCGGGTGAACTTGGAATGCTCAGCCGTCGTCGCGTCGCGCGGGGCGAACTGCTCGATCTCGATCGAACGCACCGTCTTGAGCGGGACCTTGTCCAGGTCCTCGTCCGTGATCACGACGTACTGGTCGGGCGCGTACTCGTAGCCCTTGACGGTCTCGCCCCGCGAGATGACCTTCTCGTCCTCGGGACACCAGACCTTCATCTGGATCCGCGACAGGTCGGTCTCGTGGAGCATGTTGAACCGGATCGCGTAGTCGGACTCCGTCGCGGTGTAGAGCTTCACCGGGATGGTGACCAGTCCGAACTGGATGGCCCCCTTCCACATCGAGCGCGCCACGGGCTGTTTGATCCTCGCGTTTGGCGGTTCAGCGGAGGGGCAATGCCCCGCTCCCGCAACCGGGACGTAAACCTACCATCCGACCGCAAGGACCCCGCAGAGGTTGGTCCGGGGCCGGCCGGACTCTACGGGAGTGCGGCGGCCCGTGCCGCGACCATCACCGCGTCACTCACCACCGCGGTGCCACCGAGCACGACGATCCGGACGGGCTTCAGGCGCTTGAGCTCGGCCGCGATGGGTGTTGGGATGCCATCGAGTTGGACGATGAGGACCGGGGCCCCCGGCGTCGCCCGCCGCCGCGGCACCCGCGAGCGCATCGGGGAAGCTGAGCCCGTTCGCGATATAGGCGACCGGGACCCCTGTTGTGAATGAAGCGGCGCTGATCGCGGCGGCGGTGGCGTACCGGTCGTAGCCGGCCAGGCGGGTGGCGGGCTTATGGTCCACGGTGTACGCGGCGAGGGCGGTCTTGACCGCGTCACTCACGACGGCGGTGCCACCGAGCACGACGATCCGGACGGGCTTGAGCCGTGCGAGCTCGGTCTTGATGGACGCCGGGATGGCATCACGGGTGACGAGCAGCACCGGGCCCCCGGCGTCGCCCGCCGCCGCGGCACCCGCGAGCGCATCGGGGAAGCTGAGCCCGTTCGCGATATAGGCGACCGGGACCCCTGTTGTGAATGAAGCGGCGCTGATCGCGGCGGCGGTGGCGTACCGGTCGTAGCCGGCCAGGCGGGTGGCGGGCTTATGGTCCACGGTGTACGCGGCGAGGGCGGTCTTGACCGCGTCACTCACGACGGCGGTGCCACCGAGCACGACGATCCGGACGGGCTTGAGCCGTGCGAGCTCGGTCTTGATGGACGCCGGGATGGCATCACGGGTGACGAGCAGCACCGGGCCCCCGGCGTCGCCCGCCGCCGCGGCACCCGCGAGCGCATCGGGGAAGCTGAGCCCGTTCGCGATATAGGCGACCGGGACCCCTGTTGTGAATGAAGCGGCGCTGATCGCGGCGGCGGTGGCGTACCGGTCGTAGCCGGCCAGGCGGGTGGTCGGGACGGGAGTGACGGAGATCGTGAGGTGGGCGGTCCGGTCGCGGTCCCCGGAGCGACCATGAATTGTGAGCGGGTAGCTGCCCGTCGGCGCGTCGGCCGGGATGGTCACCGTGAGGGTCGCCGCGGACGACGTCTCACCGGCGATATCGGTTGGGGCGACAACACCGGTCAGGGCCTCCGGCACGTCGACCGAGATGTCCACAGGATCTGCGAAGTCCTCGGAACGGATGACATCGATCGGGACCTGGAAGGACATTCCGGGCCATGGCAGGAAGCCGTCCGGAACGGTGGCCGCGAGGGCATAGTCGCCCAGCGGGACGATCCGGGATACGTCGAGCAGCGGCTCATGGTGGGTATCCGGGTCGGTGGCGGTGTTCCAGTCAAGGTTGCCCATCGCCTGGAGCGCCGCCTTGACGTCGCTCGGCGTGGCCAGCGGGCGCGATGCCTTGAAGAGCGCAACCGCGCCGGTCACCAATGGCGCCGCCATCGACGTGCCGGACAGGTATCCGTACCGGTTGCCCGGCAGCGTGGAACGGATGCACTTGCCGGGCGCGATCAGGTCAACGTCCGCGCCGTAGTTGGAGAAGTCGGCGAACGTGTCGTCCGTGTCGTACGACCCCCACGAGTAGCACGCATGACCGCCAAGCCCTCCCGGCTGCCCGTCGGTGTCGGCAAGCGCGGAGACCGTGATCACCTCGTCGTAGGCAGCCGGCACCATGCGCGAGGCGTTGAACGAGTTGTTGCCGGCTGCCGCGACGACGGTGACTCCTGAGTCGACCAGGCGGCAGATGGCGGCGTGAAGGATGTCGCCATTGACGCTCCCGCACGCGTGGTCATCGGACCCCGGCTTGGCGACCGACATGTTCACCGCCTCGAACAGCGGGCGGGTCTCGTCGAGCGGGTCGTGCTGTGACGCGATCCAGTCGAGGCCGCAGACATACCACGAGAGGAGGCCGTTGCCGGCCGAGTCGAGGATACGAACGGCCCACAGGCGCACGCCGGGCGCGACGCCGACCACACCGAAGCCGTTGTCCAGTGCCCCGACCGTGCCGGCGACGTGGGTCCCGTGCGAATTGCTGTCCCACCAGGCGTTCGGGTTGCTGGTCGAGCAGTTGATGCCGCCCACGACGTTGAGGTCCGGGTGTGTCTTGTCGATCCCGGTGTCGACGATCGCAACGTCGGCATCGACGCGCTCGTCGACGCCGTCGATCTTCGCGATCGGGGATCGCAGCCCGGAGATCCGTTCGACCCCCGTGGGGACGGTCTGGCCCTGGATCGAGACCACGTCGTCCGCGACCACCATGGCGACGTCCGGGTCCCGCCGAACGGTGTCCAGCTGGCGGGCATCGAGCTTCGCCGCGTACCCATGGACGGCGTGCGAGTACGTGCGGTCGGGCGATGCGCCCAGCCCTCGTGCGTGGCCCGCCGCGCGACTCACGTCCCTTCCGTTCTTGAGCACCACGATCCAGCGATCGGCGGTGTCGAGCGCGGTGGCTTTGGCGGCGGCCGTTGCGGCAGTTGACGAGCGGTGGAGCGGGGCGAGCGCCGGGTTGGTCGATGCGGTCACCGGCCCGGCCGGTACGGCCGTCAGGGCAGCGAAGACGAAGGCAAGCGCGGCGGCGGCGCGTCGCATGGCGGCTCCCGAGTCCAGATCACCTGGCCAGCGGGACAGGTGGTCTCCGCTTGACCGCAAGAGTGGCCCGAGCACGGCCCTGGCGGAAGGACCCCGTGGTCACCCCACCTGATAGCCCCGCAGTCCCACTCCGGCACTGTCGCGATGGTACGCCCGCGGAACCCTTATGCCGACTCGACGAGCCGGAGCTCGGCCTCCGCGTCCGCAACCCGGGCGAGGATCCCGGAGCGCAGGGTGTCGAGCCCGGTCCACACCGCCTTGGTCGCGTTCGATACCGACGTGAGCTGGCTCTTGAGCGCCCGGATCGCCTCGAGCTGCTCGCGCACACCGGCCAGCGCGCGCCCGATCGCCGCCGCGTCGACCTCGACCTCGCGGTCCTGCAGCTGCGCGAGGGCGAGCAGCCTCGCCAGGCGAACCGCGGCCTCGAGGTACGCGCCATCCGGCGTTTCCGGATCCACGACCACGTGCACGTCGTCACCGACCATCGCAAACGGTGCCACGCCGCTCGGGGCATGCGCCGGTGTCCACACCGCGACCGCGACCGACGCGCCCCGGTTCTCGCGCGCCTCGCGCAGCTCCTCGCGCATCGCCCGCTGCGACAACACGCGGTCCTTCGCCTCGAGCACCACCCGCACGTCGGCGCCACGCGTGAGCCGGGCGTCCAGCGTGAGCACGAAGTCCCCCTTCTTCGAGCTCAGCACGGACCCGATCTCGTTGCCCGTCCGGTCGAGCATGTCCCCGGAGCCCCGGGCCAGGTCCCCGAGCATGCCCTCCAGCAGGTCCTCGAAGTCCCCGCCCTTGGCGGCCGAGCGGGAGCGCTCGTCTGCCCGCGCACGCGCGGCAGCCTCGATCGCGGTCAGCCGCTCGTGGACTCCCTGGAACCCTTCGGCGATCTCCTGGCGGAACTGGTGGAGCGGCGAGCCCAGCCGCGTCGGGTCGAGCAGGTGCGCGAGCTTCGAGCGATCCCCGTCGAAGTACTGGCCGAGCAGGCTGCCGATCCGCCCGATGGCCGAGTCGCGCCGCGTCTCGTCGAACAGCTCATTGACGAACTGCTGGAGCGCGCCACGGTCCCCGAGGAAGCGCTCGAGGGTGCGCGGGAGGCGGCCGTCTCCGTCGGCGAAGTTGGCGCGCAGGACCTCCTCGACGGCGCGCGCAGCCTGCTCGTTGACCGCGCTGGTCTGCGCCACGAGCTTCTCGAACTCCCGGCGGACGACGTCCACGTTCATCGATGTCGACGCGTCCTGGAGCGCGAGCAGCCCGATCCGGAGCGCTCGCTCGACGACCGCCGGCCGGTCTGCGACGTCCCGTTCCGAGAGCGCGGCGGCAAGCGCGGGATCCGCGAGCACCAGCCGCTCGACCACGATCCGCTCGCCGTCCACACGGACGTTCGTGGCCATCCGCGACGCGTCTGACGCGGGCGGGACCACGGCCGGGAGGGGGAGAATTCGTGCTTCCATGACCCGCATCCTCGCGGGCCGTCGTGACAGCTAGCGTGTCACGACCGGCGACGCAGCCTCGAGCGACCTGTCCGCGGTTCGCACCTCCGCGCCCACCGGTCGCCGCAGGGCCGACGCGATCGATCGCGCCCAGGCACGCACGCGCCCGACGTCACCCCAGTCGTCCGGAGACAGTCTGGCGTCGGTCGCGTCCCCGGACAGGGGCGCGTGCCCGAACCTCGCCACGCCCCGGGCACCGATCGCCTGGGCCACTCGCATGACTGGCGTCCCGTCGGCCGGCTGCACGCTTGCGCTGGTCGGATCCGCGATCGCAATGGTGTCGACGGCGCCGATCGGGCCCGCGGAGAACAGCCACACCGGACGCCGCGAAAGCTCGTCGCGATGTCCTGCGATGAACCCGCCACCGTCGGATGCGCTGCGGACGAGGAACACGCCGCTGCCCAGGACCACCGCGTCGTACGGGGCAAGGTCGTTCACCGCGGCGACGGGCCGGCAGTCTGCCTCGAGCCCGGCATCATGAAGCTCCGACGCGATCGTCCCGGCGATCCCGGCGGTCGAGCCGTTCTGTGATGCGAAGGCGACGAGCACGTGGACCGCGGCGGTCATGACGAGGGCTCCCGAATTGCGATGGCCGCATGCTCGCCGTATCAGCCGGCAGCGGGCAGGGCCGTGGGTCCCCGAATGGCGTGCCGCGACCCACCAGGGACGCGTGCCCCTCGGCCCGGGCCAACCGGCTCGCGAACGGCCCGCATCCGGCCCGCATCCGACGATCAGGCCAGTACGCGCCCCGGGTTCAACAGGTCGCGCGGATCGAGCGCGTGCTTGATCGCACGCATCACGCCGACGGCCCCCTCGCCCCGCTGGCGGACCAGCCAATCGCGCCGTGCCGCACCGATGCCGTGCTCGCCGGTCACCGTGCCCCCAAGCGCCAGCGCAGCCTCGTACAGGTCGACTCGGGCGGCCTCGAGCCGGGCGACGGACCGGTCCTCGTCGTCGCGCGGCAGGATGAACGTGGGGTGCAGGTTCCCGTCGCCGGCATGCCCGAACGTCCCCACCGGCAGGCCGTGACGGGTCGAGATCGCCTCGATCGCGCGCAGCATGTCCGGGATCCGGCCGCGCGGCACGCCGACATCCTCCATCCGGGCGACGCCCAGGTGCTCGAGCGCCCGGAAGGCAAGACGCCGGCCCTCGCGCAGCCACTCGGCCTCCTGTGGATCCGCCGCCCGGACGACCAACGTGGCACCGGCGGCGGCACATACCGGCTCCGCGGTCCCGAGCTCCACGCGGCCGGCGTCCCCGGGCAGATCCGACTCCACCAGCAGCATCGCGGCCGCGTCGCGATCGAGCCCCAGCCGGTGCACATCGTCCACGGCCCGGATCGTGAACTGGTCCATCAGCTCGAGGGTGACCGGGCCGAGCCCGCTCGCGGCGAGTCCGGCGACCGCGTCGCCCGCGGATTCGAGCGTCGGGAAGAACGCGAGCATCGTCGCTCGCTGGGGCGGCGTCGGGCGGAGGCGAAGCGTTGCCTCGGTCATCAGGCCCAAAGTCCCCTGGCTTCCCACGAGCAGCGGGATGAGCCCGTACCCCGCGACGTCCTTGACGTTCTTGCCGCCCAGCCGTACGACGGTCGCGTCGGCCATGACGACCTCGAGACCGAGCACCGCGTCGCGCGTGACCCCGTACTTGACACAGCACAGCCCCCCGGCGTTCGTGCCCAGGTTGCCGCCGATCGTGCACGTCTCGTACGACGCCGGGTCCGGCGCGTAGAACAGGCCCTCGGCCGCCACGGCGGCCTTGAGGTCGGCGTTGACGGCGCCCGGCTGGGTCATGACGGTGAGGTTCTGGTGGTCGATCTCGAGCACCCGGTTCATGCGCGTGAACGCGATCGTCAGCGCGCCGTCGATGCCCGCGGAGCCGCCGGACAGCCCGGTCCCGGCCCCGCGGGGCACGATCGGCACGTCATGCTCCGCGCACAGCCGCACCAGCTCCGCGACCTGGGCTGTTTCGACGGGCAGCGCGACGGCCAGCGGCAGCCCCGCCGGCAGGTAGGCGGTCTCGTCGCGCCGGTGGGCCTCCCGGTCGAGCGGATCGGTCAGCAGCCGCAGCTCGGGCAACCGGGTATCGATCGCGCGAAGCAGGGCCGGGCCGTCACCCCTGATCTCCGTAGGCACCATCCGCGAAGTATCGCGCAACGCCGGAGCGGCCTCGCGCCGGGAGTACGATCCCGGGATGCCGGGGACACGCCAGCTCCGCCGCATCGCGATGGTGACGGTCATCGGCCTTGGGCTGGCAGCGTCGGTCTTCCTCCTTGCCTTGCGACTCGGAGCGTCCCCTCCGACGGCGCAGGAGGCGCCCCCATCGGCAACCGCGAGCGCGGCGCCCCCGACGAGCCGGGACTCGACCGTGGACCCGGGCGGCGGGCAGGGTGCGACCCCCAGCCCCGGGCCATCGGCCTCGCCGGCACCGACACTCGTGCCAAGCCCCGGTCCCGCGACCGCCATCGTCCCGGGCGCCGTCGACCGGTCGAGCCTCGACATCCGGGCCAGCTACTTCGTCGACGTCCGGCTCGCGGTCGCGGCCCGGACCCTCGGTGGCTCGGTCCAGATCGTGGCCACCAACCGATCGGGCGGCGGCATCGACCGGCTCGAGCTCAACACCGTGATGGCGCCCCTCGGCAGGCTCAAGCTGGGCGATGTGACCGTGGACGGGGCGGCCGTCACCCCGGCGATCGATGACCAGACGCTCATCATCCCGCTGGGCGGGGTCCTCCCCGACGGCGCGACCACGACCCTGGTCGTCCAGTTCTCGGCCACGCTCCGGTCCGGTGTCGGCGGGTCGGATTGGCTGCTCACGCGGGCGAACGGCGTCGTCGACCTCTACCGCTGGATCCCGTGGATCAGCCGCAGGACACCCTTCAGCCGGCCGAACCACGGAGATCCGTTCGTGACCCCCGTGAGCCCACAGGTCACCGTGCGGCTGCAGACCGACGTGCCGATGGTGGTGGCCACGACCGGGGTCCAGACCTCTGCCAGCGAGGACGGTCGGACGCGAGTCTTCAGCGCGATCAACGTCCGGGACTTCACGCTCGCCGCCGCGGCGGACTACCGCACGTCCAGGGCGACGGTCGGCGACACCGAGGTCCGCGTCCTGACCCGTCCCGGCGGCCCTGCCTCGGCGATGCTCGCCGCGGCGAAGGCGGCGCTGTCGAAGCTGGAGACCCGGCTCGGGCCGTACCCCTACCCGGTGCTCGAGGTCATCCAGTCGGCCGGTGGCTACGGGATGGAGGGCCCGGGCGTGGCCTGGATCCCGACCGGTGCAGCCACGTCCGACCTGACCTATCTCGTCACCCACGAGATCGCCCACCAGTGGTTCTACGGGATCGTGGGCAACGACCAGGCGCGCGACCCGTTCGCCGACGAGGCCGCCGCCGACTTCGTGGCGAGGTACGTCCTGGGCATTCGGCGGGCATCGCGCTGTGCGACCGCTCCGCTCGATCGCACCATCTACCGCTACACCAGCGCCTGCTACTACGAGACGGTCTACATCCAGGGCGGCAACCTGCTGGAGGCGGCGCGGCAGAAGATGGGCTCGACGGCGTTCTGGGCGGCCTTCCGCGGTTACCTTGCCGACAATCGGTGGGGGCTCGCCGACACGCGTACGCTGCTCGACGCGCTCGACGCCGCGACGCCGGTCAACCTGGAGGCATGGTGGCGCGGCCGATTCCCGACGCTGTACTGACGAAGCACGGAGACACAAGGCGCCCATGGAACCCGCAGTCGCGACCCTGAGGCTCGCCACCCCCCACGACGGCGCGGCGTGCGCGGCGATCTACCGTCCGTACGTCGAGGCGACGGCCGTGTCATTCGAGCATGCGGCGCCCGATGCGGCGGAGATGACGGCCCGGATCGCGCGCACGATCCAACGCACACCGTGGCTGGTTGCGGAGGTCGACGGACGGGTGCGCGCGTACGCGTATGCATCGCGCCACCGCGAGCGCGCGGCGTACGACTGGACGGCCGAGACGACGGTGTACGTCGATGCGGCGCTCACCGGGCGCGGGCTGGGCCGGGCCGTGATGACCGCACTGCTTGCGATCCTCCGGATCCAGGGCTTCCATCTCGCCGTGGCCGGGGTCACGCTGCCAAATGCCGGCTCGGTGGCGCTCCACCGGTCGCTGGGTTTCACGCGGATCGGCGAGTTCGAGGCGATCGGCTACAAGCTCGGGCGTTGGCACGACGCCGAGTGGTACGGGCTGGAGCTGGGCCCGCGGGAATCGGACCCTCCGCCGATCCGGCCGCTGCCGGAGATCCGGGCGACCGACCGGATCCGGGCCGCGCTGAGGGCCGCTCCGCCGCGCTGATCGGCACTCCGCCGCGCTGATCGACGATCCGCTTGCTCCCGGGCCACGCCGGCGGTCAGCCGGCCTGATCCACCACCCGGGCATCGGCTGCCAGCGCCTGCGGGAACCAGCGCCAGCGCGGTGGCAGGAGCGGCCGCCAGGCGCCCCACGCCGTGACCAGATACCGCTCGATCGTCCGCTCGCGGAGCCCCCACGGCAAGCCGTACTCGGCCCGGGTCGATGCCGGCAGCAGGCCAACCGAGGGGACGAGCAACCAGTCGACCGCAGGCCCCGGGACGCGCCGCAGGAGGCTCGCTACCGCCGGACCGAGCCCGCCCAGCCGGTCCGCAATCGCGCCATCCTCGGCGAGTGGCGCCAGCACCGGATGCAGGATCACATCTGCGAGCTCGCGGGCGGTCGCAGAGGGATGCACCGGCCCCGCGGGCGCAAGCATCCCGGCCATGTAGGCGTCGAAGGCGTCGATGTCGCCGGGCAATCGGTCCGCCGGCACGCCGAACAACCGGCCGACGGGGATCGTCTCGGCATAGAAGCGGGCCCGACGGTCCGCCGGCAGCGGCTCCAGCCACGCATCCACCGCGGCCAGCGTCGAGTCCACCAGCGTCGCGTGGACCCACAGCGACAGGTCCGCGTCGCGGGCCTGGTACGTGGCCCCGAACCTGGCCGCGGACGCGGGGTCGCGCACCGGCCCGGTGACCCGGCCGTGAAGCTTGTTCAGGCGCCGGATCTCGGCCCGTGCCGCCGTCCCTGTTCCGTACACGATCCGGAGATAGCTGCGAAGGGTGCCGGACAGCCGAGCCCACGGATCCGCGCGGAAGTCGGAATGCTGGTCCACGCCCTCGGCCACGAGCGGGTGGGCGATCTGGAGCAGCAGGGCGCGCGGTCCCGCACCCAGCAGCAGCGATGCCTCGCGATTGAGCCGCCAGGCCTCGGACGCCGGTCCGTACAGGCCGAAGAGATCCCCGGCGGCCGGTTGGCGGGATGCCGGTACGCCGGGAGCTGCGGGACGCCCCGGAGTGGCCGTCAGCGCTCGCTGGGCCGGCGGCCGACGACCCACCAGGCCACCGGGAACACCGCCGCTGCGGCCAGCAGCTTGATCGTGTCAAACACCACGAACGGCTCGAGTCCCTTCGCGATCGCGTCCGCCGGGCTGAGGTGGGCGACATGCGCGAGCCACGGGACGCCGAGCCCGTAGATCACCAGCGTGCCGAGCAGGGTCGCACCAACCGCGCCACCGATTCGCCGGTCCCAGCCGAGCTCGGCAAGCCGCCCGACCAGCGCCGCCGCGACGATGAAGCCGGCGAGGTAGCCGCCGTTGGTGCCGAGGATGACGTCGACGCCACCTCGGCTCTCGGCGAAGAACGGCAGCCCCACGGCGCCCAGCGCGACGTAAAGCAGGCCGGCCAGCCCGCCCCGACGCATCCCCAGTCCGCCACCGACGACCAGCACCCCGAAGTTCTGGAGCGTGAACGGCACCGGGCTGTCCGGGATGGGGATCGAGACACGTGACGTCAGGTAGATCAGCAGCGCCCCGGCGATCACGAACACGATGTTGCGCAGCACCGGAGAGACTCGCTCGCCGATGCGAACGGGGACGAGATAGTCAGCGATCGTGACGCCTCGCTCGGTCACGGGCACCCGGTGCAGGGACGGGATGGCGAGCGACATGTTCTCCCTCGGGGGCCGCGTGTCCATCAATGCGGCGTGTCGCGGAGTCTACCAATCGGCCGGTCCGGCCACCAGAGGCGTCGGGCACCTTGACCGGGCCGCGACGGAGGGAGCGCCGGCGAGGAGCTGCTCGGCGCGGGAGGAGCTACTCGGCGCGGACGGCACTGACGATGCCGCGCGCGCCGGCGATCCGGGCGGGCTGCGCGGCTGCGACCATCGAGAGCACCACGCCCAGCACGATGGCGAGCCCGATGCTCGCCCACGGCACGCTGATCACCGCGTGTTGAGAGCTGCTGTCGGTCATGATCAGCAGTGCGCCGATGCCCAGGCCGGTCAGCGATCCGACGACGCCACCGATGACGCCCAGGATCCCTGCCTCGACGAGCACGCTTCGCCACACCTGACGCCGGCTCATGCCCGCGGCACGCAGCATCGCCAGCTCGCGGACGCGCTCCCAGGTGTCCATCGACAGCGTGTTGACGATGCCCAGTGCCGCGATCACTACGGCGGCCAGGGCCAGCACGTCGAGCAGGCCGATCACGCGGTCAAGGGCGTCGCCCAGCGCACCCTCGACCTCCGAGATGGGCGCGGTCGTCATCGCCTGCTCGCGGGCGAGGGCGTCGACGGCGGGAGCGGCGGCGGCGGCTTTGCCCGGCTCGAACCGGATCGCGATCGCGTCCGCTCCGAGGACGCCGAACTTGCCGAGTGCGTCCGGCCAGCCGACCAGTGCGGCGTCGCCGGTATGTCCCGGGAAACGAGCGCTCGACGATTCCAACGACGTTGAGCTCGACCAGGCCGCCCGCGGTGGCAACGGCCATCACGTCGCCGAGACCCACGCCCAGCTGGTCGGCGCGGGCACGCGACAGGAGGACAGCGCCACCGGCATCGAGGGCGGCGAATGCCGCCACGCGGTCGCCCTCCACGAACGTCAGCCGGCCATCGGCCTCGAAGTCCGCTCCGCGGATTGCCACGGCCTCGAGCCGCGTGCCACGGAACGCGAGGTCGAAGGTCGCGATCGGCGTTGCGCGCGCGACCCCGTCGATGGCCGCGAAATCCCTGTCCACACCGTCGTCACCGACCGGAGCCGGCGCGATGGCCGTGACGATCTCGTCGCCCGGAACCACGTCCGACAGCCAGGCGCTCGCGGTTGCGCGGGCGTTCTCGTTGACCGCCCCCAGGGCGACCACCATCGTCAGGCCCACCACGAGCGCCCCCAGCGTGAGCGCCGTTCGGCCGGGATCGCGGGCGATCGCCGCCCGCGCCAGGCGTTCCTCGAGCCGGAGGAACAGCCCGAACGGCAGTCCGGCGAGCCGGCCCAGCGGACGGATCAACGCAGGCGTCAGCAGGACGACCGCCAGCAGGATCGCGTACACGGCGGCCGCTCGCGCGGGACCGGCGATCGACCCGGATCCGCTGGGCAGCAGGGCGACCGACATCACGCCGACGACGAGGACGACCGCGACCAGCCAGCCCACGTGCGCCCGGACGGCCGCCGCGGGATCGGCGCGTGCGCGCAGGGCCATCACCGGGCTGATCCCTGCGGCGCGACGCGCAGGTTCGAGCGACGCGATGATGGTCACGACGAGCCCGCCACCAAGACCCGCCGCCAGCACGGCCGGCGTGATCACCGGCCCGTCGATGAGGACGCTCCCGGAGGCACCCAGGCCGGCCGCGACGAGCACCGACAGCAGAGCACCGAGCCCGAGTCCGACGACCGATCCGGCGATGCCCAGCAGGATGGCCTGGCCGAGGACGATGCGGATGACCTGCGCTCGACCGGCACCCGCCGCCCTGAGCAGGGCGAGCTCGCGGATCCGCTCGACGACGGTCATCGCGAGCGTGTTGAGGATCAGGAACGCGGCGGCGAACAACGTGATCGCGGCCAGCAGGCCCATCGTCGCCCGTACCTCGGCGGTCGACGCCCTGAGCGACATGGCCATGTCGCGCGGGACCGACAGGATGTAGGGATCAGACGTGATCGCACGGTCGATGCCCGCGGCGACGGCGTCCACGTCGGCACCGGCGGCGATGACGACGTCGATCCGGGTCAGGCCGGACATCGACCCCCGGTCGGCCGGCGCGGTGTCGTCGGGCATGTTGAGGAGCGCTGCGGTCCCGATCGGCAGCACGATCGTCCGTCCGGACGAGCCGAGCGCCGGACCGTCGCCCGCGAGGATCCCGACGACGCGGACCGAGAGCGGTGCGCCGGAGCCGAACATCGTGAGCTGGCTCCCGACATCGAGACCCTCGGTCGTCGCCAGGCGCTCGGTCACGAGGGCCACGGGCTCGTTGACGTCGCGCAGCGGCGCTCCGCGGACGAGCTGAAGGTCCCGGACCCGCGGTTCGCGTGTGGGCTCGATGCCGAGGACCGTGATCGGCTCGGAGGAGATCTGCTGGTCGGATTCGGGGACGAGGAAGGTCCGGCGCTCGATCGCCGGTGCGGTCAGCGCAACACCGGGCACGCCATCGATCGCCGACAGCGTCGCACCCGACAGCCCGGTCTCGGCAAACGCCGTGACCCGGAGGTCGGCGCGGCCCACGAGCGAGCTGACGGTGCGGTCGATCGAGGCGTCCATCCCCGCGTTCACGCCCAGCGCGGCAACGAGCACCGCGACGCCGATCGCGATCCCGAACACCGTCAACAGCGATCGGGCGGGGCGCGCGACGAGGCTGCGCCAGACGTAAGGGGCAAGGCCGCGCATGACGGCGGCTACAGCCCGAGCTGCGCGAGTCGCGAGATGAGCGGGCCCGCGGCGTGGTCGTTGCGGCGGCCGAGCGCGATCTCCTCCCGGATCAGGCCATCGTGGATCACGAGCACCCGGTCCGCGTAGGCGGCGGCCTTGGCGTCGTGGGTGACCAGCACGATCGTCTGGCCCCGGTCGACGCAGGTGCGCCACAGCGCCTCGAGGATCTCGAGCCCGGTGGTGAAGTCCAGGTTGCCGGTCGGCTCGTCCGCGAACAGGAGGGCCGGACCGGTGACGATCGCGCGGGCGACCGCGACCCGCTGCTGCTCGCCCGCCGACAGCTGATCCGGCCGGTGGCGCTCCTTTCCCGTCAGGTCCACCAGCTCGATCGCATCGCGCACCCGCGCAGCAAGCGCGGCCGACCGCGGGTCCTGCCCGGCGATCGTGAACGGCAGCCCGACGTTCTCGAGCACGTTGAGCAGCGGGATCAGGTTGAACGACTGGAACACGAACCCGGTCCGTTCGCGGCGCAGCCGGGTCGCCCCATCATCGGACAGCTGGCTGATCGACTCGCCCTCGATCAGCACCTCGCCGGTTGACGGCCGGTCGAGCCCGCCCAGCAGCTGGAGCAGGGTGCTCTTGCCGGAGCCCGACGGGCCCATCAGGGCCACGAACTCCCCCGGCGCGACGGACAGGCTGACGCCCCGCACGGCGTCCACGACCTCGCCCGGCATGCGGAACTGTCGGGTAAGGGACCTGGCCTCGAGGATG
>CAVTIN010000008.1:0-43884 GCA_963734895.1 uncultured Chloroflexia bacterium | reverse complement strand
AAGCGTGACGGCCGGCCGCTGCTCTACGCGCGCGACGAGACCGAGGCCCGGCGCATCTACTACTACATCCTGTGGCCGAACCTGATCGTCTCGGTCCACCCTGACTACGTGCTCACCCACCAGGCCTGGCCGGACGGACCCAACCGCTCGATCGTCAGCTGCGACCTCTACGTCGAGTCCGCCAGGCTCGATTCGATCGACATCTCGGGCGCGATCGAGTTCTGGGACATCACCAACCGGGAGGACTACCACGTGGTCGAGCTCCAGCAGCAGGGCACGCGATCGCGATCATGGACGGCTGGGCGATACTCGAACCAGGAGGCGTCGGTGCACGCGTTCGACATCATGGTCGCGGATCGCTACGCCAACGACGGTCATCGGACCGTCCGCGGATGGCGGACGGAGACGGCGGGGGACCGGCGCCTGGCGACGCGCGCGCGGGCCGGAGGGGCGGTGGGCGACTTGGAAGGGACGACACGATGAAGCTGCTGGTGGCAATCGTCCAGGACGATGATGCGGCGCGGGTCGCGGATGCCCTCCGGCGGGACGGCCACCGCTTCACCCGGCTGGCCTCGATGGGCGGCTTCCTCGAGACCGCCAACACGACGCTGGTCATGGCGGTCAAGGACGAGGCGCTCCAGGATGTCGTGGACCTGTTCCGCGCCAACTGCGCCGGTCGCGAGGTGGAGCTGCCGCTGGTGCTGACGGAGCGGCTGCGCGACTGGCAGGAGCGGGTGGTCAACTACGCGGGCGCGACGATCCTGGTCGTGGAGCTGGAGGACCTGATCCGGCTCTGACCGGGCGCCGTCCGGCGGCTCAGCGGCGGCCTGTCGCGTCGTCGGCTTCCAGCAAGGTCTCGACCACCAGGTTCGCCTGCGCAGTCACGACCGGGTGCCCGGTCACCGCGGCGAGGAACGGAGAACGGCCGAGGCCCAGGAGGACCGCCTCGGTTGCAGCGATGACCGTCGCCGTCCGCGGCACGTTCCGCAGGAGCGCGATCTCGCCGAAGCCTTCGCCCGGCCCGGTGAGGGAACGGACCGGGGATCCGCCGCGGCTGACGGTCACGGTGCCGGACTCCAGGACATAGAACGAATCGCCGGGATCGCCCTCGCGGATGATCACCGTCCCCGCAGGCATCGTGGACCACGCGGCAGCTCGGCCGAGGGTCTCCATGGCCGGGGGGTCCAGGGCCTCGAACAGCGGCAGTCCGCGCAGCAGGTTGATGGCCCGCTGCGGGACCGTGGCTCGCCGGTCGAGGGCCAGAAGGTTCCGCCACGAGGCGAGGAGCACCAGCGGCAGCAGCAGCGCGAACACGACGACCGCGCCGGAAAGGCCGACCACCGCGACGACCAACGGCACCAGGATCGATCCGGCCGCGAGCGCGGCCATCATCAGCCCCTCGAGGATCCCGAACACGCGCGCCAGCACCTCGTCGCGGACGCCGCGTTGCAGGATGGTCCGCCCGGCGACGTCCATGATCGTCAGGCCCGTCCCACCGAGGACCAGCAGCAGCGGCGCCACGGTGCCGTTCGCCAGGATCCCGACGGCGGCGAACGCGAGTCCCCACACCGCGGCGCACGCGAGGAGCACCGGCGCGATCCGGCGGCGGCCCACCAGCAGGAACGACGCTCCGCCACCCACGATCCCACCCGCGCCCAGCGCAGCCGACAGCAGGGCGGCGCCGGACTCGCCGGTCCCGAACAGGTCGATCGCGAGCAGGACGAACAGCACGTCGGTCACGCCCACGATGAGCGTCCGCGATGCGAGGATCACGACCAGGAGCCGGGCGTCGGTGTCCCGCGCGAGTGCCCGGAAGCCGGCGGTCGCCGCCCCGCGCAGGGTGTCCGGCGTAGCGAGCCCGCCTGTCGTCTGGGGGCGCTCGGACCGCAGCCCGGACACGAGGATCGCGGAGACGGCGACCACGGCCGCGAGGACGGCCAGCACCTCGCCCGGCCCGGCGACGGAAAGGATCGCCGCTGCCGAGAGCGGGCCCAGCAGCAGCCCGCCTGCCTCGGCGATGCTCGAGACCGCGTTGCCCGCGGTGAGCTCCTCGGGTGTCCGTGCGAGCGACGGCAGGAGCGCGTTGTGCGCGGGCCTGACGAGCGTGAAGCCGACCCCGGACAGGACGCCCACCGCGTACACCGCGAGCGGCGGCCAGCCGCTGATCATGCCCAGGGCCATGGTGCCGGTCAGGACCGCGAGCAGCACGTAGGCGCCAAGCAGGACGCGCGTTCGCGCATACCGGTCGCCGATCATCGAGCCCACCGGGGCGAACACCGCGGCCGGCAGCAGCTGGGCGATCGCGACGACGCCGACGGACGCGGGTCCCGTCGCAGAGTACGCGTAGATCAGCACCCCGACCCAGGCGCCGAACTCGAGCGTGTTGTAGCCGAGGAAGGCGAGCTGAGCGCGACGCAGTGCCGGGTTCCGGGCGGTGTCGACCGCCACGCGCAGCGTCGTCCGTAGTCGATCGCCGATGCCTGCCATGGCGACGCAGTGTGCCGTACCGGCCCGACCCGCGCTCCGGCGTTTCGGCCTCACCGTTGCCCGCACAGCCCGGGCGGTATCTCGTGCGGCCCAGCCGGAACGATTGAGACTCTTGGCCCATGGACGGTCTCGTGCGAGCGGCGCACAGTCCCATTGCTGCATCCAATTCGCAGCTCCGGAGGATACCGATGCCACGAGCCCAGCGGATGACGAACGCCGACAGGGCGAGGTCCGGGATCAACGCGCCCGAAGAAGCGACCGCCGAGGCGCAGCCGGAAGCCACGACGACCGAGGGTGCACCTGAAGCTGCCGCTCCCGGCAACCAGACAGCTGCGGTGGACGCGCCGGTGGTCGCCACGACGGAACCTGCCCCCACCGAGCCCACCGAGCCTGCAATCGCCCCCATCGCGCCCGCCGAGCCTGAGGGCCAGGCCGAGCCCGCGATCGGGGCCGCCGAGCCCGCCGTCGAGGCCGGGATGCCGGCGCTCACACCCGTGGCCGCGGCGCCTCCGCCTCCGGTGGGTGGCGGCCGGCTGCGCCGGTTCCTGGGGCGGCTGCTTCGCGCGGTCGTGCTGGTTGCGCTCGCCGCCGCGCTCGCCGTGGGCATCTACCTCGGCTGGCCGGTCGTCTACGACCGGTACCTGGCGCCGGTTCAGACCAACAGCGCGGACGTCGGGACGCTTCGCGACCAGGTCGCGGATCTGCAGCACCAGATCGACGCTCTCAAGGAGGCCGATGCGGCCGTTGACGGGCGACTGGGCTCCATCGACCAGCAGCTCGCCGACCACGACCGCATGCTGGCATCGCTCGATGCGATGGATACCACCCTCGCGGCCGCCGACACGGCGACCGGCGCCGAGATGGTCCGCCAGGTCCGCATCCTCAAGGGCATGGAGCTGATGTCCCGCGCCCGGCTGTTCCTGTACGAGTCCAACTTCGGGCTGGCCGCGCAGGACCTCGGTGCGGCCAGAGATCTGCTCGCCGGCCTTGGCAGCGGCGGCTCCGTGGACGACCAGGCCGCCGTCACCGCGGCGGTGGACCGTCTCGACGGGGCGCTGGCGTCGCTGCCGGAGTTCCCGGTGGTTGCGGCGGGTGACCTCGATATCGCCTGGCAGGCGTTGCTCGGCCGGGTGCCGGCACCGATCGCGACGTCCGTCCCCACGGTCGAGCCCTCCGCCGGCACCGAGCCGAGTGCCGAGCCGAGCGTGGAGCCCGGTGCGACGGCCGAGCCGGGTCCCAGCACCGCACCCTAGCGGGCGCGAGACCAGGGACCCGCCGTCGCAACGGCCGGCCGGGGTCGTGAACGGCCGCGACGACGGCCCGACCCTCCCGTCCGCAACGGGCCGCCCGGACCATGACAGGCCCCCGGGGGGCGCGCACCCTCAGGTCACTTCGGCCCCGACGCCGGCACGGCGCGTCCGGGTTTGTACCCATTGCTGCGCCACCTCGGAGTCCCGTGATGGCCCTCGACCTCGGCATTGATCTCCTCGGTCGCTCGTTTCTCACGCTGCGCGATTTCAGCGCCGCGGAGATCGAGCACCTCCTCCAGCTCTCCGCGCGCCTCAAGCAGGAGAAGCGCGAGCATCGCGAGATCCGGCGGCTGGCCGGCCGCTCGATCGCGCTCATCTTCGAGAAGGACTCGACCCGGACCCGGATCGGGTTCGAAGTCGCCGCGTACGACCAGGGTGCCCACGTCACCTATCTTGGCCCCAGCGGCAGCCACGTGGGCAGGAAGGAGTCGGTCAAGGACACCGCGCGGGTCCTGGGCCGCGTCTACGACGCGATCGAGTTCCGCGGCTTTCGCCAGGTCGATGTCGAGGCGCTGGCGGAATGGTCCGGTGTCCCGGTCTACAACGGGCTGACCGACGAGGATCACCCGACCCAGGTGCTGGCCGACTTCCTGACCATTCGTGAGCAGGTCGCCAAGCCGCTGTCGCAGGTTGCGCTCGCCTACGTGGGCGACGCCCGGGGCAACATGGGCGACGAGCTCCTGATCGGCTGCGCGACCATGGGCATGGACCTGCGGATCGTCGCGCCACAGGCGGTGTGGCCGCGCCCGGCGTTCCTGGAGATGGCCCGGGAGCTCGCCGCCCGGAGCGGCGCCCGGATCACGGTGACCGACGAGATCGAGGTGGGTGTCGATGGGGCTGACGTCATCTACACCGATGTCTGGGTCTCGATGGGCGAGCCCGAATCCACGTGGGACGAGCGCGTGGCGCTGCTGCGTGGCTACCAGGTGACCTCGGCGATGATGGCCGCGACGGGCAACCGGGACGTCCGGTTCATGCACTGCCTGCCGGCCTTCCACGACCTCGAGACCGAGGTGGGCCGGAAGATGTTCGACCGATACGGCCTGACGGCGATGGAGGTGACCGACGAGGTCTTCGAGTCGCCGGCATCGATCGTGTTCGACCAGGCCGAGAACCGGATGCACACGATCAAGGCGGTTCTCGTGGCCACGCTGAGCCGGGAAGGTGGCCGCTGATGCGCGTCGTCGCCGCGCTTGGGGGAAATGCGCTCCTCCGCCGGGGTCAGCCGATGACCGCCGGGAACCAGCGGATCAACGTGGCGGTCGCCGCACGGGCGCTGCTGCCGATCGCGCTCGAGCACGACCTGATCCTGACCCACGGCAACGGGCCGCAGGTCGGCCTGCTGTCGCTGCAGAACGCCGCCTACCGGCCGGACGAGGAATATCCGCTGGACATCCTCGACGCCGAGACGGAGGGGATGATCGGATACCTGCTGGAGCAGGAGCTGGGCAACCTGTTGCCGCCGGATCGCCAGCTGGCCACGCTCCTCACGCGGATCGAGGTCGATCCGGCCGACCCGGCGTTCCAGCATCCGACCAAGCCCATCGGGCCCGTCTACGATCGCGAGGAGGCGGAGCGCCACGCTGCCGAGAAGTCGTGGACGATCGCGCCCGACGGCAACAAGTGGCGGCGCGTCGTGCCCTCGCCGCAGCCGGTTCGGATCCTCGAGATCGGGGTCATCGAGCAGCTGGTCCGCGAGGGGGTCATCGTCGTGTGCGCCGGCGGCGGCGGGATCCCCGTCGAGGCCATGCCGGGGGGCGGCTTCGTCGGGATCGAGGCCGTCATCGACAAGGACTTCGCAGGCGCGCTGCTGGCCACGTCGCTGCACGCAGACGCGTTCCTCATGCTCACCGACGTCGATGCCGTCTACGCGGACTGGGGGACGCCCGACGCCTCGCCGATCCAGCGGGCGTCGCCGGAGGACATGGCGAACCGCACCTTCGCGGCCGGATCGATGGGTCCCAAGGTGGAGGCGGCCTGCCGGTTCGTCCGGGCCAACGCCGGTTTCGCGGCCATCGGGTCGCTCGCGGATGCCGCCGGGATGCTGAGTGGCGAGGCCGGCACGACCATCGCCCGCACGGGCGCATTGCTGGACCGGGGGGCGCCGCGGGTGCCGGTCGGGGTGGCGTAGGGGGTCGACCGGCGCGGATCGCGTTCCGCTTCTCCCGGGTGCTCCATGCGCGGGCGCTGCCGTTCGGCGCGCGCGGCCGCGACTGTCTCCCGCGCGGCCGCGACCGTCTCGCGCGCGGCCGCGACTCACGCGGTGAGTCGCCCGGCCAGCTATCCGCCAGCCATCCTCGTATTGAGGGCCATTCGGGAGCCGTCTTCAGGGCGACGGACGTCGATCCGACGCGCCACATGAGTCACGCGTGCAGGGACGCGCCACGTGAGTCACGCGTGCAGGGTCGCGCCAGGCGAGCGCACCGACGCGCCACGTGAGTCACGCGTGCAGGGTCGCGCCAGGCGAGCGCACCGACGCGCCAGGCGAGTGCACCGACGCGCCAGGTGAGTCACGGGCGCGGACTTAACGCGCCAGGTGAGCCACGGGCGCGGAGTCACGGCCGCCGAACCACGGGCGCTGAGCCAGGCCGTCCGGTAAATCGCGCCGATCGCGCCGCGGCTGGAGCGCCGCCGCACGTCAGCGCCGCCACGTCAGTGGCGCGGCTTCGTCCGTGCCGCGATCCGCTCGAGGGCGCCGCTCCAGCCGGGATCGAACGGGTGCCCCGGCTCGTCAAGGTCGATCACCACCGGCGCGTGATCGGATGGCGTGGGTGGGCCCTTGCGCGCCTCGCGATCGATCTCGGCCCAGATGACCCGCGCTGCGACGGGCGCCGTCGCGTACAGCAGGTCGATCCGCATTCCCTCGTTGCGGTGGAAGTTGCCGGCCCGGTAGTCCCACCACGAGAACCGGCCGGGCGCAGGCTGGACCGCGCGATACGCGTCCACCAGACCCCAGGCCCGCAGCGCCGCCAGCGCCTCGCGCTCGGGCTCGGACACGTGGGTCCCGCCGTGTGCCTTGACCGCGTCCCACACATCGTCATCGGCCGGCGTCACGTTGTAGTCGCCGCCCAGGACCAGCGGCTCGTCGGGCGATCGCGTCTCGGCCAGCCAGCGGCCCAGGCGTTCGAACCAGCGCAGCTTGCCCTCGTAGAACGGCGACCCGACCACCCGGCCGTTCGGCACGTACAGGCTGGCCACGCGGATGCCACCGCAGACCGCGGACACCATCCGGGCCTCGTCGAGGGGATCGAAGTCGTCCTCGGACACGGCCACGGCCGCCCCGGCCGACGAGTCGCGCACCGGACCGTCACCGAAGTTGGTGATCACGTCCTCGGCCCCGACCCGGGTCAGGATCCCGACGCCGTTCCAGCGCCCCTCGCCGTGATGGACGAGGTCATAGCCCAGCATCCGGAACGGCATCACCGGCGCGTCGGCGTCGGACAGCTTGGTCTCCTGGATCAGCAGCACGTCGGGTTCGGCACGCTTGAGCCAGTTCTCGACGGCCTCCTGCCGGGCCTTGAGCGAGTTGACGTTCCAGGTGGCGATGCGCATCGGGAGCGGTGGCCTCAGTACTTCCGACCGCGCTGGCGGGTGAGGTCGAAGGTCGCGGTGTCGGCGACGGCCATCACGGCCATCGTGCCGGCCTGAACGGGATCGCTGACGACGAGATCCACGTGGTCGGTGATCGAGCCCACCATGTTGAGCGCGATGATCGGGATCCCGACGGAGCGCAGCTCCTCCGCCGCGCGGCTGATCTCGCCGCCCATGATCGATCCGGCCAGGACGAGCAGCCGGGCGCGCGGCAGGTCCGCGACGGCACGCACGGCCGCGGCAATCGCGTCCTCGCCCACCAGCGGAATCGTGTCCACCGAGATCCGTTCGCCGCGCAGGTTGTGGCGGTCCGCCTCGGACACCGCGCCCAGGGCGACCTGCGCCACCTGTGCGCCACCGCCGACCACGATCACGCGCTTGCCGAACACCTTGCCCAGCGCGCGGGTGAGCCGGATCGCGAGGACCTCGCTCAGCCCTTCGAGCGCCGCAACGAGCGCGTGCTCGTCGGCACCCTCGACCTCGAGCTCAAGCTCCGCGAGCGCCTGATCGCCGATTGCCTCGCCCGGCGACGGGACGCGCCGGACCGTGGACATCGTGCGGACGCGCCCGCCGACCTCCGCCACGCGGCCTGCGATGACCGAGATGGCCCGCGCGTCGTCGACGACCTCGAGGCGGACGGCGACAGCGGCCGGCAGCGGGTGCGTCTCGCGGTGGGGCACGGTCAGGCCAGGCGCCCGGCCACGACATCGGCGATGGACATGCCGCTGGGCTCGGCGGTCCCGGTCGGATCGTGCTCCTCGAACGCGATGCCGAGCGCGGTGAACGCCTCGCGGGTGGCGGCGGCGTCGCTGGTGGTGAGCATGAGCGCCCCGTCGGTGTCCTCCGCGACGCCGACGATGCCCGTGATGTTGACGCTCCGATCCGCCAGGGCCTGGGCGACACGCGCCAGGGCGCCGGGGCGGTCATCGAGCTGGACGGTGAACCAGATCGTCACGCGGAACCTCCTGGCCGCCCATGGTACGCGGGCGGCGGGTTACCCTGCGGTCCATGGCGAAACGGCATTCGGTCGCGTACTACCGGTTCATCGGGATCGTGGGCACCAACCGCATCCTGACCCGGATCCATCCCATCGCGTACCGCCTGGCGGGCGGACGCTCGTTCATCGGCCGCAGCTTCGGGATGCTCAACGTGGTGCTGGTCGAGACCGGACGCCGCACCGGGCGCACCCGGGAGATCCCCCTGTTCGCGTTCGAGGACGGCGACCGACTGGTCGTGATCGGGTCGAACGGGGGTGGCGAGCGTGAGCCGGCGTGGGTCGCCAACCTCCGCGCGCAACCCGAGGTGCAGGTCCGTGTCGGGTCCGAGCTGCGGGCGGTCGTGGCGCGGGAGGTCGAGGGCGATGAGCGCCTGCGACTGTGGCGCCTCGCGGTCGAGGCGTATCGCGGGTTCGCGGTGTACCAGCGCCGGACGTCGCGCCGGATCCCGGTGATCGTGCTCGAACCCCCGGCCGGGCCCGACGCGCCGAAGTCGTAACCGATGCCGGCGCCGCTGGGCAAGACGCCCACGAAGAAGATGCCCAACATCCAGGTGTTCGGCGCTGACGATTCGGCGGCAACGCGGAACACCCTGCGGTTCTTCCGGGAGCGCCGGATCATCGTCCACTACGTCGATCTCCGGAAGAAGCCGATCGCCCCGGGTGAGCTGCGGCGGTTCGTCGACCGCCTGGGCGCCGCAACCCTGCTCGACACGGAGAGCCGGGCGTATCGGGAGGGCGGGCTGGCATACCTCACCACCGATACGTCCGGGATCGTTGCGCGGCTCCTCGCGGACGTGCGCCTGCTGCGCCTGCCGCTCGTGCGCTACGGCGAGGACGTCACAGCCGGCAAGGCGGAGGCGACCTGGAAGGCCTGGCTGGCCCGGCCTCGCTGAGCTCAAGCGCCAACCGCTCCCGTAGCGCTGCCGCGGGCCGTCTACGGGGCGCGCCGGGCGTCGACAGAGCGCGCCCGGGGTCGCCGGCGATCTCCACCGACGATCACTTCCGCCCCGAGCGTTCTTGTCGGGTTCTCCATCTCGCCCGGTCATCACCCGCGCCGATGATCGCGAGCGTGGGGCGCGTCCCTGGAGGATGTTGGCGTCCTTGGGATCGAAAGTGATCGCCGCCAGCGATGGGCCGATCAGCGGGCAGCGATCGGTGACCCCTGTAGCGCCCCCGGCGCCCCGTCCGGTGGCATGCTAGGGGCGGCATGACCCACGATGACGGCACCGACCGCGCGCCCACCACCCGCGCCTCCCGCCACGGCCGCGTCACGATGCGCCCCGAGGTCGCAGCCCGCCTCGGTGGCCCGCGCGCGACCGAGGACGAGAAGCTCCTCGGCGGCGGGGAGGGCCCACGACCGGCGTTCCTCGAGACGGACACCTGGCGCGCCCTCCGGATCCTTTCCGAGTTCGTCGAGGGGTTCGAGGCCCTGGCCCGGGTCGGGCCGGCGGTCGCGGTGTTCGGCTCTGCGCGGTGCGCCGAGGGCGATTCCACCTATGCGCTGGCGCAGAGCATCGGCGGCGCGATCGCCAAGGCCGGGTACGCGGTGATCACCGGCGGTGGGCCGGGCGTCATGGAGGCGGCGAACCGGGGTGCCCAGGAGGCAGGCGGCCTGTCGATCGGCTGCAACGTCGAGCTTCCGCACGAGCAGCACATCAACCCGTACGTTGACCTGTCGGTCGAGTTCCACTACTTCTTCGCCCGCAAGACGATGTTCGTCAAGTACTCGGATGCATTCGTCATCCTGCCCGGCGGCTTCGGCACGCTGGACGAGCTTTTCGAGTCGCTGACCCTGATCCAGACCGGCAAGATCCGTCACTTCCCGGTTGTCCTGATCGGGCACGCCTACTGGGACGGCCTCGTCGCCTGGATGCGCGACGTCCAGCTCCCGGCGGGCGCAATCGCCCAGGCGGATCTCGACCTGCTACGGATCACCGACGATCCGGAGGAAGCCGTCGCGATCATCACGGCCCATGCCGCGGCCATCGAAGGTAAGGTCGGGGGGTAGGTGCCACCGGCTGGCCACCACGCGTCTGGCCACCGACCTGTCGCCGCCGACCCGCGGCTGGCCACCACGCGGCTGGCCACCGACCCGCGGCTGGCCACCGCCTTGTCGCCGTTGATGCGGCGAGCCTCATCACGAACGGCGGTGCCTGGCGGCGGACCGCGCAGCGCGGAGCCCTCAGCCCGGTACGCCCACCTCGATGACGCCGTCCACCACGCGCACGGGGTAGTAGCGAAGGCGGCGGACGCGTGTCAGGTGCCTGGCCTCGCTCTTCTTTCCGGGCGGGTCCGCCCTGGTCTCGCGTCCGGGCGGTGACCAGATGGGCTCGTAGCGGCCGTCCGGCCACAGTCCGCCCGTCGTCGGCATGTTCGCCGGGTCGCCGGAGGCAAGATCGAAGCGCCCGCTGTGGAGCGGGCAGGCAACCACGCATCCGTCCAGCTCACCGATCGATAGCGGCGCCGCCATGTGCGGGCAGCGATCGTCCACGACGCACACGCCGCGGTCGGTGTGGGCGAGCAGGAGGTCGAGATCGCCGAACGTGACCCGCCGCAGGCTGCCCGGTGGAAGCTCGACGACCGGGATCGTGGGCCGGAACGCGGGCCGGTCGGCGCCTGCCGCGAGCAGCTCGGGTGGGAACGGAAGCAGATCGATCATCGCTGCTGCCTTCGGGCCGGAGCTCATTCGAGCACCGCCGCCGGTGTGACCATGGCGGCCGACTCGCCCCCGACCCTGGGATCCCCGGTATCGGGGGTGCCTTCGCCCGGCGTTGCCTCCGGCCGTCGAACGCCCATCGTGGTGCGCAGCGGGAGCTCGCGCATGAACGCGGCCACGACGAGCGCCACGACGGTCGTGCACGACGCCGATGAGGAACACCTCGGCGATCGCCACGCTGAAGGCCTGGTGCAGGCCGTCCAGGATGTTCGGGACGAACGGCTCGACGGTCGGACGGAACGCCGCCGGGACGTTGGCAAGCAATGCCGCACCCGGGTCCCCCTGACCGACGTCGATCAGGTTCGTCGCGTTGCCGCCGCGTCACCGCCCCGAACTGGTCGACGAGCTGCTGCGGCACGCCCGCGGTCAGCATCTCGGGCTTGAGCGAGTCCGCTGAACTTGTTGGCGAACACCGTCCCAGCAGGCGAGCCCGACGGAGCCGCCGATCTGGCGGAAGAACGTGAGGTTCGAGGTCGCGACGCCGAGCTCCCGGATCGGGACGGCGTTCTGGACGACGATGGTGAACACGGACAGCGTGGGCCCGATGCCCAGGCCGGCGACGAACATCCAGGCCCACAGGACCGGCAGCGGGGTGTCGGCCCGGATGTTGGACATCAGCCACAGCCCGACGGCCATTCCGGCCAAGCCGATCAGGATGATGGCCTTGTACTTGCGGGTCTTGGAGACGAGGAAGCCGGACGCGACGGAGCTGAGGATCAGGCCGGCCAGGAGTGCCAGCGTGTAGAGGCCCGAGTTGGTCGGCGACGCGCCCTGGACGAACTGGAACCATTGCGGCAGGAACACCGCGGCGCCGAAGAAGCCGAAGCTGATCAGGAAGGTCGCGATGATCGACGTCGCGTACGTGCGCTCCTTCCACAGGTGGAGGGGCACGATCGGCTCCTTCGCCCGCGACTCGACGAACACGAACACCGCGCCCAGCGCGAGGCCGATGAGGATCAGGCCGCCGACCTCGAAGTCCGCCCAGTCGGCCGTCTGCTTGTTCGTCAGGCCGATGAGCAGCGAGGCCACCGCGACGATGAATACGCCAGCGCCGACGAAGTCGAGGTTGCGCGAGGCGTCGGGCCGCTTGACCGTCGGCAGCAGGTGCCAGATGACGATGAGCGCGACGATCCCGATGGGCAGGTTGACGAAGAAGATCCAGTGCCAGCTGACGTGCTCCGTCAGGAAGCCGCCGAGGAGCGGTCCGACGATCGAGCTGATCCCGAACACGGCCCCGAACAGGCCCTGGTACTTGCCGCGCTCGGCGGGGGAGAACAGGTCGCCGATGACGGCCAGCGAGATCGGGAACAGCGCGCCGGCGCCGAGGCCCTGGACGCCCCGGAACGCGATCAGCTGGGTCATGTCCTGGCTCAGGCCCGACAGGACGGAGCCGGTAAGGAACAGCGTGATCCCGATCATCAGGAGCGGCTTTCGGCCATACAGGTCGGAGAGCTTTCCGTAGAACGGGACCGTGATCGTCGATGTCAGCAGGTAGATCGTGATCGTCCAGGTCAGCAGCGACTGGCCGCCGAGATCCGTGACGATCGTGGGCAGCGCGACCGCCACGATGGTCTGGTCGAGCGCGCCCAGGAACAGGCCGAGGAGGATGGCGAACAGGATCTCCATCTTCGCGCGGTGATCGAGGTCGAGGGCGCCGAACCCGTGCGTCGGCGCGTCGTCGTGCCCGATGGGCATGGCTTCCAAGGTGAGGACCCTTTCGTCAGGCGCCGGCAGAGCCGGGGATTGGGGACGCAGCGGCGGCCACCGGCGCGGGGTGCGCGTGGCCGTGATGGGTTTCGTGGGCATGCTCGCACTGGGTGAGCGCCGCATAGCGGTCGGGGGCGCTCGCAAGCTCGGTCGAGATCGCCGCCTCGAGATCGGCGACGGCGGCGGCCATCCGGTCGAGACGATCGGCCGGGAGTCGCGCGAGGGCGGCGGCCATCACGTCGCTCTTGACGAGCTCCACCTCGTCGATGAGATCGAGCCCGGTCTGGGTCGGGCGGACCATGACCACGCGCCGGTCGTCGGGGACGCGGACACGCTCGACCAGCCCGCGCTCCTCCATCCGGTCGATGATCCCGGTCGCGCTCGACATCGAGGCGTCGAGGATCTCGGCCAGGTGGCCCATCGACATCGCATCGTGGTGCCGGAGCAGCGTGAGCACGTGGAAATGGGTCATGCTGACGCCCATCCGCACGAGGCGCTGCGACCCGGCGCATCGCAGGGAGCCGACGGCACGGCCGAGGTTGGAGAGCACGCTCTCGACCGCGGCGTTGTTGGTTCCCGGATCGAGCCGGGCGACAGTGGTTCGCATGAAGTGAAGTATTTATGCCAGACGAATAGTTCTGTCAAGCGCAATGATCCGCGTGACACGGAGGAAACAACGTGCGCTTCGCCCTGATGATCGAACCCCAGCAGGGGCTGAGCTACGAAGAGCAGCTCGCCGTGGCCCGGCGCGCCGAGGCCGCCGGGTTCGAGGCGCTGTTCCGCTCGGACCACTACGAGAGCTTCCCCGGGTCGAGCGACCTGCCGACAACCGATGCGTGGGCGGTCGTCGCCGGGCTCGCCCGCGAGACGAGCCGGATCCGGCTTGGCGTGCTGGTATCGCCGGTCACCTTCCGGACCCCGGGCAACCTCGCCAAGGTCGTCGTCACCGTGGACGAGATGAGCAGCGGTCGCGTCGAGGTCGGCGTCGGCGCCGGCTGGCACGACGGCGAGCACCGGCGCCACGGCTTCCCGTTCCCCGAGATCTCGGAGCGCGCCGACATGCTCGAGGAGACGCTCGAGATCCTCCACGGGCTGTGGGAGGGTCCGGACGGCTGGTCGTTTCTCGGCTCCCACTACGCGGTCGAAGATGCGCGATTCCGGCCCAAGGCCGGTTCGATCCCCGGTCATTCCGAGGGGCGGCCGCCGATCATCGTCGGCAGCGAGGGGTCGCCGCGCTCGTATCGGATCGCGGCGCGCTTTGCCGACGAGTTCAACCTCTCGTCGGCAAGCCCGCAGCTGAGCGTCCGCAAGTTCGCCGCACTCGACGACGTGCTCCGGGCGGCTGGGCGCGACCCTTCGACGCTCGTCCATTCGGCGATGGCGGGCGTGCTGCTCGGACGGGACCGGGACGAGGTCCGGCGGCGCGAGGCGGATCTCCTCCGGGCATTCGACGAGGAGGGCTCCGGAGAGGCGTGGTTCGAGCCACGACGCGCGCGCTGGGTCCACGGCACGCCGGACCAGGCAAGGGCGACGATCGAGCAGTTCGAGGCCGCCGGCGTCGAGCGGATCATGCTCCAGGACTTCCTGCCCCGGGATCTCGAGATGATCGACCTCGTCGCCGAGGCCCTGTTCGGCTAGCAGCGCGGGTCCCCGGCGGGCCGCCCGGTGTCAGGCGTCGGGCGCGTCGGCCAGGTCGGCGGCCCGCAGGTACGTCGCGTCGTCGCGGCGGATCGGGTCGGGGTTGGTCCCGCGAGCCGCCGCGATCTCGAGCGTCACCAGCTGGAGCGGGCCCGCCGCACCGAGCAGCGCGGCCGCCGCGTTCCCGAGCCCCGGAGCCTCGGGCACCACGATCCGCCCATCGGGCGTCAGGTCGTCCGGGATGAGCGCGGCCGCGCCAGCGCCCAGGATCGCCCCGGGACGGATGCCAAGCGCCGAGGCTGCGGCAAGGGCCTGCCGTGCCCGCCGCGCGCGGGTCTCGAGCCCATCGCGCTCCAGCAGGATCAGCAGCAGCGCCGTCTGCGGTCCGGTGGCCGGGAGGTGGCCGTGGAGGAACGTCTCGAGATCGCGCATCGCCGATGGCAGCCAGCTTGCCTCCTCGACCTTGAGCACCAGCTCCCGGGCGCTCGTCCGGTCGACGCCCGAGCCGACCACCAGCAGCTGCGCTTTGCCGGCGACCGCGGCCGCAAGGGTGGCATCGGGACGCGCGCCATCCGGCCCGTGACCGTGCGCGGCGTCGATCCCGTCGGCCAGCCGGGAGGGGAGTGCTCCTGGGCGAAGCTCGTCACCGGCGAAGGTGCTCGCGGTGGCGAGGGCGGCGACGATCGGCGAGACGTAGCCGACCGTGTGGCACCAGCTGCCGTCCATCTCGACCGTGGCCAGCACGATGTCGGCGGCCGCCGCGACCGGCGCGCCCGGGCTGGCGGTGACGACTGCCGTGCGCGCGCCGGCGGATCTGGCCGCGACGAGTGCCGCGATCGTCGCCGCGGTGCCGCCCTCGTGGCTGCAGCCGATGACGAGGCCGCCGGCGGGCGGGTCGAGCGCGAGCTCAAACGCCTGGACGGCGACCGGGCCCCAGCCGGGCAGCCCGGCGGTCCGCCATGCATCACGCAGCACGGCCGCCGTGGCCATCGCGGCATGCTCGGAGGTCCCACAACCCGTGACGACGACGGGACCACCCGCGACCGCCGTCTCGTGGATCGCGGCGGCAAGCGCGGCAGCGGATCCGTCGGCCAGCAGGCGGCGCGCGATCCGCGCGGCCAGGGCCGGCTCCGCAGCGATCATCTCCTGCATTGCCCACGGTGGGCCGTCGCGCACCTCGGGCATCGGGAGGTAGTCCCAGGGATCGGGTGCGGCGCGGAGGGGTGCGTCGGGCTCGAAGGCGCCGAGCGCGCCGCGGAGGTCGTCCATCTGTTGATGGTACGGGCCGGACGATGCCGCCCGGACGAGCGTCCCTCCCGACGCGACGGATCCGGTCGCACAGGGGGGCGCCGGGTCGGCGGGGGTCAGGGCGCGCGAACGCTCCTTCGTGCGGGCAGTGGCGCGATCCGCCGCAGTGGTCCGATCCGACGGCGCGGCCAGTAGCGGAACCATGCCCGGCCGACCAGCTCGTCGACCGGTACCGGCCCGTAATGCCGCGAATCCACCGCGTTTCCCTGCCCGGCGGCTTCGAGCTCGGCGTCGTCCGCGTCGCTCATGAGCCATGCCTCGTCGTCGGTCAGCTGCAGCCAGCCTTCGGCGAACGGCACCCAGTCCCCGGGACGTCCGGCCACGCGCTTGATCGCCAGCAGGTCCGAGCCGGGTTCGCGGAACACGACGATCGTGCCGCGGCGGGGCCAGCGACCGGTCGTGGGATCGACCAGCAGCCAGTCGCCGGGATCGATCGTGGGACGCATCGAGCCTTCGACCACGGCGACCCGCCACGGCCCGCGGATCCGCGCTCGCCATCCTCCGGCTCGGGTCGCGCCCGTGACGCGACGAGGCCCCGTGACGCGACGAGGCCCCGTCACGCGACGGGGCCTCGAGTTGCTCGCAAGCTGGCGGCGATCAGCCGGGGCGCCCGGCCACGCGGGTCTTGCCCTCGCCGCCGGTGGCCTTCCAGGCGGCGTCGACCTCGTCGATCATGTCGAGCAGCTTCTTGGCATCGTCGAGGTTGGTGCCGGCCTTGACCTTCGAGACCTGCTTGGTCGTGCTCCAGAACAGCTCGTGAAGGTTCGGGACCGTCGCCAGGTGCTCGGGCTTGAAGTAGTCGTGCCACAGGACGTCGAGGTGGTGCTTGACCAGGTCAGCCCGCTCTTCCTTGATCGCGATCGCGCGGGTGCGGAAGGTCGGATCCTCGCTGGCGCCGTACTTCTCGATGATCCGGTAGACGGACTCGGCCTCGATGCGCGCCTGCTCGGGGTCGTAGACGCCGCACGGAAGGTCGCAGTGGGCGTGCGCGACGGTCTTGGGGGCAAGGAAGCGAGTCACGATCGACATGGGAACCTCCAGCATGGCAGGGGTGGGGACGCCACCGGGTGGGGCCCGGCGTTGGCCCCTGGCCTCAAAGTGTCCGTTCGCGACGGGAGGCTGTCAAACGGTCGGGCCGTCGATGTCGGGTCGGGCCGCGATGACCCCGGATGCATCCTCCGGCGGTCGTACCATCCACTCGTGAGCACGCACGCCATCGAGATCGAGCGCAAGTTCAGGTTGCGCGCGGCGCCACCGGAGGAGGTGCTGGCCGCGCACGCTGACGACCCTTGGCGGATCGAGCAGGTCTACCTGGTCCAGCGTTCCGGCGTTCGCCGGCTCCGCCGGATCGAGTGGCACGACGGATCCGTGGAGCATCGGCTGACCGAGAAACACCGGATCGGCCCGTTCTCGTTTTGTGAGGACGAGCGGGTCATCGACGGCGAGGCATACCAGCGACTGCTGGTCGAGGCCGATCCCGACCGGCTGCCCATCCGCAAGACGCGCCACCGCGTCCCGCACGTCGACCAGCTGCTCGAGATCGATGTGTTCGAGGCGCCGCGCGGGCTGGTGCTGCTCGAGGTCGAGCTGGGATCGGAGGCGGAGCCGGTGTCGCTGCCCGACTGGGTGGGTGAGTGGCGCGAGGTGACCGGAGATCCGGCGTACTTCAACGCCGACCTCGCTCGGCGGGGGACCGTCGTTCCGCCATGGTGACGCTCGATCGCCGACCATCGGGGTGGGGCGGCCGGGTATCATCGCGCCGATGACCGACCGTGGGCTCCCGATCGTCGATGGCGCGCCCGCCTGCCCGTTCGTCGCCTTCGAGGACGACCGGGACGGTCGCGGCACCGCGCCCGACCACCGCCATCGCTGCTACGCGGAGCCGAACCCCGCCCCGCGTGCGCTCGCGCACCAGGAGGCGTACTGCCTCTCGTCCGCCTTCCCGGTCTGCCCGACGTTCCAGGACTGGGCACGCCGGGAGGCCGCCGCGGCGCGCCCGCAGGCGCCCGAGGACGCGCCGCGGCGAGACGCGCCGCCGGTGAGCCGGCCGATGCCGCCCGCCGAGCGCGAGCCGCGGCACGCGCCGGGCACCGATACCCCGCCGCCGCTGCCGCCGCGTCGCAACCCGCACCGGGACTGGGCGGCGCCGCCGCCGTGGACGGGTGATGACGACGGCCCTGTTGAAGACGGCGGCCGTGCCGACGCAGCGCCGCCCCCACCGTTCCTTGCCGATCGCGGTGGCGAGGGCGATGAGGGCGACTGGCGCGCCGCCTCGCGCGGCCTGGCGGGGAGTGCAGCCGACCGGCTCGCCGGCCCGGACCCCGCGATGGAGCCGGGCACGCCGCCCACGGGGCGGCCCGGGGCGCCTGCGGACGAGGATGATCTCGACGACTGGTCGGAGCCGCGCGGTCGCTCGCGGGAGGTCCGCCCACAGGCGGCCCGCGCACGCTCGTCGGCGCCACGCCCGGAGCAGGTCCATCGGCGCCAGGAGGAGGAGGCCGCCGAGCTGTTCGGTCCGGCATGGGAGCGGCCACACCGCTACGAGGCGTACCCGAGCCTCCGCACGCGAATCGGTCTGCCGGGCCTGCCCGGGTTCTCCCGCCTCGGGCTGGGCCTGGTCTCGCTGATCCTGGCCGGTGCCGCGCTGTTCTTCGTCGGCCCGATGCTGCTCGGCATCGGCGGCAACGGACCGGGGCTCGGAGGGGCCACACCGTCCCCATCCCCCGAGATCACGGCGCCGCCGAGCCCGACCGCTACGCCGCTCCCGACGCCGGAGGTGTACGTCGTGGCGAAGGGGGACACCATGTCCCGGATCGCGAAGCAGTTCGGGGTGACGATCGACGAGATCCTCGCGGTCAATCCGCAGATCACGAACCCCGACAAGATCACCATCGGCGACGAGATCACGATCCCGGTGGCCGTTCCGACGACCCTTCCCGACCAGCTCAGCGAGTCTGCGGCACCCTGATGCCGCTCGCGCTCAGCGCGGTGACAGGTTGATCGACGTGATGCCGCTCGCGCTCAGCGCGGTGACAGGTTGATCGAGTCAATTGTCGGTTTACCCCTGACAATCATTCCCGGACATCGCCGACGACGGGCGAATGGTCATACTTGTCCCTGGCGCTTTCAGAGAGCGCGGAGGGACCGATGGTTCGGCAGGGCGAACGCGGAACGGGACGGGCGATATGGCTGGTGACGCACGGCGGCGCAGGGCCGCCCGAATGCGAGGTCGGCGCCGAAGACCTTGACGCCATGGATCCCTCTGCTGCGAGGCGCCTCATGAGACGTCCTGCGACTGCTGCGATGTTCCTGCTCGTCGCGCTGATGGCTGGCTGCTCGTCGGGCCTGGCCAGCCCGACCGTCCCGGTCCAGGAGCTTTCCACGCTGGAGCTGGCGACGCCGACCCTTAGCGTCCCCAGCCCGACCATCCCCGGCAAGGAGCCGTACACCCAGGAGCCGCCGACCCCGACCCTGAGCGTGCTCGCGACGGTGGCTCCGTCGGGCCATGGCCGGCCGTACACCGCCGCCGACATGGCGGCCCTTCTTGGCGCCGCGGCCGCCAGACCATCTGGCTTCGCGGGCGAGCTCAACACGCCACCGCTCGTCGAGACGATGGCCGGCGTGCTCGCCGGCGACGTGTACACGTACGACGGCACCCCCTACCAGCGAGTCGTCATCACGGCTCGCTGCGATACGCCACCCAGCCGATGCGACCTATTCCTTGAGGGTGTGCCGGGGTTCACCGATGATCCCCATGACCAGGATGGGTACATCTGGACGGTCTACCCGGCAACCGCACGGGTCATCTTGACCAGCCATGGGCTGAGCGGGTTTCCCACCGCCCTGACCGCGAGCCTCGACGCATTGGCGCAATCGCTCGACATCGATGGCCAGTACAAGGACCGATACCTCATGGGCGTCCAATGGGAGCTGGCGCCCCCCGACGACGCCTACGTGCTCCGCTACAGCAACGGCCTCGGGGAGGGCGACCTGGTGTTCTGGGTCACGGTCGATCGGGCCGCCCGGCGCATCGTATCGATCAGGGAGGCGCCCGGCTGAGGCCGCGGGCCGACGCGGCCTCCTAGCGTGGGCTGAGATTGATCGACGTGATCTTGCCGGCCTCGACGCGGAACTGGGCATCGAGATGCTGGCTGGGTGCCCCCGGCCGGACGACGACGAGGTCGGCCTGGTAGGTGTTCCCCATGTCGCGGACCTCGCCCGGGATCATCTTGAGCCCCTTGTCCGCGCGCAGGAACCAGCCGCTGACCTGTTCCACGCCACGCAGCGTTCGCGCGTTGTCGCCGACGTGGATGCGCATCTCGGTGCGCTCATCCATCAGCTCGACCGCGCCGGTGACGTCGCCCCCGTTGAGGCGCTCGAAGAAGATCTCCATCGTGTCGGTGGCACCCATGGACCCGAGTGTAGCGTGCGAGGCTCAGAAGCCGCCGCCCGCCCCGCCGCCACCGCCACCGGAGCCACCTCCGCCGAAGCCGCCGCCCGACCCGGACGAGGACGGCGAGTTCCCGATCGTCCCCAGGGCCGACATCATCCCGGAGAAGTCCGGGATCGCCGACGAGCTCATCATCCCGGGCGCCCAGCCGCCGGTGCCGCCGCTTCCCGCGTGCCCGGCACCGGACGCGCCGTACCACAAAGGCAGGTAGCCGGTCGTCGCCCGACCCTTCTTCAGGTCATCCGCCGTGCGGTCGAGCACGCGCTCGATGTCGTCCTGGAGGCCGAGCGCGACACCCCACACGACGGCATCGTCGGGGCTCTTGATCAGGGGGATGGCGGAGGTCTCGACCACCTCGCCCATCGAGCGCGCCTGGGCCGCCGTCTTCTGGAGCGTCCGGCGGTACGCCTCGAGCATCGCCCGGATCATGGCGCCGGGCATCGTCCGCGAGGGCATGCTGCGCGACAGGACCAGCAGCACGCCTCCGGCGATCAGCAGGCCCACGCCCACGACCACCAGACCGTCCGACGGGAGGTTGGCCCCGCCGAACAGCGCCACGCCGCCCAGCACCCCGACGCCGATCCCGCGGAGCGTCCAGCGCGTCGTGACCTTGCCCGGCGCCTCGCCGAACCAGCCCTGGGCCACGACGTGGGCCTCGAGCCGCGTGTTGAACGCTTCGACGTCCGTGCCCAGCTTGAGCATGTCGTCCGGCTCGATCTTGCCGTCGCTGCCCCCGATCGAGCTGAGACGCCCGTCGAGGAAGTGCGTGGCGTCGTCCATCGTCCGGCCGCGCGCGCGCTCGGTATGCGCTCGTGCGACGGCATCGTCGGGCCCGTCGGGCGCGATCTCGATCCCGACCTTGGTCGTCTTTGCCAGCAGGCCGTGCGTCTCCGGACGGAACGCGATCAGCCCGCGCGCCGCGAGGTCGAGGCTGGCTGCCGTCAGCGCGCGCCGGGTCGCCCGGCCGTCACGGACGACCGCGCCGGCGGCGGGCGTGAGCCCCGGCGGTGGGGCCGGCATGTGGATGGACGGGTCGTCGAGGTAGACGGGATCCCGCCCGTGCTGGAGCCAGCGCATGAGTCCCCAGCCGATGATCAGCATCGCCAGCACCGGGGCGACGAGCAGGCCGAGGACCGCGTTGAGCTGGCGGGCGAACGCGAGCGTGTTCGCGTGCTCGGGCGTGGCGTTGGCGTCCACCGCCGCGAGGGCGGCCAGCACGGCGCCGTCCAGGTCGCAGCTGCGCAGGAGCGGCAGCATGTCGTTCTCGAAGATCGCCTGCCGCTCTTCGTTCGACAGGTACGCGCCGCGGTAGCCCGGGCCCGCGTACAGCTGGACCTCGCCGTGGCACGGATCGCGCTGGTGGAGATCGAACAGGATCACGAGGCCGTCGTCGATGCCACGGCGGCCGATGCCCCACTGGTCCATCAGCGCGATGGCGTCCTGCTCGGCCTCGGCCGTGGAGATGAAGTCGGAGGTGAGCTGCGTATAGACGACGACCTCGGCACCCGTCCGGTTCTCGATGCCGTCGATGATCGACTCGGCCTGCGAGATCGTGCCCTTGGTCAGGACGTTCGCCTCGTCGTACACGGCCTGGTTGACGACCGGGTTCGGGAACGGCGGGCCGGCCGCAGCGATACCGGAGATGGACGCGGCCGAGGCGGCAAGCGCGAGGAGGGCGGCCACGCCCGCCTGCGCCACGGACCACCGGATCGAGGGTCGAAGGCTGAACATCGCGCAACGATACGCGCCGGGCAGTCTCAGGTGGCGGCCACTTCGGCAACCGGGTGACGGACGCGGATCCGGCGGACGAGCTCGGCGGCCTGCTCGTAGCGGCCGAAGCTGGGCATCAGGTACGTGCCGGAGACCTCGTGCTCGACCGCGGCCAGGAGCGCGTCGGCCATCTCGATCCCGGCCTCGGTTCCCGCGGCGCCGGCAGTGCGCATCCGCTCGCGAGCCTCGTCCGGGATCCGGATCCCGGGCACCTCGTTGTGGAGGAACTCGGCGTGGCGCGCCGAGACCAGGGGCAGGATCCCGAGCAGCAGCGGGACCGGCAGCCCGTGAGGGCCGAACCGTCGTCGCGCCTCGGCCAGCATCGCCTCGACCTGCGCGATGTCGTACAGAGGCTGGGTCATCACCAGGTGCGCGCCGGCGGCGAGCTTCCGCTCCAGGCGATCCCACTCCGCGCCGGCGTCGGCGGCCGTCGGGTCGAGGGCGCAGGCGATCATGAACGACGCCTGCTGGCCGATGGGGGAGCCGGCCTGGTCCTCGCCGCGGTTGAGGCGTGCGAGGATCTCGATCAAGCCGATCGAGTCCACGTCCCACACGCCGGTCCCGGTGGGGTAGTCGCCGACGCGTGGCGGGTCGCCGGTCAGGGCCAGGATGTTGCGAACCCCGAGCGCATGGGCGCCGAGCAGCTCCGATTCCAGCGCCATGAGGTTCCGATCGCGCGTGGTGAAGTGGACCACGCACTCGAGATCGAGGTCGTGCTGGATCCCGAAGGCAACGGCGAGGGCGCCCATGCGGACGCGGGCCATCGCGCTGTCCGAGACGTTGACGACGTCGGCGCCGGCACCGTGGAGGAGCCGTGCGGCCTCGATGGTCCGCTCGATCCGGATGCTCCGCGGCGGATCGATCTCGACCGAGATCACGAACCGCCGGTCCGCGAGGGCGCGCCCGAGCGCCGTGGCGGGGCTCCGGCCGTCCCCATCGGGGATGCCCGGTGCGTCGGCGAACGCCGACCGCGGGCTGGCCCCGGAGACGGGTACGGGCGTCGCGTCGGCTGTGGCCGCAGCGTCGTCGGCCGGTTCGCCGGCGCCAGGGACGCGGCCGTTTCCTTGCTCCCGGGCGCGGCGCTCGTCGGCGACGGTGGCGGATCCCAGCGCCGCTCGCATCGCGGCGACGTGCGCCGGTGTGGTCCCGCAGCAGCCACCGATGATGCCGGCCCCGGACTCGAGCAGACGGGGCACGATCGAGCCGAAGTACTCGGGCCCGGCGGCATACACGAACTGTCCCTCGAGCCGCTGCGGGAGACCCGCGTTGGGCATGATCGAACGTGGCGGCTCGCCCGGGGCCGGGGCGCCCATCCGCGACAGGGTGTCGATACCGGCCAGCGGTCCCACGCCGCAGTTGACGCCGATCGCGTCGACCCCGGCCGCGGTCAGCGCCGCGACCGCGGCCTCGGGCGTGGTGCCGTCGGCGAGCACGAGATCCTCGCCGAAGGTCATCGAGGCAATGACCGGGACGTCCGCGGCACGCCGCGCCTCGTCCACCGCGAGCAGCAGGTGCCCGAGATCGAAGAAGGTCTCGATCACCAGCAGGTCGACCCCGCCCTCGAGCAGGCCGTCGATCTGCTCGCGGAACGCCACGCGAATCGTCGCCTCGTCCGGGTGCCGGAGCTCCCGGGTCGGCGGACCGAGCGGGCCCACGCTGCCTCCGACCCAGGCGTCCCGGCCCGCGACGTCGCGCGCCTCGCGGGCCACCTGCGCCGCCCGCCGGTTGAGTGCGGCCGCGGCATCGGCGAGGCCGAACCCGTCCAGCCGTATCCGGTTGGCGCCGAACGTGAGCGTCTCGATCAGGTCGGCGCCGGCCTCGAGGTATTCGCGATGGATCGCCGCGACCAGGTCGGACCGGGTGGCAGCCAGCTCGTCGAGGCAGGCGCGCTGGGGGATGCCGCGCGAGAACAGGAGCGTGCCCATGCCGCCGTCGGCCAGCAGCGGGCCGGCGGCGAGTCGGGCAGCAAAGCGGGTCCGGGGCAGGCTCATCGCCGCAAGCCTATCCGGTCGCGCGCTGGTTCCGTGTCGCAGCGCGCTTCGCGTGCTTCAGCGCGCGGCGGTGGACCCGCGCGTGGGATCGGCGGTCGCGCTCACCGCATCAGTCGTGGATGACCATCCCGATGACCGTGGTGATGATCCCGAGCACCACCGACGCGATGACGGCGCCCACGATCGTGTCGGCTGTGATCCCGCTCGCCGGGAAGCCGCCGACCGTGAACTTGATCCCGGCGATGCTGTCCGCGACGAAGGCAACGAGCAGCAGCATCGCGGCGTTGACGAACAGCCCGAACAGCCCCAGCGTCATCATCGAGATCGGGAAGGACAGGATCTTGACCACGGGCTTGATGAACGAGTTCACGAGGCCGAACAGGATCGCCAGCACCACCAGCTGGATGTTGTCCCCCGAGAACGACACCATCGAGGCCGGCAGGATGTTGATCAGGATCGCGAACGCGATCGCGGTTGCGGCGATCCCGAGGATGATTCCCTTCACGGCAGCTCCTCCGAGCGTTGGGCGATCACGCCGTTGACGATGATTTGCGGGGCATCGGCCACGATCATCGCAGATGGACCAAGCGCGATGCGATCGACCTGCGCAGGGAGCCGCTCGCTCCGCGCGGCGTCAGTCCTTGCTCGACCTTCGGCGAGCGGCGGGGTTTCGGCGACGGCAGACCGCTCCGGCAGGTCGCGCCGGCCCGGGCTTGCTCGCGCCCGCGGCACCCTTGCCGCTTCCTGCCCGGCCCGTGCCGCGAGAAGCTGCCGTGTCCAATGCCGCCCGGAGCTGGTCGACCCGGTAGCCGGACGCGTCGGCCGCGTCCCGCATCCGCCGGATGAGCTCGACCCGTGAGGCCGCGCTGCCAGAGCGACGGCCGGAGCTCGCGGAGCCGACTCGCTCCAGCCGGTCGACCCAGTCCAGGAGCTCCATCCATGACTCGAGGTGGAACCACTCGACGCCCTCCCACTCGTTCACGCGCAGGAAGGACCGCACCGCGGGGTTCGCGAGCCACGCTTCGGCGAGCCGGGCCGGCAGCGTCGTGGATGGCCCTCCGAGGGCGGACGGCAGCGGCAGGTCGAGCAACGTGCGCACGCGCTCGGCAGCCCACCAGGCGGCACCTTCGTCCAGACCGCCGGCGCGCAGCGCGTCGGCCACCACGGGCGCCAGCCGCAGCTCCTCGTACCAGGCGCGACTCGTCGGTCCGGGCGCCGCGCCCTCGGGCAGTGACCCGAGCGGCGCGAGCAGCGTCCGCACGCGGAGCGCGGCCTGCTGCGAGCCGTCCTCGATCGATGCCGCGACAGGCGCCGCGGACGCCACATCGGACGCGATCCGCGCAACGGTCGCGCCCTGATCCCCGGTCGTGCCGGTCGCGTCGGCCACCGCGGCGACAAGCCGCTCCACCGCCTCGGGCGACGGGTCGCCGATCGCCGCACGGACCGCCTCGTGGACCGGCGCCAGCTGCAGCTCCCGCAGCGCACCTTCGAGCGACGGGACGCCGCGGCCACCGAGCATCTCCGCCAGCCGGCGCCAAACCCCGGCGCCGTCGTGGAGCTCGCGCATCTCCCACAGCACCCGCGACTCGTACGCCTTGAGCTCGACGTGGAGGCCGCGCTCCCGGATGTCCGCGACGGATCGCAGGTACTCCAGCGACGAGCGCTGATCGCGGAACGCCAGCCACCGGTCCTCCGCGGGACCGTCGGCAATCCCCAGGCCCTGGGCGAGCGACCGCCGCTCCAGGCGCTTCGAACCGTCGGTGTCCTTGACCGCGAAGGCTGCCGAATCCCGGACCCAGCCGCTGGTCTCGCCGTACCGGTTGTGGTAGACGACCAGCGATCGCGTTGGACCGGACCCGTTGGAGTAGGCGAACACGTTCTCGTCGGTGCTGCCGAGGTCATGCCCGAAGTCGAAGAGCAGGAAGTTGTGCGCCTCGGCGAAATCGCCGCGCCGGTGGAGGAGCGGCACGATCTCGTGCTCGTGGCGGCCGATCAGCCAGCCGTCGGGCTGCTCGTCGAGCGTCGCGCGGCGGAACTCCATGCCGTACTTCTCGCCGAAGCCCTCGAACTGGCCGTGCCCGAACATCGGCAGCCCGGGCAGCGTCGCGAGCAGCGTCGCGACGCCGATGTACTTGTCGCCCTTGCCGAACTGCTCGACCGCGGTCTTCTCGTCCGGGTTGTTCATGAAGTTGACGTAGCGCTTGAGGATCTCGGGGTCGAACTCCAGGGTCTCCTTGAGCACCCGCCGGTAGCCCGCGTTGTCCTCGTCCCGGAGCATGTGCATGAACGCGCTGTTGTAGACCCGGTGCATCCCCAGCGTCCGGACGAAGTAGCCCTCGAGCATCCAGAACGCCTCGGCCAGCAGCAGCGTGTCCGGGACCTCCGTTGCCACGCGATCCACGACCTCGCGCCAGAACTCCTGCGGCATCGCGGCCTCGAACTCGGCCGCCGACATCGTCCCGTGCTCCGCGCGCGACGGGATGGCGCCGCCGCCCTCACCGGGACCCGGGAACCACAGCCGCCGGACGTGCTTCTTGGCGAGCACCATCGCCGCATCGAACCGGATGACCGGGAACCGGCGCGCGACGGCGAGGATCGTCTGGATCACCTGCTCGCGCACCACGGCCGACGAGAAGTCCAGCTGCGCCGTGTCGTTCCAGGGGAAGCTCGTCCCGTCGTTGCCGTGGTAGATGTAGCGTCGCTCGCCCGACGACCGGTCGCGTCGCTCGAACACCACCGCGGCATCGCTGTTGTCCCAGTAGTGGTCCTCCAGCCGGATCTCGACCCGATCGTGGTCGCCCAGGTTGTCGCCGCTGAAGGCGTAACCGGGGTAGGGAGGCTCGGACAGTGACAGGAACCACTCCGGGTGGTCGACGACCCACGAAGAGTCGATGCCCATGTGGTTGGGGACCATGTCCGAGGCGAGCCGGATGCCCCGCGCCCACGCCCGCTGGCGCAGGTTCGCCCAGGCATCCTCGCCACCGAGATCCCACGCGATCCGGTAGTCGTCGAGCGAGTAGGCCGACGCCGCCGCGTCCGGGTTGCCCCGCCACGCCTTGATCCGCTGAGACGCCCGGCTCCGCTCCCAGAGCCCGATCAGCCACAGCCCGGTGATCCCCCAGCGTGCGAGCTTGTCCAGCTCCTCGTCCGGGATCGCATCCAGCGTCCGGATCTCGCGCCGGTACGTCCGCGACAGCTGGTCGAGCCAGACATGGGTGCTCTTCGCGATCAGGACCAGCCGTGGCATCCATGCCGAGTCGGACGAGAACCGCTCGGGTTCGGCGTCGAGGCCCGTCAGGTTCGGCGCCTCGCCGCCTCCGCCACCGGCGCCGCCTCCGCCTCCGCCACCGAACCGCCGATGCAGCCCGACCTCCTCCTCGGTGATCACGTCGAGCGTGAGCAGCATTCGCTCCAGCAGCGCGTCGAGCGCATCGCCCAGGATCGCGTGCCATCGCTCGCGGACATACCGGAGCTGTCCGGCGAGCGACGTTGGGTGCGCGCGGGCCGGCGCCCGGAGCAGCTCGACCAGCGTCTCACCGTCGGGCCCGATCGGCGGCAGCTCCGCATGGTAGGTCTCGAGGGCCCTGATGGCCGCCGTGCGCTCCCGTACCGGCAGCGGCGTGTCGTCGACGAGATCGATCAGTGGCCGCACCGCCGGGTTCTCATTGGCGATCCGCAGCAGCAGCAGCTCCTCGAGCCGGTCCGGCGAGGGCCGGTCCGCCACCGCGGGGAACTCGTCCGCGACGGCCCCCAGGAGACCGCTGGTCGGCCGGGCGCCAACGGCCGCTTCGACCATGCCGGTGGCTACCGGCATCGCCGCGGCGGGCTGGAGCTCGCCCGCCTTCTCGATCAGCAGGTGGAACACCTCGTGCAGCAGGTCGAGCGCGGCGAGCTCGCCCGCCTGGGCGCTGGGCTCGCCGGGCGGACGAGTGGCGTTGACGGCCGTGGTCACCCGGCGAGCGAGCGCGATATCGCCCGCGCCGCGGATACGGCGTGGAGCGGCGGCACCGGCGACACGGTCCACCGGCACACCGGTCGCGTCCGCATCGGGCGCGGACGTCGCCTCCTCGGGGAGCGTGAACCGGCGCTGCGCGGTCCTGGAGATCGGCAGGGAACGCATCAGCCGGTCAGGCCCGCACCGTCGTCCAGGATCGCCTCGAGGCCGCGCAGCGGGATCGTCACCCAGTTGGGACGTGCGCCCAGCTCGTAGCGGAGCTCGTACGTTGCCTTCTGGAGGAGCAGCACGTCGAGCAGGATAGCCGTCGTCGCATCGTCGGCGGGCAGCAGGCCGGTACCCGCCGTCTCGGCGAGGTACCCGCGCAGGAAGGCCGCCGCCGATTCCACGTACCAGGTCTCGACCCAACGGTCGAGGTCCGACCGCTCCGGCTCACCGCGGACCACCAGCGCCCCGTTGGCCGCGTAGTGGAGCGACCGCATCATGCCGGCCACGTCCACCAGCGCCGGCCGCTTCAGCCGGCGCTGGGTGATCGGCTGGATCGGCTGGCCCTCGAAGTCGGTGATCATCAGGTCGTCCGCGGTCACCAGCACCTGCTCCGCGTGGAAATCCCCGTGGCAGCGGATCATCATCCCGCCGGCACGGATGTCGAGCAGGCTGCGCAGCCGTGCATTGATCCGGTCGGCATGTGTGAGAACGGCCTTCGCCTGCGCCTGGACCGGCGCGGGCAGGGTGTCCAGGCGGCCGCGAAGCAGGCGCATGGCGTCGGCCGAGGTGCCGCGAACCGACTGGTACAGCGACCGCTGGTGGAACGACGTCATCCGCTCCGGTGCAAACGCCGGGTCGTCGGTGGGTGCCGCGAGGACCCGGTGCAGCTCGCCGGTCCGGCGCCCGAGGAGCTCGGCCGTCGCGATGAACGAGCCAACCAGGCTCGCGGCCTCGTCCTCGGCGGCCGGCTGACGTGCCCGCCGGAGGATCTGGGTGACCGACGCATCCACCTCCGGGGCCTTGACACCGAGCCCGATCGCCGTCTCGAGGTATCCCTCGACGGCGCTCCGGGCGACTTCGAACGCGTTTCCCCGGTTGGGCACGAAGGCCTGGAGGATGGCGACCGATGCCGCGCCGCCGGGGGTGCGGTACTCCACCCAGCCGGCCGTCGCAGGCGCGTGTGCGAAGCCCTGCTGGGTCAGCATCCGGCCCATCTCGATCTCGGGGTTCTCGCCCTGCTCGATGACCCGGTACAGCTTGAGGATCCCGCGCTCGCCCCAGCGGATCGAGGTGTTGCTCTGCTCGCCGCGCAGGGGATCGACGGCGGGTGGCGGCGACGCGGGTCCCACGATCGACTGGCTCGCCGCCGTCGGCCGCCCGACGAGGTCGCCCCCGCGGCCACTGATCTTGCGGCGACCGGACAGGATCCCGACCAGCCAGGTGACGAAGTCCGGGTCGCCGGCGGCATCAACGAGGTGGCCGGCGGCCTCCTGGCCGTCGACCAGGCGTGCGATGACCTCGCCGCCCTCCGGCTCGCGCTCGGTGGGCTCCGCCATGCCGATCGGGATGCTGTACATCTCCGGATCGCCGTCGCTGTAGATCACCTCGAGCAGGGCGAGCGCCAGCCGGCGCGCATCCCCGTTGACCGGGAGCATCTCGACGATCCGCGCCGAGCGCACGCGCCGGCCACGGCCGCGGAACCATCGCCGCTCCTGGATCCATTCCGCAAGGATCGACGACAGCTCGCGCGCGCGAGCGGCAGCCGTGAGGTCGGTCAGCGAACGCGGCCGCTCCAGCGTCGGAACCGTGAGTCGCCGGCCGTCGCCCGTGGCCGCCACGCCCGGCAGCAGCTGGAACCAGTAGAAGGAGTGCGGCCCGAGGGTCAGCGGGTACGAGTCCCCTTCGATCGGCGGGAACTCCACAGACCCGAACAGCTCGACGGGCACCATCCCCGCGTAGCCGGACAGGTCGAGCGATGTCCATTGGACGTAACGCGACAGGTTCGCGACGACGAGGAGCGTCTCGTTGCCGTCGTGCCGGACGAACGAGAAGATCCGGCGGTTCTCGGCCTGGACGATCTCGGTCGACCCCCGGCCGAACGCCGGGTGGTGGCGGCGGAGCGCGATGAGCCGGCGCATCCACCACAGCAGCGAGTGGGGGTTCGCGAGCTGCGCCTCCACGTTGATCGCCTCGTGGTGGTACTCCGGGTCGACGATCGGCGGCAGGTACAGGCGCTGGCGGTTCGCGGTCGAGAAGCCCGCGTTGCGGTCCGGGCTCCACTGCATCGGCGTCCGGACCCCGTTGCGGTCGCCGAGGTACACGTTGTCGCCCATCCCGATCTCGTCGCCGTAGTACACGACCGGCGTGCCGGGCAGCGAGAACAGGAGCCCGTTCATGAGCTCGATCCGGCGCCGGTTGTTACCCAGCAGCGGCGCCAGCCGTCGGCGGATGCCGAGGTTGATCCGGGCCTGGGGATCGCTGGCGTAGGCCCGGTACATGAAGTCGCGCTCCTCGTCGGTGACCATCTCGAGCGTGAGCTCGTCGTGGTTCCGCAGGAACAGCGCCCACTGGGCGGCATCGGGGATGGCCGGCGTCTGGTCCAGGATGTCGATGATCGGGAAGCGGTCCTCCATCCGGATCGACATGAACAGCCGGGGCATGACCGGGAAGTGGAAGGCCATGTGGCATTCGGGCGCCGATTCGGTGCCCAGGTAGGCCACCGCCTCCTCGGGCCACTGGTTGGCTTCGGCCAGCAGCATCCGGTCGCCGTAGTTCTCGTCGACGTGGCGTCGCAGCGTGGCCAGGAACGCATGGGTCTCGGGCAGGTTCTCGCCGTTGGTCCCTTCGCGCTCGTAGAGGTAGGGGATCGCGTCGAGCCGGAGGCCGTCGATGCCCATCTCGAGCCAGAAGTCCATCGTCGAGAAGATCGCCTCGCGCACCTTCGGGTTGTCGAAGTTGAGGTCCGGCTGGTGGCTGAAGAACCGGTGCCAGAAGTACGCGCCGGCGACCGGGTCCCAGGTCCAGTTGGACGTCTCCGTGTCCTTGAAGATGATCCGCGCGTCGGCGTACCGGTCCGGCGTGTCGCTCCACACGTAGAAGTCGCGCCACGGGCTGCCCGGCGGCGAGGTCCGCGCCCGCTTGAACCACGGGTGCTGGTCCGAGGTGTGGTTGCAGACGAGCTCCGTGATCACCCGGAGCCCGCGGCGATGCGCCTCCTTGACGAACGTCCGGACGTCCGCGAGCGTCCCGAAGTCGGGGTTGACGTTCCGGAAGTCCGCGATGTCGTAGCCATCGTCCCGGCCCGGTGACGGGTAGAAGGGGAGCAGCCAGATCGCGGTGATGCCGAGGTCCGCGAGGTAGTCCAGCTTGGAGGTCAGGCCGGCGAAGTCGCCCATCCCGTTGGCATCCAGGTCGAGAAAGGCCCGGACGTGCACCTCGTAGATGACCGCGTCCTTGTACCACTGGGGGTCCGAGGCGCGGGCGCGGGCGGCGCGCCGGGAGGCGGCGCGGCGCGAGGGGGCGGGTCGAGCAGGGACGGTCTCGGTCACAGGTAGAACTCGAACTGCGATTCGGTCCGCACGTGGCGGTGGACATGGAACACATGCGCCGGCCGGACAGCGGGGTCCAGGACCACGCTGTTCCGGGGCCCGCGCCACAGGTACGTCTCGTCGGTGAGCAGGTCGGTGACCTCGAACGGCGACGCGGCGTCGATCCCGAGGTCCTCCAGCGGCAGGTCCAGCATCCCGCGCTGCGCATGATGCGGATCGAGGTTGACCACGACCACGACCAGGTCGCCGTCGGGCGCCTGCTTCGAGTACGCGAGCAGCCACTCGCCGTCGATGGAGTGGAAGCGCAGGCCGCCGTTCGACTGCAGCGCGGGGTGCTCGCGCCGGATCAGGTTCACGCGCCGGATCAGCGGTGCGAGCGAATCGGGGTCGTCCAGGTTCCAGTGACGGACCTGGTACTTCTCCGAGTCGAGGTATTCCTCGCTGCCCGGCTCCTTCGGCGTACCCACCGCAAGCTCGAACACCGGGCCGTAGATCCCGTACGACGCGGCGAGCGTGCCGGCCAGGACGAGCCGTGCCGCGAACGCGGGCCGGCCGCCGTGCTGGAGGTACTCGTGCAGGATGTCCGGCGTGTTCGGCCACAGGTTGGGCCGGAAGAAGTCGGACACGGGCGGATTGGCCACCTCGGTCAGGTACTCCGCGAGCTCCCGGGGCGTGTTGCGCCAGGTGAAGTAGGTGTACGACTGGCTGAAGCCCGCCTTGGCCAGGTGGTACATGACCTTGGGCCGCGTGAACGCCTCGGCGAGGAACAGCACGTCGGGGTGATCGGCCTTGATCCCGCCGATCAGCCACTCCCAGAAGGGGAACGGCTTGGTGTGCGGGTTGTCGACCCGGAAGATGCGCACACCCTGGTCGATCCAGAAGCGGACCACCTCATCGAGTGCCTGCCACAGGCCGGCCCAGTCCTCCGACTCGAAATCGAACGGGTAGATGTCCTCGTAGCGCTTGGGCGGGTTTTCCGCGTAGCGGATCGTGCCGTCGGGCAGCCGGCGGAACCAGTCCGGGTGCGCCTTCGCCCAGGGGTGATCGGGCGACGCCTGGAACGCGATGTCGAGCGCCAGGCGGATGCCTCGCTCGCCCGCGGCCGCGACGAGTGCTCGCACGTCGTCGACCGTGCCCAGGTCCGGGTGCACCGCGGTGTGCCCACCGCTGTCGCTGCCGATGGCCCACGGGACGCCCGGATCGCCGGCGCGTGCCGTGGTCACGTTGTTGGGTCCCTTGCGATGGGCCGTCCCGATGGGATGGATGGGCGGCAGGTAGAGCACGTCGAAGCCCAGGTCCGCGATGTACGGCAGGCGCGCCGTCACGTCGCGCAGCGTCCCGTGGCGTCCTCTCCCGGCGGACGTCGAGCGCGGGAACAGCTCGTACCAGCTGGAGAACCGGGCGTGGACCGGGTCGACCACGACCTCGAGCGGCGGGTCCGTGACCGTCTCGTGGCGTCGGTCGGCGTAGCTGTCCATGAGTCGCGCCAGGGCATCGGACAGGGCGATCACGGATCGGTCGGGCAGCGGCGCGGGTCCGGTGAGGGCGGTGGCGATCTCCCGCAGCCGCTTCGCATCGGCGCCACGCGCGCGCCCGGCCGCCTCGGCGACCATGGCCGCCCCGACCTCGAGCTCGATGGTCACGTCCTGACCGGCACCGAGCCGCTTGTCGAGGTCGCGCCGCCAGGTGGCGAACCGGTCCGCCCATGCGGCAACCGCGTAGGCGTGCCGCCCGATCTGCTCCAGCGGGAGATCCGCGTACCAGCGGTCGTTGTCCGGGTAGCCCATCGGGATCTCGCGCCAGGCCGCCGGTCTGCCGTTCGTTCCGGGAGGGCGGTGGCGCAGGAGGACCCGCACGACGTCATGCCCGTCGACGAATGCATCGGCCTCGACCTTGAGCACGCTGCCGAGCTCTCGCTTGACCGGGAAGCGACCACCATCAACCTGCGGCGCGACGTGCTCGATGATCGCGCGTCTGCGCCCATCACCGGCGCTGATGGATGGTGAGGCTGATCGACCCGGCAAGATGCTCCTCGGCTGCGGACGACCTCGCGCATGGAGGCGACGACGGGTGGTCTGGGTGCCCCCACCGTATGGGGGTGCGTCCCCGACTGTCAACGTCGCGTGGCGTTGATCAGGCGTTCGCCTCGGTCTCCGTCGCGGCCGGTGCGACCGCGGCGGCCGCTCGTGCGGCGACCGCGCGCTCGATGGCGCGTCGCAGGAGCTCGAGGCCCGCGGGGTCGAACTCGTAGGTCCACTCGCGGACCCGGTCAGCGCGCTCGAACCGCGTATCGAGCCCCAGCGCCATCGCCTCGCGGGACAGCAGGACGAGGTCGGCCTCGCGGTCCACGAGCTCGAGCTCCTGCTCCGTGTGTGCGACGGCGGAGATGATCCGCACGTCGGAGGTGCCGGACAGCTGCAGGACCTCGGCGATGTTCTCGACGCCGCGCTGTGACCCGCACACGAGCCCGACCTTGGAACCCGACGGCAGTGACGCAACCTCCTGGACCAGCGACATGTACCCGGGCCCGACGAGCATCGCCACGACCGGCACCTGGCCCGCGACGTAGGCCTGCGCCTCGTCCGCGTGGAACGTCGTGGTGGCGACGAGGTCGTAGTGGTACCGGTCGAGCCGGTCGGGCAGCTCCTCGAGCAGCACGCCGACGGCCTCGATCCGGTCGGGGAAGGCCTCGATGATCCGCTCCGCGTCCACCGTGGCGTCGGCTGCGGTGCACTCGGCGAACAGCACCCGGACGAGGGGCCCGGGGCGCTTCTGCTGGGTGGCCGCGGTGAACGTCGCCTGGGCCACCTCGTCGGGGGTGAACCCCAGCTGGCCCGCGCGTCGCATGGTCTCGGCGACGATCCCGGCGAGCGCCTCGGAGCCCCGGCGCACCGGCGGGCGGTCAACGACCCGGGTCCCCGCCCCGTGCCGCCCGACGACGTACCCTGCGTCGGCCAGGCGGCGGTAGACGGCGCGGATCGTGTTGGGGTTGACGCGCAGCGCGCCGCCCAGCTCGCGGACCGGGGGCAGGCGCGTCCCCGGCTGGAGGCGGCCCGATTCGATCTGGTAGGCGAGCTGCCAGTAGATCTGGGTCGAGATCGGGACGTCGGAATTCCGCTCGATATCGAGCGCGTGATGGCCCGTGGCGGTCCCGCCGGTGGCAGGCCGTTCGGCGGTCACATCAGGGTCTGTTCGGCTACTTGACATAGCGGAGTAGTCCAACTAGTGTCGTACTTGGCCTAGTTGACTATATCAACCAACGACGTCCCGTCAGAAGAGAGCCTACCGTGGAACTGCTCCTCATCTCGCTGATCATGATCCTGCTCGGCATCCTCGCGATCAGCGCGATCGAGCTGGGCGTGGACTCCCGCGACGGATCCGACGACCACCGCCGGCCGACCTATCCCGTCGGCCTTCGCTGATCCGCCGACCACATTCAGGGCGCCGACCCTCGCCCTCCTTCTCGGCGCCTCGACGACAGCCCCCGGTCAGCCGGGGGCTGTTTCGTGTCACGCGAGGGTGTACCCGGCGTGCGGCGGTGGCTGGCCCACCTCGCTGAGCGCCTGGCGGTAGATCGTCGAACCGTCGATGCCCAGCGCCGGCGACCGCACCGCACCGAGGTCGGCCACGAGGCGATTCTCCAGCGTCGTGGCTGCGAGCCCGTCCACCAGGCGAACCGCCATGGCCGCCGCGCGAAGCACCTGCCGGGTCTCCGGGCGCGTCGGGTCGTCCCAGTACCAGCCATCGGACGCGAACATCGCCAGCCGCCATCGCTGCGCCTCGAGCAGGTCGAGCAGTCGCTGCCGGTCGGCCGCGGCCGACCGCCGGGCCAGGTTCGAGGCCGCGAACGCAGCACCCTCCGTCGCGCCGGTCACCACGTCGACGTAGGCGTCGCGAGCCGCCCAGACGTCGCCCAGGCCCGGCAGCTCGCGTGCCATCTGCTCGGTCACGGTGTCGATGCCGCCGGCCAGCCGGTCGAGCGCACTCCGCAGCGGTGACTTCCAGCGCCCGTCGGGCACGTCGGGGCACTCGGCCGACCAGCGCAGGACGCCGTGATGGCAGCTCCACGACGTGCGTTCGCGGATCCGGATCTCCGGGTGTGGATGACCCGGCCGTTCGGCGACCGCCGTCGCGAGATCGACCACGTCGAAACCGCGGTCGGATGCGCCCTGGCTGGTCGCGACGAGCCGCTGGAGGAACAGGTCGCGGAACGGCTGGTGGTGGCCATACAGCTCGCCATCGCTCGCGATGACCAGCATCGGGGCGCCGCCGCCCGGGAGCGGGACGGAGAGCCGGGGCGCAACCCGCTCCCGGGCGAACCGATCCGCGTCGGCCGTGGTGTCGGGCTCGAACGAGACGGCGGCCGACAGGTCGCCGTCGTAGAACGCCACCACGATGTGGCGGCCCCCGCCCAGGTCCACGCGGTATGGATGCCGGGCGTCGACGTGGGAGGTCTCGGCCTGCCACGGCGCGAGGATCGTGGCCGCGACCCCGGCGTCGGCGAGGATCCGCAGGGTCGGCAGGTCGACCGCCGTCTCGGGCAGCCACATCGCGGTCGGGCGGCGCCCGAAGCGATGCTCGAAGTCACGCACGCCCCAGACCACCTCGGTGTGCCGGTCGCGCATCGCGGCGAGCGGCAGGATCGCGTGATGGAACGCCTGCGCGATCGCGGGACCACTGGTCTCCGAGCGCCCCTTCCGGTCCGCAGCCACGAAGCCCGCCAGCACGTCGGGGGCACGTGCCGCCAGGTCGGCGGTCAGCGTCGGACCGAGGTCCCAGGACACCCGCCACAGGGCGCCACGCTCCGCGTTCGGGCGGTAGCACTCGGCGGTGACGCGCTCGGTCCAGTCGTGCGATGGCGCCGCCGAGGGGTCGCGGGGGATCTTGCCGGTGAACGGGTCGACCCTCGCCGGTTGGTAGAGATGGGCATGGACGACGAGGCGGCCACGCGTCACGCGTCGGCCTCCCGGTGATCCGGCCGGTCGCTCACGCGCGTCCAGCAGCCTCGTCGGCGGCACGATCCCGCGCGACGGTCGCGACCTGTCGGACGGTGAACCGGTGCGTCTCGCCCGGCTCGATCCGGAGCGGCCACGACACGATCAGCCCGCTGCCCTGGTAGATGCGCTCGAAGCCCGATTCGGAGTTCGAGATCGTCTCGATCGCGTTCCACCAGGCGTCGGCCGCCGGTTCCAGCGCCGCGCTGATCGCGACCCCGACCCAGTCGTTGCCGTACCCGATCGACTTGATCGAGGCGGCCTGGCCGGTGCCGTCGTGAGGGGACCGCACCCCGCCGACGTCGTACCACGCCGAGGGATTGCCGCCCCCACCGAGCAGGTGCAGCGAGAACTCGAGGCCCAGGCGGGTCTCGAAGGCCGCTGTCCCGCGATGCTCGACGACGAGCTCGACATCGAGCGCCGGCGCCATTCGGTCGCCGCGCAGCGAGAGCGTTCGGGTCACGGCCACCGCCTCGCCCAGGACGCTGCCGATCCGCGACGTCACGATCCGCCCGGGGACGATCGAATCCACGAGGAACGGGCCATCGCGGAAGTCGCCCAGCTCGCGCTCAGCGGCGGTCGCGACCGCCTCGGGTGTGACGTCCGGGTCGAGGAAGCGCACGAGGCCCGACCGTCGCTCGTGATCGTCGAAGTACAGCCGCTGCGCGAGCCCCGGCTCCTTGACGCGGACCAGCTCGTGGATCGAGGTCAGCCCGTCGCCACTGTCCGTGCCGCCGGCAGTCTCGTTGGTGCTGCCACGCGCCTCGAACGCGCGCAGCGTCGCGTGGTATGCCTCGGGCCGGCGTCGCAGCGCCGCTCCCATGGCGTGGCGCGCAGCGCGCAGGTCCCAGCTGCCGATCCCGCCGCCCTCGGATGGCTTGACGGTCACGACCTGGCCGGGATCGGCGAGGAACGCGTCGGGCAGCCCGTCCATGTCCAGGTCCCGCAGCTCCGCCACGTGGAGGGTGTCCAGCACCCGGTCCGCGGCGTCCTCGGCGGCGATCAGGTGCTCGTACGTTGCCAGGCGCATGTGCGAGATATAGATCCCGCCGAACAGCCCGTGCCAGTAGCAGTCGTTCGACTGTCCGCGGTGGAGGTGGTCCTCTGCGGCCAGCCGGACGGCCCCGTCGGGCATGGCGTCCACCTTGTTCGAGGTGCGCAGCATCTGCTTGTGGAGATCGTTGATCTCGCGGTACTTGACCTGGAAGTTGCGCCAGAAGCCGCCGCGCAGCCAGCGGGCCTCAGGCAGGTGCTCGGCCACGGCCCGATGGAGGAGGGGACCGAACACCGCGGTCTCGTCGGGTGGCAGCGCCCACTCGCCCATCTCGGCGTACGACGACGTCGGCAGGTAGACGCGGCCGATGGGCGGCTCGCGGTCGAGCCACTGCGATGGCGTCACGGTCGTCAGCCAGTCCGCGTTGGCTTCGAGGGCGTCGAAGAAGGTCTCGACCCACCGGCCGCGACCCCAGCAATGCTCGTGCGTCGTCGGCCAGGCACCGAACTTCTCGCCGTCGTCGCCCATCATGCCGACCCGGTTGCCGGCCTCGGTCGCGTGCCGGCGGAGGTACCCGATGACGTCGTCGACGGTGCCGAACGGGATCCGGTAGCGCAGGCCCTGCTCGGTGCCGAACACGGTGAGCAGGTGGCCCTGATCCTCGGTCGTGTAGGCGCCCCACAGGTTCTGCTCGGGGATCGCCGCGGCCCGGAAGTGGGCATCGTCGAGGATCGTCCACTCGTAGCCGGCCGCGACGAGCGACGTGGGCAGGTCCGGCTCCCAGACGCGCTCCGCGAGCCAGGCGCCTTTCGGGCGCCGTCCCGTGATGCGCTCAGGGTGTCCGCCATCGCCGTGAGCTGGGCGACCCGGTCGCGCTCGGGGAGGGACGCGAGCACGGGCTCATAGAGGCCCCCGCCCAGCAGCTCGACCTGGTCCCGAGCCACCAGCCCACCGAGGCGCTCGAGGAGCTCCGGGCGCTCGCTGGCCATCCATTCCAGCAGCGGGCCGGTGTAGTGGAGCGAGAGGCGCACGCCGGGATGCCGTTCGATCACCTCGATCATCGGGCGGTACGCCCTGTCGCAGACCTCGGCGAACACCCAGCCGAAGTTGCCGACCGGCTGATGGTTGTGGATCGCCAGGGCCAGCGAGATCCGGGGGGCCACGGTGCGTCCTCAGTGTTGGGTGGCGATGAAACGGGGAACCAGGCCCGACGCTATGACCTGCTCGCCGCGGCCTCCGGCTCCACGTCGACACCGGCTGCCGGAAGATACAGGCGCTCGACGTACTCGTGGAGCATGCGGGTGGCCGAGAACCGCCAGATCGTGCTGGTGATCGAGTTTCGCATGAGTTGCGCCCAGCGGCTGGGCATGCCCTGCGCATCGCGCTCGTAGTACGCGGGGATGAGCTCCTGCTCCAGGATGCGGTACAGGTCCTGGGCGTCGGCCCAGTCCTGGGCAGCCTCGTCGGGGTTCGTCTCGCGGGTCCCGATCGCCCAGCCGTTGTCGCCCGTCCAGCCCTCGTCCCACCAGCCGTCGAGCACGCTGACGTTGACGACGCCGTTGGCGGCGGCCTTCATGCCCGACGTGCCGGATGCCTCGAGCGGCCGCCGCGGATTGTTGAGCCAGACATCGACGCCCTGGACCAGGAAGCGGGCGATCCGGATGTCGTAGTCCTCGACGATGAACACGCGCCCGCGCAGCTTGGGGCTGCGCGATCGGCTGAAGATGTCCTGGATGACCCCCTGCCCGGGGCGGTCAGCGGGATGCGCCTTGCCCGCGAAGATCAGCTGCATGGGCCGGTCCTCGTTCCACAGCATGGCGGCGAGCCGGTCGAGGTCCGAGAACACCAGCGAGGAACGCTTGTAGGTGGCGAACCGCCGCGCGAAGCCGATGGTGAGGATCGACGGATCCAGGACGTTCTCGAGGTCCTCGAGCGTCGACGGCGCCTCGCCGTGGCGGGCGAACTGGTTGCGCAACCGGCCCCGCGCGAAGATCGCGAGCTCTCGCTTCTGGCGCTGGTGCGCCTCCCACAGGTCAGGCGTCGGAACGCGCTCGATGCGCTCCCAGAAGCGATCGGTCCTGCGCTGGTCGTCCATGCGGTCAACGGTGGCGCCCGTGTAGCGCTTGAGGAGGTCCCGGATGGGCTGCCCCAGCCAGGTCGGTGTGTGGACGCCGTTGGTGAGCCCCAGGATCTCGCCCGGCGAGATGCCCTGCCAGGTGGCGTTCGCGGTGTGCCCGTGGAGGAGCGAGACCGCGTTGGCGCCGTGCGTGGTGCGGAGCGAGAACGCGGTCATGTCGAACTGCGACCGGTCCTGGTCGACGCCCAGCCCCAGCTCGAGCACCCGATCCAGCGGGACGCCACCCGTGCCGGGACGCCCGTCGCCGTCGAGCAGGGGACCGGCAACCCGCCGCACCAGGTCCACTCCGAAGCGCTCGTTGCCCGCCGAGACGGGCGTGTGGATCGTGAACACCGAGTTGCGCGCCACCGTCGAGAGCGCATCGTCGAGCGTCGATCCCTCGTCGACCAGCTCGCGGGCGCGCTCGGCGAGCAGGAATGCCGAGTGCCCCTCGTTGAGGTGCCACACGCCGGGGTCGATGTCGAGCGCCCGGAGCGCTCGAACGCCTCCGACCCCGAGCACGAGCTCCTGGTGCAGCCGCATCTCGCGACCGCGGACGTACAGGATGTGGGTGATCGGCCGGTCCGAGTCGTCGTTGTCGGGGACGTCGGTGTCGAGCAGCAGCACCGGGACGCGTCCGACCTGGACGACCCATACGGCGGCGAACAGGTCACGGCCAGGCAGCTGGACGCTGATCGTCAGCGGGTTGCCCAGCCGATCCTGGGCGCGCTGGATCGGCAGCCGGCTCAGCTCGTAGTCGGGGTACGAGTGCTCCTGGTGCCCGTCCGCGTCGATCGCCTGGCGGAAGTACCCCTTGCGGTACATCAGCCCGACGCCGATCAGCGGCAGCGCCATGTCCGAGGCGGTCTTCATGTGGTCGCCTGCGAGCACTCCCAGACCGCCCGAGTAGATCCCCAGCGACTCGTGGAGGCCGTACTCGGCGCAGAAGTAGGCGATCGGCCCCGAGAGCTCCGCGGCGTGCCGTTGCTGGAACCACTGGTCCTTGCCGTTGGCCATGTAGGCGTCGAACTCGTCGATGACGTCCTGACACTCGGCGAGGAAGCGCGGGTTCTCCAGCAGCTGATCCCAGGCGACCGCGCCCGACAGGACCGGGATCGGGCTTCGGTATCTCGCCCAGGCGCCGGCATCGATCCGCGAGAACAGCAGCCGCGCTCGCGGCTGCCAGCTCCACCACATGTTGTAGGCGACTCGGCGCAGGCCGGCGACCTTCGGTGGGAGGTGAAACGAGGCGCCGGCCGACACCGGAACGTGGACGATGGGCTCCATGAGCGGCACATGATAGACGGCATCGGACCGGCGGGATGGCCGGCCAGGCCGGGTGGCCGGACGTTACGATCGCGCGATGCATCTTCGGGTCGCGTTCCTTGCCGCCGAGTGCGAGCCGTGGGCCAAGACCGGCGGTCTCGCCGACGTGGTCGACGGGCTCGCCCGCGCGCTGGGACGGCTGCCCGACGCGGACGCGACGCTGAGCACGCCGGTGGACGTGTTCCTGCCCCGGTACCGTGGCGTGCGGATGCCCCGTCGGTTCGAGGTCGAGCCACCGCTGACCATCGACGATCCGGCCGGCACCGGACCGCTGACGATCTCGATCATCGATGTCGCGGCCGACGGCTACCGGCTCCGGCTCGTCGACCACCCGCAGGCATTCGACCGCGATGGGTTCTACGACCACCCGGACGATGCCTGGAGGTTCGCGGTCTTCGGGCGTGCCGCGTTCGCCGCCCTGCGCCGCGACGGCGAACCGGTGGACGTGCTCCATGCCCACGACTGGCACACCGGTCCGGCGCTGATCGACCGGGAGCGCGGGGCAGCATCGGGTGATCCGTTCTACCGCGACATGGCCGCGGTCCTGACGCTCCACAACCTGGCCTACCGCGGCCGGACGCCGGCGGGCAAGCTGGGGTTGCTGGGGCTGGCGCCCGGCGATCCGCTGGCGGGAGACGACCCGGAGGTCCTCGACCTGCTGCGGGCCGCCGTCGAACACGTGGACCTCGCCAACACCGTGTCGCCGGGGTTCGCCCGCGAGGCGCTGACACCGGAGTTCGGGCGCGGTCTTGATGGCCTGTTCCGCGCGATGGGCGACCGGTTCAGCGGGATCCTCAACGGGATCGACCCCGACGTGTGGGATCCGGCGACCGACACCGCGCTCGCCGCGCCGTATCTGCGCGGGCGCGATGGACGGCAAGGCCGCCTGCCGCCGCGATCTGCTGGAGCGCGTCGGCTTCGACCCGGACGATGACGGCGCCGTGCTGGCCATGATCGGGCGGCTCGACCCCCAGAAGGGGTTCGACCTGCTCGCAGACGGCGCCCCGCAGCTGCTCGAGGCCGGCGCCCGGCTGATCGTGCTGGGCAGCGGTCGGGCGTCGCTCGCGGATCCGTTCCGGGCGCTGGCGGCTGCCGCTCGCGGGCGCGTCGCGATGCTCGAGCGGTTCGACCGCGACCTGGCGCGTCGGATCTACGCGGGTGCCGACCTGTTCCTGATGCCGTCGAGGTTCGAGCCCTGCGGCCAGGGACAGATGATCGCGCTGCGCTACGGCACGCCGCCCGTTGTCCGGCGCACCGGCGGGCTCGCCGATTCGGTTGTCGACATCGATGAGCAACCGGCCCACGGGACCGGGTTCGTGTTCGACGAGGCCAGCCCTGCAGCGCTGGTGGCCGCCGTCACCCGCGCGATGGCGCTCCGGGCCGGCGATCGGGACGGGTGGGCCGCCCTCGTGGCGCGGGGGATGGCCGTCGACTTCGCGTGGGACACGGGTCCGGCGCCGCGCTACCTCGAGCTGTACCGGCGCGCCGTGCAGCTCCGGCGCGGCGCGTAGGCAGCTCCGGCGAGGCTCGTAGGCTCGCCAACCGCGCCCCGGAACCGGTCGGGCTCGCCTGTGGACCGCCCGCATGCGAGAATCACCCCTCGAACCGACACGTGAACCGCGGCGACCCGCCCGCCGCCGCCCCGGAGGCCCCCGATGCCGAAGCAGTTCGTCGTCCAGGTGACCAACAAGCCCGGCCAGCTGGCCGATCTCGCCGAGCAGATGGCCGCGCGCGGCGTGGACCTGCGCGCGATCGGCGGCGGCGGTCTGGGCGAGTCCGGACACATGATCATGACCACGGCCGACGACGACGCCGCGCGCTCCGTGCTCGAGGACGGCGGCTGGACCTTCATCGAGGGCGAGTCGCTGCTGGCCGAGGTCGACGACCGGCCGGGTGGCATGGCGCACATCGCCCGTGAGCTGTCCGACGCCGGGGTGAACGTGATGGGCCACCTGTTCCTCGGCCGGTGGAGCGACCGGGCCACGTTCGCGTTCGTCGTCGACGATCCTGAAAAGGCCCGCCCGATCCTCGAACGCCGGTAGTCCGCCGTGCGCGTCGGGATCATCGTGCCGCAGGGCTGGACCGGCGAGTACGACGGCTGGGATCCGGCCCGGGCGTGGGCGCGGACGGTGGCGGTCGCACACCAGGCCGACGCTCTCGGGTTCGACTCCGTATGGCTGTTCGACCACCTCCAGACGGACCCCGAGCCAACCGACGAGATCACCTTCGAGGCGTTCGTCGGCATCTCGGCCCTGGCCGGCGAGACGGCACGCGTCCGCCTCGGCCACCTCGTCCTGTGCGCGGGCTACCGCAACCCGGCCCTGGTGGCCAAGATGATCTCGACCCTCGACGTCGTGTCCGGCGGGCGCGCCGAGCTCGGTCTCGGGGCGGGCTGGAAGGACGACGAGCACATCGCCTACGGCTGGGGGTTCCCACCGCTGCGGACGCGGATGGAGGCGCTCGAGGACGCGCTGGAGATCACGTCCCGGATGCTCGGTCCCGGCCGGGCGACCTACTCGGGTCCGACGGCGTCGATCCGCGACGCGATCAACGTCCCGCGCGGCGTCCAGGAGCCGCGGATCCCGATCCTGGTCGGCGGCAACGGCCCCAATCGGACGTGGCGGCTCGCGGCGAGGTTCGCCGACGAGCTCAACCTCGACTGGCTGTCGCCGCAGGAGGTCGTCGAGGCGCGACCTGTGATCGCGTCGCGGTGCGAGGAGATCGGCCGCGACCCGGCCACGCTGCGGCTGTCGGTCAACATCGGCCGCGATGACTCGGAGCCCGAAGGGGCGCCCCGCCGCGAGCTGCTCCGCCGGTACGCGGATGCGGGGGTGGACCGGATCATGACCCTGGTCAGGGCGTCCGCGGACGACGACGGCGCGCTCGAGCGGTTCGCGGAGGACTGCCTGGCCGCAGGTGCCACGCTCGGCGCCGGCTGACCAGGCAGGCACAGGAGCCCGGGACAGAGCGATGCTCGGAGTCTGGCGCCTCCAGCTGC
>CAVTIN010000007.1:0-80802 GCA_963734895.1 uncultured Chloroflexia bacterium | reverse complement strand
CGCGTCACCTGCGCCGGGCGCCGGCGGTGCGCGGCGGCGGGCGCGGCGGTGCGTCGGGCCGCCGGTGCGGGCGTGCCTCGGGCGCGGCGCGTCACCTGCGCCAGTCGCGGCAGTGCGTCACGTGCGTCGCACCTGGCCACGGAACGATGCGGTGCGTCGTATCGAGCGGGCCGGCCAGAGGAGTCGGCCACGGAACGATGGGGTGCGTCGTAACCAGGGTCGTCGCCGGTTTCCGTGGCCACGCAACGATGGGGTGCGTACTGGGCCAGGTGTTGCTGGCCAACGACGCAGGTGATCGGTAGGCGGCCGGCTCGCAACGTGGCGCGTCCCGAGTCCACGCACGAACCGCACGGACGGCGATCCATTTCGCGGCGCGCGGCCCGGGCGACGTGGCAACGAAGCAGATACGAACGATGAGGTCGTTTCGTGGCCACCTGGCCTGGGGCGCGCGGCCCGGGCGCGCCACGGGCGCGGCGGCGGCCGATACCCGGACGACGTGCACCCGAGGCAACCGATCGGCCCTCCGTGGCGTCTGAACCCTGAAGGACCGGACGGCGACCCAACGCGCCGCCGCACATGACCAGGGGACGGAACACCGACATGAACGACTCGATCCTCTCTCGATGGGGCCGTCGCATCGGCACCTGGGTGACCATCGCCGCCGTCGGCGGCCTGCTCGTCGGGCTGCTCGCCGGGCCCGCACTTGCGAGCGTGCTCGTCCCCGGACGCAGCTCGACGGTCGTACCGGGCGCCACGGACACGCCCCCCGAGCACACGATCTCGGTGACCGGCAGTGGCAAGGTGGTCGTCAGCCCGGACATGGCCACGATCAGCCTCGGCGTCGTCACCGAGAAGTCGACCGCGAAGGCGGCGCGCGATGCGGCTGCGGCCGCGATGACCAAGGTCATCGCCGCGATCAAGAAGCTGGGCATCGACGACAAGGACATCCAGACGTCCTCGGTCTCGCTCGGCCCGGTGTACGACTACCCGCAGAACGCGACGCCCAAGATCCGCGGCTACCAGCTCCGGAACATCGTGACCGTGACGGTGCGCAAGCTCGATGTCATGTCCGATGTCCTCGACGATGCCGTCACCGCCGGCGCCACATCGGTCGATGGGATCTCGTTCGACGTCGCCGATCGGGCCGCCGCCGAGGCGAATGCCCGCGAGGCCGCGGTCAAGGACGCGAGGGCCAAGGCCGACACGCTCGCGGCCGGCGTCAACGTGCGGATCACGGGCGTCGCATCGATGAGCGAGTCCGTGTCCACGCCGATCTGGTACGGCAGGGAGTACGCAGCCGGTGCCGCCGTTGCCGACTCGTCCACGCCGGTGATGGCCGGCTCGACCGACGTCACGATCCAGGTATCGGTGACCTTCCTGATCAACTGACGAACGTCACGCGCCGGCGGCTCGGAGGAGCGTCGGCGGATGGGGCCCGGGTCGGCACGGCCCGGGCCTCTTTTCGTGTGCGCGGATCCCGGGTGCGCAAGTCTCGGGTGCGCGAATTGGGCAGACTGGCGTCTGAGGCTCGGTATTCGGTGGCCGGGCGCGCAGGTGGAGGCCCGGGAACATGGCGCAGACGGCGGACGTGATCGTGGTCGGAGCGGGCGTCCAGGGCGTAAGCCTCGCGTTCCACCTCGCGCGACGTGGTGTCCGCGTGCTCATCGTCGAGCGATCGACCGTCGCCGGCGGCGCCACCGGCCGATCGTCCGGCTTCGTCCGGATGCACTACGACATGGAGAGCGAGGCGCGGCTGGCCTGGGCGTCGCACCGCTACTTCCGCGACTGGGCCGACATGGTCGGCGACGGCGACTGCGGCTTCGTCCGGACCGGCTTCGTCCAGCTCGTTCCGGAGGCGATGGCCGATGCGCTGCGCGCCAACGTCGCTGATGCTCCAGGGCGTGGGGATCCCGACCACCACGATCGACGCCGGCGACGTCGCGGCGCTGATGCCCGGCATCCGCGTGGACGATGTCGCGATCGCGGCTCACGAGCCCGAGTCCGGCTACGCCGATCCGACCGGCACGGCATCGGGGTTCCTCGCGGCCGCCCGGCGACTCGGCGCGAGCTACATCGGCGGCTGCTTCGTCAGCGGCGTGGTCACCGATGGCGACCGCGTGATCGGCGTCGATACCGACAAGGGACGGTTCGAAGCGCCCATCGTGGTCGATGTCGCCGGGGCCTGGGCGGCACCGCTCGCGGCCACCGTCGGCGTCGAGCTGCCCGTCGATTCGTGGCGCCACGCCACCGCCTACTTCGGGCTGCCGTCGGGTCGTGCCCCTGACTTTCCCGTCGTCATCGACAACGCCGCCGGCATCTACTTCCGCCCCGAGGGTCGCGAGCTCATGCTCGTCGGGCTCGAGACCGACAACATCGTCGGCGGCTCACCCGACCGTCCGGAGGAGCCGCTCCCGCAATCGACCGTGGATGCCCTCGTCAATGGCGTCTGCTCGCGCGTCCCGTGGATGGAACAGGGCACGTACCGGACCGCGCACGGCGGCCAGGACGGGATCACGCCGGACCAGCACCCGATCCTCGACCGCGTCGGGCCGGAGGGCTTCTACGTCGCGTGCGGGTTCTCGGGCACCGGGTTCAAGACCGCGCCAGCGGTCGGCGCCTGCATGGCGGAGCTGATCCTCGACGGGCGGGCCGTGACCGCCGATATCTCGCCATACGCGCTGGCGCGGTTCGCCGCCGGCCGCCACCTGGTGGGCGAGCATTCCTACGGCCACCTCTGGCGCTAGGCGAGTCCCACAGGCGCGACGGATTACGCCCGCCGACAACCACCCCCGTCTGCGATGAGGCTCGGCGCATCACTCCGGGCGACAACCACCCCCGTCTGCGATGAGGCTCGGCGCATCGCACTTCCCTGGAACCACCTGCAGCCGCGATGAGTCTCGCCGCATCACCGCCGAGGGTCGGCGAGCCCGGATGTCGTGCTCGCGATGCTCGGGGGCTCCCGGTCCGAGCTCCCGGCGAGCCGCGCCGCGGCGATCAGCCCGATCACCGCGACCACGAGCATCCCGACGGCCCCCAGGTCGGTCCAGTAGGTGGGCTCGGTGCCGCCCGGGTGCGCGAACACGAACCCCGCATCGGCGGCGCTCCAGGTCGCGGTCCAACCGTCGAGCACGACGCGCGAGGCGAGGACCAGGAACCGCGACGCCGCCAGCAGGGCGAAGATCGTCTCGAGCACCGCCCACAGCCCGCCGAGGAACGGGCCCCACGGTCCGCTCCGTCGAAGTGACACCACGGCGGCGATCCCGACGCCGAGCGTGAACGCCTGCGGACCGAGAACGAGCAGCAGGATCATCGTGTCGTCGACCTGGTGCGATTCGACGACGCCGAGGATGAGACCGGCGATCCACGCTCCCATCACGATGGTTCCGACGACAAACGCGAGGACCGCGAGCTCCAGCACCCGCGCGGCCCGGCGCGAACCTGACATCTGCGTCACCTCCATCCAATCGAGGGCCTGATCCTGTGGCCGTCCGGCCATCGCGACCAGAGCCGGACGGGCCGTCGATGGGGCGGCTAGCGGCACGACCCGGTCCGGGCCAGGATCACCTCGGCTGGTGATGCGCCTTCCGCAGGTGATGCGCCGAGACTCATCACGAACCGCAGTGTGGGAGAGCCGACGCACGGCCGCCGGCCGTGATGCGCCGAGACTCATCACGAACCGCAGTGGTAGAGCCGGGAGAGCGCGATGCGCATCGTCGTCACAGGTGGCAGCGGCAAGGCCGGTCGGTGGGTCGTCCGCGACCTACGCGAGCACGGCCACGACGTCCTCAACGTGGACGCGAAGCACGATGGCAGCGTCCACGGCCTGTGCCTCGTCGCGGACCTGGCGGACGACGGCCAGGCGTTCGAAGCACTCAAGGGCACCGATGCGGTGGGCTGGAACCTGTGGGGGTACGTCGACTGCCGCGATGTCGCGCTGGCGTGCCGCCTCGGGCTCGAGGCAGAGGTGACCGGCGCGGAGGTGTGCATCATCGCCGCCGCCGACACCGTGATGCCGCAGCCCGAGCGCCGACCTGATGGCCGAGGTGTTCCCGGACGTGCCGCTCACCCGTCCCGTCGAAGGCCGCGAGACGCTGCTGTCGATCGATCGTGGGCGCCGGATCCCGGGCTACGAGCCGGCCCATCGCTGGGCGGACCACGTCGCGGCGCCCTGAGCGCCTTCGGGCTGGGAGCCTGGCCTCGCGAACCGGCGAACCCGGCGCGGGCGCTCACGTCGAGCCTCACGGCCGCAGGCCTCGAATCCTGTGTCGGAGCCGGTGCCCCGACTCCCCTCTCGGCCACATAACGGCTGGATGCGTACAAACGGCGCCGCGGGGGCACGTCTCCGCCACTGAACGATGCCGTGCGTGGTAACCGTTCCGACGACCCCGCTCGTTGGCCAGGCAACGGTCCAATGCGTGTTAGGCCAAGAGCTTCTGGCCAACGACGCACCCCATCGTTTCCTGGCCAGCTGGCGGCATGGGGTCGAGCCGCCACGGAGCGTGCCGACGCACGACGAGGCGACCAGCGACCGTGCCGCGACGCGAGCGATGTGGCAAGTCACCCGTTACGACGCAAGGGATCGGTAGGTGGCAGGATCGCCGCCGAGCTGCACGTCGCCGCCATCGTTCTCGGCGAGAATTCGGCCTCGACCCAGCGCCGGCCCGCCTGACACGTCGACATGACAAGCTTGCTTGACAGCCCGTGACTGTCAAGTTACCTTTACAGCGTGCAGAACGAGGTGCGGAAGCTACGCGAGGCTCGCAACCTGAGCCAGGGCGATCTCGCGACACGCCTGTCCGTCTCCCGCCAGACGATCAACTCGATCGAGACCGGACGGTACCTGCCGTCGCTCCCGCTCGCGATCGCCATCGGACGGTTTTTCGAGCGAGCAGTGGAGGAGGTCTTTCATGAAGAGCATGCGTAGGGCCCCGGTCCTGGTGTCCGGCGCGGTGATCGCCGTCGCGTTCGGTATCGCCGAGCTTGCCGGTGGCGGATCACCATTCCGCGCGGGTGTCTCCGTCGCGATCATCCTCGCGTGGTCGATCCTGGTCACCGTCCTCAGCCGGCGCAGCGAGACCATGAGCGTCCTCGCGGGACGACCGGTCGACGAACGCTGGGAGCACATCAACGTCGAGGCCAGCGCGTACGCCCTCGGCTTGAGCGCCATCGTCGTGCTCGCGGCATTCGTCATCGCCGATGCGTCCGGAGGCGACTGGCAGCCATACGCGCTGGTGGCCGTCGTCATGGCCGTCTCGTACCTGGGATCGCTCCTCGTCCTCCGCGCGCGCCATTGACGGAACCGGCGCCCAGCGAGCGATGCGCCCTCCCGGCGCGTCCGGGCAATTCGAGGCCGCCGATGCGCGGAGCCTCATCACAAACAGGAGTGACTTCCGGCGCGCCCGGTGAGCGGTCCCGGCGCGGACGATGATCGGCCGGGATCAGCGGCCCAGCGCGCGCTCGATCCGTTGGTCCGGTACGAACCAGATGAGCGCCACCGCCACGTAGATCCCGAACGCCACCAGGGGCGCCACAAACGCGATCGGGATCGCGATCGCGTACAGCAGTGGCGAGACCTTGCCCTTCGTGTCGCTCCCGATGGCCGCGGCGAGTGTCTCGTTCTGGCCGGGCGTGGCGATCAGCGCCCGGACGAGGATGAAGAACGCGAGCGCGGCGAACATCAGGATGACGCCGTACAGCGCCACCGGGAGCGTGGCGAAGTCGTTCTCGCCGATCCAGCCGGTGGCGAACGGGAACAGCGACAGCCAGAACAGCAGGTGCAGGTTCGACCACAGGACTCGCCCGTCGACGACCTTTGCTGCCTGGAGCAGGTGGTGGTGGTTGTTCCAGTAGATCCCGATGTACGCGAAGCTCAGGACGTAGCTGACGCCTCCGGGTCGGCGAGCTGGGACGCAACCGCCGTCCCCGGATCACGGGAGGGTAGCAGCGTCGTGACGCCGATCCCGGCCAGGATCAGGACGAACCCGAGCACGTCGGCAAGACCCAGCGACTCGTTGAGCAGCAGCGCGCCGGAGGCCAGGCCGACCACTGGCGTCGCGAGGAACCCCGTCCCGGACGCCTGCGCGCCGAGTGAGCGCGTGATCGCCTGGCTCGCCCAGAACCCCAGCGCGGTGGCCAATGGGCCGCTGTACAGCAGGATCCCGATGGTGATCGGCTCCCAGCGGATCGCGCGGCCGGGCTCAAGGACCAGCGCCAGCACGACGAGCGGCACGAGCGCGATCAGCAGCATCCACGGCTGGAGCTCGAGCGGCGACTGCGTCCAGCGATGGCGGCGGACGTGGATCGTGACCGCGGCCCAGATCACCGCGTTGAGCAGCAGCCCGAAGGTCCCCAGCAGCTCCCCGACCGACTGCCAGTCGATGACCGCCGGGTTGAGCAGCGCCGCGAGCCCGCCGATCCCCAGCACCAGGCCCACCAGCTCGTTGCGCCGCGGGCGGACCCGGAACACGACCGCGAGCAGCAGCGCCACCCACAGGGGCATCGTGTACAGCAGCACCGACGACCGGCCCGCCGACACCACCTGGAGCGCGAGGACCTGGATCGCGACACCTGCCCCGATCTGACCCAGCCCGACCGAGGCCATGATCGGGACGTTCGCGCGATCCGGCCGCCGAAGCCGCCCCGTGACCGCCAGCAGACCCACCATCGTCAGCAGGGCGGATCCAACTCGCAGCGACGCATAGGTCAACGGCGGCATGTACTGGATCCCGGTCTTGACGACGACCCAGTGGACGCCCCAGATCAGGGTCAGCAGCGCGAGCAGGACAAGCGCCGCGGCACGCGAATGGATGACCGCCTCGGCGGCCGCGGGTGCCGGTGGACCGACCCCCGGCGCGCGGAGGGCCGGCCGCGCTCACGCGATGAGGCGGCGAACGAGCTCCACAGCCGATCCGGCGTCGGGCGCCTGGCCGTCGGCACCGATCTCGGCTGCATATTCGGGCGTGATCGGCGCTCCGCCCACGACGACCCGAGCCCGGAGCCCGGCCTCGCGCACCGCTTCCACCACCCCGCGCATGCCCGACATCGTCGTCGTCAGCAGGGCCGACACCCCGATGACATCGGCATCGTGCTCCCTGGCCGCCTCCACGAACTGCGCGGCGCTGACGTTCACCCCGAGGTCGACGACTTCGAACCCGGCGCCCTTCCACATCATCCCGACCAGGTTCTTGCCGATGTCGTGCAGGTCGCCCGATATCGTCCCGATGACCGCGGTGAACTCGGGCTTGACGCCCGCCTCGACGAGGACCGGCTCGAGCACGACGAGCGCCTCCTTCATCGCGCGCGCGGCGATCAGCATCTCCGGGACGTAGATCTCCCCGTTCTGGAACCGCCCCCCGACCGCGTCCATCGCCGCCGTCATCGCCCCGAGGACCACGCGCGGATCGGTCCCCTCGTCGAGTGCCGCGCGCGTGGTCTCCACGGCGACGGCTCGATTGCCCGCCTCGATGGCCTGGGTCAGAGCGGCAAGGTCAGCCATGCGTCGCCTCCACTGCGTGGACCTGCTGGGCGCGGCCGGCTCGGCGCGGCCGGCTCGGCGCGGTCACCGGTGCGTGCCGGGACACCCCAATTCTGTCAGTCGCGGCTGAACGCCGCCCGGAAGCGCTCCAGCGCGACCTCGTCGTCGCCGCTCGCGAACGACTCCAGCCCGACGACGCCGCGATATCCCATCTCCTCGAGCGCTCGGGCCACCACGGGCCAGTTGACCTCGCCGGTGCCGGGCTCCATCCGCCCGGGCACGTCCGCGACCTGGATCTCGCCGATCAGCGGGCCGGCCTGACGAACGAGCTCGATCAGGTTCCCCTCTCCGATCTGGGCATGGTAGAGGTCGAGCATCATTCGCACGCCCGGCCGGTCGAGCGTCCCCACCAGGGTCATCGTGTCCTCCGCCCGCCCGAACGGCACGCCCGGGTGATCGGTGACGAGGTTGAGGTTCTCGAGGCAGAACACCACCCCGTTCGCCTCGCCCAGGTCGGCGAGCCTGTCGAGGGTGCGATAGGCGTTGAGCCACATCTGCCCGGTGGTCACCGCCTGGGGCCGGAACGGCAGCCCGTTGCGGGTGCCGTCGAGCTCCGCGCCGTGGACCACGAGCCGCGGGCAGCCGATGACCTTGGCGGCCTCGGTCGCGAGCGCCGCGGTGCGCAGCAGCTCCTCGCCACCCTCCCGGTCGTACAGGTCGCCGTGGACGTAGCCCGTCATCGTCGACCAGGTGGCGCCGATCTCGGCAACCGCGTGCAGGTCCTTCTGGGTCCAGTCCCACATCTCGACCTGGAAGCCCAGCTCCTTGATCCGTCGAACGCGATCCAGGTACGGGAGGTCGAGGAACAGCATCTCGCTGGTGACCGCGAGCGGGAACATGGGCGTGGCCATGTCGGGTTCCTTTCGGGGCGCGGCAGAGGGGGTGGCTGGGGCCTCGATCCGATGCGCTCGGCGTTGCGCCGGCACGCCTGACACCCTACTATGTAATCGGTTACGCGCGCAAGTCGCCGGGCCGCCCGGGGCGCCCGGGATGTACCGGCCAGACCCCGCCGATCAAGCCGCGCCGACGTCGAAATCCCGGTCTGTACGCTCCGCTGGGGAGGCACTCATGCTCCGCGTCGCATTGTTCGGGGCCGGCCGCATCGGCCAGGTCCATGCCCGTTCGATCACCGAGCACGGCGACGCCGAGCTCGCCTGGGTCTGCGACCCGATCGAGCCTGCCGCGAGCGCCCTCGCCAACCAGCTCGGCGCCCGGTCCGGGGGCGACCCGCAGGCCGCGCTCGACGATCCCTCGGTGGACGCAGTCCTGATCGCCTCCGCCACCCCGACGCACATCGACCTGATCCGGCGATCCGCCCTGGCGGGGAAGAAGATCCTGTGCGAGAAGCCGATCGACCTCGACCTGGACAGGATCGACGCCGTCTGGCGCGACATCGAGCCGCTGAAGCCGCTCGTCATGCTCGGCTTCAACCGGCGTTTCGATCCCACGTTCCGCGAGGTCAGGACGCGCGTTCAGGGAGGCGAGATCGGGACCATCCGGGCCCTGCGCATCACGAGCCGAGACCCGGAGCCGCCCCCCGCCGCGTACCTCGGGATCTCGGGCGGGATGTTCCGCGACATGACGATCCACGACTTCGACATGGCCCGGTTCCAGCTGGGCGAGATCGCCGAGGTCCAGGCGATGGGGTCCGACAACGGCTTCGCGGCGTTCCGGGATGCGGCCGACCACGCCCAGGCGGTCATCGTGATGCGCGCGACGTCGGGCGCCCTGTGCACGATCATCAACAGCCGCTCGTGCGCGTATGGCTACGACCAGCGGCTCGAGGCGTTCGGCGATCTCGGCGCGCTCGATGCCGACAACCTCACCGCCACCGCGGTTCGCGCCTCCAACGCGACGGAGACGGCGGCCGCCGGCCCGGCGCTCAACTTCTTCCTCGAGCGCTACATGCCGGCGTACAAGGCGGAGTTCGCCGAGTTCGTCGCCGCGATCGACGAGGGCCGCGATCCGTCCGTGGGCTTCGCCGACGGCCGGGCCGCGCTGGTCCTGGCCAACGCCGCCGCCGAGAGCGTGGCGACCGGCAGGGTGGTCAAGGTCTCCGGAAGCTGAAGGATCCCCAGCGACCGGGCAGGTCGCGGCGGCGCCGGGCACGGTCCGGGGCGCCGCTACCTGAGCCGCCTGGGCGGCCATCCTCCCCGGCGACGGCGCAGGGCGCCGACGCGCCTCAGTCCGCGAGCTCGTCCAGCCGGACCGCGCGGTTCTCGCGCCACGACATCGTGGCCGCGACCGCCAGCCGGAGCGTCTCGAGCGCCTCGTCCGGACCCGGCGTGACCGGGCGGCCCGCGCCGAGGTTCTCGAAGAACGCCTCGAGCTCGCGTCGGTAGGCGATCTCGAACCGGTCCGGAAAGCTCTCGTACAGGTCGCCCTCCCAGCCGAAGTCGCGGGACACGGTCGCCGGCGTCTTCTGCGCACCGTCGATCACGACCTTCGCCTTGGCGCCGGCGACCTCGGTCCGGATGTCGTAGCCCCACGCGGAATGCCGCGACGTCTCGAGGACGCCCAGCGCACCGTTGCGGAACTTGAGGACGGTCAGCGACGTGTCCCAGTCGTCGGCCTGTGCGAAGCGATCGTCGAACAGGACGGAGGCCCAGGCGTGGACCTCCTCCACCTCGCCAACCAGGAACCGGGCGAGGTCAAGGTCGTGGACCGACATGTCGAGGAACGAGCCGCCGCATGAGCGGAGGTACTCGACGGGCGGCGGAAAGGTGTCGCGGGACAGCGCACGGAACTGCTCGATGCGGCCCAGCTCACCCCTGTCGATCAGCTCCTTGGCGCGCGCGTAACCGGGGTCGAACCGGCGCATGAACCCGAGCTGGACCGGGATGTCCACCTCCCGCCACAGGTCCACGATCCGCCTGGTCGCGGCGAGCTCCTGTGCGATCGGCTTCTCGCTCCACACCGCCTTGCCGGCGCGAAGCGCCGTCTCGATCAGCGGCGCATGGGTGTCGGTGGGCGTGGAGATGACGACCGCTTCGACCTCCGGGTCGAGGATCGCCTCGACCGGGTCCGTCGACGCGCGCTGCGCGCGTGCCAGCTCCATGCCGGCCCTGGCGTTGTCCGCGTTGGGATCCGCCACCACGATGGTCCGGGCGTTGGGGATCGCCGCCATGTTGCGAACGTGCGTCTGGCCCATCCGGCCGGCACCGAGGAACGCGACCCCGATGCTGCCAGGGTCCCGCGGCTTGAAGTTGCTCATCGAATCTCCTTGGGCATGCGCGGTCAGGCGGAAGCAGAAGCGGACGCGGCAAGCACCTGTCGAACCCTGTCGGCCACCCGGTCCGGCGTGAGGCCGAACTTGTCGAGCAGCCACTGATTGGGGGCAGACTCGCCCCATTCATCGTTGATCCCGATCATCTCCACGCGACGCGGGACGGACCCCGTGACGATCCCGGCGACGAGGCTGCCCAGGCCGCCGATGACGGTGTGCTCCTCGGTCGTGACGACGAGGGGCACGGCTGCCGCCGCCCGAGCGATCGCCGCCGCATCGACCGGCTTGAGGCACGGGACGTGGAGGACGCCCGCCTCGATGCCGTCGGTCGCGAGCAGCTCGGCGGCCGCGAGGGTCCGGGCGCTCTGCTGACCGGTCGAGACGAGCAGGACGTCCCCGCCCTCCCGCAGCCGGAGCACCCGGCCGGGCTCGAACACGTAGTCGTCACCGACGATGTCGGGGCCACCCTCCCGCCCCAGCCGCAGGTACACGGGACCCGGCGTCGCGGTGGCCCAGCGGGTCATGGCCGCGCACTCGCTCGCATCGCCCGGCGCCAGCACCGTCATGCCGGGCATCGCGCGCATGATCGCGAGGTCCTGGACGTCGAGATGGGTCTTGCCGGTGAAGCCCGTCTGGACGCCCGAGTACCCGGCGCCGATCTTGACGTTGGCGTTGGTCTGGGCGACGGCCATCCGCACCTGGTCCGCGGCGCGATGCGTGAAGAACACGGTGAACGATGACAGCCAGGGCACGAACCCCATCAGCGCGAGGCCCGCGGCGGTGCCGACCATCCCCTGCTCGGCGATGCCCATCTCGTAGAAGCGGTCGGGGTGGGCGTCGGCGAACCGGTCCGCCCGCGTCGAGGTCCCGACGTCGCCGTCGAGCACGAGGAGCCGCGGATCGCCGGCCGCGAGCTCGATCAGCGTGTCCGCCCAGACGTCGCGCAGCGCCCTGGTCACGGCAAGCGCTCCCCGAGCTCGGCACGCACAGTGCGGACGTCCTCGGCCGTGGCAACGCGGCTGTGCCAATCGAAGCGGCCCTCGGTGAAGCTGACGCCCCGGCCCTTGACGGTCCGGGCGAGGATCGCCGTCGGCACGTCACCGCCGGCCGCGGCACCAGCGTCGGCGCAGGCGGCCAGGATCTGGTCGAAGTCGTGTCCGTCGATCTCGAGGACGCGCCAGCCGAAGGCCTCGAACGCCTGCCGCACCGCCGCCTCCCCGAAGGGGTCGCGCCGGTCCCCGCGGTGGCGCTCGCCCGGCCGCAGCGGCCAGCCGTACTGCTGCATGCCGTTGCGATCGACGATCGCGGTGAGGTTGCCCAGGCCGTACTTCGCGGCCACCGGGATGGCCTCCCAGTTCTGGCCCTCCTGCATCTCGCCGTCGCCGAGCAACACCCACGTGTGGCTGTCGAGGCCCAGGCGCTTCGCGCCCATGGCCATCCCGACGCCGATGGACAGGCCCTGGCCCAGCGAGCCGGTCGACGCATCCAGCCCGGGAAGCCGGGTCATGTCGGGATGCCCCTGGAGCCGCGACCCCGCCGCATCGAAGGTCCGAAGCTCGTCGACCGGGAGGTAGCCGCGAAGGGCCATCGCCACGTACAGCCCGATCGCGCTGTGGCCCTTGGACAGGATGAACCGATCGCGCTCCGGCCAGCCCGGCCGCTCGGGGTCGATCCGCATGACGCGGAAGTAGAGCGCGACCAGGAGGTCCATGGCCGACAGCGGACCGCCCACGTGACCGGCACCGGCAGTGGCAACGCTCTCGATCACCAGCAGGCGCCCGCGCCGGGCGATCGCCTCGAGGTCCGCGGTGCCGCCCGCAGCGGCGGCGTCGTCGGGGCCGACCGGCCCGCTCACCGAGCGGCAGCCCCGACGGCCAGCAGCCGCTCGAGGTACACGCGGTTCGCGCGCGCCGTCGCGGTGGGGTCGGCGGGTGCCGTGTCCTGCTCGATGACGTACCAGCCGTCATAGCCCACGGCCTGGAGCGCCGCAACCACCTCGGGGATGCGGGCGATCCCCTCCCCGAGCGGCGGGAAGATGTACCGGGCCAGCGCCCGCCCGAAGCTCCAGCCCTCGGCCTTTGCGATCGCCAGGACCTCGCCGTCCACGTCCTTGATGTGGACGTGCTTCACCCGTTCTGCATACCCGGGCAGCATGTCGATCGCGGCTCCACCGCCGTAGGCCAGGTGTCCGATGTCGAGGCACCAGCCCACCAGGGCCGGATCCGTCTCGTCGAGGAGACGCGCGGTCTCCGCCGGGGTCTCCACGAAGGTGCCGACATGGTTGTGGAACACGAGCTCCATCCCGAACGGCTGGAGGCGACGCCCGAGCTCGTTGAGGCCGTCCGCGAGGTTCCGCCACTGCTCGTCGCTGAGACCCCGCGACTCGTCCACGTGACCGGCCTCGCCCCGGCGCCGGTCGTCGCCGGCCTCGGCCGCGATCAGCCGCGTGCCGCCGTTCGCGGCCAGGAACCGGGCGATGTCCAGGGCCCGCTCGATCTCGCTGTCCCGCTTGTCCGCGTCACGAAAGCCGAGGCCCACGAAGGCGCCGACCAGGTCGAGGCCGCGACTCCGCAGCTCTCGCCCGAGCACCTCCGGATCCGTCGGCATCGACGGTCCCCACTCGGTGGCGTCATACCCGGCCTCGACGAAGTGGTCCATGGCCTCCCCGTAGGGAATCCACGGGAAGACATCGGGGATGTCCGGGTTGTTCCAGTTGACGACGGCTGTCGCGATCCTCACGCCATCTCCTCGCGCTGGAGCGTCACGGCCTGCTCGTACCTGGCGCGTGCCGCCGTGACCGCGTCCGACGAGCTCACCCCGGCAGGCGGCACGTCCCACCAGCCCTCGTATCCGGGCGCACGCTTGTCGGGCGAGACGTAGACATGGATGACGGTCGGCCGGTTCGCGGTCCGGGCGGCGGCGATCGCGTCGCGGATCTCCTGCTCTGTTCGCGCGGTGACCCCGATCGCCCCCATCGCCTCGGCATGCCTGGCGAAGTCCACCGGGATGTAGCCGCCGGTCAACCGCCCGGTTCCCGATTCCCGGAAACGCAGCTCATTGCCGAACTGCGGAACGCCGACGCTCAGGGCGAGGTCCCTGATGCACTGGTAGCCGTGGTTGTCGAACACCACGATGGTGATCGCGAGTCCCTCTGCGACCGCGGTCACGATCTCGGAGTTGAGCATCAGGTAGGTCCCGTCGCCGATCGTGACGACCACCTCCCGCTCCGGCTCCGCCATCTTGACGCCCAGCCCTGCGGGGATCTCGTAGCCCATGCACGAGTAGCCGTACTCGAGGTGGTAGGCCTTGCTGTCCTCGGGCCGCCACAGCTTGAGCAGGTCCCCGGGCAGGCTGCCGGCCGCGCAGACCACGGTGGCGTGCCCGCCGACCGCATCGTTGACGATGCCGATCACCTCTGGCTGCGCGAGGTCGGCGGTCTCGCCGTTGGGCGTCCGGTGGTAGTCGACACGCGCGTCCCACTCCACCTTCAGGGCGCGGATCCGGTCCCGGTAGCCGGCATCCGTGCCCGCGTAACCGCTCGCCTGCAGGGACGCGCTGAGCGCCGTCAGCGCTTCGCGTGCGTCCGCGACCATCGGCACAGCGCGCAGCTTGATCGAATCGAACCCATTGACGTTGATCCCGACGACCGTCACGTCCGGGTTCTGGAAGATCGTCTTGGACCCGGTCACGAAGTCGCCCAGGCGGCTCCCGATCGAGATGACGAGGTCGGCATCCCGGGCCAGCCGGTTCGCGGCCAGGCCACCGTTGGCGCCCACGGGCCCGACGTTCATCGGATGGTTCCAGGGCAGCACGCCCTTGCCCGCCTGCGTCTCGCAGACCGGGATCCCGAACGTGGTCGCAAACGCGTCGAGGGCCGCCTCGGCGCTCGAGTAGATCGCCCCGCCGCCGGCGACGACGAGCGGGTGCTTCGCGGCCTGCACCAGCCTCGCGACCTCAGCCACGACCTCCGGCTCCGGCTGCGGCCGGCGAACGCGCCACACGCGTCGCTCGAAGAACCGCTCCGGCCAGTCGTAGGCCTCGGACTGGACATCCTCCGGCAGCGAGATCGTGACCGCGCCGGTCTCCGCCGGGTCGGTGAGCACGCGGAACGCCTCGGGCAGGCTCGAGAGCAGCTGCTCGGGGCGCGAGATCCGGTCGAAGTAGCGGGACACCGGCCGGAACGCGTCGGACGCCGACACGTCGTGCTCGATCGGGTGCTCGATCTGCTGGAGGACCGGGTCCGGCAGGCGATTGGCAAAGTAGTCCGACGGGAACAGCAGGACCGGGAGCCGGTTCACGGTGGCCTGGGCGGCGCCGGTGATCATGTTGGTCGCGCCCGGCCCGATGGAGCTGATGCAGGCGAATGTCTGCAGCCGATTCTTGTGCTTGGCATAGGCCGACGCCAGGTGGACCTGCGCCTGCTCGTTCTGGGGCCGGTAGTACGGCATCGCGCACTCGTCACCCAGCTCCTCGAGGGCCTGCCCAAGCCCGGCGACGTTCCCGTGGCCGAAGATGCCCCAGACCCCGGCGATGAACCGGATTTGGACGCCGTCGCGCTCGACGTACTGCTGTGCCATGAACTTGACGATGGCCTGTCCGACCGTCAGGCGAACCGTGCTCACTGGGCCCCTCCGCTCACGTGCAGGTATGCCGGCGCGGAACCCGTCGAGACTGTCGAACTATGGATCGACAACGTGTCGGATCACTGATCGACATCGTGTCGACCTGCCGATCGACAGGGGCGGGGTAAGCGCTTACACTTGGTGTTGATGGGAAATGTAATCGAATACAGCGCGGACGGCAAGACCCAATCTCGGCGGCGTCGGACGCGCGTGCTCCGATCGGGCCGGCCGCCGGTGACGATGGAGGTTGTCGCGGCCCACGCCGGCGTTTCGATCGCGACCGTCTCACGCGTGCTGACGAATGCCAAGCTCGTCCGCCCCGAGACCCGGCAACGGGTGCTCGAGGCCGTCACGGCGCTGGGGTACCGGCCGTCCGGCCCGGCGCGTGCCCTCGCCCGGAACCGGACGCACACGCTGGGCCTGGCGATGACCGATCTCGCCCAGCCCTTCTACGCGGAGCTGACGCGGGCCGTGGAAGCAGCGGCGCAGGCGCATGGCTACACGGTCGTCCTGGCCAATGGTGCCGGAGACAGCCAGCGCGAGGCCGGCTACCTCGAGCTGCTCGCGGAGCGCCGGGTCGACGGGATCCTCGTTGCCTCCTGGGGCATCACCGAGCGTCACGTGGACTGGCTGGTTCGGGCGCCGGTCGAGGTCGTCCTCGTCTCCTGTCGCGCCATCGGTGTGGCGCTCCCGGCCATCCTGTCCGCGAGTCGCGATGGTGCTCGCGCTGCCGCCGGGCACTTGATCTCGCTCGGCCACCGCCGGCTCGCCGAGGTGACGGGGCCGGCTCACAGCGCGGCGGCGCCGGATCGCCACCGCGGCGTCCTGGACGCCCTCTCGGCCGCCGGGATCGCCGATGAGGAGCTCGCGGTCGCCCATTGCGACGGCGACTTCGAGTCGGGCGAGCGGGCCGTTGCGGAGCTGCTGTCGCGAACCCCCCGGCCAACCGCCGTCATCTGCTACAACGACCTGGTGGCGGCGGGCGCGCTCAAGGCCGCTCGCAACGCCGGGCTGCATGTCCCCCGCGACCTGAGCGTGATCGGGTTCGACGACGTCCCGCTGGCCCGGATGGTCGAGCCGCCGCTGACCACGGTCGCCCAGCCCATCGCCGAGATGGCCACGTGGGCGGTGGAGCGGATCGTTGCCGCACTCGCGGGTTCGGATCGCGGAACGCCGGACGACGAGCCAGCCATCATCGAATTGCCCTGCAGGCTCGTGATCCGCGGGAGCACGGCTGCACCGCCGGTGGAGAGCACATGAAACCCGGCCCGAGCGAAACAGGAGAGATGCACATGGAGCCGCTGCTCAGCCTGACCGGCCAGGTCGCGCTGGTGACCGGTGCGTCGCGCGGCATCGGGCGCGACCTTGCCCGCTCTCTGGCGCAGGCCGGCGCCGTGGTCCTGGCCGGCGTGCGCCGCCCGGAGGACTTCGCACAGGACACCGGCGGCCTCACCATCCGGCCCCTGGTCATGGACGTCCGTGACATCGCCGGCACGCGCCGGGCGATCGACCACGCGGTCGCCGGGCTGGGTCGCCTGGACATCCTGGTCAACAACGCCGGGATCGGGGCCGAGCACGATCCCCTCGACGTCACCGAGTCGGACTGGGACACCCTGGTCGAGGTCAACCTCAAGGGCACCTTCTTCACGACGCAGTCGGTCGCGCGCCACATGCTGGATCGTGGGTACGGACGGGTCATCATGATCAGCTCGCAGGCGAGCCTGGTCGGGCTGCCGGGCTCGGCCGTGTACTGCGCGACCAAGGCGGGCGTGAACGGCCTGGTGCGAGCGCTCGCGATGGAGTGGGGCGCACGCGGCGTGACGGTCAATGCGGTCGCGCCGACCTGGATCTACACGCCGGGAACGGCGGAACGCCTCGACGATCCCGAGTTCCGGCGAGGCGTCCTCGCCCGGATCCCGGTGGGTCGCATCGGTACGCCGGACGACGTCGCAGCGGCCGTCCTCTACCTTGCGTCACCCGCCGCCGGTCTGGTGACGGGCACGGTGCTATCGGTGGACGGAGGCTGGACGGCGCAGTGACCCTGTGCCGTCGTCCCGGCCAGGCCGAGGGCGAGGGCGCCGATGCACTGCCCGGTCAGGCCGGAGGCTGCGGGGACGGATCGCCGGCCGAGGTCGATTCCTGGAGCTCGTCGAGCTCGCGGGACAGATCGTCCAGCTCGTCGCCGCCGCCCATCAGGCCGAGCAGCTCGCTCATGCCCACCTCGCCCCGCTTGAACACGCCGAGGCTCTCGCCGTGGCTCAGGATCGTGAACTTGTCCCCCACCGGCAGCGCGTGCTGCACGTTGTGGGTGATGAAGATGACCGCGAGGCCATGCGACCTCGCCCGGACGATATGCCGCAGCACGATCGCCGCCTGCTTGACCCCGAGCGCCGATGTCGGCTCGTCGAGGATGAGGACGCGGGCGCCGAAGTACTCGGCGCGCGCGATGGCCAAGGTCTGGCGCTCACCGCCGGACAGCGTTCCCACCAGCTGGGCGGTGTCACGCACATCGATCCCGATCTCGTGCATGTGCTCGCGAGAGATCCGGTCCGCGTAGCCCATGTCGAACCGTCGAAATGGGCCTCTGCCCTTGGTCGGCTCGTTGCCCAGGAAGAAGTTCCGGGAGATGCTCATCAGCGGCAGAACCGCGAGGTCCTGGAACACGGTCGCGATCCCGCGGCTCTGGGCGTCGCGGGGTGATGACAGCGTGATCGGCTTGTCGTCCATGAACAGGGAGCCTTCGTCCGGGCTGTGAACGCCGGACAGGGTCTTGATCAGGCTCGACTTGCCGGCGCCGTTATCACCCAGCAGGCAGTTCACCTCGCCGGCCTTGACCGACAGTGACACGTCCTTGAGGGCGATGACGCGGCCGAAGAACTTCGACACGCCGCGCGCCTCGAGCACGGGAACATCCGAGCTCGCAGCCTCGGACGCGGTCATGGTTGTCTGTTCGGTCGTCATGATCGGGCTCCCGAGGCGCGGCGCAGGATGAAGTTGTTCACCAGTGCAGCGACCAGCAGGAGCGTACCGAGGACGAAGGCGTACCAGTCGGAGTTGAACCCGGGCACGAAGAAGATGCCGAGCTGGGTGACGCCGAGGATGAAGGCGCCGAAGGCGGAGCCGAGCGCCGAGCCATAGCCGCCGGTCAGCAGCGTGCCGCCGATGACGGCCGTGATGATCGCCTCGAACTCCTTGCCGGTGCCGCGCAGGACGTCGGCATTTCCGACGCTCAGGACCTGGATGCAGGCAAACAGCGCGGCCGACGCCGCGGTCGCCATGAACAGCAGGATCTTCACGCGGTTCACGGGAACGCCGATGTTCCGCGACGCGTCCTTGTTGCCGCCGACCGCGAAGATCCAGTTGCCGAACCTCGTCCGCAGCAGGATCCAGGTCGAGACACCGACGACGGCGAGCCACCACAGGAGCTCGACCTTGAAGTCGCCGCCCTCGACCGTGAACAGGACGGCATTGAACAGCTTCGAGATGGGGTCATCCGCGGCCGCCGTGCCAACCCCGCTGACGATGGTCTGGCCGTTCGACACCAGCCTCGTCAGGGCCAGGCCCGCGCCCCGCAGCATGTACAGGGAGCCGAGGGTCACGATGAACGACGGGAGGCCGGTCCGGACCACGATGTAGCCATTCGCAGCGCCGACGGCCAGGGCGAAGGCGAAGGTGATGATGAGCCCGAGCCACAACGGCAGGCCGAACTGGGTGATCGACAGGCCGAGGATGAGCCCGGCTGCGCCGACCATCGAGCCGATCGACAGGTCGAACTCACCCGCGATCATCAGGAGCGCGACGGTGGCACCCAGGATGCCGACCTGGGCCGCGACCTCGATGTAGGCCGCGAAGCCCTGCCAGGACATGAAGCCCTTGCCGACGGTGAAGCCGGTCAGGGACCAGAAGACCACGAAGATGAGGATCGCCCCGACGATCGACCCGAACTCGGGCCTCGTCAGCAGCTGGCGAACCGGACTCGCGCGGCGTAGCCGCTGGGCCTCGGAGGCAGTGCCGTCGACCGACGTCATGGGCGTCCCTCAGCGCTACGGCCAGGGCCGCCCGGATCGGGCGGCCCTGACGGTTCGGTTACGCGTAAGGCTAACGGGTGGTACCCGTGTTTGCCTGCACTGTTGCGACGTTGTCCTTGGTCACAAAGCCCGGGCCGGTCGCGATGGGCTCACCGCCGCCGGGCATGAGGCCGTAGAGCTTGTACAGGGTCAGGAACGTGATCGGCAGATACCCCTGGAGGTACTGCTGCTGGTCGATCGCGAACAGCATGGAGCCGTCGGAGATCGCGGCCAGGACGTCCTGCGAAAGGTCGAACGTGCCGACGTTGATCGAGGTGTTGCCCATCTGCTTCAGGGCGGCGATCGTCGGCGTCGAGCCGGTCGGTCCGAGGGCCATCACGGTGTCGATCGTGGGGTCGGCCGTGAGGGCCGCGGCGATCTTCTGCTGGGCGGTCGTCGGATCCTTCAGGTCGACCTGGAGGACGGTGGACGTGCCGGGGGCGAACCCGTCGGCGAAGCCGTTGCAGCGGGCGTCCAGGCCGGCGTTGCCGACTTCCTGGTTGACGCAGATCGCGTTCTTGCCGCCGGCAGCCGCCATGCGCTCGCCGGCTGCCTTGCCCGCTTGCGCCTCATCCTGCCCAACGTGGGCCAGGATCCCGAGCGCCTTGTAGGAATCGGAGCCGGAGTTGGCGGAGATCACGGGGATGCCCGAGGTGATGCACTTCGTGACGCTTGGCCCGAGCGCCGTGGCGTCCGGAAGCGAGATGACGAGGCCGGACGGCTGCTTGGCGCAGGCGGCGTCGATCAGCTGGCCCATCTTCACCATGTCAAACGTGTCGGGGGCGCTGTAGTTGACGCTCACGCCCATGTCCTTGCCGCCCTGGTCGACGCCGTTCTTGAAGATCGACCAGAACGGATCGGAGGCCTGGCCGTGGGTCACGACCTCAATGCTGATGCCCGCTCGATCGCTCGACCCGCCACCGCTCGGCGCGGGTGTGGCGGACGTCGAACACGCGGTCGCCACCAGTGCAACCGCTGACAGCCCGATCGCCCATTTTGACAGTCTCATCTACGACTCCTCCATTGAGGCCCCGACACCCATTCGTGAACGCCGTTGAACCTCGGTCCGGCGTGGCCGAACGCCACCCGATCTTGTCCGTGCGCGGTCCGCACGCTCAAGTGCGCGACGGCCTCCTTTCGCACCCGATCCGGCCATGGTCGTCCCGGCTCGGATCAATCCCCCACAACGCAATCTGTGGCCAGGACGAACAGAAGCCGGGATCCGCCCGCAATCGATTACACGCTATCTTGACCATCGCCACCACCGCAGTCAAGTGGGTAACTGACGCATGGGGCGAGCCGAAGACAGCGCCCCTCGCCGCGGACCGGTCATGACCCCGATTGGGGACGCTCAGATTGCGAGGCGGCCGACGAGTGAGGCAGCAGGATTGAACCGGGGCGATCTTGACGGCGCCACTGGGCTCCAGTACCGTGTGCAATCGATTACGGGACCATGGACGGCCGCCCGCGAGGGTTCGGTCGCCCAGGCACATGAGATCGGAGGCGGCATGGGCGTTCGGGTCTCTCCGGGGGTTCCGGGATGACCGATCGCCGGCCTCCCGCCACGATCCGCGACGTGGCGGAGCTCGCCGGTGTCTCGACGGCGACGGTGAGCCGTGTCCTGGCCGGCATCGGCAATCCCAAGCCGGCGACGGCCGCAGCCGTGCTGGCGGCCGCGGAGGCCGCCGACTATCGCCCGTCAGGCGTCGCCCGTTCGCTGCGGATGAAGCGCACGAGCACGCTCGGGCTGATCGTCACCGACATCCAGAACCCGTTCTTCCCGGAGCTCGTCCAGGCGGCCGATCTGGCGGCGCGGGGGCTCGGCTACTCCATCCTGCTGGGCAGCGGCGCCTACGACGAGCAGCGCGCGATGCACTACCTCAACCTGATGGTGGATCGGCGCGTCGACGGGCTCATCATCTCGTCCAGCCAGGTATCCGACGCCAGCTGGAAGTGGCTGCTTGCCTCGCCCGTCCCGGTGGTCGTCGCCAACGCCGAGATGGGCGACCTGCCGGTCACGGTGGTCACGAGCGACAACGAGGGCGGCGCCCGGCTTGCCGCGCAGCACCTGGTGGAGCTCGGACATCGACGGATCGCCTACATCCGGGGGCTCGACTCGTACACCGCCGACGCGCCCCGTCTTGAGGGCTTCCGGGCGGTCGTCCGCGAGGCCGGGTTGCCGGCTGCCGACACGCCGGAGCTGCCGAGCGATGGCCTGTTCGAGGGCGGCGAGGAGGCCACCACGGAGCTGCTTGCCCGCCGGAACGACGTGACGGCGATCGCCTGCTACAACGACATCACGGCCATCGGCGCGCTCCGGGCGCTGCGGACGGCCGGCCGCCGGGTGCCGGCAGACATCAGCGTCGTCGGCGTCGACGATATCGCTGCCGCGTCCTGGGTCGTCCCGGCCCTGACCACGGTTGCCCAGCAGAAGTCGGAGATGGGCCGGCTCGCCGTCGAGCGCCTGATCGCGGCGATCGAGGATCCCACCGGTTCTGCCCCACCCGAGACCATCCGGCTCCCGATGACGCTCCGCGTCCGCGAATCAACGGCGCGGGCTCCCGGCACGACGTAGGAATCGCCTGGAGCGACCGCGTCGCCGACGCGATCGGGCGCTGACGGCGACAGAGACGAACACGCGACAGCGTCCCGCTCCCGCGCTCCGGCGCGGGAGCCCATCAGGACCTCGCCACTCACGAGGAGTGATCACGCCATGGTTCGCATCGCAAACGCCCCCTGCTCCTGGGGCGTGATCGAAGGCATCGAGGGAGAGCGGGCGGGCTACGTCCGCGTGATCGACGAGATGCAGGAGACCGGCTACATCGGGACCGAGCTCGGGGACTGGGGGTTCATGCCCACCGATCCGGACGAGCTACGCGCCGAGCTCGACCGCCGCGGCCTGGCCCTCGTCGGGTCCTGGGTCAGCGTCAACCTCGAGGACTCCGCCCGCCATCGCGCCTCTGCCGACGACGCCGTCCGGACCGGGAAGCAGCTGGCGAAGGTCGGCGGCCCCGGCGCCGTGATCGTCCTGGGCAACGATCCGTACGGCAATCCGCACCGGACGAAGATCGCGGGGCGGGTGCGACCCGAGGATGCGATGACCGACGAGCAGTGGACGGTGTTCGCCGACGGCGCGAACCAGGTCGCACGGCGGGTGATGGACGAGGCCGGGATTCGCACCGTCATCCACCAGCACATCGGGACCCTGATCGAGACCGGGGCCGAGGCCCGGCGGCTGTTCGAGATGACAGACCCGTCAGCGCTCGGGATGTGCCTTGACACCGGGCACTGGACGTTCGGTGCCGGCGGCGATCCCGTGGCCGCCGTCCGCGAGTTCAGCGATCGCATCTGGCACGTCCACTTCAAGGACGCCGAGCCGGCGCTGATGGCCGCGTCGCGGGCGAACGAGTGGGACGGCCCCGAATTGGTGGGCCACGGCGTGTTCTGCGAGCTGGGCAAGGGCTGTGTCGACTTCCCGGGTGTGCTCGGCGCCCTGGACGAGATCGGCTACGACGGCTGGGTCGTGGTGGAGCAGGACGTGCTGCCCGGGATGGGCAGCCCGCGCGAGAGCGCGCGGCGCAACCGCGAGTACCTGCGCTCGATCGGCGCCTGATCGGTCCTCTCCGGCTGCCCCGGGCCAGCTGGCTGTCCAGCGCCCCGGCTGGCTGGGGCGTGGGTATCGGCCGGCTGGGGCGTGGGTATCGGCCGGCCGGGGCGTGGGTATCGGCCGGCCGGGGCGGATGGTATCAATCGGCCCCGGACCGGGGTTCGGGCCGATGAACGAGGTTGCCGCAGGGCTTGATCTGGGCCGACGCGTGTGACACCATGTAATCGGTTACGCAGTCGACGGCAACATGCACAGCACCATGCTGGCCAGTGTCAACGGGCAGCGAACGAGCGACTGCCGGCGGCGGTGCCGCTCTCTGGAGGATGGACACAGTGACCGCAGCGAAGGGTCTTCCGGGACTCCCCCTCGCCGACAGCCCCCTGGGACGCACGATCGCCCAGACCGAGACGGACGTGTGGAACGACTCGTGCGCCGTCGACGAGCTCGAGTACGCGCTCAGCTACGGCGCGGTCGGGGCGACGGCCAACCCGACCATCGTCGTCGACGTCTGGAACAAGCAGGCCGCGTTCTGGCGCGAACGAGTCGCCGCCCTGGCCGTCGAGCGGCCGACGGCAACCGTCACCGACCTTGGGTGGGCCGTCGTCGAGGAGATGTCGGTCCGCGGCGCCCGGCTGCTCGAGCCCGTGTTCGAGGCCCAGGGTGGCCGGCAGGGCCGGCTGTCGGTGCAGACGGATCCGACACTGTTCCGGACTCCGACCGCGATGGTCGAGCAGGCGGTTCACTTCTCGACGATCGCTCCCAACATCATCGTCAAGCTGCCCGCGACCAACGCGGGCATCGAGGCGATCGAGGAGGCGACGTATCGCGGTGTCAGCGTCAACGTCACCGTCAGCTTCACCGTCGCACAGGCGCTTGCGAGCGCCGAGGCGATCGAGCGAGGTCTCCGGAGGCGCGACGCCGAGGGCCTCCCGACGCACGACATGGGGCCGGTCGTGACGCTGATGGCGGGTCGCACCGAGGATTGGCTCAAGATCGTCGTGGGGCGTGACGGTCTCAGCGTCAATCCCGATGCGCTGCCGTGGAGCGGGATCGCAGTCTTCAAGCGCGCGTACGGCATCTTCCGCGAGCGGGGCTTCCGGGCGCGGCTGCTGTGCGCGGCGATCCGTCACCACTACCACTGGTCCGAGTTCATCGGCGGCGACGTGGTGCTCGCGCTCCCCGCTTCGTGGCAGCGCCGGTTCAACGCCTCCAGCGTCGAGGTGCGGCCGCGGATGGACGACCCTGTCGCGCCCGTCTACCTCGACGAGCTGCGCGCGCGATTGCCCGACTTCGTGCGCGCCTATGAGCCGGACGGGCTCACGCCGGCGGAGTTCGACAGCTATGGCGCCACGGCCCGGACCCTGCGTGGGTTCATCGCCTCCTACCAGGAGCTCCTCCACCAGGTCACGGACGCCCTGATCCCGAATCCGGACAAGAAGCAATGAGCACCTCGGCCGACGCACCTGACGGGCTGTTCCGCCGGGCGGGCAGCACCGCCCGCGACGGCTGGAGCCTCGTTGTCACGCCGGATGATGCCGGCTGGGGATACACCGGGCTGCGAGTCGCCGACCTGGCCGCGGGTGGCCGGATCGAGCTCGCAACCGGCGCGGACGAGGCGATCGTGCTGCCGCTGTCGGGCGCCGTCCGGGTGACCTGCGACGGCGAGGCGCTGGAGCTCGCCGGCCGCGCCGGCGTGTTCGCAGGACCGACCGATTTCGCCTACGTGCCAATGGGCGCCGCCATGGTGCTCGAGAGTGCCGGTGGGGGTCGGTTCGCAGTTGCCACCGCCCGGGCGGACCGGCGCCTTCCGTTCCGGTACGGCCCGTCGTCCGCAGTCCCGGTGGAGCTTCGCGGCGCGGGCGCCTGCTCGCGCGCCGTGCGCAACTTTGCTGCGCCAGCGGTGTTCGAGGCACAGCGCCTGATCGCGGTCGAGGTCATCACGCCGGGTGGCAACTGGTCCTCGTACCCGCCGCACAAGCACGACGAGGAGCGGCCGGGCGAGGGCATCCTCGAGGAGATCTACTACTACGAGATCGCCCCGGGTCCGACGGGGCCCGGCATCGGCTACCAACGGGTGTACGGGACGCCTGACCGACCGGTGGACCTGCTGGCGGAGGTGCGGGATCGCGATCTCGTGCTGATCCCACACGGCTGGCACGGACCGGCGATGGCCGCCCCCGGCTACGACATGTACTACCTCAACGTGATGGCCGGCCCAGGACCGGAGCGGGCGTGGTTGATCACCGACGACCCCGCCCACGCGTGGGTCCGCGATACGTGGACCGCACAGGCCGTGGACCCGCGACTCACCCCGGCGGCGTCGGAGCGAAAAGGCCCCTGAGCGCGCGCCGGCCGGCCGTTGGCCGCCCCGTCGTGGGTTTGCGTCAGGCCTTTCGCGACCTGCCGTCGACCGTGCGCATCCGGGCAACGTTGCTCGACGCGAAGTAGCGCTGCTTGCGGGCCATCTCCGGCATCGCGGCCGCGTACACGGGTGCCTCGTCTCGCAGCTCGGCGACGATCTCCCGCAGCTCGGTGTCCGAGCCGGCATAGGCCGCGACGCGCCTGCGAACGCCCTCGAGCGCCCGGCCTGCGTCCTCGAACCGGCCCTCGCGGTTGAGGCGGACGGCCTCCTGCTTGACCCGTTCCGCGAACAGCCGGGCGACCACGCGGTCCACGTCGCGGTCCCGCGGCTGGGCATCGTTGGCCGCGTGATCCTCGTAGGTCCAGGTGACGCTGGCCGCTGCGATGGCCGGCTCGGCACGCTCGAACGCGCCGTCGCGGTCCGCGACACGCACCAGCACGCCCACCTCGCGCCCGATCTCGCCGAAGTCGAAGGTGACGCGGAGCGCGATCGAGAGCACCTGGCCCGACACCATGTCGCCCAGGTACACGAGGACCCGGCCGCCGCGCTGCTCGAGGCGAAACGGCGACAGGGCCTCGACCCGGACGGACTCCGGCACCGTCAGCTCGAGCACGACCTCGCGGGCCACGACCTCGAGCGTCTCCCCCACCTCGCTGGTGATGTGGTCGCGCATCTGTGCGACGTCGCCGATGTAGTAGAAGTGGCCGCCGCCGGCGTCCGCCATCGACTGCAGGAGCGCCTCGTCGAAGTCCGTGCCCACGCCGAACGTGCTGGTCGTCACGCCACGCCGGCGGAGGTCGAGCGCGAGGCGCGTGAGCTCGCCTGGATCGGTGATCCCGACGTTGGCCAGCCCGTCGGTGAGCAGCAGGACGCGGTTCACGCCCTCGGCCTGGAGACCGCTCGCGACCTGCTCGCAGCCGGCCAGCCAGCCGCCGTGAAGGTCCGTGCTGCCGCGGGCGTCCACCGCACCCAGCCGCTCGGCCGCCAGGTGCCGCGCCTCGGCAGACGCGAGCACGCTGCCCACGACGACGTCGAGCTCGTTGTCGTAGGTGACGACCGCGAACCGGTCGGGCGCATCGAGCCGCTCGACCGCCTCGAGGACCGCGAGCTTGGCGAGCCGGAGCTTGTTGCGCCCGCCCATCGAACCCGAACGATCGAGGACGAAGCCGAGGTTGACGGGCGGCCGGCGGCGGGCGGGATCCGCCACGACCGTGGGCGCAACGACGTCGATGAGCAGGAACCGCTCGCTCCGCCCCTGGGCGCGGATCAGGCGTCGATCGGAGCGAACGCCGAGCCGTGGGTCGGTGAGCGGCGCCATGGCCGGGCCGTTTCCGCCGGGTTGGGTGCTGGTGGGGTTCGTGGTGGTCGTCATGCTGGGCCTCCTCGTCAGATGCTCGGCCGAGGCCCGGATGGGGCGGGTCTCCGGGTGTGTCACGGGCGAGCCTTCGTCCCCGTGCGGGTCATGTCGTCGGTCGGCCGGTCGCGCCGGCGATGCTCAGGTCTCGTCGAACAGCTCACGGGCGATGCGGGTCAGCCTGTCCACTCGCTTGTTGCTCGCACGGTCGAGCGGACGGCGGACGTGAAGCTCCACGTCCGGAGTGATCACCAGCCGCTCCCACGTGCTCCGGTCTCCACCCGTCGACCGCGGCGCCGCCTCCGAGATCCGGCGGCGTGGCGACTGGGCCGGGCTGGCGGCGGGCAGCGCGGGTGACGGCGGGACCGTCCATGGCGCGGGGCGGGGCGGATAGGGCGCCTCACCAGGCTCGTTGCGGAGCGGGAACTCGTCCGGTGCGGTGCGCTCGAACGCGTCCGGCATCGCCGCTTCCGAGGCGACGTCTGCCTGGGCGTCGGCCGCCGAGTGGTAGAACCGAGGGGAGACGCCGGCCCGGGTCATCAGCCCCCGCACGTACGCGAGCGTGGCGGCCGTGCCGGTCACCGGCGTTGCGGCCACGTCCGGCTCGTCGGCAGCGTCGAGGGCGGCCTGGACTTCGCCGTCACCCATCCGCTCCATTCGCACCCGGATGTCGGACAGCGGGAGGTGCTCCCTCTGGAGCCGCCGGATCAGGCGCAGCCGCGCCAGGTGCCCCTCCGAATAGCGGGTCGCCCGGCCGGCCCCTTCGGGCGACGGCAGCAGGCCCTGCGCCACGTAGTAGCGGATCGTCCGTGGCGTGACATCCGCGAGGCGGGCCAGGTCGGCGATGGTGTACGGGTCGTCGGGCATGACCGCATGGTGACAGTGCTACGTTGTGCTGTCAAGTCCAATCCCAGGCGAGTCGACGGATCCAACAGGGTCGATGGTCACCACAGGGTGTCGATGAGCCCCGGGTACAGCTCGGTCCGGGAGCCGACGAACGATGACGCAGCCGCCCCGGCCCTGGCCGAGAAGAACGGCGCCATCGTGACCTTGTCCAGTTGATCGCTCGGGTATGGATGCTCCGGGCTGCCTCCGACGAGGACCGTCGCGGCAAGGTGCGTCCATCCCGCCGATTCGTAGAACGGCTGCAGGTCTCGATCACATGTGAAGACGCCGAGATCGGCGCCGCTCGCGCGCATGATCTCGAGGGCGCTGATCCCGCTTGCCGCGTATGGCAGGGCCCGATGGACGATGTCCTTCGAGAGGATGTCGAGCGCCGAGAGCACCCGGCCATCATCCTGCAGCAACAGGACGGACAGGGGTCGCGGCGACGGATCTTGCCAAGCTGCCGGATCCATCGGCCGATCCGAGGGCCAGGCCTGGTCCTGGAGGCGCACGACCTGGCGTCGCAGGTCAGGCGGCACGGCGTGCTCGGGGAATGAAACGAGGGGCACGATCAGGGATCCCAGGTTCGATGGTGGCGGGTCGCCGAGACGTCGAAGAGGTGGCACGCCTCCGCGGCGTCGATAATGGAACGCGGGCGGCAAGCCCGTCTGAGAGTGAGCCCGGGACATCGGGACCGCCGGCCACGCGGATGGGGCCTAGCGGACCTTCGCTGCACCTGGCGATCGCCGGTACGTTCGAACAACGATTGTGGAGGATGCCCAGGTGCTAACGCTGCCCCGGCCGATCAGCATCGGCTTTCCCCGGATGCACAAGGAGACGGCGGAGCGACGCGACTTCCTGCCGCCGCTGATCGGGCTGCTCGCGAGCCTCGGTGCCGAGGTCTTCATCGAGACCGGGATCGGGTCCGGGATGGGCTACAGCGACATGGACTACCTCACCTACCCCAACGTCCACGCCACCGATGAGGAGTCGACGTACCGCCAGGACGTCGTCGTGGTGCTCCGCGCGCCCGAGGGCAAGTACGAGCTGATGCGCCCGGGCGCGATCCTCGTCTCGATGCTCCACTTCCAGACCCGGCCGGCCCGGGTGCAGATGCTCGCCGACCTCGGACTCGAGGCGATCTCGATGGACATGGTCACCAACGACGAAGGGTGGCGGCTGGTCGAGAACCTGCGCAGCGTGTCGTGGAACGGGGTCGGCGCGGCGTTTACCGCGCTCGAGCACCAGTGGCCTGCCCTGTCGGTCCCGGGTCGGGCGCCGGTCAGGGTCACGATCATGGGCGCGGGGCGGATCGGCAAGCACGCGGTGGAGTTCGCGACCAAGTACGGCGATGACGCTCGCAACGAGGCGTTCATGCGCAGCGGCCTGCCCGGCGTCGAGGTCGTCACGACGGGGCGGAACCTGACCCGCGACCCGGGCTACATCCGCGGCCGGCTCACGGTGACCGACATCCTGGTCGACGCGACGCAGCGCCACGACCCGTCCGAGCCTCTGATCCTCAACGACTGGCTGGCCCTGATGCCGACGCATGGCGTGGTGTGCGACCTCGTGGTTGACCCCTACCTGCTCGACGCGGAGCCCAAGGTGGTCCGCGGGATCGAGGGCATCCCGCAGGGCAACCTGGACCGATGGGAGCTGCCACCGGATGACCCGGCATGGGACGACGTGCCGGAGGTGATCCCTCACGGCACGCGGCGCACGGTCGTGTCCTGCTACTCGTGGCCGGGCGTCCGGCCCGAGCCGTGCATGCACGTCTACGGGTCGCAGCTGGCGCCGCTGCTCGAGGCGCTCGTGTCGGCGGGGGGCATGGACGGGCTGAGTGAGACCGCCGCGTTCCACCGCCGCGCACTTTGGCGCGCGAGCCTGCGCCGGTGGCTGTCGCTGGGACCGGAGACGCAGCTCGATTCGGCGACGGTGGCCCGCTCCGGCGGCTGACGCCCCGAACCGGTGCCGCTGCCGACGCGCGGTGCCCGTGCGCGGCGCCCCGCCCATCTCCCACGCCGTCGCCCGTCGCCCTGCGACGACGCCCGTCGCCCCGTGCCTCCGCCCGGCGCCGCTGCCCGGCGCTTCGTCCGTCGCCGCCGCCCGTCATCGCGCCCGTCGCCGGCACGCGCTGCGGCCGGCCCCGTGTCCTGCGCCTCCCGTCGCCCTGCCGCGCCGCGGGGGGCCAGCCGTTATCGTCGCTTCCGGCGCTTGGTTCCCTTGGATGATGAACGAGCACCACGATCGGCCGCCGAGCCGCGACCGGTTGTCGCGTTGCGCCCGGTCGTCGCCTTGCGCCGCGTCGGGGTCGCTCCCGGTCCTGCCGGCCCCGGCATCACCGGCCAGTCCTGGTCCGCAACGCCGAGGGCGAACAGGACGGCCGTGTCGACGATGACGGTGACCGCGAATACCGCGGCGACCAGCGGCTCGCCCGCGACCGCGAGCAGCGCGGCGGCGACAAGCATGAGTGCCGCTCCGGCAAGCGTCCGCCAGCGGATCGGCAGCGGGCTGCGCGTCGAGCGGGGCGCAATGAACCAGGCCCAGTTGCCGACGAGCACGACGATCGCCGCGCCCGCGTAGGCCGCCCCTGTGACGCCTCCTCCGCCGGCTCGGAAGCCCCAGACGCCGACCGCGGCGATGGCGTTGAGCTCGAGTGCGAAGCGGAGAGCGAGCGCGACGGCAGCCATGCACGCATGGTGCCACCCACGCCGGACGGCTGCGAGGCGAGCAAGACCGTGGCGAGGCGGTGTCGCGGCTTGGCCGGGTCGCGAGCCGATCCTGCGGCGATCCCCGTTGGCCGTCGCGGGGCGATCCCCGTTGGCCGTCGCCGTCGCGGGGCGATCCTCGTTGGCCCCGACTCAGCTGGCGCATCAAGCCGACCCTCAGACAGGGGTCTGCGGCCCGAATCGCGTCCCTCGGGCCCGGATCCGCCAGGCTGCCGTCGCCGTTGATGCACCCGGCGAGTCACCGCAGGATGCACCCGGCGAGCCATCGCAGGTCGGGCCCAGCGAGTCACCGCAGGATGCACCCGGCGAGCCATCGCAGGTCGGGCCCAGCGAGTCACCGCAGGTCAGGCCCGGTGCCCGTCCGGCCCGGCGTGCGGGCGACGCCGGAGCCCTGGATCAGGGGGCCGTGGACATCACCTGCGACGCCACCCCCAGGCCGGCGACAAGCAGGATCCCCCCCAGCCCGAACACCAGCAGCGCCGCGATGCCGCGTCCGCGACCACGGGCCATCAGCTCCGAGTCCCGGTGGCGATCGCCAACCCGATCGCCCCAGGCAAGCACGACCGCGATTGCCGGCAGCGGTTCGAAGATCAGGGTCGCGATCCCCAGGGCGACCCCCCCGATCACGGGGTTGTCGACAGAGCCGGCGAACAGCGACCCGCCCCACAGCGGAAGCGCGGTGGTGAGGGCCACCACGATCGTCAGCAGGAACAGCACGAGGGCGTGGCCACGCGACAGCTCCCAGGCGCGCACGATCGACCCCAGCACGCCCTGGCGCTCCAGCACGATCACGGGTGCCAGCAGCGCGAGGCGCGCCGACACGTAGATCCCCGCGGGCACGAGGACCACGGCCAGCATCACGACGAGGACGATCGCCGCCGGGCCGGCCGCGGCGGCCGCGGCGATCACCGCGAGCCCGATGACGAGCGCGATCCCGGCAACGATGAACCCGATCACGAGCACCACGCCGAGGTACCGCGGCAGCGCGCGCAACCCGATCCGGAACGCTCCGGCCTCGCCGATCGCCCGGCCCTGCCACAGCGAGTCCGCCGCGCCCGTGATGGCGACCGATGACACGAGCGCGAACGCCGCGCTGACCAGCGACGCGCCGAAGATCGGCACCAGGTCGTAGAGGCTGAACAGGGTCCCGGCCGTCGACGCGCCGGTTGGCCCGACCAGCAGCGACTGGAGGAACGCCCCGAGGCCGGCCGGGGCCGCGAGGACGAGGAACAGCGACCATTCCCGTCCGAAGGTGTCGAACGACCGACCGACGACGGACCCGATGTCGATCGTCGGCCGGCGGAGGTCCGCGGGCATCACCCACGCGACCGTGGGTGCGGGCGAGCCGCCCTGAGACGCGGGTGAGCCCGCGTCGGACGCCGGGGACGCTGGCGGCGGGGGCGGCGGCAGGGGCGAGGGTGGCGGCGGCGGGGCAGGCGGCAGGGTCGAGGGTGGCGGCGGCGGACCTTCGGCCGGCTCCCCGTGCTTCCCTGTTGACTCGTCGTCCATCGCCCCTCGTCCTCGTTCTCGCGGAGTATGCGGGGAATCCCGCAATGCCCGTGCCTCGCTTCCCCGGCGCACGGACCTTCGCGCGGGCGCGGCTTCGCGCTAGGCTGCGAGACGTGGGAACGCAGCGAATCCGGATCGTGCTGGTGGACGATCACCCGGCCATCCTCGACGCAATCGCGGCGGCGGTCGGCGCGACGCCCGACCTCGAGGTTGCCGGGACGGCCAGGACGCTCGACGAGGCCCGGGTCCTGATAATGGAACCGGCCGCGGTCTCCCCGGACGTCATCGTGACCGACGTCCAGCTCGCCGGAGAGGCCGAGGGCCTGCGGCTGCTCGACGCGGCCTCGCCGGGCGGCCCCGCCGTACTCCTGCTCTCATCGTTCGATCAGCCGCCGCTCATCCGGACGGCGTTCGAGCGCGGCGCGGCCGGGTACCTCCTGAAGACCAGCGAGGTGACCGAGATCCTGGACGCCGTGCGCACGATCGCAGCGGGCGGGACGGCGTTCTCGGCCGCGATGCTGCGGGCGATCCGGAGCGCTCCCCGACGGCCATCGGACCGCGAGATCGAGGTGCTGACGCTGGTGTGTGCCGGAGCCTCGAACGACGAGGTCGGGGCGCAGCTGGGGGTCACCGAGAAGACGGTCGAGAGCCACCTCCGACGGCTGTTCGACCGGTACGGCGTCCTGTCGCGGACCGAGCTCGCCGTGCTCGCGATGCGTGAGGGCTGGGTGGCCGAGAAGCCGCTGCCGTGACCCGCGCGCTGGGCCTCGCCTCGGTGGCCTCCGCTGCGCTCGTCGGTGCGTCCCTGCTGGTGCGCCTCGCCAACCCGTTCGGCGGACCGTCCCCCACCCCGTCGGACCTCGTGCCGCACCTGTGGGGCATCGGCGCACTCCTGGTCCTGGTGCTCACGAGGAGCTGGGCACCGACGCTCGCGTGGTCCGCGACCCTCGTCGCCTCGACGGCCGCCGCGCTGGGCGCCGTCGGGCTGGTCCGGGAGGTCCGGGGGGCAGTCGGCGACGGGAGCGTGCCCGTGCTCGACGCCTGGGTGGTGGTGGCGCTTGTGGTCCCCGCGCTGGTCGCCGCGGCCTACGCGACGGCCGATGGGCGACGACCCGTCGCCGTCCGCGCGGTCGCCTGGGCCACGGTCCTTGCCGTGTCGGCCGTGCTCGTCGCCAACTTCGTACGCCGGACGCTGGGGATCGACAACGGCGGCATGCCCGAGTGGCTGTGGCTACTGACGATCGCGGTGCTCGCGACGATCGGGCTGACCCGCGACCTCGGGCCCGCGCTGTCGCGATCTCGCGCGCGACTGGTCGCCGGGGAGGCCCGCGGCGATCGAACCGGGGGCGCGCTGACCGCGATGCGCGTGCTCGTGGACGAGCTGGTGCCGGGTCGAGAGGCCGGGCGGGCCGAGGCGGTGGAGACCGAGCGCGGCCGGCTGGCGGCGGACCTGCATGCCGATGTGCTGCCGTCGCTGCGACGTGCGCTGGCCGAAGCGGAGGCCGGCGGGACCGTGGAGCGGCTCTCCGCCGACCTGCGGACGGCCGTCGACGAGGTCGAGTCGATGCTGCTCGCCCGGCGGTCGATCGTGCTCGAGGAGATCGGGCTGCTGGCGGGCGTCGAATGGCTGGCCGAACGGGTCGAGGAGCGATCCGATGTGCGGGTCGAGATCGAGGTCGGCGCCGAATTGGGGCGGGACGAGGACTTGGCCGACACCGATGGGTCGGGCTCGGCGCGACCACCGCGGGAGGTCGAACGGGCCGCGTTCCGGATCGCGCAGCTGGCCCTCGACAACGTCATCCGGCATGCACCTGGCGCCGCGGTCGTCGTTGCGCTCGCCGTCCGGCCGGATGCGGTCCGGCTGGCGATCGAGGACGACGGCGACGGACCGCCGATCGATGCTGCGGCGGCGGCACGCGCGGGCCGTCGAGGCATCGCGGACATGCGGGCGGAGGCGCAGGCGTGTGGCGCAGCGCTCGAGATCGGGCGCGGGCGGGGGGACCGAGGAGCGAGCGTCCGGTTCCGCTGGCCCGGCTGAGACCGCCGGGCATCGCCGGGGTCGGGGGCCAAGGCCGCCGGGGCATCGCCGGGGTCGGGGGCCGAAGCCGCCGGGGCGTCGCGCGAGTCCGTCGGCGCAGCGTGCGGACGGGCTGACCCGCAGCCGCCGCTGCAGGGGATCGCCGGTGTCCGCTGGGCGTTGCGAAGCCGATTGTTGAATGTGCCCGGGATGCCCCGGGCCCGGCCCCGCGGCACGGGGTCCCCACGGGGGAACCGCCCATGTTCCACGACGAGCCCGACCGCGTTGCCGTCGCCACCACCAACGACGAGGCCGGCCAGGGGCTGGCCGAGTACGCGCTCATCCTGGCGCTCATCGCCATCGTGGCCATCGTCGCGCTCATCTTCCTCGGCACCCAGGTCAGCACGATCCTGAGCGACGTGAGCACGCAGATCTAAGGCCACCGACCAGGCGCCTCGACAACCGCCGGCCACGTCACGCGGGCCGGCGGTTCGTCACGTCCGGGACCGGCCCCGTCGTGTAGCCTCGCAGCGTCGAACGAGCAGGAGGAGCCATGGGCGACATCGCGGCGCTGCGCGGCGTCTGGAACATCGTGCCGACGCCGTTCCTGCCCGACGGCGAGCTCGACGACGCGTCACTGCCCGGTCTGGTGTCGTTCGTCCGGTCCACGGGCGTCGACGGCATGACGATCCTGGGCGTGCTCGGGGAAGCCGGGCGGCTGGGCGATGCGGAGCGGTCGCGGGTGATCGACGGCGTTCTCGGCGCGTCCGCCGGGACGATCCCCGTGTGCGTTGGCGTGTCGCATGCATCTACGGATCGGGCGATCGCGTTCGCTCGTGAAGCCGAGGCGGCGGGTGCGCACTCGGTGATGCTCGCGCCGCCACCCCTGGCCAGGCCGACCGATGCGGCGCTGCGGCGCCACTACATGGCGGTGGCATCCGCGATCTCGCTGCCGATCGTGGTCCAGGACCACCCGGCGAGCTCTGGCGTCCGGATGACCGCCGACTTCCTGCTCGCTCTCGCGGCGGAGGCGCCGCAGTGCCGCGTGATCAAGCTCGAGGAGGAGCCGACGCCGCCCAAGACCGGCAGCCTCGTTGCGGGCTCGCCCGACGTGGTCGTGCTGGGCGGGCTGGGCGGTGCGATGCTGCTCGAGGAGCTGCGGCGCGGCAGCCACGGGACGATGACCGGGTTCGGGTTCCCGGAGATCCTGGTCTCCATCGTGCGGCGCTGGCTCGATGGGGACGGTGGCGGGGCGGCGACGATCTTCGACCGCTACGCGACGGTGATCCGGTTCGAGAACCAGGCGCTCCTCAACCTGCCGATCCGGAAGCTCGTCTACCAGCGCCGCGGAGCGATCGCCCACGCCACCGTGCGCGCACCGGGCGTGCCGGCGGATCCGGGCACGATCGCCGACCTCGACGACATCCTGCGCCGGACCGGTCTCGACGGGTTCATGGCCGGCGGATCGCTGCTGAGCGAGCTGCTGGCATCCGGCGGCAGCCGGGCGTAATGGGTCTGGTCCGGCACCGAACGTTCCCGCGCCCGTCGGTTCCGGACCCGTCCCGGGCCCGTCCCGGGCCGCGGAATCTGTGTCGAATAGCCGCTCCAGGGCTACAAGCCCCGGCAACTCGCGGGCCGCACGCTCGATGGCCCCGGCGACTGCGGTCATGCAGTCCCGAGGCGACTATCTGACCCGGATCTTGGGACCAGCAGCCGCCTGAGTGTTATCTGACGGTGTTCCGGGCGATCACGCGGCGCGGGCCGACCAGCGACCCGGGCCGATCAGCCGTTCGCGGCGGCTGCCGCTGCGGGCCCGGCCCGCTCGTCCCTACGGCAGCGCCCGGATCATGCCCCCGTCTACGGGCACGATGACCCCGGTGACGTACGACGCGGCGGGCGACAGCAGGAACGCCCCAATGCGCCCGATCTCCTCGGGATCCCCATAGCGACCCAGCGGGATGGCGGCCGCCTGCTGCCGCGCGATCTCCTCCGCGCCGACACCCGCCGCCTCGGCTCGCCGGCCGTCGAGGAACGCGACGCGCTCGGTGGCGATCTTGCCCGGCGCCAGCCCGTTGATCCGGATCGGGGCGATCTCCTGGGTGAGCGACTTGATGAGACCCACGAGGCCCGGCCGCAGCACGTTCGACGTGATCAGGGCCGGGATCGGCTGGCGCACGGACGACGACAGCACGAGCAGGATCGACGGCTCGCGACCATCGCGGAGATGCGGCAGCGCGGCGCGGATCAGGCGGAGGGTCGACTGGAGCGTCCCGGCGATGGCCTGCTCCCACTCGGCCTCGCCGGCCGCCTCGAACGTGCCGCCGGGCGGTCCACCGGAGTTGACGACGAGCAGGTCCAGGCCGCCGAGGGCGCCGACGGCCGCCTCGACCGCCGCAGCGGGTCCGTCGGGCTCGGTCAGGTCCGCGACCACACCCACTCCGTGAAGCCGCTCCGCTGCGGCCTCGATCCGCTCACGCGTCCGACCGATCAGCGCGACGCGAGCGCCCTCGGCCGCGAGGACCGTGGCGATCCCGCCGCCGATCCCCGATCCACCTCCCCCGACCAGCGCGCGCCGGCCATCGAGCCCGAGATCCATCCGTGCCTCCGATCGTGAACTGACAGCGTAGCGCCGTCGAGCGGTTCCGCTACCCTCGATGCAGCGGCGTCAAGGCACGCCGGCGTGGGAGGTGCGATGCAGGACAGCGTCAGCGGTGGGTTCCTCGCGATCGAGCTGTTCGTGGGGCTCGTGATCATCGCCGTGGCCGTCGCCCTCATCGCGCGCCGCAGCGCGATCCCGTACTCCGTCGGGCTGGTGCTGGCCGGCCTGGGGATCGCCATCCTGTTGCCCGACGTCACCTTCCGGGTCACCCCCGAGCTGATCCTGGCCGTGCTGCTGCCGGGCCTCGTGTTCGAGGCCGCGTACAAGATCGACCTGGGCGAGCTGCGCCAGACCTTCGGGATTGTCGTCGTCCTCGCAGCGCCGGGCGTGCTCATCACCGCCGGCGTCGTCGCGGTCGTCGTCTCGGTGACGACCGGCCTCGACTTCTCGCTGGCATTCCTGCTGGGCGCGATGATCTCCGCCACCGACCCGGTCGCGGTCGTGGCGCTGTTCCGGCAGCTGGGCGTCCCCAATCGCCTCGCGACCGCCGTCGAATCCGAGAGCCTGCTCAATGACGGCAGTGGCGTCGTGCTGTTCGCGATCGCGCTGCGCGCCGTGTCCGAGCCGGTGACCCTGACCTCGGGCGTCGCGGCGTTCCTGCTCACCGTGGCGGTCAGCGTCGTCATCGGCTTCGTCGCCGGGCGCCTCGCACGAACGCTGATGCGCTACGCGGACGACAACCTGATCGAGCTCGCGATCTCCGTCGTGGCCGCGTACGGCACCTACCTGCTCGCCGACCGGCTCAACGAATTGGGGATCATCGCGACGGTCGTGGTGGGCATCGTGCTGGGCAACGGGAACGCACGCCAGCCACTCTTCGAGAGCACCCGCGAGGCGCTGGACGTGGTGTGGGAGTTCATCGCGTTCATGCTCACGGCGCTGACGTTCCTGCTCATGGGCCTCGCGATCAGCACCGACCAGCTGCTCGCTGCCGTGCCCACGATCGTCGCCGGCGTCGTCGCAATCACCGCCGCGCGGGCGTTCGTCGTGTACGTGGTGATCGGCGGCGGCGAGCGGCTGCTGCCGCGCCCGAGCCTGCTCCCGCTGGCATACCTGCACGTGATGTTCTGGGCCGGGCTACGCGGCGCGGTCGCGATCGCGCTGGCGCTCTCGCTCCCCGACAGCGTCCCCCAGCACGACCTGCTGACGGGGTCGGTGTACGGCGTGGTCCTGGTGACGCTGCTGATCCAGGGCACCAAGGCAGGGTCGATCGTCCGGCGATCCGGCGTTCCGATGGACGCCGGCGTCCTCTGAGGGGCTGCCACGGGGGCTGGTGCCCGGGTCAACGCACCCGAACCACGCTCCCGGGCCGGCGCATCCGAGCCGGCGCGCCCGCGGCGCGCGCCGGCCGCCCGGCGTACGCGTCATGCAGGACATGCAGCCCGTAACCGCATCGCAACCGGACGCCACCAAATCGCATCCACCCTGCACCGCTGAGGGGCGCTGACCAGCGCCGGTTCCGTCTCCAACCTCCGCACATTGAGGATCCGGTTTCGACCGGATCGGAGGATGAGGGAGGGCGGATCGCGCGATGCATGCTCGACGACGGCTGGTCCATGCCGGGCTCGCGGCCGGCTCCCTGCTGCTCGGCATCCCGGGCATCGTCGCGGCCGCCGACGGCGGGGCGATCGACACCGGCGACACGGCCTGGATGCTGGTCGCGACCGCGCTGGTGATGGTCATGCTGCCGGGGCTGGCGCTGTTCTACGGCGGCCTCGTCCGGCGCAAGAACGTGCTGTCCACGATCATGCACAGCTTCTTCGGCCTCGCCCTGGTCAGCGTGGTCTGGGTGCTGGTCGGGTTCTCGCTCGCGTTCGGCAAGGATGTCGGCGGCTTCGGCCTCGTCGGCGGCCTCGACTTCGTCGGCTTCATGAACGTGGGCCTGACCGCCGATGCGACCTACGGCACCACGATCCCGTTCGTCCTGTTCGCCGCGTTCCAGCTGATGTTCGCGGCCATCACCCCGGCGCTGATCACGGGCGCCTTCGCCGAGCGCAAGCGGTTCGGCGCCTTTGTCCTGTTCACGATCCTGTGGTCGGTCATCGTGTACTCCCCGATCGCACACTGGGTGTGGGCGTCGGACGGCTGGCTGTACAAGCTCGGCGCGCTCGACTTCGCCGGCGGGACCGTCGTCCATGCCTCGTCGGGCGTGTCGGCGCTGATCGTGGCGCTGCTGATCGGCCATCGCGCGGTCAACGGCGACAGCCGCGAGCCGCACGACATCCCCATGACCGTGCTCGGGGCCGGCCTGCTGTGGTTCGGCTGGTTCGGCTTCAACGCCGGCTCCTCGCTGGGTGCGAACGGCCTGGCGGCCAACGCGCTCCTGGTGACGAACACCGCGGCCGGAGCCGCGACGATCACCTGGGTGCTCGTGAGCTATCTCCACAAGGGCAAGGTCAGCGTCGTCGGGGCCGCCTGCGGCGCCGTCGCCGGACTGGTCGCGATCACGCCTGCGTCCGGGTTCGTGACCGCCGGCGGTGCGCTCGTCATCGGGCTGGCCGTGGGCGTGATCTGCTACAGCGCCACGCTGCTGCGCGAGCGGCTGCGGATCGACGACGCGCTGGACGTGTTCGCGGTTCACGGGGTCGGCGGCACCTTCGGCGCGATCGTGACCGGCGTGTTCGCGACCACCGCGATCAACGCAGCCGGTCGTGGCCTGATCGACGGCAACCCGGGCCAGGTCGTGACCCAGACGCTCGCCGTGGGCGCCACGATCAGCTACGCGGTCATCTCGACCTTCGTGATCGTCAAGGTCGTGGACCTCCTGCTCGGGCTGCGCGTCCGTGCCGAGCAGGAAGAGGTCGGCCTGGACCTCTCCGTCCACGGCGAAGTCGCGTACCAGGTCTGACCCGCCCAACTCCGCCGGCCAGCGGCCGGCTCCCGTGAGGGCCAGAACCCGGACCGGCATCCACCGTGATCCGCTCCGGGCTCTTGCCGTCTCTCGCACCGCTGGAGGGACCCGACATATGCCCCAGAGCACCGCCGTCGCACCACAGCGACGCTATCGCCGGCACCCCGAGCCGGAGCTCTACGACGCGCGCTACGAGCACGACGCCTGCGGGGTCGGGTTCGTCGCCGATGCGGGCGGACGCTCCGGCTCCCGAACTCTTGCGCTCGCGCTGGGCGGACTCGCCTCCCTCGGGCATCGCGGCGCCTTTGCCGCCGACGGCGCCTCCAGCGACGGCGCCGGCATCCTGCTGCCCATCACCCCGTCGCTGCTCGCCGTCATCGATCCTCGCGGACGGGCCGGGGCGCGGCCTGGCGTGCTCACGGTGTTCGCACCCGCGCAACGGTCCCGAGCCCGAAGCCGCACCGCCGCAGCCGAGGTGTCCGGCGCCCGCGAGATCGTCACCCGGGCGCTGGCCGCCGAAGGGCTTCCCGCTCCGGCCTGGCGCACCGTGCCCGTCGACCCTGCGGAGCTCGGCCGGGAGGCCGCAGCGTCGCTGCCCCGCATCCTCCATGCCCTCGTCCCGCGCCCGGCCGACACCACCGACGCGGCCTTCGAGCTGGCGCTGGCCTGCGTTCGACGCCGTGGCGAGGCGGCGGGGCGCGCTGCCGGCCAGGCCGACCTCGCGATCGTGTCGGCATCGTCGCGGACCCTCGTGTACAAGGGCCTGGTCGCCGGCGACCGGCTGGGCCGCTTCTTCCCCGACCTCGCCGTGCCGATCGACGTCCCGCTCGCCGTGTTCCACCAGCGGTATGCGACCAACACCCATCCGACCTGGTCGCTTGCCCAGCCGTTCGGCTTCGTGGCCCACAACGGTGAGATCAACACGGTCCGCGGCAATCGCGAGGCCGTGCGCGGGCGCGAGCGAGACGGGCGGCTCCCCGCGCGCCGTCGTGCCGCCGCCGACCGGCTTCGAGCCGCCGGACCCCTGCTGACGCCGGGCATGTCCGACTCGCAGTCGCTGGACGAGGCGGTGGAGCTGCTGGTGAGCACGGGCTGGTCGCTCGAGGCCGCGCTGCTCGCGCTGGTGCCCGAGGCGGCCGCGCTGCGCCGGTCTCCGCATCCCGCGGTCGCCGCGTTCCGCCGGCGCGTGGCCGGGTTCGTGGCGCCCTGGGACGGTCCTGCGGCGTTCGTGTTCAGCGACGGTCGCCGGGTGGGGGCGCTGCTCGACCGGAACGGGCTGCGGCCGGCCGCCTGGTCCGAGACCGCGGATCGCGTGGTCGCGGTGGCATCCGAAGCCGGGGCGGTTCCGCTCGATCCGTCCGAGATCGTGCGCAGCGGGCGGCTTGCGCCTGGCGAGCTGCTGCTGGTCGACCCGGCCACGGGCCGCATCCTGGGTGACTCGGACGCCAAGTCGTGGGTCCTGCGCCGCCTGCCGCTCCACGATGCGTCACGCGTTCCGTTTGCCGATGTTGACGCGCCGGCGACGGCCTGGGCGGTCATGGATCCGCCGGCCGTCGGGGATGCTGCAAGCGCGGTCGAGGACACTGCAAGCGCGGTCGAGGACCGCGCCGAGCCGCCGACCGCGCCCGGGTTGCGGCACCTGTTCGGCCTCGACGCCGAGCGGCTCCGCCTCGACGTACGGACGATGGCGCTCGACGCCCACGAGCCGCTGTGGAGCATGGGCGACGACACGCCGCTCGCCGGCCGCGGCCGGGTGACGCGCTCGGTCGGCGACCACCTCCGCCAGTCGTTCGCCCAGGTGACCAACCCCCCGATCGATCCCGAGCGCGAGCGGGCCGTGATGGACCTCCAGATGGAGCTCGGCCGCCGGCCGGCCTTCCTGGGCGGCGTTCCCTCCCGGCCGGCCACGGTGCGAGTTACGCGACCCGTGGTCGTGGACCTGGAGCGCCTGCTGGACGAGGTTCGGGCCGGGTCCCGGTCGCCGCACCGGGCCGTCCGCATCCTCGATGCCACCTGGCTGGAGGCCGCGGGACCGGCCGGCCTGGGCGTCGCGCTGGAGCGCCTCGCCGCCATCGCGCTGGAGGCCTCGCAGGCTGGGACCGAGGTGATCGTGCTGCGCGACTCGGCCGCATCGCTGGCCGAGCCCGGCCGGCTGCCGGTCCCGTCCGTGCTCGCGGCCGGTGCCGTGAACACCGCCCTCACCGACGCGGGGCTGCGCGGCCGGACGGACCTGATCCTCGATTCGGGTGACATCCTCGATGTCCATGCGCTCGCGATGACGGTTGCCGCCGGCGCGAGGGTCGTCCATCCGCGGCTGCTGCTCGAGCTGGTGCGCGAGCAGGCTGGGAGCCGAGGGGCGGAGCAGGTGACCGCGGCCCAGGCGGTGGCCAACACGCTCGCGGCGCTCGACACGGGCGTGCGCAAGGTGCTTGCGCGGATGGGCATCTCGACGGTGGCCAGCTACATCGGCGGTCAGCTGTTCGAGACGATCGAGCTCGGGCCGAACCTGGTCGCACAGTGCTTCCCGGCTGCGGCATCGTGGCCGGGCCGACTCGAGGCGCGCGATCTCGCCGCGGTCCAGCTGTCGAGGCTGGCGGCCGCCCGCGGTCAAGCCACGGCCGCCCGACCAGACCGGCTGCCCGATCCGGGGCTGGCCCGGTTCCGCGGCGACGGCGAGCTCCACCTGTACAGCCCCGCGATCGCGAACGCGGTGCAGGATCTGGCGACCTCCGAAGACACGAGCGAGACGGCGCTTGCCCGGTACCGCGCGGGCCTCGAGCGCGAGGCCGCCGTCATCCGCGACGGGTTCCGGGTCAGCCGCCCGCGCGGAACGAAGGCGGTGCCGCTGGACGAGGTCGAGGACGCGCGGTCGATCGCACGGCGGTTTGTCGTCAGCGCGATGAGCGTCGGCGCATTGTCGCCCGAGGCGCATCGGGTGCTGACGCTCGGAATCCAGGCCCTGGGCGGCTCGGCCAACACGGGCGAGGGCGGCGAGGACCCGGCCTGGTACGCCTCCGACGCCGACGGTGTGCCGACCGACGCCCACATCAAACAGGTCGCCTCCGCGCGGTTCGGGGTGACCGCCGAGTACCTCGCGCGCGCCGAGCAGCTCGAGATCAAGATGGCCCAGGGCTCGAAGCCCGGTGAGGGCGGGCAGCTGCCCGGTCGCAAGGTGACCGCGTACATCGCCTCGCTGCGACGCGCGCAGCCGGGACAGGCGCTGATCAGCCCGCCGCCGCACCACGACATCTACTCGATCGAGGACCTTGCGCAGCTGATCGCGGACCTGCGGGCGATCAACCCGCGCGCCCGGATCGGCGTCAAGCTCGTCGCCACGCGCGGCGTCGGGACGATCGCCTCGGGCGTCGCCAAGGCCGGCGCCGACTACGTCCACCTGTCGGGCCACGCCGGCGGCACCGGCGCCTCGCCGCTGTCATCGATCAAGCACGTGGGCGCACCGTGGGAGCTCGGCCTGTCCGAGGTCCACCAGGTGCTGCTCCGGAACGACCTTCGTGACCGGGTCGCGCTGCGCGCCGACGGCGGCCTCCAGACGGGTCGCGATCTCCTGATCGCGGCGCTGCTGGGAGCCGAGGAGTTCGCGTTCGGAACAGCCGCCGTGGTCGCGATCGGCTGCGACATGGCGCGCCAGTGTCACCTCGACACCTGCCCCACGGGCATCGCCACCCAGCGCGAGGACCTGCGCGCGAAGTTCACCGGCACGCCGGAGATGGTCGTCCGCTTCTTCCTCCGCCTCGCCGAGGACCTCCGGGTCTCGCTGGCGGCGGTCGGGGCGCGATCCGTGGCCGAGGTCGTCGGCGAGGGCCGGCGGTATCTCCGCGAGACCCCCGGGTCCACGTTGAACCTGAGGACATTGCTGGCACCGGCCTGGCCGGCATCGGCGGCCCGCCGCCTTGCGCCCTGGGCCGCGTCCGCGAGCATCGTGCGCCAGCCCGCGTCGCCGCTCGCGGAGCGGCTCGTCGCAGAGCTCCGGAGCCGGGACAGCTCGACGATGCCCGTGCTGCCGGTGACGACCGCGGAACGGTCCCTGGGGGCCGCGCTGACCGGCGCCTTGGAGCGCGGCGAGATCGCCGCCCCCATCCGGCTCGTCTTCCGGGGGGCCGCGGGGCAGAGCTTCGGGGCATGGGCGGGCACGGGCGTCTCGCTGGTCCTCGAGGGAACCGCCAACGACTACGTCGGCAAGGGCCTCTCCGGGGGCACGCTGGTGATCCGGCCGGCGGAGCGGGCGGAATCCGTCGCGGCGTCACTCGGGGATTCCTCCGACCTTGCGGCCTCCTCCGGCTCCTCCGGCTCGGCCGCCTCACCCGCCTCGCCAGCCTCTCCGTCCGGCCGCCGTTCGTTCACCCTGGCGGGCAACACCTGCCTGTACGGCGCGACCGCGGGCCGCCTCCACATCGTCGGGCGGGCCGGTATGCGGTTCGCGATCCGCAACTCGGGCGCCGAGGCCGTTGTCGAGGGCGTCGGACCACACGGCTGCGAGTACATGACCGGGGGCGCCGTGGTCGTCCTGGGGCCGGTCGGGCAATCGTTCGGCGCGGGGATGACCGGCGGCCGTGCATACCTGTGGGATCCGGCCGGCCGGCATGTCGCGGCCCTCCACGCTCCGAGCGTGCGCGCGACGCGGGTCTCCGAGGCCGCGATCCGGCCCGACGGCGACCAGATCTCCGCACAGCTGCGGCGGCTCCTCACCGCCCACCGGGACGCCGGCTCCGCGCTCGCTGCTCGTCTCGTCGATGCCGGCGCAGCGACCGAGGCCGACGTGTGGCTCGTGGAACCGGTGAGCGTCGAGAGCGGAGCGGCGGTGGACATGGGTCGTAGCATCGGGTTGGAGGCGTCGGCAGCAACGCAACCCAACCGCAACCGCGCTGTCGCCTGATCAATGTCGCGGGGGATGGCCCTCGACGCGCAGGATCCAGTCTCGGCGTCGTGCCACCACCGTGCCGTCCAAGCGGGTCCGTCCTGGCCCGTCCGCCATCCGGCGCTCTTGCGCCGCCTCGTTTCAGCGACGGGAGGATCCGACATTGACGTACCCGGGATATGACACCAGCGGCATTGCCGAGTCCAACGATCTGCGCGGCGGACCTGTGACCTGCGTGGCGTGCGGATGCCGTCTCCAGCATTCCGCCGCGAACGGTGTCGAGGGCTGGTTCCACTTCGCGCCGATGAACGGTCGCGACGCGCGTGGCGATCGCGTCGACTGCGTCGATGCCGTCCATGACTCGAGGGGTCGCGCCGCGGCGACTGCGGCCGCCTGATCGGCGCTCGCCGCGACCGAACCTCGGCCGTCGCAGCCTACCCGGCGATCGCGCCGGCACCACATCGACACGACCCCGGTCACGCCCCGGGGTCGTTTCGATTCCCGCCGCGGCTGCGTCCGGCACCGAGGCCTCGCTGCTGGCACCGCCCGAGGCCGTCGCGGGGATCGGATCGGAGGCGTTTCTCGTGCAGCCCGCGCCCGGACTGTTCGAGGTCTGGGTGAGCGGCGCGCACGGGAAGTTCAAGCTCGGGGCACAGTCGCAGGCGACGGCGATCGCGCTGGCCACCACCGCGGCAGGGCGCGACTAGCCTGCGATCGGCGGGCAAACCCGTTCGCGGGGGCCGCCGGCACAATCGAGGTCGCCGGGTCCGCCGGCGGGCCGCGGGGCCGGTGAGCCTGGTTCTGTCACGCACCACCGATCGCGGTGCTAACCGCCGGATTGTCCCGAAGTCCTGTCAGGCACCGCGCCCTGTGGTGGTAGGCCGCGCCGCGCGCCTCGGAGGGCCCGAGTCGGGGCCGCCGCGTGCGGGGACCTCCCGATTCAACCGGCGAAAACGTGGCAGGACCCTGACTACCACCGCGCCGGGTGGTGGATGGCAGAACTTCGCGCCGCGCTACGCCGGCCCGTAGGCCCGGCCCATACGCCGGCTCGTCCGCCCTACGCCACGCCCGGCCCATACGCCGGCTCGTCCGCCCTACGCCGGCTCGGCGGCCTCGATCCGATAGCCGACGGACCTGACGGCCACGATCCGCGGGCCACCGACGGCCTCCAGCTTGGAGCGCAGCCGGGCGAGGTGCGGCTTGAGCCACAACAGGTCGGGATCCGGTTCGGCGGGCCAGCCGGCGCGTGCCAGCCGGTGATGCGCAACCAGATCGCCGCCCGCGCGGACCAGCGCCTCGAGGAGCCGGAACTCGGTCGGTGTCAGGCTCAGCCCGATCTCCCCCACCCGCGCCTCGTGCCGGGCCGGCTCGAGCACCAGCGACCCGGCGGTCAGGATCCCCGGATTGCCCTCCCCCGGAGCACGTCCCGTGCCCGCCAGGTCCACCCGGCGCATGACCGCGGAGATCCGGGCCAGCAGCTCCTGTTTGCCGAACGGTTTGACGAGGTAGTCGTCGGCGCCGATCCCGAGCGCCTTGACCTTCGCGGCCTCGGCGCTCTCGCCCGAGACCACGAGCACCGGCACGTTGCCGGTCGCCCGAAGCTGGCCGATGACCGTGAACCCGTCAGGTCCAGGCATCGCGAGATCGAGCAGCACGAGATCGGGCCGCTCTTCCCGGAATTGCTTGACGGCGGTCAGGCCGTCGTAGGCGGTGATGACCTGGTGACCCTCGGTGCCCACCAGCGCGGTGATCGCCCCGACCATCGCCGGGTCGTCGTCGACCACCAGGATCCGCAGCGGCCTCGTTCCGAGCATCGGACGACTCCTTTCCTCAGACCGCGACCGCGGCGGGCAGGGCGAGCACGAACCTCGCCCCGCCGGCAGGCGCCGGCTCGCACCACAGTCGGGCTCCCATCGATTCAGCGAGACGACGTGCCGCGTACAGCCCGATGCCGGACCCTCGCGCCGTCTGCGTCTCGCGCCGGGCATACGGTTCGAAGATCCGGTCGCGCCAGTCCTCCGGGATGCCGGGACCCTGGTCGGTGATCGCGATCCGGACGACGCCCTCGACGAGCGTCCACTCGATCATCACTCGCGTGTCGGGTGGGGCGTATTTGACCGCATTCTCGAGCAAATGCTCGAGCACCTGGCGCAGCCGGGCGGGGTCCGTCACCACGTGGTGCCGGGGCGAGCGGACGAGCGTCGCCTGGTGCCGGTGGAGGAGCGGCGCCAGCTGCGCCAGCAGCTCGCCGACGAGCGGGTCCAGGTCCACGGTCTGCAGTGCCGGTGCCTGGTCCGGGACGACGCGCACGGATTCGAGGATCGAATCCACGAGGCGGTCGAGCCGCTCGATCTGGTCCAGCGTTCCCTGGTGCCAGCCCGCGCGGGTGTTGCGCCGCGCGGGATCGCGAGAGGATCGCCCGGCCAGCGGAGGCTCCTCTGCCAGCAGGTCCGTGTAGGCGCGGACCACGGCGAGCGGCGTTCGCAGCTCGTGGGTCACCAGCGCGATCAGCTCGCTCCGTGCCTGGTCGAGCGCCTTGAGCTGCTCGACCTGTGCCTCGGCCTCGCGTCGAAGCCGGCCCTTCTCCACGATCCCGGCCAGCAGGTCTGCGATCGCCGACAGCTGGTCCGCGTCGGCGGCCGTGAAGTCGCGCGGCTGCTCGGTCTGGACGTTGAGGACGCCGACCACCTGGTCATCCCACACCAGCGGGACCGACAGCATCGACGCCACGAACCGCCGCTGGTCGATGCCCCGGACCCACAGGAATCGCGTGTCCGCGCGGACGTCCGCGATCACCATCGGCTCCCGGGCCGCGGCAACACGGCCCGTGATCCCCTCGCCGAACGGAACCCTGGCGCGCCCGATCTGGTGCCGGTCGAGGCCGGTGGTCGCCGCGAGCGTGAGCGTGGCACCGTCGCGGTCGAGCAGGTACAGGGACGACACGTTCGCTCGCAGCGCGTCGCGCGTCCCGTCGACGGCCGTCGCAAGCAGCTCTTCCCAGGTGCTCGCGGTCGTGGCCAGCCTGAGGATGCCGTGGAGGAACCGCAGATCCTCGACAGGATCCGCCGCACGGTGCGCGTTCTCGGGCATCGACATCGTGATCACCATACAAGCGTAGGCGGCTCCGCTACCGAAATCGGTTGCGAGGCGGTAGCGGGACGGTGCCCTTGGAGTCGAACCGTAACCCTCGACCGCGTGACGGGGGCTCCCCTAGTCGGCGATCCTTAGGCCGTGCCTGCCAGGAATCCACGCCCCGCCCACGCCACCGCTGAACGCGGCCGCGGTTCCACGTTCGCGGCGGTGGCCGCCGAGCCGGCCGGGCCGGGGCTGCGCCGCGCCCGTGATCCGCTTGCACGCGACGTCCGGCTGCTGGGGGCGTTGCTGGGCCAGGTCATCGCCGAGCAGGGCGGGCGCGAGATGTTTGCCCTGGTCGAGCGGATCCGCCGGCGGACGATCGCGCTGCGACGTGGCGGCGAGCCACGGCTGGAGCCGGACGTGGAGCGCCGGCGACTGGGTGCCGAGATCGCCGGCCTCGACCTCGACCGTGCGGCGGCCGTGGCCAGGGCGTTCACGCTCTACTTCCAGCTGGTCAACCTCGCCGAGGAACGCCAGCGGATCCGGGTGCTCCGAGCGAGAGCGCGCACGGCTCGCGGCGGCGTGATCGACGATTCGATCGCGGACGCGGTAGAGCGGCTCCTGCCCATCCACGGTGCCGCCGGTGTCGAGGCGATGCTTCGGGGGACCGTCGTCCACCCCGTGCTGACCGCACATCCGACGGAGGCGCGACGGCGCACGCTGCTGGTCGCGCTGCGCCGGATCCGGCGGCTGCTGGATGCGCTGGACGACCCGCTCACCACGCCCGACGAGGATGCGGACCTGCGCCGGCGCCTGCGCGAGGAGATCACGATCCTGTGGCACACCGGCGACCTGCGAACGGTCGTGCCCGCACCGCTCGACGAGGTCCGGTCGGCGCTCGCGATCTTCGACGAGACCCTGTTCACCGTCGTCCCGGGGTTCCACCGCGCGATCGACCGGGCACTCGATGCCGCCCGCGCCGATCGTCCGGACGACGGCGGGATGACGCTCGCCACCATGACGTTTGCGTCCGACGACGGGCACACGGGCACTCGGCCGGTGACCGCGCCCGCGATCCTCCGCCTCGGGTCGTGGATCGGGGCGGATCGCGACGGCCACCCGGGCGTGACGGCGGAGACCACGCTCCACGCCGCCCGGCTGCAGGCCGACCACCTGTTGCGCGGCTACGAGGCCGTGGCGGCGCGGTTGATGCAGACGATCGCCGCGCGGGTCCCGCCCGACCGGCTCGATCGCGCGCTGGGCAGCGCGCTGGCCCGCGACGCGGAGGAGCTCCCCGAGATCGTGCGCCAGCTCCGCCGCCGGTTCCCGGACGAGCCCTATCGTCAGCGACTGGGAGCGATCGCGGAGCGGCTGCGACGGACCAGGGCGGCGCTGACCGACGAGACCGCGCCCAGGTCCGGGGGCTACGGCGATCCGGCGACGCTCGACGCCGAGCTGGTCGTCGTTCAGAAGGCACTGGCCGCCGACGGGCTGGAGCGGGTGGCCTGGGGCGAGATCGCGGAGCTGCGCTGGCAGCTGGGCGTGTTCGGGTTCCACCTTGCGTCGCTCGAGGTGCGCCAGCACGCCGCCGCCCATCGCAGGGCGCTTGCGGCGATCCGGGAGGGCGCCGGACCTGACACCGAGGTCGCCGCCGGGGTGTCGCTGGCCGAGGTCTTGGCCACGTTCCGCGCCGTGGCGCGGATCCAGGCGAGGTTCGGGATCGAGGCCTGCCGTCGCTACGTGATCTCGTTCACGACGACGATCGACGACGTGGCCAACGTGCTCGAGCTCGCTCGCCACGCCGCCGAGCCCCAGCCGTTCCCGGCGCCCGCACCGGTGCTCGCGGGCCTGCCCGCCGCGCTGCCGGTCCTCGACGTGGTGCCGCTGCTCGAGTCAGCGGAAGCGCTCGACGGCGCGCGGGCACTGCTCGACGCGCTGCTCTCCGATCCTGCCTACCGGGCCCACCTGCGGACCCGCGGCGATGTCCAGGAGGTGATGCTGGGCTACTCGGACTCGTCCAAGGAGAGTGGTTTCCTGGCCGCGAACTGGCTGCTCTACCGCGCGCAGCAGGCGCTGGTCGCGGCGGCTCGCGACCACGGCATCACGCTCGTCCTGTTCCACGGACGCGGCGGCGCGATCGGCCGTGGCGGTGGCCCGGCCAACCGGGGGATCCTCGCCCAGGCCGCGGGCTCGGTCGGTGGTCGGCTCAAGTTCACCGAGCAGGGCGAGGTCATCGCGGCGCACTTCGCGGACCGGTCGATCGCGCAGCGCCATCTGGAGCAGGTGACCGCGGCTGCCGTCATCGCCTCGACGCCCGAGCACGAGCAGGCGACGGCGGCGGCGGCCGCGACGGGCACGGGCACGATGACCGAGCTCACGGCGATCTCGGCCACGGCCTACCGCGCGCTCGTCGAGCGGCCCGAGTTCCCGTCGTTCTTCAGCGCGGCAACCCCGATCGACCTCATCGCGGGGCTCGGCCTCGGATCGCGTCCGACGTCGCGTCCGGGAGCGGCGGGCGCGGCTGCGGCGAGCATGGACATCGGCCAGCTGCGCGCCATCCCGTGGGTGTTCGCGTGGTCGCAGGCCCGGGCGAACCTGCCCGGCTGGTACGGCCTCGGGACCGCCCTCGACGCAGTGGCGACCCGCGGCGGACGAACCGCGGTGGAGCACCTCGCCGACCTGTACCGGCGGTGGCCGTTCTTCACCTCCCTGCTCGACAACGCCGAGCTCTCGCTTGCGAAGGCCGATCTTGGGACGTTCCGCCGGTACGCGGACCTCGCGGGCGACGCCGACGCGATCGCGATCCGGGGCATGATCGAAGCCGAGTACGCGCGTTCGGTCCGGCTGCTGTTGCTGGTCACCGGCCGGGACCGGCTGCTCGCCGGGCACCCGACGCTCGCCCGCTCGATCGACCTCCGGAATCCGTACGTCGACGCCCTGTCGGCGATCCAGGTCGAGCTGCTGGGCCGCCTCCGGGATCCCTCGGTGTCACCGGCCGATGCGCGGGCGCTTCGTTCGGTTGTCGGCGCGACGATCAACGGGATCGCCGCGGGCGTCCAGAACACGGGATAGAGGGAGACCGAACGAATGCGGCAGATCCAGGCAGCGGTGATCGAGCGAGCCGGCGTGCCGACCGTCGTCGAGCTGCTCGACCTCGCCGACCCGCGACCGGGCGAGCTGCTGGTTCGCATGACGGCAGCCGGGGTGTGCCACTCGGATCTCCACGTTCGCGACGGAGACTGGGAGCGGCCCGGACCGATCGTGATGGGTCACGAGGGCGCGGGCATCGTCGAGGCCGTGGGCGAGGGCGGCGACCGTTCGCTGATCGGGCGATCCGTGGCGCTGTCGTGGTACGCGCCGTGCCTGCGCTGCCGCGAGTGCCAGCGCGGGCGGCAGTGGCTGTGCTCCGGCTCGCCGTCGCTGCGCCACGCCCAGGCCGACGGGACGACGCGGCTGACCCGGCCCGACGGATCGCCGGTGCTCGCCTACCTTTCGATCGGGACGATGGCCGAGGCCCAGGTGGTGCCCGTGACGGCCGCGGTGCCCATGCCCGACGGCGTCCCGGCTGAGGTCGCGGCGCTGATCGGGTGCGGCGTGTCCACCGGCGTCGGTGCGGTCGTCAAGACGGCCGCCGTCTCCGCCGGCGCGACGGTCGCCGTGCTCGGGTTGGGTGGCGTGGGGCTGTCATGCGTGATGGGGGCGGTGCTCGCGGGCGCGCGGCGGATCGTCGCCGTGGACGTCAACCCGGACAAGGTCGAGCTGGCGCTGATGCTCGGCGCGACGCACGCCGTCGTCGCCGAGCCCGCGGATCCGGGCGAAACCATCGGGGAGATCCGCGAGGCGGCGGGTGACGGAGGCCCGGAGTTCGTGTTCGAAGCCATCGGCCTGCCGGCGACCATCGAACAGGCGGTTGCCGTGCTGCCGCCGGGCGGGACGGCGGTCCTCGTCGGCCTGACCCGGTTCGGCGAGCACGCGCGCTTCGAGACGTTCCCGTTCGTTGACGGCAGCCGCCGGATCCTGGGCTCCAACTACGGGTCGGCGGTCGCGGCGCTGGACTTCCCCGCCTATGCCGAGGCGTACCTCGCGGGCCGCCTGCCGATCGACCGTCTCATCGACCGCCGCCTGCCGCTGCGCAACCTCGAGGACGCGTTCGATCGCCTGCGGACGGGGCGCGCCGCGCGCCAGATCGTCGAGTTCTGAGCCGCGGGTCGCGCCGGTCCCCTCGTGCTGCCTCCGAGACTGGTCCTGCCGCCCATCGGGCAGCTCTGGCGGCTTCCGAGCGCCGGCCCTTCGGGCCGCCTGGCGGCTTCCGAGCGCCGGCCAATTCGGGCCGCCTGCTTCTGCCACCTACCGCGGGGCGCGGTGCTAGGGACCCTGTGGGCCGAATCTCCTGTCACGCACCGCGAGGGCCGGTGCTAGACCGGCCCAGCTCCGTTTCGCGGCCCCTCCGCCGGCCCCGTCGTGCGTGATCGAGGACGTCGAACGCGCCGAATCGTGGCAGAACCCTGACTACCACCGGGACGCGCGGTGCCTGACAGAAACAGCAGCAGCCCCGGCGTCCGAGCCGGGAGCGAGAGCCAGCCTCTCGCTCCCCAGCCCCGAATCGGGTAGGCACGCCCGAACACGCCGTCGTGGCGCTCGACCCGTCGCCGCGCCGTCCGCGTGTCGCGCACCGCGAGCAGCCGCGTGACGTCCGCGGCCGACCAACCCAATCGTTCGAGAGCGATCCGCCGGCCGAGTCGTACCTTCTGATCGTGCCGCCGCAGCGTCTCCTCGACGGAGGCGATCTCCGTCTTCGCCTCGACCACGAGGAGCGTCCGCGTAGGCGCGTGAAACGCCAGCAGGTCGATCGACCCGCGCTCGCCGTACGAGGCGTAGGTCACCTCGGCCGCGATCGACCAGCCGGCCGCCTCGAGCAGGGCCGACGTCTCCGCGACCACCTCCGCGTGCGCCTCGTCGCGGACACGGTCGATCTGCGCGCCGCGCCAGCGAACCGTGACCCATACCTCGGCTCCCAGCGCGGCGGCAACGCGGCGCGCGACACCGGCGGACACGCGGTCGAGCCCGAACGACTCGAGATCCGACACCACCTGCTGGCTGATGCCGGCCCGGGCCGCGACATCGACCTGGCGCAGCCCGAGGTGCTGCCGAATCGAGCGCAGCGCGCGCCCGACCCTGGCGTCGTCCATCGACACAGCATGGAGACCAACCCTCACCGCGCACTTGCGCCCGCGGCGGGCAGGAATGAGGTCGGTCGCTGCCGCCACGGGACGACGCCCCTACGGCACCGCCACCGTCGTCGATGCCAGCACCCCGGCGTCATCGCCCACCGCGTCGATCACGACGTAGTAGGACAGCCCGGACGTCAGGCAGCCGAGGCTCACGCTCCCCGATGGCGCCGATCCGCTCGCCTCGAGCACGCCATCGAACACCGGGCCGCCATCCGGCGAGACGCCGGCGACCGCCGGGTATGCGCGAACCAGCACGCCAGTCGCGTCGATCCCCACCAGCGAGTACGTCACGTCCGCCCGGGTGCAGGTCGGGACCGCCAGCGGCCCGATGTCGACGCAATAGCCAACCCCGCCGAACTGCGCTGTCTGGAGGCACGACCCGCCACCCACATCGGACAGCGGCAGCATCGGCTTCGCAAACGAATCAGTCGCCACGTGGAGGTATGGGGACAGGCCCGTGCCCAGCTTGAACACGGGGCTCGATGCCGACGACAGCGAGACATCGAACTGCTCGACCCCTCCGCCCGTGGTGAACTCACCGACCGGACTCTGGCCGGCGAACAGCCCGCTGCCGGCGACCGCCTGGAAGCGGTACGTGGTGGAGGCAAGCACATCGAGGCGGGCGATCTGGACCGTCGTGCCGAACAGCGAGATCGACGACATCGACGACGGGGTCCCGATCGCCGGTGGCGTCCCGTCCGCCTGCCAGAAGTGGACGGTGCCGGCGGTTGGTGGGTCGACGGTGAACCCCACGATCGCGATGTTGGGCCGGTCCGAATCGACGAACACCACGTTGACCGTCGGCCCCAGCTTGAACTGGATCAACGGCACGTCGACCTTGAACGTCCCCGGGATGCCGGTTGGACACCCGGGCGGCAACGGGTTGACCAGGCAGATCGTGAACACCGGGTTGACCGTGATCTCGCCGATCGTGCCCGCCGTGTCGATCCCGGACGGCAGGACCGGCGTCACCGGGCCGAGGTCGCCCGGCTCCGGCGGGGCCGGCAGGCTGGGACCGGGCGTCTCACCGGGCGCGAGGCTTGGCGCCGGACCTCCACCACCCGAGCTCGGGATCGGCAGGACGTCGGCACCCACGACATCGGGCGGTGTCCCACCCGGCGGGAAAGCCCACATCGCGGTGACCCGCCCACCGCCGAACGAGGTCGCGAACGCATCGACGACGGAGGCGGGCCACCAGTCGCCCTGGTACCCGGCGTGCGGCCGCCCGAGCGGATCGATCACGTAGTAGGCGGGGGGCTTGCCGGCGGACGGATCGCCCGCGTAGTAGCCGTCGAGGTAGATCGCGTGGGTCCCCGTGAATGACGCCTGCAGGCGAAGCGGCGGGGGCACCTTCGAATAGTCTCCCTGGACCACCGCGCCGTACCCGGCCGCGAGCAGGTCCTTGAGCTGCTGGGTGCGGATGGACCCGGAGTGGAACGAGATCCCGTAGCCGCGCCACAGGGCAACGCCGAGGTCGTCGAGGCCGGTGCCTCCCTCCTGGTCGTCCTGGAGCGTCCGCAGGATCGAGCCGGTGGTCACGATCCCGAACCCGAGGCGGGCGAGCATCGCGCCCGAGGCGAGCGTGCAGTTGGCGTTCTGGAACGGGCCGCCGTCGAACTGCGTGACCGGCGGAACCCGCGGGAACCCGGTCGGGTTGAGCGCAACGACCGGCTTGGCGCCGATCAGCGCGTTCGCGGCGAGCGCAAGGTCCGCCGGCGCCAGCGTCGGCACGGGCGAGGCGTCCGCGGGGTTCTCGGAAACGTCGAACGCGATCGGCAGCTCACCGCCCGGGCTGTCCGGGGCGCCCGTCAGCATGAAGTCCGGGGCCTTGCTGGCAGTCGATGTCGGCGAGTGGTCCTTGAGCGCGCTGACCGCCACGGTGGCCACGGTCGCGCCGATGACGGCGGTGACCAGGAACAGCGCGAGCTTGGCGATGATGCCGCCGATGGCGCTCATCTGATGATGATGCAGTACTTGGTGCTGAAGAGCCCCCTGGGCTGATCGATCCCGGACAGGTTCTTGGCGTTGTCCACGGCCCGGAACTCCGGATTGAAGGTCCCCGCATATCCGATGTCCGTGAAGGCGATCGTCTTCGTCCAGGTGTTGCCGCTCGAATGCTGCATCGTGTACGAGGTCAGGCCGCCCGTTGATGTGTCGCGAAGCAGCAGCGTCACGCCGGCCACGCCGGAGCTGTTGTCGGTGACCGAGACCTGGATCACGACCGAGGTCGGCCCGCAGTTCGTGCTGCTGTACACCGTCGGCGTGCTGATCGACGAGGCACCGATGACCGGCGGCGTGGTGTCCGGCACGGGCGTCGGCGTCGGCGTGGGCTTTGGCGTGGGCTTGGGTGTCGGCTTGGGCGTGGGTGTCGGCTTGGGTGTCGGCTTGCGGTGTGGGAGACGGCGTCGGCGATGGCGTCGGCGATGGCGTGGCCGTCGGAACCGGCGTGGGAGACGGTGACGGTGTGTTGTTCTCGACGGCCGTGAGCGTCTGGCCGGGCGCCACGGAACCGGCGGCGGCGGTCTCGGGCTGGCACTCGCCCACCGGCAGCGCATCGGCCGGCGAATTGAGCGTCAGTGCCTGGGCCTGGACCCAGCCCTCGGTCCGGCCCGGGGCCGGGAAGAAGATCCGCAGCCAGGCACCGTCGGCCGTCTTGCCGGTGACCAGCATCTGCTGCCCCGATGAGACCTTGGCGATGGCCGGCCCCTGGTCCGGGCAGGGATAGATGTCAAGCTGCGCGCCGGCTGTCCCTTGCGAGCCCGCGGACCCCGACGCGACGAACCCGCCGGCGGCACCGCCAACAACCAGGCCACCCACCAACAGCACGGCGGTGAGCTGCGGCCCGCCGCCCAGGCCCACGACCTTGCCGACCGCTGTGCCGATCGTGCTCATTGCGGCGTGCCCTCCACCGCGATCTCGCTCAGGGCTGCGTCATCGAACGGGCTGTCCACATATGACGTCTTCTTCGATGCATAGGTCGACACGATGGTGACCCGGACCTTCGTCGCACCGTCGATCGCACCCAGCTCGAACCGCTGGGGGCCCTTCACGTCCTCGAGCCGGATCTTGATCGGGTCTCCGCCGTTGATCGACACCGTGATGTCCTTCAGTCGCAGGTTCGCGAAGTAGGCATCGTCCGACAACTGATACCCGTTGTACATAGTGATTGCGTCGACCCGCGCCTTGGCGAAGGTCACCTCGATCCACTGGCCCTTCTCGGTTGGCTTGCCCTCCTGCCAGCAGGTCTTCGGGTTGCCGTCGATCGCCATGTCCGCGGCGAACTTCGCACGGTTGCCGACGACCGACGACGCCGTTGCCGACGTCAGGCTCAGCTGCACCGATGCCGGTGTCGGGCTGGGCGCGGCCGATTCGACGGCCGCGGATTCGACGGCCGCGGTCGATGGCGCGGCCGTTTCGGGTGCGGATGTCGCGATGCTCCCCGGCCCCGGGCCGCTGAGCAGCATCGAGGCCGCGACGGCTCCGACGCCGACCAGGATGCCCAGGCCTCCGATGACGAAGATCCATCTCGGGAAGCCCCTCGACGACCGGCCCGCCCTGGGCGCAGCCGGCGGGACGGGCGTGGTGGCGACCCGGGGCACGGACGCCTGGCGCGCGACCGCGGCGGCGATCGCGGCGGCATCGGGCTCGACCACCCGCGCAGCCTGGGCGAGGGTCGTCCCGCAGGACTGGCAGAACGTCCGGGTTGCCGGGTTGGCGATCCCGCATGAAGGGCAGCGAATCAGGCCCGCGTCCGCGTCGGCGGCGGCCGAGGAGGTCGCCTGCGGCGATGGGGAGGCCGACGCGCCGGGCTCGGGTGGCCAGATCGGGTCCGACGGCACGATCTCCGGCATCCCTGAGGGCACGGGTGTTGCGTTGGTTGCGTTGGTTGCGGCCGTCGGAGGGAGGCTCCCGGCGGGACCAGGTTCGGCGCCGGAATCCCCGGCCGGGCCGGGCTCGGCAGGCTGGCCCTCCCACTCGAGGAAGGCCCCGCACGACCCGCAGAACTGGTCGCCCGCGGTGTTCGCGGTCCCACACCGGCGGCAGATGATCGAAGCGGCGTCGGGCACGCGCTCCTACCCCCGCATGACCATGACGAGGGGTAGATCGAGGAGGCGCAGGATCACGAAGCTCGGCGGAACCGTCGGGGCCTGGCTGACGAACATCGGGACTGCGGTCTCCGGGAATGTGCTGCCATCGACCGCGTCGGCGAGCAGCTCGCGCGTCCCGGTTCGGTCGTTGTGGAAGACCAGCACCTGCACCCTGAAGTTGCCCCCAGCGTCGGTGACGACCGGCGGCAGGTGCGGCGTGATGCCGATGCTCCACTGCAGCCGCACCGCGGTGTTGGGCGGGAACCCGGAGCCTGTCGCGATCGTGACCGTGCCCGGCGGGCCGATCGGGGGGTCCAGCTTGAGCTTCGACAGCGACGCCGTGCCCCGGAGGCGCGCCGTCCGTGGCGAGCCGGTGAAGGCATCCGCGACCTCGAGCGTCGCGGTCCGCTCCCCCGGCGCCGAAGGAGTGAACGTGACGGACACCGTGCAGGCCTCAGCGCGGTGCAGGACAACACCGGAGCAGCTGTCGGCGACGACCTGGAAGTCCGCCGCCATCGCCCCCGTGATCGACGCGCCGGTCACCGCGAGCGGGCTCCAGCCCTTGTTCGACAGGATCGCCGCCGCCGGCAGGCTGGTGACCCCGACGGCTCGCGCGCCGAGATCGAGCACGGGCGGGGCGAGCTGCGGCACCGGCGGCATATCTCGCAGGAACGCGTCGCTCAGCCCGTTGCGATCGCCGGGCACCAGGCCGGCGGCGGTGGATGCGAATGCGACGAACCGCCCGTCGCTGCTCACGGCAGGCGCCTGGCTGCCTCCTCCGCCCTTGTCGCCGGTCGGGGTGGCCGACACGAGCACGGTCTGGCCCGCGTCGACGTCCCGAGCGTAGACCTCGGTGATCAGCACGAGCTGCGCCGCGGGAACGATGCCGCCGCCCAGCGCGACGAGGTCCGACGCGGTCGACGCGAACGCGACCACGCGCCCGTCGGCAGAGATGGCAGCCTGCCCGCTGGATCCCTTCGCCTGCGTCCCCGCGGAGGTCACCGACACGAGCGTCGTGGTGCCCGTGGTCCGGTCCCTCCGGAACACGTCCGCCGCGCCGTTGGTGTCGCCCGGCACGAGGTTGGTCGCCGATGACTCGAACGCCACGTACCGGCCGTCGGCCGAGATGGCGGGCGCCGATGACGGGCCGTCCGCCTGCGCGCCCGAACCGGCCCCGGGGGGATCGCTCACACGCGTCGTCACCCCGGCCGTCACGTCCCGGACGTAGACCTGGGTGCCAGACCCGATCTCGTCGAGGAGGATCGTGCTCCCGGCGTCCGACACGAAGGCGACGAGGTTCCCGTCCGCCGAGATCGACGGATCGTTCGACGTCCCGGAGGGCGTGCTGATCCCGTCGGACCGCGCGGAGATCAGGACGGTCTGCTTCGCCGTCCGGTCGTAGCGGAACACGTCCGGCTTCTCGTTGCCGTCGTTGCCGGCGACCGACCCGTTGTCCGAGACGAAGGCCACGAACCGCCCGTCGGCGGAGACCGACGGCTGGCGGCTGCCCTGAGCATTGTTGCCCGCGGTGTTCTTGGACACCACCTCGACGATGCCGGTCTTTCGATCCCAGGCGAGGACGACGGAGCCGAGTGCCACCGAGGTGAACCCGGTGGGCGGCTGGTAGGTGAATGCGACGACTCGTCCGTCGGCCGAGATGGACGGCTGCTGCGCGCTGCCACCCGGCGGCACCGGCACGCCGCCCGGCAACCCGAGCCGCGTCATCTTCCCGGTGGCGCGGTCGAGCACGAACACGTCGAGCGCGCCGTTCGTGTCACCGGACACCAGGTCCGGGGCGTTCGACGTGAACGCAACGAAGCGCCCATCGGCGGAGATGGAGACCTGGGCAGACGGCCCACCGCCCGCGGGTCCGGCCGCGGGGCTGCCGCCGAAGCGGAACGACACGAGGCTGGTCGTGCCGGGGGGTGCCGGCAGGGGTGCGCCCGGCGGGTTCGTCGCCGGGCCGGACGCGGCCGGAGCCTCGGGCGCGGCGGCGGCCGCCCCGGGCGCCACGAGCAGGAGCGCGAGGCCGATGGCGGCGGCGCGCCCGATCATGGGCTTCAGGGCTTGAGGTACCCGGAGTAGAAGACGGCCGGATTGCATGGATCGGCGACGCTGTCGCTGCACACGAGGGAGAGGTTGAGGCTCTGCCCGTCGTTGATCACGATGGGCGTCACGAAGTGGAGATCGTAGTCGCGGAAGTTCTCGAGCTTGAGCTGGAGCAGCGGCGAAGTGTCACGGAGGACCACGAGCGCCCCTTCGCGACCGTTGGGGTTCGAGAACACGAAGTCGGTGATGAACAGCGTTCCCTTGGGCGCGAACGAGGTCGTCGTCGCGTCCAGGTGTCCGTCGACGGCATTGCCGAGGCCCGGGATCACCGGCGTTCCGGGAGTCGCGGTCGGTGCCGGCGTGTCGCCTGGCGCGGTCGTGGCGGTCGGCGCTGGCGAGGGCGTGGGTCCACCGGCAGCCCCGCCGCCGGGCGGGATCGTCGCCAGACCGGCAGCATCGAGCGCGCTGTTCACGTCGGCCTTGAGGCTCGCCAGCGGCGACGCAACGGCCTCCGACGCGGCGCTCTTGATCGATGGCTGAAGCACGAACAGCCACAGCACGACGAGCACGATGAGCAGCAGCACGAGCGCGATCAGCGCCTTGACGAACCACGGCGGGAGCATCGACTCCTGGAGGAGGGTGCCGTCGAGGGAGATGGGCGCGCCGCCCTCGGGCGTGACCAGCAGCTTGAACGGGCGGGTCTTGGGCGTGCCGCGCCAGAAGCGCTTGACCGGGCTGACGCGAAGCTTTGCGAACTCGGCCATCCCCGGCTCGACCACGAGGGCCGGCGGCCTGACGTCGAACTTGAGCAGTCGGTCGGCGTCGGTGGCCTCGATCTCAGCGCTCAGGCGCGCATTGCCACGGTTATCGACGGCCAGATCGTGCGACCCCGAACGGGAGCCCCGCGACGTGCGCGGCACGAGCTCCGCGAACGGCTCCTGGAAGCTGCCGACCTCGACGGATCCTTCCTCGACAGCAGAGCCGGCCGGATCCTCCTGCGATCGCGCCCGGAGCCCGTACGGGACCGAGCCGGCGGGCGTGCTCGACTGGCGCGGCGGCCGGAAGACGATGCGTGCGGTTCCCTCCGCGCCGGGGAACAGCGACAGGACCGACGGTTCGACCGTCGCCCAGCCCGCGCTGTCGCCGAGCACCTCGAGGGTGAACTCGTCGACGACCGTGCCCGTGTTCCGGACGCGGACATCGACCGCGGCCTCCTGGCCGGGCTCGACGGCGGCTGCAGCATTGACGAGGGTGACCGAGGCTCCCACCAGCGAAGTGTAGCCGCGCACGCGTGGACCGAACAGGGCGCAGTCGCGCGTCCCGTTCGACCGCAACCGCGTGCCGAACGGGCACTGCAGGCTGCCCGTTAAGCCAGCGTTGACTGGGCGATCACGGGCGGGACGTAGGGTCCGGTCGCGCGATCCCCGGATCGGTCATGTCGTCCTGTCCGACCGACGAGGGGCTCCCCAAGGAGGTCCCGATGGTCGCCGAGCCGGTCCCGTTCTCCCCCCGCATCTCGGTTGTCGTGTCGGCGGCCGACCCCCTCTCACAGGCTGGCATCGTGAGCCAGCTCCGGAGAGCCCAGGGGTTCAGCGTCGTTCCCGACACCGATTCGCCGGAGGACGTCGTTGCCCTCGTGGTCGCGGACGACCTGGATGGGACGGTGCTCGCGGAGCTGCGTGGACATCGGGCCCGTGGCATCCGTCGGATCGTCCTGCTCGTCTCGAAGGTTGACGATCGCGGCCTGCTGGCGGCCGCCGAGGCGGGCGTCACCGGGGTCGTCCGGCGCAGCGAGGCAACGGCGGGGAACCTCGCCGCCGCGATCCGGTCCGCGGCCGCTGGAGAGGGCAGCCTGCCCCCGGACCTGCTCGGGCGGCTGCTCCGCCAGGTCGGACAGCTCCAGCGACAGGTGCTGTCGCCGCGCGGGCTCACGTTCTCGGGCCTGACGGAGCGCGAAACGGCCGTCCTCCGGCTGCTCGCGGAGGGCTACGACACGTCCGAGGTCGGTCGCGAGCTGTTCTACTCCGAGCGCACGGTCAAGAACATCATCCACGACGTGACCTCGCGGCTGGAGCTCCGCAACCGCGCACACGCGGTCGCCTACGCGATCCGCGAGGGGCTCATCTAGCCGCGAGGGCGCGGCGACCGGCGAGAGACGTGGTCCTGCATTCCCGGCGCGGTCGCACCGGGACGCGGATCACATCTGCATCTCCTCCTCTTCCTCCTCGCCCTCGCGCTGGACGACCCGTTGCGCCGCCGGGTCCTCCTCGAGCTGCGCCACGGCGCCGGTGCCGGCGGCCGCCGTGGGCTGCGCGGCTCGCGGCGCCTGCACGGACGACATCACCTGGTCGGCGGTGTGGTCCGCGGCCCGCTCGAACCGGTCGGAGGGGTTGCTGACTCGGATCCCGCCGGGAGCATCGGTCCCGTCAACCTGGCCCTGCTGCTGCTGGACGACGTGGGCCAGCTCGTGGGCGATCGTCCGCTGCCCGTCGGGCGTCCCCGGGTTGAACTGACCCGCTCGGAACACGACGTCCGTCCCCACCGTGTAGGCGTTGGCGCCGACCGACTCGGCCGACTTCGAGGCCCGATCATCGGTGTGGACGCGCACCCCTTCGAACGAGGTGCCCAAGGCGGCCTCCATGGTCGTCCGGGTCCGGGCGTCGAGGGGCGATCCACCACCCGAGCCCACGACCTCGTGGACCGGGGATGCCTGTTCTTCCTCACCGGATAGCATCTGGACCACTCCGGCGTTGCCGGCCGTGCGCTGCAGGCGCATCACGGATGCCGCATTGAGGGCCGGCGACACACTGGGGGCGCTCACGGCCCCGGTCGCCGCATCGGGCGCAGCAGCGTCGTGGTCGGGCCGGCGCGTGCGGTGCGCGGGCGGTTGGAGCTCGAAGTCGCGCATGACGTGTCCTCCTGTGGCTGGCGACAGGATCCCCCACCGCCGCGGCCTCCGCAATCCCCGCACCCGGGACCGCCCCGAAGTCTGCCCCAACGGGCACCGGCCGGGTCGGCCGGGGGCGAGCTCAGCTACTGACGAGAGCTCAGCCGCTGACCAGGTCCATGTACTCGCCGAACTCGGCCTCGACGGTGAGCCGGCCCAGCTTGCGGTACTCGCGTTCTGTCGCCTTGACGAGGTCCGACATCCCGACCGCGCGGTTCTCGGCCGCGGCGAGGTAGGCAGCCGTGACGGCGATGTTCCGGATGTTGCCGCCGGAGATGCGGAACCGGCGGGCCAGGAAGTCCACGTCGATCCCCGGCGCCACGGGCAGCGTCGACGAGAGGTTGCCGGCCCACAGGCGGCGGCGGTGGTCCTCCTCGGGCATCGGGAAGTCGATGATCGCGTCCAGCCGACGGACGAACGCCTCGTCCACGTTCGCCCGCAGGTTCGTGGTCAGGATCGCCAGCCCGTCGAAGCGCTCCATCCGCTGGAGGAGATACGCGACCTCGACGTTCGCGTAGCGATCGCGGGCGTCCTTGACCTCGGAGCGCTTGCCGAACAGGGCGTCCGCCTCGTCGAACAGGAGGATGCCGTTGACGCGATCTGCTTCGGTGAAGATCCGATCGAGGTTCTTCTCCGTCTCGCCGATGTACTTGTCGACGACGGTCGAGAGGTCGATGACGTAGACGTCAAAGCCGAGGTCACCGGCCAGGACCTCGGCGGACATCGTCTTGCCCGTGCCGGACTCGCCGGCGAACAGGGCGGTCACGCCCAGCCCCCGGGCGCCCTTGGTCCCCATCTGCCACTCGCCCACCACGCGGTCGCGGTGGCGGACGCGGGCGGTGAGCTCGCGAACCTGGATCTCGACCGCGGCGGGCAGGATCAGGTCGTCCCAGCCGACGGTGGGCACGATGCGCCGCGCGAGGCGCTCGAGGCCGGCGGCATTCTGGGCGCGGGCTCCGGCCGCCACGTCGGCGACGGTCATCGACCTTCCCTCGGCCGACGCCAGCCGGCGGGCGGCCCCGGCTGCGCGCGCGATCTGCTCAGGCCCGAGCCGGAACGCGAGCGTCGCCACCGCCGGGTCGAAGCCGTCAGGCGCGTCACCATTGAACGAGCCGACCCACAGCTCGTGGCGCTGGGCGACCGAGGCCACCGGGGCGTCGAGGACGAGCGGCGACTCCCGCGCCCAGCCCGGATCCCATTCGCGATTGCCGACCAGGACGACCAGCCCCGGCTGCTCGGCAAATGCGCGGACCGCCCATGGACCGCGTTCCGCCAGTGATTCGAGCGGGCCCACGACAAGCCCGGCATCGCGAAGCCGCGCCTCCCGCGATGCCGCGGCGGCGACCGCGCGCGGATCCGCGTCCGACCCCATGCGGGTCAGGTCCAGCTCGATCGTCCGGCGACCGACGCGGTCCAGCGCTGTACGGCCAAGCGACCGACCCGACGCGCCGGGGCGCTCGCGAAGGTACACCAGCGATACCCCGCCCCCCAGGGCCCGGGCAATCTCGTCGACGCCGCCCAGGTCGACGACCAGCGACTCCGCGAGCAGTGCCTCGATCACCGGATCGGGGGCGTCATCGCCCAGGAGGTGCGTGATCACCCGGTCGGGGACGCGGAGCGACCGGGTCAGCGACGGCCGATCGGGATCCTCGACGATCAGCAACCCGCCGGCGACCAGCGGCGCCAGCGGGCCGAGGCGGCTGCGCGCCGGGCTGGCTCCGGGGCTGACCCCGGAGCCGCACAGCTCGAGCGCAAGGCCCACGCTGGCGCGCCGCCGCGAGACGTCGTCGTGCAGGTACCCGTACAGGCGCTCGAACCGCGGGTCGAGGTCCGGGGCGAGGGCAACCAGCAGCAGCTCAACGTCGATCGGCTGGAGGCCGTGGGTGACGACCAGCTGCCGCAAGCGGATGCGGGCACCGTCGCGCTCCACCTCGGCCGCCTGTGCGTCCAGCTGGGCCAGGCCCGCGACGGCCGCCGCGTCCGCCGGCTCGGGAACGAGCCGCTCCTCGGGGCCCGACAGCAGGGCGTCAACCTGTGCCTCGGAGATGTACAGGCCGCGAAACCGGTCGTCGGGGTCGGCATCGGACGCGCGCCGGCGCGCCACGGCCGCGCGCACGCGGGCTTCGACCAGGCCGAGCCGCGCGTGGAGGTAGCCGAGCGATGCGTCCCCGGACGGGCTCACCGGCCGTCCTGCGACGTCGGCGCCCGCGCTCATGACCGCCGGTGGCCGCGGACCCGGAGCGTCACCCCCTGCCGGTCCTTGTCGGGCCCTCGAGGGACCGTCTCCTCCGGCAGCGGCTCGAGCGGCGGCAGGTCGGCCCGACGGCCGCGACGCCCTGAACGGGTCTCCTCGGCGCCACCGGCCGCCAGCCCGATCGTCGGACCGGTCTGGACCGGCGGGCCGTAGGGCGCCGACTGGCCGACGACGATCGGCGCGACCACCACCAGGTCAAGCGACGGCTTGAGCTCGCCGCCCAGCGCCGACCAGATGTCGGCCAGCGATCGCTCCTGACTGGCCGGCTGGCCGACCTCGATGTACACGGGCAGGTCAGCATCGTCGAGCGAGCCACCGAGGTCGCCGGGCTTGAGCATCGGGTTGCGCAGGAAACAGTGGAGGAGCGACGACAGGAGCCGATGCTCGTCCTCCGGTCGCTGGGTCCACGCGGTGACCAGGTAGGCGAGCCGGAAGCGGCGCGGGGGCTGGTAGCGGCCGGTGACCTCGCCCTTCGCGCCACGCGTGTCCTCCCAGGCGGGCACGCGCCGCTGGAGGTCCTCGCGGATGTCATACAGGTAGAGGTCGACCGCAGGACCGCTGCGTCGCGCGACCCAGTCCTTGGTGGGAGCGTCGAACACAAGATCGACCGCGGACCCGTTCAGGGCGTCGCGGCGGACGAGCCGTTCGAGCAGCTGGTCGACATCGTGGATCATCGCGCGAATCGTCGGCCGTGAGGGGCGGGCTGGCCAGCCCGCCGCCGGGCACGCATCGGGGCACCGATGGCTGCCCGTTCGGGCACTCGGGCCCGCCCTCCCGCGCGCCCCCTCGGGCCTTGTTCCCGTCCGGTTGCGGTGGGAGCGTCCACGTATCGGGATCCCAACCTGTGAAAGGGCCACGCATGCCGAACTATCTCTCGCCGGGCGTCTACGTCGAGGAGGTCGAGGCCGGGTCCCGTCCTATCGAGGGCGTTGGAACGGCCGTCGCCGCCTTTGTCGGACTGGCCGCTCGAGGGCCTGCCAACACGCCGACCCTGGTCACGAACTGGAGCCAGTTCACCCAGGCGTTCGGGGAGTTCATCGAGGGCTCCTATCTCGCCCACGCCGTCTACGGCTACTTCCTCAACGGAGGCGGTGCCTGCTACGTGGTCCGGATCGGCGCCGACGGGGCCATGCCCGTCGCGACGGCCGAGCTGCCCAGTGCCGCCGAGAAGGGCAAGCCCGCATTCCGGGTCGCCGCCCTCGAGGCCGGGCCCGCCGGCAATGACCTCAGCGTCGAGGTGGAAGCCGCCTCCGAGAAGGACGAGGGCGCATTCAAGCTCGTCGTCAAGCAGGCGGGCAAGGCCGTCGAGACCTTCGACAACGTCACGACCTCGCGCGGCAAGCAGAACGTCGCGACGATGGTCAAGGCACAGTCCAAGACCATCACGATCGAGGAGGTCGGCGCGCTCGCCGTCCCGGCCACGGGCTCGCTCACCCTGAGCGGTGGCAGCGCCGCGGTGCCCGCGCGCGTGACGCCCGACGACTACGTCGGCAACTCGGCGGACCGCACCGGCTTTGCCGGGCTCGAGGCGGTCGACGAGGTCACGATGCTCAGCGTCCCGGACCTCATGGCCGTGTACGAGCAGGGGATCATCGACCTCGAGGGCCTCCAGGCCGTCCAGCTTGCGATGATCGCGCACTGCGAGCTCATGGGCGATCGGGTGGCGGTTCTTGATGCACCGCCAGGGCTCAACGCCCAGCAGGTCAAGGAGTGGCGGGTCGACAAGGCCGGCTACGACAGCAAGTACGCATCTCTGTACTGGCCGTGGATCAAGGTCTTCGATCCGCTCTCGGGCCAGGCCAAGTTCGTGCCACCGTCCGGCCACGTCTCCGGCATCTGGGCGCGCAACGACGACACCCGTGGCGTCCACAAGGCGCCGGCCAACGAGGTCGTCCGGGGCGCGATCAGCCTCGCGCTCAACCTGACCAAGGCGGAGCACGACCAGCTCAACCCCAACGGGATCAACTGCATCCGGGCGTTCCCGGGTCGGGGCATCCGGGTGTGGGGCGCGCGGACGATCTCGAGCGATCCGTCGTGGCGCTATCTCAACGTCCGGCGCCTGTTCAACTATGTCGAGGAGTCGATCTTCGAGGGCACCCAGTGGGTCGTCTTCGAGCCCAACGACCAGCGGCTCTGGGGCCGGGTCAAGCGGACGATCAACGCGTTCCTCCTCCGCACCTGGCGCGACGGCGCGCTGTTCGGGGCAACGCCCGACCAGGCGTTCTTCGTCAAGTGCGACGAGGAGAACAACCCGCCCGAGGTCCGCGACGCGGGCCAGCTGATCGTCGACATCGGCATTGCCCCCGTGAAGCCGGCTGAGTTCGTCGTATTCCGGATCGCCCAGTTCTCGGGCTCGCCGGACAGCGAGTAGCTGACCACCCCCTGACGCGACCCCACGGAGGCACAGATGCCCACGACCGATCCCCTTCTGCAAGGGAACGTACTGCTCGATCTCGACGGCGTCGGCGTCGTCGCGAACTTCAACTCCGTCTCGGGGATCTCGAGCGAGGTGGAGATCGTCGACAACCCGTACGTCACCGAGCAGGGCAAGGTGTACATCGGCAAGCTGCCGGGCAAGCCCAAGACCCCGACCATCACGCTCAAGCGCGGCCTCACGGGCGCGAAGGAGCTGTGGGACTGGCACCTCGCGATCATGCAGGGCACCCCGGATCGCCGGAACGGCTCGGTGATCATGATGAACACGGTCGGCGAGGAGGTCCTGCGCTACAACTTCGGCAACGCGATGGTCTCCAAGCTCAGCCTCTCCGAGGGTGGCGCCACGACGAGTGGCGTCCAGATCGAGGAGGCAACCCTGGCCTGCGAGACGCTGGAAAAGGGCTAGGTTCCTGATGACGGCCGCGGCCCTGCCCGAGATCCCGATCGAGCGCGGGAGCGCGATGGCGTCGGATGCCCTGCGCACCGAGTACGCCTTCGTGCTCCCCCGCGGCTTCGTGGACGGGTCCGGCGTGGTCCATCGCGAGGGCGTCATGCGCCTGGCGACGGCCCGCGACGAGATCTCCCCGCAGCGAGACCCGCGGGTGCGCGACAACGAGGCGTACCTCACGGTCCTCCTGCTGTCGCGGGTGATCACCAAGCTCGGCACGCTGCCGCAGGTGCACACCGGCGTCATCGAGGGCCTGTTCGCCTCCGATCTCGCGTTCCTCCAGGACCTCTACCGGAGGATCAACCAGGAGGGCCACACCCAGGCCTCGGTCACCTGTCCCGCGTGCAATCACGCGTTCGCAGTTGACGTGGCGGGTGAGCAACGCCTGGGGGAATCGTGACGTACGCGACCGACCGCCTGTTCGAGGAGGTCGCGTACGTCGCCTATCACTTCCACTGGCCGATGGACACCATCCTCGACCTCGAGCACCCCCTCCGGCTCCGGTTCGTCGAGGAGATCGGCCGCATCAACAAGCGACTGTCCGAGGAGGAGTGAGCTCCGTGCGCCTGCCGTGGCCGTTCGGCCGCAGGACGCCGTCCCAGGGGCCGTCCTCTGCCGCAACGGAGGCCGGCGGCGCGGGCGTGCGCCCCGCCGATGACAATCGCCCGGCCTCAGCCGGTCCATCACCCAGCACGCCGACCCGAGCCTGGGCCGCCCTGCCGCCGATCCAACGGACCGTGGGCTCGGCGCCGCTCGTGGCCCCGAGTGCGCCGTTCCTGGATGAGGTTCCGGGGCATCGGCCGCTGCCGCCGATCCTCCAGCCGCTGGGCCACGATGCCGGCCCGTCCGGGCCGCCCGGACTCGTGGTCGCGCACCCGCGCCAGGTCCCGAGCCTGACCTCGCAGGCGCCGATGCCGACCCGTCCGGTGCAGCGTCGCGCGGCAGCCCGCCAGGATCCGAGCGCCTGGGCCGATTCCCTGCCTGATCCTGGGTCCGATTCCGCGACGACCTCGTCGACGTCGTCTCTGGCACCCGTCGACCCGGTGCCGGTCCGTCGCGTCGCGGCGGTGCCGCCCGCCGCCACTGCCAGCCCTCCGGCGAGGCCCCTCACGCGCACGACGACGCTGGCGCCGGTCGGCCGTCCCGTCGTCGCCCGCAGTGCCGCAGCAGCCGATGCCGCGCCGGTGGCGCCGGCCACGGGCGCGGCGATGTCCTCGGCGGACCCCGATCTCCCGCTCGGGCCACGGCGTGGCGCGACCGAGCCACCGAGCTCCGCCGACCGTGCGTCGACGGGCGGCGCAACACGCGCACAGGGCCGCCGGCCGGGTCTCGGAGCGCCGATCCCGGCTGCGCCGACCTCCGCCGCCACGCAGCGGTCTGCGGTCACTCCATCGTCCGCAGTGGCCCAGCGCCTGCCGATGCGCACCCCCGTTCGCCCGCACACCTCGGCGGCCGCGGCAAGCGACGCACGCGCCGCCGCGCGCACGGCATCAACGGATGCGCCGGGGCACGATGCGGCAACCGGTCCATCCCGGGCATCCCGCCTTCCCGTGCTGCCCGTGGCCCGCCGGCGCGCCGACGGGGTAGCGGATTCCGCCACGGCCCCGTCCTCGCCGGTCTCGTCCGCCCCGGCGCTTTCCGGCGACACGCCGACGGCCATCGCCGCCCCCACCGCGCGGACTTCGGGCGTGGGGGCCGGGCCGGGCCGGACCACACGCCCGACGATGGGTCTCCGACCGATCCGGCCCAGCATCGCCACCCAGCGTGACGTCGATGGCCCGACGGCCGCCCGCAGCGCTGCTGAACCCTCGTCCGGCGAGACAACCGCTGCCCCGGTCGCCGCCCGCTGGGGTGGAGACGATGCGCTGCCGGATACGATCGTGTCGCGGTCCGCGGGCGGTGCCGGGACCGGCCTCCCCACGGTGCAGCTCTCGTCACTCACGCCGCCCGCCCCTGCGGCGCCGGTCCCCGGGGCGGCGATGACGGCCGCGCTCCCCAACGAGATCGTGTTCCCGCCGCGTGATGCCGGGGATGAGGTCCCGTCCTCGGCGCTCGGTGTCGGACCCGGCGCGACCACGCCCGGGTCATGGTCAAGTTCCGAGCCGGCGGCGTTCGCCGCGGAGGCGCCCGGCTCACCCGCTCACCGGTCGGTCCGGCCGCTGACGCTCGCGCGCTCCGTTGCCGGAGGAAGCCCCGCGACCGCCGCGCCCCAGGGTGGAGGCGGATCCGGTGCTCCGGTCATCGCCAGGATCGTCGCGGATCCGTCCGTCCCCGGTGCTCCCCCCACTGTCCAGACCTCGACCGACGGCGGCGCCGGAGGGACGCCCGTCGCCGCGATCACTGCGACCCCCGTCGTCCAGCGCGCCGACGGCGCCGCGCCCCCGGCACCGAGCAGTCCGGAAGGACATTCCGACACCGAGCTTGACGACCTCGCCCGGGCGCTGTTCGGGCGGATTCGAACCCACCTCCGCGCCGAGGTGATCCACGAGCGCGAGGCCAAGGGCCTCACCTTCGACGCGTTCTAGGAGGACCCATGGGAGACCCTGCAGTCAGCATCGCCTACAAGTGCACCATCGACGGGTTCATCCCGCTCGGGGTCTGGACCAAGATCGAGGGACTGGGGTTCGAGTATCAGGTCACGGAGTACCGCGAGGGCGGCGTCAACGGCTACACCCACAAGATCCTGGGCCCCTGCAAGTACACGAACCTGCGGCTCAGCCGGCCCGTGGACTCGACCTCGCCGCTGCTGATGATGTGGCTCCAGAGCAACATGATCGCCGTGATCCCCCAGACGATGGCGATCACGGCCATGACCGCCGGCGGCAGCGAGATCACGACCTGGAACCTGGCCGGCGTCGTGCCGGTCAAGTGGTCCGGGCCGAGCCTCGACCTGATGAGCAACAACGTGGCCACGGAGACGCTCGAGATCACCTACCAGGAGATCATCGGGATGGGTGCGCTGGGCGGGCTGCTCGCCGGCGCGCTGTCCGTCTCGGGCGCCGCGAGCGTGTCGTTCTGAGGGGCGCGCGATGGTGATGGACGCGGTCGGCTCGGCCGCCTCGCAAGTTGGTCAGGCGCTGGGGCTGGTCAAGCCGGACAAGGCGAAGCTCGTGTGCACGGGGAAGAACCTGCCCCCGTCGCCCACCGAGATCGAGTGCATGTTCAACCCGACGGAGTACCGGCTCACGCAGACGCTCAACGTCACCCGCAACAGGACCGCCGCCAGGGCCGGTGGGACGGCAGAGTTCAGCGGCACCAACGCGATGACCCTCACCACCCAGCTGTTCTTCGACGACTTCGCCTCGGCCGACGGGGACGTCACGCCGAAGATCAACACCCTCCTCAGCTGGACGCACGCGACCGAGGATTCGGTGGGCAAGGGCAAACCCTGCCCGCCACTTGTGTCGTTCAGGTGGGGCGGCAACCAGCAGCTCGACACCTTCAGCGGGTATCTCAAGAGCGTCGTCGTCAACTACACGGTGTTTCGCAAGGACGGGACCCCCGTCCAGGCGAAGGTGGACATCACGATCGAGGGCCAGCCCAAGGACATCGGCACCCAGAACCCCACCTCGCATGCGGTCAACAGCCGTCGTGTCCACACGATGATCGAGGGCGACACACTGCAGTCCGTCGCATATGTCGAGCTGGGCAAGCCGGCGTACTGGCGGGCGATCGCGGAGCTGAACGGGATCGACGATCCCCTGCGGCTCTCCGCGGGCACCGTCCTCCTGATCCCGAGCCTCGCCGACGCGGCCAAGAGCTCCTGAGCCTGCGAATGCCCACCCAGACCGCCTCCATCCAGCGAACGATCGAGATTGAAGGCACCGAGCTGGTCGCGGACGTCGAGGGCCAGCTCGAGAGTGCGCTCGTGGTGGACCGCCTGTCGATGCCCGACATGTTCGTGCTCGTGTTCCGCGACCCGGACCGCGACATCCTCCAGCGGGCGGGCCTCGAGGTGGGCAAGAAGGTCAAGGTCTCGGCCACGGGCCTCAGCGGGGACAGCCCGGCGCTGCTGATCGCCGGGGAGGTGACCTCGGTCGAGGCGGACTACGACTCGCTGGGCACGCGCGCGGTCGTCCGCGGCTACGACAAGTCCCACCGGCTGGCGGCGGGGCGCAAGTCGGCCACGTACCAGAACGTCAAGTACTCGGACATCGCGTCGCAGATCGCGAGCGCCGCCGGGCTCACGGCAGACGTCGACGACTCTGGCAGCACGGTCGATCACGTGCTGCAGGGCAACGTGTCGGATCTCGACTTCCTGTACGACATCGCCCGGCGCATCGGGTTCGAGCTCCGGGTCGACGAGGACACGCTCAGGTTCAAGAAGCCGGTCGAGTCCGCGGATGCACCCGGCGCCGGCGACTTCACCAGCGAGGACCCGGTCCAGCTGGTCTGGAACCACAACCTGCTCGAGTTCCGCGCCCGCATGAGCGCCGTCTCGCAGGTCCAGGACGTGACCGTTCGCGGCTGGGACCCGAGCGCGAAGGAGGCGGTCATCGGGCAGGCCGATGTCGAGGCGACCAACGCCGAGCTGGCGATGTCGGCGACCGACCTGGCCGGGAAGGTGAACGGTGGGTCGCTGACCGTGGTCGATCACCCCGTTGCCTCGCAGGAGGCGGCGGACGAGCTGGCGAAGGCGCGGGCGCAACAGGTCGGCAGCGCGGCCTTCGAGGCCACGGCCGTGGTCGTCGGATCACCCTCGCTCAAGGCCGGCGTGGCGGTGAACGTGAGCGGGACCGATCCAGCGCTCGAAGGCAAGTGGGTCATCACCGGGTCCCGGCACGAGTTCGGCAACGGGACCTACCGGACCGCGCTCGAGTTCACGGGGCGCCAGGACCGGTCCATCCACGGCCTCGTGTCGCAGGGCGCCGGTGCAGCACGCGAGCGCTTCTTCGGGGTCGCCTTCGCGATCGTGACCGACAACGACGACCCGGAGCAGATGGGCCGGGTCAAGGTGACCTACCCGTGGCTGGCGGACGACGCCGAGTCGTACTGGGCGCGCGTCTCCGCACCCGGCGCGGGCAAGGACTACGGCGTCGTGTGGATTCCGCAGGTGGGCGACGAGGTGCTGGTCGCCTTCGAGCACGGCGACGTGATGTTCCCGGTGGTCCTGGGCGGCATGTGGAACGGCAAGGACACCATCCCCTTCGACTACGGCTCGGGTCTCGATGCCGGCTCCGTGACGTACTGCGGGTTCACCTCACGAACCGGTCACAAGATCAGCTTCCTCGAATTGGGCAGCGAATCGAAGATCCACCTCCTGACCTCCGGCGGCGCGATCAGCATCGTCCTCGACGAGCAGAACAAGGAGCTCAAGATCGAGACGACCGGCAAGGTCACGATCGACGCACAGCAGGACATCGAGATCACGACCCAGGGCAAGTTCAAGGTCGATGCCGTGGGCGTCGAGATCACCGCGTCGGGCCAGGCCGCCTTCAAGGGCGCCACGGTCGGGCTCAACTGATCGGACGGGCGATGGCACGACGGCAGCAGATCACCACCAGGACGGGCGCCACTGGCTCGAGGAGGCCGACGTGAACGAGGAGTTCATCGGGCGCGGCTGGGCCTTCCCGCTGCGTACCGACACCACCGGGGGGATCGCCCTCGTCGCCCGCGAGCGGGAGATCGAGGAGGCCATCCGCCTGATCCTGAGCACCTCACCCGGCGAGCGGCCCATGCGCCCGGAGTTCGGCTGCCGGATCCACGAGTACGTGTTCGCGTCCGCCGACGGCGGGACCGCCTCGGCCATCGCCGCCGAGGTCAAGTCCGCGCTCCAACGATGGGAGCCCCGGATCGACGTCGAGGACGTCCTGGTGACGTTCGACAGCCGTGACCCGACAGTGATGTACATCGACATCCGCTACTCGATCCGGCGGACCAACGACCGCCGCAACCTCGTGTTCCCGTTCTACCTGATCCCGGGAGGAGACTGACCATGGCCCTGCCGGTTCCCAACCTGGACGATCGCCGGTTCCAGGACCTGGTGGACGACGCCAAGCGCCTCGTCCAGCAGCGCTGTCCCGAGTGGACCGACCACAACGTGTCCGATCCGGGGGTGACGCTGATCGAGCTGTTCGCCTGGATGACGGACCAGGTCGTCTACCGCCTCAACCGCGTGCCGGACCGGAACTACGTCAAGTTCCTGGAGCTGATCGGCGTCAGCCTGTACCCGCCGACGGCCGCCCGGACGGCGATCACGTTCTGGCTGTCGGGGCCGCAGCCGGACGTCGTCACGATCGCCGCCGCCACCCAGGTGGCCACGGTGCGAACCGCGACCGACGAGGCGATCGCCTTCGCGACGACCGAGGACCTGGCGATCATCCCAAGCTCGCTCGAGCGGCTGGGCTCGATGATCGACGGCAAGTCGCTTCGCGACCACGGCGCGGCACTCGAGAAGGGCACCGAGATCTACTGCTTCCAGCAGGTCCCCAAGCCCGGTGATGCGCTGTATGTCGGGCTGTCGGAGGCCGTGCCATCCAACGCCGTCCGGCTCCGCATCCGGGCCGACATCGACGGCGTGGGTGTCGATCCCACGAACCCACCCCTGGCCTGGGAAGCCTGGACCGGTGACGACTGGGAGCCGTGCGAGCTCGATTCCGATTCGACGGGCGGGCTCAACCGCGAAGGCGACGTGGTGATCCACGTGCCCCGCGGTCACAGCGCTTCGCTCATCTCGAAGCAGCGGGCCGGCTGGATCCGCGCCCGCGTCACCGAGCTCTCCGAGGGCCAGCCGGCGTACAGCGCGTCCCCCAACATCAAGGGGATCGAGGCGATCACGATCGGCGGCACCGTCGGTGCAGTCAACGCGGAGCTCATCAAGGCCGAGGAGGTCGGCGTCTCGGAAGGCGTCTCCGGCCAGCGGTTCCCGCTCAAGCGCGGGCCGGTCGTGCCCGGCGACGGCGCCGCGGTCCTGGAGGTCACCGGCACCGAGGGCTGGGACGAGTGGACCCACGTCGATGACTTCGCGGGCAGCGGGCCGGACGACCGGCACTTCACCCTTGATCTCTCGACCGGTCAGGTCCAGCTGGGACCGGCGGTGCGGCTGGCCGATGGCGTCCTCCGCCGCTACGGCGCGGTGCCGCCCAAGGGCGCCCACCTTCGGCTGCGCGAGTACCGGATCGGCGGTGGCCGAGGTGGCAACGTGGCGCCACGAGCGATCGTCGTCCTCAAGTCATCGATCCCGTTCGTGTCGCGCGTCGAGAACCGGCGGCCGGCGCGGGGAGGCGTCGACGGCGAGGACATCGAGAACGCCAAGGTCCGGGGGCCGATCCGCCTGCGGGCGCGTGGCCGCGCCGTGACCACCGAGGACTACGAACAGCTCGCTCGCGACGCCGCCCCCGAGGTCGCTCGCGTTCGCGCGGTCGCCGCCGGCGACGGCGCCGACGCGGGGTCGGTCCGCGTGCTCGTCGTGCCATCAGCCGTCAGCGAGGAGGGTCGCCTGCGGTTCGAGCAGCTGGTCCCCAGCCCGGACACGCTCCAGAAGATCACCGACCGGCTCGAAGAAGGCCGGGTGATCGGGACCCGGGCGATCGTGGAGCCGCCCGTCTACCGGGGGATCACGATCGTGGCCAAGCTCAAGGCACGGCCTCGTACGAACCCGACGCGGCTGCAGGAGGAGGCGCTGGCCGCCCTGTACGACTACTTCCACCCGATCACCGGCGGCCCGGACGGGACGGGTTGGCCGTTCGGCCGGCCGATCAGCGTCGGCGAGGTCTACTCCGTGCTCCAGGCGCTCCGCGGCACCGAGATCGTGGAGGACGCACGGCTGTTCGGGGCCGATCCGGTGACCGGGCAGCGCGGCCAGCAGACGCAGCGGCTCGAGCTCGAGACGCATGCCCTGGTGTTCAGCTACGAGCACCAGGTCCTGGTCGAGGGCGCCTGATGCGTGGCGTCGTCGCGGGCCTGCCGTCACCGCACCCGCTGTGGCCGGCGCTGCCCGCCGTCTACCAGGACGACGACTTCGCCCAGCGCTTCCTCGGGGCGCTGGACGAGGTGCTCGCGCCCGTGTTCAACACGCTTGACAACTTCGACGCCTACCTCGACCCGAACCTCACGCCCGATGACTTCCTGTCGTGGCTTTCCGGCTGGGTTGGCATCGCCCTCGATGAGGGCTGGGATGAGGACCGGCGACGGGCGATCGTCGCGCGAGCGGTCGAGCTGTACCGGATGCGGGGCACGGCGATCGGGCTGGCCGGCCAGGTCGAGATCCAGACGGGCGGCCAGGTCGAGATCGTCGAGAACGGCGCGACCGGATGGTCCGTCGATCCCGGCGGCGAGCTGCCCGGATCGGCCGAGCCGCTGGTCGTCGTGCGAGTGACCGTGCCGGATCCCAAGGCGATCGACACCCAGCGGCTCGACACGCTGGTCGCGACAGCCAAGCCGGCCCACGTGATGCACCGGATCGAGATCGTCAAGGGCGGCGGTTCGGGGACGCGCGCAACGGCCGCGAAGACCGGAGGTTCCGTACAGGCCGCGGCCGCGAGCGACGAAGAGGCGGCCGCGGAATGAGCTGTCGGCCCCGCGATCAGCGGCGGCCGACTATCCTCTCCCCCACCGACACGGGACTTCGGGGAGTGCGTGAGTGATCGTCTGCGGGAACTGCGGCCACAAGAACGACGCCACGGACGCATTCTGCGGGAACTGCGGCCAATTCCTCGAGTGGGTCGGCCAGAAGGAGGGCGGCGAGGACTCGCCCACCGCGGCACCTCCGAGTTCCGCCGGTCCAGAGACGCCCGCCTGGTCCCCGAGCACGGGCTGGTCCCCGAGCGATCGGGTCGTCGTCATCGAGCCCGAGCCGGAGCCCGAGCCGGAGCCCGTTCCTGAGCCTGAGCCTGAGCCTGAGCCCGAGCCAGAGCTGGTGCCCGCTCCTGAGCCTGAGCCGGAGCCGGAGCCCGAACCGGTTCCCGAACCCGAGCCCGAGCCCGAGCCCGAGCTGGTTCCCGAACCCGAGCCTGAGCCCGAGCCGGAGCCCGAACCTGAGCCGGAGCCCGAGCCTGAGCCTGAGCCCGTTCCTGAGCCTGAGCCGGAGCCCGTTCCTGAGCCTGAGCCGGAGCCGGAGCCCGTTCCTGAGCCTGAGCCGGTTCCTGAGCCTGAGCCGGAGCCTGAGCCTGAGCCGGAGCCCGTTCCTGAGCCTGAGCCCGTTCCTGAGCCTGAGCCCGTTCCTGAGCCTGAGCTGGTTCCCGAACCCGAGCCTGAACCCGAGCCTGAACCCGAACCCGAACCCGAGCCGGAGCCGGTGCCCGAACCCGAGCCGGAGCCCGAACCCGAACCCGCGCTCGCGCCAGAACCTGAGCCAGAACCTGAGCCAGAACCGGAACCCGAGACCGAACCCGTTCCAGACCTACCGCCCGCGCCAAAGGCGCGACGAGGTGGGCCGTCTCGCACAGCGTCCGTGACCCTCGGCTCGCTGGGTGTCACCGGCATCGGCACGCCGCCGGCGACAACACCGCCGATCCAGCCGCCCGCATGGCAGGTCAGCGCCACGTCACCCACGCCGCCAAGCCCGACGCCGGTGCGCCCCACGGCCGTCCGACCGTCGGCCCCGATGGAGCCGCCGCCGGTCCAGCCAGGCGCCGTCCGTCCGGGAGCTGCCCAGCCCTCGATCCGGCCGGTCGCCCCGCCCGCGGACCAGCCGGTAGCCCGCCGTCCCGGCACGACACCCACCGCGCAGCAGCCGGTTGCTCGCCTGCCGACGGCCGACGCTCCAGTCCGCCCGAAACCCGTGGTTTCGGTCGAGCGGCGCGTCGCGCAGCCCGGCGACCGGATCTGCGCCAGCTGCGCCGAGCCCAACGATCCCAACCGCCGGTTCTGCCGGCGATGCGGCACGAGCCTCGTCGAGGCCAAGGTCCACGTGGAGAAGCCGCTGCCGTGGTGGCGCCGGATCTTCCGTCGAAAGCCAAAGCAGCCCAAGGCGTTCCAGGCGGGCGAGCGCAGCGGCTCGATGAAGGCCGGCGCCAAGGCAGGCATGGCATCGGGCCGCCGGCTGATGTCCTACGTCCGCCTCGCCCTCGGGCTGGTCGTCGTACTCGGGATCGTGGGCTATGTCGGCGTACCGTCGGTCCAGAAATTCGTCAACGGGGCGACCGGCGGCGGCATTCCGTCGCTCATCGACAACGTCCGCCGGATGATCTCCCCGACGCTCGAACCCGTGCGACCGGTCAACGTCACGGCATCCGACGAGATCAAGGGTCATGAGGGGCGGATCGCGTTCGATACCTTCACCAACACCGACTGGCAGGCCAACGCCGCGTCCCCGAGCCTGACGATCACCTTCAAGAGCCCGGTGGATCTCGGTGCCGTGATCGTCCATTCGGGATCGGCAGACAAGTTCGTGGACCTTCGCCGGCCTGCCACCCTCGAGCTGGCGTTCTCCGACGGCACATCAACGACGATCTCGCTCCAGGACGAGCACGATCCCCAGACGTTCGACCTGTCTGCACCCAAGGTCGAGTCGATGACGATCACGATCACCGAGACCAACGGTCCTGCCGGCGCCCCGGTGTCGCTCTCCGAGCTGGAGTTCTTCAGCAAGGGCTGAGCTCGCCCGTCGCCACCACCTGGCCCGCGGCAACCGCCGCACGGCGCCTCTCACCGTCGTCCGCGCCGCCACCTCCGCAGGACAGGCACGAGGGCGGAGACAAGCAGGACGGATGAGGCCAGGGCGAGGGCGAGCAGGATCGAAGTCCACGTTCGGCTCCTGGTCGGGCCCTGGCCTGGACCGGCCACATCCGTGGGCGGCAGAGCGACGTCCACAGGCTCCACCGACCCGTTCGGGGTCGCGGTCGGCGTGGGCGTCGGGGTCGCGGTCGGCGTGGGCGTCGGGGTCGCGGTCGGCGTGGGCGTCGGGGTCGCGGTCGGCGTGGGCGTCGGGGTCGCGGTCGGCGTGGGCGTCGGGGTCGCGGTCGGCGTGGGCGTCGGGGTCGCGGTCGGGGTCGCGGTCGGATTCGGCGCGATGTCGTCGTTGACGAAGGTGCAAGTGATCGTGTCGCCCAGCCCGAGCGTCACCGAGGTGACCTCGAGCCCGGGGGCGTCGTCGCAGGTGATCGAGGTGTTCGTGTAGCCGCCGGTAGGACCCAACTCAGACAGCGCGTAGGTGCCGGCCTGGTTGGTCGCGAGGGCCCCGGCCGCAGAGCCGGTCACCTCGTTGGGGCCCGCGAATAGGGTCCAATCGCCGGCCCTGGCCGTGCCGCCGTTGTCGTTGGTGACCTGCTTGGCGAGCGTCAGCGAGGGCGCGATGTCGTCGTTGGTGATGGTGCACGTGGCCTCGTCACCGATGCCGAGGCTGATGCTGGCGCCGATCTGGGTGCCGTCGCCGGTGCAGATCCAGGGGCTGGGCGCGTAGCCGGCAGGACCCGACTCGGACAGGGCCCAGGTGTCGGCCTGCAGGCTGCCGAGCGAGTCGACCGGGCTGGTGCCCGAGAGGTCGTTGGCGCCGGTCCCATCGGCCGCGAGGCCGAAGTCGTCCGGCAGGGCGTTGCCACCGTCGTCGTTGACGACCTCCTTGACCAGAGTGAGGCTCGGCGCGATGTCGTCGTTGGTGATGGTGCACGTGATGTCATCACCGGGTTCGACGGTCACCGAGGCCGCGGTCCCGGTCTGACCACCCGTGCAGCTCCAGCCACTCGCGAGGTAGCCGGCGGGACCCGCCGACTCGGACAGCGCGTAGGTGCCGGCCTGATCGGTCGCGAGGGCCCCGGCCGCAGAGCCGGTCACCGCGTTGGGGCCCGCGAACAGCGTCCAGTCGGACTCAGACGCCGTTCCGCCGTTGTCGTTGACCACGGTCTTGGCGAGGGTCAGCGAGGGCGCGATGTCGTCGTTGGTGATGGTGCAGGTGACGCCGGTCTCCCCCTCGTCGAGGGTGACCGTCGAACCGTCGATGGTGCCTCCGTCGCAGCTCCAGGCGCCGCCGGTGTAGCCGGTGACTGCCGACTCGCTGAGGTCATAGCCCTCATTGGCGAAGACGGTCTCGAAGACTCCCGATCCGCCCGCATTGCTGAAGTCGCGAGTGTCCGCCTCCACATCGGCGGCGTAGGCGTAGAGCGTCCAGTTGTCGGCGACCGCGTTGCCGCCGTTGTCATTCGTGACGGCCTTGACGAGCTTGAGCGTCGGCGCGACATCGTCGTTGGTGATGGTGCAGGTCTTGCGATCACCCTCGTTGAGGGTGATGGTGCCGTCAGCGGCACAGTCGCCACCCCAGACCGTCGGGGTGTAGCCCGTCAGCGTCGTCTCGGTCGCGGTGTACAGCGTGTTTGCCAACAGCGTGGTCGACACGCCGCTGGTAACACCGTTGCCATTCACGAACAGCGGGAAGTCGCTGATGACCGCGTTGCCGCCGTCGTCGTTGACGACGGTCTTGACGAGCGTCAGTGTCGGCGCGATGTCGTCATTGACGATCGTGCAGGTGGCGCTCTCACCCTCGTCGAGGGTGATCGTGCCGTCCAGGAGCGCCGGGCACTTGGCCGAGTCGCCCGCGGCCGCGCCGATGGACACGAAACTGTAGCCGGTGAGGCCGCCCTCGGTGAGGACGTACGGCGTGTTGGCATCGACCGGGGAGGCCGTGCCACTGGTCGCCGCGGCGCCGCCGATGGTCAGGCCGAAGTCGTCCGGCAGGGCGTTGCCACCGTCGTCGTTGACGACCTCCTTGACCAGAGTGAGGCTCGGCGCGATGTCGTCGTTGGTGATGGTGCACGTGATGTCATCACCGGGTTCGACGGTCACCGAGGCCGCGGTCCCGGTCTGACCACCCGTGCAGCTCCAGCCACTCGCGAGGTAGCCGGCGGGACCCGCCGACTCGGACAGCGCGTAGGTGCCGGCCTGATCGGTCGCGAGGGCCCCGGCCGCAGAGCCGGTCACCGCGTTGGGGCCCGCGAACAGCGTCCAGTCGGACTCAGACGCCGTTCCGCCGTTGTCGTTGACCACGGTCTTGGCGAGGGTCAGCGAGGGCGCCGGCGTAGGAGCCCCGCATGCACCGGCGTCGATGGTGTTCGCGTCCATGGTGACGGCGGCGTTGAGCGCCAGCGCTCGACCATCGATCGTTGCGCCGGCTCCCAGGGTGATCGCCGCGCCCGCGATGATGGTCCCCCTGAAGGCCGTCGTTGCACCAAGGGTTGCCGCGTCGTTGACCAGCCAGAAGACATTGCAGGCACTTGCGCCGTTGGTGAGCAAGACGACGCTGGCTGCCGCGGTGGTAAGCGCGGCCCCCGTCCGGAGGATGAAGACGGAGTTCGGGTCGCCGTCACCGTCGAGAGTCAGGGTGCCCGTCAGACCAAAGGCGGCGCCCGCGACCGAGTCGTAGACCCCTGCGATCAGTACCTGACCACCGAGCTGGGCAGGGATTGGGGATACCAGTGGCAGTGCGGCAGTTGCTCCGTACGCGGCAAGCAGGTCGGCCTGGGCAGCGGCAGCGAAAGGCACACCGGAATAGATAGCACCGGTCAGCGTCACGGAATCGACACCGGGACCGAACCCCGTTATCGGAGTGGTGACGGGGCTCACGCCAACGTCACCGGTGATCGTGGTCGAACCGGTGTTCGTGATGGTGCCTCCGGCCAGCACCGCGAAGCCCGTGGCCCTTCCGAGGTTCACGGGCTCTGCCGCCCGCACGGACGCGCTGACCACGAGGACGGCCAGCAACGCGGCGAGGGGCAACACCTTCCGCGTGGCGGCGGGTACGAAGCGGCGCCTCAGTACAGCGTTCATCGCTGCCACCCCTTGACTGCAGCGGGCCGCGCCAACCAACGCCTCGGGGGCGAAGGAGTGATTGCCGTGCACAATGATCGTGAGTCCCGGCATGCTCCACCGCATTACGGACCGTCACATCGATCGACCCGTGGCTGCTGTCCCGCGGGAGCCGGCGTCGCGCCGCCGAGGCCGGACGTCACAACGCAGAGTTCGGTCGGGGAGCTGTCCCCGCGGATCTCAGGCGGGGCTCACCTGGACCGGGTCCGGGATCCTGACGCCAAGGCCCTCGAGCACCA
>CAVTIN010000006.1:0-87578 GCA_963734895.1 uncultured Chloroflexia bacterium | reverse complement strand
AGGTGAAATCATGACCACGCAAACAATGCCCACGCTGACCTTGCCCACGCGACCGGAGACCTCTGTCGAAAACGACGAGGCAACTGTCGGGACAACGTCTCCCGCCGCTGAGCTGGGCGAAGACCTCGAATGGCTGGAGGAGGCCGAGCAAATCGAACGCGACCGGCATCGCGAGCAGGAAATCCTCGCGGCTGCGCGAGTTGGCTCGCTTCGATTGAACGTCTGGCCGTTGTCGCTTGTTCTGTTCTAATCTTCGCCGCGAGTGGAGCGTTTCCGCTCGCGGCGGTTTGTTGCGCTTCCCTGACTTTACGTGTGAGATCATGGCGCCGATTGCTGAACCCGTCCATCTGGCGATTGCCCGTTCGGCCGGGAGGAAGGTCTGCGGCCGCTGCTCGCGCAGCCTGGCGGCTGGGCGGTGGGCGAATTGCGCAGACTGGAAACCACCAAAGGCTTGTGTCAGAAGTCGCCGAGCGATTGACGCCTGTGACGCAATCCCTCAAGGCGCCGATTGTCCGGCGCTGAGCGACTGGTGCGTGTTGCAGGTCGTAACGGATTCTGCTCCACGCCCGGTGGAGTTGCTACACATTCCCGTCCCGCGTGCGTCGCAGGGCGTGGCTGCGGTCGTGCTGCGACCGGGCGTCGAAGCCGCCTGGGATGGGGTTTGGTCTTGTGACAGACAACGAACCCCGTTGGCAGGCGTGCAGGTTGTCGGTTCGGGCATGCTGCGCCTGGAGCGTCACGTCGATATAGAAGCGGGTTCGGACGAGGAAGCACTGCGACGCTGGAGCCGCACCATCGTGTGCTTGGCCCACGCGTGGTCGGTAAGCTTCGGCGGGCGGCGGTGACCGCGTGCTGAATACCCGCGACTGCCAGTCGTCTTGCACGCTGGGCGCCCGGTCAACAAGACTGGGCATCGCGCGGCGCCGCCGCGCTGGTCGAAGAACAGCTCGAAACCGTCAAGCAAGTTCGAGGTCTGGTCGAGCGCGTCGAGCAGGAATACGACCCGTCCCCGGGCGACGAGGCGCCTGAACCAGGGCCTGGCAAAATCGCGCAGCTCTTTGGGCAGCGACGTGCCGCCATCCTTTTGGCCAACGTCGACAGCAGGTTCTTCGGCGTTCGCCAGTCATAACCCGAGAGGTTGTCCAACCGTAGCGGGAGCCGACCGTCGGCGAGGCGGGCGATCTCACGGCTGCAATGCGTCAGCAGCGTGGTCTTCCCAAACCCCGAATCGGCGATGAGCAGCACGCCTTCTCCCTTGTCGATCCGGCCGTGAACGACCTGTGCGACCTGCTCGTCGGTCAGTGGCTGGCGGTCGATCACGTTTCCGTTGTGATCGGCCCGCCGCTGGTCAGGCGGCATTTCACGGGACAGCGAAGAAAGCACGTAGTTAATTTCGCCGTCGACCTCGCCGCACCATTCTTGCAGTTGCGCCTTTTCCGCGCCGGCGATCCGTTCGCACGCCACGCGCGTTATGCGCGAAAACGAGACAACAGCTCGTGTGCCTCGTCCAGGTCTCGAATAGGAGTCAACTTCACCTGGCGCCGGCCGATGCGGATCGACTCGTTGTTCTCGCTTACCTTGACTTCATCGCTTTCGTAAGCCACCTGCTGGCCCGAGGCGACGAGAATCTCGCTCAACTGGCCAACGCCCGCCTTGGCCCGCACCGATCCAACGGAGGCCGCCGTAGTGAAATTGCCGGCAGCGGGGTCTTTGAAGCAGGCGGTGACGGCCGTGAAGTCGTCGAGCTGCTCTCTCAGGGCCAGCGCCTTAAGGCCACAGGCGAAGGCGAATTCCGCCGAACGCCCGGTGATAAAGGCGTCAGCCGGCAACTCGTCGCCCGGATCGGGAACGTCGATCCACCAGCGGACGTCAAACGGGCCTTGCTCAGGGGCCTGGCTGAGCAACTCCTGCCGCACCGCCAGCCAGGCATGCTTGAGCCCCGCCTGGAAATCGGCGCCGGTCAAGCGGTATCCGCCGGCGAGCGGATCGGGATAGAGCGCGCCGCAACCGCCGGGAACCCGAGCAAGGCGCAGCCGCCCAGCACGCCTTCCTGATGGCGCCTGTCGACTAAGACGACCCAGGTTTGCACGTCGTACCCCGTCGGCAACTCCCGCGTTGCGGAGTGCAAGTAGGCGATCGTCTCGCCGGCCAGGTGCAGCCCGGGATGAAGCATGCCGATCTCTTCGTCGTTGACTAGTTCGCGGAACGCGTTGCGCCAGCCGTCGTTGGGGAGCCGAGCCAGAAACGCCGGTTCGCCGACCCGCGGCATGGCGCTCACCGCCTCGTTCGGCGCGTAATTCCAGCAACCGGCGTAGCCTTCGATCGCGTCGCGGAGATTGCTCTGGATGTCTTGTCCCGCGCTGGCCCGAATCAGCTTCAGCCGGCAGTCGAGCAGGTTGCGATAGCCTATGCTCAGCTCGGCGGCTTCCGGCGGCAGCGCATTTGTCGAACAGAAATCCGAGGGCATCGGAATTGAGCAATTCCTCAATCTTGGATAGAGCCTCGCCGCCGGACTCCCGAGCCGCGTCGAGCAGCAGGCACCGCCGCCGAAGACATGGCGATACCACCGTGGACAGCGCCGCCGGAACAGCACCGCGCGTCCGCACATGCCCGATCGACGGCACGATGGAGCGCTCGAGAGCTTCGATCCACGGCCGGCGTCGTGATAATCTTGTATCTCGTCTCGCATCACATCGGCGCCCTGATGCGGCTCAGAATGGTTGTCCGTGCAAGAAGTGGCCCGTCCCGCATCTACAGCATCCCACGCGCGACAGCCGTTTGCAACATAGCTTCTTGTGGAGGGGAGTTGTCTGGAACCTTTACGCCGCGCGATCAGGCGGCGGAGGCGGCGACAACTCGATCTCCAGCACAACACGGGCAGGTTCTTCTTCGCGCACGGTCACGCGAAGCCGGCCAGCTTCGACAGTTTTGGCGGCGGGCGGGTTGCTGGCTGCAACAACGCGCGGTTGAAACGGAAGGATGTCGCGTTGGTGTTGAGGGGGTGGTCCACGGCGTTGTCTCCTATGCAGTTTGGCGGACATCCGCAACGCGGGACTAAGTACTCCTGTAAAGGCGAAACGTTGCGCCTGGGTGGAACAATTTGCGGGTGTCGCAGACTCTTACCTGAACTTCTGGGAAGTTTTTTTCAAACGGTCAGTGGTTCACACGCCTTTCTATTTGCAAGCCCAGACCACGCAGAAGCTGTTTCCGCCGGGCGAGTGAACTGGGCCACGCTGAAGTGCCACCCTAGCCAAAAGGAGATACCTGATGTCGACCAAGCAAAGTTTAGCGAATCAAGCGTTCCCCCACCAGGCCACCGAGCCAGCCCTCGCCAACCAGGTGCGGATCGAGCACTTCGACGAACGTGGCCAAAGCGCCTTCGTCGAGTACCAGCCATGCGAGACGTTCAACGCTAGCGAGGCGGCGGCCGGTCCGAACGGCAAGGTGGCGCTGCTGACGGGCATCGGCAAGGGCGGCATCGGCGAGGCGACCGCGCGGAAACTCGCCGCCGATGGTTGTCACGTGATCGCCTGCGATCGCGACGAATCGGCGCGGAGTCGTGGCAGGCCATCCGGCGAGACGGTGGACGGGCCGACTTCGTGCTGGCTGACGTGAGCACGCCGAAGGGATCGAGGATTTCCTCGACCAGGTTGAGGGGCTAGCGGCCGGCCGCGTAGACCTGCTGGTCAATAACGCCGGAAGCGCGGGCGATCCCCGGCTCGACAATGTGAACGACTTGACTGGCGAGGGTTTCCGGTGCTTGGTCAACGACAACTTGATCGGCCCGTTCCAGTGCACCACCGAGGTGCTGCGCCGCTTCATGTTGCCCCGCAAAGCAGGTGTCGTGGTCTTCCTCGGCACGCACAACGGGCAGCTCGGCAGTGGTGTGCTCGGGCAATTGGGCTATGGCGCCGCGAAATCGGCGCTGAGCGGCCTGCTGGCCGTGCTGACGGCCCAGTGCGGCCGGCACGTGCGATTCCACGTTGTGCGCCCCGGGATCGTCGTCACCAACAGCCCCAACTGGCAGCGCCGACGCCAGGTCGATCCGCAGTACGAGGACAAGGAGGGCACTTACAACCCGGCCGGCGTTCTCGTGCAGCCGCAGGACGTGGCCGAGGCGATCGCTTGGCTGGCGAGCGACGAGGCCCGCATGGTCAGCGGCATCGAACTGGCCGTCGACGGAGGCCTGTCGGCCACCGGCGTGCTTCACCCCGCCTGGGACCTGGCCAACTTCCGCGAGAGCTTCGTCGGTTCGGTGGCTACGAGTCGGCCGGAAGCCAAGAAGGCCGCATGATCCGTGGCGCGGCTCCGCCCTTGGCTGGAAGGTGCCAGTCGTATCGATGTCGCTCATCCATGGCCACTGGCTCGTCAAGAACACCCCTTACACTTACTAAAAACAACCAAACACCGAACCGAGTACGCCAACATGGACTCGCCGCCGTGATGTCTTTTCAGATTCCAAACCGGCTCGTCAATTAATGAGCCAGGCAGTGAGTTGCTGCTTGGTTGGTCGACGGTGAAAGATCGTCAAACGTTCGGCTTCGCCAGCCAAAGCCGAGCAACCACGAGAAGGTCGCCTCTGGTGCGGAGCCTGTTCGCTATCAGGGCGAGGCGCATGCCGTGACCTTCGCTCCCACAGGAACCGGCAAGACCACCGGCGTTGTGGTTCCCAACCTGCTGCACTACAGCGGGAGCGCTCTGTTGTCGAACGAAGACGGCGGGGGCGGCAATGGCTGTCGCGGGTTCACGGTCACCGGGGCCGGCGACATCGTCGCCTGGGGGTACGAGGGCGTCGAGCCGGAGATCGAACTCGTTGCCGCACGCACCGAGTTCATTGTCTTCGGCCCGACGGTCGGGCACGTCCAGGCTGGCCGCGCGGTTCGACAGGCGCCGCATCCCGGCCGGTCGTCGCGCCCGACGGGTCGGTCTCCTACACCAGTGCCACGGGCAAGATCTGGCGACACCGCGCCGACGGTGAGATCGCCGATGGATGGCCCTACCAGCTGACGGCACCGGTGGCGCCATACCTGGCACCGGACGGGCGTCTGATTGTCCTGCCTCCCGGCGGCAACACTTCGGACCGGGCCATCGCGCTCGACGCCGACGGCGGTGTGGCGCGAGGCTGGCCCGTGTCGCCGGGTGGACAGGTCGAGACCCGGTGCCTGTTCGGCGATACTCCGTGCAGCGGCGACATCGGACCCGCGTTCGCGCCGGACGGCACGACCTACATCGCCCTTGGCTCCGGCTGGCGGCAAGAAAGTGGAGACGCGACCGATCCTGGCGGCGCCATCGTGGCGGTCGAGCCCGACGGAAGCATCGCGATCGGATGGCCCGTCCAGCTTGCCGAGCGCACTCACGCCCAACATATGACCGTGGATCTCGAGGGACACCTCGTCGTCCGCGGCGTGACATGCGGTCCGAACGGCTGCGCCGATGTGGGCATGACCGCGACGACGCTCGTTGATGACCGCCGCCGGATCGCTCGTCAAGGCCGGCGACTGAGAGACGTCGCCGGCCCGGCTTCACGGTGTCGCCTCCTTCTGCGCGAGCCGCGATAGGCTTCGTCGGCAACGCTGGCCGGATGAGCCGGGATCGCGAGGCCAGGCAGAGCGGAATTCAGCGGAGCGCGTAGACGGGCAATGCGCCGTCATCACGCGGGACGCCGAGCCCGATGAGGCCCGCAGGGCCGTCTGCAGCGATCTGGATGAGGGGTATCGCCGACAGCGCGACCCATCTCAGGCCATCCGTGCTGACCCAGGTCGCCCCATTGACACTGGGGAGGTCAACGGCGACGGCGACGTAGCCCTGCTTGGTACGGATCATGGCATCCCGCCAGGGATCGCTCGCGGCGTCCCAGGGTGAGTTCCAGCTGCTCCCAGGCCCGCAGGTCGCTCGATGACCAGACGGCGGGGATTCCAGCCCCGGACCCGCCCTTGCTCGTCGTGCCCACGAGCAGCCACGGCTCGCTCGCCTCGGTGGGACCGATACCACCATCCACCGCAGCGAGATCATCCGGGAACGGCTCGGCTGCCCACGCGACGCCGTCGTCAGAGGTCCAGGTCCCGATCGTGAGGGTAGTGGAAGTGGAGTAGACGTCCGCCACCATCAGCCGGCGACCATCCACGCCGACGGCCACGACCGGCGGAGCATCTGCAAGGACGATGTCAGCCTGGTGCTCCCATGCGATTCCATCGCTGGAGCGCCAGACCTCGCGGACCTCGCTGGCCTCGCCGCTCGCATATCCGAGCGACGCCTCCCAACCGTCCGGCACCGCCCACACGGCCCCGAACCCGCTGCCGCGGGAGACATCTGCCCTGGGTACCCGATCGGACCCACCCATGGAAGCGAGCTCCGCCACTCGACGCCATCAGTGCTCACCCACGAGATCGGCGATCCCTGACATGGCGGCGAACCGCCGGTGTCACCGGGCGGCCCCCACACACATGGCGTGTGGTCGTAGCCTCCCACGACGACGACCGAGCCGCCGTCGGTCGCCGCCGCCCCGACCCCGGCCCAGATGGCTCCTGCGTCGTCGGGCAGCATGATCGGGTCGGGAACCGGGAGCACGATGGTCCGCCACGACCGGCCGTCGGTAGAGAAGCGGATCGTCGGCGGCTCGTTCCGGTTGCCGTACACGACGGCGACGCTGCCGGCGAAACCAACCAGCGCGTTGATGTACCACTCAGGGGCCGTGTCGAGCGATCCGATCTCGACCCATGACGATGGAGACACGGAATTACTCGGTGACGAACTGGGCGACCCGGTCGCAACGCTCGGAAGCGGGCTTGCGGAGGGTGGAGCCGAAAGGTCCGGAGCCGCGGTCACGGGCGATGCCGAGGGTGTCGGCATCGCCGGCGGTGCAGCCGCCCAGGAGCGCCAGCGATTGCGAAGCCGGCCGAGAGTCGTGTGGCCGCGGCGTGCCAACGCACGGAGCTGTCCTTCGGGGAGCGCCCGCCGCGGGTCTTTGCCTGCCATTGTGCACAGTGAGACGCGGCGCGGGGTGCGATGTTGCACTCTCGAAAGGCTCGGGCGGGCACGCGGCCTCAGGAAGGACCTGACGAGGGGAGCAATGTCGAGCGGCGTGCTGCGGACACGCGACGCGTCAGCCTCGTCGATGGCCGACGTCGTGCGTAGACTGAGCAGGCAACCCTCGCCCCCGTAGCTCAGCGGATAGAGCAGCCGCCTTCTAAGCGGTAGGTCGCAGGTTCGATTCCTGCCGGGGGCGCCAACTCACCTATCGTTATCGCGCCAAACCTGTGGTTGTGTCACGCCCGCCTGAAGGTCTCGGTCGACGCGGGACGAGCGCCCGCGCGGCATCAGACCCGCGAGATCGCCGCGGCAAGGCCGGTCAGGCGCCGAGCATGGGCTGGAAAGCGGCGGCAGAGGTCAGCTACGGCGCGCGAGCCGGCATCGGCCCGCACTGTGGGATCCAGGCGCGCGAGCATGACGATCGCCTCGGCGACCTCGGTGGGACCGTCGGTCGCCTCCCTGGCGAGCTCGATCGTGCGCGTCCATGTCGCCGGATCGTCGTCGCCGAGATGGCCGAGGCTGCGGGCCGCGCAGGCTCGCGTGTGCCCGTCGTCGTTGTCGAGGGCTCGTCGCAGGGCGTCAACGACCTCGTGATCGCCCGCCCAGGCGCCCAGCGCGTTTGCCGCCCGACGACGCACCTCGCGACGTCGGTCGTCCAGCTCGGCGATGAGGCGGTTGCGGATCGCCGGGGTTCGCCGGCCACCGGCGATCGGCGGCCGGATCTCATCATCGCGTTGTCTACCCGACCCGCGAACCACCGCGCCCGGCCCGAACATGTCGACCGACGCCGCCAGCGCCTCGTCGAACGCTTGATGTCGCTCCGCATCGGGGACTTGGGGGCGCTTCAGGGCTTCGATGATCTCGTCGCGAACGCCGGCGGCACCCACGAGGGATGCGAGCGCAAGGAGCTCCTCGGCCGCATGCGGGCTGAGGTTCTCGAGCGGGCGGCTCGCCCCCAGCTTCACATCGAGAACGGTGCGCGCGTCGGCGCCCTCGAGCGCTTCGAGCGCTTCGCCGAGCCCGACGCGAACCAGCTCCGTGAGCCTGCGACGGCCGACATCGTCGCCAGCATCCAGGATGTGCCACGACCCGGTGTCCGGCGGGTCGAGGACCTGGGTGGGCGCCAGGATCGTGAGGTCGTGCATCCCGGGCGGGCCGCTGCGCGTGTCCCAGGCGGGCCGGATCGCCGGGACCGCGAGGCCGACCTTCATCCGGAACTGCCCCTGGGTGCTGGTGGGCGCCGACGCCGCCTCTCGTGGGTCGATCCGCCGGCGCTCGAGGGCGAAGACGGTCCAGACATCGCCGTCGCGTTTGCGGAAGACGGGGCCTTTGCCGGCAAGCCCATGCTCGTGCGCGATCGGCGCGACGTCCTCGGTAAGCCACGATGCGAATGCGTCAGCTGCCTTGCTCATCGCGCGTTCCACCCCTGCTGCCGCTATCTCGGCAGAGGGTGCCACAAGGCGGGGTCAATGGAAATCGTGCCGCACTCCGTGGACACCACCCCTTGCCAGCGGCGTCGCCGTCGCTACCATCACGACCCATGACGAACGATGCAACCGGCGGATCACCGCTCCACGACGACCTGATCGAAATGCTCGAGGTGACGCGGGCCGGGGAGCGCGAGATCTTCGCGCTGCTGGAGCCATCGGTCCGCGACGCCCCCGCCCGGATCGGGGAGTGGTCGGCCAAGGACCTGCTTGCTCACCTCGCGGCATGGCGCGGCGTCGAAGCGGAGCGGCTCAGGACGGGTGTGCGCGACCTCCAGCCGGATACTGCCGAAGGGGACGCCCGGGCCGCGACCGACGACGAGGCGAATGCGCGGATCCAGGCACGGCGTTCGGGCTGGTCGTGGGAGCAGGTTGCCGCCGATGCCGAAGCGAGCCTCGATGACCTCGAGGCCTTGATCAGGACCACCTCGGCCGAGGCGCTGACCCGCTCGGACGAGCTGGTCGCGGGGATCGGCGCCAACGGCGCCAACCATGCGATCGCGCATCTCGGCGATGTCGCGGCGCTCGCGGGCGAGGAGGCGCAGGCTCGTTTCCGGACGTTCGGCGACCGGATCGAGGCGATCCTGCTGCGTGGCCGCATCCCGGATCGCGATGTCGGGGTGATGCTCTACAACGTCGCCTGCTATCGACGCCCTCGGCGGACGGTTGGACGATGCACGGCGGCTGCTCAGGGATGCCGTTCAAGCGCCGCCCGGACCTCCTCGAGTGGGCCCGCGAGGACGGCGACGTGGCGGCGCTGCGCTCGGAGCTGGAGACGCTCGCCGGGGCCTGACCGGCGCCCGCGACCTGTTGCGCGCGTGAGTGCTCCGGCCCGATGACTCGCCCCGGGCCGCGGCCCGCGGATTGTCGTGACTTCGCGCGTGCACGTGGCTGCGACAGCGCCACAATGCCGCCATCGGCGGCCCGGGTTCGTCCCGGCAGCCGACGTCCCGGGGGCCGACAGGTGTCGCCGCATGACGCATGGCTGTGCCCCCATGCACCGAGCGGTCCCTGTCGGCCCCGGCCTGCGTGACCCGGCGACCCCCGTGTGGTCGCGGCATCGTCCCCACGCACGTTCCGGAGCGCTTGGCTGCCGATACGGGCAGTCTGGTACCACCGGCTAGTCGAGAGTACGGCTTGGCGCGCGGGCCCCAGACCGAGACACTCCTCCCAGAAGCGAGCCGGACCGCACCATAGTGCCCTCCTCGGACCGGACGGCTCATCGTGCTCCAAGAGGCAACCCCCCATGGCGTCAATGGCAATCAACGAACTCGGCCCGATGCTCACCGCGAGCGAGGTCGCCGACATGCTCCACCTTCACGTCAACACCGTGAAGCGGCTCGGCGACCGCGGCGAGCTGCCCTTCTATCGTGTCTGCAAGCGCGGCGACCGCCGGTTCCGGCTGGACGACGTGATGGCCTTCCTGGCTCGCAACCGCTAGCTCGCACACACAGGCCCGCCGGCCCGGCGGGCACTGGCGACATGTGCCTCGGACGGCATCGGTCCCAGGGACCGGCGCCTACGCCCGGTGCGCCTCGATCCTGACGCGGGCATCGACAACGACGGCACCGTGCTCCAGCACGGTGACCGGGTTGCAGTCCATCTCGACAATCTCGGGATGATCCTCGACCATCGCGCTCACCCGGAGCAGCGTGTCCTCGAGCGCGCCGATGTCGGACGGCGGGGCATTGCGGTAGCCCTCGAGCAGGGGGTACATCGCCAGCGAGCGGACCATCTCGCGGGCATCCCGATCCGTCAGCGGCGTGATCCGCACCGCGACGTCCTTGAGCAGCTCCACCTCTGAGCCTCCGGCCCCGCATGCGATGACCGGTCCGAACAGGCGGTCGTGGACCACCCCGACCAGCATCTCGAGACCGTCCGGGACCATGTGCTGCACAAAGAAGCGCTCGACCGGGTGTCCTGCGGCCGCGAGATCCGCGGCCATCGTGGTGGCCGCCTTCCTGACCGCGGTCCGACCCTGGAGCGAGAGCACGACGGCGCGCGCCTCCTTCTTGTGGACGACACCCGGCGCGACGGCCTTGAGGGCGACCGGTCCTCCGATCTCGGCGGCGGCCCTGCCGGCAGCCTCGGGCGTGTCGACGAGGCGCCATTCGGCGGTCGGGATCCCATAGCACGCCAGCATCCGGGCGACCTCGTCCGGCCGCAGCCAGCGCGACCGGTCGTCGGTGGGGGTCCCTTCCAGGGATGAGCCCGCCAGGGTGCCACCCACGGTTCGGGCATCAGGACCGATTTCGGCGAGGGCCGCCGCGAGGACTCCTGCCGCCTCGTCCTGACGAAGGTCGTCGAACTGGGGCAGGTTGCCCGGTGGCGCGCTTCGCCACTCCGCGTAGCCCGCGGCGTGGGCCAAGGCCCGGACGGCATCCTCCGGGTAGCTGTACGCGGGGACCCGCATCGACGGGCCGCGCAGGGCGGCCGGTCCGCCCTCGGCCGACATGAACACCGCCATGACCGGAATCTGGCGCGGCAGCTCCGTCACGGCCCGGTGGATGGCGGCCGCGACGTCCTCCGTCCGCGCACCGAGGGGCGGGACGAACAGGACGACGATCGCGTCGATGCGCTCGCACGCGGCGAGGATGCCGATGGCCCTGCGGAAGGACTCCGGGGAGGCATCGATGGTATCGACCGGGTTGCCGAGCGCCGCCGCCTCTGGCAGGAACGCGGCGAGCGCATGTCGGACCTCGTCGGGGAGCGGTGGCACGCTCAGGCCATCCGCCTCGCAGGCGTCGGCGGCGAGGATTCCGGGTCCGCCCCCGTTGGTGAGGATCGCCACGGACCGGCCGCCGGGCAGCGGCTGGTTGGCCAGCAGCGACGCAACGTCGAAGAACTCCCCGAGGGTGTCCGTGCGGACGACGCCTGCCTGGTGGAACAGCGCATCGACCGTGACGTCCGAGGCGCCGATCAGGGCCCCGGTATGCGACGACGTTGCCCGGGCGCCCGCTGCCGAGCGGCCGCTCTTGACCGCGATGATCGGCTTGGTTCGCCCGACGCGGCGCGCGATGCGCGAGAACTTGCGCGGGTTGCCCACCGATTCCAGGTACAGCGCGATGACGGCGCAGGCGGGATCCGACTCCCAGTACTGGAGGAAGTCATTGCCGGACAGGTCCGCCTTGTTGCCGATGGAGATGAAGCTGGCTAGGCCCAGGCCGAGCCGGTTCGCGTGCTCGATGATCGCCAGGCCGAGGGCACCGCTCTGCGACAGGAACCCCACCCGGCCCTCGATGGGCAGGGTGGGGGAGAAGGTGGCGTTGAGGCGGACCTCGGGCTCCAGGTTGATCACGCCCATGCAGTTCGGGCCCACCAGCCGCATGCCGGCACCGCGGCACACGGACACGAGGTCGCGTTGTCGCTGCAGGCCGTCGGGGCCCGTCTCGGCGAAGCCGGGCGAGACGACGATCACGCTCCTGACACCCTTGCTGGCGCAGGCGCGCGCCGCCTCGAGGGTGGCTGCGGCGGGCAGGACGATGACGGCCAGGTCGACCGGCCCCGGGATGTCGAGCACCGATCGATAGGCGGCCACCGACTGCACGACGTCGGCGGCCGGGTTGACGGGGTAGACCGGCCCCGTGAAGCCGCTCGAGAGCAGGTTGTGGAAGAGCTCGCCACCGACGGTACCCCGGCGCCTGGACGCTCCGATCACGGCGACGGCTGACGGGTGGAGGAGCGATCTGACGGCCGCTGCGGCCGCGGCCTGCTCCCGCCGCTCGAACCGCTCACGGGCGGGTCCCGTGAGCTCGGTCGGGAACTCCACGACGATGGACCCGGGCTCTGCATGCACGCGGACCGGGAAGCCGCTTGCCCTGAAGACCTCGAGCATGCGCACGTTCTCGGGCAGGACCTCGGCGACGAACGTGGTGATGCCGGATTCGTTGGCCCGGCGCGCAAGCTCCTCGAGAAGCAGCGTGGCGACGCCGCGGCCCTGGAAGTCGTCGGCGACCACGAACGCGACCTCTGCCGAGTCGGCGTCGATGCGGTCGTAGCTCCCGTTGCCGATGATCCGGTCTGCTGCCCCCGGCCGGCCGGCCCCGGTCTCGGCTGCCTCCGTCTCGGCTGCCTCCGTCTCGGCTGCCTCTGTCTCCGCACTCGCAGTCAAGGCGACGAGCGAGCAGCCCTCGGGGCTCTCGGGCGTGGCCCACCGGTGCGCGCGGGCGAGGAGGTCCGTGCCCAGGCTCGCGAACCGGAGGCGCCGGGACTCGGCGTCGAGGCCCTGCAGGAAGGCGACGAGGGCGGCCTCGTCGGTCGCCGTGGCGTCGCGGACCCGGATCGCGGCGCCGTCGCGCAGGATCGTGTCTCGCGCACGATCCTGGGACCTGGCGGCGCCCGAACCCAGCATGCTCATCTCCTCGCCCGCTGTTCCTCCACCCCGAAGGCTGTCCCCGCGTCCAGCAGCCCGGGCGGGACGCTCAGTCAACAGTCACCTCCGCCGCCGCATCGCTCCAGAGCCGATCGAGCCTGATTGCAGGCCGGAGGGTCCCGGGGATGACGGCCGCGGTTCTCTGAGGCATGCTGCCACTGCCTTCCGATCCATTCCAGGCCCAGGTCGAGGTTGCCGCGATGGTAACGCGACGGGTGCCTGGCCCTGCAGGAGTCGATCCAGCACCATGCCGATCGCGGACCCGGATCCCGGACAGCCGCTGGTGATCTACGGCGCCGCGTCGCGTGACTACGACTTCGGCTCGCATCACCCGTTCACGCCGCGGCGCTTCGGCCCCGGCATCGACCTCCTCGAGGCCGTGGGGGCGACGAGCTTCGAGGCTCCCGTCCCGGCCACGGACGACGAGATCGCGCGTGTCCACGACCGCGAATACCTCGCGGAGGTCCGGATGCTCTCCGACTACCCGGACGCAGCCGCGGCGATGGGCTTCGACGGCCCGGACACACCGGCGTTCTACGGGATGCACGATGCCGCGGCAACCGTCGTCGGCGGGTCGCTCGCCGCGATCGACCGCATCCTGTCGGGCACGCAGCTGCATGCCTTTCACCCGGGTGGCGGGCTGCATCACGCGTTCCCGGCCAGAGCCAGCGGGTTCTGCATCTACAACGATCTTGCCGCCGTGATCCGCCGAGCGCGCGACGCCGGCCATCGCGTCCTGTACGTCGACCTCGACGTCCACCACGGCGACGGCGTGGAGGGGATCTTCTGGAATGACCGGGACGTGCTCACGCTCTCGTTCCACGAGACCGGGCTCGCGCTGTTCCCGGGCTCAGGCTTCGTCGAGGACCTCGGTGGTCACGAGGCGCGCGGCAGCGCGGTGAACATCCCGCTCGAGCCCGGTTCGTCGGATGCCTCGTGGCTGGCGGCGATCGAGCTCGTCGTTCCGCAGGTCGCCGCCGCGTTCCGGCCGACGCTCCTCGTGAGCCAGCACGGCAGCGACAGCCACGCGCTCGACCCCCTGGCGCACCTCGAGGTGACGACGACGGCCATGGATCGGGCGGCACGCCTGCTGGATCGCATTGCCCACGAGCATGCCGGAGGCCGCTGGCTGGCCACGGGCGGCGGCGGCTACGACGTCTACCGCGTGGTGCCCAGGGCCTGGTCGCTGGTCTGGCTGGCCCAGGCGCACCGACCCGTTCCCGTCGACACCCCGGTTGACTGGCGGGAACGATGGTCCGACGAGGCTCGTCGCTACCACCAGGGTCCACCGCCGGCAACCATGCTGGACCCGGACGGGGTTGCTTCCCCAGAGACAGCGCCCGTCCTGGAGAAGAACCTCGCGACGGCACGCCTCGCGCTGCAGCACACGCTGGCGATCCTGGCCGAGCGGGGCGGACTGTAGCCCAGCGACCGCAATCCGACCGGTCGCCCGCTTTCCCGGTGGTCGGCAGCCACAATATGATTGCCGGGTGGCAATCACCTGACAGGCCGGCATCGCGGCTTGACAGGTCGGCGCCACTGGTTACTGTTCGAGATCAATCCCCTGCTGGGATCCGGAGCTGCGGCGCCGGCGATCTGGCGCGTGCCCTGGTCCCAGCATCGCAGCCGGCTGACGGAGGTGGCATATGGGCGTGACGCGGCCCGAGATCGAGGCTCTGTCCGAGGAGCTGCGAGAGTTCAAGCCGCCCGAGGGTCTGGCAGCGCATGCAAACGCGACGGCGGATCTCTACGCGCAGGCGGACCAGGACCTGGAGGCGTTCTGGGCCGACCAGGCGCAGCGCCGGCTGACCTGGACGAAGCCGTGGGACAAGGTCCTTGAGTGGGACCTGCCCTATGCCAAGTGGTTCCTCGGTGGTCAGCTCAACGCGACGCATAACTGCGTCGATCGCCACGTGGAGAACGGGCTCGGCTCGAAGGTCGCGTACTACTGGGAAGGCGAGCCCGGGGACACGCGCACCCTTACCTACGCGGACCTCCAGCGAGAGGTCAACAAGTGCGCCAACGCGCTCACGTCGCTGGGCGTGAAGACCGGGGACCGCGTCGGGATCTACATGCCGATGATCCCCGAGCTGCCGATTGCGATGCTGGCATGCGCCAAGATCGGCGCTCCCCACGTGGTGGTGTTCGGCGGCTTCAGCTCCGACGCCCTCGAGGGGCGGATGATCGACTCCGAGGCGGTCGCGCTCGTCACCTCGGACGGCGCGTGGCGCAACGGCAAGGTCCTGGACCTCAAGTCGGCCGCCGATGCTGCGGCTGCGAACGCCCCGACCATCAAGAACATGCTGGTCGTCAAGCGCACCGGCAACGACGTGACGATGCAGGCGGGCCGGGATCACTGGTGGCACGAGCTGGTCGACGGCCAGTCGGACGAGTGTGATCCGGTCCAGGTCGATGCGGAACACCTGCTCTACCTGCTGCATACGTCCGGGACGACGGCGAAGCCGAAGGGCATCATGCACACGACCGGCGGGTACCTGACCGGCGTGAGCACGACGCACCACTACATCTTCGACATCAAGCCGGACGACGTGTACTGGTGTGCGGCCGACATCGGCTGGGTCACGGGCCATTCCTACATCGTCTACGGGCCGCTCGCCAACGCGACCACCAGCGTCATGTACGAGGGCGCGCCCCAGTTCCCGGAGCCGGATCGCTGGTGGTCCATCATCGAGAAGTACAAGGTCTCGATCCTGTACTGCGCTCCGACCGCGATCCGCGCGTTCATGAAGCACGGCGAGGCCTGGCCGGCGAAGCACGATCTGTCGTCACTGCGCCTGCTGGGCACCGTCGGTGAGCCGATCAACCCGGAGGCATGGCTCTGGTACCACGCGACCATCGGCGGCGGCAGGTGCCCCGTGGTCGATACCTGGTGGCAGACCGAGACCGGCATGATCCTCATCGCGCCGCTACCGGGGGTCACGACCCTGCGGCCCGGCTCGGCGACGGTCCCGTTCCCCGGCCTGTCGGCGAAGGTGGTCGACGCGGACGGCAACGATGTTGCCAACGGCAGCGGCGGGGGCTACCTCGTCCTGACCCGCCCATGGCCGGCGATGCTGCGCGGTATCTACAAGGATCCCGAACGGTTCATGTCCACCTACTGGCGCCGGTTTCCCGGGATGTACTTCGCCGGTGACGGCTGCAAGGTCGATGCGGACGGCTACTTCTGGCTGCTCGGCCGCGTCGATGACGTGATGAAGGTCTCGGGCCACCGGATCAGCACCACCGAGGTGGAGTCCGCGCTGGTCGATCATCAGTCCGTCGCCGAGGCGGCCGTCGTGGGCCGGGCGGACCCGGTCACCGGTGAGGCGATCTCGGCGTTCGTGATCCTCAAGTCGCACGTCGAGCCGAGCGACGCCCTCGCCGCCGAGCTCCGCGAGCACGTCGCGGCCAGGATCGGTGCGATCGCGCGTCCCAAGCAGCTGCTGTTCACGCCGGAGCTGCCCAAGACCCGCTCGGGCAAGATCATGCGCCGCCTTCTCAGGGACATCGCCGAGAACCGACCGCTGGGTGATGTCACGACCCTCGCCGACAGCGGCATCGTGGAGACCATCCGCGTGAAGGCCGGGACCGGCGAGTCGGAGTAGCGCTTTCCCGGCGGGCGGTCAGCTCACCGGCGGGCGGTCAGCCCTTCAGCGCGCCCTCGAACAGGCCCAGCGCCTCCTCGATCTCGGGCACCGTGACGTCCAGCGGGGGGATCCAGCGGATCACCTCGTGGTGCATCCCGCAGTTGAGGAGCAGCAACCCCGCATCGGCCGCGCGGGCGGCAACCGCCTCCGCGGTCGCGCCGTCGGGCTCACGCGTGGTCCGGTCCTTGACGAACTCCACGCCGATCATCAGGCCAGGTCCGCGCACGTCGCCGATCCCCGGGAAGTCGGACATCAGCTCGCGCAGGCCGCCGGACAGCTCGGCGCCACGGGCCCGCACGTTCGCCACCAGGTCGTCGTCGCGGATCGTCTCGAGCACCGCAACCCCTGCGGCACACGCGACGGGATTGCCTCCGTACGTGGTGCCATGCGCGCCCTTGCCCCAGCGCTCCTGGAGATCGCGGCTGGTCACGATCGCGGACAGCGGCAGGCCGTTGGCGATGGCCTTGGCCACGCAGACCACGTCGGGCACGATGCCGGAATGCTCGAATGCCCACATCTCGCCCGTGCGCCCGAACCCCGACTGAACCTCGTCGGCGATCAGCAAGATCCCGTGCTGGTCGCACAGCGCGCGCAGCGCCTGGACGAACGCCGGTGGCGCCGGGTAGTAGCCGCCCTCGCCCTGGACGCACTCGATGATCACTGCCGCGACCTCGGCCGCTGAGACGGTCGTCTTGAGCAGACCGTCGATCGCCTGGAGGCAGACCCGGGTCGCGCGCTCCTCGTCGCCGTCGTAGTCGCGATAGACCGCCGGGAACGGCACCTGGTACACGGCCGGCAACAGCGGCTCGTACCCCTTTCGGTAGTTGAGGCTGGAGCTGGTGACGCTGGTGGCGCCGATCGTCCGGCCGTGGAAGGCGCCACGGAACGCGAGGATCGCCGGCCGGCCGGTCACCCGTCGGGCGAGCTTGATCGCGCCGTCGATCGCTTCCGATCCGGAGTTGAGAAACAGCACCGAGTCCAGCGGTGCCGGGAACGTGTCGGCGAGCAGCTCGCCCAGGCGAACGGTCGACTCGGCGAAGCCGATCGCGTGCACGGGCCCGATCAGCCGGTCGACCTGGGCGTGGATGGCGGCGGTGACCCGCGGGTGGGTATGGCCAAGCGCGGTGACCGCGATGCCGTTCGCAAAGTCGAGGTAGCTGCGTCCGGCGGTGTCGTACAGCCGGTGGCCGATGCCATGGGACCAGCTCTTGTCCATGTACCGGCCCAGGACCGGGGAGAGGTTGGGGCCCGCGAGGGCCACGAGATCGAGGGTGTCGGAGGGGTTGTCGAAGGTATCCACGAGGCGAGTATAGGGAGCGCGTGCGGTGGTCCGTCAGGTGCCGCGCGGCCCCCCGGCGGCGGGGTGCGGCGGTAGCATGGGGCGACGTCCGCCGCCCTCCGCGCGAGCCCGCTCGCGCCCGCACCGAGGCCCTCCCGACCGTGATCGACTTCACCCTGACCGACGAGAACCGCCTGGTCCGCGATGCCGCCCGGGCGTTCGTCGAGGCCGAGATCCTGCCCAACATCCGCGAATGGGACGAGAACGGCGAGGTCCACCGCGAGGTGTTCGCGAAGATGGCGGAGCTCGGGTTCCTGGGTGCGCCGGTCCCGGAGCAGTACGGCGGGTCCGGCATGGACTACATCAGCTTCGCGCTCCTGTGCGAGGAGCTCGAGCGGGCCGACACCGCGTTCCGGGTCATCCAGAGCGTCCATGTCGGGCTCAACAGCCTCACCCTGCTCCAGTGGGGGACCGAGGAGCAGCGGCAGCGATGGCTGGTGCCGCAGGCGAAGGGCGAGAAGATCGCGACGTTTGCGCTGACCGAGCCCGGGGTCGGCACCGATGCCGGGAGCCTCGCCACGACCGCTCGCCGCGACGGCGACAGCTACGTCCTCAACGGCCACAAGATCTGGATCTCGCTCGCAGATGTCGCGGACCACTTCCTCGTGTTCGCGACCGTTGACCGCGCGAAGAAGCACAAGGGCGTGACCGCGTTCGTGGTCGAGCGGGGGATGGCGGGGCTCACCACCGGCACGCTTCACGGCAAGATGGGCGTCCGGGCGGGCAACACCGGGCTGGTCGACTTCGAGAACGTCCGGGTCCCGGTCGAGAACCGGATCGGCGAGGAGGGCGAGGGCTTCCTGGTCGCGATGAGCGCGATCGACCAGGGACGGTTCACGGTCGCAGCCGGTGCCGTCGGGCTGGCGCAGGCCTGCCTGGATGCGTCGGTGCGCTACGCGCATGAGCGCGAGACCTTCGGCCAGGAGATCGGTCGCCACCAGCTCGTCAAGCAGATGATCGCCAACATGGTCCGCGGGATCGACATGGGCCGGCTGCTCGTTTGGCGTGCGGCGTGGCTCAAGAACCAGGGCCTGCGCAACACCCGCGAGACGTCGCTCGCCAAGTGGCACGCGACTGACCACTCCGTCCAGTGCGCGCTCGATGCGATCCAGGTCCACGGCGCCAACGGCTACTCCAACGAGTTCCCGGTCGAGCGCTACCTGCGAAACGCGAAGGCGGCGGTGATCTACGAGGGAACCAGCCAGCTCCACACGCTGATCCAGGCCGACTACGCGCTGGGCTACCGCGAGGACCGGCCGCTCCGGTGCGAGCCGTGGCCGGCCCAGGGGTTCGATCGCCCGATGGCCTGACGGCGGTGCGGCGGGGCCGGACGCCCCACGGTCGCGGCGATCAGGCGGGGCCGGCGGGCTCCCCGGCGGGAACAAGCGTCTCCGCGGCGGGAACGAGCGTCTCCGCGGCGGGCTCCACGGCGGGGACGAGCTCCTCGACGGGCAGCTGGGTCTGGCTGCTCGACGCGCGTCCGCGGGCGGTGACGATGAGTGCGACGGCCGCCACGATGACGACGGCGGCGATCCCGGTTCGCGGCGTGAGCGGCTCCCCCAGGATCAGCCAGCCCAGGAACACGGCCACGATCGGGTTGACGTACGCGTACGTCGCGATCCTGGACAGCGGCGCGACCGTGAGCAGCCACGAGAACGTCGTGAAGCCGACCAGGCTGCCCACGACCAGCAGGTACATGACGCCGATCCAGCTTTCGGCGGAGACGGCCGCAGGATCGAACGTCGCGGCCTCCCCGGTCACGATCCCGGCCAGCAGCAGGATCAGTCCGCCGGCGACCATCTGAAGGCCGGTCGCGAACAGCGCGGGTGCCGGGAGCACCGCCCGGCGTGCGGAGTACAGCGAGCCGAGGCCCCAGAATATCGGCGATGCGATCAGTGCGGCCAGGCCGGCCGGGTCGAGGGCGGCGATGTCGCCCGTGGGCCAGGCGAGGATCGCCACGCCGACCACACCGACCACGATCCCGACCACGACCGCGAACGGCAGGCGGTCGCGGAAGAACACCCACGAGAAGATCGCGAGCCACATCGGCAGCAGGCCGATCAGCAGTGCCGCGATGCCCGATGCGACGGTCTGCTCGCCCCAGGCAACCAGGCCCATCCCGCCCAGCATCAGCAACCCGCCGACGATCGACGTGTCGAGGATCTCGCGGGGACTGGGCCGGCGGATCGTCGCCCGGTGACGGATGGCGATCGCGCCGGCGAGCAGGACGCCCGCGGGGACGAACCTGAAGGACCCCATCACGAACGGAGGGATGGTCTCGACGGCGACCCGGATCCCGAGGTAGGTCGACCCCCACACGATGTAGAGGACGATGATCCCTGCCCAGACGGCGACGGGGCTGGCAGACGGACGCATGGCTCGGGGCTCCTGACGATCGACTGGCGGAGTGTATGCGAGCGGCACGGACTTGCGCTATTCGGATAGGCCAAGCGCACGCGACCTGATCGCGCCGGGTCGCGCCGGGTCGCGCCGGGTCGCGTCTCGTCGCGCTTGGTCGCGTCTCGTCGCTGCCGAGTCCGGTGCTGAGCGACCGACCGTCGATCGCTGGGGGCGAATGCTTCGGGATCGAAGCGGAGGCGGTGGGTCGCTTCGGTCCGGCACGATCGCTGGGGGTGATCGAACCGAACCCTGTGGGCCCATGACGAGGCGTGGACGCCGCCCCAGGCCGAAAGCGATCGCGCGCACTGATCGCGACGGACGAACGTAAGGTGCGGCCGACGGCGGCGTCTCCGGCAGCGCCGCGACGTTCGGTTGCGCCCCGCCCGTCGCCTACGCCGTCGCGTCGATCGCGGTGGGCCGACAGACGCGGCAGGGTCGATAGCCCGCCTTCGCCGCATCGCGCAGCGACCGGAACGAGACCCGGTATCGCGCCTGGGTCCGCCGCGCGTGTCGGCAGGTCGGCCAGCACACGATGCGGGTCGTGGACGAGCCGCTCAGCCGCTCGCCGCGCCGGGCCGCGCCCTCGAGCGCGTCGGGGTCCAGCCCCTCCGCGCTGAGGATCGTGCGCTTGTTGTGCGGTCCGCCCAGGGAGTACCGGCCGATCGTGCCGTCGGTCCGCACGACGCGGTGGCAGGGGACGATCAGCGGCACCGGGTTGTGTCCGAGGGCCGTGCCGACCGCCCGCACCGCCTTCGGCCGACCGATCTCGGCGGCGATCCAGCCGTACGGCCGCACCTCGCCGCGAGGGATCTCGAGGGCCTTGGTCCAGACGGCGACCTCGAACTCGGTCCGGCCGCGGAGGTCCAGCGGGATCCGCACTCGCCGCTCGCCCGAGAGGCGGCGCGCGATCGCATCGGCCAACTTCGCCGGAAGGGCGCCGGCCACTACGGTTCGCCGGCCGACCATCGCCGCGTGGCGCAACGCTGCTGCGGCGCCATCGTCCGCCTGCTCCACCTCGGACACGCCGCGACCGTTCCAGGCGATCCACAGGACGCCGATGGGGGAGTCGATCGGCGCCATCCGGTCGACCAGGCCGACCTCGACCAGGACGTCATCGGTCAGGTGGGCGGGGGCCGCGACGGCGAGGCCGGCGAGTGATCCGGGGTTGTCTTCGAACAGGTTCGGACGGGTCATGCGGTCAGCTCCTCGAGCTCGGTTGCGGTCACGGACGAGCGGAGGAGCGCCAGACCCCGGTGAACCTGGGCCTTGAGCGTTCCCTCGGGTCGCCCGAGGACCTCCGACAGCTCGGCATACGAAAGGTCGTCGACATGGCGAAGGACGACGGGCACGCGATAGCGCTCGGGCAGCGCCGTCAGCAGCGCGGCAAGCCGCTCCGTGACCGCCGCCTGCGCCGTGAGTCCCGCCGGATCGGTCGAAGCGTCGGCGGCCGGCTCACCACCACCGTCGATCAGCGGCGCCAGCGGCGTCGTCTGGAGGACATGGCGTCGAGTGCGGTTCCGGCACAGGTTGACGACGATCGTCGCGAGCCAGGGCCGGAGGCGAAGCTCCCGGATCCGATCGGGCGGGTAGCCGGCCAGCGCGCGGTAGGCACGCACGAGCGCGTCCTGGGTGACCTCCTCGGCGTCGTGGGGGTTGCCCAGTACCCGGACCGCGATCGCGTGGCAGCGATCGACGTGCATCCGCACCATGAGCTCGAACGCGCCATCGAGGTCGCGGGCGAGGTGCTCGACCAGCTCCGTGTCGTCCATCACCACCTACAACACGCTCGGGCGCCCGGAGGTTGCATCCTCATCCCGTGACGGGCCGCCCGCCGCCCGCCACCGGTGCGATGAGGACGACGTCGCCGGTCGGTTGGACGAGGAAGATCCACAGGTCCCAGGCGACGTGGCTGACGACGAGCGCCCCCAGGGGCACGCCGGCCGCGTACAGCGCGCACCAGTGCAGACCGGCCACCCCGGCGGCGCCGACCAGCGTGAAGTTGCCGGTCACGACGTGAGCTGCCGCGTAGGTGGTGGCGGCAAGGGCCGCACCGGTCCAGCGCCCGTGGCGCGCCATGAGAGTCTCCTGAACCAGCCCGCGCCAGAACAGCTCCTCGGCCGGCGCGACGACGGCGGCCAGCCGAATCGCGATCTCCGGCTGTGGCCGCAGGGCCCGCAGCGCATAGAGCTCGCGGATCTGCGCATCGCCGCCCGGGACGAACCGCCGGGCGAACCGATCGCCCGCCCGGAACTGGAGGTACAGCGCGGCGGCGGAGGCGAGGCCGAAGACGACGTTCCGCGGGCCGAACCGCGTCCGTCGGGCCGCCCGGCTTCGCGTGAGCGCCATCGCACCAAGGCCCACCCCGGTCCAGGTCATGCGGGTCCAGAAGCGGTCGCACGGTCCACGGAACGCCGCCGCGATCGCCGCCTCGGCCGCGATCAACCCGATCGGGAGCGACAGGGGCGTCCGCCCGGCGGCCGGTTCGCCAGGGGCGGTCGCGCCGGGTTCGCGGGCACCGGTGAGCATGCGCGTGAGCATGTCACAATCGCCGGCATGAGCCTCGACGACCGCTTCGATGACATGGTCGCCAGCCTCGGCGGCTTCTACAAGACGTGGTACGTGTTCGTCGGGCTTGAGCTCGGGCTGCTCGCCCGCCTGCGTGACGCCGGTGTCTCGGGGCTCACGGTCGATGAGCTGGCGTCGGCGACGGGGACCACGGCCGACCTGGTGGGTCGCTGGGCCTGGGGCGCTGATGCCCACGACCTGGTCGAGATGGCCGATGGCCGGCTGTGCCTTCCCGACGACATCGCGGCCATCCTGCTGGAGCCCAACCGGTCGGAGTACCTGGGCGGCCAGTTCCTCCACTCGGCGACCGGAAGCCTCGATTACGGCGCCCTGCTCGACGTGTTCCGAACCGGCCGGCCGGTGACCGACCGGCCCGAGCGGTACCGCGTGGCGATCGAGCGGCTGACGGTCCAGGACATCGCGGTGTTCTTCCAGGAGGTCCTGGCTGCGCTGCCGCAGCTGGTGGTGGGCCTTGGGGCCGGCGCCAGGATCCTCGACCTCCACTGCGGCGGCGGGCGCTGGCTGATCGACATGGCAAGCCGCTTCCCCGATGTCTCACCGATCGGCGTCGAGTTCGAGCCGGATTCGGTCGCCCGGGCGCGCGCCAACGTCGAGGCCGCGGGGCTCTCGGACCGGATCACGATCGAGCATGACGAGGTCACCTCGATCGACCACGTGGGCGAGATCCAGCTCGTCTACTTCCAGTACGCGCTGCACCAGCTGCCCGATCCGGCGGCTGCGCTCCGCGCCGCGTGGGCCGCGGTCCGGCCCGGCGGCTGGCTGATCGCGCTCGACTGGTATCTGCCGTCCGATCCCGATGAGCTGCGCACACGCCATGGCGAGCTGATCGCCGGCGTCCAGCTCGACGAGCTGCTCCAGGGTACGCGGCTGGTGACGCGATCCGAGGCGCTGGGCTGGTTCGCCGCCGCCGGGCTGCCCACGCCCGAGCTGCTGGATCTGCCCTCGGGCGCATCGGCGATCGTCCTCCAGCGCGACTGACTGGAGCGGGCCGCGGCGCCGACGTCGCTTCCCTGGCAACGGACACGGTTCCGAGCGGATCCGGCACGCGTGAGCTGCACCCGCCGCCCTGACTCACATGGCGCGTCAATCCGGCCCCAGCCGCCCTGACCGATGAGCAGCGGCCGGTCAGTAACCAGGCCAGCCGCCCTGACTCATGCAGCGCATCAATCCGACCCCCGGACACGGGCCTGGGCGCCGATTAGCCCCTCTAGACCCCGGAACCGCGAGTCTGGGGTCACCGTTGATGCGCGCGGTGAGTCAAGGCCGGCGAGCATCGGCCGGCGAGCAGCAGCCGATGAGCAGCGGCCGGCGCCAACGGCCAACCGGGCGTGATCTCCGGGCGCGTCACCGCCCGCGCGCGCGGGCGGTCGTTGCGCGTGGTGCAGCATCCGAGCAGGCTTTGGCTATCGTGGGCGAGATGAGCCGCACGCTTCGCCTCGACGACGCCACGATCCGCCGCCTCGAGCGCCACGAGACGGATGCCCACGCGATCCCGTCGCGGGAGGTGCGCGACCTCGGCGACGCGCTGCTCCTCCTCGATCCGCGCGATGCGGACCCGTTCTGGAACCGCATGGTGAGCATCCGCTGGCCCGTTGACCCGGCCGCCTTCGACCGGCGCCTGACGGAGGCCCTGGCATTGTTCGGACTGCTCGCCCGGCGACCCCACATCTGGCCGTCGCCGGATCACGCGCAGCCGTCCGATCTGGTGGACCGTCTGCTGGCCAACGGATTCCAGGACGTGGGTGGGGGGCACGTGATGGTGCTCCACGAACCAGCGGCCTGCGGGCCGATCGCCCTGGGCGAGCTCGACCCCGGCGTGTCGATCCAGGCGATCACGCGGCCGGCGGACGCGACCGCAACCGATGTGGGCGAGGCGGCGGGCGTGCTGGTCGACGCGTTCGGGGCCCCGCCGCGCCGCACAGAGGAGCTGGCGGGCGACCTCCGGGCCACCCTCGATGATCCGCGGATCGCGCTCGCGCTCGCGCGGGTCGACGGGGTCCCGGCTGCCGTGGCCAAGGCGACCACGTTCGATGGCTGCACCTACCTCTCGTCGATCGGGACCCGCCCCGGGTTCCGCGGGCGCGGGCTCGGCAGCCTGGTCACCCGGCAGGCGGTGGCGAGCGCCGCGCGACCCGATGTTCGGCTCGCCTACCTGGGCGTGTTCAGCGGCAACGTCCCGGCCATGCGCATGTACGAGCGGCTCGGCTTCGCCTCGATCGGCGAGGCGCCGGACCTCCTGCTCGAATGATGTTCTGGGCGCGCCTGACCTGGCAGGTCGCTGATCCGGCTGCGCTGGCGGAGGATCTCGGGCAGCGCCTGGGGCTGTCCGCCACCCCCGGCGGGCTGGTCGCGGATGCGCTCGAAATCTCCCTGGGCTCGGCGGTGGTCGAGCTTCGGCCGTGGCGAACCGAGTCGGCGGGCGATCGACCCCTGGCATCGGGACGGCTGGTGTTCGAGCCGGTCCCGGGCGGGGAGGAGGCGCCCAACTCGGGCAGGACGCCCAACTCGGGCAGGACGCCCAACTCGGGCAGGACGCCCAACTCGAGCAGGACGCCCAACTCGGACGCAGCGCCCCTTTCGGACGGGGAGGCGCCTGGCGCGGGTTACCCCGGCACGCCCGCCACACCGGGGCCGCCGCTGACGCTCGTGGGCGTGGGCTGGGCGACCGTCGAGCTGGACCGCGCGGAGGCCGAGCTCGACCCATGGCTGGCACCGCGGAACGCAGAAAACGGCGGGGGCGATGGGCCGCCCGCGACCGAACCGCACCTGGGGGCGCGGACACGCCTGCGCGGGGCGGGCGGCCTGCCGGCCGGCAGCATCGTGCTCCTCGAGCCCTCGACCGAGGGCCGGCTCGCGGCGTCGCTCGCGCGCGACGGCGAGGGCCCGTGTGCCCTGTACCTCGCCACGCGCAAGCCGCTGCGTGCCTGGCTCCGGGCCGCCCGCGACCGCGGTCTGCGGACTTCGTCCGTTCGCCCGGGACCGCTCGGCCCTTCCTCGCTCGTGCTCGGCGGCGCCACTGCGGGACCGCATCTCATCCTCGTCGACCCGTCGTCGTCCTCGTCCGGCGGCTCGGCTGCGGGTACCATCAGCGCATGAACGACGCCGCCCAGATCTCGCTCCGCGACGCTCAGCAGGCGGATGCCGAGCGTCTCGCGACCCTGCTGACCGACGAGGGGTACCCCGCCGGCGCGACCGACCTCGCCGCCCGGATCGAGCGCTTCTCGTCACCCGCGTCGCACGTCGTCGTGGCCGAGGCCGGCGGCGACGTTGCCGGGTTCATCGCGTTCCACGTCATCCCGCGCTTCGAGACGGACGATCGCTTCGTGCGGATCGTCACCCTGGTCGTCGGCCCGGGCTTCCGGGAGCGAGGGGTCGGCCGCCTGCTGATGACCGAGGCGGAGCGCGTCGCCGGCGAGGAGGGTGCCGTGTACCTCGAGATCACGGCCGGGCACCATCGCCCAGAGGCGCGCCAGATGTACGAGTCCCTGGGCTACGACGCCGGCGTCACGACCTACCTGCGGAAGCGGACCTGAGCGGACCGTTCATCCCGCGCGTCTCGCCCCCGGTGGTCGGCTGATGTTTCCCCGCCTCCGCCTGCGCGACGAGGTCGCCGGCCTGCTCGATCTGCCGTGGGAACGTCCGCTGAGCCACTGGTCAGCCGACACGCACCGGTTCCGTGAGCTGCCGGTGGGCCCGTCGAGGCACCTGGTCCGGTTCCTGGTCTCGGAGGGAACCATCTACGCGCTCAAGGAGGAGCCGGCCGGCGTCGCGGAGAAGGAGTTCACGGTTCTGCGGCACCTCGAGGACGCCGGCCTGCCTGCCGTTCGGGCGGTGGGGCTGGCGGGTCGACCGGACCGGGACGACGCGATCCTGGTCACCGAGTATCTCAAGCATTCAATGCAGTACCGCCGCCTGCTCATGCGTTTCCGGGTGGTCAGCCACACCGACAGGGACCGCCTCCTCGACGCGATGGCGTTGCTCCTCGTCGACCTTCACCGAGGTGGCGTCTACTGGGGCGACTGCTCCCTGGCGAACACGCTGTTCCGGCGTGACGGCGACCGGATCCAGGCATACCTCGTCGACGCCGAGACGAGCGAGATCCATCCTTCGCTGTCCGACGGCCAGCGTGAGTTCGACCTCGACATCCTGGTCGAGAACGTCGCCTTCGGCCTGGCGGACCTCGCGGCGTACCAGAAGCGCGACCAGGACATCGACGACGCGATCGATGCCGCGCAATCCGTCCGCGACCGCTATGACGCCGTGTGGAAGGAGCTCCACGACAACGAGGAGCTGATCCCGGGTGACCGCCAGGCCATCCGTTCCCGCCTGCGACGGCTCAATGATCTCGGCTTCTCGGTGGACGTCGAGGTGGATCCCGTCGGGACGCTGGGGGCCGTGCGACTCAGAACCTCGGTGACGACGCGCCGCTATCACGCCAACGAGCTGGAGCGCCGGACGCGGCTCCGGGCGCTCGAAGGGCAGGCGCGGATCCTTCTCAACGACCTCAACGAGTATGGCGCGTGGCTGGAGTTCAACGAGCAGCGGCCGGTGACCCCGGAAGAGACGGCCGAGCGCTGGCTGCGCGGCGTGTATCGACCGACGCAGGCCCGGATTGCCGGTGCCGTGGGGCCGGAGCGGGATCTGGTCCAGGCGTACTGCGACGTGCTCGAGCACAAGTGGCTGCTGTCCGAGCTGGCCGGCCAGGACGTGGGCCTGGAGGCCGCGATCGAGTCGTACCTCGCAGAGGGGGCTCCGGCACCCGAGCACGCGGTCACGTCGGCGGACGGGATCTTGGCGACGCTCGACGTCGAGGCGGACGATCCCGGCTACGACGGGGCGACGAGCTAGCCTCCCGCGGCGGGGGTTGCTCCCTCGCTGCGGACGGGATACGCACCCGCGTTGGTTACGCGCCGCCCGGCTCGTCCCGCCAGCGGTCCTCGTGGATGAGCTCGGCCGCCGGCCGCCGGCCACCCGGCCGGTTGGGCCTGGCCATCACCCCGGGATCGCGCGGGTACCCGAACGACAGGATGTACTCACAATGCATTCCGGCCGGGTAGCCGAGCAGCTCCCGGGCGCGGTCCGCCTCGTACACCGTCACGGGGCAGCTGCCGATGCCAAGCTCCCACGCCACCAGCATCATCTGCGCGGCGGCACCGCCAGCGTCCCAGACCACGCTCAGCGGCGCATCCGGACCGCGCGGATCGGGCGTGACCAGCGCCACGGCGACCGCCGCGCCGGCCAGGTGCCCGGCGAACGGACCGAGCGTCGACAGCTCGCGCAGCCGCTCACGGTCGCGCACCACGACGAACGCCCAGCGCTGCTGGTTCTTGGAGCTGTGAGCCCGCCGCCCCGCGTCGAGGATCCGCTCCAGGCGGTCCGGCTCCACCGGACGATCCGCAAACTCGCGCACGGCCCGCTTGGCGTGAACGGCCTCCCAGACGGTCATCCGGCGGGCGCTCCGGGATCCACCGGGGAGGACGCGCCCGGCGGCGGCGCGCCCGGAGCTCGCAACCTGCCGTGACGGATGATCCGCGCGAGGGATCGGAAACCGCCCGGCTCCTCGTCGAGCGTCGTGAGGCGCTCCGGATCGGGAAGCCGAACGGCCGGAACCGCCTCGGCGAGCGCGGCCGCAGCGTCGGGATCGAGCGGTCCGCCCAGGGTCGTGGCGAGGAACCTGGCGATGGCGGCTCGATAGGCGGGGAACTCGTACAGCCAGGAATGATGGCCGCCCTCGACCACCATGACCTCGGTCACGGCATCGGGGAGCGCGACCTTCCGGGCCTCCGCCAGCCGCGTGATATCGCCGACCGGGACGACGCCGTCCTCGCTGCCGTGGATGAGCATCACCGGGACGGCGATCTCGCGGATCGCGCGGCTGGCGCTGATCGACGCCACCGTGTGGCCGCGCGGCTTCAGGTACACCCGCGTCGTCAGCCACGCCAGCGGCCAGGCGATCGGGTCGGGGATCGGCAGGCGCGCGAGGCGGAACGTCTGGCGGGTCAGCCGATGCGGGTCCGCGGGCGCCGCGACCGCGATCACCGAGGCGACATCGGGATCTGCCGCGGCCGCGACCAGCGACCCTGCGGCGCCCATCGAGTGGCCGAGCAGGGCCGCGTTCGAGACCTCGGGTCGCCGGAGGATGGCCGCAACGCCGGCGCGCGCATCGGCGGCGTACTCGCCGACCGACATCGGCAGCGCCTCGGGGCCGTTCGCGCCGTGACCGCGTACGTCGAACGTGAGCACGTGGAACCCGGCCGCGTGGAGAACCTGCGCATTGGGGAGCGTCCGGTCACGGGCGGATTCCCAGCCGTGGACGAGCACCACTCCCGGGGCGCGATCCGCGCCCGCGGGAATGAACCAGCCCGGCAGGACGAGGTCGCCCTCGGTCGAGACGTCAACGTCCTCGAACGGCAGGCCGAGCGCCGCCGGCGTGCAGCTGGGCGGGTGGCGGCGCGGGTACCCGGCGCGCACGCGGTACACGAGCGCGAAGCGGTACGCGGCGGCCAGGGGCAGGGCGGTGAGCGCCGCCACGAGACCGGCCCGGCGCGAGCGGAGGAGCGAGAGCATGAGCCAAGGGGACCGCGAGCCGTGCCGGTTGTCAAGCGAACCGGGGATACACTCTGGAGGTGGCCCCCAAGAACCCGCACGCGGTGCTCGGCGTGGAGCATGGCGCGACCCCGGACGACATCAAGGCCGCCTGGCGCGCGCTCGCCCGCCAGCACCACCCGGACCTGACCGGCGACGATCCCGAGGCGGTCCGGCGCGCCACGCGACGCATGGCCGAGATCAACGCCGCGTACGCCGCCCTCACCCGCGCCGGCGAGACCGCCGAGGGTCAGCGAGACCGGGGCGCGCGGCGTCGACCGGGTGACGCCAGACCCGTCCAGCGCAACGGCCGGACCGCCGGACCGCCGCCCCCCAGGCCGACTCGGCCGGTCACCGGTCGTCTCGACATGAGCGACGTTGTTCGACCGCGCAACCAGACGACCACGCCGCCCGGCATGCGCATCCCGCTTGCGGGTCAGCCGCCGCTGCGCTGGGACCGACCCGCGCCGGAGCTGCGGGCATCGCAGCCGTCGGGGCCGATGGAGCGGGGTCACCTCGCCGGCCACACGGCGCCCGAACCTCCCTCGCTGGATGAGGCGTTCGAGATCGAGGTCGAGTTCGGCAAGTTCCACGGTCATACGCTCGGGGAGATCGCCGCGTTCGAGCCGTCGTACATCGACTGGCTGGCGACCACGGTCACCCGCGAGCCCGAGATCGCGATGGCATCGAGGGTCATCCGCGACGACCTGGATCGACGCGGGGTCCGTCGCGTGCACCGGCCGTCTCGACCGGGCTGGCACTCGAACCCGTTCGGATAGGGGAGCCGCCCAGGGCCTGGCCGTCGCCCCGAGCGTGTTTCGCGCCCAGGACCGGGGTGCGCTACCCGCCGCCGGCCGACTCCGCCGGCATGATTGCGCCCCCGGCAAGAGTGCCGAGGGCGCCGATGACGGACCGATCAGTGCTGCCGCCCCACGACCGGGCCTGCTGGCCGGTCGATCCTTGGTTACTCGGCTCGTGATCGCGGACCCGGAACCCCCGTGCCGCCGAGCGTCCCCGACGATCGAGTTGTCCGGCCCTCGATCCGTGGCCGACGCCCCAGGTGTTCCCCCGGTGGTTCGTGGGGTCGGCGCGTATCGAACGCGAACGTCAACGTACGACCGTCCTGCGCGATGGGCAATGGGCGTCAGGTCATGGGGTGCCCATGCGCGATCGTCAGGCGCACGCTGGCACCGCCCGGACCATCAACCCAGCAGGTCCGAGACCATCGGCGCCGGACCTCGCGCGATCTCAGCGCCGGACGGCGGCGCACCGGCCCCATCGCCGGTAGGCTCTGCGCATGCCCCGACACCACCGCCGATCGTCGATCGCGGCCGGCTCGTTCCTCGTGCTCGTCGTCGTCACCCTGGTCGCCGCGTGCGGTGGCTCGAAGATCCCGGTCTCGACCTTCGATCCGTCCACGCCGTGCACCACTGACGGCCGCCAGCCCGGTGCGTATCCGGCCCTCGAGGCCGCACTGCCGAAGACGTATGAGGGCCAGGCTCCGGTCAGCGTGGACTCCGGACGGAACTGCACGACGGGGGCGCTCGGGACCCTTGCCGACGAGGGGATCTCGGGCGTCCACTTCGGCGGCGCGACATGGGATCTTGGCGGGACGACGGCGCTGACGGTTGCGCTGTTCGAGGCGGATGGGCTCGACGCACAGGCAATGTTCCGCTTCTACCAGGACGGTGCGCGCAGGAACAGCAAGACCGAGAAGCTGGCCACGAGCGAGCTCACCGTCGGCGGCACCAGGGCTTACCGGCTGGACGTCCTCCAGAGCGATGGGACCGGCCAGACCGTGGTCGCCTGGCCCGCCCCCGAGCCGGGCCGTGTCAACGTCCTGCTGGCCGCGGACCTGGGAGACGCAAAGGTCCTCGAGGCGCTGGCGGTGTTCGGCGCCCGCTGATCGACTGCGCGTCACGTCGCGCATTGCGACGACACGGCGATGTCGCCAGGATCCTGTGTCCTCTGCCGAGCCGGCCGCCTCTTGCCAGACGTCGTACTCGGCGTAGCATCCGCTTCAATCGGCACGCGCCGCGCTTGGGGGTGATCGCGATGTTCCTGAACCAGGTCAACTTCATGTGGCGTGACCTAGGTCGGGCGAACGGGCGTCGAGCTGCGGTGCTCGTGCTCACGCCATTCATCGTCCTCCTGGCATTGGCGCTCCCAACCATGTTGCGTGCGATCCCCGCCGTCGCTGAGCACGCAGAGCTTTCGGGCACGGGCAACAGCACCGGCCCTGAGGTCCACCTTCGCGATAGCTACCAGATCGCGGTCACGGTCACCGGGCAGGCTGGCTGCGCCAGCGACGTGATGATCGGCGGGCGGTATGGGTTCACGCCTGACGCCTTCCCGAGTGACGCCGCGGTGAGCCAGACGCGGGTGTCGAAGGCCGACATCACCGGCATCGAGGATGGTATGTACCGGATCGCCGTGACGGCGCCGCTGTGCGGCCCGTGGACGGTGACCCTCGACAGGTTGCAGGGTGCAGGGTGACGTTCGTCCACGCTCAGAAGCGGCCGCGAGCTCCGTCGCGGTCGGGTGGAGGCGCCCACCGGGTGGGGCCCATGACGCCGACGGCGTGCCTCCCGTGTCGATGATTCCTACGTCGCAGAAGGACGTTCGATGAGTGAGTCACGGCCCGGATCCCTCGCCTCGCGCCCTACCCGCATCCGTCCCGATTTCTACCAGCGCCCCAGGGTGTTGCTCATCGCCGATCTCAGCCTGATCGCGCTCTTCGTGGTCCTGCTGCGCTGGCTGGCGGGTGGGCTGTTGTCCGCGGACTTCCTGACCAACCCGGGTAGCGTCCCGCCCCTTGTCGCCGACGCTCACCTCGACAGCCTCCATGCCCTCCTCGCATTCGCCCCGGCGATGGTGCTGGTGGCCGTGACTGCGATCCGCCTGTGGCTGCCCGGTCGATTGACCTGGCCGTGGTCGCCGTTGATCGCCGCGTGGGTGGTCATCGCGTTCAGCGAGACCGTCATCGCCACGCCGGACGTCACGGCCGCGGCCTTTGGGGCCGGCCTGATCCCGGCCGTGCTCATCGGCACGCATCAGCGCTATCTCCGACGGGCCGCCGGCCAATCTCCCAACAACCCGCCCTGGACACGGCTGCATCGCAACCTGACGCTGATCGGCTCGCTCGCGGTAGCGATCTGGGTCGCGGTGTATCTCGTCGCCGGGGTGATCTCGATCATGCACCTCTACGGCCCCTTACCATTCGAGGCATTCCCGCACGGGCCGTAGGTCCCCGGCGACCGGGCGACCCCGCGGCCGGCGTCCGGCGACCCGGCGCCCGCGTGCTAGAGTCGCGGAACGATGAGCGACCGTCCCGACGCCTGGGCCGCGCGCCGGCGAGCCTGGCGCATCGAGCGCCTCGCGCCCTCCCTGGACCGACTCCCCGAGCGGCGTCCGCATTTCGCCACGCTCGGCGACCTCCCGGTCGAGGGTCTCTATGGGCCGTGGGACGCGGATCCGGGCGCCGATGGCGAGCCGGCGGGCCCCGGTGGTCCCACCGAGGTCGACCACCACGGCGATCCCCTCCGCGAAGGCGACGGCCCCTACGCGGACGTCGATGCCCTCCGCGACATCGGGCTCCCCGGTGAGCCGCCGTTCACGCGCGGGGTTCACCCGACCGGATACCGCTCGCGCCCGTGGACGATGCGCATGTTCGCCGGGTTCGGCAGCGCCGAGGACACCAACGCCCGGTTCCGCCAGCTGCTCGATGCCGGCCAGACCGGGCTCTCGATCGCCTACGACATGCCCACGCTCTACGGCTACGACACCGACGATCCCGAGGCGGACGGCGAGTTCGGGACGTGTGGCGTCGCGGTCAGCAGCCTCGCCGACATGGAGCTGCTGCTCGAGGGGCTGCCGCTCGACCGGGTGAGCACGTCGATGACGATCAACGCTCCGGCGGCGCCGATCTGGGCCATGTACATCGCGGCGGCCGAGAAGGCCGGGGTTCCGCGCGGCGCGCTAGAGGGCACCACCCAGAACGACATCCTCAAGGAGTACGTCGCGCAGAAGGAGTTCCTGTACCCGCCGGACCCCTCGATGCGGCTGGTCGTGGACACCATCGAGTTCGGCACCCGCGAGCTGCCCAAATGGAACACGGTCTCGATCAGCGGCTATCACATCCGCGAGGCGGGCTCGACCGCCGTCCAGGAGCTCGCGTTCACGATCGCCGACGGGATGGCGTACGTCGAGGCGACGATGGCGCGCGGGCTGCGGGTTGACGAGTTCGCGCCGCGGCTGTCGTTCTTCTTCAACAGCCACAGCGACTTCTTCGAGGAGATCGCCAAGTTCCGGGCATCGCGCCGGATCTGGTGGAAGCTGATGAACGAGCGCTACCGCGCCGAGAACGAGCGCTCGACCTGGATGCGGTTCCACACGCAGACCGCGGGGGTGTCGCTGACGCCGCAGCAGCCGCTCAACAACGTGACCAGGGTCGCGACGCAGGCGTTGGCGGCGATCCTGGGCGGGACGCAGAGCCTGCACACGGACGCCTACGACGAGGCGCTCGCCGTGCCGACAGCGGGCGCCGCGATGCTCGCGCTGCGCCAGCAGCAGATCCTGGCCGAGGAGACGGGCGTCGCCTCCACGGTCGACCCGCTGGGCGGCTCGTGGTTCGTGGAGTCGCTCACCAACCGCGTCGAGCGCGAGGTGTGGCGCTACCTCGACGAGATCGACCGGCGCGGCGGGATGGTCAAGGCGATCGCCGAGGGCTATCCGCAGCGCGAGATCGCCGACTCGGCGTACCGGTTCCAGCGCGAGTTCGACGCCGGGGAGCGGGTGATCGTCGGGGTCAACCAATACCAGAACGCGGAGCCGATCACGGTGCCGTTGCTCCAGGTGCCGGAAGGGTCGCAGGAGCGGCACCTCGCCCGGCTGGAGCGGACGCGTGCCGAGCGCGACGGCGAGGCGGTGGGGGCCGCGCTCGAGGGCCTGCGCGAGGCCGCCGCGCGACCGGGCACCAGCGAGACCAACCTGATGCCGCACTTCCTGCGCTGCGCCGAGCGATACGCGACGCTGGGCGAGCAGACGCAGGTGCTGCGCGAGGTGTTCGGCGAGTACCGGGAGCCGGTCGCGGTCTGAGGGGTCGCGCCACGGGCTGCGGCGTGCGCCACGCACCGACTGCCACGCACCGACTGCCACGTACAGCGCGCCGCGTACCGGCCGCCGCGTACGGCGCGCCGCCCCTCGAACTCGCGCCCCCGACGGGGCTACGATGCGCGCATGTATCTCGATGCACTCTCCTTTCTCGAAGACGAGCGTGACGCATTTCGTGCCTACGAAGCCCTGGAGGCGCTGACTGACGAGCAGCTGGATCAGCCCGTTGAAGCGGCTGGTGGCTGGTCCGGGCGCGACCTGATGGGCCACATGGTGGTGTGGCAGGAGGCGGCACTCGCCACCGCCAAGGAGCTCGCCGTGGGCGAGACCAGCCCCACGATGGAGCGGCTCAACGCACAGTGGGATACCCCGGGCGAGGGCGACCGCATCAACGAGGAGGCGATGGTCCGGTTCCGGGCGATGCCGATGGCCGAGGTTCGCGAGCGGTTCCGCAACGTGTCGGGCGAGCTGCGCGGATATCTCACCGTGGTCCCCGAGGTCCGCTGGATCAAGAACGCCGACAACCAGGAGTATTTCTTCGGCGAGACCACCGAGCACTACGAGGAGCACCTGCCGGCGCTGCGGGCAATCCTGGAGGCGGCATCGTGACCCACGGGTCCGGCAACGGCCATTTCGACCCGAGCGACGACGGCGAGGACGACGACCGACCGCTCGATGCGACCGAGGAGGCGGCCGCGGCGGCCGAAGCCCTTGCCGAGGCCGACGAGACATTCGATGAGCGGGTCGAGGGCGTGATCGCTGACCTCGACGGGGTCGAGCGGCGGCGGGACGGCGAGTCGGTGACATTCCTGGCGGGCGGGACGGCGTTCGCGGTGCTGATGGAGGACGTGCTGGAGGTCTCCCTGGACCCGGTCGTCGCGGCGGCAGCGCTCCGAACCGCGAACACGATGCGCTCGATGCGCGGCGCCGGCTGGGTCGCGTTCACTCCGGACGCCATCGATCGCTTTGCCCTCGACCGCGCGGAGGCGTGGGTGCGCAGCGCTCACCGGCGAGCGGCCGGGCGCCCGACGTAGGGCGTTCGCCGCAGTGCATCGAGTCTCGCGCCGACCCCTCGTTCACGCCGACCCCTCGTTCACGCCGACCCCTCGTTCACGCTGAGCCTTCGTTCACGCTGACTCACTCGGCGCATCACCGCGGCCCCCAGGCACGGGTTCCAGGGCGATATCGCCTCCATCGAGCCCGCACCCGCCAGGCTGGCGTCGCTATTGATGCACCCGGTGAGTCACGCGAGGCTGGCGCCGCTGTTGATGCACCCGGTGAGTCACGCGAGGCTGGCGCCGCTGTTGATGCACCCGGATCCGGCGCCCGGATTCGGCGCCCGGGTGGGGCGCCCGGTTGGGCGACCGCGTTGGGACGGCTGCGTTGTGCGGCACGGTGGGCGCGGGGACGGGGCCGGGTGGCAGCCGGACCGTAAACGAAACGACCCCGGTCGATGACCGGGGTCGCGTGCTGTGTGATACGGACAGACTCGCGCCGGCGGGGTGCCTAGGCCTTGGGGACCGCCGCGAGGCTCGTGAGCCCGAACGCCGTCTCGAGCTGCTCGAGCGGCCGGAAGCCGACGACGCCCTGGGGCTGCGCGCCCGGCTTGAAGTACGCGATGGTCGGAATGCTCATGATCCCGAACGCCTGCGACAGGCGCGGGTTGGCGTCCACGTCCACCTTGACGACATCGACGACGCCGTCGTACTTCTCCGCGAGCTTGATCATCTCGGGAGCGACCATCTTGCAGGGTCCACACCAGGTGGCCCAGAAGTCGACCACGACCGGCTTGTCGTTGTTCAGGACCAACGCCTCGAAGGTGTCGTCGGTTGCCTGCTTGATCTCCGCCACGCGGCGGCTCCTTTCTCCCACCTGACGGTGGGACATCCCGACCCGGTCAGCGGGCGAGCGTATGAAGTAGCTGGTAGGCCTCGACGACCCGAGGATCGGCAAGGCGGTAGTAGACCGTATTCCCGTCACGACGAGCCGTGACGAGGCCGGCCGACCGGAGCACAGCGAGATGCTGGCTCATGTTCGGCACCTGGCAGCTGACCCGCGACGCGAGCTCGCCCACCGAGGCCTCGCCACCGGCGAGGGACTCGAGGACGCACAGCCGCTTTGGGTCACCAAGGGCCCTGGCGACGGCGGCGGACCGCTGTCGTTCGGTATCCCGATCTGCGTCGATGTCGATCACGTCTCGAAGTGTGTCACTAGTTGCGCAAGAACGCAAGTGCATCCGCGACTCCCGGCGGATTGCAGGGGCGGGCGTCCTGGGCCCGCAGCGGGTTGTGTCTGCACGATCCGGAAGGAGGCGGCGCCACGATCCGGAAGGAGGCGGCGGCGCGTGGCGTCATGTTCCGGAATCGGGAGCGGACCGGCGGCCCGCGGCGCCATACTGCCGATCGTGCCCGACCACCCCGTGACCCTCGCCGCGATCCGCGAGACCCGCGCAATGCTTCGCGGCCGCGTCCATCACACGCCGATGCTGTCGTCGGCCACGGCGGCGAGATTCGCCGGTGCGATTGCGGGTGCCAGGCTGGGAGACGGCCGGCTGTACCTCAAGGCAGAGCACCTCCAGAAGACCGGCTCGTTCAAGCCCCGGGCCGCGCTGGCCCGGATCCAGTCGCTCACGGCTGCGGAACGCAAGCGAGGGGCGATCACGATCTCCGCCGGCAACGCCGGGCAGGCATACGCCTGGGCCGGCCGGGAGGCCGGAGTCCCGGTCACGGTGGTCATGCCCGAGGGCGCCGTCGCGTCCAAGATCGCGGCCTGTCTCGAGTACGGAGCCGAAGTCGTGCTGCGGGGCGAGCACGTCGGGGAATCATTGGTCCACCTCGAGCGGCTGCGCGAGGAGCGGGGGCTGACGCTGGTCCACCCGTACGACGACCCCGAGGTCCTGATCGGCAACGGCTCGTGCGGACTCGAGATCCTCGAGGATCTGCCGGATGTCGACGTCGTGGTCATCGGGGTTGGCGGGGGCGGGCTGCTGGGCGGCGTGACGGTGGCGCTCAAGGAGAGCCGGCCGGCCATCCGGGTCTATGGCGTCGAGCCGGTGGCGTCCAATGCCATGCACAAGGCCCTCGAGGCGGGAGAGCCGGTACGCATCACGCCCGTCAGCGTCGCCGATGGTCTCGGGGCGCCATCGGCGGGGCGGCTCGCGCTTGCCGTCGCGCAGCGGTATGTCGAGGACGTCGTGCTGATCGAGGACTCGACGATCCTGTCCGGCCTGCGGTTCGCCGTCGAACGCCTCAAGCAGGTCGTCGAGCCGGCTGGTGCGGCCGCGCTCGCCGCCGTGCTCACCGGCGCGGTGCCGATCCGAGATGGCGATCGGGTGTGTGTGATCCTGTCCGGCGGGAACGTCGCCATCGAGCGGCTCGGTGACCTGCTCGCGAACGCCGGCGAGCTGCCGGCGCGGCGGTGATGGACGAGACGCCGGAGGACATCCCAGCCGGTCCGCCGCCACCATCGGTCCCGCCGGGTCCGGCCGCGCGCCGGTTCGACGGCAGCTTCGTGGGACCGCTCCTTCCGCCGCCGCCACCATCTGCCGGCGCGCGCTCGGCGCTCGGGCCCGGGTCGATCGCACCGCCGACGGTGACCGACGACGTCCTGGCGATCCCGCTGGGAACCCGCAAGCTCGTCTCGATGGCGCTCGACCTGCTGACCCGGACCGACTCGGGCCTGCGCTCGGCGTCGTTCTACATCGGGCTGATCATGCTCATGACGGTGGGTCCGGCGGTGACGCTGTTCGGCCTGATCTGGCTGAGGCTCGGCGACGCCGCCTTCTCCTGGTACATCGAACCCGGGTACTCGTACGGCGATCCCGGTTCATGGACCGGCTGGCTGGTCCTCGCAGCCCTGCCCGCGATGTTCGGATACCTCGTTGCGAGCGTGGAGGCCACGGCCCTCGCCGCCGCGGTCATCGGGGGACGCGCCGAGGGTCGGCCCCTCCGACTGCGCGAATCGATCGCTATCGTTCGCCGCCGGTTCTGGCGGGTGCTCGGCGCCGGGATCCTGACCGGCATCGTGACGTCGATCGCAACGTTGTTCGCGAGCGCCTTGGTCCATGCGGCAATCGGAACCGTGGATGCCATCGACTTCGGCGTCTCGCTGGTCGTGGGCCTGGTCGTGGGTGCCCCGTTCGTCTATGTCACGGCCGGAATCGTGATCGGCGAGGTCGGTGTCGTCACCGCGATCGGGCGCTCGCTCGCCCTGGTGCGCGCGCGCAAGCAGCTGGCGGTCGTCGTGACCATGTTCGGCGTCGTGAGCCAGTTCATCGTCGTGTTCGGGCTGAGCGAGGGCATCGACACCGTCTACCGGTTGGCGGCCGGAACCGGGCTGGCCGACACCCTTCCGCCCGTGCTCGCGATCCCGGTCATCGCCGCGTTCGTGTTCGCGCTGGGGACGCTGACGTTCATCGTGGAGGCCATCGCGGAGGCGCCCGCCGTCTACGCGTTCGCCGCGCTGACGCACTACACGCACGGGCTCGAGGTCGGACGGCGCGAGCCGCTCCGCGTTGATCATGTCTGGGATCCGTACATCACGCCGGGCCTCGCGATCGGCGGGGCGATCGCACTGCTCGCGCTGCTCGCAGGGATCAGGTCCCTCCCGGGCTGAGCCTGCCTGCCCGATCTCGTCCCGCGTCGAGAGGATGCGCAACGAGAGAGGGGATGCGCGCGGCCGGATGCCATGCATAGAATTCGGCGCTCAGTCCAAGAACCGGGGATCGCGTTGACCACTGCCACCGACAATCGCCCCGTCATCGAGGTTGCGGGGCTGCACAAGCGATATGGCGAGGTGCTCGCCGTCGACGACATCAGCTTCGAGGTGCGCCGGGGGGAGATCTTCGGGCTGCTCGGGCCAAATGGCGCCGGCAAGACCACGACGGTGGAGATCCTCGAAGGGCTCCGCAAGCCGGATGCCGGCAACGTGCTCGTGCTCGGCATCGATGCCGCCCACCAACCGGTCGAGATCAGGGAGCGCGTCGGCGTCCAGCTGCAGACCGCGGCGTTGTACCCGTACCTGACCGTGGCGGAGCTGATCGACCTGTTCCGCAGCTTCTACTCCCGGAGCCGCTCGACCGAGTGGCTGCTCAAGGCGGTGGATCTCGAGGAGCGGCAGGGTGCGCAGACCCGCCACCTGTCGGGCGGCCAGCGCCAGCGCCTGTCGGTCGCCCTCGCGCTGGTCAACGAGCCCGAGCTCGTGTTCCTCGACGAGCCGACCACCGGCATGGATCCGCAGGCCCGCCGCTCGCTCTGGGAACTGGTCCTCCGGCTTCGTGACCAGGGTTGCTCGGTGCTGCTCACGACGCACTACATGGAGGAGGCGGCGCAGCTGTGCGACCGGGTCGCGATCATGGACCACGGCCACATCCTGGAGCTGGGGACCGTCACCGAGCTGGTCTCGCGCCGGTTCAAGGAACGGGCGGTCCACTTCGACACGCTGCCTGAGCTTGATCCCCCGCAGCTGTCCGCCCTGGCCGGGGTTACGCGAGCCGTCATCGAGGACGACGAGACCGTGCTTTACACGACCGACGTGGCGGCCACGATCGGCGCCCTGCTCGAGCGCACCGAGCAGCTGGGCCGCGAGCCGGGGAACCTGGGCATCCGCCGCGCCACACTGGAGGACGTGTTCCTCGACCTCACCGGCCGGGCGCTTCGGGAGTGACCGGCATGCATTCGCTCGTCACCCTGACCAGGGCCAACATCCGGAGCTTCGTCCGTGACCGCACGGCGCTGTTCTGGACGCTCGCGTTCCCGGTCATCTTCATCCTGCTGTTCGGGGCGATCTTCTCGGGCCCCGGCGGCACGACCTACAAGGTTGGTTGGGTCGACGACGACGGGACGCCCGCCGCCGCCCAGCTCAGGCAGGCGTTCGCGCAGGTTCCGCTGCTCGAGCTCGCGGACGGCACCCTGGACGGTTCGCGGGCCGCGATGCAGAGCGGCGATCTGCGCGGGATCATCGTCGTGCCCGACGGCTACGCGGCAGCACTCGCGGCCGCGGCGGAGGCGAGCGGCGCCCCGACCGCCGGTCCCGCGGTCACCCTGGATCTGTACACGGATCCGAGCCAGCAGACCAGCAGCACGACCATCACGCAGATCGTGAGCCAGGTCACGTCGGCGCTCAACATCGCCCTCACCGGACGGGCTCCCACCTTGGGTGTGTCGCTGCATTCGATCCAGACGCAGGACCTGACGAGCGCTGCGTTCCTGGTTCCGGGCATTCTCGGCATGGCCCTGATGCAGCTCGGGATCTTCGGCGCCGTCCCGCTGGTGGCCCAGCGAGAGAAGCTCATCCTCAAGCGCCTGGGCGCCACGCCGCTGCCGCGCTGGACGCTCGTCGGGAGCAACGTCGTGCTCCGCTTGCTGATCGGCCTCGTGCAGGCGGCGCTGATCGTGGGGATCGGGTCCGCCGTGTTCGGCGTCCAGGTGCTCGGCGCCCTGTGGCTGATGGCGGCCGTGGTCATCCTTGGCGCCCTCACGTTCATCTCGATCGGGTACCTGGTCGCCGCGTTCGTCCGGACGGAGGAGGCCGCGAACGGCGTCGTCCAGGTGATCCAGTTCCCGATGATGTTCCTGTCCGGGGTGTTCTTCCCGATCGAGATCATGCCCAGCATCCTGCGGCCGGTGGCGGCGTTCCTGCCGCTGACCTACCTCGGCGACGCCCTGCGGCAGGTGATGGTCAGCGGGTCCGCATTCGCCCCGCTGCCCGTGGACCTGCTGGTCCTCGGCGGCTGGTTCGTGGTCTGCCTGGCGATCTCGGCGCGGTTCTTCCGCTGGGAGTGAGCCGACCGCCCAGCAGCGCCCGGCCATTTGCCGGGCCTGATACCGCGGGGCGACAGCGACGCGCTGCGTCCGGCGCCCCGCCGGGTGGCGCCCATCCGGCCTAGGCCCGGCGCCGCGGCCCGTTGGCGCCCATCCGCCCTCAGTCGATCCCGAGCTCCTCCAGTCGATCCTCGTCCTCGATCCCGAGGTGGTGCGCGAGCTCGTGGAGGATCGTGATCCGGACCTCGTCCGCAAGCTCGTCGGGGTCCGGGAAGTCCTCCTCCAGCGGCAGCCGGAAGACCAGGATCCGGTTCGGGAATGGCGCCCAGTCGGCGCCGTACTCGCTCAGCGGCACGCCTTCGTAGAGCCCGTACAGCGTCTCGTCCGATCGCAGGCCGTTCTCGCGCAGCTGGTCGGGGGTGGGCTCGTCCGCGATGACCAGCGCGATCTCGTCGAGCGCGGCCCGGAACGGGGCCGGGATCCCGGCCACGGCGCGATCGACCAGGAGCTCGAAGCGCTGATGGCGGACGGGATGGGGCCTCCGGGGTGCGGTTCGGGAGCCGCGGCGGCGCTTGCTCATCGCACCCGTATCCTAGCCGCGATGACCCACGATCCTGCGATGCATCCGGCCGCCGGCGGGGGTTCCGCCGTGGTCCCGTGGTCCGCGGACGTGGCGCGCGTCCCCCGCGCCGACCCCGACGCCGTTCCTCAGGGGTTCGTGGTCCTCGCCGACGGCGACGTCCGGCTGCACTTCCTCGACTGGGGCGGGCCGGACGGCGAGGGCGGCGTGCTGTTGCTGCCCGGGCTGCTCCAACCGGCGTGGACGTGGACCCCGGTTGCCCGACGCCTGGTCGGCGAGCGCCGCATTGTCGTCGCGGACCTGCGGGGGCAGGGACTCTCCGACGCGCCCCAGGCCGGCTACGACCTCGACACGCTGGCCGGCGATGCGATCGCCGTGGCCGAGGGCGCGGGACTCCTTGCGGCCGGGCCGATCACGCTCGCGGGGCACGGGTTCGGGGCGATCGTCGCGGCGGCGGCCGCGGCCAGGCTGGGCGAGCGCTGTGGGCGGCTGGTCCTGGTTGACGGCGGCTGGGAGCGGCTGGAGATGACGACAGACGTCGATGTCGAGGAGTTCCTGCGGGGCATCGACGAGCCACCGGAGGTGATGCGCTCGATGGAGGCGTATCTCGCTGACCGGCGGGCGTTCGATGCGGCGACCTGGGACGCCGACCAGGAGCACGCGGCGCGGGATGCCGTGGTCGAGACTGCGGCCGGCCACGTCGTCCCCGCGGTACGCCCGCATGTGGTTGAGGAGATCGTGCGGACGATGTTCGAGTACGAGCCGGGGAGCGTGCTGGCCGGGGTCGCGGCACCCGTTGTCGCGCTGGTTGCGCTTGCATCCGGCGACGCGGACATGCGCCTGGCCGAGCTGCGTCGCACGGCGGAAATGCGGGTGGCGACAGCCGGCCGAGATCCAATCCACGTCGCCAAGTTCCCGTCCGACGCCCACAACCTGATGCGCTACCGCCCACGCGAGGTCGCTGCGGCCATCCTGCAGCCGATCGGCTGACAGCCCGCGCGACCGCTCGCCGAGACGCCGGTCCGGGTCGACCGGCCGGCCGCTAGCATCGCGGGAACAACCGCCGCCCGGAGACCTCGATGCGCGTCGTCTATTCGCCGCTCCACCTGGGCCACGAGATCACGACCCAGACCGTGCTGGGGGTCCAGGTCGCTGCCAACGAGGTTTCCGATCGGGCAGAGCGGATCCGCGCGACGCTCGAGGCGGATGGTGGGTTCGAGCTCGTCGCGCCGACGGATCACGGTGACGGGCCGATCACCGCCGTCCACGATCCCGGCCTGCTGGCGTTCCTCCGCGACGCATGGGCCGAGGCGCGCCGGATCGGTCACCCGTACGACTTCCTGGCACCGGAGACGATTGCCGCGGGTGCGATGACCGAGGGAATGTCCGACCGTTATCGCCACGAGACGCCGAGGATCGAGGGGCGCGCCGGCTACTGGGCGCTTGACACCTCCACGCCGATCGTCGCCGGGACCTACGCGGCGTCACGGGCGGCGGTCGATGTCGCGCTGACGGCCGCGGACCTGGTGCTCGCGGGAGCGACGGCCGCCTACGGGCTGTGTCGCCCGCCGGGCCACCACGCGGCGCGCTCGATGTATGGCGGGTTCTGCTACTTCAACAACGCCGCGATCGCGGCCCAGGCGATCGCCGAGCGGACCGGCGAGCACGTGTCGATCCTCGATGTCGACTACCACCACGGCAACGGCACCGAGCAGATCTTCTGGCGGCGCGGCGACGTGCTGTACGTCTCGCTGCACGCGCACCCGGATCGCGAGTACCCGTACCTGCTCGGGTGGCCCGACGAGGCGGGGGAGGGGCCGGGGGCCGGCGCGAACCTCAACATCCCGCTCCCTGCCGGACTGTCGAACGAGGGGTATCTCGAGGCGATCGACGGGGCGTTGGAGCGGATCGCGGCCGAGCCCGGGTCTGTCATCGTCGTGTCGCTCGGCTTCGACACCTACGGCCAGGACCCGATCGGCGACTTCGCGTTGACCACGGAGGTCTACCACGAGGTCGGGCGGCGGACGGCGGCGCTGGGAAAGCGACTGCTGATCCTGCAGGAGGGCGGCTACTACCTGCCGGCCCTCGGCGACAATGCGCGCGCCTGGCTGCGCGGGGCGGAGGGGCGGCCGTTCGACCCGCTGCCGGCGGCCGGGTTCGGGCGCGCAGGGACGCGCGCGTAGCGGTCGCGGTCGCGGGTCGGCGCACCAATCACCCAGCCGCCCGCTCCTGCGCGATCCCGCTGCCGTCGTCCCTGGCGCGCTACCATCGCCCGACCATGACCGATCGCACCGACATTCGCGACCTGCCCGACCACATCCGCCTCATCGTCGAGGAGATCGAGAGCGAGATCGGCGACGAGGAGCCCGGTCGGCCCTCACCTGCGCCCGGAACCAACGGCGGGATCGAGGCGGCGGTGCGCGAGATCCTGACCGAGATCGGGGAGGATCCCGATCGCGAGGGGCTGGCCGGCACGCCGAATCGCATGCACCGGATGTATTTCGAGCTCACCGCCGGCTACCACGTCGACCCGGACCGGCTGGTCAACGGCGCGATCTTCGACGTCGACTACTCGGAGATGGTCGTCGTAAAGGACATCCCGTTCTATTCGCTGTGCGAGCACCACCTGCTGCCCTTCTTCGGCAGCGCCCACGTCGCGTACATCCCCGACGGCCGGGTCATCGGCCTGTCCAAGATCCCGCGGATCGTCGAGATGTACGCCCGCCGACTCCAGGTGCAGGAGCGGATGACCCAGCAGGTCGCCGATTTCCTCATGAACACCGTCGAGCCGAAGGGCGTCGGCGTCGTGCTCGAGGCGACGCACCTGTGCGCGGCCATGCGCGGCGTCCGCAAGCCCGGGACCGTGATGACGACGGCAGCCGTCCTGGGCCTGTTCCGGCGCAACGAGAAGACGCGCGCCGAGTTCTACTCGCACCTCGCCCGGTCGACCACCGGAGCCTGAGGCCCGCGAGTCTGACCGACGTGTCGCCTGCACCGCCGGGTCCCCAGGGTGCGGCTCTCGCCGCGGATCGCCGGGCTCTCGCCGCGGACCGCGACGCCGCATACCCACCACGTTTACCTGGCCGCCATCCCATCGTTCGGACACGTGCTCTCGGTGCATCAACAGGGCCGTTGGGGGCCCGTGTGCGACATCTCGTGCCGTGGCAGTCGTGGGGCGCATATGTGGGCCGGGAATGTGGTTCGCAGCGGCTGTCCGGTGGCGCGCATGCCACGAATACCACGCCTGGTAAACCTGTCACGTATACGCGGAAGGTGAAGGCACGTATACGCGGAAGGTGAAGGCCCGGCGCCGCGGAAGGCGAAAGCCCGGCGCCGAGGTAGGCAACCCGCCCCGAGCCACTGAACCCGCCCCGAGCCAGGCAACCCGCGCCGAGGTAGGCAACCCGCCCCGAGCCAGAGGACTCGGACCGTGGTGAAGGGTCGTGCCTGCGCCCCCGCCACGCCGCCGCAGACGGCCGTAATGCGTGCCCGTACATGGAGAGACCGCCCACCCCGGAGGGGCGGACGGTCTCGAATCTCGCGAGAGCGAGGCTATGGCAGGCGGACAACCTGCCCGTTGGCGGAGGTGCTCATGTTCGCCACGTAGACGTGCCCGTCGGGCCCGACGGCGACGCCGCCTGGCTGCGACAACGCGCCATCGGTGAGCGAGGTGTGCTGGTCGGGGTGCGCGAACGGGATCGCGACGACGTCGCCGGTCGGTCCTGTCGGGCCCACGATCATGAACTGCGAGGCGTAGAACGTGGTCCGGGTTGCCGCGCAGCCGGTGATCGGCCACAGGCTGGTCGCCCACGGGGTCGCCAGACCCAGGACCGAGTCCAGGTTGGACGGATCGGCTGCCCTCGGGTCAACCCGGTACACAGTGGCAGCAGGATGCGGCGCGAAAGGGATGTGCGGGTCGAGGAAGCTGCCCAGCGAATCGACGAACGCGAGCGTTCCCACGTAGAGGGCACCGTCGGGGCCCTTCGTGATGCAGGTCGGCGTGGCGTCCGCGAACGCGTTGTTCGGGAAGTAGGCCAGGATGGTGATCTTCCCGTTTGCCGCCACCCAGTTGAGGGTGTTGGTGCCGGCATCCGCGACGTATGCACCACCAGCGACCGCGAGGACGCCGTACGGGTTCGAGTCCCCGGGGTTGAAGTCGTTGGGCGCGAGCTCGTGGTGCTGCGTGGACCACTCGTAGTTGAAGTCGCCGACATTCGCGAGCACCTTCGAGCGCCCGCTGGGCGTGACCTTGATCAGGCGGCCGAAGAGGTCGCTCGGCAGGCCCGTCTCTTTCTGGGACAGGGAGATCTGGACGTCGATGTTGCCGTTGCCCTGGGTGGAGATCCCGTCGGGGCCGACGGTGCCTTCCGCATCGGTAGCCGAAGGGAGCCCGCCGATCACGACGCGGGTCGTGGCATGGCTCGTCGTGGCGTCGCGGATCTCGGTGACCGATCCGGTGGAGCCGTAGCCGAGGGCAGTTCCGTCGGTGGGGTTCCCGGCCCCGAGGCCGGCCTCCGCCACGTACAGGCGCCCATTCGGCGCGAACGAGAGACCGCGCGGGCTGTGCAGGCCGTTCGCGACGACCGTGAATGACGGGGCGGCTGCGGTGACAGTCGTCGCGGCGACGGACGCCAGCAGGCTGGCCGCCACGATGGCGGCAAGGGGACGCTTCATTGATGCCTCCGCGCGCCTCGTGTTGGGGACCCGGAGGCCGACGGGGCGCGCAGTCCATCAGCCCCGATCGCGCAGTGTATGTTCGATGGCACTTGCCTGCGCCCGTGTCTGTCGTTGCCGAGTGGAGATCCATGGGGGTTCGGGCAGATCACGCAGAGCGCCGCGGACCCACCGTCGCGCGACCGGATCGACGCCCTACAATCGGCGCATGACCGATCGACCGCTCAAGGTGCTGATCGCGAAGCCCGGGCTGGACGGCCACGATCGAGGCGCCAAGGTCCTCGCGCGGGGCCTGCGCGACGAGGGTTTCGAGGTCGTCTACACGGGCCTCCGCCAGACGCCCGACATGATCGTGACCGCCGCGCTCCAGGAGGACGTGGATGTCGTGGGCCTGTCCATCCTTTCGGGCGCGCACATGACGCTCGTGCCGAAGGTCTGCGCGCAGCTCAGGGACCGCGGGCTCGACGACGTGATGGTGACGGTCGGCGGGATCATCCCCGACGAGGACGTGCCGGCGCTTCGCGAGGCGGGCGTGGCCGCGGTGTTCGGACCCGGGACCACGATCCGCGAGGTGGCGGACTTCATCCGCGCGAACGCGAAGCCGCGCGAGTAGTGACCGACGCACCCGAGGACCGCGCGAAGGTCGCCGAGGACCGCGCGAAGGCCCTCGCCGATGCGGCGCGCGCGGGAGACCGGCGGGCGCTCGCCAGGCTGTTGACGGCGGTCGAGAACCGCACCGCCATCGCGGAGCACGCGCTGCGCCGCCTGTACCCGCTCGCCGGCGCCGCGCACCTGGTCGGGATCACCGGCCCGCCGGGCGCAGGAAAGTCCACGCTCGTTGCCGCGCTGATCGCGGAGCTCCGTCGCGCGGGCCGGTCTGCCGCCGTGATCGCGGTCGACCCGTCATCGCCGATCACCGGCGGTGCGCTGCTGGGCGACCGGGTCCGGATGCAGGCGTATGCCGCCGACGACGGCGTGTTCATCCGGTCGATGGCCTCGCGCGGCCATGCCGGCGGGCTCGCCTCGACCTCGACGGCGGCTGCGGCGGTGCTGGACGCGGCGGGGTTCGAGGTCGTCCTGCTCGAGACCGTGGGCACCGGCCAGAGCGAGGTCGAGGTGGCGGCAGCGGCGGACACGACGGTGGTGCTCGAGGCGCCCGAGATGGGCGACGAGGTCCAGGCGATCAAGGCCGGGCTGCTCGAGGTCGCGGACCTGGTCGTCGTCAACAAGGGCGACCGGCCGGGTGCCCAGCGGACCGCGGCACAGCTTCGCGCGATGCTGGTCCCGGCCGGTGCGCGCTCGGACGCGGACCCCGCGCGGCCAGAGCCCAAGCGCCCCGAGGTCCTGATCACCACGGCGTCGACCGGCGACGGCATCCCGGAGCTGCTGGCAGCCCTCGACCGCCATCGTGCGGCCGGTGGGAGTGGTGCGACCACGGAGGCGAGGCGAGCGCGCGCAGCCGCGCAGGTCCGTGCCCTGCTCGTCGAGCGCCTGTGGGAGCGGCTCGGCACGCCAGGCCTGGCCCCGGTCACGGAAGCGGCGGTCGCCGCGGTCGCGGGGCACGAGCTGGATCCATATGCGGCGGCCGATCGCCTCCTGGCCGCCCTCGGAAGCGAGGATCGACCATGAGCATCGAACGCGTCTTCGTCGCTGGTGCCGGCCTGATGGGGCACGGCATCGCGCAGGTTCACGCAGCGGTGGGCAAGCAGGTGACCCTGTATGAGCCGGATCTTGGGCGCGCCGACGCCGGCCGGGCGCGGATCGCCGGCAACCTCGATCGTGCGGTCGCAAAGAGCAAGATCGACGTCGACGAGCGCGACGCGATCCTGGCGCGGGTGGCGACCTCCGATGACCTCGCCACGGCGGCCGGCGCCGATCTTGTGGTCGAGGCGGTGTTCGAGGACATCGACGTCAAGACCACGCTGTGGGCCGCATTGGACGCGATCGCGCCCGACGGTGCCGTGTTCGCGTCGAACACCTCGTCGATCTCCATCGACCGCCTGGCGGCCGCGGTGGGGGAGTCGCGCCGCGCGAGCTTCGTCGGGATGCATTTCTTCAGCCCGGTGCCGGTCATGCCCCTGATCGAGCTCATCCGCGGCTCCGCCACGGGCGATGCGGCTGAGGCCACCGTGCGCGAGCTGGCCGGCGAGCTCGGCAAGCAGGTCATCGTGTCTGCGGATCGCCCCGGGTTCATCGTCAACCGGATCCTGATGCCACTCCTCGCGGAGGCGATGCGCGCGTACGAGGAGGGTCTGGGCACGGCCGAGGACATCGATACCGGCGCGCGTGTCGGGCTCAACCACCCGATGGGTCCGCTCCAGCTGGCCGACTTCATCGGCCTTGACGTCTGCCTGGGCGTGATGCGCGTGCTCGAGGAGGGGATCGGCGGCCAGCAGTTCGCGCCGCCGAAGGTGCTGGTCGAGCTGGTGGAGGCGGGGCACCTGGGCCAGAAGACCGGTCGCGGGTTCCACGTCTACCCGCGCTGAGGCAGCGGCCGCGCCCTGCGTTCCCTGCCTGACCGCCCGGTGTAGATTGCGGGCATGGAACATTCGAGCGGGCCCAACGGCCACGTCTATCTCGTCAGCGCCGCGCGTACCCCGATCGGCAAGTTCGGCGGCGTGCTCGCCGGCGTTCCGGCCGTCGAGCTGGGCGCGACGGCGATCCGTGCCGCGGTCGAGCGGTCGGGACTGCCGGACGGCACCCCTATCGACGAGGTGATCATGGGCCAGGTGCTGCAGGCGGGCGCCGGGCAGGCTCCTGCCCGCCAGGCACTGCTGCGCGCCGGGCTCGCCGACACGACTCCGGCAACCACGATCAATCGCGTCTGCGGGTCGGGGCTCAAGGCGATCATGTTCGCGACCGCCGGCATCCGTGCGGGCGATGGCGACGTCTACGTCGCGGGCGGCATGGAGTCCATGAACCAGGCGCCGTTCCTGCTGCGCAAGGCGCGCTTCGGGTACCGGCTGGGCAACGGCACGCTCGAGGACGCGGCCGTGCTCGACGGCCTTTGGTGCGGTGTCGAGGACTGTCACATGGGCACCCATGCGGAGCGCGTGGCGATCTCGAACAGGGTCAGCCGCGAGGACCAGGACGCGCTCGCGCTCGAGAGCCATCTCCGGGCGGTCGCTGCGATCGACGCCGGCCGCTTCGACGACGAGATGGCGCCGGTCACGATCCACGACGGGAAGGGCCGCGAGACGGTCGTTGCGGTCGACGAGAGCCCGCGCCGGGATACGACCGCCGAGGCGCTGGCGAGGCTCAAGCCCGTGTTCCCGCTCCCGGACGGGGAGGATCGGGGTGACGCGACCACCGGGACCGTGACGGCAGGCAACGCGCCCGGGATCACGGACGGGGCAGCGGCCACGGTCGTCGCGTCCGAGCGCGCAGTCGAACAGCACGGCCTCAAGCCCCTCGCCCGGATCGTCGGGTACGCCCAGGCCGAGGTCACGCCCAAGTGGCTGTTCCTCGCGCCGATTCAGGGGGTACGCGGCCTCGAGGCGAAGACCGGGCTCTCGCCGGCCGACTTCGACCTGATCGAGATCAACGAGGCGTTCGCCGCCCAGACGCTCGCCGACGGGCGGGAGCTGGGGTTCGACTGGTCGAAGGTCAACGTCAACGGTGGAGCGATCGCGTTGGGGCACCCGATCGGGGCGTCCGGGGCGCGGATCGTGGCGACCCTGCTCCACGAGCTGCGGCGTCGCGAGGGCCGCTACGGGATGGCGACGTTGTGCCTCGGCGGTGGGGGATCGGTCGCGATGGCGTTCGAACGCGTCTGAGGCACCGGCGACCGGCCACCCGCGGCGGTTGACGGCCCGGCGTCCGGCCCGGAGTATCGACACCACCCGCCCAACCCTGCCCCACGAGGAACCCCGCCCGATGTCCGAGGTCGCATCCGCACCGCCCGATCCGGCGACAGCTGAACCCCCGACCAATCACCTGTTCATCGCCGGCCGCTGGGTCGAGGGCGAGTCCGGCGAGACCTTCGAGAGCGTCAACCCGGCGGATACCCGGGACGTCGTGGGGCGGTTCCAGGCTGGGAGCCCCGCCGATGTCGCGATGGCGATTCGCGCCGCCGACACGGCGCTGCCCGGGTGGAAGGCAACCCCGGCACCGAAGCGCGGCGAGCTCCTGTACCGCTTCGGGGCGCTGATGGCCGAGCACAAGGAGCGCCTGGCTCGGGCGATGACCCGGGAGATGGGCAAGGTGTTGGCGGAGGCGCGCGGGGACGTCCAGGAGGGGATCGACATCGCGTTCCTGATGGCCGGGGAGGGCCGCCGGATGTTCGGCGACACGGTCCCCTCGGAGCTGCCCGACAAGTGGGCGATGAGCATCCGCCAGCCGATCGGGATCGCCGGGATCATCACGCCCTGGAACTTCCCGATCGCGATCCCGTGCTGGAAGATGATGCCCGCCCTGGTTGCCGGCAACACCGTGGTGTTCAAGCCCTCGAGCGACGCGCCCCACTGCGCCACGCTCCTGGTCGAGCTGATGGCGGAGGCCGGGTTCCCACCGGGCGTCGTCAACCTGGTCACGGGGTCCGGTCGAGGATGTCGGCGACCCGATCGTCGACAACCCGGACGTGAGCGTGATCTCGTTCACCGGCTCCTCGGCCACCGGGCGCACGATCGCGGAGCGCGCCGGGCGCCGGCTCAAGCGGCTCAGCCTCGAGCTGGGTGGCAAGAACGCGGTCGTCGTCCTTCGCGACGCAGACCTGGACCTCGCGGTCGACGGGATCCTGTGGTCCGCCTTCGGGACCACCGGCCAGCGGTGCACGGCGTGCTCGCGCGTGATCGTCGACCGGACCGTTGCCGATGACCTCGTCCACCGGCTCGAGGCGCGCACGAAGGCGCTTCGCCTCGGCTCCGGGCTGGACGAGACCGTCGACGTCGGACCTCTGGTCAACGCCGGCGCCACCGACAAGGTGGAGCGCTACATCGCCATCGGCCGCCGCGAGGGTGACCTCGTGACCGGTGGTGAGCGGGCCACTGGTGGTGCACTTGACCACGGCCACTTCTTTCAGCCGACGATCTTCCACGGCGTGGCACCGATGGCGACCATCGCCCAGGAGGAGATCTTCGGCCCCGTGCTCTCGGTCGTGCCGGTCGACGGCTACGACGAGGCGATGACGGCCGCCAACCAGGTGAAGTACGGGCTGTCGGCGTCGGTGTACACGCGTGACGTGAACATGGCCTTCCGCGCGATGCGCGACTTCGAGACCGGCATCGTGTACGTCAACGCAGGTACCACCGGCGCCGAGACACACCTCCCGTTCGGCGGCTGGAAGAACACCGGCAACGGTCATCGCGAGGCGGGTCACGTCGCCCTCGACACGTTCACGGAATGGAAGGCCGTGTACGTCGACTTCAGCGGTCGCCTGCAGCGAGCCCAGATCGACAACCAGCCTGGCTGACGAGCGCGGGAGCGGAGAGGTCGCCCTCGGGTGCTCCGGCGTCCCTATCGCGTGGTCCGGCGTCCCCATCGCGCCGCGCGGGTCACTTGCGCTATCCTTCCGCCGGTCCGGGCGCGTAGCTCAACGGTAGAGCAAGTGACTCTTAATCACTAGGTTCAGGGTTCGAGTCCCTGCGCGCTCACCACTCATTCACGCACGAAACAGCCCCTCCTGATCGCCAGGAGGGCCTTCGTTCGAGGCTTGCCCGGACGTCCGATCGAGTGGAATCGGGCCGCCCAGCCCTTGATCGCGGGTCGGCAGGCCCCTTGCTAATCGACTCCGGGCGTACTCTTCAGGGGTGGCCCAGAAACACGTGCGCTTCGCCCTCCATGACGTGACCTTCGCCGGCGTCCCGTTGCCAGGGGCGACGATCGATTGCTGGAATGACGCTCGTGGTCAGCCGCAGTGGCTCGCGCGCGTGTCGACCCGCTCGTGCCCGGTCGTGTCCGACGGGGTGCTGTCCGGCGTGACCGCCAGTGGACGCACGCTGTCGGGTGACGCCGTGGTCGCCGACAAGCAGGTCGGTCCCGGCAGCCGCCGGGAGACGATCGTCGTGTTCCACGGCACCGGGACGCTGAACGGCTAGCAACCGTCGCGACACCCCGCAAGATCTGGGCGCGCGCGGCCGTCGAAGTGGTCCGACGCGGCGCACGAGGTGCAATGTCTTGGCTGCCGATCAACACCCGGCTGCCCGGACCCTGCCGTCCGACCCGCTGCGGCCGGCCATCCGGGCCTCCGAACCATGCCCATGGCAGGGCCGCGCGGCGACCAGTGGCACGCTGCACGGGTACCCGCGTCGCCCATAGTCGATACCGGCGTCCCCCTGATCGGGCTGTAGCCGATGTGGGGCCTCCGGTACCCGCCCGCTGCGGTGAATGAGCGAGAGTGAGCGAATGGCTGACGACGGGCTCTACGCTGCGCTGATCCGGCGCGGGATGACCCGGCGCTCATTCCTGAAGTTCTCGACCGCGATGGCGGCCGCCCTTGCGCTGCCTGCCGCATACGCCCCCCGGATCGCGGACGCCGTCGCCAAGGCGCCGCGCCTGCCGGTGATCTGGCTGCGGGGCCAGGCCTGCGGTGGCGAGACCGAGGCATTCCTCCGCGCGTCCGACCCGACGGCGGCATCGTTCCTGCTCGACCTGCTGTCGCTCGAGTACCACGAGACGCTGATGGCCCCGACCGGCGCCGCAGCCGAGCTCGCGAGGACCAGCGCGATGGAGCGCTACCCGAACGGCTATCTGGCGGTGGTCGAGGGATCGATCCCGACCGGGGCCGGTGGCGCCTACTGCATGGTGGGCGGTCGGGCGCTTGCCGATGTCGTGCGCGAGGTGTGCGACGGGGCGCTGGCGACGATCGCGGTCGGCGCGTGCGCGTTCGATGGCGGCGCTCCGGGTGCCGGCGGCGGCGTGACCGACGCGCGCAGCGTGAGCGAGATCATGTCGGGCGGCGGTCCGCTGATTGCGCTGCCCGGCAGCCCGCTCAACGTGGACAACCTCGCGGCCACGATCGTCCACTACCTGACCTTCGGCGACTGGCCCGCGACCGACGGCAGGGGACGGCCCCTGTTCGCATACGGCCCGCTGATCCATAACGAATGCGAGCGCCGGCCGCATTTCGAATTCGGGGAGTTCGTGCAGGCCTGGGGCGACGAGGGCGCCCAGAAGGGCTGGTGCCTGTACAAGATGGGCTGCAAGGGACCGGAGTCGTTCGGGAACTGCGCCACCCAGCGGTTTGCGGAGGGCACGAGCTGGCCGATCCAGGCCGGGCACGGGTGCATCGGCTGCACGATGCCGGACTTCTGGGACGCGATGAGCCCCTTCTACCGGAGGCTCCCGTCGCCGGTGCCGTTCTTCCCCAACGTGACCGCCGACGGGGTCGGAACCGCCCTGGTCGGCGGGATCGGCGCAGTGGCGGCGGCCCACGGCGCCGGCATGTACGTGCGAACGCGGCTCGACCGGCGTGCGGAACGGCGAGCCGCGGCTGCTGCGGATGCGGCCGAGGCGGACGCGACGGCGGTGGCCGTGTCCGTCGCGGCTGACACAACGGCAACACCGGCTCCCGCGGTCCCGTCCGCACCGGCGGCGCCCGAGCTCGGTACGCCTGAGCCGGGTGCCCCCGACCAGCTCGCTCCCGTCGAGCCGGTCGCTCCCGTCGAGCCGGCCCCGGCCCCGCCAGCATCCGGTGATCACCCCGGGCAAGCGATCGTCGAGCCGCCCGCACCGCGCGCCGGCGACGATCCGGAGGCGCGCTGACATGGCCCGGATCGCCATCGACCCAGTCACCCGAGCTGGCGGCCACCTCCGGATCGAGGCGGACGTCGCCGCCGGCGAGGTCCACGATGCTTGGAGCGCCGGGACCATGTTCCGAGGCCTGGAGCTGGTCCTCCGCGGGCGTGATCCGCGCGATGCGTGGATGATCGCCGACCGCGTCTGCGGCACCTGCACGGGCGTCCATGCCCTGGCATCCGTGCGAGCGGTAGAGAACGCGCTGGGCGTCACGATTCCGGACAACGCCCGCCTCGTCCGCAACATCCTCGCGTCCACGCTCGCGGTCCGCGACCACATCGTCCAGTTCTACCTCGCCCAGCTCCCGGACTGGGTCGACACGACGGTCGCGCTGGGCGCGGACTCCGCCGCTGCCTCGACCCTCGCGCGCTCGATGAGCGACTGGCCGCAGTCCAGCCCGGACTACTTCAGCAGCGTCCGCGACCGGCTGGCCGCGGCGACCTCGTCCGGGCAGGCAGGCCCGTTTGCGACCTCGTTCGCAGGTCACCCGGGCTACCAGCTGTCGCCGGAGCTGAGCCTGGTCCTGGCCGCCCACGCGATCGAGGCCCTCGACTGGCAGCGCGACTTCATGCGGATCCACACGCTGCTGGGCGGCCGCGATCCGCATCCGCAGTCGTACCTCGTCGGCGGCGTCTCGCTGACGCCGCCCTGGGGCGGCCCGCCCGCACGGCGCGCCGGCGAGCATCCGCAGCTGCCGGACCGCAACACGCCGTCGGCTTTGAGCGATGCGGGGCTCACACTGATCGACAACCTGATCAGCAAGGCCCAGACGTTCATCTCGTGGGTCCTGATGCCGGACGTTCTCCAGCTGGCGAAGGCGTACCCGGACTGGGGCAAGGTCGGCCGGGGGACGGGCAGCTACCTGGCCTTCGGCGAATACCCGGGCGCGGCCGTGGAGGCCGGCAAGCTGTTCCTGCCGCGAGGCCGGATCCTCGGTGGCAACATCGCGTCGCTGTCCGAGATGAACGCGACCTCGGTTGCCGAATTGGTGGCTGCCTCCTGGTACGCAGACGACAACAGCGATGTCGACCCGCGCCGGCCGGTCAACGGGCGCACCGACCCCGTGTACTCCGGGCCCCCGCTCCCGCTGGTCTCGCTCGAGGGATCCGCCAGGTACAGCTGGCTCAAGGCTCCGCGCTACAACGGCCAGCCGATGGAGGTTGGCCCGCTGGCGCGGATGGCGGTTGCCTACGCCGACGGCCAGGTCGACGTACGGGCGGCAATGAACACGGCTCTTACCACGCTGGGGCTCGAGCCGGACGCGCTGTTCAGCACCCTGGGCCGGATGCTGGCCAGGTCGGTCGAGACGCGAGTGATGGCCAGGCAGGCGGGTGACTGGCTGATCGCGCTGCAGGAGAACCTCGCCAAGGGCGACCTCGCGCTGGTCGACGGCGGCCACTGGGATCCCGGCACCTGGCCCGCATCGGCCGAGGGCTCGTCGCTGGGTGAGGGGCCACGGGGCGCCGTTGGACACTGGGTGTCGATCCGCGACGGCGTCATCGGCGACTACCAGGTCGTCGATGCGACCACGTGGAACGCGTCGCCGCGCGATGCCACCGGAACTCGCGGTCCGCTCGAGCAGGCGCTGCTCGGCACGCGTGTCTCCGACCCGGGCCAGCCGCTGGAGATCCTGCGCACCGTCCACTCGTTCGATCCGTGCATGGCCTGCGCCGTGCACGCCTTCAACCCGCGCGCCGGCGGCCCGATCGAGATCCGCGTCAACCACACGGAGACCGCCCGATGACGACCGTCCAGAAGCCGTTGCCTGGCCGTGTCGAGGTACGGCCGACGCCACCCGTCCTGCCGGCATCGTCGGCCGCGAGTGGGCCTGCCACCGTGAAGGCATCCGCGCCGGGTGTCGAGGCCCCCCACGCGATCGACCGGCCGGACGAGCGGGTTCAGCTGTACGTGTGGCAGATCCCCGTGCGCTTCACGCACTGGCTGACCGCCGGCTGCATCGTGGTCCTCAGCGTCACCGGCGGCTACATCGCCGACCCGTTCCTGATCCCACCGGGCGGCGGCGTGATGACCACGATCCGGCTGATCCACATCCTGACCGCGTTCACCTTCCTCGTTTCGGGGCTGCTGCGAACGTACTGGCTGCTGGCCGGGAACCGGTTCGCGCGCTGGTCGGCGTTCATCCCGACCTCGCGCTACCAGGCGATGGAGCTGTTCCGCCAGGCCGGGTTCTACGGCTTCATCCGCAAGGAGATCCCGAAGGTCCTGGGCCACAACCAGCTGGCCGCGACCGCGTACCTCGCGCTGTTTGCGCTGCTGCTCGTCGAGACCATCACCGGGTTCGCCCTCGACGGCCTGATGGGGTCGGAGCCCGGCGCGACGCTGTTCGGCTGGTTGCGCGAGCTGATGGGCCCGCAGCTGCTCCGCCTGATCCACCACCTCGCGATGTGGGCGATCCTCGCGATCGCGCTGTTCCACGTCTACAGCTGCGTGCTGGTCGACCACATTGAGAAGAACGGCCTCATGTCGAGCATCTTCAGCGGCTACAAGTTCCCGACACGGGAAGAGGTGGTCGAGTCGCGTGACGGCGGCGAGGACCTCCTGGAGCGCATCGAATGACTCGCGACGACCGCCCGATCGTGGTCATCGGCATCGGCAACGTGCTGCTCGGCGACGACGGCGTCGGCGTCCGCGTGGTCGAGGCGCTGGGCCGGATGGCCGAGGCCGATCCGGAGGTGCTGCCCCGCGGCATCCGCCTGCTCGACGGCGGCACGCTCGGGCTGGACCTGCTGAACGACCTCGACGACGCACGGGCGCTGATCCTGGTCGACGCCGTCGACCTTGGACGTGCGCCGGGAACGGTGAGCGTGATGCGGGGCGACGAGCTCGCTGTCGCCGACGCTCTCCGGGTCCCGCCGCGCCAGTGCGGGGTGGGGGAGCTGCTGGCGACTGCGAGGCTGCTCGCGATCCTTCCGCCTGATGTGCTCCTGGTCGGTGTCCAGGCGGGCGCGATCAACGTCGGCCAGGCACTGTCGCGCGAGGTCGCGGCGGCGCTGCCCGCAGCGGTTGAGGCCACTCGACGGGAAGCCCACGCGCTGGCGGGCTCGAGTCCGTCGTCATCCCGGACCCTGGAGCTGGCAGGAGCGGTGGCATGAGCGGTGGCATGAGCACCAGGCTCGACCGGGGGCTGCGCGCCCTCATCATTGCGAACTTCGTGGTCGTTGCCGCGCTGGCAGGCATCATGGTGGCCGGATGGCTCCAGATTCTCCCGGACTTCGATGCACAACCGAGCCCGAGCGAGTCCGCGGCGCCGTCCGCCGACCTGATGCAGATGGGGCTCGCCCATATCCCCACCTCGAACGACTGCCTCCTGTGCCACGACAAGGGTGGGGAAGGCGGGCTCAGGCCGATTCCCGCGCTGGGCCATCCGCTCGATGGCTGGGGCGCCTGCCTCGTGTGCCACACCAACGAGGACCTGGGTCGCACCGCGCCGGGTCATGAGGGCATCGCCCAGTCGGAGTGCCTCAACTGCCACACGGTGGCGCAGCCGGGGCCGGCGATCACGCAGGCGCACTCGGAGCTCGACCAGCCGTGCCTCGACTGCCACGGCAGCGTCGCCCACCTGCCGTCGAGCATGGTCGGGCGCAACCAGGACGATTGCTGGCTGTGCCACAAGCCGGCGGCGGAGAAGCCACCCCAGGAGCCGCATCCGAACAACCCGAACCTGACCTGCCGGTCGTGCCACCAGGCGTCGAACGTCGGCGCCCTGCCGATCGACCACGCGCTGCGCTCCGACGATACGTGCGTCCTGTGCCACGACATGGACCGGTTCGGCGCGACGCCGACGCTGCCCGCAACGACGCCGACACCGCCCGCCGACGGAACCTAGGCAGGCTGCGGTCCATACTGCTGTTCAAGTGCCACATCGGCATCTAATATCTATGGATGGACGGATCCTCGGGCAACCGATCATCGGTCAACCGATCATCGGTCAACCTCATCCGGGTCGGGCAGGCCGCCGAGATGCTCGGCGTGACCGTCGAGACGCTGCGTCGGTGGGAGACGGAGGGCCGCCTCCAGGTTGAGCGCTCACCGGGTGGCCAGCGCCTGGTGCCGGTCGCCGAGGTGACCCGCCTGCTCGCCGAGCGCCGCAACGAGACTTCCGACCGACCCATCGTCGCGCAGTCCGCACGCAACCGCTTCGAGGGCATCATCACTCGCGTCGAGAAGGACCGCGTGGCGGCCGTGGTCGAGGTCCTGGCGGGACCGCACCGCGTGGTCAGCCTGATGACGGCCGAGGCGGTTGACGAGCTCGGTCTCAAGGTGGGCGACGAGGCCGTGTGCGTCGTCAAGGCGACGAACGTGGTGGTGGAGATCCCGTCGAGGCGCGAGACGCGGGGGTGATCGCCCCTCGCCACCGGGCCGCAGGCGCGGGCCGGGTCGTCCTCGCGGCATTGCTCGCCCTCGGTGTGATGGGGGGGTGCGCGCCGGCGACCAGTGGGGATGGCTCCGGGCAGCCCGGCCCTGCGATCGAGCTCAGGGTGGCCGCCGCCGCGTCCCTCCGGACCGCCATCGTGGCCCTCCGGGACGCCTATCTCGCGTCGCACCCCGGGACCACGATCACGATCGCCACGGACTCCTCGGCCGCGCTCCGCACCCAGGTCGAGCAGGGCGCCCCGTTCGACGTGTTCCTGTCGGCCGACGTCGCCAACGCGCAGGCCCTCGCGGACGAGCACCTGGCGGCCGGCGACCCGATCCCGTTCGCGAGCAACTCGGTGGCGCTGGTCGTCCCGGCCGGCAATCCTGCCGCGATCGCGGCGCCCGCCGACCTCGCCCGTCCCGGGATTCGGCTGGTCGCCGCCGGGGCCCGCGTCCCGATCACGGCCTACGCCGACCAGGTGATCGCCAACCTCGGCCTGGTCCCCGGGTACCCGCCGGGCTATGTGGCGGCGCTCGACGCGAACACCGTGAGCCGCGAGGACAACGTGGCGGCGGTGCTGGCGAAGATCGAGCTGGGCGAGGGCGACGCCGGGTTCGTGTACGCGACCGATGCCGCAGGCAGCACCACGGTTCTGACCATCGAGCTCCCCGCCGGAGCCGACGTTCTGGCGCGGTACGCGGGGGTCGTGATCGCGAACGGCCGCGTGGAGGCTGCGGCCGACTTCCTCCAGTGGGTCGCCGGTCCGGCAGGCCAGGGGATCCTGCATCCGCTGGGGTTCCTCGCGCCGTGACCGCGATCCCGGCGCTCGGCGGCTCGGCGGCACGCGGTTCGCGCCGCGCCGGGCGATCGTCGCTCGCGGTCGCATGGATCCTGGGGCTGGTGCTCGCGCTGCCCGTGGTCGTGCTCGTCGCGAGGGCCGTCGTGGGCGGGTCGTTCGCGGCGATGCTCGGCTCCCCTGCGGTTGTCGACGCGCTGGCGCTCAGCCTGGTTACCACGGCATGCAGCCTGGCGGTCACGATCGCGATCGGGATGCCGCTGGCGTTCGTCCTTGCGCGGCGCCGATTCCGGGGCTCGGCACTGCTGGAGACCGTTGTCGACCTGCCGATCGTGCTGCCCCCGGCGGTCGCCGGGCTTGCGCTCCTGCTCGTGCTCGGGCGGCGGGGGCTCCTCGGTGCGCCGCTCGACGTGCTCGGGCTGAGCATCCCGTTCACTACGCTTGCGGTCGTGATCGCTCAGGTGTTCGTGGCCTCACCGTTCTTCATCCGGTCCGCGCGCGCCGGCCTGGCGGCGGTGGACCGCGACGTTGAGGACGCCGCGCGGGTGGACGGCGCGACCGAGGCGGACATCGTCCGATGGATCTCGATCCCGCTCGCGGCGCCGGCGCTCGCGGCCGGGCTGGTCATGGCCTGGGCCCGGGCGCTGGGCGAGTTCGGCGCCACGATCATGTTCGCAGGCAACGTGGAAGGGCGGACCCAGACGTTGCCGCTGCTGGTGTACGGCGAGTTCCAGGGCGGCGACCTGGATGCCTCGATCGCCGCCGCCGCGGTGCTGGTCCTGGCCGCGGCCGGGGTCCTGCTCGCGGTTCGGGCGCTTCACTGGGGCCGCGCGCTCGACACGGCGACCGGCTGAGCTCGCGCTCTACGGGACCGGCGCCGCCCATCGAGCCGGCCGAGCTCACGCACGCGAAGACCGGCGCCGCCCATCGCGACCGGCGCCGCCCGCCAGAATTGCGCGCGCCGACCCGACCCCCCCCAAGAATTGCGCGCGCCGGCGCCGGGTAGGCGATGATCTGGTCATGCCGGAGACGCTCGTGGTCAGCTGGGAGGCGCTCGATGCCCTGGTCGGGCGTCTTGCCGAGGGCGTGGGTCATGACCATGACCTGGTCCTCGCGATCACCCGCGGCGGACTCGTCCCGGCCGGGATGCTGGCGTACCGCCTCGGCCTGCGCGAGATCCTCGTTGCGGGCGCGGAGTTCTACCTCGCCGATGGCCGCACCCACGACGCCCCGCGGATCGGCCACTTCCCCGATGCACAGCTGCTCGCCGGCCAGCGAGTCCTGGTGGTCGACGAGGTCTGGGAGACCGGCGAGACGATGACCGAGGTGCTGGCCCGCGTTCGCGCCGCCGGGGGCGTGCCGGTGTCGGCCGTCGTCCACTACAAGCCCGGTCGGTCGCGGGTGGACGGGAGCCCGAATCACTACGCGGCAACCGTTGACGAATGGGTGACGTACCCGTACAAGGCCGGCGGCTGAACGAGGCTGTCGACCCCTCGGTCCGGCAAGCCGCCGGAGCGTCTCGGGGCTTCGCCCCAGGAGCGTCCAATGCAGCACCGTCGATTGCGCACACGCTGGCCCCGGCTGGCCGCGATCCTCGCCCTGGTCGCGCTCATCGCCGCCGGCGCGGGCGTCTGGTACCTGTTCTTCCGGCCGGCCGGGCCAGCGCCGGTCTCGCTGGCGAGCCTGCCGCCGGTCGGATCGCCGGGTGCGGGATCGCCCGTCGGGTCGGGTGGCCCGGCTGCCGGGATCACCGGGACGTGGCGGGTGGACCCCTCGATCGGCTCACCGGCCGATGGGTCGGGCTCGTTCGTGGGCTACCGCGTGCGCGAGGTGCTGGCGACGATCGGGGCCGCGGAGGCGGTCGGGCGAACCCCGGACGTGACCGGGACCGTCACCATCGACGGCACGACGATCACGACGGCGGAGCTCACCGCGGACCTGACGACGCTCCGGAGCGACGAGTCGAACCGCGACCGCCAGCTCTCGCGCCAGGCCATCGAGACCTCGCGGTTCCCGACCGCCATGTTCACCCTGACAGCGCCGATCGAGCTCGGCGCCATCCCGGCGGAGGGGCAGATCGTCGACGTCACGGCGACCGGGGACCTGACGCTCCACGGGGCGACCAGGTCGGTCGACATCGCGCTGCAGGCGCGCCTCCAGGCCGGCGTGATCACGGTCGCCGGCTCGCTCCCGATCCTGTTCTCCGATTTCGGTATCCAGCGACCGCAGGCGGGGGCCGTGCTGTCGGTCGAGGATCAGGGCACGATGGAGCTCCAGCTGCAGCTCACCCGGAGCTGACGGCTCTCAGCGTGTTCTCAGGCTGCGGCGCTTGACTATGGGCAACCGCGGCGCTCTGGGTGGTCTCCTCCCCACCGAGAGCGCCGCGGAAACATATTCAGGGCGGCGGGCTGGCCCTGGCGGATGCCCTGGGCGGGATGCACCCGTTCGCCCAGCTCGCTCGCGCCAAGCCACGGGTTCGCCCAGCTCGCTCGCGCTGACTCGCGCGGCGAGTCAGATTCGCCCCTCGCCTTGGGCGCCGACGCCCGATGGGCCCCGAATCGCCGTGGGCCGCCCGCCGGGATGCTCCGATGATGCGCCCGGTGAGTCGGGGCGAGTCGGCCACGCCGCGAGCCACGGCGGGCGGGCGGACAGGCGGGCGCCCGGTGAATCACGGCGAGTCGAGGGCGCCCGCAACGCGCAGCTGGCCGCGGGTGGCGACCTGGTCGCGATCGGCGAGCCGGAGCCTGGCCGGCCGTGGCGGATCGGGATTCGTCACCCCGACCTGCCGCGTGACACGGCCGCACATCTGGACATCACCGACCTTGCGGTCGCGACATCCGGCCGCGACGAGCGCGGCGCGCACATCCGTGATCCGCGCACGGGTGAGGTGCCATCAGAGCTCCGGAGCGTGACGGTGATCGGCCCCGAGCTCGCGCTCTCTGACGCGTTCGCAACCGCGGCCCTCGCGAGGGGCGAGCGAGGCCTGTCATGGATCGCCCGGCAGCCCGGCTTTGGCGCGGTGGGCATCACCTGCGACGACCGCGTGGTGTGGACGCCGGTGGCCGTGGCGCTGCGGGCGCGAACGAGCGGCCGCTGATCGCGCGGGTCGATCCGCGCAGGCCCAGCCGCTCTCACGTCGCTCTCAGGCGGCGAGCGTTGACTGAGAACCAAGACAACGACCTCCTCGTCAGGAGCCCCGACCGATGATGCCTCCGTTCACCCCCGCTGACCCAGAGCCGGACCCGTTCGGCCCCTCCGTCCCACCACCGCCGATCGCCCCCGACGCTGAGCCGGGGCCTCCGGCTGGCCCGGCGTTCCCCGTGGCCTCGGCTGGGCCGGTGCTTCCGGCGACGCCGGCGGCCCCGGCTGGCCCGGTGGTCCCGGGAGACCCGATGCCCACGCCGTATCCGGTGCAGCGCGAGTCCCGCCGCCGTGGAGCCGGTCGCCGGCTCGGCCCGATCCTCGCCGCGTCGCTGCTCAGCGCGACGCTTGCCTCGGGCGGCACGGCGCTCGTCGTGCAGCAACTCGTCCCGCCGCCCGCGGCCTCGCCCGCGGCGACCATCGCGACCGGCACCGCGACCAGCACGACGACGCTCCAGACCGCCGACCTCACCGCGATCGTCGCCGCGGCGCAGCAATCGGTCGTGACGATCACGGCCGACGGCCTGTCGGTCAGCAGGTTCTCGCCGTTCGGCCAGCCCACCACGGGTGTCGGCTCCGGGATCATCCTCACCGCCAACGGCTACATCCTGACCAACCGCCACGTGGTGCAGAACAGCACGAGCCTGAGCGTCGAGCTCTCGGATGGGCGAACGTTCCCGGCCACGATCATCAAGCAACTGACCAACAACGACCTCGCGCTGATCAAGATCGACGCGACCGGCCTGTCCGCCGCCCGCGTCGGCGACTCGGGCACGATCCAGGTGGGCGAGACGGCACTCGCCATCGGCAGCCCCCTCGGAACCTATACCGAGACGGTGACCCGCGGGATCGTGTCCGGCCTGGGCCGCCAGATCACCGTCGCCGACGAGACGACGCGACAACCCACCACGCTCACGGGCCTGATCCAGACCGACGCCGCGATCAACCCCGGCAACAGCGGCGGGCCGCTGCTGGACGGATCCGGCGCGGTGATCGGGATCAACACGGCGATCGATGCCAGCGCCCAGGGCCTGGGCTTCGCGATCCCGATCAACGCCGCGGCTGATCTCATCTCCATCACCACCGCCGGACATGGAGCCTGAGGGCGACGCGCCTGAGGGCGACGCGCCTGAGGGCGACGCGCCTGAGGGCGACCGGGGGCCGAGGGCGACGCCCCTCAGCTGGACCTCCGCTCCCGCCACGCTCCGGAGCGGAGGCCGCCATTTCCGGCAGAATGCCTCTCAGCGCGCTCTCAGGAACGCGATCGACGCTGGGGAACGCCATGCACCTGCTTCTGGTCGAGGATGACGAACGCCTCGCCCGCGCCCTGACACGTTTGCTCGAGGAGGACCGGCACGTCGTCGAGCACGCTCCCGACGGGCGAACGGGGCTCGAGCTGGCAGCCGCCATCGACGGACTCGACGTGGTGATCCTCGACATCGGCCTGCCGGACATGTCCGGCCTCGACGTCGCGCGACGGTTGCGCCGCGACCGGGTGGACGTCAACATCCTGATGCTCACTGCTCGCGACACGGTCAACGAGCGAGTCACGGGCCTCGATGCGGGCGCCGACGACTACGTGGTCAAGCCGTTTGCGTACCAGGAGGTCGCGGCCCGGCTTCGGGCGCTCGCCCGGCGCGCCGAGCCCGGCCCCCGGCGCGCGGCCCCGCGGCTCGAGTGCGGTGCCATCGCGCTTGACGAGACGGCCCGCCGCGTGACGGTCGAGGATCGGAACGTGGATCTCAGCCCGCGCGAGTTCTCGCTCCTGGAAGCGCTGCTCCGCCACGCGGGCCAGACGCTGACCCGCGACCAGCTCCTCGATCACGCCTGGCCGTTCAGCGTCGCGGTGACGCCAAACGCGGTCGATGCCTACGTGCACTACCTGCGGACCAAGCTGGGCGACGCCGGCGCGCAGATCGAGACTGTCCGCGGCGTCGGCTATCGCCTGTCCGATGCCTGACGGCCATCGCGTCGACCCGCTCGACGACGGCGCGGAGCAGGCGGCCCTCGCCGGTGAAGCAAGGCTCGTCCGGCGCGTCCGGTGGCGCCTGGTCGCGTGGAGTGGCGCATCGACGCTGGTCGTCCTCGTCGTGCTCGGCGCCGTGCTCTACGCCGCCGTGGCCAACACCCTGGCCGGCGCCTCGGTCCAGCAGCTTTCGGACCGCGCCCAGCCGCTCGTGGATGCGCTCGAGGGACCGTCAGCAAGCGAGCAGGACCGCCCGACGCTCGGATTCGTGTTCGGCGGGGGCAACACCCTGCTGTTCGCATTCGACGACCAGGGTGCGCCGGTCCAGGTGGGGCGCGGCCCCGTGGTCGTGCCCGCGGGCCTTCCCGAGGACGGCGGCATGGCCGCCGCGCGGGTCGCGACCGACGGCCGCGACGTGCGTACCTATACCCTCTCCCTCACCGCAGCGGTCGGGCAGCCGACCTCGGTGCCGGTCCGGATCCTGACCTGGAAGGTCGTCGCGCAGCAGGATGGCAACACCTACTTCCTCCAGGTGCTCCAGGACCGCACGACCGAGGTCCAGACGCTCAACGCGCTCCTCGCGGTCCTGCTCGTCGGCGGCGTCCTGGTGATCGTCGTCGCATTCGGCTTCGGGACGGTATACGCGCGGCGGGCGCTGGTCCCGATCCGCGACTCGCTGGTCGCCCAGCGCGACGCGCTGCGCCGCCAGCGCGAGTTCGCAGCTGACGCGAGCCACGAGCTGCGCACCCCGCTGACGGTCATCCGGTCGTCGGTGGAGCATCTCTTCCGCCACCGGGACCGCCCGATCGGCGAGTCCAGCGAGGCGCTCGACGACATCGATGCCGAGGTGAGCCGGATGGCGTCTCTCGTCGACGACCTGCTCCTGCTCGCCCGGTCGGACTCGGGCGCCGTCCCGCTGGCGTCGGAGCCACTGGACCTCGGCGACATCGCGTTCGAAGCCGCCTCGACGCTCGGCCGCGCGGCCGACGCCCGCGGCGTCAGGGTGACGGTGGACCCGGAGCCGGCGATGGTCGACGGCGACCCGGAGCGCCTCCGCCAGCTGGTCATGATCCTGGTCGACAACGCGGTCCGTCACAGCCCGCGCGGAGGCGAGGTCGGCGTGACCGTGCGCGCCGCTGGCCCCATCGTGTCGGTCGAGGTCGCCGACCAGGGGCCCGGGGTGCGCCCCGAGGACGTGCCCCATGTGTTCGACCGGTTCTGGCGCGCGGCCGGCGCCCCGTCCGGTGGGACGGGTCTCGGGCTCGCGATCGGGAAGTGGATCGTGGACCGTCACGGCGGGCGGATCGGGGTCGCCGATGCCGATGCCGGCGGGGCCGTGTTCCGCGTCGAGCTGCCCGCGTCGGGGGTCGTCGCGCCGTAGGGGATCGAGGGCCCGGGGGCGATGTCGATCCGGCCCGCGTGCTATCGTCAGGGCCATCCTGAGGGCCGGTCCTGTGAGGCCGGCGTACCGGTCCAGAGAGGCCGGCGAGGAGGCCAGATACTCGTGCGCATGCCCGCCTGCGGCGCTCGCTCGCCGCGGCCCGCCGGGATCCCGTGATCACCCCACCGTCTGCCGGCCATCCGCCGCTGCCGCGTGCCGACGCGCTCGTCGACCCGCGAGTCGGCGATTCCGGGCCCGCGCTTCTCGCGCTCGAGGACGGCGCCGTGTTCCCGGGCATCGCGTTCGGAGCGCCCGTTGCTTCGGGCGGCGACCTCGTCGTCAACACGTCCCAGACCGGGTACCAGGAGATCGCCACCGATCCGTCGTACGCGGGCCAGGTCGTCGTGATGACGTACCCGCTGATCGGCAACTACGGACGCCTCCTCGACGAGGACCAGTCCGAGCGCCCCTGGCTGCGAGGGCTGGTGGTCGCGCATGCGACCGCTGCCGTTCTCGACGATGCGCGCCAGCTGGCCACGATGCTGCGCCGGGCGTCGATCCCGGCGATCGCCGGCGTGGACACCCGTGCCCTCGCGCGTCACCTGCGCGACAACGGATGCCTGCGCGGGATCATCACCGAGCCGGGCGCCATGGACGCGGCCCTGGCGGTGGAGCGCGCCCGGGCGGTGCCGCGGTGGGAGGACCAGGACTTCGTCGCCCAGGTCTCGCCCGCGGTCGTGCGCGAGGTGGGCGACGACCCGTCCGTGCCGCTGGTCGCGATCGTCGACTTCGGGCTCAAGGCCAACATCGTGCGCTCCCTGCGACGACGGGGCGTCAGGGTTCGCATCCTGCCCCACACCGCCGACCCGGCGACCGTCCTCGCGTCCGACATCGCGGGCGTCGTCCTGTCGCCCGGGCCGGGCGATCCCGCGCGCCTCGCCGGTCCGGTCGCGCTCGCCCGGGCGATCATCGATGATGGCCGCCCGCTGCTGGGCATCTGCCTCGGACACCAGGTCGTCGGGCGGGCTGCTGGCGCCGAGACCCGCCGGCTCCGGTTCGGGCATCACGGCGCCAACCACCCGGTCCAGGACCTGGACACGGGGTATGTGCAGGTGACCGCACAGAACCACGAGGTCCAGGTGGTCGGCGACACGCTGCCGGCAAGCTCCGGCTTCCGGGTCAGCCAGGTCAACCTCAACGACGGCTCGGTCGAGGGACTGCGGCACGCCGACAAGCCCATTGAGACCGTGCAGTACCACCCCGAGGGCGCGCCCGGACCGCTCGACGCGCTTGCAGTGTTCGACCGGTTCGTCGACGCGTGCCGGCGCGGCTCGTGAACGCCTTGCCGCACGCGGGCGCCCGGCCGGAGGACGCATGACGGCGCCCCTCCCGCAGCCGCCCGTCCACGCCCACCGGCCCAAGCCGAAGTCGGTGCTGATCCTGGGCTCGGGGCCGGTCGTCATCGGCCAGGCGGCCGAGTTCGACTACGCGGGGACCCAGGCGTGTCGCGCACTGCGCGCCGAGGGAGTCAGGACCGTCCTCGTCAACTCCAACCCGGCGACGATCATGACCGACCCCACGGTCGCGGACGTCGTGTACCTCGAGCCGCTGACGGTCGACGCGATCGAGGCGGTCATCGCCCGCGAGCGACCGGAGGGGCTTCTCGCGGGCCTCGGCGGGCAGACGGCCCTCAACCTGGCCATGGCGCTGTCGGAGGCGGGCGTGCTCGAGCGTCATGGCGTCCGGCTGCTGGGGACGCCGCTCGAGGCCATCCGGATGGCCGAGGACCGAGAGGCGTTCCGCGACCTGCTCGACCGCATCGACCAGCCCTACGCGCCGTCGGCCATCGTGGAGGGCCCCGACGAGGCAGCCCGCCTCGCCTCGGCGGACGCGGCGCTGGCCGAGATCGGGCTGCCCGCGATCATCCGCCCGGCCTTCACGCTGGGCGGCACGGGCGGCGGGATCGTCGGGACCGAGGCGGCCTACCGTGAGCGCATTCGATCGGGGCTGCGGGCCAGCCCCATCCACCAGGTGATGGTCGAGCGCTGCCTGGTCGGATGGCAGGAGGTCGAATACGAGGTGATGCGCGATGCCGACGACACGTGCATCGCCGTGTGCTCGATGGAGAACGTCGACCCGCTCGGCGTCCATACCGGGGACTCGATCGTGGTGGCGCCCGTCCAGACGCTCACCGACTCGGTCCACCAGCGACTGCGCAGCGCGGCGCTCGCGATCATCCGGGCGCTGGGTGTCGAGGGCGGCTGCAACGTCCAGTTCGCGCTGTCGCCGGACTCGACCGAGTACGCGGTGATCGAGGTCAACCCGCGCGTGTCACGGTCGAGCGCGCTCGCGTCGAAGGCGACGGGTTACCCGATCGCGCGCGTCGCCGCCCAGATCGCGGCCGGGCGGACGCTGGCCGAGATCCCCAACGTGGTCACCGGGACGACCGTTGCGGCGTTCGAGCCCGCGCTCGACTACGTGGTCGTCAAGCTGCCGCGCTTCCCGTTCGACAAGTTCCCGGCGGCCGACCGGCGGCTCGGATCGCAGATGAAGGCCACCGGCGAGGTCATGGCGATCGACCGGACGTTCGGTGCGGCGCTCAACAAGGCGCTCCGCGGGCTCGAGCAGGCGGGTGCGGGTCCGCTCGGCGAGGACGCGTCGTGGCAGCCGACGTTCGACTACCTGTCAGCGGTGTACGCGGTCGAGGCAGCGGTGGGCACCGCGGATTCCGACGCCGCCGCCGGCGACCCGGGCGCCGGCGGCCAGGCCGCCCCGGCTGCCGATGTGGCCGACACGCTCGACGTCGCGGAGGACGGCGTGATCCGCTGGATCGACGAACGCGGCCAATCCTGCGAGAGCACCCGGTTCGCGCAGCGGTCGGCGGCGCCGATCGTCATCCGGCAGTTCCTCGAGCCGTCCGACTCCCGGCTCTGGCGGGTGCTCGGGTTGCTGCGGCGAGGCGTGCCGCAGGAGGTGGTCCGCGCCGCGACCGGGATCTCGCCCTGGTTCCTCGCCGAGATGGGGCGCAACGTCGCACTCGAACACGACGTCCGGGCGATGGGCCCACGGCTCGCCAATGCCACCGACCGCGACGCGGCCACGCTGCTGGCGACCGCCAAGCGCGCGGCGTTCGCGGACCGGGACCTGGCGGGCCTTGCCGGGGTGGCGGAGGCCGATTTGCGGGCTGCGCGGCGCGCGCTGGGGTTGGCGCCCGGCTACGCGATGGTCGACACCTGCGCCGCCGAGTTCGCCGCCGAGACCCCGTACTTCTACTCGACCTATGCCTCCGCGGGATCCCCACCCGAGGCGCCGCCCGTGCCGCGCCCGGGCGCTCTCGTCATCGGCAGCGGGCCGGTCCGGATCGGGCAGGGGATCGAGTTCGACTACTGCGCCGTCCAGGCAGCCGACGTGCTTCGCCGCGAGGGCTGGAGCGCGGTCATGGTCAACTCCAACCCCGAGACCGTGTCGACCGACTTCGATGCGTCCACCCGGCTGTACTTCGAGCCGCTCGATGTCGAGAGCGTCGAGGGCATCCTCGAGTTCGAGGACGGCCTGTTTCCAGCCGGTGCGGTCACGGCCGGCGCAATCACCTCGGGCGCGAACACGGCGCGGCCAAGCACGGCCGGCGCAATCACCTCCATCGGTGATGAGGCTCCGCGCATCACCCCGGGCAAGGGCACTGGTGCGGACACGGGCACGGGCGGGGGCACGGTTGCCGGCGCGGACACGGGCACGGGCGGGGCCACGGTTGCCGGCGCAGGTGCCGGCACGGATGCCGGCGCCGACTTGGACACCGATGCGGGCTCGGACACCGGCGCGGGCATGAGGAAGGGAGAGGTCGCATCCACCACCCCTGTCACCGATGCGGCGAGTCTCATCACGAACGGAGGTGATGCCGCCCGCCAGGTTCGCGATGGGACGGAACGCGGCCTGCCGCTTCCCGCCGTGGTCGCGTTCGGAGGCCAGACGCCCCTCAACCTCGCAGGCCCGCTGGTGGCCCTGGGCGTGCCGCTGCTCGGCTCGGACATGGAGGCGATCAACCAGGCCGAGGAGCGAACGCGCTTCTCCGCGCTCCTTGACCGCCTGGGCATCCCGCAGCCGGAGGGCGGGATGGCCGAATTGGTCGAGGAGTCGCTGACGCTCGCCGAGCGGATCGGCTACCCGGTGATCGTGCGGCCGAGCTTCGTCATCGGCGGCCTCGCGATCGACTTTGCGTACTCGGCGGAGGACCTGGTCCGCCACCTTGCGGCAGCGGCGGTGGTCGACCCGGACCGCCCGGTCAGGATCGATCGCTTCCTTGAGGGGATCGAGGTCGACATCGACGCGGTGAGCGACGGCGAACGGGTCCTCATCCCGGGTCTCCTCGAGCACGTGGAGCGCGCGGGCGTCCACTCCGGCGACTCGATCGCGGTGTTCCCGCCGCAGCACGTCTCCGAGGGCGATCAGGCCCTGATCGTCGGCACGATGGAGCGCATCTGCCTCGCGCTCGGCGCGCGCGGGCTGGTCAACGCCCAGTTCATCGTGCGCGAGGATGGCGTCTACCTGATCGAGGTCAACCCGCGCGCCAGCCGCACGGTGCCGTTCCTGTCCAAGGTCACGGGCGTGCCGATGGTCGAGCTGGCGGTCCGGATCTCACTGGGCGCCACGCTCGGCGAGCTCGGCTGGCCGGACGGGCTCCTGCCCGAACCGTCGTTCGTCGCCGTCAAGGCGCCTGCGTTCTCGACCGCGAAGCTCAAGGGCGTGGACCCATCGGTTGGCCCGTTCATGCAGTCGACCGGCGAGGTGATCGGGATCGCCGAGGATCCGCGCGTGGCGATGGCCAAGGCGCTCACCGGGGCATCGCTCATCCCGCCGCGCGCGGGCGATGGCGAGCCGCCCGTCGCCCTCCTGTCGATCGCCGATCGCGACAAATGGGGCCTGCTCGACCTCGCGACCGCGCTGGTCCGCGCTGGCTACCGATTGGCGGCCACGGCCGGCACGCGCGCCGCCCTCGAGGCCGCGGGCCTCACCGCAGAGCCGGTGGCAAAGCTTGGCGCGGCACCGGTGGGCGACGAGGCGGGGATCCTGGACCTCATCGCCGGTGGCCGTGTGCGCCTGGTCGTCAATACCCCCACACCCCGGTCCGGCGCCGTGCGCGATGCGGCCGAGATCCGGCATGCGGCAATCGCCGAGGGCATCCTGTGCCTGACGGCGATCGAGACAGGGGTCGCGGCGGCCGAGGCGCTGGACCCGGCGCTCGCCCCGGGGATCTCGGCGGTCCGGCCGATCACGGACTGGGTGCCACCGCACCCCGGGCGGGGCCGGGCGGGCTGACGGCGACGCGCCGGAGCCCAGCCCCGACGCGCCACGACACGCGGGCGGCGTCAGTCCGGCAGGCCTATAACGGACGCGTTGTCGGAATCGTCCCGGTTGGCGCCGGCGGCTGGACGATCGTCTGGCCCAGCGACCACAGCGTCAGCGTGGTCAGGGCGACCATGACCAGCGCCAGCGGGATCTCTCGCATGCGCATGTTGCGCCCCCGGAGCGAGCGGAACCGGGGCAGCTTCCGATGGCGCATGTCGCGTGGTTCGCGCCCATTCTCCTCGGCTTCGACGTCACGCGCCGCGGTCACGTGTCCGGACCATGCACCGAGCATGTGCCCGCCGACCACGGCCGCCAGCTGCGCGGTCCATACGAGGCCCGCAGGCAGCACTGTCGTGTTGAGCTGGTAGAAGGCGGTCCCGAACAGGTCGTCGCCACGCTGGAGCGGATCCGAGATCGCGATCACGATCCGCTGCCCGTCGATGAACACGAACGTGAGGTAGTGGGCGACCAGGTACCCGACCGAGATCGGCAGCAGCCCGGCGCCGATCGCGCCCGGGCTCACGGTCCGGGAGACAGTGAGGGCCGCGACGATGATGATCCCGAGGAACGCGAGCAGGATCAGGGTCTTGGGCAGCGTCGCCGGCGCCCCGAACACGGATGCGAACGCCACGGTCTGCGACAGCCCGTCGAACAGGATCGACCCGGTCGCGACGGCGACGAGCGTGATCCGTGACGCGGACCAGGGGGCGGCCAGTAGCGCGCTGGCGAACGGTCGCCGTACGACCACTCGGGAGTTGACGGCGTCGGGATCGGGGTCCGGATCGCCGTTGTCATCATCGGCGATGGCGCTGTCCGTCGCGAAGACGATGCCGGCCGGCGCGAGGCGATTGAGCGTGCGGAACCACACCGTGAACGTCTCGCCCCTGGCGCGCCACTGGTCGCGGCCGAACTGGGCCATCATCGCCAGCGTGACCAGCGTGTACCCGGCCACCACCACGGTCAGCGTTGCGTTGCCCGCGATCGCCACGAGCTCGAGCCACACGAAGAAGGTGAGCCCGGCCACGGCCGGCCAGACGCCGACCCAGCCCGGCAGGTCGCTCGGCGCCCAGCCGTGCACGCCGGCCTGCCGCAGGATCCAGGCCAGAATGTCGTGGAGCGTCGCGAACGGGTCCAGCCACTCCCAGACGGGTCCGACGAAGGCCGACAGCGCGGCAACCCCGACCCAGCCGTAGACCCACAGGAACAGCGTCGCGACCGCAGCGTCGGACGAACCGCCGGCGATCCCCTGGGCGATGATCCAGACCCAGCCGACGAGACCGATGACCCGCAGCCCGACCCTGACGACGATCGGGACCGTGGCGATTCGGGTTTCGGGAGTCGGGCCCGCGCGCATGTCACGAGCGAGGACGAACACGAACGACAGGGCCACCGTGGCCGCCGCTCCGACCAGGTAGACGGCCAGCGGCAGCGGGCTTTCGTAGACAGGCGACAGACCGTGGGCGGCCACGACCGTGGGCGCAGCCGCGACGAGCAGGAACCCGGCGAGCGCGCCGATCGAGCGGGTGGAGACGCGCGGGTGGGGGACCCTCAACGGCATCAGGCTCGCCGGCTGCGCCGCAGGACGTAGGCGCCGACGCCCGCGACGAGGACGAGCGCGATCACGATCGGGAGCACGACGTCTCCGGAGGTGTCGGATGGCTCGACCGGAGCGGCGGACGGTGCGGGTGTCGCGGTGGCTTCAGGCGTGGGCACGGCCGAGGGCTCTCCCGAGGGTGCGGCGGTCGCCTCCGGTTCTGCGCTGGGCGGCTCGGGGCTGGGCGTCGGCGATGCCTCGGACACCGTGAACGTGAGCGTCCCGCGGAGGATGTCCCCGTCGAGCGCCGCCGACGTCCACTGGATCTCATAGTCGCCCGGGTCCAGCGCGAGGCCGTCGAGGGTCATCGCGACAGGGTCGGCAGACACGCTGCCGGTGCCGATCGTGCCCGCCGGGCCGACGAGCTTGAACGAGCTCTTGCCGGGATCGAGGTCCTCGGAGAACGTGAGCGTGATCGTCGTCGGTGACGTGGCCAGGACGGCCTTGTCGGCGGGATCCGACGACACCAGCTCGGAATGGGCAAGGGCCGAGCCGGTGGCGATCAACAGGATGAGCAGCGCGAGCGCACTCGCGACGAGCGCTCGTCGGCCAGTGCCGGCGTGCAGGCGCCGTTGTCGGTGGGGGAACGTGTTCACGGGTCGGCAGTCTACCCGCGGGTGCTCAAACGCGCCGCGAACCGATATCGGCGATCATCCGTACACGACGATGAGGAGCGTGGGCGAGCAGCACCCACCGCAGGAAGCCGGAGGACCGATGTCAGGTCGCTCACACATTGCTCCCGGCGCACCGGCATCCGCGGGTGACGGGTACGTTCCGGGCGCGTGCAACATCGGGCCGTGGGAGATCCGCAGGCGCCGCGCGTTCGCGATCGTCGGTCTGGCCGTCGCGGCGCTGCTGCTCGTTGCGCTGGTCGCCGTCCATGCGCCCGCCGCAACCCGCCTGCTCCTGATCCTGCCGCTGTGGGGCGGCCTGTTCTCCTGGCTCCAGGCCCGCCGCAGGTTCTGCGGTGCATTCGCGCTCGCCGGGATCGCCAACTTCGGTGACGGGACGGGATCACGACGCGCCGTCGTCGACCCGGCCGACCATCGCGCCGACATGCAGGCGTTGTGGCGGATGACGCGCGATTCGTTCCTGCTCGCGCTGGTGCTCACCATCGTCGCGGTGCTGTTGCCGTTGTAGCCGGAATCCCGCGCCGGCCGCCGGCGCCACCGATCCCGCCCGCCACCCTACAATCGCGCAAACCCACACCCCATGTCCGAGGACTCGTTCCGCATGCCCGTTCCTGTCGTCGAGTTCAGCGATGAGCGCCTGGCCAACGGGCTGCGCCTCGTGGTCGCCGAGGACCACCTCGCCCCCGTCGTCGCGGTCAACCTCTGGTACAACGTCGGCTCCAAGCACGAGGTGAAGGGCAAGACCGGCTTTGCCCACCTGTTCGAGCACGTGATGTTCCAGGGTTCCGCCAACGTGGCCAAGGCAGAGCACATGGCGCTGGTCCAGGCGGCCGGCGGCACCCTCAACGGCAGCACCTGGCTCGACCGCACCAACTACTTCGAGACGATGCCGTCGCATGAGCTCGAGCTCGCCCTGTGGCTCGAGGCCGACCGGATGGGAACGCTGCCGGTCGCGCTGAGCCAGGAAAACCTCGACAACCAGCGCGAGGTCGTCAAGAACGAGAAGCGCTGGAGCTACGACAACCGTCCGTACGGGAGCTGGAACGAGAAGGTGCAGGGCCACCTGTTTCCGCCGGAGCACCCGTACCACCACTCGACGATCGGATCGATGGAAGACCTCGACGCCGCGTCGCTCGAGGACGTGACCGCGTTCTTCCGCACCTACTACGCGCCCAATAACGCCGTGCTGTCGGTCGTGGGCGATTGCGAGCGCGGCCGGGTCCGCGCATGGGCCGAGCGCTACTTCGGCCCGATCCCCGCCAACCCCTCGATCCCGCCGCTGCCCGACATGTCGCTGCCGGCGCTGATCGGCAGCGAGCGTCGCGAGGTCGTCGAGGACAATGTCCCGCTGGCGCGCGTGTACATCGGCTTCCGCGCCCCGGTCTTCGGAGACCGCCGGCTGGACGCGCTCGACCTCGCCTCGCAGCTGCTGGCCGGGGGCAAGGGCAGCCGGCTCCACCGGCGGCTCGTCCGCGAGGACCGGATCGCCCAGGACGTTGCCGCGTTCACGCTGCCGTTCATCGGTGGCGGCTCGGTCTCGGTCGGCTGGGCAACCGCTCGCCCGGGGGTGGACGTGGCGACGGTCGAGGCGGCCTACCTCGAGGAGCTCGAACGCCTGGCCACGGAGGCCCCCAGCGAGGACGAGCTCGCGCGCGCGAAGGCACTCACCGAGGCTGACGAGCTGGGCGCGCTTTCGCGGGTCGAAGAGCGGGCCGACCGGCTCTCGATGTACGCGACCCTGTTCGACGACCCGGGGGTCATCAACACGCTCCTGCCGCGCTACCTGAGCGTCACCCCGGAGCAGATCCGCGACGCCGCGCGCGACGTGTTCCGGCCCGACAATCGCGTCGTCCTCACCTACGTTCCGGCGGCGACGGGCGAGCAGACTGGCGAGGCGGCGGCATGAGCGGGCAGGCACGCAAGACCGGGCAGGCACGCGCGGCCGCGACCGCACCGGCCGTCCCGAAGATGGTGACCACGCGACCGGTGCCGGGGGCGCCCAGGCCGTACGAGTTCCCCGACACGCACCGCACGACGCTGGCCAACGGGCTCCGCGTCATCGTGACGCCGATGCCCGGCCGGGAGCTCGTGTCCGCATCGCTCGCCGTGCGGACCGGTGCGTCGGACGAGCCGGACGCGCTCGGCGGGGCCACGGTGCTCCAGGCACGCGCGCTCACCGAGGGGACCGAGGTCCACGACGCCATCGAGCTCACGGAGGCCGCCGAGCGGCTCGGCGCGTCGCTCCATGCCGAGGCCGGCTGGGACGCCACCACAGCCGGACTGGACGTCCCGGCGACCCGCCTCGGGCCGGCGCTCGAGCTCCTGGTCGAAGTCGTCCGCCGGCCGGGCTTCCCGGAGTCCGATGTGGGACGGCTTCGGGACGAGCGGCTGACCGATCTGCTCCAGGCGAAGGCCGATCCGCGCCGGCGTGCCGACGTCGCCTACATCGAGACGATCTACGCGCCATCGAGCCCATATCACCGGCCCGCCGGCGGGATGGCCGACACCGTTGCCACCTTGACGGCCGAAGAGCTTCGCGGGATTCACCGTGCCTCGTTCTCACCCGGTCGAGCGGCGCTCGTCGTGGCCGGCGACATCGACCCGGACGAGGTCGTGCGCACGGTCGAGGCGCAGCTCGGCGACTGGACCCCGGGACGCGGCGCCGAGCGTCGGGCGATCGACGACAGCCCGGCGGGCGCCGGCCGGGTCGTGCGCGTGGTCCACCGGCCGGGATCGGTGCAGACAGAGATCCGGATCGGGCATCCCGGGCTGCCGCGCAGGCATCCCGACTACCACGCGCTCACGGTGATGACCACGATCCTGGGCGGGCTGTTCAACTCGCGCCTCAACATGAACCTGCGCGAGGAGAAGGGCTACACGTACGGCGCCGGTGCCGGCTTCGACATGCGTCGAGGCCGCGGCCCGTTCACCGCCCGAGCCGCCGTGAACACCGAGGCGACCGTGCCAGCCATCCGCGAGTTCCTGGTCGAGCTCGACCGCATCCGCGACGAACCGGTGACTGACGCAGAGCTCAAGGCCGGCCGCGAGTTCCTGATCGGCGTGTTTCCGCTCCGGTTCGAGACGCCGGGGCCCGTCGCCGGTTCGCTCGCCGGCCTGTTCGTGCACGAGCTGCCGGACGACGAGCTGGCTCGGTACCGGGGCGCGATCGAGGCCGTCACCAGCGCCGACGTCCTGCGGGTCGCCCGTGAGCACATCCGCCCCGAGGCGGCAGCCATCGTGCTGGTCGGTGACCACGACCAGTTCGGCGCCGACCTGCAGGCAGCCGCCTTCGGCCCGATCGACGTCGAGCGCGACCCGCAGCCGGGCGCCGGCGGCGCATAGCGCGCCGGGCAACGAGATGGCGCGCGGGCCGTATCCGAGCGTGCCATCGGGCGGTCGCTGAAACCTTTGCGCCGCCGATCGCCTCGGGAGGGGTGAAGCGGGCCCAGCGAGGGGGCCGCACGAGTACCGGAGCGACCACCACATGAAGCTCAACTCCCGGATGATCCGCCCGATCGGCACCTCGCTCGTGGCGGTGTTCCTCGTCGCGGGCGCCGCGTTTGCCACCAGCACGTTCGTCGACGGCACCCAGCAGGCGGACACGCAGCCCGCGGGGTTCGACACCTCCGCGAGCGACGACGCGTCCGCCGGCGTAGAGACGGGGTCTGCCGAGCCGAGCGAGAGCACCGAAGCCGCGACGCAGGACGCGTCGGCGAGCTTCGAGACCGAGTCCGCCGAGCCCAGCGAGTCCGCCGAGCCCAGCGAGACCCCCGAGGCAAGCGAGACGCCCGAGGCCAGTGACGACCATTCCGTTACCCAGGCCGGCCAGCAGGCACAGGCCACCGACGGCCAGCAGGCACAGGCCACCGATGACCACGACAACGACGCCACGGAGACACCCGAAGCCAGCGACGACCACGACGGTTCCGACAGCGAGCACGCGAGCTCGAGCCCGGACGCCCATGACGGGTCGAGCGGGGGCGGAGAAGACCACAGTGGAGGTGGCTCGGACGGCTGATCCAGTCATCGGTCCCAGCGGGGCACATGACATCCGTCACGAGATGGGAGCCGGTCGGGCAGGCGATGATGTCGCCGGGCGCCGGACCGGCACCCACCGGGTCGCCCGATCGGGCGCCGGACCCGGGAGACGCAACGGAGGCCACCGCAACGGACCGGACCTGGACCGCCGAGCCACACGACGGGACGACGACCGATGACCGCAGCATCGTCGATGCCGTGCTGGGTGGCGACCGGGATGCCTTTCGCAGGCTCGTGGAGCGCGAAGGACCCTCGGTCGTCGCGGCATGTACGCGCGTGCTCGGCGATCGCAGCGAGGCCGAGGACATCGCCCAGGAGGCCTTCGTGATCGCCTACCGGTCGCTCGCGTCCTGGCGCGCCGACGGCGCGTTCGGTGCCTGGCTGTCGCGGATCGCGGTCCGCCTGGCCGTCCGGCGGGCTGCGCAGCGCAAGCAGGTCGCCTGGCTCGATCCGATCGCGGCCGATGCCGATCAACCCGGCCGCGAGCGCTTCCGGACCACGAACTCCGCGCACGCCGCCGATCCGGCGCACACCGTGCTTCGATCGGAGCGCGACGCGCGACTCCGGATGGCCGTCGCCTCGCTCGACGAGCCGTACCGGGAGGTCGTGGCCCTGCGCTTCTTCGCCGAGCGGTCGCTGATCGAGATCGCCGAGGCGACCGGTCGGCCGCTGGGCACTGTCAAGACGCACCTGCACCGTGGGCTCGCCCGCCTCCGCGGATCCGTCGAGGCGGATGACCGATGACCGAGATGCGCCCTGGCGGCCAGCCGCGCCCGTTCACCCCTGCCGAGCTCGACGGAGCCTCCGGCTTGCACGCCGACGAGGTTGCGAGCGACACGCCCGTCGCGCGCGAGCTCGAGCGGCTGGCCGCCGGCACGACGAGGGCACCGTCCCCGGGTTTCGCGGATCGCGTGATGCAGGCCGTGGCCGCCGAACCGGCGCCGTCGCCGGCGCGGCTGGCCGGGCTCGCCCTTCGCCGCCGGTCTCTGGGCGCATTCCTGCTGTCGCTCCGGGACGCATGGCGGGTGACCACCAGCGCCGGGTTCCCGGTTGCGGCGCGGGCGCAGGCCATGGCCCTGGTGCTCGTCGTCGCGGCCCTGGCAACCGGGTCGGGCATGGTCACGGCCGGCGCCCTCGGACTGCTCGATGGCGACCATTCGAGCCCCAGCCCGTCGATCGAGCAGCCGGCCGAAACGGCCGAGCCGTCCGCGGACGCGTCCGATACCGCGGAGCCCAGCGAGGACGCTTCGACCAGCCCCGACGCCTCGGCAGAGCCGTCGGAGACCGCGGGCGACGAGTCGGCTGAGCCCGACGCCTCGACCGAGCCGTCGGAGACCCCCGATGATCACGGCGGCGCTAGCTCGGGCTCGACGCCGAGGCCAACTTCGACGCCATCGCCATCCAGCTCCGACCACGAGGACCACACCGAGTCGCCCTCGTCGACGCCCAGGCCCAGCCAGACGCCGAGGCCCTCCGATACGCCGCATCCAACCGAGACGCCCGGCGACTGACGCTCACCTGCTCCGCGCGAGAGGGATCAGGCGGACCGCTCTAGTGGACCAACCCCTTCTGTGGCAGCTGGTAAAGCTGGTCCGGGTCGTACGGCATGTCCAGGGTGCTGTTGCCGCCGACGTCCCACTGCCAGGCGATGATCTGGATCGCCGCAGTGTTGTCGGCCCCGGCACCCGAGCCGCCCTCCAGCGTGACCAGGCCCTTCGGGCTGTAGATCGTGCCGGCGATATCGAGCACGGTCTGGCCGCCGAGGGAAACCTTGGCGGTGGGGTTGCTCCCGGTGCCATCGTTCCAGATCAGGATGTTGCGGTACGGGCCACTGTCGATGGGCCGCAGGGTCAGGGTTGAGGTGGCGGTGAAGTCGAGCGGCGCCTGGCCTGTCCCAGTGCTCGGATCGTCGGTATTGAAGAACATCACCGGGGCGGGCACGCCGCCGGTGCCCTGGACCGACGTGATCGAACCGCCGGCGTTGAGCTTGACCCCGCCTCCCGCGAAGATGTACATGCCGGGCGCCAGCACGAGCGTGACGTTGTTTTGAATGCTCCAGCCACCGTAGTAGACGCCGGGACTTAGGTCCACCGGACCGCCACCGCTGAAGCGGCAACCGTTGTCGCCGGGCGCGAGGGGCGCGCTGGTCGGGGAGCACTTGCCTGCCGGGTAGTCGCTCAGGCGTGGCGGTTTCAGCTCTGACAGCGGATCGCCAACGTATGCGGCGCCCTCGTCGAGTGCGCCGCCGTTGATCGTTCCGGAGGTCGCCTGGCAGGATCCGACCACGTACGTCATCGGCGCGCTGAAATTGGACGCATTGCTGTCCACCTTGAGGCCCCCGGAGCTCGGACCGCAGATGTCGTCGGTGGAGCCGGACGAGCATTGCGAGTTCACCTGAACAAACCCACCCGTCGTGCCCGCGACGAGCGGGTGGATGTTGATCGTGCCGGTTCCATGAATGTGGCCCGCAGCACACGAGATTGGATCCAGGGCGATCAGCGTGCTCGAGTTCGAGGCCCCGGTGTCAAATGCAGCCACGGCGGCGCTCGCCACGTCGATCGTGGGCAGCGGGAGCAGCCCTCCGAAGAACGTCCGGTGCACGCGATCGACGATCACCTCCACCGCACCAAGCGACCCGGCGAACCGCCCCGCCTGAGCGCTCGGCGGGTAGTTGACGGTCAGGGTCGTGCCGTCCGGATCGTTTGCCGGGACGCAGCCGTCGTCGTTCGTGGCGGCCGGGAAGAACCCGTTCTGGCGGACATAGAAACAGGCGGCCTGAACCATCGACGGGTAATCGGCTGCGCTCGTCGCGGTCGGATGGATGTACCTCGCCGCCGCGATCGCACCCGGATCCGCCGCATTCTGCTCCTGACGCCGGATCATGAACACGAACCCGAGGTCGACGACGAGCGCGGCGATCGCGAACAGCACGAACAAGGCACCAACGAACAGGACGAGGATCTGCCCCTCATGCTGCCTGGCGTATTTCACGTCGCGCACCTCACTGCTGCCGCTGGACGATCTCGGTCAGACCCGCCCGGATCGTCACGTGGGATGGGATGAGCAGGAAGCCCGCCATCGGCGGATTCCAGTTGAAGCATGCGTAGGTCGTTACGCGCGTCTGGTACGTGACCCCATTGGCGTACGAGACATCGCTTGCGGTATCGACCGTATCGGTCGCGGAGATGGGGCATGGCAGGCCGTCCACGGACGTCTCGGCGACGACGCCGGCGATCGTGCACGGTGCGTACGAGGCACCGGCCAGCCCGGGCGGTGCGTCGTTGCCGACCCCGTCAACGTAGCCGGACCAGCACGCGACGATCGAGACAGTGGTGGGGTTCATGCCCCACACCGCGGCCCGTCCGGCGCCCACCATGTTCGGCCATCCGTCCGCTGGTCTGTCGCACGGCCAGTAGCTTGTCGGGGGTGCCTGCGGTGCGATGTGCGAGACCGTTGGGCACTGGGAGCTCGAACTGTGGATCGCGGCATACCTGGCCGCCTCGCGTGCCGCGTTGGACAGCTGCTGCTGGTAGAAGACCCACAGCCCGAGAGAGATCATGCCGAACACGACCATGGCGAAGATCGGGAAGACCAGCGCGAACTCCGCGAGCGCCTGCCCGCGGGTGCGACTCCGACTGCGAATCGGAAGGTCCCGCATCACGGGCAACCCCCGAACCCGTTCGCGAAGTAGCACGGGATCGTGAATGTCCGGGTCCGTTCGAGGTAGAAATCGCCAAACGAGAAGATCGGCAGTCTCAGGATCGAGGTGAACCTGTAGCAGGCTCGAACTTCCACCCAGCGCTCACCATTGCCGGGCGTCGGATCCGGCCACGCACCGTCGACCTGGGGGCAGTCCGTCGTCGGGGGAGCAAACCCGGAAGGCGTCCCTCCGCAGCTCGGATCGGCCCCGTCGTGCACGCACACCGCGACCACGGGCCACGTCGGGCAGGTCCCGCCCGAGTAGTCAGTGTTGGGCAGACTGCGCGTCTCGGCGCATAGAACCCGTGCGGCGTCGTCACGGAGCGCGTCGTAGTACGTCGGGTCCGCGCTGGCCACCGGGGCGGAGAGCCGCTCGGCGGGCGTCAGCGAGAGATCGCCGGGCGGATCGGCGAGGTACATCTGCGACGCGTGCTCGGCCGCGTCCCGGGTGGCCGCCTCCAGCACGACCCCGGCATTGAAAATGCGGCCGAAGTCGGCGATGCCCAGGAAGAGGACGACGAGGATCGGAATGACGAGCGCAAACTCCGCGATCGACTGACCCGCGTTGTCCCGCCGGCGCCGGCTACGCAGCATCACCAGCATCGCCGACTTCGACGTCTTCGCGTTTCGGGCGCGCTTGAGCACATGCGGAGACAGACCCTAGCGACCCGGCGGCATGCAACTTGTACCCGGGTCAGCTTGCATTGTTCATTGCCGTGGGTCATCAGAAACGCGTGACCGGCCGTTCGCGGTGCCAGTCGGCACCAGCAGTCGCGCCTGGCAGGGCGCCGGGCGGGCGGCTCCGCGGGTGGCAGCCGTTGAGGCGCCCCCGCGCAGTCGGCTGAAGGCGGTGACTGACGAGCGGCCGGAGTACGCTGCTCCCGTGATCGTCGTCGTCGGCAACCCTGCCTGGCGTCCATCGGCGCCTGCGATGCCGGCCGGACGTGCTGCCGACATCGCCGTGGCTGCGGCAGGGCGGGGCGCGCGGTGGAGCTGGTGGGTCGCACTGGCGACGATCCGGCAGGCGATGCGTTGATGGTCGCGCTGGCCGCGGCGGGTGTCGGACATGTCGCCGTGCTCAGAGACCCGGCCCGACCAACCTTGGTGGTCGAGGACGGTCCGGATCAACCGGCCGACGATGAGATGCTCCTCGACCCCGCGGGTCGGGACGACCAGCGGGGCCCCGTCGCCTGATGTCCGATCGCCGGCGGACAGGACGCCAACACGCGGGCCCGTCTCGAGCCTGGCGACGTCGCGCTCGGACTCGGCTACCTGACCGCGTACAACGTGCTCGTCGTCGTTGACGGAGTCCCCGAACAGGTGCTACCGGTTGCTGTCGAGGCTGCTGCCTTCGCAGATGCTCATCTCGTGCTGTTGATCGCCACCGGGACGGCGGAGCCCGTTGGGTTGCCTGCCGCGGCAACGGTTCTTGCCGCGCCGTCGGAGACGGACGACCGGGCGTTCGCGACGCTGGTCGGGGCCTATGCCTCCGCGCTGGACCGCGGGGCCGATCCGGGCGTCGCCTTTGCGGCCGCCACGCAGGGCGCGGGTTGGGAGGCGCTCGAGCCCCTGGGCTAGCCAGACCCGCCGGGGACAGGCTGGACGCGCGGGCACACCCGAGCTACGCGAGCCCGAGGCCGTCGGTGCCCGGCGCCGCGAGCTCGACCCGCTCCACCAGCGCCGCGCCGTCATTGCGCACGTTGTTGACCAGCGTCGGAACCGGGAAGGCATCGAGCACCAGGCCATCGTTCGGCTCGAGCAGGGCACGCAGCTCGCCCGGATCGCGGAGCTCGGGATCGAGCCAGATCGCCCACGCGTCGGGCGGGACGACGACCGGCATCCGGTCGTGGATCGCGGCCATGAACGCGTTTGGTCTTGACGTGACGATCGTGAACGTCCGGTGCCACTCGCCACTCTCCGGGTCCTGGCGCCCGGTCCACAGCCCGGCCAGCGCCAGCGGCAGGTCGCCGGGCCCGCGGATCAGCATCGGCTGGCGCTTCGATCCCTGTCGCAGCCACTCGTAGAAGCCGTCCACCGGCACCAGGCACCGCCGCGTTCGGAAGGCGCCCCGGAACAGCGGGCTGGTCGCCAGCGTCTCGGCGCGAGCATTGAAGGTGCGGGCGGCGATCCGCGGGTCGTCCGACCAGGCGGGAATCAGCCCCCAGCCATAGCGCCGGACCGCCCGGCGGTCGTCGCGCTGGACCACCACCGATGCTTCGGTCGTGGGCGCGATGTTGTAGTGGTCGCCGGGGTCGCCCGCCAGGTCCTCCGCCTCGAAGATGCGGGCGATCTCGGAGGTCGGTCGCTGCTGCGTGAACCTTCCGCACATCTTGGCGCGAGTCTACGTGACGTGATCCCGGTACTCCCGCACAACCCCGGGCCGTCCGCCTCATGTACGCTCGCGCCGTGACTGAACACCCCGACATCGACCTCCATACCATCCTCGCCCACGATGGCCCGCTGCCGCGCGACACCGCGCTGGCCGTGCTGGACCGCGCGGCGGAGCTGCTCCAGAGCTCGGACTTCGTCGACGCCGCCCGGTTGTACCAACGGGTGATCGGGTTCAACGATCCGGCGGTCACGGCCGCCGCGCTGCTGGGCCTCGGGGAGGCGTGGAACCGGCTCGACGACGAGGGCAAGGCCATGTCGACGTGGGAGGAGGTCACCCGGCTGCCGGAGACGCCCTCGACCTACCCCGCGTGGCGCAACATCGCCGCGGCCCGGGTGCGTGCGGACGACCTGCGCGGCGCGCTGGCGGCCTACCGCGAGGCGGACCGGCGCGCGCCGTCCGCGGACAAGCCCGAGATCGCATCGCGCCTCGGCTGGCTGTCGAAGGAGCTGGGCGACAAGGGGGCGGCCAGCCGCTACTTCGCGCGCTCGCGGGGCGACACCGGGCTCTCGGTCACCGTCGCGCTGATCGCGTTCACCACGATCGTGTCGCTCATCATCGACTTCGCCGGCCCGGACGGTGTTGCGCTGGGCAACCTGCTCGCACTCGACAAGGTCGCCCTCGCGCACGGCGAGATCTGGCGGCTGTGGACCGTGACCCTGGTCCACGCGCCGCTGACCGTCATGCCGTTCCACATCCTGTTCAACATGTACGCACTGTGGATCGCCGGGCCGTTCGTGGAGCGGCTGTACGGGCCGTGGCGGTTCCTCGTGTTCTACCTCGTGTTTGCCGCAGGGGGCTCCCTGGTGACGTTCGCATTCGGCAACGTGCGCGGCGGCATCGGCGCGTCGGGCGCGATCTTCGGCCTGTTCGGTCTCCTGTTCGTCGCCCAGCGCGTCCACCGTCCGATGCTCGACAGCCGGAGCCGCGCCTTCCTCGGCCAGCTGGGCGGACTGCTCGTGATCAACCTCCTGTTCGGCGTCCTGTTCCCGGGCATCGACAACATGGCCCACATCGGCGGCCTGATCACCGGTGCCTGGCTCGGGCTGCTGCTGCCGCCGACAAACCTCCCGACGTTGAGCTCGCTGTGGATGCGTCCGGGCCAGCTGAGCGGCACGATGGAGCCGGCGTTCGGGGCGGGTGGGACCGTGGTGCTCCGGGTGGCGGGGATCGTGGCCCTGCTGGGCCTGTTCGCCGTGCTCGCAGCCATCGGCCTGAGCGTCTGGGGCTGACGGCCGATGTTCGGGATGCTCACCGGCGGCTTGCCGCGGATCACCGGCGACGGGGTCGACCTCGACGCGCTCGAGGACGAGGTGGCCGCCGGGTCGGCCACCCGGGAGACGTTGTCCGCGGCCACGGACCGGCTCGTCGCCGAGGTGGTCGGGGCGCAGGTCGACGCCGGCCTCGAGCTGATCACCGACGGCCAGGTTCGATGGAGGGATCTCGCCGGGGCCGTCCTCGCGGGGGTGGCGGCCGGGTCGCCTGCGTCGCCTGCGGACGCGCCGCTGCCCGCGGACGCGTCGCTGGCCGCGTCGCCTGTGGCGGCTGCGGACGCGTTGACGGCCGCCGGGTCACCGCCGGCGGGCTCATCCGCGACCGGCTCGTCCCCGAACGATGCCGCCCCGACCGATCTCGCGGCGTTCCTGGCCGATGCCTGGCGATCGACCGCGGCGCTCACCGACCATCCCGTCGCCCAGGCGGTGCCCGGGCCGTACTCGCTGGGGCGGCGCACGGGCCGCGGTTCCGCGATGGCACGCCGGAAGCGGACGCTGGCACTCGCCGACACGCTGGGCGCGGCGCTGGCCGCGCTCGCCGCCGCCGGCTGTCCCGTGGTCGTGGTCGAGGAGCCAGACGCGGTGCACATCGGAACGAACGCGGGGGAGCGCCGCCTGTTTGCGGAGGCGCAGGTCCGTCTGCTGGCGCCCGTTCCCGATCTTCACGCGATGCTCGCGATCTCGGGCGGGTCCGCCGCGGATGCAGGCGCGGAGACGATCTTCAGCGCGCCATACCACTCACACCTGTTCGACCTGATCGCGGGTCCTGACGACTGGGTGCTCGTGCGCGCCGCGCCGCCCGAGCGGGGGATCGTGTGCGGTGCGCTGCGCGCGGGTCCGGACGCCACCGACGGCCAGGCCCCGGTCCTCGTCTGGGCGGCGAACTACGCAGCCTCGACGGGACAGCGCGGCCTCCGTCGGGTCGGGCTCGCCAACGCCACGCCGCTGCGCAACCTCACTCGCGACGAGGCGCTGGCGGCCATCCGGTTACTGGGACGAGCCGCGTCGTTCGCGGCCATGACGCCGGAGGACGCGATCGCCGCGGGTCTCGATCGCCGCACCTTCGGGAACCTGTCGTCGACGCAGCCCGTCCGGAGTTCGGCCCGCCGACGCGCCATCCGGCCCACGGAGTAGTCGCGCCCTCGCGGCGCCCCGCGCCCTGCGAGCCCCGCCGCTCCCTGCCGCGCCTTGCGAGCCCGCGCCGCGCCCCGCGAGCCCGCGATGACTCAGGCGGCGAGTCAGATCCGGCCGTCGCCTGGGGCACCGGCGCCCTCGAGGCCCGAAAACGTCGCGAGCTGCGGGCCTGGATGTCCGGATGATGCGCACGGTGAGTCAACGACCGGGTGAGTTGGTCCCGTTGCGTGATCGATCGATCCGCGTTGTTCTGCCCGGCGGCTTCTGCTGCCTTACGAGTGTGGCCGCCTCTGCATAGTCCCGGTATGCCGGCCGAGCGCGCCGCCCATGCAGACGTGATGCCCTGAGGCCGAGACCGCGACGGGCCGCCAGGTCTGTCACAGCGATCGCCCGGCCCTGCGGCGGCCGCGATGTCGGTTCCTCCAGCCACGCAACGAGCGCGCGACCCTCGCCGGGGAAGGCTGCTCGCAGCAGCCACCGGTGCTCGTCGAGCCGATCCGCCACGGCCTGCGTGTCGAGGCAGATGACGGCGCTCGCGAACCGCTCCACCCGCCACCCCAGCCGCCGAGCCACCCACGGCGCGGCTCGCTCGTACCAGTCGAGCTGCCGCTGCAACCCGCCGATGTCCGGCAGGTCTGTCTTGAGCTCGAACGTCGCCATGGCCGCGTCCGCGGCGCGATACGCCACGATGTCGACCCAGCCGCGCGGTTCCCGGCCTCCGATCGGGACCTCGGTTGCCACGACCCAACCGCAGCGATGCAACCGGCCGGCCATCGCCGCCATCAGGCGAGCGTGCAGTCGATCCCGCTGTTCACGACGGTCAGCCAGGTGATGGCCCTCGACCTCGAGGGTCGACCGCAAGCCCAGCGCCGACAGCACGCGATCGAGCGTCGCGACGTCGAGTGCGCCCGGATCCGCGCGTTCGATCCGCCAGATCTTCGTCTGGGACGTGCCGACACGTGCCGCGAGCTCGCGCTGGGACCAGCCGATCGTCGACCGAGCATCTCGGACCAGCGTTGAAACGGCGGACGGCAGGCCGCCGGCCGTAATTCGGATCCTCGCCTCGGGGGCCATCTGCCCGTTGTACACGGGGCCGCTCACCAGGGACTTGCCACGCGTGCCCCGCGGGTTGCGCGCCGAACCCCCCGCGACTCACGCGGCGAGTCAGATGAGGCCTCCGCCTGGGGCCACGTGCGTCCGAAGGCCCCAATACGCTGCGACGCGGCGCTCGGGATGCGCTATTGATGCGCCCGGTGAGTCAAGTGCTCATGGCCGCCGGGTTGATGCGCCCGGTGCGTCAAGTGCTCATGGCCGCCGGGTTGACTCGCCCGGTGAGTCAAACCCTCAGGGTTGGGCGTCTGTTGGGCGTCTGTTGGGCGGCCGGCGCCCCGCGCGGTCGGCGCCTCCGTCGCGGTCGGCGCCTCCGTCCGGCGCCTCCGTCGCGGCCGGCGCCTCCGTCGCGGCCGGCGCCTCGCGCGGTCGGCGCTCGCGCGGTCGGCGCAACCTG